>CAWEXG010000005.1:0-188647 GCA_963812965.1 uncultured Acidimicrobiaceae bacterium | reverse complement strand
GCTCGCCCAGACGGTCACCGACCATCTGGGCTGCAGCCAACGCTTGCGGGTAGTTCATCCGTGTCGGTCCGAGTAGGCCGATGGTCCCGGCCTTCTCCCCGCCCACCGACACCGGCATCACCACGATGGCGCACGAAGCCAGCGGCTCGAACCCATGCTCAGTACCGATGGCCACGGAGAAACCACGGTCAAGAACGTCGCGCAACAAGGAAACCACCACCAGCTGCTGTTCCAAGATCGTCAAGACCGAGCGCACGGTCTCGACAGCGTCGAACGCCCCCGCCAACCGGGATGGTCCCCCGACGAAGAGCTGGTCCGCCGAGTCCACCAACTGGAGGGCCAGTAGCGCCGTCAACCCGGCCGACACCACCGCATCGGTGGCACGGTCTCCGGTGGGCGGTGCCTGCGCCGCAACCTGTCCGAGAGACTGGCCGTGGATGTGGGCAGCCAGACACCGGCTCGCTTCGCTCAACCGTTCGTCCGACGTGTCCTCGCCGAGCTCGATCGAATGCTTCTGGACGGCACCGTCGGCCAACACCACCACCAACAAGGCGTGGCGAGGTCCGAGCCCCACCAGCTGGACCGAGCGGACCGCCACCGCCTCGTGGGACGGTCCCACCACCATCGCCGCACAGTCGGTCAGATCGGAGAGCAGACCCGACGTGCGTTCCAGCATCTGCTCGATCTCGCCGTGGGCATGGTCGAAGAACTGCCGCACCTGCTGACGCTGCGTCGGCTCGAGCGGCCCGGGACCGCCCAGGTGGTCGACGAAGAAGCGGTAGCCCTTGTCGGTGGGGATCCGCCCGGCGCTGGTGTGAGGCTGGGTCAGGTAGCCGTCCCGCTCCAGCGCTGCCATCTCGGCTCGCACCGTGGCCGAGGACACGCCCACCTCGGACATCTCGGCGACGTGCTGCGACCCGACCGGCTGTGCGGTCCCGATGTACTCGGTGACCACGGCGGTGAGGATGGCCGCTTTCCGGACGTCGAGCGAGGCGGCGATATCGAGGTCGTCGAGCTGTGAGTCGTCAGTGGGCACCATGAGAAGGGCAGTGGGTATCGATCCTGGGTTAGCACTCCACTCTACCGAGTGCTGGCCCATCCTGACCGCCACACGCCGGCAGCCACCCGGCAGTTACCAACCACCCGGTAGTTACACAGATGCGATGAACAGCTGCTCCGTCATGGCCGGCCCTACCGCCACGGTCGAGTCCCCGACGACCAGGGTCAACGTCCCGTCGGGTGCCTTGGCCTGGATCGTTGCCGTGGCGCCGGGGGTCAACCCATGGTCGCCCAGGTAGGTCAGCGAGGCTGCGTCGTGCTCCACACTCTCGGTGATCCGCTCGAGACGCACCTCATCGCCGGGCTCGGCCTTGGCCAGGGAGCGCTGCCGGCGACCCATACCGGCGTTGCCGGTGGCACCGGGGATCGGGTTCCCGTGCGGGCAGGTGGCAGGGTTGCCGAGCAGCACGATCAGCCGCTCCTCGACCTCGTTCGAGATGACGTGCTCCCACCGCCCTGCCTCCAGGTGGGCTTTGTCCCAGTCGAGGCCGATGATGTCGACCAACAGCCGCTCCGCCAACCGATGCTTGCGCACCACGCCTTCGGCCAGGGCCGAACCGGCGGGGGTGAGAGCGATCTGACGGCTGCTCCGCGTGATGAGACCGTCCGCCTCCAGTCGGTCGAGCATCTCCGACACCGAGGGAGCGGCCTTGTCCAGGCGCTCGGCCAACCGAGCCTGGATCACAGGAACACCCTCTTCCAACAGGGAGAAGATGGCTTCCAGGTACTCCTCTACCGGTGGATGAAAGCGGTCGAGCACGAAACTGATCCTATGCCGACGATGGGTCCTTCCGTGCGCTCGTCTGCTCCTCTGGTCCATCTGCTCACCGAAGGATCAGGATCGCCTACCGAGACGAGGACTATCAGGTCGGGTCGTCGAGGTGACCGGCCAGGGTCGAGACGGTATGGAGGTAGCTCCCATGGGGCGGCTCGGTGGACGGTCCGAGGGAAGAACAGCACTACCGTGGCCATGTGGACGATGAAGAGGGCGTTGACGGTGGTGAGGATGCTGCCGGTGACGACTTGTCTGCCAGTGACGACCCGCCCGCCGATAATGACCTACTCGCCGGTGACGACCTGCCCGCCGATAATGACCTACTCGCCGGTGACGACCTGCCCGCCGATAATGACCTACTCGCCGGTGACGACCTGCCCGCCGATGACGACCTACTCGCCGGTGACGACCTGCCCGCCGATGACGACCTACTCGCCGCCTACGACGAACAGGTCGCGAAGAACGCCGTAGACGAGGGCAGCGAGGATTCGCTGCGGTTCGACCGGTGGCGGCGGAGGTCGGCGGTCGGCGCCATGATGACCGGTGTCGCCTTCGGGCTCCAGGAAGCACTCGGGAAGCAGCGGGAGGAGCCCGCCATTGTGCTCGAAGCTGCTGGTGACCCGTCCGGTCCGGACAACCCCATCGAGCTCCAGTTCGACCCCGACCACCCGGAGAAGACCGTGGCGGTCATTCGCCCGTGGCTCATGAACCGAGAAGAACCGCCCCACGACGGCTCGGCCGAGTAAGCCGAGTAAGCCGAGTAAGCCGAGTAAGCCGAGTAAGCCGAGTAAGCCGAGTAAGCCGAGTAAGCCGAGTAAGCCGAGTAAGCCGAGTAAGCCGAGTAAGCCGAGTAAGCCGAGTAAGCCGAGTAAGCCGAGTAAGCCGAGTAAGCCGAGTAAGCCGAGTAAGCCGAGTAAGCCGAGTAAGCCGAGTAAGCCGAGTAAGCCGAGTAAGCCGAGTAAGCCGAGTAAGCCGAGTAAGCCGAGTAAGCCGAGTAAGCCGAGTAAGCCGAGTAAAGCGTCGGCATACTGGGCCCTCCCGATCAAATCAGTCGTCGAGGCGCAGCGCGGAGACGAACGCCTCCTGAGGGACCTCCACCCGGCCGATGTTCTTCATCTTCTTCTTGCCCTCTTTCTGCTTCTCGAGGAGCTTGCGCTTCCGGCTGATGTCACCGCCGTAACACTTGGCCAGCACGTCCTTACGCCGGGCCTTCACTGTCTCCCTGGCCAGAACCCGGCCCCCGATGGCTGCCTGGATCGGCACATCGAACATCTGTCGGGGGATCAGCTCCCGGAGCTTCTCGGTCATCCGCCGACCGTAGAAGTCGGCCTGGCTCTTGTGCACGATGGTGGAGAACGCATCCACCGGCACGTGGTTGATCAACAAGTCCACCTTGACCAGGTCGGCGGTGGCGTAGCCGTCCGGCTCGTAGTCGAGGGAGGCATATCCCTTGGTCCGGCTCTTCAACTGGTCGAAGAAGTTCACCACCACCTCGGCCAGAGGGATGGTGTAGACGAACTCCACCCGCTCAGGTGAGAGGTACTCCATCCGCACCATCTCCGCTCGCCGACTCTGGGCCAGCTCCATGACCGTTCCGGTGTACTCCGACGGGGTGAGGATGGTGGCCCGCAACATGGGCTCGTCCACGTGGTCGAGGTGAGTGGGGTCGGGGAGCTCGCTGGGATTGTCCACGTCCACCTTCGTACCGTCGGCCAGGTACGCCTGATAGGCCACCGATGGGGCGGTGGCGATGAGCGAGAGATCGAACTCGCGCTCCAACCGCTCCCGGACGATCTCCATGTGCAACAGGCCCAGAAACCCGCACCGGAACCCGAACCCCAGCGCCCGGGACGACTCGGGCTCGTAGGTGAAGCTGGCGTCGTTCAACCGGAGCTTCTCCAGCGCGTCCCGCAGGTCGGGGAGCTCGTCGCCATCGATGGGGAACAGCCCGCAGAACACCATCGGCTTCGGATCGCGGTAGCCGGCCAGGGGCTCGGTGGCCGGGTGGGCGGCGGTGGTGACGGTCTCACCGGACCGGGCCCCGCCTACGTCCTTGATCCCAGCGATGAGGTAGCCGACCTCACCGGGTCCGAGCTCGTCGACGGGGACGGTGATCGGGGTACGCACACCGATCTCCTCGATCTCATGGTTGGCTCCTGCGTGCATGAACCGGAGCTTGGCCGTTGCGGGCAACATGCCCTCCACGACCCGAATGGAGCTGACCACACCTCGGTACTGGTCGTAGGCGGAGTCGAAGATGAGCGCCTGGAGCGGCGCCTCCACATCACCGGTCGGGGGCGGGATGCGGTCTACAAGAGCGTCGAGCAGCGCCTCGACCCCCTCGCCGGTCTTGGCCGAGATGTGGAGGATCTGGGATGCGTCCAGGCCGAGCACCTGCTCGATCTCAGCTGCACACCGCTCCGGGTCCGCAGCAGGAAGATCGATCTTGTTGAGCACGGGCACGATCTCGAGGTTGTGATCGACCGCCTGATAGCAGTTGGCCAGCGTCTGGGCCTGGATCCCCTGGGATGCGTCGACCAAGAGCACCGCTCCCTCGCAGGCGGCCAGTGACCGGCTGACCTCGTACCCGAAGTCGACGTGGCCAGGGGTGTCGATGAGATGGAGGGTGTGGTCCTTCCAGCTGACCCGCACGTTCTGCGCCTTGATGGTGATGCCCCGCTCCCGCTCGATATCCATCGAGTCGAGGTACTGCTCCCGCATCAGCCGGGGGTCGACGGCGCCGGTCAGCTCCAGGATGCGGTCGGACAGCGTCGACTTGCCGTGGTCGACGTGGCTGATGATGGAGAAGTTGCGGATGCGGTCGACAGGGAGCACGGACTGGCCAGCGTACCTGGTGCCCGCCAGGCTGCTAACCTGCACTGTCTTGGTCGGAGGCCCTCTGGCAGGGCGCTCCGGCGGCGATCTTTCGAAGGTCTCGCACCGCTCCTTCGGGCAGCGGCAGGTTCGGTTCTCCGAGCACAACCTTCAGCACTCCAGTACATAGCCCCATCACAACAACGAGGACGAGTCGTGGCAAACATCCGCAGCCAGATCAAGCGCAACCGACAGAACGAGAAGCTCCGCATCCGAAACAAGGCGGTTCGTTCCGAGCTGCGCACCCGGACCAAAGGGGCGGTCGTCGCTGTCGAGACCGGTGTGGAGGACAGTGACGAGGCGGTACGCCTGGCCATCAAGCGGATCGATAAGGCCGCGGCCAAGGGTGTCATCCATAAGAACCAGGCGGCGAACCGCAAGTCCCGCCTCATGAGACGCACAGCGGCGCTCACCGCCGAAGACTCGTTCGTCGACGACGACTCCTCCACCGACGAAGACTGATCCCAACGAGCGCTGATCACTGATCGCGCTCCACGATCTGTCGCACCCGTGTGAGACGCGGAAGAAGCGTCAGGTCGAGAACCCCCGTATCTCGGTGTCCGGCCTACGGCCTGCCGGACGGTGTCACGTGTTGCGCTTCGACAGCCAGAGCCGTCGCCTCGTCCTCGCTGAGATCGTTCTTCGCTCACAGACACTCCAGCAGGTCCAGACCGAGATCACGTCGGAGCGCCTCTTCGATCACGTCGGAGCGCCTCTTCGATCACGTCGGAGCGCCTCTTCGATCACGTCGGAGCGCCTCTTCGATCACTTCGCTATCGCCCTTCCCGGTCCGAGCAGCGCTGACCTTCACCGCGATCAGCACCTGCTCGTCGATCGTGCGCGTCGTGCGCGTCGTGCGCGTCGTGCGCGTCTTCGGCATAAACACATCCTTGGCCTCAAGTAGTGACCGCGACAACTCCTGATCCAAGGAGGATGCGGTGGCCAAGCGGTTGGATCCAGCAGCGTTGGCACCGGCACTCGAGGCGATGGTCGATGGGGCGAGCCCCGGTGCCGTCCCGGAGCAGTAGAGGCCAACTACGCCGCCCGACTCACACTGCTTTGCCCGCGATCGAACCATGAGCGGTCAGGAAAACCCTAAAAGAGCTGGCCCTCGTCACATCGGTCGTCGGGGTCGGAGTCGGGGTCGGGGTCGGGGTCGGAGTCGGGGTCGGGGTCGGGGTCGGGGTCGGAGTCGGGGTCGGAGTCGGGGTCGGAGTCGGGGTCGGGGTCGGGCAGATAACGGTTGTCAGTACCTGGTAGGCCTAATCCCGATCTTTCTGCCTGTTCGCCTCTCGCCCGCTTGCCGGGTATCGGCCATCGTTCTGGTCCGACCCACTCCCAGGCCCCCGGTTCCCCTCGTAGCTCGAACCCTCTGTGTGTGCGCAGGTAGTGATGGTGACGACAAAGGCGAGCAAGGTTCCACAGAGCCGTTTCACCCCCTTCGGCAAACGGAATGATGCGGTGATCAATCTCTAAGTTGTGTCGAACGTCGCATCCCGGCACCACGCACGTCTCGTCTCGCTCGACGAGCGCGGTGCGAATATGAGCAGGGATGGCACGTCCCAAGTGGCACACGGTTGCGATGTCGGCTCCTTTGGTAACCACCAACTTCAAGATGGCGTCGCCCATAAGGGATCTGGCCACGTCAACGGGTACGGGGCCAACACCGGGGATCTCGCAGCACTCGCCAGCCTGAATGCATCCTCGCCGTAACGCTGCGAGATCGACCCGCAGGTGGATCGTGGCACGAGGAGCAGAGATGGAAACAGACTCGTCACCTCCGGTACCAATGTCGTCGTGTGCAGGATTGTCACTGTCAGGTCGAGGGGTCTTCGTGCGGCGCTGCGAACGTCCCGGACACCCCGTGCCGGTGACAAGAGCCACGAGCGCATCAGCGCCGTAGGCCTCGGACTGCTCTCTGGCACCGTTCCGTCTGGCCTCGTGGAAGATCGTGGTGCGCATGGCGTCGACGGCAGCGAGCACAGCGGCTCCAGCATCGGGGGTGAGCCGAGCCTCCAGACAGAAGGCGCCGTCCCGCTCGATGTGATGGCGCAGATACCGAGACGACCGGATGCGTTCGTAAGCAGCCAGCTCATCCTCGTGTGATCTGGCGGCGGCCTTGGCCCGTGCACATCGATCCCGCAGCTGGCGGAGGGTCTCGCTCCGGGCCGATTTGAGCAGCTCCGCTTCGCTGCCCGGATCTACATCCAACACGTCGGCCACCTGGCGGGCCCGACTAGGAGCGAGAGTGCCGGCGCGTACAGCGTCTGCAACACCAGGATGGGCCTCCATTTGGCCGGCCAACTCCAACGTACCGAGGGCCGATCCCATGGACTCACCGGTCACCTCGGCCAGCCACTGGGCGGCTGTGCGGTGGCCTTCGTGCTGGTGGAGGTTCGTCTCGGCTACTCGCCTGGCACACAACGCCTTACCGGCCGCACACAGGCGCTCACCCACCGAGAACCGCTCCACCAGATGAGCTGCGTCGTCACCGCTGAAACGACCGGGTTCCAGTGAGGACACAAAGGCCTGGAGCGTTGCGATGGCGTTCATGACCGACGTGGCGTCGAGCTCAGCAGTGCCAGAGCCGATGTCCTCTGTCTGTTGCCCGCTGTGTTTCTCCTCGTTGAGCGTGCCCGCCAGAGCCATAGACCCATGATGCCAAAGGGGTGTATCAAGCGTAGGCCGTCATCTGCTTACGAGGCCTCTCAACCGAGGGAACCGATCACGGTCTCGGCGATGCTGACCATCAGGCCCGTCAGGCTGCTGCTGTCAGCTCGGTCAAACTCGCGCCGAGCAGGACAACGCCCTCAGCGGCAATCTCTCGCCACAGGGACGGGCCTTGACGTCGCAGCAGGCCCGGCGCCTCTTCGGCGGCAATCTCGACGAGGTTGACCGGGTTGCCAGCCTTGCGCAGGGCGCTGTCCGTCCAGAAGCCCAACGTGTCGACCCTTGTCAGGGGCGCACCACCTGGCCGGCGTCGACATTGAAGACGTGGCCGGTGATCCACGACGCGTCGTCGGCCAGGAGGAAGAGGCACATGCCCACCAGGTCCGACGGTTGACCTTGGCGTTTCAGGGCTAGTGAGGCGAGGATCGGCTTCATGAACTCTTCGGGCACGACGGTCCGGGATGCCTCGGTGTCGATCGGTCCGGGGGCGATGGCGTTCACCCGGATGTTCATCCCCCCGAGCTCGTGGGCCAGCTGTTGGGTGATGGAGTTCACGCCGGCCTTGGCCAGCCCGTAGAAGCCGGCGTACATGTAGGCAGCGGTGGACGACTGGTTGACGATCGCTCCCCCGCCACGCTTCTTCATCGACCGGTAGCAGGCGCGGGTGCAGTTGAGAGCGCCGATCATGTTCACCGCCAGGAACCGGGTCAGGTACTCCCAGTCCACGGTGAGCAACAGGTCGAGCTGCATGCCGCCGAAGATGGCGGCGTTGTTGACGAGGTAGTCGATCCCACCGAAGCGCTCCTCGGCGGTGGCGGCCATGGCGACAGCCGAGTCAGGGGACGCTACATCGACGCGCGTCGCCTCGGCCACACCACCACCGTCCCGGATGCGCTTCGCCACCGCAGCGGCCCGCTCCTCGTCGATGTCGGCGATCAGCACGGACGCACCGGCATCTGCCAGGGCCTGGCCGTAGGCCTCGCCGATCCCGCCGCCGGAGCCGGTGACGATGGCCACCTTCCCCGTGAAGTCGTACCGAACCATGCCCGTGGTCACGTCGTCGCCTTCGCTACCGTTGCTGCCGCTCATCAGGACACCTTCTTCGAGGACGCCCACGGGCAGTCTGCGGTACTGATCAGCTCGTTCACCTTGCTCTTCACCTGTAGCTCGTTCACCTGTAGCTCGTTCACCTGTAGCTCGTTCACCTGTAGCTCGTTCACCTGTAGCTCGTTCACCTGTAGCTCGTTCACCTGTAGCTCGTTCACGACTGCTCCGACTTGTGACGGCGGGCGATGACCCGCTCGGCGACCTCGTTGACACCGGTGGACAGGGGCCAGCCGATGTAGTGGGTGAGGTGGACCACAGCCTCCCTGACCTGTTCCTCGGTCAGCTCCTCACGGTCGAGGGCGCTCTGGAACTGGATCTCGACCAGCTGCGATTGGCCCAGGGCGGCGAGCACGCCGATGGTCATAAGGCGGCGATCCCTGATGTCGAGCTGTGACCTGGTCCACACCTCGCCGAAGAGATGATCGACGGTGAACGCCACATAGTCTCCGGGCACATTGTCGGGATCGACGGTGAAGCCGTAGACCTCCTGCATCTTGGCCATGCCTTTGGCCCGAGACGAGTCCGGGTCGTGTGGGGTGGCGCTCATGCCGGCTCCGCCAGCGACTTGGTCTCGAGGTACTCCTCGAAGCCGGCGACCCCGGACTCCCGTCCGACGCCCGACTGCTTATACCCACCGAAGGGAACGTCCGGGCTGTACCACAGACCCCCGTTGACCCCGATGGTGCCGGTGCGGATCCGGTTGGCCACAGCAACGGCCCTCTCCCGTTCCCCCCACACCGAACCAGAAAGCCCATACGCCGAGTCGTTGGCCAACGCCACGGCATCGTCGTCGCCGTCGTGCGGAATGACCACCAGCACCGGGCCGAAGATCTCTTCTTGTGCCACGCGCGCTCCGTTCTCGACCCCGACAATCAGGGTCGGCTCGATGAAGAACCCCTTCTCTTGGCCGGCCGGCCGGCCCCCACCGGTGATGATGGTGCCGCCTTCCTCCGTCGCCAGACGAATGTACCCCTCGACCCGATCACGTTGACGGGCGCTGACCACGGGGCCACAGATCGTTCCGGGGTCAGTTGGGTCTGCGGCCGGAAGCTTCTGGAGCACAGCGGCGGTCGCGGATACAGCGTCGTCAAAGTGCTGGCGGGGCACCACCAGCCGGGTGGTGATGGCGCAGCCCTGGCCGGCGTGAGTACAGACCGTGAACGCCGCTACCGTGCAGGCGCCCCGGAGATCAGCGTCCTCCAGGACCACGAACGCCGACTTCCCTCCCAGCTCCAGGAAGACCTTCTTGAGCGAGTTGGCGGCGCCGGCCATGACCGAGCGACCGGTGGTGGTCGACCCGGTGAAGCTGACCTGGTCCACTCGGGTATCGGTGGCCAGACGAGCGCCGATGGCGTGATCGGAGGAAGGGACGATGTTGACCACGCCGGCAGGGATATCCGTCTCCTCGGCGATGAGCCGTCCCATCACCGTGGCGCACCACGGCGTGTCGGGGGCGGGCTTCAGCACCACCGTGTTCCCTGCGGCCAGCGCCGGGCCCAGCTTGGCCAGGTTGATCTGATGAGGAACGTTCCACGGGGTGATCGCCCCCACCACACCGGTCGCCTCTCGCCGCACCCAGCGGTGCGACGGGATGCCGAGCGGCTCGGCTCGGCCCAAGTCGATCTCCCACTCGTACCCTTCGGCCAAGTCCGCCACGTACGACAGCGACCGCACCGGATCATCGAGCTGGGCGGAGTGGGTGAGGGACACCGGCGAACCGGTCTCGGCCACGGTCAACGCCCGGATCTCGTCGGCGTGGCTGACGAACGCGTCGTGGAGCTGGCGGAGGCATCGCACCCGGAGCGCGACATCGGTGGACCAGCCGGTCTCGTCGAACGCCCGTCGGGCTGCATCCAGTGCGTCGTCGAGGTCGGCGTCACCACCGTCCGCCACAACGCCCACGACCTCCTCGGTAGCGGGGTTGATCGTCTCGAACGTGTTGCCGGAGCGCGCCGTCCGGAGCTGGCCATCGATGAGCATGCGCTCTTCGCCGGAGAACGTAGACGGCGCGCTCATCGGCCAACTCCGAAGATCTGGTCGCAGTGCTCATCGGTCAAGGCGGTCAGGGGCATGTCCACACCGGCGGTGCCCGCCGCTTCCAGTGCGGCGCGGAGATCCTTGTGGGCCAGGGCGGCGGCTGAGCGCATGGCCGAGATCAGGCCGGCGTCATCGCTCTGGTTGAACGGCGCCACCGTCGGGCGGAACATGAGGGTGGTCGCCCCACCGATCCGAGCGTCGCTGGCCTTGATCACCTGGGCCAGCTTGGCCAGCTCGACCCCGGACGCCTCCGCCAGAACCTGGGCTTCATAGGCGGCGAGCCACGACCCGTACTGCACGACGTTGCGGGCCAGCTTGGCCAGCAGCCCCGAGCCGAGCGGCCCCATCCGGACCACGAGCGACCCGATGGCATCGAGAACAGGACGGACACCGTCGATGGTCTCAGTGTCACCACCCACCATGCACACCAGCTCGCCGGACGCTGCGGCACTGGGACCACCGCTGACACCGCAGTCGACCAGGCCCACGCCTGCCGCCCGAGCCTCGTCCCCCATCGCCTGCACCGTCGCTGCCGACACCGTGCTCACGATGATGACGGTGGCATCGGGCCGGGCCGAAGCCAGCACCCCGGCTGTGCTGTCCCCGGCTGAACCGTCTGCCGTCCCGGACAGCACGGTGCGTACCTGTGCGTCGTTCACCACTGCAACCACTACCACGTCGGACTGCGCCGCCAGGTCGGCCGGCGACGTCGCCACCGTCGCTGCCGCCTCGTCCACATACGGGTCGGTCGCCTCGACCCTGACATCGCACACCACGAGGGGAAGCCCGTGACGGAGCACGCTGGCGGCGACTCCGGACCCGATGTCACCGAGGCCGATCACGCCGACCACCGGTCGCTGCTCCTCCCTCATCTCGGTCATCTGGCTTCCTCGGTCATGGCCACACCCGCTCCCCCATCATGATCTCTCTGCTGGATAATTTCCGCTGAGCAATTCCGCTGCAGCGAGCAATTCCGCTGAGCAATTCCGCTGAGCAATTCCGCTGAGCAATTTCAGCTGGACAACCGTCTGGACTGTCGTCCACCGGGACCATAGTATGGCCACATGACCGGGAGCAACGGCGGGGACACGGCAGTGAGCACCGAGGACCCGGTGGCCGAAGAGGCCACCCGCCGACGGCTCACCCCACGACAGGCCGAGGTCGTCCAACAGCTCGTCGACGCCGCCATCATCGAGGTGGAAGAAGAAGGTTCTGCAGGGTTGTCGATTCGCAACGTGGCCCGGCGAGCCGGCGTGGCTCCTGCCACCGCTTACACCTACTTCAGCTCGAAGGAGCACCTCTTAGCCGAGGTTCTCTGGCGGCGTATCCACTCGTTGCCTCCTGTTCGACCGAGTGCTGATCGAAGCACCCCGCCGTGGGCCCGCTTGGCCGAGACCGTGCGGGAGCTGGGTCAGTCCACCACCGAGAGCCCGGCGCTGGTAGCGGCGTGCACCCCGGCGCTCCTGAGCCAGAGCCCCGACGTGAAGCACCTTCGTGACCGGATCGGCGCGGAGATCCACCGGCGACTGGCCGCAGCCATGGGCAAGGACACCGACCCGGTCGTCGTCCAGGTGCTGGAGACCACCTACTTCGGCGCCCTACTGGCTGCGGGCATGGGCCACATGGCCTTCACCGAGGTACCCGACTTCGTAGCAACGGCGGCACGGCTGCTGTCCGGAAAAACCGTTCCAGAGGAACCGATGTCCAGAGGAGCCGAGTCGAGACACCCGAAGAAGATCGTCGCAGGAGCGCGCTCATGACCACCACCCGTGTCGACGACCCCGTCGTCTACAGCCCGTACGCCTACGCCATCCACGAGGATCCGTACCCGACGTACGCACGGCTGCGGGCCGAGGCCCCGGTGTACTGGAACGAAGACTTCGAGTTCTGGGCGATCTCTCGCCACCACGACGTGCTGGCCTCCTTCCGTGACGTCGACACTTTCTCCAACGCCAACGGCGTCTCGCTCGACCCGTCGGCGTTCGGGCCGGACGCCCACACCTACATGTCGTTCTTGGCCATGGACCCGCCTCGGCACACCCGCATGCGGTCGCTCGTGGGCAAGGGGTTCACCCCGACCAAGGTGGCGGCGATGGAGGAGCGGATCCGGGAGATCACCCTGGAACACCTGGAGCCTGCGCTCGAGCGGGGGTCGTTCGACTTCATCCGTGACTTCGCCGGCAAGGTCCCCATGGACGTCATCTCCGAGCTGATCGGCGTCCCCCGTGTCGACCGGGCCGAGATCCGGCGCCTGGCCGACCTGGTTGTTCACCGTGAAGAAGGCGTCTTCGACGTTCCCCAGGTCGGCTTGGACTCGGCGCTGACCCTGGTCGGCTACTACCAGGACATGGTCGACGACCGCCGCGTGCTGCTCGGCGGGACGACCTCACCTCTGCCCTGCTCGACGCTGAGATCGACGGGGACCGGCTCACCGACGAGGAGATCATTGCCTTTCTGTTTCTCTTGGTGGTGGCTGGCAACGAGACCACCACGAAGCTGCTCGGCAACGCTTGGTACTGGGCGTGGCGTAACCAGGACGAGCGGGCCAAACCGTTCACCGACCCGAGTCGGATCCCCGACTGGATCGAAGAGACCTTGCGGTTCGATACGTCGACCCAGATGTTGGTCCGGGTCACGCGTGCCCCGCTCGAGCTCCACGGTGTCTCCATCGACCCGGGGTCAAAGATGCTGCTGCTCATCGGGTCGGCCAACCGGGACGAAGATGTGTTCCCCAACGCCGACCGCTACGACCTCGACCGGGACACCAGCAAGCTGGTCAGCTTCGGGAGCGGCCGGCACTTCTGCATGGGAGCGGCGCTCGCCCGTATGGAGGCCCGCGTCGCCTTGGGCGAGCTGGCGAGCAGAGTGGCGTCCTACGACGTCGATCCGAGCGGGATCGAACGGGTCCACTCCATCAACGTGCGGGGCTTGGCCGGTCTACCCACCACGGTGGAGACTCGATGACACGGCATACATCACGGTGCAGCGAAGTTGCCGATATGACCGGTATTACCGGGGCTACTGTCCGGCGGGCTCGCTGATATGCCTCGGTTCCCTGCCCACCCGGAGCGAAGGCCGGCTGTAGTCACCGGAGCGTCGTCGGGCATCGGCGCCGCCGTAGCCACTGCCCTGGCCAGTGCCGGTCACCCCGTGGTGCTGGGAGCCAGGCGCGTCGAGCAGTGCGAGGAGCTGGCCTCGGGTATCCGTGCCGAAGGAGGCGAGGCAGCGGCGTTCCATCTCGACCTGAGCGACGGTGACTCGGTGGAGCAGTTCGCCAAAGCGGCCATCGGAGCCTTCGACGACATCGAGATCTTGATCTCCAATGCCGCGCTGAACCGGCCAGGTTCCGTCCTCGCCACCGACCCGGACGCGTTCGACGCCGTCCTCAGGGTCAACATGCTCGGCACCCATCGGCTGGTCTGGGCCTTCGGGGGACCGATGACCGAGCGTCGTCGCGGCGACATCGTCTTCGTGACTTCCGACGTGGTCGAGCGTCCGCGCCCGGCCATGGCCGCGTACGTCGCCTCGAAGTGGGGGCTGGAAGGGTACGTCCGGGTCCTCCAGATGGAGCTCGAAGGGACCGGGGTTCGGGCCTCTGTGGTCCGCCCTGGGCCCACGCTGACCGGGATGGGCATGGACTGGGACCCCGACGTCACCGTCGACGTACTCAACCAGTGGACGTCGTGGGGCTTCACTCGACACTCGAACTTCATGCGCCCGAAAGGGGTGGCCCAAGCGATCATGGCGGCGATATCGCTCCCTCGCGGCACACAGGCCACAACTATCGAGGTGCAACCCGAAGCACCGATCGAAGAACAGACCGAGGAGTCCAGCGAAGCTCCGAAGGAGGGCTGAAGCGATGGCGTCGTTCCCACGTGACGAGCTCGAAGAGATGATGCAGCGATGGTTGGACATCAACCGCCGCTGTGAAGAAGCGCTCGACTGGGCGCCCATGGCCGAGATGTACACCGAGGACGCCACCTACGGATGGAACGTCGGCCCGCACGACGAGTTCATGGCCGTCGGCCGGAAGGAGATCCGGGAGTACGCCCTCATCTCCGAGATGGAGGGACTCGGCGGCTGGACCTACCCCTACCAACGGGTGCTCATCGACGAGAAGCAAGGTGAGATCCTCGGACTGTGGAAGCAGGTGGCCGACGCCACCCGGCCTGACGGAAGCCATTACGAGATCGCCGGGCTGGGCGGGAGCTGGTTCCGGTACGGCGGGAACTACCAGTGGAGCTGGCAGCGAGACTTCTTCGACGTGGGTAACGCCACCGCCACGTTCATGGAGATGATCACAGCCGGCACCTTGACCCCGGGGATGCAGGCCCGCATCGAGAAGTCCATGTCCAAGGAGCGGATGCCGGGCCACTACCCGCTGGGTGGTGCACCCGTCGGCCTTTGGGAGGGATAGTCACTCTGTCGTGCCTGATACGTATACTTCTGCGTACAACACGTTGCGGAGAGGGTCGGCGGTTCCCCGATCTACAGAGAGAACGACTATGGCTGCGAATCCGACATTTCCAGAACAGACCTGGGCTGTCCTCCACGACGGCCAGGAAGTCGTTGGCCACGTACTATTCACGTTCCGGATCTTCACCCAAGACGGCGACTGGCAGGGCATCTGTAGAGAGCTGGGTGTCCCAAGCTTTGGTGAAGATCCTGGTGATGCCTTGAACAACGTCATCGATGCCACCATCAACTATCTCAATGCCATTGAAGAGAACGGTGAGCGTCAGCGCATCTTCCGGGAACAGTCGATTGAGATGCAAGCCGGGGCACCAGACGAAGGCAGTCGCAAAGAAGAGATTCCCCCAGGAGAGTCGGTGACACTCCTGGATTTCGGACTGGCGGTAGGTGGGTAGCGAGCTACCCGCCTGTTCCAGTAGAAGAGGTCGTGGCGGCACTCCGACGGCTTGGGTTCTCGGCGGGAAGGAGAGCGAAAGGTTCGCATCAGACCTTCTCGCGGAAGGTCGGTGATCGAACTGATACCACCGTCGTTAACCCTTGGAAAGTCCCGAATTCCGGATGGGACCCTGCGGAGTCTGCTCAAGCTGGGGTGCATAACCGTGGAGGAGTTCCGGGACGCGCTCCGGTAGATCAGCAACTCGCCATACAGCCGACGGCGAAATAGCGTGGCCCCCCGTCCGGGGTTAGGGGGCGGGGCTGCGACAGTCGGCGGCGGCGGCATCCGAGGAACCAGAAAATGCAGGTGCCATAGGTGGTACCATACATCCATGAACAAGACCACCGTCTACCTGCCAGAGGAGCTCAAGCAGTCCCTCCGACGGATGGCTGCTGCGTCCGGGCGCTCAGAGGCCGAGCTCATCCGGGAGGCAGTCGCCGCCCAAGTCAGCGCCTCCGATCAACCCCGGCCACGAGGTCAGCTCTTCGCCAGCGGTGATCCCTCGCTCGCAGAGCATGCCGACGAAGCGCTGGCCGGCTTCGGCGATCGCTGATCGTGCTTGTCTGCGACACCAGCGGTCTTCTCGCGTACTTCGATGCGAGTGATGCGCACTGTGCCCAGGTGAGCGCGATCATCGACGCCGATCCGGGTCCGTTCGTCGTATCGCCCTACGTCGTCGCCGAGCTCGACTACCTGCTGGCAACTCGCCGGGGGGTGCACGCTGAGCTGGCCGCCTTGGCCGAGCTGGTCGGAGGCGCCTGGGAGCTACCGTCCATCGGAGCTTCCGAGCTTCGGGATGCCTGCGCCGTGATCGACCGGTACCAGGATCAGGACATCGGCGTCGCAGACGCTTCGCTGGTCGTCCTTGCCCACCGTTACCGGACAGACCGTCTGCTTACCTTGGATCATCGTCACTTTCGCGTGATCCGCACAACAGCCGGCAAGCCGTTCACCGTGCTGCCCGGAACACCGTGACACAGAAGAGCGTCGTACCTTCTCGCTGCTTGCCCAGATGAACGGCCCCCTAATCCGCCTGGCCAGCCGCTGAGCATCCGGGGCTGGGACCACACACTGCGTATGAGTAACGAGACTGCGTGGCCCCCCGTCCGGGGTTAGGGGGCGGGGGACCACACATTGTGAGCCGGTTCCCGAGCTGGTGGAGCCGGGTTCCTGTGGCGTTCTGTTGACGTTTCTGTGTCCGTGGACTCGCCGTCCCTGGGGCAGAACAAACTCCCAGGGACGGCGAGCCTCACATCCTTGTTGGAGTTCCTACGGTGCGATCCCGACCACCGGGGCGGTCGTCGTCCCAACCGCCGATCCGTTGAACGGGGCATTGCCGAAGGTGAAGATGCCGCCGTCTTGGGCTCCAATCCAGTAGCCGCCACCGTTGGAGGTGGGGACTAGGCCGATGACCGGTGCGCTGGACTGTCCGGCGGCCGAGCCGTTGAAGCTGGCGGCACCGAAGGTGAACACCCCTCCATCTTTGGCAACCAGCCAGTAGCCGCCGCCATCTGAGGTGGCCGCCATGCCGACAACCGGGGCATTCGAGCGTCTGGCCGCCTTCCGAGCCGAGGAACGGCGGCGTCGCCGAAGGTGAAGATGCCACCGTCAGCTGCCACCAGCCAGTAGCCACCGCCGTCCGGGGTTGGTGCCATGCCGACTACCGGCTGGTTCAGGTGTTGGCCACCCTCAGACCCATAGAAGGCGGCGTCGCCGAAGGTGAAGATGCCACCGTCAGCGGCGACCAGCCAGTAGCCCTTGCCGTCGGGTGTTGCGGCCATTCCGACGATGGGCTGGTTGAGATGCTGGCCGCCTTCGGAACCGTAGAAGGTGGCGTCGCCGAAGGTGAACACGCCGCCGTCTGCTCCTACCAGCCAGTAGCCCTTGTTGTCAGGCGTTGCTGCCATGCCGACAATCGGAGCGTTGAGGGCTTCGCTCTCCGATCCGTAGTTCCCGGCGTTCCCGAACGTGGTGACCGTGCCGTTGGACGCCACCACCCGATACCCGGTGGTCGACGCAGCGATGACCGTCAACGTAAAGGGGTTCGTGGTGGCGTCTGGTCCGGCGGCGTTGCTGAACACGGCCTGGTACTCGTTGCCGTTGTCAGCGGCGGTGGTGGCCGGGGTGGTGTAGGAGTCGGATGTTGCGCCGGCGATGTCGTGACCACGTCTTCCCTCCGTTCGTGGACACCTGCCACTGGACGGTTGGGCGTGGGATCACCACTGGCAGCGGCCGTGAAGGTCGCTGTCGCTCCAGCCGAGGCTGTCTGGTTCGTGGGTTGCGTGGTGATCGTTGGAGCTGTGCCCACTTGGAAGTCGACTGGATCAGACGTCTGCGCCGGTGTCGGACCACCGCTCCACACTGCCGTCAGCGTGTGTGTCACCGGGCAGCCAGGGACGTTGTGGTGAGGGTGGCGATGCCGGTCCCGGGTTGCCCGCTGCTCGGCACACTCACCGTCCCGAGATCGGTGGTCCCGTCGAAAAAGTCCACTTGTCCGACAATGTGATTGCCAGGAGATCCGAAGGCGCCGGGTACACCGTGGCGGTCAGGGTCACCGGTGCACCAACAGCGACCGAGTTGCTCGGGCTCGTCGTGAGCGTGGTGCCCGACACGGTGACCTGCTGGACGACGGCCGGTGCTGTCGGGTCAGCCGGGTTGCAAGCGTAGCGAAACCCTTTGCTCCCGTCGGAAGCTCAGGGAAGAGACCGCCACCGGGACGACGGTGCCCGGGCGTGCCGGAGATGGGCACGGTGCGGAGAGTCCTGTCCAGCTCACCGAGGTAGTTCCAGTTCGCGTTCGTCGGAGTCGCCGAGGTGGCGTGATCGTGACCCCACCGGGAGAGAGCCCGATGGTGGCGTTGGTCACTGGTCCAAAGGTGTCAGGTCCAGCACGCGGGTCGATGTTCAGCGTCAGATCGAGACCCGCTGACCGGCACGGTCGATCCACTTGGGCGCCAGGCTCGGCACTGTGGCCACAGCCACCACTGACGCATTGAGCGTTGGGTAGAGTCGACTACTGGTCTCACAGACGAACGACGTGCCGGGAGCTGGTGGTGCCACGGTGAACGTCTGCGAGTACGAGCTCGGAGCGTAGACCGGGTCACCGGAGTACTCGATGGTCAGCGTGTGAGTACCGGGGATCAATCCTGCGGTACTGAAGAAGTAAGCTTCACTAGCGTTACGACTCGTGCCCGCCATTGACTCCGTCGACCAAATACGTCAATGTTCCTGTCGGGATGTGGTGCGATGCCGTAGGGATCTGACGCAGCCTTCAGAACGGCGATCGGCTCGATCTGGTACCCCTCGGGCACCGGCGTCGTGGGAAAACCAAGTAGGCTGAAGCTCACCGGCGACCGGGCCCCATAAGTATTGGTGAAGGTGCCAATGGCCTCGGGAGCACCACTCGTCGTCGGCGCGATGGAGTTGAATGGGCTGTCGGATTTATTGCACGTGTCGCCTGGGTCCGTTGGGTCGCTGCAGCTCCCGTTGTAGAGGATCGCCTTGAGCAGCTGGAGACCGGGACCGGTACCGTTATTGGGTCGTAGGC
Organism: uncultured Acidimicrobiaceae bacterium; assembly: GCA_963812965.1. GTDB lineage: Bacteria > Actinomycetota > Acidimicrobiia > Acidimicrobiales > RAAP-2 > DASXMT01. Next base: position 169,670 of record CAWEXG010000005.1, on the reverse strand, counting down.
GATGGACGACCTCCAGGTTGAGGGTGAACGACTGCCCTGGAGCCAGCGAGAACGAGGTCGTCTGTGTGCCGCACGGCGGAGTGCCGAAGCCGCTGAAGAAGAATTCGGGCTCGTAGTTGTTGGGGTTGGAAATCATCGGGCACCAGTTCCCGGCGCTGTCCTGGTAGTTGAGGGTGACGTCGGGGCGTTCGCTCCAGTCCCGGAAGTTAACAGTAGTCCAGGTAGAGATCGTTGCTCCACGTCCGCACCCGTCGATGGGTTGGTAATGGTGACCGACATCGGGGTCGGGGTGGGCGACGACAGCTCCAACGTCGTGGGCAGGTTCAGCGTGACCGACGGCAGTGCCTGGATGGCATAGGGGACTGTCGCTGACGTGCTGCCGGCGTAGTTGATATCACCGGAGTAGACAGCGATCAGTTGGTTGGTCTGGCTCGGCAAGGTCGTTGTCGTGTAGGTGGCGCTTCCGTTGCTGACCGGCTCGGTGTCGATCACGGTGCCATTGGCGATGAAGTTCACGGTGCCCGTGGCGTTCGTGGCGGTGCTGCCGCCAGAGCTGATCGTGTCAGTCAACGTGACCGATGTCTGTGTCAGCTGCGGGCTAGTGGGGCTTACCGACAGCACGTTGATGGTGGTCTTCCCCGGTGGTGGCGGGATGGGCAGCCCCGTGCCTTGAAGGTTGAGTGTGATGTTGTTGTTGGTGCTGCCTGCGACTTGGTCCGGGGGCCCAGTTGGCGGGTTGAGCGAGCCGGACGGCAAGGTGCAATCCCCAACCGGCGACGAACCTGGGAAGTCTGGGATGGTGTAGTTCGACGCCGACAGCGTCACATCGCCGGTGCTTGTGTTGTAGGGCGCTGTGGACTGGAAGATCGTGTTGACCGGGGTGGACAGGCACTTGTCACCGGCGACAATTGATGGTGAGGTGATGTCGAGCTCGAACGAGAGGCTGTCGTTGAGCGTCATATCGCCGTCCGAGTTGATCGAACCGGTGGCCGTGCCCGGGTTGACCTCGTACATGTTGTAGGTCGTGCACCCTCCTGACGCAGCGCTGCACACGTTCTGGTCTGGCAAGGTGAGTGTGGCATCGGTAATGGCACCGGTCAGAGGCGCGACGGTGCCAGTGAGCGTGGTAGTGGTCTGGGCAGGAAAATCATTGGGAGACGAACTGGAGAGGACCGTCCAGGAACCGGATGTCATGTTCAACGAGAACGGCTCGGTCCCGCCGTTGCCGGCGTAGAGGGTGAGCTGTCCCGAGGTTGCCGTGTCAGCTGGGCTAGCCGAGTCAGTCACTGTCACCGCGAAGGTGTACGTGGCGTTCGTGGTGGGCGTGCCCGAGAGCACCCCGGTCGAGGAATTCAGGCTCAACCAGCCGGGTAGGGAGGAACCTTGGGCCACTGCCCAGGTGTAGCTCCCGGTCCCACCGGTGACGGCCAAAGTGGTGCTGTAAGGGAGATTCAGCGGGGCCAAGGGCAGCGGCGAGGTCGTGGTCACCGACAGCGAGCCAGCCGCACTGGCGGCACCCACCCCAATTCCGGCCACAGAGCCAGCGATCACTCCTACGACCAGGAGCGTTGCCGCTATGGCCGCGAAAAACCGGCGGGCCAGGCCGCCGGTGAAGTGAGAATTACGTGACTCTGCGTGGGAAAAACTTAGGGAGTTACTCCCCCACCCCCCCCCCGCGAGAACTTTCCCAGATTGAGAATTCTCAGCCTGAGCATCGCGGGTTACTGCTGTGTTGCGACGTCCCCGGAACATGTACATCCCCCTGCTTTCGCTTAGTTATGAATCTAGTGTTTCGCGCTCGTCTCGATCAGATGGTACACACTCTTCGTTTCCCAAACTGGTCGCGTTGGTATCTAACTCCAGGTGCTTCGACTTGTCAAGGACAGGGCTGTTGGGCACGACGCCGAAGCAGCGAAACCAACTGTCGGCAGTCACCTCCGCTCCGGCTTCGGTGGTGACCGTGAAGGACTCCGGCGAGCACGATGTGGTCGGCGACGATCTCATCACCCGACGACGCCGCCGCCGTCACCACCTGGTGCGGGTCAACGACGAGGCACGGTCCCGAACGAAACGACAGCTTGCCATAGACAATCCGATATACTGGTGGTGTGGATGCAGCGATGATTATTCAGGCCGTTCGACGTCGACAAGGGCTGAGCCAGGCCGAGCTGGCGCGGCGGGCCGGCACATCCCAGCCCGTCATCTCAGCGTACGAACATGGGCGACGCGAGCCGAGCGTCGAGACGTTGCGCAAGTTGGTGGAAGCAGGAGGTGAGCGGCTGCATATGGACGCGGTGCTTCCCGGGTCCGACGACCCGCCGCCTGCTGACGCCCAGGAGCACGCTCGTCGCCTGCTCGAGGTGCTGACGTTGGCTGACGCCATCTCTGTTCATCGACGCACCTCGAAGCTGACAGCGCCTCGGCTCGTCTCGACGTGAGCACACTGACGCTGGCCCAACGGGTGCTGGCAATCGAAGACGCCCTGTCCGACATTCCTCACGCCTTCGGAGGAGCGTTGGCCCTTGCCTACTACGCCGAGCCGCGAGCAACGATCGACATCGACCTCAATGTGTTCGTCCCACCTGAACGATTCTCAGAGGTCGCTGTGCCTCTCGCCCGGCTCGGTACAGCCGTCGACGATCCGTCGATCGCAGCGCTCGTCCGACGTGATGGACAGGTCAGAGTCATGTGGGATACGACACCGATCGACCTCTTCTTCTCCTACGACGCCTTCCATGATGCTGCGGGCGCGGCGCGCCATTCGGTGCCATTTGGCGACGGGACCATCCCCATCCTCGCTGCCGACCATCTCATCGTGTGTAAGGCGGTCTTCAATCGCCCGAAGGACTGGGTCGACATCGATGCGATGCTTACAGCTCAGGCCAGTATCGACGCGGCCGAAATCTTACGATGGGTAGCACGTATCGCCGGTGACGAGGACCCCCGCTACAACCGGATTGCAGCCGTCCTGATGCGCCGCTGACTGCCTGGACAAGGAGCGCTTGTCGATAACAGACGCGTCGGACAGAGGAACGTCAGGAAACCTCGGACAGGTATGCGAAAGGCTTGGCTTCGACGAAACCGTTCGAGACCTCACCGGCCCGGGTGGGGCCGTCTTCAGCCTCGAGGCGCTTGACCGGAGCACCGGGTGAGAGATCAAGATTCGTGAGCTCCGTCCAGAACACGTTGGGTTTATTCGTCGCTTCCCAGAAGTAGGTCAACGACCGATGATCGATAGCAGAGCGCCACAGGGTCGGTGCCACATTGGGTTTCTCGGGCGTCGATTGGATCATGGGTACCGAAGCGTTACGCATGATGGCGAAGACCTCGGCTATCCCTCTGGCAGTGTCACCGCTGAAGGTCGAGCCGTTGAGGTAGTACCGAGCGCGCACGAAGCGGTCCGCTGGACGCTCAGTGCCGGGCAACATGGCGCTGCCACCAACTTCGTCCCAGTAGGTGCACAGGGCGAGCTGCTCGTTATATGTGGGGTCGTTGGTCATGACCGTGAACTCCGCCCCGTGGTGAACGACGAGCTCACCGTCTAGATACTCGAAAATCGCCGAGTCTCCCGTTGCATCGGAGAGCGCCAGGTGCCCGGTGGCCGCGTGGCCTCCAGGAAGCATTGGGCTCACGAGCCCGAATGGGGGACTCGTCAGTCCTTCGACCGCCTCAGCAACGGACGAGAACATGTCGAGGGCGTACTGTGTCCATGCAGCGACGCTCAAGCCCGGAACGGCGGGATCTCTCTCGGGATACTTCGCTGCGGAGAGGTAGAGCGCATTGGCTCCAAGTCCGGCGTCATTGACGCCGTCAACCGTGACACCGTCGTACATTGCCGAGATGACACTGCCGTGGACCGACGTCCACGAGAACGAGTTGGCGGCTGCGGCGCCGTCTCGAGTCAGACCCGAAGGAAATGCCCAGATGTTCGACCCTGTCGGGACCATCCAGTCCATCGACCGGCCGGTGACCACCAGGTCGTCTTGTCCGATGTAGAGCACTCGAGTACACATCCGTGTTGCCTCCATCGTGCGCGTGGTCTTTTCCGCCACCGTAGGCGGTCAGAACAGGTGGACTGAACAGAGCAGTCTCAGACCTGATTCTGCCGAGGGTCATCGGCTCACAGCTTCTCCGGTGCGGTCATTTCGGCCAGCAGCGCCTGGACGCGACGGTCAATCTCCTCGACGATGAGACGGACTACTTCGATCGGTTTTCCGGCGGGGTCTTCGAGATCCCAGTCGAGATAGCGCTTGCCGGGATACACCGGGCAGGTATCACCGCAGCCCATGGTGACGATGACGTCAACGGCCCGGACGGCCTCGTCGGTAAGCGGTTTGGGGAACTCCCGACCGGGGTCGAGACTTCGTTCGCTCAGTACCGCCACAACTGAAGGGTTGAGCTGGCTGGCAGGTTCGGACCCGGCAGAGAATACGTCGACCCGACCCTTGGCATAGTGGTCGAGTAGGACACGAGCGGCCAGACTGCGCCCTGCGTTGTGGATGCACAAGAAGAGCACGGCGGGCTTTTCCCTCACGGGGACTCCTTCGAAAGGACAGGTGGCGTCGGCATGACCGGATGGCCGCTGACATGGTGGCGTTCCGGCGGAGTGCTCGGAGAGGCCGCATGATGCGGAACGATTACCTCGGCCGTCTCGGCGGGCGTCAGTTTCGGATACAGGGCTTTGATGACACCGATGGCGGCGATCCCCGAGCCAATGACGATGGCAGCGAGAAAGGCGCTGCCCAGCAGCTCGGCTAACAGACGACGCCACAAAGGATGCTCGTCCATGACTGGCTCGCGGACTCTGCGGTTCCTGATCCTCGGTCCGACGCTCAGCAGCAGGACGACGACGGCCCGGCCACAGCCAGATCAGGCCTGGTGGCACAGCACGCCGCTCCGCTCGGGTCAGCCGAACGAAGCTCACCTGGGGGCATTTCGGTGTCGGCCAGCACGGTGTAGATCTCCCACGGCTCACCGCCAGGACCGTCGACCCAGACCTTGTCCTGGACGGCGAAGCAACACGACACCTGCTCTTCGACCGCAGTTGCCAGCTCCGCGGCAACCAAACGAGCCCGGGCGGCGGCGACCTCGTCGGCACTCTCGACCTCGACACCCAGATGGTTGAGTGAGCCGGGTGCCTGGGTGGCATCTTCGATGAGCACGAGCTTGATCGGCGGGTCGGCCACGGCGAAGTTGGCGTAGCCGGGGCGAACCTTGGCTGGCTCGGTGACGAACAGCTTGGAGTAAAAGCTGATGGCCTCGTCCAAGTCAGCGACGTTAAGGGCGAGCTGCACACGGGACACGAGACATCCTCCTGATACATTTACGTTGGTCGATGTTCAGTATGGGCGACACATCGACCTCTGTCAATATTTGAGGTGAACCGATGACCAAGACCAAAGCCACGGCAGTAGCCAACGACAGCCTGTGCTGTTCCTCGGTCGTCGACGCCCACTCAGCGAGAACGCCACAGGGCGCCCCCGAAAGGACGCCCTGTGGTCTCGACATTGTTGGAAAGGCACCGAGCTCCCCGTACGCCGCCAGGCGGGACCGTCTCCCGGCTAGGTCGTTCGGCGGGTAACTGGCTGGTTTTCGCCAGGTGGTCCGACAAGCCGCCTTAGCGGCCAGCCACCTCCAGAGTCCCACGTCTATGACTTATCAGTTGGACCACCTCCTCTCTCTGGTGGGCACATCGTAACGAACGCGCGGCGTCATGTGATGGCATTCCCACGGGAATTCCACGAAAATATTCACCACCCGGTCGAGGTGCCTCACGAACAGCGAGTTGGTACATCACTGACGCCGCCGGGTAGGCCGATTCACCGCCCCTGGCGGACCAACCGGCTGAGCCGAGCTACCAGCACATCGAGCACGAGATCACCCGGCAACGCCGTCATACCTCGGAGATCGAGATCGGCAGCGGCGAGGAGGTCGATGGCCCGGGCCAGCCGAGCGGTCCCCAGTCTGCGGCTCTGGGCCAACGCCTTCTTCGCCGGAAACGCGCTACGCAGACCGAGCAGTTCGGCAGCCTGCTCCGCCGAGGTCACTCCCGATCCGTCGAGCCGAAGCATCTGGCGGTAGTGCCGGTGCAACAGCGTCATGACGGCCAGCGGGTGGAAGTCGCTGGCTCCCAGCATGCGGTGAAGCACGCCCAACGCTTTGGCAGCGTCACCGCCGTCGATGGCGTCGGTGAGGTCCCACGGCGGCACCGAGCCGGCCACCCCCAGGAACGGTTCCAGGTCATCGACACCGACACTGGCTCCGTGGCCGTAGGCGGCGGCCAGCGTGTCGAGGAGACCGGCCAACCGCCCCATGTCACTGCCCAGGTGCTCGCCCAACCGGGCGGTGGTAGCAGCATCCAACCGAACCGGAGCACCCCGGAGGTGATCAGCCAACCACTGGCTCCGAGCTTTGCCCGTCCCCACTGCCGTATTCACCACCTCGCCAGCTTTCCCTACCGACTTCGTGAGTGCCTGGGGAACAGTGCCACCCCCACCCACCAACACCAGCACCGTGGTGGGGAGCGGGTCGTCCAGGTAGGCGACCAACCGGGCACCGTCGGCAGCGTTCAAGCGACCGGCATCACGCACGACCACCACCCTGCGCTCCACCAGGAACGGTGGCGTAGTGCACGCGTCGACCACCGCCCCCACGTCCAGGTCGTCGGCACCCGGACCGCCGAACTCCTCGACGACCAGGGTGGGGTCCGCTTCACCCACCAGGCGTTCCACCAACCCATGGGTGGTTTGTGCCACCAGCGACGGGTCGTCCCCCTTGACCAGATACACCGCCTTGACGTCGGCTGCTGTGGCGTCGGCCGTGGTCGACGTCACGACACGCTCTTGACTCGGGTGGCATCACCCTGGGTCCCGTCGGCTTGCACACCGGCCGGAGCACCGCCAGTCGGAGCGCCCCGGGCTTGAACGCCGGTTTTGACCGCAACCCGATGGACCGCAGCCAGCGTGTCGCACACCCGCCTGTTGCCAGCCACGTCGTGGACCCGGACGATGCGACAACCGAGCGAGACGCCCAGCGCGGTGGCAGCCAACGACGCCGGACCGCGTTCCCCGATCTCGAGGTTGAGCACCGCACCGAGAAACGTCTTATTGGAAGCAGAGAGCAACAGTGGGTAGCCGAGCGAGGCCAGCTGGTCGGATGCTCGCAACAACGTGAGCGACTGATCGGCCGTCTTCCCGAGGTCAAGACCGGCATCGAGAACGATCCGATCTGGCGACAGGCCGACCGCCTGCGCCTGGGCTGCCCGATCCAAGAGAAACGATCGCACCGCCGCCACCACGTCGTCGTAGACCGGGTCGGGGTCGGGAATCCGTGGCCCCAGACGGATGTGCGTGGCCACCACCGTGGCGCCAGCAGCGGCGGCGAACGGCAGATAGTCCGGGTCGGCGAAACCACTGATGTCGTTGCCGACCACCGCACCGGCGCCGTACGCCTCCTTGGCCACTGAGGCCCGCCAGGTGTCCACGGAGAGCGGGACGTCGAACCGCTGGCACAGCGCATCGATGGCTGGGATCACCCGGTGGAGCTCCTCGTCCTCGGTCACTTCGGGACCAGGACCCGCCTTGACCCCGCCGACGTCGAGGATGTCCGCGCCCTCATCCACTAGCAGCTGGGCCCGCTTCACCAGCGCGTCAAGGGTGTACGTAGCTCCCTTGTCATAGAACGAGTCGGGTGTCCGGTTGAGGATGCCCATGACCAGCGCCCGATGCGTGATGTCCACGGACCGTTTGCCCAAAGTGAGACGAATCGGAGCCACGCCGTGACCATACCCGGGACGTCGTCAGACGACGAGCGCCGGAGGGGCGGTCCGGTATGTGCTACATTGTAGATACAATGAGTAACAGTGTGGGCAGTAATCGCGTAGGCATCAGGGAGCTGAGGCAGCAGGCGAGCGCCGTGCTGAAGCGTGTCGTCCATGGTGAGACGATCGAGGTCACCGACCACGGCCACCCGATTGCCCGGATCGTTCCCCTCCGGCCAGGGGTCATGGACCAACTTGTGCTCGAAGGTCGTGCGTCAGAGGCTGCCGGCGACCTCTTGGACGCCGCCGAGGACATGGGCCTTCCGGTAGGCGGCCGTGGGTCCATGCTCCCGTCGGTGGCACTAGCAGCGTTGCGTGCCGATGAACGGTAAGGCTGCTTACCTCGATACCTCGGCTTTCGTGAAGCTGATTGTCGACGAACCCGAGTCCGCGGCGCTCCGTACGCGCCTCCGACGCTGGCCGGATCAGGCGTCAGCCACGTTGCTGCGCACCGAGACAGTGCGCGCCCTACGACGTTCCGGGAACGATCACCTTGTCGGGAAGGCCCGTCGCCTGTTCGGAACGATCCACCTCATCCGCCTCGACGAACCGTTGCTCGACTATGCAGGCGACCTCGGTCCTACGGAGTTGCGCTCGTTGGACGCACTCCACCTTGCCGCTGCTCTGTCGATCGGCCCGGACCTCGGCGTGCTCGTCACCTATGACGAGCGCCTGCGGGAAGCGGCCCTCTCTCAGGGATTGGACGTCGAGTCCCCGAGCTGAGCACAGGGGCAGGAGGGGTCAGAGTCAGAACAGCTTGGCCGTCAACGCCTTTCGATAAGCGGTGGTGCGAGGGTCGTCAGGGCCCAGCGTCTCCAGGAGGTCGACGAACTCCTGTCGGGCACTGTCGTCCTCACTCACCCGCTCCAACAATCCGTCGAGCAGGGCGTCGATGCCGTCGTCGGTGACGGTCACCTCCTGTTGCGCCAGCCGGGCTTCGGCCTGGAGACGTCGGGTCTCGGGCGTCTCGGGGATCCGGGTCAGGAGGGACAGCGCTTCGTCGGCCGCACCGCCCCCGATCAACAGGCCGGCCAGGCCGGCGATCCCGCCGGGGTGATCAGGCTGGAGCTCCAACGCCTGGCGCAACAGCTGCTCGTCCCCCGCAGCGATCCCCTGGGCCACCAGCTCGTCGACCTCACTGCGCTGGGGAGCCAACCTGGCCACGAACTCGGTGATGGCCGCTTCGGGCTGTGCCCCGACGAACCCGTCGACCACCTTGCCGTCCCGAAGTGCGAACACGGCGGGGATGGACTGCACCTGAAAGCTCTGCGAGATCGACGGGTTCTCGTCCACGTTCACCTTGGCCAGGACCACAGCACCCTCGGTCGCATCGACCACCTGCTCGATGATGGGCCCGAGCGTCTGGCATGGGCCGCACCACGGCGCCCACAGGTCCACGACGACAGGGACTTCGTGGGAGCGTCGCAGCACCTCTTCCTCGAACGTGGCATCGGTAACGTCGATCATCGTCCCGACGATACCGGGAGCAGCCTGGCTTCGGTCCGATCACAGCCGATTCTCGATCCCGACCGATAGCCAACCCTCGATCCCAGGCAATAGCCGGTTCTCGATCCGGTCATCCGCCTTGACCTGGTCAAACGATGCGCAATCCCAGACGGAAAGGCTCAACGGATAGGAGCGGTAGCGTCGGAGTGATGAACGGAACCGTGGAGACACCCCTCTCGAGGATTGAGGGGGTCGAGGGGGTCGAGGGGGTCGAGGGGGTCGAGAGGATCGAGAGCGACGGGATCGAGGGAATCGAGGGTCCCGCCGTCAGCCGCTGGCTGACCTCGAGCGTCGACGGCGTGGAGCCACCGTTCACCTTCGAGCTGATCGCCGGGGGCCGGTCCAATCTCACCTACCGGGTCACGGATGCCGCCGGCCGGGCGCTGGCTCTTCGCCGCCCACCGGTCAGCCATGTGCTGCCAACTGCCCACGACATGAAACGAGAGCACACGGTTATCACTGCCTTGGGGAAGACGGCGGTGCCGGTTCCCGAGACGTTCGGTCTGTGCACCGACACGTCGGTCAACGGAGCGCCGTTCTACGTGATGGCGTTCATCGAAGGTCGCGTCCTTCGGGACGAAGATGCTGCCGCCGGGCTCAGCACAACGGTTCGCCGCCACACCGGCGAGTCGTTCGTGGACACGCTGGCCATGCTGCACAACGTCGACATCGACGCCGCCGGGCTCAGTCAGTTCGGCCGCCACGAAGGGTACATCGAACGCCAGCTGAAACGGTGGCACGGACAGTTCACCCAGTCCCCGGTGAATGGTGAACCAGGACCGGCGGTGATCGACCAGGTCCACGACGTGCTGGCTTCGCACATACCCGAGCAGCAGGGAGTCGGCATCGTCCACGGCGACTATCGGCTCGACAACACCGTGGTGAGCGAAGATGGCACCGTGCGCGCCATTCTCGACTGGGAGATCTCCACCCTGGGTGACCCGCTCGCCGACCTGGGTCTGCTCCTCGTCTACTGGACCGAGCCGGAAGACACCGAGGAAGCGCTCCTCCAGGTCGGGCCGACCAGGTTGCCGGGGTTCCCGAGCCGGGCCGAGCTCCAGGCGCGCTACGCCGCTGCCTCTGATCGAGATCTGTCTGCCATCCCCTACTACAAGGCGTTCGGGTTCTGGAAGTTGGCCTGCATCGTCCAGGGCGTGCACTCCCGCTACGCCGGCGGCGCTGCCGCTGGCGACAGGAGCAATGTCGATGCGTTCGCAGCACAGATCGGTCGACTGGGTGAACGAGCCCTCGAGGAGGTGCAGTCCCTATGAGCGAACAGCACCCTGCCCTGTACACCGTCGATCCCGCCTGGAGTGAGCCACTTCGATCCCAACTCCAGGATCCCGTGCTGGTGGTGGCGCTCGAAGGATGGGTCGACGCCGGTCTCGGCGCGTCGACCGCAGTAGCCGAGCTCTTGGGCAACACGAAGGTGTCCACCGTCGTCACGTTCGACGCCGAGGCGCTCATCGACCAGCGAGCCCGGCGACCTGTCGCCCAGCTCGTCGATGGGATCACCACTCAGCTCACCTGGCCGTCTATCGAGATCCTCGCAGGCAAGGACCGGATGGACGCCGACGTCCTCTACCTGATCGGTCCAGAGCCCGACTTCCGGTGGAGGTCGTTCATCGACGCCGTCGTCGACCTGGTGCAGCAGCTCGGTGTGCGGATGGTGGTCGGACTCGGCTCCTTTCCCGCGCCCACGCCCCACACCCGCCCGGTGCGCCTGGCGTCCACCGTCCCGCCCCAATCCGCCGACCTGGTTGGACGGGTCGGCTTCGTCCAGGGCACCCTCGAGGTACCGGCCGGCGTTCAGGCTGCGCTCGAGGTGGCGTTGGGCGCCGTCGACGTCCCGGTCATCGGGCTGTGGGCCAGGGTGCCCCACTACGTGGCAGCGATGCCGTTCCCCGAGGCCAGCGTGGCCTTGATCGACGGGCTGTGCGCGATGACCGGCCTCGTCTTCGACACCACCGGCGTGCGCCAGGCAGCCGAAGCCTCACGCAAACAGGTGGACGAGCTGATCGCCGGCAACTCCGACCACGCCGAGATGGTGCATCGTCTCGAGTCGTCCATCGACTCCGAGGAGGGGAACCCGTTCGGGCTCGACGCAGGGGTCCCCACCGGAGACGAGATCGCCGCCGAGCTCGAGCGCTTCCTCCGGGACGAGGGCTCGTAGCCACACGGCCCCGGCAGCGAGCCACACAGCCGGCAACACAGACGCGCAGTCAGCGGCCTGAACACAGAGCCCGACATCACCGGAGCTACCGTGGGAGCATGAAAGTAGACGGTGGCATCGGCTTCGACCCGAGCGGTGTCGTCGAGTCGGCCCGCCGAGCAGAGGCATCCGGCTACGACGGGGTATGGACCGCCGAGACGGCACACGACCCCTTCCTCCCCCTGGTCCTGGCGGCCGAGCACACCGAGCGCCTACAGCTGGGGACCGGTATCGCCGTCGCCTTCGCCCGCAACCCGATGAACCTGGCCATGCTGGCCAACGACCTCCAGACGATGTCCAAGGGCCGTTTCATGCTGGGTCTCGGCTCGCAGATCAAGCCCCACATCGAGAAGCGGTTCTCCATGCCGTGGTCCCACCCCGCTCCCCGGATGCGGGAGCTGGTCCTGGCCATGCGGGCCATCTGGGCCAGCTGGTCAGGCAGCAGCCGACTGGCGTTCCGGGGCGAGTTCTACCGGCACACGCTGATGACGCCCATGTTCGATCCAGGACCCAACCCGTACGGCAACCCGAAGGTCTTCCTGGCCGCCGTGGGTGAGCGTATGACCGAGGTGGCCGGTGAGGTGGCCGATGGGCTCCTGGCCCACGCCTTCACCACCGAGCGGTACCTGCGTGAGATCACCGGCCCTGCCTTGGAGCGTGGCCTGTCCCGAGCAGGCAAGTCCCGCGCCGACGTGGAGCTCTCCTATCCCGGGATGGTGGTCACCGGGACGACCGAGGCCGAGTGGGCGGCGGCAACCAAGGCGGTCAAGGTACAGCTCGCCTTCTACGGCTCCACCCCTGCCTACCGTCCCGTGCTGGAGCTCCACGGCTGGGGCGACCTGCAAGACGAGCTCAACACGTTGTCGAAACGGGGAGCGTGGACCGAGATGGCCAGGCTCATCGACGACGACATGCTCAACACGTTCGCAGTCGTGGGTGAGCTCGACGAGATCCCGGGCAAGGTGTTGGAGCGTTTCGGGGACATCGTCGACCGCTTCAGCTTCTACGCTCCCTACCAACTCGATCCCGAACAGTGGCGAGACGTACTGGCCGGCTTCAAGAAGCCCGGCAGGTAGACGGAAAGACGTTCAGCTCGACACCGACGAGTGCTCGGCGTCGAACGTACGCAACGCCTTGCGCATGCGTCGACCCTTGGCGGCGCGTTCGTCCCGGAACGCCTGAACCTGTCCCAGAGTGTCGTCGAGCCGCTTCAGCAGCGCGTCGTTGGCAGCGATCGACTCCTGGATCAACGCTCGACGCCGATACGGCTCGGTGTTGGCATGGAAGTCGTTCCGGATCCGCTCCAGGACGTCCTCGGTGTCGAGCACGGCCTTCACCTCGGCCAGGGAGAACCCGAGCAGATCCTGAAGCTCCCGGATCCGGGTCGTCCGCTCGATGGCCGTGTCGTCGTACAGCCGCTCCCCGCCGCCCCGGTGGCCACACGGTGAGAGCAGGCCCAGCTGCTCCCAGTACCGCAGCGTGCGGGTGGTAAGCCCGGTGGCCTTGGCCACCTCGCCGATCCGGAGCGTCGGCGAGGTGACAACACGAGCAGCGGTGGCAGTCGCCTCTCGTGTGCTCACTGGACGTCCTGTGGTGACGTGACCAGGCCGGTGGCGGAGGCGGAGCTCGACGGTCCAGAGGAGCCGACTGGCACAGAGGAACGGGAAGGACCAGAAGAACCGGTGGAATCGACATCGGCGGTCACCTGTGAGACAGCGCCTTGGTCGCCGGTGCCAGCATCGGCATCTTGCCCGACAGCAACGGTGTCTTCCGTTGCGTCATGAACATAGCGACCGCCCCGGGTCCACGAGGCAACGGCCGCCACCAGGCACGCGAAGATGGCGAAGTCGAAGGCGGCGTGCAGCCCCTGGCGGAACGGCGCCGCGATCAGTGACGGAAAGAAGCTGCGGCCGGTGAGGACGGCGGCATGACCAGGAGGCAGCTGGGCCAGGACCTGCGGTCCCAACAGGTGCTGCATGGGGTTCTCCCCCAGGAACGCCGCGAACAGCGTCGAGACCGGCGGCAGGTGCGCCACCTTGAGCGCGGCCACCTTAGGGACGCCTTGCTGCACCAGCCCGGTGTAGAGGTGACTGGGCAGACCCGAGGCCAGCCCGGCGATCATCAACGAGAAGAAGATCCCGATGGACAGGACCTGCGCCGAGTTCTGGAAGGTCGAGTTCATACCGGAACCGGCGCCGCGATCGCCGGCGGGAAGGCTGTTCATCACGCCGACACGGTTGGGTGAGCCGAACGCTCCCATCGTCAACCCCATGAAGAGCAGCAACATGCCGAACGCCCAGTAGGAGAAGTCGATCGGCAGCAGCTCCAACAGCACGAAGGAGATCGCCGAGCCGATCATGCCGCCGGTGGCGAACGGGCGGGCGCCGATGCGGTCGGTCAGGATCCCCGAGACCGGCCCGGCGATCAGGAAGCCGGCGGTGAGCGGGACCATGTAGATGCCGGCCCACAGCGGTGTCCGAGCGAAGTCGTAGCCGTGCAGCGGCAGCCAGATGCCCTGGAGCCAGATGATCAGCATGAACATGAGCCCGCCCCGCCCGATGGCGGCCAGGAAGCTGGCCAGCACGCCGCTGGTGAAGGCCCTGATCTTGAACAGCGGCAGCCGGAACATCGGCTCCGCCACTCGCTTCTCGATGATGGCGAACACGATGAGGAGAAGGACGCCTGCACTCAGCTCGGCGATCACCTCGGGGCTCGTCCAGCCCATGGTGTGCCCGCCGTACGGCTCGATCCCGTAGGTGATGCCGATCATGACCAGGATGAGGCCGAGGGCAAAGGTGATGTTCCCGGCCCAGTCCACACGAGCCCGGTTTCCCCGGCTCCCCTCCCGCAGCGTCTTATAGCCCCAGATCGTCCCGAAGAGGCCGATCGGCACCGAGACCAGGAAGATGAGCCGCCAGTTGATCGGGGCCAGCACGCCGCCCACGATCAGGCCGATGAACGCACCGCTGATGGCGGCAGCCTGGTTGATGCCGAGCGCCAGGCCGCGCTGGTTGGGCGGGAAGGCGTCGGTGAGGATCGCCGACGAGTTGGCCAGGAGCAGCGCCGCACCTACTCCCTGGAAGACCCGCACGATGATCAGGTACATCCCCGCCGCGGGGCCGGACATCCACGTGATCGTGAGCAGCAGCGAGAAGAAGGTGAAGACGGCGAAGCCCAGGTTGTACATCCGGGCCCGGCCGTACATGTCCCCGAGCCGACCCAGGCTGACCACCAGGACGCTGGTGACCACCAGGAAGCTCAGGATCATCCACAGCAGGTAGAAGCTGTTGCCGGGCAGGAGCGGGTCGAGGTTGATCCCCCGGAAGATGTCGGGCAGCGCGATCAACATGATCGAGCCATCGATGGTGGCCATCAACACGCCGAGCGTGGTGATGATCAGGGCAGACCACTTGTAGCCGTCCTGGGGTGCTTCCACCGATGCCTGAGGTTCGTGACCGTTCTCGGTCTGGGATCCGTGGCTGTTCTGGGTCGCGTGCGCCGGAGCTTCGATCTCAGTTCGCCTCACTGTCTGGTCGTCTTGTCTTCTGTCTGCCGCCAAAGTTTTACGTTGACGTCAAGGTTAGTATTCATTGACGTTGACGTCAAGGTTGCCCTGGTGGGCTCCGGTGGGGGGATCGCCTTCATGGAGGTGGGGCGTTGCTTCCGCAACCGGACGGCGGAGCGCTGCCCAGGGTGCTGGATGTGGAGGGAGACAGGAGGGGTGAGGGGCGTTGCTCGGTCGGCTCCGGAGCGAGGGTGTCAATCAGGTGTGACGAGGTAGGCGTTGCTCGATCGCCGCCGGCAGCGGCAGCGGCAGCGGCAGCGGCAGCGGCAGCGGCAGCGGCAGCGGCAGCGGCAGCGGCAGCGAGCCGATCAGATGACGATGTTGACCAGCTTCGGCGGTCGACTGATCACCCGCTTGGGCTCTGCCCCGCCCAGTGCTTCGGCGATCTTCGGTGACTCGAGCGCTAGACGTTCGGCTTCTTCGGCGGCGATGTTCGGATCGACTTCGAGTCGGTCCCTCACTTTGCCGTTGATCTGCACCACTAGGGTCACGTGTTCCTTGACCGCCAGTGCCGGGTCGGCCACCGGCCACGGCCGACGGTGGATATGGTCGCCATGACGCTGCTCCCACGCCTCCGCGGTCATATGGGGAGTCATGGGGGCCAGCAACAACAGCAAGGTGTCGATCGCTTCGGCAACGACGTCGGCGTGTCCTCCGTTGCGCGCGTACGGCTGGACGACGTTGACGAAGCCCATGCACTCGGCCACCGCCGTGTTGTACGACCACCGCTCGTAGTCCCGGGTGACCTTGTCGATGAGCAGGTGGGTCTTGCGACGGATGTCGAGGTCCTCGTCGGTGATCTCCCCGTCCCGCAACGGAACCTCTCGCGCCACCGCCTCGTCGCCGGTTCCCGTGGCCAGACGCCAGACACGGTCCAGGTACCGACCGCACCCCTCGATGACGCTGTCGGTCTGCTCTGTCCAGTCGACGTCGTCGGCCGGCGGACCGACGAAGAGGTGAAACAGCCGCAGCGCATCGGCGCCGACCGTATCTAAGTACCGGGACGGCGCCACCAGGTTGCCCTTGGACTTCGACATCTTCGAGCCGTCCATACGGATCATGCCCTGGGTGAACAGTCGGGCGAACGGCTCGCGGAGCTCTTCGGGCGCCAGACCGATGTCGGCCAACGCCTTCGTGTAGAAGCGGGCATAGAGCAAGTGCAGGATGGCGTGCTCGATACCGCCGATGTACTGGTCGACCGGCATCCAGTGGCGGACGACGTCCTTGTCGAACGGTTGGTCCTCGGCCCATGGGTCGCAGAACCGGAGGAAGTACCAGGACGAGTCGACGAACGTGTCCATGGTGTCGGTCTCCCGAACAGCCGGCCCACCGCAGATCGGGCACGTCGTGTTCAGGAAGGCTTCGTTGGTGGCGAGCGGCGACTCGCCGGTGGGAAGGAACTCGACGTCGTCGGGAGCGAGCACCGGGAGCTCATCCTCGGGCACTGGCACGATGCCGTGCTGTGGGCAGTACACCACCGGGATGGGGCAGCCCCAGAATCGTTGACGGGAGACCAACCAGTCGCGTAAGCGGTAGTTGACTTTGCGGGTGCCAACCCCCTCGGTTTCGAGCCAGTCGATGGCCCTCGCTTTGGCGGTGGGGATGTCCAGGCCGTTCAGCCAGTCGCTGTTGATCTTTACGCCCGGCCCGGTATAGGCACCGCCCGGCCCGCCGTCGGGACCGCCGTGCTCGTCCCATCCCTCGGGCGGCTGCACGGTACGGACGAACGGAAGCCCATGGGCCTTGGCGAAGTCCCAGTCCCGAGTGTCCTCGGCGGGGACAGCCATGATGGCGCCGGTGCCGTAGCCCATGAGCACGTAGTCGGCTACGTAGACCGGGACCGGCTGGTCAGTGAACGGGTTGCGCACGTAGGAGCCGGTAAACGCACCCCGTTTGGCCAACCCGGCCTCCCCTCCCCCCTCGGCCGTCCGTTCGATCTCCGAAGTGGCGGCGGCCCGGGCCTGGAGCTCGTCGACTGCAGACCGCTGCTCGTCCGTGGTGAGCTCGTCAACCAGCGGGTGCTCGGGGGCAACGACGGCGTAGGTCATGCCAAAGGACGTGTCCGGTCGGGTAGTGAATACCGTGAGGGCGAGCGCTCCGTCCTCGTTGTCGGCTTCCTGGGCTGCACTGCCGTCCCGGTCCAGGCTGCTGTTCCGACCCACGACGGCGAGATCAAACTCAGCGCCCTCGGACCGACCGATCCAGTTCCGCTGCATGATCTTGACCCGCTCGGGCCAGTCGAGATCGTCGAGGTCGGCGAACAGCTCGTCGGCGTAGTTGGTGATGCGGAAGAACCACTGCTCCAGGTCTCGCTTGATCACCACGTCGCCCGACCGCTCGCAGGTGCCATCGGCGAGCACCTGCTCGTTGGCCAGCACGGTCTGGCATCCCGGGCACCAGTTGACCGGCGCGTTGGCTCGGTAGGCCAGGCCGGCGGCGAGCAGCCTGGTGAAGATGACCTGGTTCCACTTGATGTACGACGGGTCGTGGCTCCGGATCTCCCGACGCCAGTCGTAGACAGCCCCCAGTGCGGTGATGGACGCCTTCAGCTCGGCGATCCGGGCGTCGGTGAACACCCGCGGATGGGTGCCCGTCCGAATGGCGGCGTTCTCAGCGGGCAGACCGAAGGAGTCGAAGCCGAACGGTGACAGTACGGCGTGACCGAGCATGGTGCGGTGGCGGACCAGCAGGTCGCCGAACGTGTAGTTGCGCACGTGCCCCATGTGGGCCGGTCCCGACGGGTAGGGGTACATGGTGAGCACGTACCAAGGCGGACGGGGATCGTCGGCATCGACCTCGTAGGTGCCCTCGTCGG
The DNA here is from genome assembly GCA_963812965.1 of uncultured Acidimicrobiaceae bacterium. Lineage (GTDB taxonomy): Bacteria > Actinomycetota > Acidimicrobiia > Acidimicrobiales > RAAP-2 > DASXMT01. Next base: position 151,753 of record CAWEXG010000005.1, on the reverse strand, counting down.
CCCAGCGCTGCTGCCACTTCTTCTCGATCGCGACGACGTCGTAGGCTCGTGCCATGGGTGGAGAGCGTACCGGGAGGGAAGACGGATCCTGGCCGACCCGGTCGGCCGGCCTGATAACGTTGCTTCGCTTTCGGGGGCGTAGCTCAGCTGGTAGAGCGCCTGACTGGCAGTCAGGAGGTTCGTGGGTTCGAGTCCCATCGCCTCCACTCCGGAAGAGCCCCATTTGGTGGACAGATCAACGTCTTATGACAATGTGGCCTGCGGGTTGGATTGAGTGCAGGTCTCCGAATTCGCCCGGGGTGAGCTGACCGGGCGCGCTGTGGCACCGTCCCACACCTCATCGCGAAGAGTCCGATTACACTCCGCCGGGTGAGCGTAGGGCATCCTCCAATTCGTCGCCTAGGCACCCACGGCCGAGGCCAAAAGCGGTGCCAGTGTTGGTGATCCTTGCCAGGGTCGCCCTCGCCGGGATGTTCGGCGTGGCGGCCGTAACCAAGGTGTCCGATGGCGGCGGTAGGCGGGCGGTGGCGGCGTTCGGCGTCCCGGGTCGAGTCGCCGGCCTGCTCGGATGGGCACTGATCTGCGGCGAGCTGGGCGCCATCGCGTTGCTGGTTGTGGGATCGTCGTGGGCGGCTGGTCTGTGGCTTGTGCCCTGCTCGCGGGTTTCAGCGCTGCTGTAGTGGTAAATCTCGCTCAGGGCCGCAGCCCGGACTGCCATTGTTTCGGGCGACTGTCGTCGAGTCCGATCGGATGGCCGACCGTGGCAAGGAACGGTTTCTTTGCCACGCTCGCCGTGCTGCTCATGCTGGGGGGTCGTTTCGGCTGGTGGTGCTCCGGCATTGCCGCCATCACGCTCGGGCTGTGGATGGTTCCGGTGCTACGGCGACGACGGTCTCGCCGAGTGCCCAGCGCCTCGGTGCCGTTCGCCCTCCCGGACCACGCAGGGCGGACGGTGACCCTTGACGCCTTGGGAGCGGACCACCGACCCTTGGTGCTCGTCTTCGGGCAACCTGGCTGCGGGGCCTGCGAGGCGCTCCTCCCCGACGTCGCCCGATGGCAGGGGGATCTGGCAGAGCAGGTCACGGTTGCCCTGGTGATCGGGGGTCCACCGGCGCACGGTGGCGACCAGGTGCGTGAGTACGGGCTGAGAACGGTGCTCTTCGACGATCGCCGCTCGGTGTTCGCCGCCTATGGCGTGACCGCCACGCCGTGCGCAGTTCGCATCGAAGGCAACCGAACCGGCGCGATGGCGCTGGGAGCCCAAGAGATCGAACGCCTTGTCGAGGGCGCGCCGGCAGGCGGTGGCGAGCCGAGAGTGACCCGGCGCCAAGCCATCACGTCCGCCTCCGCCCTCTCCGCCTTCGCCGTGATCGCTGCGGCCTGCGGCGTTACCCCCAAGAACAAAGTGGGCGCAGGCACCACGGTCCCGACCAACGACGCGCTCAGGGTCGATGGGACGTGGCTCTGCAACCAGCCGTTCGCCCTGTGCACGACGGCGTCATGCCAGCCGTCCACGACCGACCCCAACATCTCGGTCTGCCGGTGCGTCATGCAGAACGGCTACTCGGTTGGCTACAAGTCCTGTACCGAGCGGGCTCAGAAGGGGAGCAGCGTGCGGTCGGACTTCTCGACGATGAACATCAACCCCAGCTTCGAGGTCTTAACCTGTCCGTCAGGAGTGCCCTGGGCCAACTGCGTTGACGTCGAGTGCGAGATCGATCCCACTAACCCTGCCATGGCGCTCTGCCAGTGCGTCACCGTGAGGACCGGGCAATCCTTCACCTTCGGTGGCGGGTGTGACTCCACCAACTGCACATCGGTGATCTGGTCCGGTGCCAGTGCCGAGTCGTCTCTCAATACGGCGTACCTCAAAGGCATGAAGCAGCTCGGCCAGCCGGTGACCTTCCCGAAGACCTGCCCAAGCGGAGACACAACCACGACGACCTAGAACCGGGGTTGTCACCAAAGGGCCACAAGGGCAACTCTGCGTGAGGAGCCTGGCGAGTTGGTCATCCCGGCTCCCGTCACCGCTGAGGTCGACTACCTTCTCGGCGCCGGTTCGGTCGACCTGCCGGTTGGCATTCCTCGATGACCTCGCGGCCGGCAGGTTTACGGTCGCCAACCTAGAACCCGACGACTACGGGGTCGTCGCTGGCCTAGAGCGCCGGTATGACAACCTCGGCGTTGGGCTCGCCGATCTTGGGGTGATCATCGTCGCCAAACGGTACGGCACCCGTTGCCTGCTCACCTTCGACGAGCGTCATTTCCGAGCCCTCCGACCGCTGGACGGCGGTCAGTTCACTGTCCTCCCCTCAGATCCAGCGGATTCGTGAGCAGGGGACTGAGACGTTCCCGCAGCTCAGCTGAGTTTGAATAAGACATCGTCTTCTGCACAACCATTGTGGCTCAAGACATCGTAGACATCATGGTGAGCCCTGAGGTTGGTACCCCACAGCGGCGATCTTGCCGCCGCGTACGTCGATGCCCGTAAAGACGGCTTGGTTGAACCGGCGCCTGGTCGGCGCCGAGACCCGGGCGTAAGCCTTGGCGCAGTTGGTGGCGAACCGCATCGCCGTTTCCAGGATCTCCTGCCACTCGACCAGGTGGGCAAGGAAGCCCCACCGAGGGATGGCTCAGCTTCCAGAAGGTGCTTACTTACCGCCGAAGGCGCCCTGAAAGCGTAGATAGAAGGCAGCAAATACCAGGACGATGCCAACGTTTCCTATCAAGCGTGCCCAAAAGTGATGCTTGAAGAACAGAATGTCAAGACCGACCACGACGACTACGAGCGCAAGCACGTAAACCACGACGGTCGCTCGTCCACCCATTGTGCAAGCCTACCAATGGCCCCGTCTCCCCAAGGTGCCCCACACGGGTCGGGGCAGAGGCCTCGCACCGATCGGCGAGCCGCTCCAGTAGATACCGAGGGAACGGCCGGACCGAGTCGGCGATCAACGGCCCTTCGGATTTGAACGGGGTCGGGTAGGTCCGACAGCACCTTGTTCGAGCTTTGGGAGTTACCTGCGGTGGAATGCCCGCTAGCCCCGCCTCTTCACGCCGCCATTTGAGCTGACCGGTCCGCGTCCGCGGAAAAGCCCTCCCAGTAGGGGAAACTGTTGTTCTCGAGGCAACAGCATCACCCAACAGAAGGGCACTTCCAAAGTGAACGGTAACAGCACTCGTCGCGTCGTTGTGGAACCCGGTGGAACCGGCGTGGTGGCCCACGTCGGACTGCACACTCTTGGGTCCTTTGCCGACCGGTTGGGACTCGGTGATGCGCTTTCGTCCCGGATCCCGTGGAGTGGATCGGGCTTCCCGGTCCACGACCGGGGCAAGGTGCTCGTTCAGACCGCCCTCATGCTGGCCGGTGGGGGCGAGAGCTGTCTCGACATCGAGCACCTGCGCATCGGAGGGGACCTGTTCGGCTCGGTACCGTCGGACACGACGGTCGCACGCACGTTCCACGAGATCGCCCCGTCCACCCGGTTGGGGATCGCACGAGCGATGGCGGAGATGCGAGCTCAGGTGTGGTCCCGTTCGTCGGCGACGACGGGCACTGCTCCTGTCCTCTTGGACATCGACGCCTCCCTGGTCGAGATCCACTCCGAAGGCAAGGAGCAGGCGGCACCCACCTACAAGGGCGGGTTCGGGTTCCATCCGATCTTTTGTTTCGCCGACGCCACCGGTGAGACGCTCTCCGCGCTCCTGCGTCCGGGGAACGCCGGGTCCAACACCGTGGCCGATCACATCACCGTGCTCGACGACGCTGTCGCCCAGCTGCCCGAAGAGATCGCTCGTGGCCACCATGTCGGCGACGATCCCGAGTTGGTCAACCGTGACGTCATCATGCGGGCCGACTCGGCCGGGTGCACCGAGGACTTCTTGGCAGCATGCCGGGCCCGCAACGTGGGCTTCTACGTGTCTGCCCGGTCGAACGCCCAGGTCACCGCCGCCATCTTCGATGCCATCGGAGTCGAAGAGGTGTGGCTGGACGCCCTCGCTCAGAACGGTGAGTTGAAGGACGGCGCTCACGTAGCCGAGCTCACCTCGCTGATCGACGGGAAGAGGTTCCCCTCTCGAACCCGGTTGATCATCCGACGTGAACCCCTTCACCCCGGTGCCCAGCGCAGCCTGTTCCCGAGCCTCGACTACCGCTACTGGGGGTTCTACACCGACCAGGACGGCGACCCGAGAGACCTGGATGCAACCATGCGGGCCCACGCCCACGTCGAGTCCCACATCCAGCGATTGAAGGAGTCGGGGCTCTGTCGGTTCCCCTTCGCCAGCTTCGAGGCCAACACCAACTGGCTGATGACCGTCACCCTGGCTGCCGACCTCGTGCGGTGGTTCCAGCTGTTGTGCCTCGACGGGAGCTGGAGCGACGCCCGACCCAAGGCACTTCGTTGGGGGATCTTCCACGCACCGGGACGTCTCGTGCACCGGGCACGCCGACCGCGTCGTGCGCATCATCGAAGGTTGGCCGACAACCCAGATGCTCCTCGATGCCTACCAACGCATCGACCTCATCACCTGACCGACTCCAGAGAACCCGTGAGGCGGCACCAGCGTGACCACACGCGTCCTCAAGCATGTCCCTGGTCACTTTCCGACCCCGACAAAGCGCACAACGATCGCCGTCGTCATCACCACGGAGCCACAATCACCGGTCCGACCGCTCAGCCCACTGGAATGACGACATCAGGCCACCGCCGAATAGCGGCGTGAAGAGGCGGGGCTAGGGCGACGATCGTACCGGAGCTGGTTGAGCTGCCGTCAGCCCTCGCCGAAGAAGGGGTCAGGGATCGAGGGGTCCCGGAGCTTCGCCACTGTCCCTGCGCCAGCGACGGGGAGGTCGGCAGGGTCGAGCAGGCCGATCTGCACGAGCACCGTGGCCTGGTCCCAGTAGATGTGCTCGTAGCTGACCTTGTCGTCCTCGACGCCCACGATCACCACAAAAGCCACCTCGACCCGCTTGTTCGTAGGGGCGACCCCCGGGAGCATCCAGTCAATGGTGGTGGTGTGTGTGAAAGAGATAATGATCTCGTCGACGAGCCTGTCCTCGCTGTATGTACGCGAGACCGTCGTGAACTCGACGTCGGGTGGGAAGAACTGGCCGATCAGGCGCTTTGAGTAGAAGGTGCGAACCCCGTCGCCACCCGCCCCGCCCACCATCGTCGGGATGTTGACAAGGTGGGGGTTCGGCGCCATTGTGGCGAGCGTTTGGTCGAGGTCGCCGGCAAGCTCCGCCTCCATGTGGGCGCCGAAGATGGCATCCAACTTTTGCCCGAGGGTCTCACTGGGCATCGTCGCTCCTTACTTTTGGCGAGATGCCCTTTGGAGACGCTGGTTTCCTCGCCGAAATCGTGACGGTGGGTCACCTTACTGGCATTTCGGATCTCAGCGGAGAAGCGATGAATCTGAAGGAGTGCCTCCGTGGGTGCTGTCAAAGACGGCACCGAGCAGTCAACAACCTGATCAAGCGGATGAAGCGTGCCACCTTCGGGTTCACGTCATTTCGGAATTACTGGATCCGATCACTGCTCTACGCATCGGAACTACTGGATCCGATCACTGCTCTACGCAGGCGAGCCCAACTGGGCGCTGTTCTCAACGGTCAAATCCCGGTGATTTCCGAAGTGCCCGATCAACGTGGTGACGTCGATGGCCGCGGCGTAGTGGGCGTCGAGGAGCTTGCGGCCACCTCCCCGGAGGTCGCGACGAGAATGGACATGTACCGGGTCCGCTCCAAGGCCGGGACACATGGGCTGCCAAGCCCGGGACGATGCAGCTGCGGTGCGCCTGCGGGACGAGAGCGAGCGGCTGCTCGCCTCGGCCGGGCACGAGGTCGGCTCCCTGGCCCCTCGGTCAGGCGTCGCGCGTCTTCATACGCCAGGCGCCGATAGCGGTCCAGAACACGATCCAGCCAACGATCACCAGTGACGCCGCCAAGGTGGACTCAGGGATCAGCGGGTTTCCTCCACCCCCACCGCCGCCGCCGAACGGTGTTGGGAGACCTCCCGGCTCAAGGTGGGTCATGGCGACGCCCACGATCCCGCGCTGGACATTGAGGAGGTGCGAAATGATGTGGCGGCTGAAGACGGGCGTCAGGATCAGCTCCAGCACGATCAGGATGATCACGGGTACCGTCCGCTGGCCCATCAGCGAAGCCAGCCCGAGGCCGACGATGAACCCGATAGTCGCCTCCAGCGCGATCCACAGCCCGACGTCGACCATCAGTGTGGTGGAGGGGACCAAGAAGTTCGAGTGGTAGTCCGCGTAGTCCTGATTGGCGACCGTGACTGCGAACGCCCGGATCTGGGCCGGCGATTCGTTCCCGGGGACGGTGATCGTCCCCTTCGGCGTCTTGATTACCGTCCCCGGCGGTGGGCCGCTCGATTGCCCGTTTCCACAGGGCACGTTCGGCGGCGGCCCGTTCAGCCCTTCGCCCCCATGGAAGTTGAAATTGCAGATCACCTCGTCGGCGTGCGACGCCGCCCAGGTGTCCAATGCCGGGCGCGACAGTCCCACGGGGACGTTGACGCCGTCATAGTTGAGCTGCGTCGGCGCGGCGAAGACGCACACAGCGCAGACGATGGTGTAGCCGACCGCCACCATGGTGATGACGATGGCCAGCCCGGCCGGGATGCGCGCGAAGTACAGGGCCAGGCGGGAACGCCCGGTGATCACGAGGTGGCGGAACATCCCCTCGGTGAGATCGACCGACCCCGCCGTGGAGCCCACGGCCGCCGCCACGATGAACCCGAAGATGTACATGACACCGGCCACCAGCTGGGTGAAGATGCTGTAGCCGCCGGCCGGGCCGTAGGATCTGGGGTCGAGAGCGTGGGAGACGAGGCGCACCCCGAGGAAGACGACCGGGATGCCGATGTTGACCGCGATCAGGGCGATCATCAGCCCCCGCCGTTTGCGCAGCTCCATAAAGCGCGTGGCGACCATGGCCCAGGTCGGGATCCACGAGCCGCGGTGATCGCTCCGCGTCTCCACCCGGATCGGCGTGGGAGCCGGAACGCCGACGTCGGAGATCGTGGTCATTCGGCTTCCCCCAGACGCTTGGTGACCTCGAGGAACCACTGCTCGAGGGAGGCCTGGATGTGTTGGAGTCGGTAGACCGAGATCCCTCCCTCGACAAGCAGGCGGTTGATCTCAGCGATGGCGTCGCGCTCGGTGCCCTCGGGCAAGGAGATGGCGAGCCCGTCCGGCCCGACCTGGAAGTGGGCGCCGAAGGAGGTCGTCTGCAGCAAGCCGCCGGCCCGGTCGGGATCGGAGCACTCGACCTGGACCTCAAAGGAGGAACCGGCCAAGAGCTGGGAGATCGGGCCCTGGCGGATCACGGTACCCCGGTCGACGATGGCCACGGCGTCACACGTGCGCTCGACCTCGTCGAGGAGGTGCGACGACAGCACAACGGTGCGGCCCTCGGCGACAAGGGACAGGATCATGTCGCGGATCTCAAGCATCCCCCCGGGGTCCAGGCCGTTCATGGGCTCGTCGAGGATCAGCAGCTGGGGGTCCCCGAGGAGGCAGGCGGCGACGCCCAGACGTTGGCGCATGCCCATGGAGTACTTCGACACATTGTCATTCGCCCGGTGCAGGATGCCCACGCGCTCGAGCGCCGGCTCGATGCGGCTCTTGGCCGCCGGCTCGCGGGCGGCCGCCAGGATCTGCAGGTTCTGGCGGCCGGTCAGGTGGCCGTGGAAGCGGGGCTCGTCGACGATGGCGCCGACACGGGCCAGGGCCAAGTCGCGATGGCGGGGAACGGCGTGACCGAGTAGGAACATGGTGCCCGCGTCCGCGTGGGTCAGTCCCAGCAGCACCCGGATCAACGTCGTCTTGCCGGCGCCGTTGGGGCCGAGATACCCGAACGCACAGCCGCGGGGAACGAGGAGCTCGACGTTGTTGACGGCGACGTTCTCGCCGAATCGTTTCGTCAGGCCGTGCGTCTCGACGGCCCATTGGCCATCGCCGGTGGCCGCCCGCGGTGAGCTCGCCAGCATGGTGGTGGTCATAGCCCGACAACCCGCCCTTCGTGTGGTGGAGGCCGGTGGCGGCCTGACTCGGAGCTGCGTATACCCGGCATGCTACCAAGCGGTCGGGAGAATTCTATGGTGCTCCCGGGCGTTTCCGGGCGGGGGTTAGCACCAGTTTTTGCGCCTACCGCCGCGGGCGTCAGCCTGCGATCTCGGAGCTGCTCCGCGGGTCATCCGATCCGGCGCAGCTCGGCTCGGTACCGCTCGCCCCGCTGCACGTAGACGTCCGCAGCCATGGTGATCCCAGCCAGAACACCGTCGCTCGCCTCCCTGAGCTTGGCCGGGACGCCGAGCGCAACGGAACCGGTCGGCACCACCATCCCGTTCGGGACCACCGCGTTAGACCCGACCACCGCTCCGGTCTGCACCAACGCCTCGTGGAGCACGATGGAACCGTTGCCGACGAGCGACGCGTCCTCGATGGTGCACCCCTCCAGGTGGACCATATGGCCCACGACGCATCCGGCACCGACCACGGTGGGAACGAGCGGAGTCGTGTGCACCACGGACCCGTCCTGAATCGACGTACGCTCCCCGATCCGGATCTCGCTCCCGTCCCCGCGGAGAACCGCGCACGGCCACACCGTCGACTGTGCCCCGATGATCACCCGTCCGATGATCACCGCATCAGGGTGGACGAACGCCGTCTCGTGAATGGTGGGCATCGCATCATCTAAGGCATAGATCGGCACGATCGCTCCTTTTCGAGGTCCGGTACGTCGGTCCCATTGTCCCTCACCCGGCCTACCGGCAGTCGAGGTGGGTCCACGTGACGGCTTACACCGGCGGGTATACCTTCAGGCAGGCGACCACACACTGCCGGACACGCCCGGACACGCTGCCCTAGGGGGTTCGATGATTTCTCGAAATTGGCCACAGATCGGATGTGCAGTCGTTCTGGCCGGTGTCATCGCTGCAGGATGCAGCAGCAGTCCGACCACGTCCATCAGCACGACGAAGCCTCCGAATTCGAGCAGCACCACGAAGCCCTCGACCAGCTCGACGACCTCTTCCTCCACCACGAAGCCGACGACAGGCTCTTCGACCACGACGGCCGGCTCGGCGCCGTGTACTTCGAGCCAGCTCTCGGTCTCCGTCGGCCAGGCCGGGGGTGCTGCTGGGTCGGAGATCATTCCTCTCGTGTTCGAGAACACCAGCACGGTGACCTGCACGCTCCAGGGATACCCGGGTGTCTCCGTGGTTGGTGCCAACGGCGTGCAGCTCGGCCAAGCCGCCAACCGGTCAGGCCAGACGACGACGTTGGTGACGCTGGCGCCGAAGCAGACGACCAGTGCCCTCTTCCGGCAGGCCAATCCCGGCATCATCAACTGCACCCCGGTGGCCGCTCAGGGGTTCCGGGTGTACCCCCCCAACCAAACGACGGCACTGTTCGCTCCCGACTCGTCTCTCACCACCTGCCCGAACAACCCTCAGGAATCGCCTCAGATCTCCCCGGTGGGCAGCACGACCTGATCGAATCGATCCTCTCCTCACCGTTCGAGACTGTTCGAACGGCGCTGGGCATTCACACCTGTGCGCTACCGTTGAAGGGCCGACATTCGAGTCGGACGCCTGTTCTCGGACCAGACCTGCTGTCCCGGGAAAACGGCGCACCACACGTTCATCCGCTGCCCAAGACCTGGTCGGCGCAGCACAAGGAGACCGCATGACCAGCGACCAGAACCGACCGGCATTTAAGGTCGCCGACCTGTCGCTCGCCGAGTTCGGCCGCAAGGAGATCGAGCTGGCCGAGCACGAGATGCCCGGCTTGATGGCCATGCGCTCCGAATTCGGTGCGACGAAGCCCCTCCAGGGAGCCCGGATCACCGGTTCGCTCCACATGACCGTCCAGACCGCCGTGCTGATCGAGACCTTGACCGCGCTCGGCGCCGAGGTGCGCTGGGCCAGCTGCAACATCTTCTCCACCCAGGATCACGCTGCTGCTGCCGTAGCCGTCGGCCCTCACGGCACCGTGGACGATCCCAAGGGTGTGCCGGTCTTCGCCTGGAAAGGCGAGAGCCTGGAAGAGTACTGGTGGTGCACGAGCAGGCTCTGGTCTGGCCGGGCGACGGTCCCACCATGATCCTCGACGACGGTGGCGACGCCACCCTGTTGGTGCACAAGGGTGTCGAGTTCGAAAAGGCCGGCGCCGTCCCCGACCCGTCGACCGCAGACTCCGAGGAGTTCGGCGTGGTCCTCGGTGTCCTGACCCGAAGCCTTGCCGAGGACGGGCAGCGGTGGACCTCCATCGCCAACGGCATCAAGGGGGTCTCCGAGGAGACCACCACCGGCGTCCATCGACTGATCGAGATGGAGCGCAACAACGAGCTCCTCTTCCCCGCCATCAACGTCAACGACGCGGTGACCAAGTCGAAGTTCGACAACAAGTACGGCTGCCGGCACTCGCTGGTCGATGGCATCAATCGGGCTACCGACGTGTTGATCGGCGGCAAGGTGGCAGTGGTCTGCGGCTACGGCGATGTCGGCAAAGGCTGTGCGGACTCCCTCCGAGGCCAGGGGGCTCGGGTCATCATCACCGAGATCGACCCGATCTGTGCGCTCCAGGCGGCCATGGAGGGCTACCAGGTGGCCACGCTCCAGGACGTGGTGCGTACCGCCGACATCTTCGTGACCACGACCGGTAATAAGGACGTCATCACCGCCGCCGACATGACCGCCATGAAGCACCAGGCCATCGTGGGGAACATCGGCCACTTCGACAACGAGATCGACATGGCCGGCCTGACCAAGATCGACGGGATCGAACGGATCAACATCAAGCCTCAGGTCGACAAGTGGGTCTTCCCCGACGGCCACGCCGTGATCATCCTGTCGGAGGGACGTCTGCTCAACCTGGGCAACGCCACCGGACATCCGAGCTTCGTCATGTCCAACTCGTTCACCAACCAGACCATGGCCCAGGTGGAGCTGTTCACCCAGTCCGGCCAGTACGAGAACAAGGTCTACGTGCTCCCCAAGCATCTCGACGAGAAGGTGGCCCGGCTCCACCTCGACGCGCTGGGGGTGCGGCTGACCACGCTGACCGAGGAGCAGGCCGAGTACATCGGCGTCTCGGTCGACGGACCCTTTAAACCAGACTCGTACCGGTACTGATCAGCTCGGTACTGATCAGCTCGGTACTGATCAGCTGTCAGCCGTCGCCGCATCGAGAAGAGCGGCGAACCGCTCCTTGGCCTCGGCCCGGCGGGTGGGCACGTGCTCGGTGGGGACATCGACCGGGGTGTAGCCCTTGAGCACCTGGCGGGCCACGGTCACCTTGTGGACCTCGTCGGGCCCGTCGTAGATCCGGGCGGCACGAGCGTTGCGGTACATCGACTCAAGGGGCAGGTCGGTCGAGAACCCCAACGATCCGTGCACCTGCAGGGCGCGATCGATGACGTTGTAGAGCACGCTGGCGCCGTAGTACTTGATCATGGCGATCTCGACTCGGGCTGCGGCTGGACCGTCCCGGTCCATCTTCCACGCCGCGTACAGCGTCATCAGGCGTGCCGCCGTCATCTCCGCCATCGAGTCGGCCACCCAGTTCTGGACCGTCTGCTTCTCCGCCAAGGTGGAGTGGTGGGTATAGCGGGAGACAGCACGTTCGCACAGCATGTCGAACGCCCGCTTCGACTGGCCCAACCACCGCATGCAGTGATGGATCCGGCCCGGTCCCAGGCGCTTCTGGGCCAAGAGCGAACCCCTCGCCTTCCTTCCCGATGAGGTTTTCGTAGGGAACCCGGACCTCCCGGTAGACGATCTCGGCGTGACCGCCGAACCTGCCGAAGTGCTCGATCGGGTCCTCCATGGTGGCCACGTCCCGCACGATGTCGACACCGGGCGTACCCGCCGGCACGATGATCATCGAACAACCCTGATAGGGATGGACGTCCGGATTGGTCACCGCCATCACGATGAGGAAGTCGGCGATGGAGCCGTTGGAGGTGAACCACTTATGGCCATCGATGACCCACTCGTCTCCATCGCGCACGGCCCGGGTCGCAATCAGGGTGGGGTCGGCCCCGGCCCCGGGCTCGGTCATGGAGAACGCGCTGCGAAGCTGCCCGTCGAGCAGTGGGAGCAGCCACCGTTCCCGCTGCTCCTCCCGGCCCGATGACTCGATACCCAAGGCCAGCAGCTCGGCGTTGCCCGAATCGGGGGCGTTGTTGCCGAAGACCCAGGGTGCGTAGGGGGTCTGGCCCAGGATCTCGTGCATGAGGCCCAGCTTCACCTGGCCGAACCCTCCTCCTCCCAGTTCAGGAGGAAGGTGAGAGGCCCACAGCCCGCGCCGCTTCACCTCTGCTTGGAGGGGGCGGACCGCCTCGACCATGGTGTCGTGAGAGAGGTCGAGGGTCTCCAGGGGGATGATCTCGTCACGCACGAACTGACGCATCCACGCCAGCTTCGCCTCGAACTCCGGCTCAGTGGAGAAATCCCAGGCCACGTGCGCCTCCCTTGGTCATGTGGCGGTTCGGTTTCCGTCACCGTCATGCCGACCGCTACCGTAATCCCATGCTCGGTGAAGCCTCTGCTACCCCTACGCGTACCACCGTCACCCTTGGTACGCCCAACCGACGGTCGACCGACACGGAGCCGACCGACACGGAGCCGACCGACACCAGCTCGACCAGCACCAGCTCGACCGACACGGAGCCGACCGACACCAGCTCGACCAGCACCAGCTCGACCGACACGGAGCCGACCGACCGACCCCCCCTCGACCCAGCCGAAGTCAGAAGGCGGCTGGCCACAGCAGAGTCGGCCCTCCTGGACGAGCGCCGGCTGCTGTCCGCCGACGAGCTCGGCGAGCTGGCGGAGCTACCCGATCAGTGGGTCACCTCGCTGGCTGCCCTCGCCCACCAGGTCCGCCTGGCCTGGTGCGGGCCGGAGGTCGAAGTGGAGGGCATCCTGTCGGCCAAGACCGGCGGCTGTCCCGAGGACTGTCACTTCTGCTCGCAGTCGTCCCGGTTCGAGACACCGGTGAAGGCGACGCCGTTCCTCGACGCCGACGAGGTGCTCCAGGCCGCACGGGAGACCAAGGACGCCGGGGCATCCGAGTTCTGCATCGTGCTGGCCGTACGAGGCCCTGACGAGCGAACGCTCCAGCGCATCCTGGAGCTGGTGCCCTTGGTGCGGGAAGAGACCGGCCTCAACGTGGCCGTCAGCGCCGGGCTCCTCACGGACGACCAAGCGCGCCGGCTGGCCGACGGCGGCGTCCACCGCTACAACCACAACCTGGAGACGTCGAAGTCCTACTTCCCAAACGTGGTCACCTCACATACGTGGGAGGAGCGCCAGGACACCTGCCAGCTGGTCCGCAACCACGGCATGGAGCTGTGCTGCGGTGCGCTCATCGGCATGGGCGAGAGCGACGACCAGCGGATCGAGCTACTGGTTCAGCTGCAGCAGCTCGATCCGACCGAGGTACCGCTCAACTTCCTCAACCCCCGCCCCGGCACCCCCCTCGGTGACCGCCATCCGGTGGGTGCGTGGGAGGCCATCCGATGGATCGCGTTGTTCCGCCTGGGGCTCCCCGGCGTCATCCTCCGGTACGCCGGCGGTCGGGAGGTCACACTGCGCGACCTACAGGCCATGGGCCTCACATCGGGCATCAACGCCCTGATCGTGGGCAACTACCTGACCACGCTGGGCCGGTCTGCGGACGACGATCTCCAGATGCTCGACGATCTCCGCATGCCGGTCGGGGCGCTCACCGGCGTGCTGTGAGCGCCGGGACCACCAGACCACCCGCATCGCTGTCCGCACCCCCGCCTGGTCATCCACGCAGTCACCCAGTCAGCTGCCGATGACGTCCGCTCTGCACTGCACCAGCTGCGGGTCACCGACCGCCGAGTGCGCTGGTTGCGGGCGTGAGCTCGACCCACCGCGCTTCTGCCCCACCTGCGGCCGGCGCCTGACGGTGACGGTGACACCTGGCGGCTACCGAGCCCGCTGTCGCGACCACGGCGAGGTCACAGAGGATTCCAACCGTCCCTGAGGAGCCGACTCACCTCGGAGCTGATCCCCTCTACCCAAAGACTGGCCCTCTCTACCCAAAGAAGAGAGAACCGGGAACCGCGCCGCCTGGCAGCGCTCGCTGCCGCTCGGTCAGGGGCTCAGATGAGCAAAGCACTCGCCACACGGACCACCTCGTCGATGTGGTCTTGCCGTGCGGCGACAGGTAGGAACGACGCCCGGAACGAGTTGGTCGCCAACTCCACCAGCTGGTTGGCCGAGAGGTGCAGCGCTTGGGCAGTGGCGGCCAGGTTGTCGGCCACGTAGCCACCGAAGTAGGCGGGGTCGTCCGAGTTGACGGTGACCAGCAGCCCGTGGTCGAGCAGCTCACCGAGATTGTGGTCTTCGAGACGGTCGAAGACCCGGAGCTTCACGTTGGACAGCGGGCACACGGTGAGCGGCACCTGTTCGGCAGCCAACCGTGCCACCAGCTCGGCGTCTTCCGTGCAGCGGACGCCGTGGTCGATCCGACGCACCTGGAGCAGATCGAGCGCTTCCCGGATGTAGGCAGCCGGTCCCTCCTCCCCTGCATGGGCCACGGTGAGGAACCCTTCGGCCCGGGCTCGAGCGAACACGTCGGCGAACTTCGACGGTGGATTGCCCTGTTCACCCGAGTCGAGGCCGACAGCCACGAACGCATCGCCGAAAGGGAGCAGCTCGTCCAGCGTGTCCATGGCCGACTCGGCGCTGAGGTGCCGGAGGAAGCACGGAATGAGCAAGGAAGTCATCTGGAACATCTCCTCCGCCTCGAGCAAGGCCCGGCGGATCCCACCCACCACCACCTCGAGCGGGACGGAACGCTGCGTATGGGTCTGGGGGTCGAAGAACACCTCGGCATGACGCACGCCTTGGGCCACCGCACGCTCCACGTAAGCCCGGGTCAGTTGATAGAAGTCCTCCTCGGTGAGGAGAACGTCACATCCCGCGTAGTAGAGGTCGAGGAACGACTGCAGGTCCTCGAACACATACGCGCTCCGGACCGCGTCCACGTCGGCGTAGGACACGTCGATCCCGTGCCCTTCGGCCAGGCGCATGAAGAGCTCGGGCTCGAGCGTCCCCTCGATGTGCAGATGGAGCTCGGCTTTGGGGAGCGCCCACGCCAGCTGGCCGAGGAGGTCGTCCCCGACAGTCGGGTCGGCGACCGGGGACGGTGCCTGGCCGGTCGTCCTGGTTGCTATCCGGGCCATCGGTCAGCCGGCCGGCATCTTCCAGCCCTGGCCTGCGGCGATCTCCTTGCAGGTGGGACAGACTGCATAGCGCTTGGGATCTCGGCCCGGCACCCAGACCTTGCCGCACAGGGCCCGGACCGCCGTCCCGTTGACCATCCCCTCCACCACCGAGGGTCCGGTCGACACGAACTCCCCTTCCTCCGGCTTATAGCCCTCCAGCACGATATGGCTCATGCGCTCGTGGTCGCCGGTGAGAGCCGGATCGACCATGGCGGGCGAAAGGGTCGTTCCCATCTCTGTCATGGGCACAGGTTCGCGCATTCGCCGCCCCAGGGTGAACACGGCAGTAGGGGCCGCCTGTCCCGCCCTTGCAGGAGGAACGCGCCGCAGCTGGCACACTGTGATGCCATGTCCTCCCGCCAGCTCGTTCTCGCCTCGGGGTCCCCGGCACGCCTGCGCCTGCTGCGTGAGGCCGGGTTCGACCCGACGGTTATGGTCAGCAACGTGCCCGAGGACGACGTCGTGGAGGAGGACACGGCCTCCCTGGTCCTGACCTTGGCACAGCGCAAGGCGTCCGCCGTAGCGCCTCGGGCCGGTGGCGCGTTGATCATCGGGTGCGACTCCGTCTTCGAGTTCGAGGGCGAACCCCACGGCAAGCCTGCGTCACCCGAACAAGCCATGGAGTGGCTGCGTCGTATGCGAGGACAACAAGGGATCCTCCATACCGGTCACTGCATGATCGACGGCTCCTCTGGAACGATGGTCTCCGCCACCACATCCACCACCGTTCGGTTCAGCCGGACAACGGATGCAGAGCTCGAGGCGTACATCGCCACCGGGGAGCCACTGGCCGTAGCCGGGGCCTTCACCTTGGACGGCCGTTCGGCTCCGTTCGTCGATGGCGTCGACGGCGATCCGGGAAACGTCATCGGGCTGTCCCTTCCCACCGTGCGCGTCCTGCTCGCCCAGTTGGGCGTCGAGATCACCGAGCTGTGGGCGTGATGGGACCCACGGCTACTGCGCCGACCACGGCCATGACGACGGCCGCTCCCGCTGCGCCGCCCATCGCCGACCTGGCCATCGGCCCGCTCCAGGTCAGCCCACCGGTGGTACTGGCCCCGATGGCCGGCGTGACCAACCGCGCCTTCCGCCGCCTGTGCCGCTCCTACGGCGCCGGCCTGTACGTCAGCGAGATGGTGACGGCCCGGGCGTTGGTGGAAGGCAACGCGAAGACGCTCGACATGGCGTCGTTCGCCGACGACGAGCCGAACCGCAGCGTGCAGCTCTACGGGGTCGACCCGGCGGTCGTGCGTGATGCCGTGCGACGCCTGGTGGACGAGATCGGCGTCGACCACATCGATCTCAACTTCGGGTGCCCAGCCGCCAAGGTGACCCGGAAGGGGGGCGGGGCCGCCCTCCCCGTCCACCGGAAGCTGCTCCGAGCCATCGTCCGGGGGGCGGTGGATGCAGCCGGACCGGTGCCGGTCACGGTGAAGCTGCGCATCGGGCTCGACGACACCCACCACACGTTCCTCGAATCGGGACAGATCGCCGAGGACGAGGGGGCTGCAGCGGTGGCGCTCCATGCCCGGACGGCCGAGCAGCTCTACTCGGGCTCCGCCCGGTGGGCTGCCATCGCCGAGCTGAAACAGGCGGTACGGACCGTTCCCGTGCTGGGCAACGGCGACATCTGGGAGGCCCACGACGCGCTGGCCATGATGGCGTCGACCGGATGCGACGGCGTGGTCATCGGCCGGGGATGCCTCGGGCGGCCGTGGCTCTTCCGCGATCTGGCCGATGCCTTCGCCGGTCGGCCGGCGCAGACCCCGCCAACGCTGGGCCAGGTGGCTGACGTCATGGCTGTCCACGCCACGCTGCTGTGCGAGGTCTTCGGTGAGGATCATGGGATTCGCCAATTCCGTAAGCACGTCTCCTGGTACCTGACGGGGTTCCCGGTGGGGGGCCACGTACGCCAGGAGTTGGCCCAACTCGACTCGTTCGCAGCCCTGAAGAGCTCGTTGGCCCACCTCGACCAGGACCAACCGTTCCCGGTCGAGGCGCTGCGGATGGCCCGGGGCCACACCAACGGGCCGAGGCCAGTGGCCGTCCCGAACGGCTGGCTCACCTCAGTGGACGACCCCACCCCACCGACCGGTGGCGACGAGCTGGTATCGGGGGGCTGAGCGTGATCGTCGGGTCCTCCCTCACCGTCGAGATCGGCGACAGGACGCTCCTCCGTGACGCCTCGTTCGTGGTGGGCGCCGGCGAGAAGGTGGGCCTGGTCGGGCGGAACGGGACGGGCAAGTCCACGTTCATCTCGGTCGTCATCGAGGAGCCGGGCCGCAACGTCAGGTCCACTGGCAGCGTCCGCATCCGGGGCACCTACGGCTACCTGCCTCAGACGCCCGTTCTCCACGGTCTCGGCCTCGACCCGCACGGCTTCTCCCACGTCCTGTCGGCCCGAGGTCTCGACGTGCTCGACGACGCCCTGGGGAAAGCTCGTACCCAGATGGCCAAGGATCCCAGCGCCGAGAACATCGAGCTCTTCTCCGATCTCGAGGAGCAGTTCCGGGAGAACGGCGGCTACGAAGCAGAGGCGATCATGGCCCGTCTGGCCGATGGCCTCGGCCTGCACCAGGAGTTGCTCCTCGAGGACATCGAAGGGCTGTCCGGAGGCCAACGACGTCGGGTCGACCTCATCCGCATCTTGTTCCAGGCGCCGGACATCATGATCCTCGACGAGCCCACCAACCACCTCGACCTCCCGGCCAAGACGTGGCTGATGGACGAGCTCCAGAAGTTCAACGGCGCCATCCTGGTGGTCAGCCACGACCTGAAGCTGCTCGACCGATCGATCGACAAGGTGCTGCATCTCTCCAACAGTCGCCTGCACGAGTTCAAAGGCACCTACTCCAGCTACCTCACCCAGCTGGAGGCAGACCTCAGCCAACGGGAACGTGCTGCCCAGCTCGAGGGTCGGGAGATCAAGCGCCTATCGACGTTGGCCGACTCCATGCGGGGCAGCACCAACCGGCGCGCCCGCATCGCCAAGTCGATCGACAAGCGAGTCGAGCGGCTCGAGTCCTCGAGGACCGAAGTGCACAAGCGGGAGCGACGGAGCAACTTCCGCTTGCCCACGCCCAAGCGGTCCGGAGAGGTGGCACTGCACACACACGAGCTGGCGGTGCGCTACGGCAGGACCACCGTCCTGTCCAACGTCGAGCTCCATGCCCGCCGTGGCGACCGCATCGTCATCGTGGGCCGCAACGGCGCCGGCAAGTCGAGCTTGCTTCGCTGCTTAGCTGGCGTACAGAAACCCTCGGACGGTGAAGTGACGCTGGGGGTCAACGTGGCACTCGGCTACTTCGCCCAGGAGCACGAGCAGGTGAACCTGGACGTCACCGTGTTAGAGAACCTCGACGAGTCGGTGCTCACGACGGAGACCGAACGACGGGCGCTACTGGGTTCGTTCGGCATTGCCGGGAAGGCCGCCCATCAGATGCCCGGAACACTGTCCGGTGGGGAGCGGGCCAAGCTGGGTCTGGCCATGCTGGCCGCCGGTGAGGCCAACGTGCTGCTCCTCGACGAGCCGACCAACAACCTCGATCCATCGTCCATCGAAGCGGTAGGGCGGATGCTCAGCGCCTGGGAAGGAACGGTGGTCGTGGTCAGCCACGAGCGGTCGTTCGTAGCCGCGCTCGAGCCCACCCACTGTCTCCTCCTGCCGCAAGAACGGTTCCTGCACTGGGACGAGAGGTACCTTGAGCAGGTGGAGATGAAGTGAGCCCAGCCCACCGCTGTCCAAGTTGACCGTGTCCGCACCCCGTCCACCTGAGGACGCGCCCGGGGTCGAGCGTCTGTTGGCGCTGTCCGATGGCGTGGTGGCCATCGCCCTCACCCTCCTGGTGTTGTCCCTCCACGTCCCGGGGATCCACACGGCAACTTCGGCCAGCCAGTTGGCTCACGAGCTCCGTCTGACACTGACCGACCCACTGATCAGCTACGTGGTCTCGTTCTACGTCATCGCACAGTTCTGGCTCGCGCATCACCGCACGTTCCGGATGATGACCGGACACGACGAGGTACTGGCGACGTGGAACTTCGCATTCCTCTTCACCATCACCATCCTGCCGTTCACCAGCGATCTATTGGGGAAGTACCCACTGAACCCGTTGGCCGTGGACATCTTCGCCTTCAACATCGTGCTGTCCAGCCTCTCCACCTTGGGAGTGACGTTGATCGCCAAGCACAGGAAGCTCCTTCACGCCTGGGTGCGGCCGTCACAGCTCCGTATCGGTTGGTACCGATCAGTAGGCATCTCCTCGGTCTTCGCCGTGTCGATGGTGGTGGCTTGGCACTCTCCCGACGATGCCAAGTACCTGTGGCTGCTCATATTCTTCGTCCCCCGCCTCACCCAGAAGATCGGCCGGCGCCTCAGACCAGGCGACGATGAGCCGGCGTTGGCGTAGAACCGGGTCGGACCAGGATCAGCCGGCGCTCGGCGAACCCTCCGTGGACCGGTCACCGGCAGGCCTACTGCCTACGTTCTTCAACGCATCCACCAGAACCTGTGCCCCACCGACCAGCCCGGCTGCCTCGTAGGGCACGACCACCTTCGCATTGTCCGACGTTGCCAGCTGCTGCAACGCTCGCAGCTGCATCACCGCCAGCGTGTTCGGATTGATGGTCGCCGTGTCCAGGGCACCGAGGGCGGCCGCTTCGCCCTCTCCCCGCAGCCGTGACGCCTGCTTCTCGCCTTCCGCCCGCAACTCCAACACCTTCTGCTGCGCCTCGGCGGCGAGGATCGACGCTTGCTTCTGGCCCTCGGCTTCGAGGACTGCTGCCTGCTTGCGCCCCTGGGCGCTGTTGA
This sequence comes from uncultured Acidimicrobiaceae bacterium, assembly GCA_963812965.1. Taxonomy (GTDB): domain Bacteria; phylum Actinomycetota; class Acidimicrobiia; order Acidimicrobiales; family RAAP-2; genus DASXMT01. The sequence continues at coordinate 131,651 of CAWEXG010000005.1, read as the reverse complement.
TGGCCGACTGCTGATCGCCCTCGGACTTCAAGATGGCAGCACGCTTGTGCTGCTCCGCCTCCTTCTGTTCGGACATGGCCTGCAGCACGTTGGCCGGAGGTGTGATGTCGAGGATCTCGATGCGGTTGAGCCGGACGCCCCACTTCAGGGTGGCGTCGGCCATATGGTCCTGCATCTTCGAGTTGATGGTCTCACGTTCCGACAACGACTGATCGAGGGTCAGTTCGCCGAAGACGGCACGCAGTGCTGTCCGTGACAGCTGGTCGATCGCCAGCGCGTAGTCCTCGATCTCGTAGAGCGCCGCTTTCACGTCGAGCACCTGGGCAAAAATCGTGGCGCTGACCCACAACGACACGTTGTCCGCCGTGATGACCGCCTGCCGGTCACCGGTGTGGGGGAACTCCCGGATGTCGACCTTGTCCATCTTGTCGAGGAAGGGCATTAACACGGCAATCCCCGGCTGCCGCACCGACTTGAACTCGCCGAGCCGCTTCACGACACCGACGCTCCCCTGCTGCACGACCTTCAGGCTCTTCTTCAACACGGCGAACACCACCAGGACAACGAGAACGATGACGATGACGGTGACGACGATCACCCCGCCGATGGCACTTGCGATCATGATGGGCCTTCCCTGTTACTGGTTGGGTACTGCCTGGTGCTGCCTCGCACTAGTTGGTCGGGTAGACGACGAGCAATCCCCGCTCTATATCGGCGATGACCACGCTGGACCCCACCTCGATGGTAGTGCCGGGGAACATCGACACCGCGTGCCACTCCTCGCCACGCGCCCGCACCGACCCGGGCTTGGCGCTGCCTCCCACCAACCTGGTCACAACAGCGGTCTCACCGACCATGCCTTCGACGCCGTTCAACACGGCGATCTGCCTTCGACACCGTTCAGCACAGCGATCTCCCGCACATCGGTCAATCCGCCCGCGTCCGACCTGCCCGTACGGACCAGCTCCCGAACCGCTTCCTTGGACCACACACGCACGCTCACGATCACTCTTCTTGCACTATACGGGCGCCTGCCAGCTCCAACGCACAACCCCAGTGCCGTGGCCTACCCGCCGAGCCGTCCTGAGCAACGGTACGAACATATGTTCGATACTATGGGATCATGGATGCCCCGGACGGCTTCCGATGGAAGCTCGCCGACAGCGACGGAACGACTGATGGTGGCCAACTCGCCTTGTTCAGCCCGGAGGAGCTGGGTCAGCGTCACGTTGGCACCGGTGAGTTCCGCGGCTACGAGTTCCTCCACGTCAACGCCAAGCGGATCATCAACACCGTGCCGGCCTCATCGTCGATGCCCTTTCGCCACACCATCAACGCCTACCGGGGTTGCAGCCACGCCTGCGTCTACTGCTTCGCTCGCCCCACCCACGAATACCTCGGGCTCGGCATCGGTGAGGACTTCGAACGGAAGCTGGTGGTCAAGATCAACGCCGTTGAACGAGTCCGAGCCGAGCTCCGCTCGCCACGATGGGCGGGCGAGCCCATCGCCATGGGGACCAACACCGACCCCTACCAACGGTGCGAGGGCAAGTACCACCTGACCGAAGGGATCGTCTCCGCGCTGAACGATGCCGCCAACCCGTTCTCCATCCTGACCAAGTCGACCTTGATCCTGAGGGATCTCGACCTGTTGGTCGAGGCGAACGCCCGGACCTCGGTCCGCTGCAGCTTCTCCATCGGCACACTCGACGACATCGTGTGGCGAGCTACGGAGCCCGGCACTCCCCACCCTCGCCAGCGAGTAGCTGCCCTGGCCAAGCTCACCGCAGCCGGGATCGAGACGAGCGTGCTGATCGCACCGATCATCCCTGGGCTCTCCGACTCGCCCGAACAGCTTGCCGAGGTGGTCGATGCCTGCCTCGACGCCGGCGCACGTTCGATCACGGCACTCCCGCTCCACCTACGGCCCGGCGTCCGGGAGCACTTCATGGGCTGGCTACGAGAGCACCGGCCAGACATGGTCGAAACGTTCGAACGCCGCTATCAACGGTCGTACCTGGCCACGTCCGCCCAAGAACGGATCACCAAGTTCGTACGAGACCGCGTCGCCCGCGCCCACACGAGGTTCAACTCGTAGACGCCGGCAAAGCCACCCCACCAGCCTGGTTCAAGCCGACCGCCACACAGCTCGTCATTGTGAAAGAATTGAGGAGGCGGAACAGTAGCAAGGAGGCGGACATGTTGGCGAGACACCGATGTTGATCGTTAAACAGGTAGACGCTCAGGCGTCTACTGACTAGACTCTTACACGTGAAGGCGAGGGACCTGCGACGGATCCTCCGCCAGCGCGGTTGTCATGAGCTGCGCCAAAGTGGTTCTCATCTCATCGTCCGTTGTCGGAACTGCCAGACCGTTGTCCCGATCCACACGGGAGACATCCCGACTGGCACACTTCGCAGCATCGAACGGGACTTGACTCCATGTCTTCAAGAGGGATGGTTGCAATGAGGAAGAAGCACTACACCGCTCGCTACAACTTCGAGGACGGTGATTGGTTGGTCGAGATCGTGGAGATCCCCCAGGTGCACACCTTCGGGAAGACGCTGGCGAAGGCCCGGGCCAACGTACGCGATGCTCTTGGCTTGTGGCTGCGGGCCGAGGATTCCGCAGTGCTCGACATCGACGAAGAATTCGACGGGATTCCCGGTGACCTCGCTGTCGTCGTCGCCGACGCTAGCGAGAGCCGCGCACGGGCGAACGAGCTGTCGGCACGAGCGCAAGAACTCACCGAGGTCGCGGCCCGACGGTTGGTCGAGGACATCGGCTTGTCCACTCGAGACGCTGCCGAGCTGCTCGGTATCTCTCATCAGCGAATCCACCAGCTCGTTCACGATCAACAGTTACGGTCAGCCTGACGCCGCACCTTTCCTCGGGACGATGACTCAATACCGAGGGTTGAATCACGGGGCGAGCAACTCGTTTTGGTCTGTGTTGTCACTCCTCAGCCAACATGATCGAGCATCACGGACGCCGCCGCCGCGATGCGTACCAGGGAGCGGCGAGCCGGGCGAACGAAACAGGCGGGCGGCTATGCGTCCATCATCACCAGGGTGGCCAGGTCGTGAACCTCGGCGGGCACGGTGACCACCTCGAGCCCGTCGCGGTCGGCCAGCCATTGGCGGTTGCGCCGGTGGAGATCGTGCGCCTGATCGAAGCGGTCCAAGGCCACGATCAGGCGGGCAACCTGTGCATGTTGACCATCGGCACCCGGCATGCAGGCGGCGACGGGAGCCAGGGCTTCGGCCGATAACCGTACCTCGTTGATCGTTCCCAGACCGGCGTCAGCTACCAGGAGCACCACTTCCGGTCGGAGTGCCCGAACCATGGCGACGGCGTCGCCGTTCGCCGCTTGGGGCGACCGGACCCCGCCGGCCATCTCCACCAACCCGGCATCGACCGGAGGTTCGGGCCAAGCCAGCTCTCCGACCAGGTCCTCAACGGTGAACGGCGGAAGCCCGAGCACCTCGGCCGCCATCGGCGGAGCCATGGCCCGGTGGTAGGAGCGATACGGATGGCACACCACGTCGGGAGGCTCGCCAGAAGCCTCGCCGAGCACCTCGGCGTCGGTGCGTTCGCCGATGCGGTCGGCTTCGTGGTCGACGTCGAAAGACTGTGCCGGCTTACGTGCAGCGACCTGTAACCCTCTGGCTCGAAGCTCCTGGAGCAACCGAGCCGCCACCCACGTCTTGCCCACCGCGGTGCCGGTGCCGCACACCACGACGAGCCGGTCAGGACGCAAGTGCGTCTCCAGTCGGGTTCCCCACTGGCGCACCGCGTTCCGGCGCATGTCCCGTCACGTATCCCGTCACAGCCAACGCCTGGAGCGCGTCGACCAACCGGTCCACCTGCTCCTCCGTATGGGCGGCGGACAACGTGATCCGCAGCCTCGACGTCCCCTGTGGCACCGTCGGGGGTCGGATGGCAGGTACCCATAACCCATCCCGCAGCAGCGATGCCGATGCGGCAACAGCCGCTGCCTCCTCTCCCAGCACCACCGGGACGACAGGCGAGCGGTGAGCAGCGTCGGGCGCGACGCGAGCCACGTGAGCGCTCAAGCGGCGACGCAGAACCTCGCCCTCCTCGCTCCGGACGATGCCCACCGCTGCCAACGCCGCCGCGGCGTCGGCCGGCGTCGGCGCGGTAGTGAAGATGTAGGGCCGGGCCCGGTTCACCAACAGGTCGACGAACCGGTCCGGGCCTGCCACGAACCCACCCAGCGCTCCGAGCGTCTTCGACAGCGTCCCGACCCGCAGTACGTCGACGTCAGAGGTGGCAGCTTCCGGAAGCTCCGGACCCAGGACGGCGTGCGCTTCGTCGAACACGAGCAGGGCGCGATGACGAGCGGCGAGGGAGAGCAACCCGGCCACGTCGGCGTGGTCCCCGTCCATGGAGAACACGGTGTCCGAGACGATCACCACCCGTTCCGTCGAAGCAGAAACCATGGCATCGAGGACGTCGAGGTCGCCATGGGGAAAGACCGTCACGGCAGCGCGTGCCATCTGGCACCCGTCGATGATCGAGGCGTGGTTGAGCTCGTCGGAAAAGATACGGGCACCCTCCACCCCGAACACCGACAGCACCGACAGGTTGGCGGCAAACCCGGTGGGAAAGAGCACCGCTCGTTCGCACCCTTTCCACTCGGCCAGCGCTGCTTCGAGCTCGGCGTGGACCGGCCGGGACCCCGTCACCAGCCGGGACGCCCCGGACCCTGCCCCCCACCGATCGAGGGCGAGATGAGCGGCAGCCACCACGGCCGGATGGGCAGCGAGACCCAGGTAGTCGTTGGAGGCGAACGACACCACCTCGGCTCCGTCCTCACTCAGCACGCCGGCAGGCCCGAGAGCGTCGAAGGTACGAGGAGCGCGCCACTGTCCGTCAGTGGCAATGGCCTGGCACGACTCCTCGACCCATGCAGGCCATGTCCCCCCTGTCGGCTCCGCCGATCCTGTCCGCTCCGCCGATCGCTCCGGCTCCGCCGACCCAACCTCGCTCATCGGACAACCATCGAGCTCGCCGGCGCTAACGAGCCAGCCGGCTCGTGGTCCTCACGCCACACGGCATCGAGAGAGGCAGCCAGGACAGCCACCACGTGCTCGATCTCATCCACCGTGGTGGTCAGCGGGGGCACCACCACCACCACATCACCCAGTGGACGCAGCAGTACACCTCGCGCCACGGCGTGAGCGCAGACCCGCCGCCCCATACGTGAGCCTCCCGGCGGTGGTGCCAGCTCGATCCCAGCCATCAGGCCCCGTTGGCGCACGTCGCCCACGCCGGGCAGCGGGGCGATCCGAACCTGCAATGCCTCTGCCAGCGCTGCTGCCGTCGCCGTCACGTTGGACAGCACGTCCCACTCGTCGAGGAGCTGCAGGTGGCGGAGCGCCACCGCACACGCCAGCGCGTTCCCGCCATAAGAGTGGCCGTGATAGAAGGTCCGTTCACCCAGATCGTCACCGTCGAACATGGCGAACACCGACCCGGACGCCACCGTGGCCGACAGCGGTAAGTAGCCACCGGTGATCCCCTTGCCCAGGCACAGGATGTCGGGACGGAGGTCGCCCCACTCCGAGGCGAACAGTTTCCCTGTCCGGCCGAACCCGGTGGCCACCTCGTCACAGATCAACAGCACGCCGTGGTCACGACAGGCCCGTCCCAGCAGGGCCAGATCAGATGGCTCTGCCACCAACATGCCCGACGCGCCCTGTACCAACGGCTCGATCACCACCGCCGCCAACTCTCCGGCATGGCGTTTCACCGCTGCCACCGCCTTGGATGCCCAGTCCACCTCGGCATAGCCAGGGGTACGGATCACCGGGAACCGCAACGGGTCGAAGAGCTGCGTGCCGAACCCGCTGTCACCGAGAGACAGAGCACCGACCGAGTCACCGTGGTACCCCCCACCCAATGCCAGGAATTGTGACCGACCGGGCTCACCCTTGTTCACCCAGTACTGGAAGGCGATCTTGAGCGCCTGCTCCACGGCGATGGCCCCGTCCGAGGCGAACAGCACGTGGGCCTCGTCCACCGGGACCACGGCAGCCAGGGCTTCGGCGAGCTCGATGGCTGCCCGGTTCCCGTTCCCCAGCAGCGTGGAGTGTGCCACCTTTCCCAATTGGCCCACCACGGCGGCGTCGAGCTCGGGAACTCGGTGTCCCAACGTGGTGACCCACAGCGACGAGATGGCGTCGAAGTACCGGTTCCCGTCCACGTCGATCAGGGTACGGCCCTCCGCCCGTTCCACCGTGACCGGCATGTTGCCCTCGTACGCTGCCATCTGGGTAAACCCGTGCCACACGACGGCAGCGTCACGCGCCGCCCACCGGGCAGCGCTGCTGGGCTCTTGGTTGCTGGGTTCTGGAGCGGTCACCGGCACAAGTCTTGTGCACGGCGCCAACCGGCGCCACGTGGCGCTGCACCAGCAAGCACCAGGTGGGCCACGACCGACAACCACCAGGTAGCGCTGCCAGTAGGCTCAGGTCATGGACCGGATCGGTGTGGTCGACACCATGTTCGCCCGCTACGACATGGGCGGCGAGGCGTTCGACGAGCTGTCGAACTTCCCTGGCCACGGCAGCAAATTCATAGTGGTCCGTCGTACGGTGCCCGGGTTCAAGGACCTGGGCGTGGCGTGCAAACGGCTGATCGAGAACGAGGGATGCTGCATCGTCGTGGCTCTGGGAATGCCGGGCAAAGCAGCGATCGACCAGGTCTGCGCCCACGAGGCATCCCAGGGACTGATGCTGGCCCAGCTGTTGACCTCCACCCACATCCTCGAGGTCTTCGTCCACGAGAACGAGGAAGAAGACCCGGCCATGCTGGCCAAGGTGTGTGTCGACCGGGCACGGAAGCACGCCCGGAACGCGTACTGGATGGTCTACGAGCCCGAACAGCTCACCCGCCGGGCCGGCCAGGGCATCCGCCAGGGCTACGGCGACGCCGGGCCGATCGCTCCCGCCTGAGCAGGGGCCGACGCATGAGCGATTGGAACTATGCCGATGTGTGGGAGGTGGTGGCCGACACATTGCCGGATGCTCCCGCCCTGATCCAAGGGGACCGGAGCCAGACCTGGGCGCAGACCGACCGGCGGGCCAACGGGGTCGGTCGGTGGCTCCTCGACCGGGACGTCGCCCACCAGGACAAGGTGGCGCTCTACCTCTACAACTGCCCCGAGTACCTCGAGGCGATATTCGCCTCCTTCAAGGTCGGGCTGGTCCCGGTGAACACCAACTACCGCTACGGCGAGGACGAGCTGGTCTACCTGTGGGACAACGCCGACGTGGTGGCGGTGGTCTTCCACGGCTCTTTTTCGGATCGCATCGAAGGGTTCGCCGACCGGGTCCCACAGGTGCGGAGCTGGCTGTGGGTAGACGACGGGATCGGACCGTGCCCGGCCTGGGCCACGCCCTACGAGGATGCGGCGTCCACGGGCTCCACCGGCTCATCGCAGCGGCCCGTGCCACCCTGGGGTCGCAGCGGCGACGACATCTACATGCTCTACACCGGCGGGACCACCGGCATGCCAAAGGGTGTGATGTGGCGGCAGGACGACCTGTTCGCTCGGATGAACGCAGCGGGTTTTCGGCGTTACGGCGACGAAGCAGGGCTCGAGGACATCCGGCGTGAGCTCCGGCAGAACGGGCCGGGGATGACCCTGCTGCCTGCTTGTCCCTTGATGCACGGCACCGGCGGCATCACCGCCCTCGAGTGTCTCAGCGAAGGGGGCAGCGTGGTGACCCTCGTCGGGCACCACTTCGATCCGATCGAGCTCCTCGATACCGTGGAGCGAGAGAAGGTGAACGGCTTGATCATCGTGGGCGACGCCTTCGCCAAGCCCATCCTGGCCGCCCTGGACGAGCACCCAGGTCGGTGGGACTTGAGCAGCCTGTTGGGCATCGTCTCGTCAGGGGTGATGTGGAGCGAAGAGACAAAACAGGGCCTGCTGCGACACAGCAGCACCGTGCTGCTGCTCGACGCGTTCTCCTCGTCGGAGGCGATCGGCATGGGCGCGTCGGTGTCGTCGGGAGGTGCTACCGCCCACACCGCCCAGTTCACCCTCGGGCCCGATGTCCAGGTCCTCGACCCGGAGGGGAAGCCGGTCCATCCCGGGTCCGGGGAGGTCGGCGTTCTGGCGATCGGCGGCCGTAACCCGATCGGCTACTACAAGGACGAAGCCAAGACCGCAGCGACGTTCAAGACCTACGACGGGGTGCGCTACTCCATACCGGGCGACTACGCCGAGGTCGACGAGGACGGAGAGATCCATCTACTCGGACGGGGGTCCGTCGTGATCAACACCGGTGGCGAGAAGGTCTACCCCGAAGAGGTCGAAGAAGCGGTGAAGACCTATCCCGGTGTGGCCGACGCCGTCGTGGTGGGCATCCCCAACGAGCGGTTCGGCGAGGAGATCGTGGCCGCTGTGGAGCTCGCACCAGAGACGGCGTCGAGCACGGTCTCCGCAGAGGACATCCGGGAGCACGTGAAGAAACGTCTCGCCACGTACAAGGCGCCACGCAAGGTCCGGTTCGTGAGCTCCATCGGCCGCTCCCCGTCAGGCAAGGTCGACTATAAGCGGCACCGGACCGAAGCCATCGCCTGGGCCGCCGCTCAGGCCAAGACCAAGGCAGACGCCTGAACAGAGTTGCGGCCCCTCAGCCCTTGTTGGCCCCGTGGGCACGCACGAAGTCGTTGACCATGTAGTAGGCGTCGATCGACTCCCCCGCATCGCCCCAGAAACCGTCGAGCACGTCGTGGGCCATGGCGCCCTCGGCGATGTAGTGGTTGTTGACATCGGTGATCTCGAGCTCGCCACGCCCGGACGGCACCAGCGTGGGTATGACCCGGAACACGTCGGCGTCGTAGCAGTAGATACCGGTCACGCCGAACTTGGACGGTGGGTTGTCCGGCTTCTCCACGATCCTCGAGATGTGCCCGCTGTCGTCGAAAGCGGGGACGCCGAGGTGGCGAAGGTGTTCCGGCTCCTCAACCGGCGTCAACAAGATGCGCGCTCCACGTGGCTCGGCAGTAAAGGCGTCGACCATGGGCCGGATGGAACCCTCGATGATGTTGTCGGCCAGCATGACCAGGACCGGGTCGTCGCCCACGAAGCGCTCGGCCAGGCCTAGAGCCTCGGCGATACCACCAGGCCGGTCCTGGTAGCCGTAGCTCAGGCGGTCGATCCCGAACTCGTGACCGTTGCCCAGCAGCCGCAGGAACTCACCGGCGTGGGTTCCCCCGGTGACCAGCATGATCTCGGTGATCCCGGCGTTGACCAGCGCCTCGATGCCGAAGTTGATCATGGGGCGGTCGTAGATGGGCAGCAGGTGCTTGTTGGTGATCCTGGTGAGCGGGTGAAGCCGGGAACCGGTCCCACCGGCGAGGAGGACGCCCTTCATCTCCGGGAGCCTAGACGTCTGGGCTGCCGGCAGCGGCTCAGGGATCGTCGTGCGCTTCTGCGCCCCTGAAGCTGCTCAACACGGCACGACGATGATCGAACGGCCAGACGCGGCGACCAAGGGGTGGATGTCGTCCGGGTCGGTGGTGAGGATACGGTCACCTGTGGCAGAGACCGCCACCACGGTGGCGTCGACCGCGTCCTTCGTGCCGGCCCGACCCAGCAGTACCCCGGCTTCCCGTCCACAGCGCTGGTCCACAACTTCGACGTCGACTGACTTGAGCAGGCGAGCCAGGTTCACCTGACGTCCCACTGGATCTCGCCACACCTGGGCGACGACGACACCGGTACTGCGCAACTCGAGCCCGCTGCGCTGAGCAACCCGGAGCCGGGCAGCCATGGCCCGATCGCCGCGGTCCACGGCGATGAACGCTCCCGCATCGAGCACCAGCGCGCTCACGCTGCCGATTCGGTAGCGGTCGGTTTCGGCAGTCCCAGCTCAGCGGTGGCAGTGGCGAGCTCCTCGGCGGTCAGCGACCCGTGCTCGGCCTCCCAGGCGTCAAGGAAATCTGCCAGCGCCTCGGCCCGAAGTTTGGCTGCGGCCGCCTCGGCCAACCAACCAGAGAGGCCATGACCGCTGCTTCTCGCTGCGGCCCGGACGGCATCACCGAGGTCTGGGTCGAACGAGACGCTCAATTTGTCGACCTTCATGACCGTAGAATACCACGGTGCGATCTACCATGGTATGAAAACCGAGGGCTCTCCGGCCGTGTACCGCACAACTCCCTTCCTCTGGACCGGTTGTACCGCCCACCCTGGAACGATGTCAGAGGCTTAGGTCGTGGGCAGGAGATAGCGTGGCCCCCCCGTCCGGGGTTAGGGGGCGGGGGGCCACACACTCTGAGCCGGTTCCCGAGCTGGTGGCGCTGGGGTCTATGAATCGTCCCGGGTTTCATGCGGAGTCCGCACAATTCCCGGGTCGATTCAGGTGGTGAGCTGGGCGCGCGTACCACCAGCATCGTGGTCGGGATCATTATCGCCCGTGTAACCCGGTCCCCTGTCTCAATAGCTACCCCCAGGAACGCCGCGTGATTGCAGGTCGGTCACTGGGGTTCAGCGAAGTAGCAGCGCAACGAGTGGTGCCGGCACGGCCCACGTCGGGTACCCAGTATCGAGAACCGACTTCGTGGCGATGATCCCTTTGCGGTACTTACCTTCGATAGTCCTTGCCTCTGACCGCCAATTGTGATCGACCCACTTGCTCTCGATGGGGACGGTGAGGCGAGGTTCTCCAGGTGTGGGGACACTGACGGGAGCGAAGTCAATCTCATTTCCCGCTCCGGTCCGGTAGTAGCCAATCGTGTCGTTGGCTACCCATCGTCCCTCATCGAGTCCATCGACCGTTCTGGCGAGTGCACTGGCAAGCACTTGCTCGGTCAGTCTCGTCATATCGGGAACGGGCATACCGGGTCGCAGGGAAGACGGGAGCCAGGCCAGGATGGGGTCGGTCAGGTAAAGCTTGGCGAGGCTGCCGGCAGTCACTCTTCCACCGTCCTCACGCCGCGGACACCAGAACGCGGCGAAGCTCGCTACGAGCCTGTTCAGCCGAAGGTCGAACACACGCCGACTCGAGTACCCGAGCTCGGCTGTTGCCGCAGTCCGGTTCAATGGGCTCGTGGCCCTCTCATCAACTCCTGCCAGCAGAAGCGGAAGCGAGTCAGCTGGGGCGCTCGGATCGATATCCCGGTGAAGCCACGCCGCCAGGTCACGAAGGTAGTCCGTATCAACTACGCCATGGCGTTCGAACCCGGCGACGGATCGCGGAAAGCCACCACACGTGAGATATGCCTGCCACGCCAGATCGTAGGCATCCAAGTCAAACCGCAGTCCTTCCAGAACGGCAGCAACGTCGGGGCCCTGCAGGTCTGCCGGGTGCACCGGCTCGGGTGTTGCCAGCTCCGGGCGCGTCGCCGCGACGTAGTCCCCAAAAGTCATCGGAAGGAGCAGGCGCATCCGGCGAGCTCCTGTCGAATTCAGTCCGATCAGCAAGGAGGTTGCCCTCGACATCCTCCCCTTCCCGCCATGAAGAGCTGGTAGCGACAACCATATCGTCGGCTACTACCGAATCATCCCGAGCGGTCTTCAACGCCGCTGTCCAACCTCGGATCTGTCCGACATCGTCGAGAAGCCACACTCGGCGACGAGCACCTTCGATGTCCACGGAACAGGTCAGCTCACGGGCCAGTATGAGTGATCGGAGGAGATCACGGGTAGAGAGCTCGTCGCAAGACAAATAGACGACCTGTCGGGAATCGATATCTGCTCGAGCACACAAGGCGGCCACCAGGTCCCGCAGCACCACCGACGTGCCCACACGACGGGGTCCCTGCAGCAACACGAGGGCGTTACTGAGTGGACCGGTAGCCAGGTCGACCAGCACATCGGACCGGTAGCCGAGGTCATAGTGCGCCCGGTCCTTCAACAGGCCGTCATGAGTCATCCATCCCAGGGGATCATTGCCGGCTGTAGCGGCACCCCACCAGGGATTCGCCTCGTTCAGGCGTTGGATCAGGTCGTCGTCCCTCACCCTGTGAAGGTACCCCATTCATGTCGCAGAGATAGGGGGGTCGGGGGATGGGTACGTTACGAAAATAGGAGGTCTAGCTAGACAAAGTGGTGTGGGGAAACTGTGTGGTCCCCCGTCCGGGGTTAGGGGGCGGGGGACCACACACTGTTGGCCGGTTCCCAGGTTGGGAAACCTCTGGCGTTCTCTTGGCTTGCTGGATGTCCTACTTGCTTCTCCCTACGGTGCGATGCCAACCACCGGGGCGGTGAAGTTGCTCGCTCCCGAACCGTTGAACGGAGCATTGCCGAAGGTGAAGATGCCGCCGTCTTGGGCACCGAGCCAGTAACCACCACCGTTCGAGGTTGCCACCATGCCAACTACTGGAGCGTTGGACTGACCAGATGCCGAGCCGTTGAAGGTGGCGTCGCCGAAGGTGAAGACACCGCCGTCCTTGGCGACCAGCCAGTAGCCGTTGCCATCGGGCGTGGCTGCCATGCCGACTACTGGGGCGTTGAGTGACTGACCGCCCTCTGAACCGAGGAAGGCGGCGTCGCCGAAGGTGAAGATGCCGCCGTCGCTGGCCACCAGCCAGTAGCCACCGCCGTCAGGAGTTACTGCCATACCGACCACCGGAGCGTTCAGGTGTTGGCCGCCTTCCGATCCGTAGAAAGCGGCGTCGCCGAAGGTGAAGATGCCTCCATCGGCTGCAACCAGCCAGTAGCCCTTGCCATCAGGCGTTGCTGCCATACCAACGATGGGCTGGTTCAGGTGCTGACCACCCTCGGAGCCGTAATAACCAGCGTCGCCGAAGGTGAAGATGCCGCCGTCTGCTCCTACCAGCCAGTAGCCCTTGTTGTCAGGCGTTGCGGCCATGCCGACAATGGGGGCGTTCAACGGTTGTCCAGCTTCTGAGCCGTAGTTTCCGGCGTTGCCGAACGTGGACACGGCACCGTTAGAGGCCACCAGGCGATAGCCGGTGGTCGACGGGGCCAGCACCGTGAGGGTGGCTGGGTTGGTGGTAACCGACGGCCAGCCGTTGGTAAACACGGCTTGGTACTCGTTGCCGTTGTCCAACGCCGTTGTAGCCGGTGTTGTGTAGGAATCAGAGGTGGCGCCACTGATGTTGGACCATGTCGATCCTCCATCGGTGCTCACCTGCCACTGGACCGTTGGAGTAGGACCACCACTGGCGGCTGTTGTGAACGTGGCGGTCGCACCGGCACTGGCCGTCTGGTTGGTGGGTTGGCTGGTCACCGTTGGTGCGGTGCCGATCTGGAATTCAACCGGAGCAGAGGTCTGGATTGGTGTCGGACCGCCGCTCCACACTGCTGTCAGCGTGTGGTCACCGGATGCCAGAGACGCTGTGGTGAGGATGGCGATACCAGCGGCATTGGAGCTGCCGAGACTAGGAACACTGACTGTCCCGATATCGGTAGTCCCGTCGAAGAAGTCCACCTGTCCAACAAACGGATCGTAAAAGTAGTCAAAAGTGGTCGGAAACACTGTTGCGGTCAACGTTACCGGTGCGCCGACAGCGGCTGAACCGCTTGGGCTCGCTGTCAGCGTGGTACCCGACACGGTGACTTGCTGCGCCACAGCTGGCTGTGTTGGATCGGCCGAGTTGCAACCGTAGGTGAAGCCGCCCTCTCCTCCCTGGAAGCTCAGAGATGAGATACCAACTGGGACGACGGTGCCGGGCGTACCGGAGATCGGCACGGTGGAAGACAATCCAGTCCAGCTCACCGATTCGATGCCGTTGGCGATCGTCGGGGTCGCCGGAGGAGGCGTGATCGTGCCGCCACCCGGAGAAAGCCCGATGGTGGGGTTGCTCACAGGCTCAGTGGTCACAAGCCCACCACCGACCGGATCGATGTTCAACGTCAGATCGAGAGCACTAACCGGCACGGTGGAGCCGCTCGGTACCGGACTTGGCACAGTGGCCACGGCCACCACCGACGCATTGATCGTTGGATCGCTCGAGTCGTTGTTCTCACAGACGAACGGCGTGCCGGGTGCCGGTGGTCCCACCGTGAACGTCTGCGAGTACGAACTGGGGGAGTAGACCGGGTCACCGGAGTATTCGAAGGTGACAGTGTGGGTCCCTGGAGTCAGACCGGCAGTAGAGAGAAAGGTGTTGCCCGGATGCTTAGTGCCGGGTATCTCATTTTCTGCATTGCTTGTAGCGACCTGCACGCCGTCGATGAGATACGTGATCGACCCGGTTGGTTCCGGCATGATGCCGTATGGATTCGATGCAGCCGTAAGAGTTCCTTCGCCGAGTGGTGCGAACTGGTAGCCCTCTGGCACCGGCGTTGTTGGCACGGTAGTGGGTACCCAAGCGACCGGGGAACGTGCCCCGTAGGTCATGGTGAACTGGCCGCTCGTCTCAGGCGCGCCACTGTTCGTCGGCAAAATGTCATTGAAAGGACTGTTGGATTGGTTACACGTGTCGGCTGGGTCCGTTGGGTCCGAGCAGCTCCCGTTCCACAGGATCGCATTCACTCCCTGGAGACCAGGACCGGTGCCGTTCGTTGGGTCGTAGGCGATAGACAGCTGCAGATTGAGGGTGAGTGACTGTCCGGGGGCCAGGGAAAACGAGGTCGCCTCCGTGCCGCACGGCGGCGTACCGAAGCCACTGAACCAGTAGCGGGTGCCGCCGTTGGAAATGAGCGGACACCAGTTCCCGGCGCTGTCCTGGTAGTTGACCGTGAGATCTGGGGCTTGAGCCCCGTTCAGGAACCTCAACTGCATGTAGAGATCGTTGCTCCAGTCCGCACCCGTCCCTGGATTGGTCAGAGTGACCGAGAACAGGGTCGGCGTGGGAGACGAGAGCTCGACAGTCGGCGGCAAGCTCATCGTGACCGACGGCAGCGCTTGGATCGCATAAGGCACTCCCGCCGACGTGCTGCCGGCATAGTTGAAGTCGCCGGAGTACACCGCTATGAGTTGGTTCGTCTGGCTCGGCAAGTTGCTCGTGGTGTAGCTCGCCGTGCCGTTGCTCACCGGCTCGGTGGCAACCGCCACACCGTTGAGCAGAAAACTGATCGATCCGGTAGCAGCAGTGGCTGTGCTGCCTCCCGAGCTGATCGTGTCGGTCAGGGTCACCGAGGTGGTTGTCAGTTGCGGACTGGCTGGCGATGCGGCGAGTACGTTGGTCGTGGACTTCCCTGGCGGTGGTGGAATCGGCAACCCCGTGCCCTGGAGGTTGAGGGTGGTGCTGGTGTTGGTGCTGCCAGCCACCCCGAAGGGGGGCGTGCCCGAGTTGATCTCACCAGCGACAGTGCATGATCCAGGGTCGTTAGGCAGGTCGGTGAAGTCGGGGACGTTGTAGCCCGATGCCAAGAGCGTCACGTCTCCCGTGCTGGTGTTATAGGGAGCCGTTGACCTGAAGGACATGTTGATCGGGGTCGACAGGCACTGACCGGTGACAGGCGTGGTGACGTCCAGGGTGTACGACAGGGCGTCACTCAAGGTGATGCTGCCGTCGGAGTGGACCTGGCCGGTGGCCGTCCCCGGGTTCGCCTCTGTCTGCGTGTAGTCGGTGCAGCCCGTCACTGGGACGGTGATGCACACCTGCTGGGTGGGTAGGGTCAAGGTGGCATCAGTAATGGCACCGGTGAGCGGATCAACCTGGCCAGTGAGGGCCGGGCCTTGCTGGGCCGGGTATGGCTCGGGCGCTGAGCTTGAGACCACCGACCAGGAACCAGAGGTCATGTTGAGCGAGAACGGCTGTTCGCCGCCGTTTCCGACGTACAGCGTGAGCTGGCCAGAGGTAGCGGTATCTGCGGGGCTGGCCGAGTCGGTGACCGTCACTGCGAACGTGGCGGTGGCGTTGACCGTCGGCGTGCCGGAGAGGACACCAGTCGTGGAATCCAGGCTCAGCCAGCTGGGCAGTGTGGACCCAGTGGCCACACTCCAGGTGTAGGAACCACTGCCGCCGGTGGCGGCCAATGTGGTGCTGTAGGGGGTGTTGAGTGGGGCCAGCGGCAGTGGCGAGGTCGTGGTGATCGACAGTGGTGTTGCTGCACTGGCGGCGGTAACGCCAATTCCGGCCACCGTGCCAGCTACGACGCCAATGACCAGGAGTGTTGCGGCTATGGCCGCGAAAAACCGGCGAGCATAGCCGCCGGTCAAGTGAGAATTACGTGACTCTGCGTGGGAAAAACTTAGGGAGTTACTCCCCCACCCCCCCCCCGCGACAGTTTTCTCATTTTGAGAATCGCGGGTGGGTTCTGCGCTGCGGCGTCCCCGGAACATGTACATCCCCCTGCTTTCGATGTGGTTAGTCAAATCAGTGTGAGTGAATCTGGTGTTTCGTACTTCTCAACCAGAATGGTACGCGCTTCGCGTTTCCCAAACTGGTCGCGATGGCATCTAACTCCAGGTTCTTCTGATTGTCAATAGAAATTCGTCAACACGTGTGGTGAGCAGGACACGCGTGGTGGCAGTCCAACCTTGCCGGTCCGAGCATGGTCAGGCGCTGGCCAGCCGACGGGCGCGGGTCTGCACCTGACAGCGGGCTTCGACAGCGTCGACGGTGAGACAGCGGCCATGCTCCACCACCTGGCGTCCTCCCACCCAGACGTCGGTGACCAGTCGGCTCTGGGAAGACCACACCAGGTGGTCCATCAGCTGGGCATCGTCGAGGAGGGGCACAAACGCCGGATCCTCCATGTCCATCAGGACCATGTCCGCTTTCGCTCCGGGGTGGAGCGAACCGAGATCGGGTCGACCCAGTGCCGCCGCTCCTCCTCGGGTAGCCAGGTCGAGGGCCTGTGCGGCCGGCATAGTAGTGGCGTCGCCAGTCCGGATGCGGTCGAGGAGGACCGCCAGCCGCATTTCTTCCCACAGGTCCAGATCGTTGTTGGAAGCAGGACCATCAGTACCGAGCCCCACCCTGATACCCAACGACACCATGTCGCTCAACCGGGCGACACCCGAGGCCAGCTTGGCGTTGCTCTGCGGACAGTGGGCAACCCCCACGTCATGGGCGCGGTAGAGGTCCAGGTCGGTATCGGAGAGCCAGATACTGTGCGCAGCCAGAATCCGAGCATCGAGTACGCCGGCGTTTGCAAAGGCGGCAGGAACCGTGCAGCCATGCTCGGCGGCGAAGCGCTCCGCCTCGCTCTTCGTCTCGGCCACGTGGATGTGGAACAACGCATTGAGCTGCGCGGGCCAGGGCAGCGGTCTCGACCAGTACGGGCAACGGCACGGTGTAGACGGCGTGTGGGCCGAAGCCCACTTCGATCCGGTCCCCCTCCCCGTTGCGGCGCCGGTGGAAGTCGGCAATCTGCTCGAGACGCTGCGACCACGACGACCCATCCACACCTGGTAGTTGCAACACTGCGGGTGTGATCACGGCGCGGCGAACCGGCGGCCACCACGGCGTCGGCCACCGCGTCCTCGCAGAAGTACATCTCGCACGTGGTGGTCACCCCGAAGCGCAGCAGCTCTGATGCCGCCAGGGTCATGCCCCAGTAGACGTCGTCCGGAGTCAGTCGGGCCTCTCGTGGCCATAGGACGTCGTGCAGCCACCGTTCCAGGGGAAGGTTCTCACCACTGCCCCGGAAGAGCGTCATCGGGGAGTGGCAGTGGACGTTGACCAGCCCGGGCAGGAGCACACCGGAGAGCCGGACCTCGGTGGCTGTGTCTGACCGGGAAACTGTGTCCCGATCCTGGGCTGTGTCTTGATCACGAGCTGTGTCCCGATCAGAAGCTGTGTCCCGATCAGAAGCTGTGCCCTGGTCACCAGCGTTCGTACTGGCGCGGGTTCCAACGTGGACGATGCTGTCCCCCACCACCTCCACCACCCCGGGCATCAACACACGGCCGCTCCCGTCGCACGGCACCACGGCGTCGGCGACGTAACGAACGAGAGCCTGTGGGCGTGAACCGGGCGTGTCCATCAGAATGTTTCAGGAGTACTTGCAGCGTCAGCCAAGAGGAAAATCGCCCCTCTGGAAGTCACTCCGTGGGAAGTCGCCCCTCTGCTCATCACGCGCCGCCTCTTCTGTCTCGATGACGCCGATCTCCTCGATACGAGCCTGATGCCGACCTCCGTCGAACCCGGTCCCAAGGAACACGTCGACGATATCGAGGGCCAGCTCAGCAGCCACTACCCGAGCGCCGAGCGAGAGCACGTTGGCGTCGTTGTGGCGCCGAGCCAGTCGGGCCGTGTACTCGTCGTGGCACAGCGCTGCCCGAGCGCCGTGCACCTTATTGGCGGCGATCTGCTCGCCCTGCCCGCTCCCTCCGATGACGATGCCCAGTGTTCCTTCGGTCCCCAACGCCCGCCTGGCCACGTCAGCGCAGATCGGCGGGTAGTCGACCGGGTCGGCAGAGTGGGTTCCGATGTCATCGACGTCATAGCCGTCGGCTCGGAGATGGTCGATCACGACGCCCTTCAGCGCGAAGCCGGCATGGTCGGATCCGATGACGATCCGCACAATCAGACACCCCAAGTGATGTTGGCCAGGCGGTCGGGACGCACGTACCCGGACTCGGCGTACCACCGAGCGGCGCGCTCCAGGGCCTCCGGCGCCGATCGGGACGTGTACCCGAGTTCACGACGAGCCCGGGAGTCGTCGAAGGACATCTCGGTGGTGGACATCCGGGCACCTTCGAGCGGAACCGAAGGGGCCCGACCGAGCAGCCGGCCCTCGACCAGCTCCGAGACGTGAGCGGCCCCGATGGCCAGGCTGTTGGGGAACCGTCGGGTCGGAGCAGGCAGCCCGGTGACCGAAGCCAGCATGGACAGGATCTGGCGGAGCGACAGGTTCTCGCCACCCAAGATATAGCTGCGGCCAACACCACCTCGCTCGGCCGCCAGCACGTGACCGTGGGCCACGTCCTCCACGTCGACGATGTTCAGCGTGGTGTCGACATACCCCGGGAACCGCCCGTTCAGGAAGTCGACGACTGTCTTCCCAGACGGGGTCGGCCCTCGGTCACGAGGACCCACCGGCGTGGTGGGCTGGACCAGCGTCACCGGGAGGCCCTCGGCGGCGGCCCGCAGCACCTCGTGCTCGGCCACGTACTTCGACTGCTTGTACGCACCGAACAGATGATCGATACGGGCATAGGAGGTCTCGTCCAACGGATGGCTCCGCGTCGCTCCCTCGGTGCCGAGCGTGCCGATGGTGCTGGTGTAGACGATTCGCTCGCTGCCGGCCCGGCGGGCGCCGTCGAGCACGTTGCGGGTGCCTTCGACGTTGACGGTGTAGAAGGCGCGTGGATCCTTGGCCCAGAACCGGTACAGCGCGGCGACGTGGAAGACGGCTCGACACCCATCGGCGGCCTTCAGCACCCCGTTCGCGTCCCGCAGGTCGGTCGCCACCTGCTCGATGTCGAGGCCGTCGAGGTTGCGCTGGTCACCGCCCGGCTCCACCAACGCCACCACGTGCGCGCCCCTGCCCAGCAGTTCACGGGTGAGCGCCGAGCCGATGAACCCGGCGGCGCCGGTGACCAACACCCGGTCACCGCTGTGAAGGCTCCATGACGTGTCGGTCTCCGGTGGCATCAGGCTGATCCTCCCGTGGTCGCCGCAGCAGGGGGGCGGCCTGGCATATCCCTTGTGGCTTTGGTGCGACCTGACGTGCGGCGGAACGTGTTCTTGGCCATGGTCATCCCGACCTCCCTGAGCAGCCCAGAGCTTCGTTCGGCGTCGGCCAGCACGTCGTCGAGTGCAGCGATGAAGTACTCGATCTCCTCGTCGCTCACCGTGAGCGGCGGCAACAGCTTGATGACGTTCAGGCTGTCCGCCGCCACCTGGGTGAGGATGCGGTGCCGATGGAAGAGCGGGACCACGATCAGCTGCGAGAAGAGCCCCTTGCGGGCCAGCTCCATCATCTTGAAGCGGGCACGAGAGCCCCTGGCGGACGGCTCGCCGAACACCAACCCGATCATCAGCCCCCGACCGCGCACCTCGTGGAGCAGCTCGTACTTGTCGACCAGCGGGGCCAGCCCGGTCATGAACCGGTCGCCGGCCCGTCTGGACCGCTCCACGATGCCCTCGTCGTCGAAGGCTTGCAGGGTGGCCAGCCCAGCGACCATGGCCATCTGGTTCTTCGAGAACGTCGACGAGTGCACGACGGCGCGGTCCATGGAGCTGTAGACGGCGTCGAACACAGTGCCCGAACACAGCACCGCTCCCACGGGGACGTACCCGCCCGACAGTGCCTTGGACACGGTGACGATGTCCGGCTTCAGGTTCCACTGCTCGTAACAGAAGAACGTCCCGGTGCGACCCAATCCGGTCTGCACCTCGTCCGCCACGAACAGCGCTTTGTGCTTCGAGCACAGCTCCTGGACGGACGACCAGTAGGCGTCCGATGCCATGTTGACACCCTTGCCCTGGATGGGCTCGACGATGAAGGCGGCGACATCTCCCTTGGCCAGCTCCTTGGCCAACGCGTCGGCGTCCCCGAACGGCACCGGGACACACCCCGGAAGGAGCGGACCGAAGCCCTTGCGAAACTCCTTGCCTCCGTTCAACGACAGGGCGCCGTTCGTGAGACCGTGAAAGCCGTGGTCGCAGTAGAGGATCCGGGACCGGCGGGTGGCGCAGCGGGCGAACTTGATGGTCGTCTCGATGGCATCGGCCCCGGAGTTGGTGAAGAAGACCCGCTCGATCCCGGGATGAGCCTTAGCCACCAACGCCTGGGCCAGCAGTCCGGGGAGCAGCGCGCAGTCCAGCTGGGCCAGGTTGGGAAGGTCGGCGTCGAGCGCCTGGTGAAGCGCGTCCTTGATGGCTGGATGGCTCCGGCCCAGGGCGAACACCCCGAATCCGGACAGGAAGTCCAGGTACCGCTGCCCCTGGTCGTCGACGAGGTACGAACCCTCGCCTCGGAGATAGAACCGGTCGAACCCGATGGTCTTGAGCATCTTGACCATCTGCGGGTTCATGAAACGGGTGTGCAGATCGAAGTTCTCGCCTTGGTGCCGTTCGAGTAGGGCAGCTAAGTCGAATGCCACGCACAGCCTCCGGGTCGCAGTCTCCTGGTCAGCGTAGTGGCGGACGTAGAGCCTCAGCGAAGAGACGGTCCAGGATCACCGGGCACAGCGACATCTCGTCGAGGCGTCGGTACATTCGACCGCCGCCAACAGCCGGTCAGATGTCGAACTTCACCACGCCGCGGATGTTCTTCCCCGCTGCCAGGTCGTCGTACCCCTTCTGGACCTCGGTGATGGCGTACTCGTTGGTGATCAACCCGTCGACCTCGAGGATGCCGGCCTGGTAGAGGCGGATCAGGTTGGGGATCTGGACCCGCGGGCTGGCAGAGCCGAAGACCGTCCCGAGCAGCGCCTGGTTGAACATGGCGAAGTTGAACAGGTTGAGCTTCACGTCGATCTGGTCGAACGGAGCGATAGCGGTGGCCACCACCCGGGCGTCTTTCGAGCCCAGCTGCATGGCCGGTGCGATCAGGTCACCGGTCAGCACGCCAGGGGTGAGCACCACCACGTCGGCCATCCGACCCTCGGTGAGCTCAGGCAACAGGAAGGCGGCCTCTTCCAACGAGGCCGCGGTATGGGTGGCTCCGATCGTCTTCGCCGTGTCGGTCTTGAAAGGAAGGGGGTCGACGGCCACGATGTAACGAGCACCGGCGATTCGAGCCCCCTGGATCGCTCCGGCTCCTACCCCACCACAACCGGCCACGACGACGGTCTCACCCGGCTTCACCTTGGCCCGGTCGACGGACGAGCCGAAGCCGGTGGACAGACCACAGCTGATCAGCGCCGCTGCTCGCATCGACACGTTGGGGTCGATCTTGACCACGGAAGCCTCGTTGACCACCAGCGTCTCGGCGAACGTCCCCAACTGGGTCATGCGGTTCAGGTTCTCGCCGTCGAGGTGGTACCGCCACTGGCCGTCACTCATCATCGGGCCGGCCAGCGTGGCCATGCCCAGGTCGCACAGGTGCTGACGACCGGTCGCACACCAGAAGCAGTGCCCGCACGCCGGCATGAAGGCGAACGCCACGTGATCACCCACGGTCACCGAGTCGACCTCGGGGCCAACCTCGGTCACGATCCCGGCGCCCTCGTGACCGCCCACCATGGGGAACATGGACTTCACCCCGAACACCTCGAGGATGTCCGGGGTCACGCTCATATCGCCAGAGCGGAGATGCTCGTCCGAGTGGCACATCCCGGCATAGGCCATCTGCACCTGGACCTCGTGCGTGCTCGGGGGGTCGACGTCGATCTCATGGGTCGTCCACGGCTCGTGGAGCCCTGTGCACACTGCAGCTCGGATCTTCATCGGTCCTGTCCTCCCGTGGGTCGCTACGCCGCATGGTAATCCGTCGTGCGTTCTACCCCCAACGGCTGGGGCCACCAGGGCTGGTACCGTCAGATCGCCGGCCCGACCGGCCACAATGCCAAATTCGCCGACCCAGGTCGGCTATGCGTGGGGAGGTTTTCATGACAGATCCGATTTCCGAGACGACAACGGCGGCCACCACGGACGAGGCCGAAGACCGTGAGCTGGTGGACGAAGAGCTCCTGGTCGAAGACGTGTCCATCGATGGGATGTGCGGCGTCTACTAGGTCATGCCTGTCGCTGACCCTCACAACGAGCAGCTCGTTGCCGACCCTGTCATTGATCGGCCTGTTGCCGACTCTGCCATTAATCGGCCCACTGTCGACTCTGCTGTCGATCGCCCTGTTGCCGACCCTGTCATTGATCGGCCTGGCACCGACTCTGCCTTCGACAACGATCGACCGTGGGCGTTGAACCCCCAGGTGGCACTGCGTCCCGAGTCGTTCGGGGCTCTCGCCTACCACTTCGGCACGCGCCGACTCTCGTTCCTGAAGAGCCGGACGCTGCTGTGCGTGGTGGAGTCCCTGGCAGACCAGCCCACCGGCACCGACGCGTGCCGGGCCGCCGGGGTCAGCGACGAGGAGCTGCCCGCCTATGAGAAGGCGCTGGCGGCGCTGGCGGCGTCGGGCATGATCTGCGAGCGGGAGGCCGTATGACGCTGCTCGAGCAAACACCGGTCGAGGCTGCGCTATCGCCTGCCGCACCGTCACCTACACCTCCCCCGCGCCACCTGCTCGGGTGGGCAAGCTGGTGGACCAGTTTCAGCTCGGCCTGGACGCGCCGATCTGTCTGACCTGGGAGCTCACCTACGCCTGCAACCTGGCGTGCGTGCACTGCCTGTCGAGCTCGGGACGCCGTGACCCGGACGAGCTCTCGACACAGGAGTGCAAAGCGGTCATCGACGAGCTCGAGCGGATGCAGGTGTTCTACGTGAACATCGGCGGCGGCGAGCCCACCGTGCGCCGGGACTTCTGGGAGCTGGTCGAGTACGCCACCGCCCACCACGTCGGGGTCAAGTTCTCCACCAACGGATCTCGGATCACTGCAGACGTGGCCCGGCGCCTGGCGGCCAGCGAGTACGTCGACGTCCAGATCTCCCTCGACGGTGCCACCGCCGAGGTCAACGACGCGGTCCGGGGCGAAGGCTCCTACGCCACCGCCACACGGGCCATGCAGCACCTGGCCGACGCCGGTTTCCGTGGCTTCAAGGTCTCGGTGGTGGTCACCAGAGAGAACGTCTCCCAACTGGACGCGTTCAAGGCCATCGCCGACCAGTACGGCGCGCAGCTGCGGCTCACCCGCCTGCGACCGTCGGGCCGGGGGGCCGACGTGTGGGACGAGCTCCACCCCACCGCCGCACAACAGCGGGAGCTGTACGACTGGCTGGTGGCCCACGGCGACCAGCGTGCTCACGGGAGACTCGTTCTTCCATCTGGCCGCCTTCGGCGAAGCCCTCCCAGGCCTCAACCTGTGCGGCGCCGGTCGGGTGGTCTGCCTCATCGACCCGGTGGGCGACGTCTACGCCTGCCCGTTCGCCATCCACGACGAGTTCAAGGCCGGCAACGTCCGGTCGCGAGGTGGCTTCGCCGGCGTCTGGCGCACCTCCGATCTCTTCCTCGACCTGCGCCAACCGCAGTCCGGCGGGGCGTGCAGCTCGTGCGGTCAGTACGACTCGTGCCGGGGTGGATGCATGGCAGCGAAGTTCTTCACCGGGCTGCCGCTGGACGGGCCCGACCCCGAGTGCGTTCGCGGGCTCGGAGAAGCGGCCTTGGCGGCACAGACCAACGTGCAAGTGCCCAAGCCGTCGCTCGACCACTCCCGCATCAGCCGGCAGTCGGTTGCCGTATCCCTACTGCCCACTCGGGGCTCCAACCCCGAGCTCCTCCGCACAACAGGGACCCCGACCCCGCTGGCGGCCGTGGCGTTCACACCCCGCCGGCCCGCTCGCGCCTGCGACGAGAACCCCCTCGAGTCTGGGGTTGGAGTTCCAGATGGGGCAGAACAGCACAGCCAGGAGCGGGGATGGGGACCTCGCTCACTGGAGGAGTCTGGGGTTGGGGCCCCAGACGGGCAGTAAAACACCGGTATGCCGGCGCTCGTCGATGTCGTTGCGCTCGGCGGCCACAGCGCGCCATCCCGGGTCGTCTTCGGTCCGCACGTGACCAACCTGGGACGAGGGCGGGAGATCTCGGACCGTCACGTGGCCTACTACCCCGGCGCGCCGCCGGGGGTGCCGGGGTGATCGTGACCGAGACGGCGTCGGTGCACGAGTCCGACTGGCCCTACGAACGGGCACCGCTGGCCGAGCAGTGCGGACCGGGCTGGGCGGCGGTGGCGAACGCCTGTCATCCGCACGGCACCCTGGTGCTGGCCGGGCTCGGCCACACCGGTGGCCAGGGATCGAGCGCCTACTCCCAATCCGTCCTGTGGGCGCCCTCCCCCGTGGCCGATGCGGTGAGCAGGGAGATGCCGGCGGAGATGGAGACCGAGGAGATCGACGCCGTGATCGCCGGCTTCGCCGAGTGCTGCCCGGACCGCCGTTGTCGCCGGGCTCGACGGTGTGGAGATCGATGTCGGTCCCACCTCTCTCCTCCGCCAGTTCCACTCCGGGCTGACCAACCTGCGGACCGACACCTACGGCGCGGACCGTCTGCTGCTCACCCGCCAGGTGCTCACCGCCGTCCGCCGGCAGCTTTCGGCCGGCTCGCTCCTGTCGCTCCGGCTGTGCTGCGACGAGCTGGCGCCGTGGGCCGGGGTCACCCCGGAGCAGGCCGGCGAGCACGTCGCCGAGCTGGCCGGGTTGGTCGACCTGTTGGTCGTGGTGCGAGGCGGACCGTTCTCCGTCTCGGCCTACCGCCCGGATGCCCACACGGAGCCCGGCTTCAACACCGAGCTGTGCATGCAGATGCGCCAGGCCGCAGCCGGACGCGTCCCCGTGGTCCTACAAGGCAGCATGGTGGACCCGGCAGCGGCGCAGTCGGCGTTGGACACCGGCGTTGCCGATCTGGTGGAGATGACCCGGGCCCAGATCGCCGAGCCCCGCCTGGTGGAGCTGGTACGTGCCGGAAAGCCCGAGCAGGTCCGCCCGTGCATCCTCTGCAACCAGGCCTGCCACGTCCAGGACAACCGCAACCCCATCGTGAGCTGCGTGGGCGAGCCTCGCAGCGGGTACGAGACCACCGAACCGGCTCCGGAAGGCACCGACATCCCGGCTCGGGACGTCCTGATCGTCGGCGGTGGTCCGGCCGGGCTGGAGTGCGCCCGGGTCCTCGCCGGACGCGGTCACCAGGTGACGGTGGCCGAACAGTCGCAGCGGGTAGGGGGCGCCTTACGGGCAGCAGCCGTGGGGCCGGGCCGGGAGCGGCTGGCCCGACTGCCGGAGTGGCTCGAGTCGGAGTGCTACCGCCTCGGCGTCACGTTCCAGACGGGGACGACGGTGGCCGAGGATGACCTCGACACCGCCATGGCGAACGGCAGCGCTGTCGTGCTGACCACCGGAGCAGAGCCGGGACCACTCGGGTTTCCAGTGGACGGGGCGACCACGGTGCTCGACGTGGCGACACTTCTCACACAGACCCTCGACGATGTCCCGCCTGGCGACATCGTGGTCCACGACCCAGTGGGAGGTCCGGTGGGCATCGGCGCCGCCGAGTGGCTGGCAGCAGGTGGTCGGGACGTGGCGTTGGTCACACCGGACCAGATCGCAGGCACCTTGTTGTCGCTGAGCGGCGACCTGGCCGACGCCAACACCCGCTTGGCCCGAGCCGGCGTACGGCGAGAGCTGCGAGCGCGGTTCCGCCATGTCACCGATGGGCACGCCGTCCTCGAGGACGTCTGGACCGGCGAGCAGCGCACCATCACCTGTGCCGTGCTGGTCGACTGCAGCCACCGGGTGCCCGACGAGTCGCTCTACCTGGCCCGTCCCGGCACACCGCGGGCCGGGGACTGCGTCGCACCCCGCACCGTGCTCGAGGCCATCCTGGAGGGTAGGCGACGAGCACTCGAGGTCGGTAGTGGACAGGCCGGGCGACGGGAGCTCCAGGACGTGAGGACGAGCTGAGCGGGCGGCTACGGAAGTACAACTGGACCAGAGGAACAGTAGGGACGCAGGACAGGGTCGAGAAGACCAGAGGACCAACCGGGACGCAGGACAGGATCGAGAAGACCAGAGGACCAACCGGGACGCAGGACAGGGTCGGCAGGACCGACAGGACCGAACGAAGGGACGAGCACATGGGACGGGTCGAGGGAAAGGTGGCGTTCATCACCGGCGCTGCCCGGGGCCAGGGGCGCAGCCACGCCATCCGGCTGGCCGAGGAAGGCGCCGACATCATCGCCGTGGATATCTGCGACGACGTGGCCTCGGCCATCTACCCGATGGCCACGAACGCCGATCTGGCCAGGAGACGGCCAAGCACGTGGAGGCAGCGGGCCGGCAGGTGGTGACCGCAACGGCCGATGTGCGGGACCTGGACGCGCTGCGCGCCGCTGCGAACGAGGGCGCGTCGGCGTTGGGCGCCATCGACATCGTGGTCGCCAACGCCGGCATCTGCACCCTCCAGCCGTGGGACCAGGTCACCCCACAGGTCTGGCAGGAGACCATCGACATCAACCTCACCGGGGTGTGGAACACGTGTGCCGTGACGGCACCCCACGTGGTGGCGGCAGGAGGCGGTGCCCTCATCCTGATCAGCTCCACCGCCGGCTTGAAGGGCCAGCCGTTCCTGGCTCCCTATGCAGCAGCGAAGCACGGCGTCGTCGGCATCATGCGCGTGCTGGCCAATGAGCTGGCCGAGCACAGCGTTCGGGTCAACACCATCCACCCCACCGGGGTGCAGACCCCCTTGCTCGAGGGCTTGCATGCCATGAGCTCTCTCATCGAGGAGCACCCCGATCTCGGCCCCATCCTGATGAACTCGCTGCCCGTGGAGAGCGTCGAGCCGGGGGACATCTCCAACACCGTCGTCTTCCTCGCTTCGGACGAGGCGAAGTACGTCACCGGGCTGACCATGACCGTCGACGCCGGCGCCACTGCCCGCTGAGCCTGGGACCGACCTGATACCGTGTACACAGGAACCGGTTTCCTTCTCTCTTCGTTGGGGTTCTCAACGATCTGTCTGCCGAGACTCTCGTGAGCAGCGCGGGTCACTACCGGTACCTGTTCAACCCGTTGCAGATCGGTCCTCTGACCGTGAGCAACCGGATCGTCTTCTCGGCTCACCTGACCAACTACGCCGCCGATGGGATGCCCACCGAGCAGCACGCCGCCTACTACGCGGCACGAGCAGCCGGCGGGGCCGGGCTGATCATCACCGAGGAGCACTCCACCCACCCCACCGACTGGCCGTACGAGAAGCTGATCCACGGTTTCAACCCGGCTGTCATCCCCGGCTACCGGCGCATCACCGACGCCGTCCACGCTTACGACGTGCCGATCCTGGCCCAGATCAACCACAACGGTGGACAGGCGTCGAGCATGTACTCCCGGCTGCCGGTGTGGGCTCCCAGCCCGGTCCCCGACCCTCTCTTCCGGGAAGTACCCAAGGCGGTGGAGGAGCACGAGATACGGGAGATCGTGGCGGGCTACGCGGCAGTGGCGGAGCACTGTATCGCCGGCGGGTTCGACGGGGTAGAGCTGCAGTGTTCGCACTCGTCCATCGTCCGGGGCTTCTTGTCGTTGGCGACCAACCACCGGCGTGACCAGTACGGCGGCTCACTGGCCAACAGGGCCAGGCTGTTGTTCGAGATCGTCGACGCGGTCAGAGCGGCGATCGGACCGGACCGGGTCCTGGGGGTGCGTCTCTGTGGTGACGAGCTGATCGAGGACGGCACCACTATCGACGATGCGGTGGCGGTGGCTCGGATGCTCGACGGTGGAGGGGTCGACGGGGGCGGGAGCGGGTCAGGGCGGGGCGGCGTCGGGACGGGAGCGGCGTCAGGGACGGGGGAGCCACGGCCGCCGCGGGGACGGGATCCCGCTGTGCGGAGGAGTCCGGGGTTGGGGCCCCAGACGGGCCAAGAGCAAAGATCGACTACATCAACACGTCGATCGGAGTGGCCACGGCGACGCTGTACATGATCGAGGCGAGCATGCAGATCCCTCCCGGCTACGCCATGTTCATCCCCAGTGCCATCCGCGATGCCGTGCACATCCCCGTCATCGGCGTAGGCCGCTTCAAGGACCCCCTCCAAGCAGACCGAGCCATCGAGGCCGGCCAGTGCGACCTGGTCGGCGTGGTCCGCGGCCAGATCGCCGACGCCGACTTCGCCGCCAAGGCCCGGTCCGGACACGCCACCGAGATCCGGAGCTGCCTGTCGTGCAACCAGGAGTGCGTCGGGCGGATGGGACTGAACCGTTGGCTGGGGTGCATCGAGAACCCGCGCACCGGGCGGGAGGCCGTCCCGGTTCCCCTCCGGCGCCACTCCGGCCGGCGCTTGAGCGTCTTGGTCGTCGGCGGCGGACCCGGTGGACTCCAGGCGGCGGTGACAGCAGCCGAACGGGGGCACCGGGTCACCCTGGTGGAGCGGAGCGAGCGACTCGGCGGACAGGTGGTCGTTGCCGCCGGCGTCCCCAGCCGAGCCGAGTTCCTCGACATCGTGCGCAACCTGATCGCCCACGCCCAGCGCCTCGATATCGACATCAGAACCGGGTGCGAGGCGGATGCCGCCTTTCTCCGGGACGCTCGCCCAGACGCCGTGGTGCTGGCCACCGGAGCGCGTCCGTCGACGCCCTGGTGGGCGGCGGGAACCGGCGGAGATGGTGAGCCCGGGAGGCATCCCCGGGTGGTCGATGTTCGAGACGTGTTGGAAGGAAGGGTGGCACCGTCCGGGGATGTCGTGCTCGTCGACGAGCTCGGGTTCCACCAGGCGACGGCCACGGCGGAGCTCTTGGCCGACCGGGGATGCCGGGTCGAGGTGGTGACCAACGGCATGGTGGTGGGCCAAGATCTGGGCATCACCCTCGACATGGAGACGTGGAACGTGAAAGCACACGCCAAGGGAGTTCGCCAGAGCACCGATCTGGTCCCCATGGCTGTCGCCGACGACGCTGATAGAGATGGTGGGGTGGTCCTCACCCTGCAGCACCATCCCACCGGACGCGATGAGCAACGCCGGTGCGACTGGGTGGTCTGCGCCGTCCACCAGCAGGTCGAGAACACGCTGTGGCTCCAGCTGCGAGGGTCCGACTTCCCTGTACACCGTGTCGGCGACTGCTTGGCTCCTCGTCGAGCCCACGCCGCCGTCATCGAAGGACATCGGGTGGCGGTATCCCTATGAGCTCGAGCTCTGCTGCAACGGACCTCTTCCCCACCGAACGCCCCCTGGCCATCGTGGTGGCCCGGTCGGGCCAACTGCCTCTCGGCGCCGATGGGGCGGCGGCGGAAGCAGGCGGCTCGGTGCTGGTGGTCGGGCTCCGGTGCACAAGCCGCAGCCGACTCACTCACCACCGCCGAGCAAGCGTGGTGGTGCGACACAGGACCGGGGCTCCGAGCCGGCTCGCTGGCACACGCCCTGGCGCCGATGGTCGCTGACGTCCCCCTGCTGGTGCTGCCGGCATCGCCGGACGGCCGCGACCTGGCCCCCCGTCTGGCAGCGGTGCTCGACCGGCCGTTGCTGGCCGGTGCCGTCATGGTGGAGCTGACCGTCCGAGACAACGGTCGTGCCGGCTGCACAGCGCAGCTCTCCCGGCTCGACGACCGCGTCCTCGTCCCGGTGACCGTCGACGGCCCGGCCGTCGCCACCATGATCCCCGGGGTCCGAACCGTCACGCCGGTGGAACACCGCCAACCGATGCGTCCGGTAGAGCTGGCCGGCGACGGCCAGGCCGTCGTCGTCCCCGACCCCGAGGTGCTCGAGGTGCTCGAGCCGGACCCGGCCACCATGGACCTGGCCGACGCCACACGGGTGATCAGCGGTGGCGCCGGTCTCGTCCACCGAGATGCCGGCGATACCGGTGGACGCGCCGTCTTCACCCTCCTGGGCGCCGTCGCTACTGCGCTGCGTGCGTCCGCCGGTGCCACCCGAGTGGCCACTGACGCCGGGTGGACCGGGTACGAACGCCAGATCGGCACCACCGGCGTCACCATCGATCCCGAGCTCTACGTGGCGTTGGGGATCTCGGGTGCGTCCCAACACGTCGGGGGCGTCGGCAACCCTCGCCACATCGTCAGCGTGAACACCGACCCCTCGTGCCCGATGACCGCCATGGCCGACTTAGGGCTGGTGACCGACGCTGCCGGGCTGTTGGCGGAGCTGGCCCGTCGTTTCGACATCCCGGTTCAAGAGGAGAGATCCCATGCCTGAGGCTCCACCTGTCGACGTGGTCGTGGTTGGCGCTGGACCGGCCGGATCGGCGGCAGCGCTGGCCCTGGCTCGAGCCGGACGTACGACGGTCCTGCTCGAGCGTGGGCCGTACCCTGGCTCGAAGAACGTCTACGGCGGTGTCGTCTACGGGCGTGTCCTCGACGACATCGTCCCGGGATGGTGGAACGAGGTCCCAGTGGAGCGGTGGGTCGTCCGTCGATCCACCATGGTGATGACCGGTCGCCAGTCGCTCTCCATCGACTACCGATCGGAAGCGTGGGGCGAGGTTCCCTACAACGGGATGACCACCTACCGGGCCGACTTCGACAGCTGGCTGGCAGCCAAGGCCGTCGATGCCGGAGCCCAACTGCTCACCTCGACCGTTGCCACCGGGCTGCTCAGAGACCGGGCCGGTGCGGTCGTGGGCGTGCGGACCGACCACCCGGACGGCGATCTGCCGGCGAAGTTGGTCATCGCCTGTGACGGCGTCAACTCGTTCCTGGCCAAAGAGGCAGGACTGCTGCCCCAGGCCGAAGCGGAGCACCACACGCTCGGCGTCAAGGAGGTACTCGCCCTCCCCACGAGGTCATCAACGAGCGCTTCGGGGTGCACGCCCACGAGGGCGTGGACATCGAGATGCTCGGATGCACCCGGGGCATTCCCGGTGGGGGATTCCTCTATACCAACGCCGAATCGGTGGCGGTCGGCGTGGTCCTCTCGCTGCCCCACCTGGCCCGGTCCGGCGTGCGACCCGAGGAGATCATCACCGAGCTGAAAGACGCATCCGTCCGTCGCCCCGTACCTGCGTGGTGCCACGGTCAAGGAGTACAGCGCCCACCTGATCCCCGAGGGCGGGTACGACACCATGCCCCCACTGGCGATGGACGGGATGCTGATCGCCGGCGACGCAGCGGCGATGACGCTCGCTGCGGGCCTGTGGCTCGAGGGAGTCAACTTCGCCATCGGGTCCGGGTACGCCGCCGGCCGGGCCGCCGATCGGGCCATCGCCGCCGGCGACGTGTCCGAAGGCGGGGCTGGCCTCCTACCGCGCCGACCTCGAGCAGCAGTTCGTCCTCGCCGACCACAAGCGGTTCCGTCGAGCACCAGCCCTCGTGCTCTCGGACCGGGTGCAGCAGCGCTATCCCGGGCTGGTCTGCGACCTGGTGGAGAGCATGTTCACCGTGACCAACCCCGTGCCGAAACCAGGAGGGCTTCGGGTGGCCAGGCAGACGGCGGCGCGCCACGGCGTGAAGCTCCGCCAGCTGGCGGCGGACACGCTCAGAGCAGCGAGGATCTTCGGTTGAGCACACCATCCCCTGACTCTGTCCCCGCCGACTCGCCGGGCAGCAGCTCGGCCCACGGCCCCGTTCCCTCGTCACGACCTGAGCACGGCGCCGTCCACGCCCCCCGGCTCGAGCTCCGCTACCAAGGGATCTCGTTCGAGGAGCGCATGGCCACGGTCGATTTCCGGGTCGGTGCACGAGCCCACATCGCCGTCGACTCGGACATCTGCCGGTCGTGCACGACCAAAGAGTGCGTGACAGCGTGCCCCGCCAACCTGTTCGCCCCAACTGCCGACGGCGGCATCCTCTTCAACTACGAGGAGTGCTTCGAGTGCGGGACCTGTTACATGGTGTGCAACAGCGACGGGGCCATCACCTGGACCTACCCTGACGGCGGCCACGGCGTCGTCTTCCGGCATGGGTGAGCGGGATGGGTGACTCTGCTCCGACTGAAGTCGGCTCCTCTGGTACAGCTTCTTCTCGTACAACTGCAGCGGGCCGGTCTTCAACAGCGGACACGTCCTCACCTCTCGTGGTTGCTTGTGTGCGCTACACCGACCTCCATCCCGATATCGACCCGCTGACTGGGCACGTAAGCCGCGACGTCCATGACATCGGGCTCTCTGCTGCCGACACCGCCGCCGTGGAGCACGCTCTCCGGATCGCCGAAGCATGGTCCGGCCGTGTGTTGGTGGTCACCGCCGGACCGGATAGCGTCGAGGACATGCTGCGGGAGATGCTGGCGCTGGGTGCCGACGTCCTGCGTATCCCGTGGCCGCCGGTCGACAGTGGTCCTGCCGGCAGCAACGAGTCGGGTCTGAGCTCGTCGCAGACCTACCTGGACGACCTCGCCGATGACGAACGGTCGTTGGCCCGGGCCGTCGCTACCGCGGTGTGCACCGACCGGGCACGTACCGGCGTCGTACCGGCGGTGGTGGTGTGCGGAGACCGGTCCACCGACCGGGGTACGGGCG
Source organism: uncultured Acidimicrobiaceae bacterium (assembly GCA_963812965.1). Lineage (GTDB taxonomy): Bacteria > Actinomycetota > Acidimicrobiia > Acidimicrobiales > RAAP-2 > DASXMT01. The sequence continues at coordinate 98,791 of CAWEXG010000005.1, read as the reverse complement.
CGTTCCCGGCTCAGCTCGCCCACGAGCTCGGCGCCGCCCAGGCTCTCGGCTTGGTCAGCTTGGAGCCGGTGGACGGTGCGTTGCTCGCCGAACGCCGGCTCGACGGTGGCCGGCGCGAGCGTCTTCGAGTGCCCCGACCGGCAGTGTGCTCGGTGGAGGGAGCGGGGGTCAGGCTGCGCCGGACATCGCTCCCGGCGAGCATCGCTGCGAGGCGTGCGACTGTTCCTGTGGCGGCTGTTCCTGTGGCGGCTGTTCCTGTGGCGGCTGTTCCTGTGGCGGCTGGGCGTGCCGCTGTTTCCGAGAACGACGGTGCTGTGAGCCGTGCCGCAACGGTCGTGTCCGGACATGCCACCCCGTACCGGCCACGAACCCGGGTGCTCCCTCCCCCCGAGGGGAGCGAGCCGCGCCAACGGCTGCTCGCCCTCACCGGCGCCCTGGTCGCTCATGACCCCCCCACCATCATCGGGCCGGTCAGCGCCGGCGAGGCGGCCGACGCCCTACTGGCGTTCTTGGAACGTAACGGCTACCTCGCCGAGCCCGGAGCCAACCCCAAGCCGGATGACGGCAGTGGCGAGGTGGACAGTGGGCGGGTAGACAGTGGCCAGGTGGCGCCATGAACCCTCGCTGTCTCCGTGACCTTCCCTGGCCCGATGTCGGTACCGGAGTGCTCGTCGTCCCGGTGGGCTCCACCGAGCAGCACGGTCCTCATCTTCCGTTGACCACCGATACGGATATCGCCGAGGCCATCGCCGAAGGATTGGCACGCCGGCGGTCTGACGTGGTGGTCGCCCCGGCGCTGTCCTACGGATCGAGCGGCGAGCACGCCGACTTCCCGGGCACGGTGTCGATCGGGCAGGAAGCGGTGGAGCTGCTTCTGGTGGAGCTGGGACGTTCGGGAACCGACACCTACGGGCGGATGCTGTTGATCTCCACCCACGGCGGGAACGCCGAGGCGGTGAACCGGGCGGTGCAACGGCTTCGATCCGAAGGTCGGGACGTACGGGCGTGGGCACCACGGTGGAGCGGTGACGGACATGCCGGGCGGGTGGAGACGTCGCTCATGATGGCGCTGGCGCCGAAACGAGTGATGGCCTACCGCGCCGAAGTTGGGAACACAGCGCCGATCACCGAGCTTCTCCCAACCCTGCGGGCAGAGGGGGTCCGCGCTGTCAGCGAGAACGGCGTGCTCGGTGATCCCACCGGCGCATCAGTCGACGAGGGGCGACGCCTGATCACCGCAGCCATCCAGGATCTGGAGGCAACCGTGAGCCGTTGGATCCATGTCCTGCCGGCACCGGGTGCAGCGACGCACGACAACGCACCACGACACGGTGCATCTCGGGCACTGGGCGCACCTCGGGCACAGGACGAGCCGTGAGCCGAGTCGCCGTCGTCACCGGAGCAGCCCGTGGGATCGGCGCTGCCACCGTGCGCCGGTTGGCAGCCGACGGGTGGAGTGTGGTGGCGGTCGATCGCGGATCGGACGATCCCCGGTTGGCGTACGCAATGGGAACCGTCGACCAGCTCGATGCCGTGGCCGAGGCGGCCGGTGACCAGGTCACCGTCGTCGTCGGCGATGCCACCACCGTCGACGTCATGGAGCAGGCGGTCCACCAGGCAGAGCGCCGGTTCGGTGGTGTCGACGCCGTCATCGCCGTGGCCGGGGTCGTTGCCGGCGGCGTCCCGTTGTGGGATATGCCGGAGGCTGAGCGCGATGCCGTGCTCGATGTCGATCTCGGCGGACCGATCATCGCCGCCCGGGTGGGCATCCCTGCCCTGCTGCGCCGACCAGCCCCCCGGGATGGTCGGTTCCTCGCCGTCGCCTCCGCTGCGGCAACCCGGGGGCTTCCCATGCTCGCCGCCTACTGCGCCGCCAAAGCCGGTGTGGTCGGCCTGGTCCGAGGACTCGCTGCCGACCTCCGGGGCACCGGGATCACCGCCAACTCGGTCAGCCCCGGCTCCACCGCCACCGCCATGCTCGACGAGAGCACACGTCTCTACGGATTGGAATCGTCCGAGGTGTTCGCGGCACAGCAGCCGATGGAACGGCTGCTGGCGCCCGAGGAGGTGGCAGCCGCACTGGCGTGGCTGGCCAGCCCGGAGAGCAGCGGCATGACCGGTGCAGACGTGGCCGTGGACGGTGGCTTGGCGCTGTGAAGCCGGTCAGGGCTTCCGTCATTGGCACGGTGAAGCCGGTCAGGGCTTCCCGGGTAGCGCGGTGAACGCTGACGCTGCGCAAGATGGCGCTGTGCAGCCGCTCCCCCATGGTTTCCGGCTGGTCATGGACCCCTCGGTACGGAGCATCGACGATGGGAACGCCTTGGTCGGCGGGTACCCAGGGCGACTGCTCCGGCTCACCGGATCGGGGCGGTCGGCTCTAGCCGACCTCTTGGCCGGAACGGCCGGCTCAGTGGCTGCTCGACGGCTCGGTCGTCGGCTGGTCGATGCCGGGATGGCTCACCCCCGACCGCCGGCGACCACCGTGGTCGGCGACGTCACCGTGGTGGTTCCCGTGCGTGACCGTGCGGACACACTCGATCGCTGTCTCAGCGCCGTCAGACTGGGCACTACTGGGCTCGACACCGGCGGGACGCCCCTCCCCGTCGTGGTGGTGGACGACGGCTCACAAGATGCCGACGGCGTCGCCGAGGTCTGCCACCGGCACGGAGCCCGCCTGGTGGTCCGGGATCGCTGTGGTGGACCGGCTGCCGCTCGCAACGACGGGCTGGCCATAGTGGAGACCGAGCTGGTGGCGTTTCTCGACAGCGACTGCCTGCCGCCTCCGGGCTGGCTCGGCAGGCTCGTGGGTCTGTTCGCCGATCCCCAAGTGGGCGCCGTGGCCCCGCGGGTCACCCCCCTCGGGCATCCGGCGAGCATCCGGCGACCGTCGGTACTCAGTTCGTACAGTGCCGCCAGGTCGCCACTCGATCTGGGCCGTGACGAGGGCGAGGTGGGACCGGGGCGTCGGGTGGCCTATGTCCCCACAGCAGCACTGGTGGTCCGGCGTTCGGCCCTATCAGCGTTGCGGAACTTCGACCAGTCGCTTCGGTACGGTGAGGACGTCGACCTGGTGTGGCGTCTGGGTGATGCCGGATGGCACATCCGTTACGTGCCATCGGTCATGGTCGATCACGTCGAGCCGACGAGCTGGAGGGCGTTGCTCCGTCGTCGCTACCACTACGGCACGTCGGCCGCACCCCTGTCGCTGCAGCACCGAGGACGGTTGGCTCCGGTTGTCCTCCGTCCGTGGCCCACCGCGGTCGTGGCGCTGCTGCTGGCGCGCCGTCCGATCCCCGCTGCAGCGGTGGCGACGGCCTCCGGTCTGGCGTTGGGCCGCCAAGGCACCGGCATTCCGAACAGGTTGCTGGCGCGCTGGACGGGACAGGCCATTGCCAATACGGCAGTGGGTGTCGGTCACGCCGGGACCGTTATCGCCGGACCTGCGCTGGTGCTCGTCGCCCTCGGCAGTAAGCGCTACCGGTGGTCGGCACTGGGCCTGCTGGCAATCCCAGTGCTTCACGATTGGTTCCGCCGTCGACCAGCCGTCGACCCGGCACGGTGGACGGTGGCATCACTGGCGGACGACATCGCCTACGGGCTCGGGGTATGGCGGGGGTGCGTCCGGCACCATACCGTCGCCCCCCTGGTTCCGGCGGTCCGTCCCATCCGGTAATCCGCTCCATCCGGTAATCCGTCCCATCTGGGAATCCGCTCCATCCGGGATAGAGGTTCAGGGGACAGGGGTCCCGGGCTTCCTGACTCAAGCTCACTAGCCACTGAACCTCTGAGGAGCACGAAACACCAGCTCAGCGGGTGTCACCGAATTGGTGTTCGGTCCTTGTATACTGCTGAAAGCAAATTTCCGAGTGCCTGGATCGAAACGTCTGGGCCGCCAACCGGAGCAGAGGGCGACAGCCCGCCGGGAGGGTAACGGAAGAGATCGAGCTCATCTGCTTGATCCGGCGCGTCTGCGCTCCATCATCCCTTGGTGGAGTAGTGCGCGTGCCGGTGACCAGCAAGGAAGAGGACCCAGACAACACGTAGATTCGAGGGCCACACACAACCGGCCGCACACCCTATGGCGCAAAGCCAGGACGAACGATGCCTACCCGCTCGCCGTCCGGGGCGCGAATGCAATGGCCGGAGCCCGCCAACACCGAGCAGAGGAAGGCGCACCCGCGCCTGACGAAGGGAGGTGCCATGCGGACCCGCATTGCACTCGCGACGGCTACGCCCGTCGTTCTTGTCACGAGCATCATCACTGGTGCCCAAGCGATTCCTGCCGCCGCGCAGGTCGCTCCGGTCACCCATACCGTGTCCTTATCGACACCGAGCACCACACAGCCACAAACCGGTCAGACGGCCGGATCCCGTCTCATCAACCTGGTTCCGTTGAGTGGACCGTTCGGGGTGTTCACCCTGACCGGCAACTTGTCGACACCGGCAGGATCCGTGTCGTCGCCGCTGGCGACGCCAAAGCCAGTCTCCGTTGTTCCGGCATCGGTTTCAACACCGGCTCCGGCTCCGGCACCAGCTCCGCCGCCGCCCGCACCAGTACCGGTGACGGACGCAACGAGCACCAACACCTCCGACTGGCAGTGCATCCGAGTGCACGAGTCGAGCGATGAGTACAACAGTCCCGACGCGCCGTCCGGTGCCTACGGAATCGTTCAGGAGACCTGGCAGTCCTACGGCTTCAGCGGCTGGCCCTACCAGGCCTCCGCTGCCACGCAGGACCAGCTGGCCCTGGAGCTGTACAACGAGTACGGCTGGCAGCCGTGGAGCTCCCGCTACGCCTGCGGGCTCTGAGAGACCTGGCGTCCGAACCGACCGGCATCTTCGGGTGCCGGTCGGTTCGAGCCGGCGACCAGATCACGGCGTCGGTTCCAGGCGTGGCAACACAGAGGACCCGCTCGTGCTATCCATACCGGCATGTCAGAAACAGAAGCCAGTGACGATCTCCTGATCCACAACGCGGACGGCGTGGCTTGGATCACCTTCAACAGACCCAAGGTCAAGAACGCCCTCACGCAGGACCAGCGGCGGCGGCTCATCGATATGCTCCAGGACTTCTCGGGGGACCCTGCCGTCCGGGCCGTCGTGCTGACCGGTTCGGAGGGGAGCTTCTGTGCCGGCGCCGATCTCCGGACTTCCGCTGCCCCGGCCCGGCCTGCCGATGCTCCTGACCGGATCATCGGCGATGTCGCCCGCGGCATCCGGGGCGGTGCTCAACGCATGACGTCCGCCATCCTCGACTGCGAGAAACCGGTGATCGCCGCAGTCAACGGGACGGCCGCTGGACTGGGTGTGGCTCTTGCACTGGCGTGTGATCTGGTCATCGCCTCGGAAGATGCCAAGTTCGTCCAGATCTTCCTGCAACGAGGCATCGTGCCCGACGCCGGCACCGTGTACCTCCTCACCAGGTTGGTCGGTCCACTGCAGGCGAAGCGCATACTGCTGTTGGGCGAGCGTCTCTCGGCAGCTGACGCGGAACGGCTCGGCCTGGTCTCCGACGTCGTGCCTGCCGATCGCCTCATGGCCACCGCCGGCGAGTACGCCGCTCGGCTGGCAGCAGCACCGACCCGCGCCGTCGCTCTCACGAAGTGGCTGGTGAACCGCACCGCTGATTCGGACCGGACCGGCTCCTTCGACGACGAGGCAATCGCCCAGGATCTCAACATGCACTCCACCGACGGACAAGAGGGCGTACAGGCGTTCATCGATCGACGGGAGCCCGTGTTCAAAGGCTGGTAGGCCTGGTCCGTTCGCGACCTACTCCACGAAGTCCCCGGCGCCGGATCGCAATGTCCGCACCAGTGTGAACAAGCGTGCGGCGTCCTCTGACGACAGTCCCGGCACCTCGAACACGGAACGGTTGAGCTCGTCGGTGGCCTCGAGCGCCACCGCTCGACCGTCCGGAAGGATCTCGGCCAGCGTGGTCCGGCGGTCCGAGGCGTGTGGCACCCGCCGCAGCAGTCCTTGGGCCTCGAGACGATCGACAGCGTTGGTCACGCTGGCCGGATGCACCTGGAGACGAGCACCGATCTTGCTCAAGGGCATACGGCCCTGGCGGGAGAAGTGCAGCAGCATCAGGAGCTCGTACCGAGCAAAGGTCAGGTTCAGCGGGCGAAGCACCTCGTCCACCCGGGCCATCATCATCTGCTGCGCTCGCATGATCGAGGTCACCGCAGCCATGCCCGGTGCGGCCGACGTCCACCCGTGGACCACCCACTGACGACGGGCCTCGTCGATCGGGTCGAACGGAAGTGGGTTGGAGTTGGGCACGGGATGGCTCCAGGGGATCTGGGCGGAGAGATGGACCAGAGGAACAGATCAGACGCTTCGCCGGTACGATCCTCCCACTTCGAACAGCGCACCGGTGATCTGACCCAACGAGGCGTGGCGCACGGTCGTCATCAGCTCGTCAAAGACGTTCTTCCCACTCGAGCGCGGCGTCCCGTCAGCGCGGCCAGAGCGGACGGGCACTCGGCCGCATGACGGTCGTGGAAGTCCTGCAGCCGGGCCAGCTGACGCTGCTTCTCCTCCTGCGTGGACCGGGCCAGCTCCATGGGACCCGGATCCGGCGCCTCGCCCGGCGCCACGAACGTGTTCACACCAACGATCGGGAGTGAGCCGTCGTGCTTACGGTGCTCGTAGCGCATCGAGTCGTCCTGGATGCGTCCCCGCTGGTAGCCCAGCTCCATAGCGCCCAGCACCCCTCCCCGCTCGCTGATCCGCTCCATCTCAGCCAGGACTGCCGCCTCCACCAGATCGGTGAGCTCGTCGACAACGAAGCTCCCCTGGAGCGGGTTCTCGTTCATGGTCACCCCCCACTCCCGGGCGATGATCAGCTGGATGGCCTGCGCCCGCCGGACCGACTCGGTGGTCGGCGTGGTCACCGCCTCGTCGTAGGCGTTGGTGTGCAGGCTGTTGGCATTGTCGTAGATGGCACAGAGTGCCTGCAGCGTGGTCCGGATGTCGTTGAAGCTCATCTCCTGAGCGTGGAGCGAACGGCCGGACGTCTGGACGTGGTACTTGAGCTTCTGGGACCGCTCGGCCGCACCGTACCGGTCACGCATGGCAATGGCCCAGATCCGGCGAGCCACCCGACCGATCACTGTGTACTCAGGGTCCATGCCGTTCGAGAAGAAGAAAGAGAAGTTGGCGGCGAAGTCGTCGACCGCCATGCCCCGGGCCAGGTACGCCTCGACGTACGTGAACCCGTTGGCCAACGTGAAGGCGAGCTGGGTGATGGGGTTGGCCCCAGCTTCGGCGATGTGGTAGCCGGAGATGGAGACCGAGTAGAAGTTCCGGACGGCGTTGGCAATGAAGAACTCTTGCATGTCGGCCATGACGGCGAGCGAGAACTCGGTGGAGAAGATGCAGGTGTTCTGTCCTTGATCCTCCTTCAGGATGTCGGCCTGCACCGTGCCTCGGACGTTGGCCAGGACCCACGCCCGGATCTCTTCGGCCTCGTGCGCGTCTGGCGGACGACCTTCGGTCGCCTCGAACCGCTCGAGCCGTTGCTCGATCGCCACCGTGAAGAACATGGCCAAGATAGTGGGAGCCGGGCCGTTGATGGTCATCGACACCGAAGTGCTCGGATCGCACAGATCGAACCCGTCGAAGAGTGCTCGCATATCGTCGAGCGTCGCTACCGAGACACCTGACGTGCCGATCTTGCCGTAGATGTCGGGACGCACGCTCGGATCGAACCCGTACAGGGTCACCGAGTCGAACGCAGTCGACAGGCGGGTAGCCGGATGACCCTCGGCCAACAGGTGAAAACGTCTGTTGGTGCGGAACGGATCACCCTCGCCGGCGAACATGCGCGCCGGATCTTCGTCCTGTCGTTTGAAGGGGAACACGCCCGCAGTGAATGGGAACCGCCCCGGCAGGTTCTCGGAACGGAGCCACCGGACTAGCTCTCCGTCATCGGTGAACCGGGGAACCGCCACCCGGGGTACCAAGATCCCTGACAGTGAGGTCTGTGGCAGGGGTATGTGGGGGGTGATCGAGGTCGGTCGCTGCTCGTCGGGGTTGCTCGGGTCGGCAGAGTTGCTCGAGTCGGCAGAGTTACTCGGGTCGGCAGAGTTACTCGGGTCGGCAGAGTTACTCGGGTCGGCAGGACCCACCATGGTCACCGGAACGTCGGCCGTGTACGACGCGACCACCTCAGGCCACCCAGCCAAGAGGCGTCGGGTACCGGGGTCCAGTGCGGCGTCGACGCTCGCCGCCAGGACATCGAGCCCGGCGTCGCCGAGTGCGGCCGCCTCCACGCCGTGCTGGGGTGCCATCGTCCGGACCTCAGCCAGCGCCTGGACCCGACGAGCGGCGAGCGCCTGTGCAGTGGTGTCGGCGTGGTAGTCGCGCACCAGCTCAGCGATCTCGGCCAGGTAATGACTGCGGGCCGGGGGTACCACCATCGAGGTGCCCGTTGACGACATGATCCGAACCGGAGGGAGGACACCGGACGCTACCGGCAACCCGGCCTCACCGAGCAGATCCCGGACGGACTGATAGAGAGCGGTCACTCCGTCGTCGTTGAACCGGGAAGCGATGGTGCCGAACACCGGAGGCAACGTCGCTCCGTTGTGCTCCCTCGATCCACTGTGCTCCCTGGACCACTGCCGGCTCACCGCACGCAGGGCATCGCCTCCCCCTCGGCGGTCGAACTTGTTGACGGCCACCACGTCGGCCAGGTCGAGCATGTCGATCTTCTCGAGCTGGGACGCTGCTCCGTACTCCGGCGTCATGACGTAGAGCGTCACGTCGGCCACGTCCACGATGGCGGCGTCACCCTGTCCGATGCCGGGCGTCTCCACCACCACCAGGTCGTAGCCGGCTGCCTTGCATGCCACGATGGCCAGTGGCAGAGAGTGCGGCACCTCGGAGGTGGAACCCCGCGTGGCCATCGACCGGAAGAACACCTGCGGCGTGTCGATGGCGTTCATGCGGATGCGATCGCCCAGGAGCGCCCCGCCACCTCGTCGACGAGTGGGGTCCACCGCCAGCACGGCGATCCGCAGCCTGTCCTCTTGATCGAGGCGGAAGCGACGGATCAGCTCGTCGGTCAGAGACGACTTTCCCGAGCCCCCAGTACCAGTGATGCCGAGCACCGGGACGTGGCGTTGGGCTGCCATACGCACCAACTGCTGCTCCCAGGGGGGCACGACAGAGCGCACGGCAGGAGCCATAGCGCTGGTCTCCAGCGCGGTGATCACCCGGCCCAACGCCCCGGGACCACCGAGCGCCAACGCATCAAAGGCCTTGTTGCGCCGGTGCGCCCCGAGGTCGACGTCGCACTCGGTGATCAAGACGTTGATCATCCGCTCGAGCCCGAGACGTTGGCCGTCGGCAGGCGAGAAGATGCGGGTCACCCCGTAGGACTCGAGCGATTCGATCTCGTCCGGCACGATGACGCCGCCACCGCCGCCGTAGACCTTCACATCGGAGCGTCCCTCGGCACGGAGCCGATCCACCAGGTAGCGGAAGTACTCCATGTGGCCGCCTTGGTACGAGCTGACCGCCACCCCCTGCACATCCTCAGCCACGGCGGCGTCGACGATCTCGTCGACCGAGCGGTTGTGCCCGAGATGGACCACTTCCGCTCCTTGGGACAGCAACAAGCGTCGCATGACGTTGATGGCGGCGTCGTGCCCGTCGAACAAGCTGGCCGCGGTGATGAGCCGCACCGGATGCACCGGGCGGTGAAGAGGTAGTTCCGGGCGTGACAGGTGGCGGAGGGGTTCCTCCGAATGTGTCGGGTACTGGAGAGGCGCCTCGACGCCCGCAACGGCCAGGGCCTCGATCGGCCTATTCATATGATGGACAATAGTCTTATATCAAAGTAATTACCAAGGGCAGCCCCCTCTGCTGTGGGAGTAATCCGCCCAGAGGCAATCCATAGGGCCCTGCCGCACCGTAAAAGAAGCATGAGCCCACGCCACTCCACCCTTGGTCCCACCGCTGCCGTGGAGGAAGGTGGTGTCGGTCTGCGAGAGCGAATGACCGGCCTGGTAGGCACACCGGGACCGGTGGTCAACGTCCTGGCCTGGCTCGGGGCCATTCTCCTGATCCTGTCGGCGATCATCCACCTTCACCTGTGGTCCCAGAGCTACCACCAGATCCCCACGATCGGACCGCTCTTCCTACTCCAGGGCATCGCCGGCATCGTCATCGCCATAGCGGTCGCCATCATCAGGCGCTTCCTGGTGCTGGCCGGCGGGGCCTTGTTCGCCATCGGGACCATCGGAGGGCTCTTGCTCTCTGTCAACGTCGGCCTGTTCGGGTTCCGAGACAGCCTGAGCGCGCCTTACGCCACAGCCTCACTGGTCATCGAAGCCGCTGCCTTCGCACTGCTGTCCGGAGCCGCAGTCCTCACCGTTCTCGGCGTCGGTAGAACCCATGTGGAGCACCGGTAGACCAGAGCACCGAAGTACAGGGTCTTGACGATCAGGGCGGCGGCTGGCACCATGGAACTCACTATGTACGGAACACCGACCTCGGACCTCCTCCTTACCTGACGGCAAACGCCACATCGCGTTCGCCTCGCAACCTCCTGTGCCGATAAGGCCAGGGGGTTTTTTGTTGGGCGAACGGATGGTGCAGCTGCAGGTACCAGGACGACGAGAGACGGACAACGAGGAACAAGGGAGCAGGAGCGATGAGCAGCGAGCCCCGGAACAACGAGCACGAAACAGCGACACCAGCCGGCGTCGGTGTCGGCGTCGAGCCGGCTCGTCTCGCCCTCCCCTGCGACGTCTCACCGATGCCCTTCGGCATGTACCGGCCCTACCTCCCGCTGCAGCTTCACGACCGGACCTGGCCGGATCGGCAGTTCACCCGGGCACCGCACTGGGCCAGCGTCGACCTGCGTGACGGCAACCAGGCGCTGATCGACCCGATGGACTCCGAGCGCAAGCTGAAACTGTTCGAGACCTTGATCGAGGTCGGCTTCAAGGAGATCGAGGTCGGGTTCCCGTCGGCATCCCAGACCGACTACGACTTCCAGCGACAGATCATCGACGAGGACCTGATCCCCGACGACGTGACCATCCAGGTACTGGTGCAGTGCCGCGAGGAGCTGATCGAGCGGACCTTCCAATCCCTGATCGGTGCTCGCCAGGCCATCGTGCACTTCTACAACTCGACCTCGGAGCTGCAGCGCCGCGTCGTCTTCGGTCTGGACAAGGCGGGCATCATCGACATCGCCGTCAACGCCGCCCGCCTGTGCAAGAAGCTCGAGTCCACCCTTCCGAACACCGACATCCGGTACGAGTACTCGCCGGAGAGCTTCACCGGCACCGAACCCGAGTTCGCGGTCGAGATCTGCGAAGCAGTCATGGAGGTCATCGAGCCGACGCCCGACCGCCCGATCATCATCAACCTGCCGAACACGGTCGAGATGTACGGGCCCAACGTGTACGCAGACGTCATCGAGTGGTGCAGTCGCACCATTGCCAACCGTGACGCCGTCATCCTGAGCCTGCACCCGCACAACGACCGGGGCACCGCCGTGGCTGCAGCGGAGCTGGCCGTGCTGGCCGGCGCCGACCGGGTGGAAGGGACGCTCTTCGGCAACGGCGAGCGGACCGGCAACGTCGATGTCGTCACTCTGGCCATGAACCTGTTCTCGCAGGGCATCGACCCCGCCCTCGACTTCAGCGACATCGATCGGATCCGCCGGGTGGCCGAGTACGCCACCCGGATGCCGATCCACCCCCGTCACCCGTATGCGGGAGACCTGGTCTACACGGCGTTCTCCGGGTCGCACCAGGACGCCATCAAGAAGGGCATGACCGCGCTCGGCGAGGAGTACGAGCGGTGGGAGGTGCCGTACCTTCCTATCGACCCGAAGCACACCGGACGGACGTACGAAGCGATCATCCAGGTCAACAGCCAGTCCGGTAAGGGTGGGGTCGCCTACATCATGGACACCGAGCACGGCCTCGACCTCCCCCGCCGACTGCAGATGGAGTTCTCGAAGGAGATCCAGGTGGCGACCGAAGCCAGCGGCACGGTGATCCGTCCGGACGAGATGTGGGACGTGTTCTCACGGACCTATCTTCCCGGAAGATGCCGGGATCCGCTTGGTCGGCAGCGAGGTCACCACCGGAGGGAAGCGGACCACGGTGATCGCTCAGCTCTTGGTCGACGGTCAACATCGGACGGTGACCGGAGAGGGCAACGGGCCCATCGATGCGCTGGTGGCCGCGCTCCGTGCCGATCTGGGTGTCGAGTTCGAAGTGAAGGACTACAGCGAGCACGCACTCACCGCCGGCAGCGGGGCGTCGGCAGTGGCCTACGTCGAGGCGGAAGGGCCGGAAGGCGACACGTGGTGGGGGGTGGGGATGGACTCGAGCATCCTCGATGCCTCACTCGGCGCGGTTGTCAGCGCTGCCAACCGGGCTCTTCCGGGACGCCCTTGAGCAGGTGACAGCTGCCGCTGGGTCACCCGGTGGTCGGGTAGTCCGGCCGCTGGGTGATCGGCTCCGTCAGCTTCCCGTGTAACGCGGTTCCCGTTCCTCGGCCCGTGCCGCCTTGAACTCGGCGAAGTCCGACGACTTGTTGACGAACGTCTGGAACACCAGCTCGTCGGCCATCGAGGTTCGTACGTCGTGCTCGGAGAGATGTCGGATGACCCGCCGAGCCATCTTCACGGTCACCGCTGGTGCCGAAGCGATCTTGGTCGCCATCTCCCACGCAGTCTCATCGAGCTCCTCGGGCTTCACCACCCGGGACACGATGCCGTAGGACAGTGCTTCGTCGACATCGAGCGATCGACCGGTGAGCACCATGTCGCTGACGACGCCGTGGCCGCACATCTGGAACAGCCGGCCCACGCCACCGGTATCGGGGATCACCCCGTAGGCCACTTCCGGCAGCATGAACCGGGTGCCCTCGGCAGCGATCCGGATGTCGCAGAGCAGCCCTCGTTGAAAGGAGCCCCCGATCGCCCACCCCTTGAAGGCGACGATGATGGGAACGTCGAGCTCGAAGAGCTGCAAGATGCCCCGATGACCTCGGGTCATCAGCTCGAAGTGGCTCAACTCGGTGGCATTGGTCCCGATCACCGACGTGTCCCGACCGGACGACCAGATCTCGCCTTCCCCCCGCCAGATCACCGCACGTACATCGGGACGCTCCCGGAGCTCACCGAGGATCTCGAACAACCGTACGTCCATCTCGTCGTCGAAGGCGTTGCGCTTGGCCTGGTTGTCGTTGGTAATCACGGCGATGGGGCCGTCGATCGTGAGCCGAACCCTGTCTGTCATCCGCTGCTCCCTTCGAGATGGTCCTCTGAACCTAGTGCTCTACGATGCCCCCCATGACACCCACCAGTCCTCCCAGTCCCCATCCAGCGATCTCCGGCCGTGAGGACGGGATGAGCGCCCTCACGAACGAGGTGCGGCGGCTCATCGAGTTGACGGTGACCTGCGATCTGCCACACGGCGAGGCCGAGGTGGCCGCCGCCGACCTCCGTACGATCGGCGATCGCCTGGCTGCTCACGTGCCGCAAGAGGCCTACCCGCGGTTCGTCATAGGTCCAGAGATCGATAGTACGAACCTGGCCAGCGCCATGCGCGACTCGATGCCCTACGACGTGATGATGGGTCGTTACAACCCACTGGCCCTACCGCTCACGATCAGGGCGGAGTCGGGGTCGTCCAAAGCCTACGGTTCCGCCAGGTTCACCAAGGCGTACGAAGGTGGTCCCGGCTGGGTGCACGGAGCGGTCATCGCCGGTGCGTTCGACATCGTCCTCACGGCAGCCAACCAGTTGGAGAACGCGGCCGGACCCACCATCCGTCTCTCCGTCCGCTACCGGCGCCCCACGCTGATCGACGAGGAGTCCAGCTTCGAAGGATGGATCGATCACCGCACAGACAGGCGGGTGGTGTCCAAGGGCCATCTGATCCAGCGAGGCGAGATCACAGCAGAAGCCGAAGGCGAGTTCGCCACGGCTCGGCGGACCGACCTATCGGTTGCCCCGGCGTCGGAGGTGTGAGCATCGAGCCGGCAGCAGCCAGCGAGAACGGAGACGGAGAAGGCAGGAGTGCGATGATCGACATACGAGACCTCGACGGGGTCCGGCTCATCACTTTCGATCGTCCGGATGTTCGCAACGCGTTCAACGTGGCCATGTATCGCGGCGTCGCCGACGCCGTGACATCGGCAGGAGAGGAAGAGTTAGTCCGGGCGGTCGTCCTGACCGGCCGGGGCTCGGCGTTCAGCGCCGGCCAGGACCTTCGGGAGATGGCTGCCATCGCAGCCGGGAGTGCACCCGAAGGGGCGACCGGCGGTTTTCCGGCCCTGCTCGACAGTTTGCAGAGCTGCCCGAAGCCCTTGTTCGCCGCCGTCAACGGGGTGGGCATCGGCCTCGGATTCACCATGCTTCCGCACTGCGACATCGTCCTGATCGACGAGGAGGCGCGGCTGCGCGTTCCCTTCGCCGAGCTCGGCGTGCCTCCGGAGGCGGGGAGCAGCTACCTCTTCCCTTCCCGTATGGGATGGCAGCAGGCAGCCCGGGTGCTCTTGTGCTCGGAGTGGGTCACGGCCCAGGAGGCAGTCGATATCGGTATCGCTCTCCGAGTCTGCTCCTCTGGAACGGTTGTCGACGAGACGATGCAGTTGGCCACACATGTAGCCGGCTACCCGCCGGACGCCGTCCAGGAGATCAAGCGGCTCATGCGCGCGCCACACGCCGACGCCGTGCGCCGAGCACGGTCCAGCGAGGACGAAGCGTTCAGCCGACTACTGGGAAGTGCGGCCAACCGTGAGGCACTGGACAGCTGGAGCGCGCCGCCGAAGCCCTGAAGCCTGAAGCCGGCGGCGGCGGCGGCGGCAGCAGTCAGTCCGCCTCGCCCCCTCCTGCCTGCATCTGCTGGTCGATGAGGTTTACAACGGTCGGGTCGAGGAGCGTGGTCACGTCGCCCAGCTCACGATGCTCGGCAACGTCCTTCAGGAGCCGGCGCATGATCTTCCCGCTCCGGGTCTTGGGCAGATCGGGCGTCAGGATGATCTGGCGCGGCTTGGCGATGGGACCGATGACCTTGGCCACGTGGTTGCGTAGCTCGTCCACCAATGCGCCGCCCTCGTTCTCCTCGTCGGACACCTCGCCCTTGACGGTGACGAACGCCACGATGGCCTGACCGGTCGTCTCGTCGCTGGCGCCGACCACCGCCGCCTCGGCCACACGGGGGAAGCCAACCAGGGCATGCTCCACCTCGGTGGTCGAGATGCGGTGTCCGGAGATGTTCATCACGTCGTCGACTCGACCCAGCAGCCATAGGTCGCCGTCCTCGTCTCTCTTGGCCCCGTCACCGGCGAAGTACCGGCCGGGATACCGGGACCAGTACGTCTCCTCGTACCGCTTCGGGTCACCCCAGATCCCGCGGAGCATGCCAGGCCACGGCCGGTCGAGGACCAAGTACCCGCCGGCGTCGTTCCCGACCGAGTTGCCCAGGTCGTCGACGATGTCGGCGCTGACTCCCGGGAACGGGCGCATCGCCGCCCCGGGCTTCGTGGTGGTGATCCCGGGTAGTGGGGTGATCATGATGCCACCGGTCTCGGTCTGCCACCACGTGTCGACGATCGGGCACCGGTCACCACCGATGTTCTTCCGGTACCACATCCATGCTTCTGGGTTGATGGGTTCACCCACCGAGCCGAGCAGCCGCAAGCTCGAGAGGTCGTGGGCGGCAGGGAACTCTTCGCCCCACTTCATGAACGTCCGGATGGTGGTCGGAGCGGTGTAGAGGATGTTGACCTTGTACTCCTCGACGATCTTCCACCAGCGGTCCCGACCTCCGGCGTCGGGGGTCCCCTCGTACATGACCGAGGTAACCGCGTTGGCCAGCGGGCCATAGACGATGTAACTGTGACCGGTTACCCAGCCGATGTCGGCTGCAGTCCAGAACACGTCCTTGTCCGGCTTCACGTCGAAGATCAGCCGATGGGTGGTGGAGACATGGGTCAGGTACCCACCCGTGGTGTGGAAGATGCCCTTCGGCTTCGCAGTCGTTCCGCTGGTGTACATGATGTAGAGCGGCTGCTCGGCGTCGAACGCTTCCGCCTCGTGTTCGGACGACTGACGGTCGACGACGTCGTGCCACCAGTGGTCTCGGCTCTCGTTCCACTCGACGTCCTGCTCGGTCCGACGGACGACCAGCACCGTATGCACGTCCGGACACTGCTTCAGCGCCTCGTCCACGTTGGGCTTCAAGGCCGCCTTGGTACCTCTCCGGTAACCACCATCGGCAGTGATGACCACACGGGCATCGCCGTCAAGGATCCGATTGGCCAACGCCTCGGCGGAGAAGCCGCCGAAGGTGACCATGTGGGGAGCGCCAAGGCGGGCGCAGGCCAGCATGGCCACCGCCGCCTCCGGGATCATCGGCATATAGATGCAGACCCGGTCCCCGGCGTGAACACCCAACTCGGTGAGCGCGTTGGCCGCCCGGCACACCATGTCCTGCAGATCCGCGTACCGGATGGTCCGGGTATCGCCCTCGGGCTCACCTACCCAGTGAAATGCGACCCTGTCCCCGAGACCAGCGGCCACGTGACGGTCGACACAGTTGACAGAGGCGTTCAGCTTCCCGCCCACGAACCACTTGGCGAAGGGGGCCTTCCACTCCAGGACGTCGGTCCACGGTTCTGCCCAGTCGAGCAACGCGGCCTGCGCTGCCCACCATGCCACGGGGTCGGCATCAGCCTCTGCATAGACCTCAGGTCCGACGTTGGCCTGATCGACGAACTCGGGGGGTGGAGGGAACTGCCGACCCTCGTGGAGCAGTGCCGACAGGCCGCCCTCCTGTCCCCCATCATGCCCGGAGTCACTCATGACTATTCCTCCCGATTGCTGACCGCTGACGTCGCGTTCCCTATGTCCTACCCCCGTCGCCCGGTGCTGTCACGCCGTGTCGCTCCATCTCCATCTCGGCACCAGTTCCCATCAATAGTTCCCATCAATGAGGAGACAGGGGCAGAGTGGGGATGACGGCCTTCTTGAACGTCTCGTTCACCACACCGGCAAACGAGGCGTACCAGGCAGCAGCTGCCGTGGCGATCCCGACCCATCCACCAGCCTTGATGAGGTTCGCCTGGTCCTGGAAGTTACCGATGGTCAACAGGACGAAGGTAACGGTCAACAGGACGAACACAGCCACGACGGCCAGGCTCACCCGAAGCGAGGCAACGGTCATGTAAGCCGTGAAGATGGTCCACCCGAGGAGGAACACGCCCGACGCCACCGACACCTCTGCCGCACTGCCGATCCCGCCGGCGACAAACTTGTCGAACACATAGAACGAGATCCAGAAGGCGCCGAACGAGGAGAACGCCAGCGCCCCGAAGGTGTTCTTTCGGGTGAACTCCCACATACCTGCCAGTAGCTGCACCCCTCCGCCGTACACCAGCGCAAGAGCCAAGGCGGCGTCCGCCCCTGGACCCCAGATGTTCGCATTACCCACGCTCAACGCGAAGGTGGTCATTGCGAACGCAGCGAGACCCAACGGCGCTGGGTCGGCGGTCCGGTGGACAACCGTCTCAACGGGAACTGGGCCCTCCTTCACTTCGATGCCTTGTGACATTGGTGATTCTGATGACATGGTCACCCCTTTGATCGTCAGCACCAAGCCCCAAATCACGGCATCGGCGCCGTCCGCCCCCCATCCGATTTTCTAAACTTCTCTTCTCCTTTTCTTACTTCTCTTCTTCCACTGTAAAACCAGTGATGCCGGGAATCCAGGGCGAATTTGCAACAAATCGATGAACCAACGTTGTGAACGAGATCACATAAGCAGTTCCGACGAACTGCTCTTCCGTTGAACAACCGACTCCGCTGTCAGTTCGTGCCTGCTGTCAGTTATTGCTGTGCAGCACGTCGTTCAGACTGCCCCAGGATCCCGACCGTTCAATAACCTCGATTGCACCCGACTGGCTGTTACGCCGGTAGAGGAGCCCCGATGCCCCCGAGAGCTGCGCAGCCTTCACCGCTGTGGCATCCGGGAGAGTCACCTTCGTCCCGGCAGTCACATAGCAACCTGCTTCTACGACACAGCCGTCGCCAAGCGAGATCCCGATGCCGGCGTTGGCACCTAGGAGGCATCCGCTACCCACGCTGATGACCTCGGTCCCACCGCCTGACAGCGTGCCCATGATGGACGCCCCTCCCCCGATGTCCGAACCATCGCCGACCACGACGCCGGCGCTGATGCGACCCTCGACCATGGAGGTCCCGAGCGTTCCTGCATTGAAGTTGACGAACCCTTCGTGCATCACAGTCGTTCCAGGTGAAAGGTAAGCGCCGAGACGGACTCGGTCGGCATCGGCGATACGCACTCCGGTGGGAACCACATAGTCGGTCATCCGGGGGAACTTGTCCACGCTGGTCACCTGGAGCTCGGATCGTCCAGCCCGCAGTCGCAAACGAACGGCGGTGAGCTCATCGGTGCTGCACGGCCCGAGACTGGTCCAGGCCACCGTGGGGAGGATGCCGAAGATGCCGGTGAGGTTGACGGTGTGCGGCTTGGCCAGACGATGCGAGAGGAGGTGCAGGCGTAGGTACGCGTCGGGGACATCGGCGGGCTCTGCGTCCAGGTCGATGACTCGCCGTACCACCTCGATACGGACATCGCGGACCTCGTCACGATACTCCGCGTCCACAAACCGGGCGGACGTGGCATCACTGCTCGGCTCCCCCAGAGCAGGGGTCGGATACCACGTATCGAGCACGTCGTCGCCGGCGGACACGGTCGCCAGCCCATCGCCCCACGCCATGTTCGGGATGGTCGATGGTGAGGATGGGGTCGATGGTTCCTGGGTCGTCACGAAGGTCAACGTAGCAACGATGGAAACCTGGCGGCGGCAGCTACGGGAGCGCCGAGCGCAGCACAGACCCTCTCTGTGGCGCCGGGTCTTCTGTACGGCGCCGTCCCTCCTATGCTGGCGCCATGGACAAGGGTGACGTCGTTCCTGACTTCGAGCTTCCCGACGAGACCGGGACGCCTCGGCGTCTCAGCGATCTCCTGAAGAACGGTCCCGTGGTCCTGTTCTTCTACCCGGCGGCCATGACCTACGGCTGCACAAAGGAGAGCTGTCACTTCCGCGATCTGAAGGCAGAGTTCGAGGCGGTCGGAGCCCAGCGCGTCGGTATCAGCGCGGATACGGTCCAGAAGCAGAAGCAGTTCTCGGAGAAGCACACCTTCGACTACCCGTTGCTGAGCGACACCGATTCGGCAGTGGCCGAGCAGCTCGGGGCGAAGCGGGGTGTGACCATCCTGGGCAAGACGAAGCGCGCCACGTTCGTCATCGACACCGACCGGACCGTGCTCGAGGTGATCCGTTCCGAGCTCTCCTTCAACTCTCACGCCGACCGCGCCCTCGAGGTGTTGCGGAACCGCTCAGCTGCAGCCTGAACAACCGTCCCAGCTCGTGCCGTGCATGGAGCGAGCGTCGCTGGACACGGCACTAACCGCCGAGGCTGTCACGAAGATCAGCGACCTCGGCACGAAGACCTTCGAGTTCTAACCGCAAGGCATCGACCTCTACCCGTAGATCGGCCACGGTCCGGTCCCCGTCCAGGCCAGGTGAGCGTGCCGGTTCGGTGGCCGGTTCGGTGGCCGGTTCGGTGGCCGGTTCGGTGGCCGGTTCGGTGGCCGGTTCGGTGGCCGGTTCGATCGAGCTGCCGAGAGCGTCATCCTGCGTGTCGCAGAGCAACTGTGCCCACCGATCTTCTTTCTGGCCAGGACGACGCTCCAACCGGACCACCAGACCATCACCCAGGCCGGCCAGGAACTCGAGATCGTGCTGCACCGCCGACAGATCGTCGAACTGCGCCATGCGCTCGGTCCGTGTCCGGAGCTCCCCCACCGTCTGTGGCCCCCGCAAAAGCAGCATCCCCAACAGGGCCAGCTGCCCGGCGTCCACCCCCAGCACCTCGTCGAGCACCTGGCGGTAGCGAACCACCGACCGGCCGTGCGAGGGGTACACGAAGCGCACCATATGGTTCGCTCGCAGCTCGTCCAGCGCCGGTTGGATGATGCCCTCGTCGTAGTTCACAATGGGAGAGCGGTTCGACACCTGATTGCACGCCAGGATCAACGCGTTGAGCGTGAGCGGATACTGCTGTGGGGTGGTGAGCTGCTTCTCGATCAGGCTGCCGACAACTCGCCCCTGCTCGACGGTGGTGATTCGCATGGGGGGAAGCATACGGTGCTCCGTATCGATTTCTATACTGTGTCGCCGGCCGAAACCGTGTCACCGGTCGACCGGACCACCAGCGAGACAGCCGAGCGAGGAGAACAGCCATGGAAAACCCAGAGCAGGTCGTACGGCAGTTCTGCGAGGCAGTGAGCGGGATGGACGCAGAACAGCTCCGACCGTTCTTCTCGGACGACGTCTTCTATCACAACATCCCCATGGAGCCATCGGTCGGGATCGATGCCACGATCGACATGCTGGCCATGTTCATCGGCATGTGCAGCTCGTTCCGGATCGATATCCACCATCTCGCCGTGAATGGGAACGTTGTGCTCACGGAACGAACCGACACATTCGTCATGGGGACGACCGAGGCACCGCTCCCGGTGATGGGAACGTTCGAGATCACAGACGGCCGCATCACCGCCTGGCGTGACTACTTCGACATGGCCCAGGTAACTGCCATGTTCACCAGCGCACAGTAGGAGTTCTGGGCGTCGTATACGGCGTGAGTGTGGGCGTTGGTCACCCCGTCAGTGGGTGTTGACCAGAGCGCGTAGCGACTGCCGCAACGAGTCCATGCTGGCGATCACTGATGTGGGCTCGTACCCACAGTGCGCCATGCAGTTGGCGCACCGCGGGTCCTTTCCCCGACCGTACGCGTCCCAGTCCGTGGTCTCCACCAGCTCCCGGTAGCTGCTGGCATACCCGTCGGACATGAGGTAGCAGGGCCGCTGCCAGCCGAGCACGGAGTAGCTCGGAATGCCCCAGGCGGTACAGGCGAACTCTTGTTTCCCTTCGAGGAAGTCGAGGAAGAGTGGGGAGTGGTTCAGTCGCCACTCTTTACGCTTCCCGGCGAACGCCTCTCGAAACAGCTTGCGCGTCTGGTCGACCCCGAGGAAGTGCTCCTGATCGGGCGCCTTCTGGTAAGCGTATGCAGGCGAGATCATCATGGCGTCGACCTTCAGGTCGTTGTTCAGGAAGTCGAGTACATCCCGGACGGTCTTCGGTGAGTCGGTGTTGAAGAAGGTCGAGTTGGTGGTGACCCGGAAGCCACGCTCCTTCGCCTCCCTGATCGCCGCCACCGCCTCGTCGAAGACACCCTCACGATCGACCGCTGCGTCGTGGCGCTCCTGCAGGCCGTCGATGTGCACCACCCACGAGAAGAAGTGTGACGGAGTGAAACGGTCGAGCCGCCGACGCAGCAGCACGGCGTTGGTGCACAGATAGACGTAGACCTTCCGGCGGATGAGCTCGGCCACGATGTTCTCCATATCGGGATGGAGCAACGGCTCGCCACCGGCGATCGACACCATGGGTGTACCGCTCTCCTCCACGGCACCGACGATGTCCTCGAGCGAGAGCCGTTTCCGAAGGATCTCGGTGGGATGCTGGATCTTCCCGCAACCGGGGCACGAGAGGTTGCACGCGAACAACGGTTCGATCTCCACGATGAAGGGGTAGTACTTCGCCCTCTTGATCTTCTGGCGAAGGAGATGGGAACCGATCCGTACGTTCTGACGTAAGGGAATAGGCATTAGCGCACCTGCTGGGGTAGGGAGAAATGGGCATCTTCTTGAACCGTTCGGCGTTCGGACACGTCCACTGGACCGAGATGGCCAAGGCTGTCGACCACCCGCTGCACCAAAAACTCCGGAGCGGAGGCACCGGCGGTCAGCCCGACCGTCGTCACTCCCTCGAACCAGCCCAACCGGAGCTGCGTCTCGTCTTCGATCAGCTCGGCTCGACAGCCCTGCCGCCTGGCGACTTCGACGAGACGTGCGGTGTTCGAGGAGTTGGTCGACCCGACGACGAGCAGCAGGTCGCACTGAGCAGCGAGACCGCGCACCGCGTCCTGGCGGTTCTGGGTGGCGTAACAGATGTCGTCGGAGCTGGGGCCACGAAGCTGAGGAAACCGATCTCGCAACGCCGCAACGATCTCGGCGGTCTCGTCCGTGGCCAGGGTGGTCTGCGTCAGGTACGCAACCTGCTCGTCCTGCCCGATATCCAGGCGCCCGACATCCTCGGGCCGTTCCACCAGGCTGATCCGATCAGGAGCCTCGCCCAATGTCCCGGCGATCTCTTCGTGCCCTTCGTGACCGATCAGGACGATCCGGAAGTCCTGAGCTGCATAGCGGCGAGCCTCGTGGTGGACCTTGCTCACCAGCGGGCAAGTGGCGTCGATCACCGAGAGATCGTCACGCCGGGTCGCCTCGTCACGTACGGCCGGAGACACCCCATGGGCAGCCAGCACCACCACGGCACCGGAGGGAACCTCGTCGAGCTCCTCGACAAAGATGGCACCTCGCTGTTCGAGGTCGTGAACCACATGGGTGTTGTGCACGATCTGTCGGCGAACGTAGACCGGCGAGCCGAAGCGTTCGAGTGCTCGTTCCACGATCTCGATGGCTCGTTCCACGCCTGCACAGAACGAGCGGGGCGCGGCAAGCAGCACGTCGTGACGACCGGCGGCGCTCGCCCACCGCTCCAGCGACGGCCGGACCCGCATCAGCGACGCCATCGCTCGCATACCACCGAGCACCATCCCGTGCTCCGACGTATCGGAGACAGACCGCACCACCGCCAGCGGGTGTTCGGGAAGCTGCTCGGCCAGCCACGCCGACTCCATGTCCACTGCCACGGCTCCTGTCGCAGCCAGCTCGGTGCGCTGCCGGGCCTTGACCATGCCGAGCGAGGACACGATGGGGCCAGTACGCACATCGATACCGGTCTGACGTAGATCGTTGGCGAGAAGTTCGGCCCCCGGGAGCTCTCGGGTGATGCTTCCGTCGGCCGACCGCAGCTCGGTGGCGACCACCAGTTGCCCGAGACGCAGATCAGTGTCGAGGCCCCCGGCCACACCCACCACGGCCACGGCCGATGACGGTGGATGCGACAGTTGGGCATGCCTGGCGCCAGCTGCCGTGGCCTTGGCTTTGCCCATCCCGGTGATCGTCACGTTGCCGCCGACGGCCAGCGCCTCGACACGGAGAGGCGAGAGAACGGTGAGCTCAGCCATACGTCGTCTCCTTGTCGAGGTAGCGACCCAGTGCCGTAATCGGGAAGACCAACCGGTACAGGTGGTAGTTGATGTAGAAGTCTCCGGGGAACCCGGTGCCGGTGAACCACGGCTCGTCCCACGTGCCGTCGGGACGTTGCGTATCGAGAAGGAACCCGATGCCCCGATGGGTGGACGGAGTCCGCCGCTCAGCAGCGAGCAGTGCCAACAACGCCCACGCCGTCTGCGATGCCGTGGAGGTTCCTTGGCCACGGAGGTTCGGATCACGGTAGGAGCGAAGATCCTCGCCCCATCCTCCATCCTGGTTCTGGTGGGCCTCCAACCACCGAACCGCCCGCACGACCGCCGGATGGTCCGGTCCGATGCCGGCGACAACGAGAGCCGGAACCACCGCACCGGTGCCGTAGACGTGGTTTGCCCCCCAACGACCGAACCAGGAGCCATCGGTCTCCTGGGCTTCCAACAGCCAGCGCACACCGCGGTCCAGAGCCGGGCCTCGACGACCGAGTGCCGCCAGCATCTCGACCACATGGGCAGTGACGTCTGCGCTGGGAGGGTCGATCAGCTCGCCGAAGTCGCAGAAGGGGAGCTCTCGACAGAGCGTACGCACGTTGTCGACGTCGAACGCCGCCCATCCCCCGTCACGGGACTGCATCCCTTCGATCCATGCCACACCACGATCGACTGCTCCACCGTCGTCCACGTCCGTGTGCCGGAGGGCCAGCACCACCTCGGCGGTGTCATCGACGTCGGGATAGTGATCGTTGGCGAACTCGAAAGCCCATCCGCCCGGAGCCAGGCGGGGTCGCCGCACGCTCCAATCGCCCTTGATGGAGACCTCTTCGCCCACCAGCCACTCGGCTGCACGCCGAAGAACGTGATCGGTAGGCGACATGCCGGCATCAGCCAACGCGGTAACGGTGAGCGCTGTGTCCCAGACCGGTGACTGACATGCCTCGATCCGGCGTCCGGCATCGTCGTCGATCGTGAAGCCGTCGAGGCCATCGAGGCCCGCTCGCATCACCGGATGATCGAGTGGATAGCCCTGCAGATGGAGCGCCATCAACGAGTAGACCCAGGGCGGTTGGATACCGCCCCAAGACCCATCGGACTCCTGACGTTGCACGATCCACCGTTCCGCACGTTGGAGTGCCATCGTGCGCAGTGCGCCGATCGGCTTACGTTCGTAGACGTGCAGCAGACGATCGAGGCGCTCGAATCGTCGTCCCCACCGGGTGAGCGGCCGTGGCGGTGGTGGCGAGCCGCTCCAGAGCTCATCGATGGCGACCGGGATGGAGCGAACCGGCCGGTGAGCACCGACGACGGTCAGCGCTGCCACCGTCTGGCGAGACCAGCAGCCGAAGTCGTAGATGTTGAGGGGCATCCAGGGTGGGAGCAGCATCAGCTCAGGGGGAAGTACCGGCAGCTCGTCCCATGACCACAGCCCGAACAGAGCCAACCAGATCCGGGTGAAGACCCGGCTGGCCTCTACACCCCCGGCGTCCCGGACGAAGCGAGCTGCTGATGCCATGTGTGGAGCGTCGACCGCGTCACCGGCCAAGCGGAGGGCCAGATAGGCCTCGATCGTGGTGGAGAGGTCGGGTGGACCACCGAAGAACGTGGCCCACGTCCCATCGTCCCGTTGCCGTGAGCGGATCCAGTGCGCCGCCCTTAACGTCTGCTCTTCCGTCCTGATCCCCAGGAACTGACGCAGCAGAAGATCTTCGGCGTCCATGGTGACGTTGGTCTCGAGCTCGCCCTTCCACCAGCCCTCCGGATCCTGGAGATCGACCAGGGCGTCTGTGGCTCGCTGCAGCGCTTCGGCAGCAGCTTGCCTGGTGGTGGCAGCTTCGGCAGCGACTTGGGTGGCAGCGTCAGCCTCACCAGCAACCTCGGTGACAACGTGAACGGGAGACCCTTGGACCAGCGGAACCTCCTCAGCCACTGCGGGACCCGAGGCAGACATCAACGATCCCGCTCGGTGACGAAGTGGGCGATAGCTTCCAACTGCGCCCGTGGTCCGGGCAAGATGTCAGCCCGATCGAGCGAGACCAACGCCGCTTCGAGATGTGTGGTCGCCAACACCATGGCTTCCTCTCGTGCTCCGCTGTCCTCGATGAGACGAGCCGCTTCGGCAACGTCGGACTCGGTGAGGGTCCGGTTGAGCAGTCGTTGGAGCTCGGGACGCTTCCCGTCGGCCCGCTCCAACGCCGTGGCCACCGGAAGAGTCTTCTTATGCTGCACCAAATCGTTGCCGACAGGCTTCCCGGTCCGTGCCGACTCGCCCCAGATGCCCAGGATGTCGTCGATGGCCTGGAAAGCGATCCCGACGTTGCGGCCGAAGTCGGCAAGTGACGCCGTGGTCCGATCAGGGGCACCAGCCAAGATGGCACCGAGCGACGCAGCACACGACAGCAAGGCACCGGTCTTACCGGCCTCCATCCGAAGACACTCCTCCACCGAGATCGAGGCACGGGTCTCGAAGGCCATGTCATCTGCCTGCCCGGCGATCATCTCCTGGGTGGCAGCGGCCAGGGCGCTGGCGGCACGGACCCGTTCGGGGGTCGGATCGTCGAGCAGGACCTGCATGGACAAGGCAGCCAGGGCATCACCGGCGACGATGGCATGGCCCACCCCGAACTGGGCCCAGACCGTCGGTCGGTGACGACGATCGCGGTCCCCATCGATGATGTCGTCGTGAAGCAGCGAGAAGTTGTGCACCAGCTCAATAGCCACAGCGCCTACAACACCGGTCTCATCGGATGCGCCTGCGGCTTCGGCAGACACCAGCACCAGCGCCGCTCGGACCCGTTTGCCCCCTCCGGCCAGATGGTGTCGCACGGCGGTACGCAGCTCGGGGCTCAGGCGCTCGACCGCTGCATCGAGCGAAGGCGTGACAATGGCAGCGGCACGCGTCAACACCTCGGGTGTCGACGGTCTCGTCGTTCTGGCCGGGGTTGTGGTCATGCCCGCGACCCTGTGAGCAACGAGGTCGGTTCGGTGCCGACATCGCTCAAGATCACCGAAGCGGCACTGAGCCCGCTGCGCACCGCTCCTTCCATGGTGGCCGGCCACCCCGTGTCACACCACGCACCGGCAAGAGCGAGCCCCTGTATCGCCGTCCGGGCAGGTGGACGGAGTGCAGCGGTACCCGGTACAGCGCGGAACGTCGCCGTGTGCTCACGGCTAACCGTTCCATCCACCAGGCGAGCATGGCGCGCCGCCGGGAACAGGTCGTCCAGAGCCTGGCGGAACGATCGCACCAGCTCATCAGGGTGCTGACCGATGTAACGATCGGCAGCCGACAACGAGATGGACAGGCACTGCTTCCCCGCTACGTCCGATGACCCAGCCACACCGGACGATGACGCAGTCACACCGTCCGATGACGCGGCCACACCGGACGATGCGGCTAGACCCGAAGACACGGTGCGGTCGAAGACGTACTGGATGGGCGAGTCCACGGCAGCAGCCATGGGCAGATCGGTCACCGTACGGTCGAGGACGAGGTGGACGTTGACGATGGGTGAGGCCCCGAGGCCGGCGACGGGAGGCACGATGCCGTTGGGGACCAGCGCCGTGGTCACCTCCGGCGGGGTGGCGACGACCGCTGCGTCCACGACAACCTGCCCTTCAGGGTCGACAATTGCCAGGCCCCCATCGTCCACCGGTACCACCCCTTCCACCCGAGCGCCGAGCCGTACCTCTACACCAGCAGCATCGAGTGCCGATGCCGCATTCTCGCCGTGGAGCCGCTGCAAGGGAACCGTGGCCCACCCGATGTCACCACCATCGGCCGTATCGAGCAGGCCGGTCCGGAAGACCTTGACAGCCAGCGCCAACGACGCTTCGGACGCCGGCACGTTCAACGTCGGCAGCGTGATCAGATCCCACAGATGCTCGATAGCGTGCCGGGTCTGCCCATGGCGCTCGAGCCACGCCCCGAAGGTGAGGGTGTCGAGGGAGGGATCGTCCGGCGACAGGCGTTTCAGGGCGAGCACGGGACGCACGAGCAGCGCTCGCTCCCGCATGGTCAGATGGCGGTAGCCGACCAATGAACGAGCGAGGTGGAGAGGAGGAGGGAGGCTCACCCGAGTGATCGACGAGGAGATGCCGCCCGGTGCCAGCACCGGCACATCGAGGCGAGGCTGGAGCACGACGTACTCAGTGGCACCGATACGGTCGAGGAAACCCCGATAGGCGGTGCAGCACCGCAGGAAGACGTGCTGACCGTTGTCGAACCACAGCCCATGACGGCTGAACGACCAGGTCAGCCCACCCAGCTTTGTCCGGCGTTCGAACAGTGTCACCTCGGCGCCCCCATCGGCGAGAGCCAGTGCAGCACTGACCCCGGCCAGGCCACCCCCCACCACTGCGACCCGCGGTCCGCTCACGGCGTACCTCCGGAAAGGCTCCGAGCGGCGATGAGCGCCTTCTCCCATGTCGGCAAGGAGACCCGCTCACGGGTAACGGCGATGGGGTTCCGCTCGATCCGTGTGAGCAGCCGGCGATAGATACCGGCCATGGCAGCGACGCACGCGTGGCTCCGGCGATCGAGCAGTGGGAGAAGTTGCAGTCCCCGGTCGAACCACTCACGGGCTCGGACACACTCGAAGGCAACGAGATCGGCAACCGCCGACGGCGACCCCTGGAGGTCAGGTGGACAGCCCACGGCTTCGGCATCCTCGATGGGCAGGTACACCCGCCCACGCTGACCGTCCTCCACGATGTCGCGGAGGATGTTGGTCAGCTGCAACGCCACACCGAGATCGTCAGCGAGTGGGATCGCTCTGGCCATGTCGCTCGACCCGAAGACGGCCAAGGACAAACGCCCGACAGAACCGGCCACTTTCCGGCAGTAGCTCACCAGCTCGTCAATGGTTCCGTACGATCCACCGGCTACGTCATCCTCGCATCCGTCGATGAGCTCACCGAAGGCAGCCAGCGGGAGGTCGTAGCGACGGGTGGCGTCCGCCACCGCAACCAACACCGGGTCCTCACTGTTCGACGAGATGGGCTCGAGGTCCTTGCGAACTTCCGCCAGCTCGGCAAAGCGTTGGGCAGCCGGTGCGTCTCCATCCCCAATATCGTCGATGCGCCTGGCCAGCGCGTAGACCGCAGAGAGCGCTTGGCGTTCCGGTTCATGCAGCAACCGGATGCCGTACGCGAAGTTCTTCGCCTCTCGGCGAGTGATCACCTCGCACTCCCGGTAGGCGACCTCGATGTTCATGCCGCTACCCGGACGTTCACGCTGCTGCCTCGATGCCCGGTGACCCGATCGTGACCCGATCGATGAGCCGATCAGCGTTCCCACCAGACGCATGCCCACACGGTGGCGCCGAGGATGGCAACGGATCGAGAGCACGTCGTAGTTGGCGTCTTGGATGGCATCCAGTGCCGCCAACCCTCCGGCCGTGAACCCGGCAACGGCCACACGAGGTTGCCACGGCAAAGACGCTGCCAACGCACGTCCGAAAACCAGTCGACAACGGGCCCGATTGACCTGGACGGCGATAAGCCGCTGCACCGCTGGGCTGGCGTACCGTTCGAGCAGATCGCTCTCGGCCACCCCGCACGAGCGCAGATCGCGCAACGGGACGTAGATCCGACCCTTTCCGGCATCTTCGGCCACATCCTGCAGGTGCTCCGTAAGCTGCAAACCGATGCACACCTCGTCGGCCAACGCCTCCCGGTCGGCGGTGCTGACCCCGAATATCGCCAACACCAGTCGACCGACCGGCACGGCGGACAGGCGGCAGTAGCCAACCAGCTCCTCCATCGTCTCGTAGCGGGTAACGGTCTGATCCTGGCGGTTCGCTTCGATCAGTGCACGGAACGGCTCGAGGGACAGGTCGAACGCCTTGATCGTCGGGGTCAACTGCTGGAGGAGCGGGTGAGACGCCGAACCGGTGGCAGCACGCTCCAGCTCGGACTCGAGCCAGTCCAGCTGACCCAGGCGGTCGCCCTCGCTCTCGTCCCCGATGTCGTCGGCAAAGCGGGCGAAACCGTAGATGGCCAAGAGGTGACCCCGAACCCGTCGGGGCAGGAATACCGAGGCCACCGGGAAATTCTCCGCCTTGGCCTGCCCAACAATGGCGTCTGTCTCAAAGCGTGGGGCGAAGGTGGACGCTCCTGTCGGGGATGTCACGAATGGCCGATCCTTCGTAGAGCAGTGATGACCAGTGGTCCTTCATTGTTATACGGAGAACGACCGCAGCGTCAAACACCTTTCCTGATGCGCAATATCCCTGCATCCCGCCTTGTCAGCACCCTGCCAACCCAGTGCTGCCCCGCCTCGTGCTCCACCTGGCCGGCGCCCTCAAAAGGTACCGCTCCGTGCCCGCTCAGCTGTTCAACGCATACCCATGGAGGGTCGCAGCAACCGCAACAAGGCAGCATCTGCGACACGACGGCCTGCGCTCAAAGCAGCCTGACCCTTGGCACGCAGGTGAGGTGAGACCCGACCGGCGATGCCTTCGGTGATGCCGGAGGCGATACCGGCAACGTCCTTCTCCCCTCGCAACTCCCTCGTCATGACCTCGAGGTAGAGGGGGATGAACGGCTTGAGGAGCTCCGCCAGCTCCGTGATCGCCTTCCTCTCGGTCATGGGCTCGTCCAGGATGTCGAGACCTTCGCCCACGGCGTCGACGGTCGACAGGGCAGCAGCGAGGAAGATCTCGTGCTTCGACTCGAAGTACCGGTAGAAGGAGCCTTTGGCGATACCTGCCGCCTCACAGATCTGGCCGACGTTCACGGTCGTATAGCCCTCACGAGCGAACGACTGGCGTGCTGCCGACAGCAGGCGGGCTGCAGGAAGAGACGGCTCCGCTCGCACCAGGTATTCAGCCAGCACCTGGTCCCAGATCTCGGTCGAGTACGGCTCTTCCCGTTCGACGGAGAGAAGCTTGGGCAGCAGTTCGCCGATGATGGGCAGCGATAGCCCCCACTGGTCGCGGAGCAGTCGAATGAGCCTCAGTATCTCGACATGCCGCTCGTCGTACAGGAACCGCTTCGACTCGATGGCGGTGGGTTCGGGGAGGAGCTCCATGCGTCGATAGTGCTGGATGCTCGGAACCGGTACACCGGACCGCTCAGCCAGGTCTGCCACCGTCAGCAAGAGCGGGTCTTCGCCACGCTCGTACTTCCGTGTCGGCATCATCGACTCCAGAGGATCTGGGGCGGTTCCCACAGTAAGAGTGTCATCCGCCCCTCCTCGACCATCACAGAGCACATAGTAGCCCTCACTGGACCAGCAGCCTTGGCCACGCTTCGTGACGTCCGGTGGTCGCCACACTCCGTCATCTCCGTCGTACCGCCATCCTTCGGTTCCTCTGGAACGTCAGTGCTCGTCTGGCGTGAACAGCAACGACACCAACCAGCAAGACGAGTGGATCAGGGCTGGCTGAAGGGTGGGTAGAGCCGGAAACCGCGCTTCTGCCGATGCGGAAGCGCCTTGTAGAAGTCGACCGATTCGTCTTCGCTCAGGAGATCGATCCGCTCACCGCCTGCACGCCTGAGCGCCTCATTGATGAGCGACTTACCAACACCCATCCGTCGTTGCGGCACAGCGACGACGAGATTCGCCAGATAGGACTGGAGCTCACCGTCGCTGAACAGTTGTGCGAACCCGATCAACTTGCCGTCGTCGATGGCCACGACCGATGTGACACCCGGAGCTGTCAACGACCGATGAGCACGATCGGCGTCAGCGGGAAACGACTCCCATCCCTCCGCCCAACACAGAGCAACGACCGCGTCTCGATGCTTCTGTTGGTAACGCACGACCTTGAACACCGGCACGATTCTCTCATCTCTCGAGACCGCATCGCGTTCTCTCGGCGCGGATACTGTAGAGTCGTGCTGGCGATGGAGCTCGCCTAATCGGTCGTGTGCAGCGACCTGATGGCTCCTAGAACAGTGTGATCGTTCTGGAGGCATCATGATCGAAGACGACGCGGTCGTATCGACACAGAGGCAGGGGCGCTGGCGGCGCCTGGCACGCTTCCTTGGGGCGGATGACGACCTGCCCATCGACCCCGATCTCGATCCCCACGATCCAGGGGAGCCGTCGAAGGAGCACCACCCGCAGCCCCACGTACGACGAGCGCATCCGGCCGTCGTGGCGGCAATTGCCGTGGGTGGGTTCGTGGGAACCCTGGGGCGTTACGAACTGACACTCGCGCTGCCTACCCCAGACGGCCACTTTCCTACTTCCATCTTCATCATCAACACGTCAGGTGCCTTTCTCCTTGGCTTCCTGTTGACGCTGATCCTCGAGCGCTTTCCTCCGACCCGTCTGCTACGGCCTTTTGCCTGCGTGGGAGTGCTGGGTGGGTGGACGACGATGTCGACTCTGGCTGCCGACGGTGACACCCTCATCAAGGCGGGACGGTTCGCGCTGGCTGGTGGGTACCTCGCCGCCACACTGGTCGCCGGCGTGACTGCTGTCACCATCGGCATCGCCCTGGCTCGGGTTCGGACCAAGGCAGCTGACATCGAGGTGGCCGCATGATCGTTGCAATCGCCGTGGGACTCGCCGGGTCGATCGGATCGGTCTCCCGGTACCTCATCGACGGTGCCGTCCAGGACAGGGTGCCCGGGGCCTTTCCGTTCGGAACGCTCACGGTCAACCTCATCGGCTCTTTCATCCTTGGCCTCGTAACCGGTCTCCTGTGGTTCCACGGGCTCTCGGGGAACGCCAAGGTCATCCTCGGCACCGGATTCTGTGGTGGCCTCACCACCTGGTCGACAGCGTCGTGGGAGACCGTCCGCCTGGCCGAGAACGGCATGCCGGCCAAGGCACTCACCTATGCCCTGGTGGGCCTCGGTGCCAGTATGGCTGTCGCCGCCGTCGGCATGGCCATCGCCGCCATCGGGTGAGGTTTTCTCCCAGATCGTCGGCAGTGGGCCGGTCCCCGAGGCGGTGCACACCGCTTCGAGGCTCAGCGGCGAAGCAGGATGGACCGGGGAGCATGGGCTACTGATCTGCTGGGCCTCTTCACCGAAGGCTCTATCGTCAGGGTCGTGACAATTGCATCCTCTGTCCACGAGTCAGTTGCCTTACGGCTGGCCAGCCTCGACCAGCGCTACACGCCAATGCGGCAAGCGCTGGTCGTGACGTTGGCCACCGCCGGGCGCCCACTCTCCGTTCCCGAGATCCTGGCATCCACGGGTGAGCTAGTACAGAGCAGTGCCTATCGAAATGTGACGACGTTGATCGACGCTGGAGTGGTCCGCCGGGTCAATAGCACCGACGATCACGATCGCTTCGAGCTGGCCGAGGAGCTCACCGGGCACCACCACCACATGTCGTGCGAACGGTGCGGCAAGGTCGAGGACGTCCACCCTTCTGCTCGCCTCGAACGGGCCATGGCTGAAGCCGCCCGGGCAGTCGCCGAAGAGCACGGGTACCAGATCAGCGAGCACCGCTTCGATCTGGTCGGGCTCTGTCCTGACTGTCAACAGGCGGAGGGTTGACCGATATCGTCGAGCCGCTTCGCTACACCGCCACCCGCACACTCGTGCTGGTGGACACGGCTCTCCGCTGACGGAAGAAGGCCCAGCAACGGCCGACGACGTAGGCGACGGCACTGATCGATCCGACGAAGAACCCGACAGGCCAATTGGAAGCGTAGGAAGCGGCGATCGCTACCCAGACCGTGGCCAGCGCGATACCGACCGAGAGCAGCAGTGCGTACAGAGGATTATCGGTGCACGACCGGGCCGCACCAGGAGGCCCGATCATCAGGCTGAACATCAGGAGCGCCCCGACCACCGGCACTGCCATCGTGGTCGCCAGCGCAACAATGACCAAGAAGTACATCTCGATCCGGTGACTCCGTACCCCCCGCGCTTCTCCCACCTCGGCCATCACCGATGTCAGCATCAGCGGACGGTAGAGAACAACGATGGCGACGATGCTCACGATACCGAGAGCAGCAGTAGGCGCGAGCTCACTACTGCTGACCCCGAGCACTTCGCCGAAGAGCAGCGAGTAGATCTCAGGCGCGTACTCCACGCTCATGCTCAGGAACAGTGCGCCCAACCCGAGCATGACGACGAGTGCCAGCGCCGTCACAACATCGTGTCGACCGCGCTTGCCGAGCCAGCCGATGCTCAGTGCGCCGGCGACGGCGAACACACCCAGCCCCACGATGGTGTTGATCCCCAGAAGGCTGGCTCCCGCCGCTCCGGCAAACGCGCCCTGGGGCACCGCATGAGCGACGAATGCAGAACCCCGTAGCACCGTGAAGAACCCGACGACACCAGCGACAACAGCGACGATGGTCGCCACGATCCACGTGTTCACCATGAAGCTAGAGAACATCGTGCCCCCGCGCTCTCACGGTCTCTCCGGTGACCGGAGATGATCTACGCATCGACACCTGAGAGCTCCTTCACACTGCTTCGATCCCGTGATCCCCACGACCTGCGCCCACGATCCGAGCTCTGTGTCCTACGCCCAAAGGGCTGGTGCGCAACCAGATAGAAGACGAACACCAGTGTCACGACGAAGAAGCTCACCGGCCAGCCACGTCCACTCGGCGGCCAGTAGAAGCTGTCGTACGCCAGGAGGATGCCCAACCATGTGGCGATCAGGCCGATGCAACCTGCCCAGACCATGGCCAAGCCGGGCCTCTTCGTCAAACGCAGTGCCGTGGCAGCAGGGCCTATCAACAGCGCGGTGCTGAGGATGGCTCCTATGGTCACCGCTGACAGCGACACCGAGACAGCCATCGCTAAGAGGTAGAGAGCGCCCACGGTACGTACTGGAATACCGCGAGCCACGGCCATATCCGTGCTCATGGAGCTCAGCAACAGCGGCCGGTAGAGCACGATGACAACGCCGAGGGCGACGAGGCTGAATATCACGATGATCGGGACCATGGAGTTGTCGATGGCGAACATGGAGCCGAACAGGATCGTCATCGTTGCGCCGGTCGTGTTCTTGAACGTCGTGTCCAGGTAGAGGAACAGCGCTGCAATACCCAACCCTGCACCGAGCACGATCCCGGTGGCCAGGTCTCGTCCACGAGGTCGCCGAATTCCGAACATCTCCATGACGCCGGCAGCAGCGATCCCCATGCCCACGAAACCCCAGAGCGGGTTGATCCCGATCAAAAAGGCGCCTGATCCTCCCGTCGTGCCGATGTCCCCGAGCGCTTCTCCGGCAAACGACTGTCCCCGAATGACGGTGAACACTCCAACCACTCCGGATACGACAGCAACCACGCCACCGACGATCGCCGCCGTATGGACGGGCTCGCTACTGAAGAAGCCAGGCTCGACGATCAGAGCAAGGAGGTGTCTCACGGCCGGTCGCGCAACGTCATCGTCGTCACGTCATCGTCGTGATGTACGTCGGGATCCCCGTCATGTCCGGCCAGGACCAGAATGCGATCACGAACATGGACCACGTCGACGTGGTGGCCGTACAGCTCGCTCAGCACGTCTTCTCGCACGACCTCGTCGGTCGTTCCGCTCGCAGCTCTCCCGGCGGCGACGTAGACGACGCGGTCCATCACGGGAAGCAGGGCGTTCATCTCGTGTGCCGAGATCAGCACGGCGATCTGCTGCTCCCTGGCGATCCGAGCAAGAAGCCGGACGACCTCTTGCGCGCTCCGAATATCCAGGTTGGCCAGCGGTTCGTCCAAGAGGAGCAACTTCGGACGGCTGATCAGCGCATGGGCGATCGTGACCCGCTGCTGCTCGCCCCCGGACAGATTGCCCACCCGGGCGTCGGCAAAGCCCGACGCGTCCACCGCCTCCAACATGTCGTCGACCAACTGTCGACGTTTCCGTGACGGGAGCGGGATACCGAACCGATTGCCGTCCAACCCCAGCGCAACCAGATCACGGGCGCGCAGTGGCATGTCCGGATCGAGCAGGACTTTCTGCGGGACATACCCGATCAAAGGATTTCGGCGACTCCGAGGACGGCCGGCGACGAGCACCTTGCCTGCCGTGACGGTCTGTAGACCGAGGATGACCCGGAAGATGGTCGTCTTTCCTGCCCCGTTCGACCCGATCAGGCCGGTGAGCTCGCCAGCCTCGATGCGGAACCCGACGTCGTGGAGGATCTCTCGCCCGGACAGCCACACCGTGATCCCGTCCAGGGACAGAACCTCGTTGCTGCTCACGGATGGCTGCTGTGAGTCCATCACAGCCGTTGCGTCGAGACCTTGTGAGCAAGTGCCTTGTACAGCGCTCGGGTTTCGGCCAGCATCCAAGACTGATAGCTGTACCCAGGCGTTGGCATGGTCTCATAGACACCAACCACTGGGATGCCGTTCCGCTTGGCCGACGTCAGGAACGACTGGGTCAGTGAGTCCACCACTTGTTGGTTGTACACGAACACCTTCACCTTGTGCTGCGAGAAGAGCGCCTGTTCCAATGTGACGTCTTGGGGAGACGGATCGACTCCGTTCATGATGTCCGCCTGGAGATCCCACGGCGTGCGGTTGTTCATACCGGCCGCTTCGAGCAGGTAATCCCCTACTGGCTCGGTGGTCGCAACCGGGGCGTTCGGATACGCCGACTCGAGCTGGTCGATCGCTGAGTACCACGGCTTCAACGAGTTGTCGAACGTCACCACCTTGGCGTCGAAGTACGTCGCGTGCTGGGGCTGCAGAGCGGACAGGTCGCGAGCGATCGCCGTGGCCACCACCGGCATGGTGGTCGGCTTGTACCAGAGGTGTGGGTTGCGGGTGGAGTCCGGTAGGCCCAGGAGGTTCTGCACGACGAGCACCTTGCGGTCCGGATTGGGTGAAGCGGCCTCGATCTTGTTCATGAAGGTGTCGTACCCGACCCCGTTCTGGATGACCAGTTGAGCAGCGCTGACCGCTTGGGCCACCTTCGGGCTGGCTTCGAAGGTGTGGGGATCCGTGTTGGGATTGCTCATGATCGAGGTCACGGTGACATACCTGCCTCCGATCTGCCCGATGACGTTGGCGTACTGGTTCTCGGCCCCTATCGCCACGATGGTGCCGCCACCTCTACTGCCACCGTTGGTCGTGGCCGATGCACCAGCGTTCGACGCCAAAGGGCTCAGAACCGCAGACAGGAGGAGGACCAGAGCACCGACAACGGCCCTACAGCCTGCCGATGCGAGAAGCCCACCGGATAGTGATGCCGGATCTCTTGGGTGTATTCCCGCTGCGTGCGTTCCCATTTTGGGGTCGCGCTCCTCACCGTGGCTGCTCGTGCGAGCACCGGGTTTTCCGTTGCCCATTCAAAGCGAATGATAATCACTCTCATTTCTAGATGTCCAGTCATCGGTTCTGTCACCCGGTCCAGGCGCTCGGGTGAGGTTGTACGTAGATCTGGCCGACTCCGGTACCGTGACCTGATGGACAAGAAGTGGTGGACCCTCATCGCCGTGTGCACAGGAACTTTCATGCTCCTGTTGGACATCACCGTGGTCAACGTGGCGCTGCCCGACATCCAGCGCTCGCTCAACTCTTCGTTCACCGACCTTCAGTGGGTCATCGACGCCTACTCCCTCACCCTGGCCGCCTTCCTGCTCACCGCTGGGGTGGTCGGCGACATGTTCGGGCGGAGGGTGGTCTTCGCCGTCGGATTGGGAGTGTTCTCAGCCTCGTCACTGGTCTGCGGGCTATCGACCTCGGCGTTGATGCTCAACCTGGCACGAGGTGTCCAGGGCGTCGGCGGCGCCATCATGTTCGCCACCTCACTCGCGCTCATCGCCCAGGCGTTTCAGGGCAAGGAGCGGGGTACTGCCTTCGGCATCTACGGCGCGGTGATCGGTGGAGCTGTGGCCGTGGGCCCGCTGGTAGGCGGCGCGTTGACCAGCGGTGTCGGGTGGCGCTGGATCTTCTTCGTCAACGTGCCCATCGGGATAGTGGCCATCGTCACGACGCTGACCAAACTCCAAGAGTCGAGGGACCGCAGCGGTCGTCGCATCGACTGGATCGGCTTCATCTCGTTCTCGCTCTCCCTCTTCCTGCTGGTCCTGGCGTTGGTCCGCGGGAACGATGAGGGTTGGAGCAGTACACAGATCGTGGGTCTGCTCGTCGGCGCCGGAGTGCTGATGGCGATATTTCTCGTCGCTGAGAGCGTCCAGAAGGACCCCATGCTCGATCTGGGGCTGTTCCGGCGCCCGGCGATGGTGGGCATCTCCGTGGCGACGTTCGCCATCGCCGCTTCGATCTTCGCCATGTTCCTCTACATCACCCTCTACGTCCAAGACGTGCTGGGGTACGGACCGTTCGCCGCCGGACTCCGGTTTCTGCCCATCACCGTCCTGGCATTCGTCGTCGCTCCGATTTCGGGCAAGCTCACCGTCCGAGTCCACTCCCGCTACTTGATGAGCGCGGGGATGTTGTTGGTGGCCGTCGGGTGCCTGCTCATGGCCACCACCCACCCGGACTCAGCATGGACAGTGCTCCTGCCTGGTTTCATCGTCGCCGGGATCGGCATCGGTGCCGCCAACCCGGTGATTGCTTCGGCATCGGTTGCAGTCGTGCCCCATGAGCGAAGTGGCATGGCTTCGGGCTCTTCCAACACGTTCCGCCAAGTGGGGATCGCCACGGGCATTGCCGGACTCGGTGCCGTCTTCCAGAGCCAGATCGAAGCGAAGACACGGGACGTCCTGAACCAGACACCAGCAGGACAGCAAGTCGCTGCCCACGGTGGTAGTGCCCTCACTCAGGCCATCACCGGCGGCGGGGTACGGGCAGCAACCGCTTCCATGCCGTCTGCTGCTTCTCGACAGGCCCTGTTGCACGCCTATCAAGTCGGCTTCAGCGCCACCTTCAACCACTTGATGATCATCGCTGCCGTCACGGCGTTCGTGGGTGCCGTGGCCGCGCTGACCCTCGTCCGCCAACGCGACTTCGTACCGAGCTTCGCTCCCCCACAGCAGAACGCTTCACCAGCCGTGCTCGCGCAACAGTCGAGGTGACAGAGCAGCGAATCGCCGTTGCTCGATTATCGGCGCGGACGCAGACGATTGGCTCGTACTGGGTAACACGGAAGGCGGCCAGATGGGACCGCTGAACGTCCGGCACCGGCCGGCCGACGCCTCTGAGCAGGGGACGGAGTTCGTACCGCTGTCCGAGCCCGCACGGTACGAGGCCCCTCGGGCCACCGTCGATCCCGACCAGACCAAGTCATGGCTACGCCGAGCGTTGCCGGTGATGAGTGCCCATAGGGGCATCTTCGTCTTGTCCCTGGTGCTGTCGTTCTTCGGGCTCGTCCTACAGGTTCAGATCCCCAACCTGTTGAACCACGCCATCGACAACTCCATCGAACGCCATACGGTGGCGCTGAGCTACTACGTCTGGTGGGTGATCGGGCTGGGACTGGTCGGGGGTGTCGCCGGGTATCTCTCCCGTCTGTACCTGTTCAAGACGGCGTACAACATCGAGTACGACCTGCGGAACATCATCTACGAGCACCTGACACGCATGTCGTTCTCGTTCTACGACCGCGTCCAGTCAGGTCAACTGATCTCCCGGGCCAACTCGGACATCCGGTCGGTCCAGATGTACATGACCTTCGCCCCACTGATCCTGGTCCAGTGCTCCATCGCCGTGGTCGCCTTCGTGTTCATGCTCTCGATCGACGTTCCACTGGCCTTCATCGCCATGGCCACCATGCCGTTCGTCTACTTCACCGGCGTGAAGATGCGGAGGTCCATGTTCCCCGTGTCGTGGATCATCCAGTCCCGTCTGGCCGACGTCGCCACCATCGTCGATGAGAACGTGAACGGCGTGAGGGTGGTCAAGTCCTTTGCCGCCGAGGAGCAGCAGCTCCGGGCCCTTGCCGGCTCGGCCGACAAGGTGCAGTGGGGCTACATCAAGGACGCCGACCTCCGAGCACGGTTCACGCCCATGGTGCAGAACCTCCCCCAGATCGGCCTGGCGTTGGTGCTGTTGTTCGGCGGGTACATGGTGATCCAGGGCCACCTGGGCATCGGGGCGATCCTGGCGTTCAACTCCTACCTCCTGATGCTGCAGGCGCCGTTCATGATGCTCGGCATGCTCATCATGATGGGCCAGCGGGCCGCCGCCTCGGCCGAGCGAATCTACGAGATCCTCGATGAGCAGCCGACGGTCACCGATAGGCCGGGTGCCGTTGACTTGATCGGGTGCCGGGGAGACGTCCGGTTCACAGACGTCAGGTTCTCCTACAACAGTGGCGACAACGGCTCGGTGCTCGATCACTTCAACCTGCACCTCGCCCCGGGTGAGACTGTGGCCTTGGTCGGGCGCACCGGAGTCGGCAAGTCGACCGTTGCCCGTCTGCTGACCCGGTTCTACGACGTGACCAACGGATCGATTCGCATCGACGACCACGACACCCGAGACCTGACGCTGGCCAGCCTGCGAGCGAACATCGGGATCGTCCTCGACGAACCGTTCCTCTTCTCCGTATCCGTGCGAGACAATATCGCCTACGGCAACCCGGAAGCCTCGTTCTCCGATGTCGAGGCAGCGGCCCGAGCCGCCGGCGCACACGAGTTCATCACCCAGCTCGACCAGGGGTACGACACGGTCGTCGGTGAGCGGGGGTACACGCTCTCCGGTGGCCAGCGTCAACGCATCGCCATCGCCCGCACCCTGCTGGTGAACCCACCCATCCTCGTCCTCGACGATGCCACCAGCGCCATCGACGTCCAGGTCGAACAGGAGATCCACGCCAGCTTGCGACTGCTGATGCAGGGCCGGACCACGCTGATCATCGCCCACCGGCTGTCTACCATCTCGCTCGCCGATCGGGTGGTGCTCCTCGACCAGCAGAGGATCGTGGCCGACGGCACGCATACCGAGCTCCTGCAGACGACCCCGCTCTACGCCGAGGTCCTCGCCCAGGCGGCCGAGCTCGATCGACGGGTCGGCGACAACGATGAGCCCGACACACTGATCGGCTCTGAAGCGATCGGCACAGACGATGGTGACGGGTCGGCTCTCTCCGATCTGCCCGGATCCGAGTGGGATGGGGGGATGGGCCGATGACCTGGGGAATGGGGGGCGGAGGTCCCATGGGGGGCGGGTTCGGCAGGCCTGCCACACCCGGCCTGCCCTTTGCCGGCATCCCCACAGAGCTCCAGGCCGGCGTGGACGAACTGCTCTCGTCCGAACCGGAACACCCCGAGCCGAGCATCACGTTCGACCAGCATGAGCCGAAGGACGCGATCCGCCGGCTCACCCTGTGGCGCCTCCTCATGAAGTACCCGGGCATGCTGGTTGCAGCCAGCTTCCTCATCGTGGTCATCGCCATCGTGTCCCAGACCGGGCCGAAGCTCACCGAGATCGCCATCAACGACGGCATGGTGCCGGGTCACAAGCACTTCGCCGTGGTCGTGATCATGGCCGCCGCCTACCTGGTGTTCATCGTCATCACTGCCATAGCCCAGCGCACCCAGGTGCAAGTCACCGGACGGATCGCAGCCTGGGTCATGAACGACCTGAGGGTCAAGGTGTTCGCGCATCTTCAGCGGCTCTCCCTCGCCTTCTTCACCGAGGAGAAGGCGGGTGTGGTCATGAGCCGCATGACCAGCGATATCGAGAACCTGCAGCAACTGCTCCAGGACGGCCTGTCCCAGCTGGCTATCCAGGGGCTCACCATGGTGGTCATCACGGTGGTGTTGTTCACCACCAACGTGCAGCTGGCTGCCATCACCGTGTTGCTGATCATCCCGGCGTTGGTCCTGGCATCGATATGGTTCAAACGAGCGTCCGAGCGAGGGTACGACAGGGTGCGCGATGGCATCGCCAACGTCCTGGCCGATCTGTCCGAGAGCCTGCACGGCGTACGTATCGTCACCGCTCACAACCGGCAGCTCCAGAACGTGATCCATCACCGCAACGTGGTGGGCGACTACCGGGCCGCCAATAACTACACGGCGCAGGTCAACGCGGTGTACGGACCGGGCACACAGCTACTCGGCGTGCTCGGTCAAGGAGCGTTGCTCGCCATCGGCGGGGAGATGGTCGTCCATCACACGCTGTCGATCGGCGCCCTGGTGGCCTTCTTCCTGTACCTCAATCGCTTCTTTCAACCCATCCAGCTCCTGGTACAGCAGTACAACACCTACCAGCAGGGTCAGTCCTCGATCGTGAAGCTGCGCGCCCTGATCGAGACAGAGCCCACGGTCCTCGAGTCTCCCGACGCCATCGAGCTACCTCCGATCAATGGTGAGATCGTCTTCGACCACGTCTCGTTCGGCTACGACCCGGCCGTCCCGGTCATCAACGACGTGGACATACGGATCGCCCCCGGCGAGACCATCGCCTTCGTCGGGTCCACCGGTGCAGGAAAGTCCACGTTGGCCAAGTTGGTGACCCGCTTCTACGACCCCACTGCAGGACGGGTCTTCATCGATGGTCACGACCT
Organism: uncultured Acidimicrobiaceae bacterium; assembly: GCA_963812965.1. GTDB lineage: Bacteria > Actinomycetota > Acidimicrobiia > Acidimicrobiales > RAAP-2 > DASXMT01. Next base: position 57,204 of record CAWEXG010000005.1, on the reverse strand, counting down.
GCGTGACGTGACCATGCGGTCACTCCGTCGGCAACTCGGGGTCGTTCCCCAAGAGCCGTTCCTGTTCGCCGGCACGATCGGCGACAACATCGCCTTCGCCCGGCCAGAGGCAACCACCGAGGAGATCAACGAAGCCGTGCGCAAGGTGGGGCTCGGCGCTGTGGTCGATCGGACACCCGAGGGGCTCGACACCACCGTCCACGAACGGGGACAGACGTTGTCCTCAGGAGAGCGGCAGCTCATCGCGTTGGCTCGTGCCTTTCTTGCCCATCCGCGGGTCCTCGTCCTCGACGAGGCCACTTCCAACCTCGACCTGCAGTCCGAGACCGCAATCGAGTCGGCGCTCGACCTGCTCCTCGAGAACCGTACGGCGATCCTCATCGCCCACCGGCTGTCGACCGCCATGCGGGCGGACCGCATCGTGGTTGTCGAGGACGGTCGGATCGTCGAGGTGGGCCCGCACGCCGACCTCATAGCTCGTGGTGGGCGCTATGCCGAGATGTACGCCACCTGGGCTCGACAGTCCGACACCTCACAGCACGCGCCTCTCGGTGGTTCCGCCTGACACCCTGATACCGACCGCCGACCCATCAGGCGTGGAACGTGGCCGAGGCCAGGACCTTGCCATCGGCTGCGACAATCGTCGCTGCACGGATCTGGCTGGCGGGAGCAGGCAACGGGGCGCCCCATGCGCCGTATCCCCTCGAGATCCAGAAGGCGCCGACCAGAGCGGTGGATCCGTCGGCCAACGTCACACGACAGCTCACCTGACCCGTCGAACCAACGTCGTGAACGGTCATGAACAGCCATGCCGGCGTCCCCGCATAGGTCGATACCTGGCCACGGGCCGCGCCGTTCGACGTCAGGTTGGCCACAGCCACCTGATCTCCAGGCACGTGAACCGGTTGGTCAGCCGAGCGTACCGGAGTAGCGGTGGGGGCTACCGCCAACCCGACCCCGATGCCAAGACCGAGCACCAGTACCACGACGGCAGCAACCAGTGCGGTCCGGACACTGCTGATACGACCGGCCTTACGAAGAGCATGAGCAGCAGGGATCCTGACGTGTCTCCGCGGACGGACACCGAGCTGATCGAACAGGCGAACCTCGAACCCGAGGGGCGGCTCGATGGCTGGTGCCACCTGCAGAAGCGCATCGGCAGCCACGGAGAGCTGCTCCACCTCGGCGCTACAGCGAGCACAGCCCTCGATGTGGGCGAGCACGACGACCCGGTCACGACCGGTCAAGGTTCCCAGTGCCAGCTCGGCCAGCTCGTCTGCCACATCGTCGCAACTCGAGGGCACTGAACGATCCTCGGTCATGACCGGGCCTCGTTCGTGGCCATCGCCGTACGCAACTTCGACATGCCAGCACGAATCCTCGTCTTCGCCGTTCCCAACGGGATCGACTCCGCCTCACTGATCTCGGCTGCCGTGCGGCCGTATACCGCCGCCAGTACGAGGGCGCGCCGCTGCTCGGACGGCAGTGTTGCCAGGGCACGCCGAAGCCCGGGGATGGCATCCGATGCAACGGCCGCATCCTCGGGCGAACGCTCGCCGCTGACCAGTCCGAGACCGGCGAAGTCATCGGGATCGGTGGGAACAGCCCGGCGCATGCGCAGGGTATCGATCGCCAGGTTTCGGGTGATGGTGAGGACCCACGTCGTCACCGAGCCTCGCCGGGCGTCGAAGACCGGTGCGTGGCGCCAGACCCGGACCATCGCCTCTTGGGCAATTTCCTGGGCGGTGCCCACGTCCCCCACCATGCCAAAGGCCAGCCCGTACACCCGGGCCTGATAGCGCCGCACGAATACGACGGCCGAAGAGTCGTCACCATGAGCCATGCCAGTGAGCAGCGCCTCGTCCGTGAGCCCCGGCATCGTCCTCCTCGACTGCATCACTGGTAGTACGGACAGGAGCAGGGAAAAGATTGCCTTCGAGAACGACGAGATACGGCAATCCCTCTCGGCCCGGCGTCCGTACCCCCTCTGTAGCACGTAACCAGAAGGCCGTCGCCGCATGGCATGGCCTCTCATCCGGAGGTATGACGTGACAACGAGATCGATACGACAGCACGACACCCACCGTCATCACACCAACCACTGGGTCCGCCGGATGGCGTCGGTGACCGCTCTGGTCGCCCTGGCCGTGGCGATCCCCGTCTCTCAGGCGTCGGCTGGACAGGCCTCGGTAGTGGTGAAGAAGGCGAACCGAGGGAAGTTCGGCACCATTCTGGTGACGAGCCGGGGCGCCACTCTGTACCGCTTCTCGTCGGACAAGCCGAACATGCCGACGTGCACCGGCAGCTGTGCCGTCGCCTGGCCGCCGCTGGTACTGCCCGCCGGTCAAACCTCGGCACACGGAGGCAGCGGTGTGAGCGGTCTGGGCACCGTGACGCTGCCGAACGGCAAGCGTCAGGTCACGTTCGACAAGATGCCGCTGTACACCTTCGCCTCCGACTCTGGCACGAGCGTGACCGGCCAGGGCGTCCAAGGCTTCTTCGTCGTCCACCCCACGAAGGGGACCGGCACGACTTCGCCGACAACCTCCACGACGTCACCGTCGAGCGGCGGTGGGTACGGGTACTGAGCACGACGGCATCAGAGGTCCAGCCGAAGGGTGACAGTGGACAGGAAGCAACAACCCTGGACTGCCGACCGACGAGCCTGGCCGTCAACCGCCGAAGGGAACCTGATCTAACGGTTCAGGTCCGCGCCCGAGGGCGGGAGCGCGATCACACCGACGCCGGGAGGAGGTATCCACTCCAGCACCGCAGCAGCAGAGCTGCGGCCGAGGATCGTGACGTGAGGGTTATGGAGCAGGCCTCCGATGTCGGCTTCGATGCCAGCCGGGCTGGCCTCCGGGTCGATGGTCGGGTCGGGATTGGTCGGCGGCAGGACCAAGACGAAGACGACCGGCACGCCTGGTACGACCGGAAAGGTCGCCTGGTCGGTCCACACTTGGTAGAGGAGGGGACGGTCACCGAACCGGCCCATGACGATCGCCGATGCGACGACCTCGGCGTTGGTCGGGATCTTCGAATGGACGCTGCCGAGCATGGCTGCCGTCGCTCCCGATACGGTCAACCGGCCCGAGTAGGTCTGGTGCAGCCGTGGAAGCGAGAAGGCCACCGATGAGCAGACGACGGCGATGCCGATCACGTACGCCGCCAGTCTGGCGGTACGAATCCTGGTTGTACGCCCACTCGCCCCGCCTACAGCAGTGCGACCGCCGTGACCACCCGACCCGTGCGCATGGCTATGTCCCTGCCCCCGTCGTCGAGCAAGCCAGTCCAGGACGAGAACGGAGCCGACGATCACGAACAGCGGCACCACAACGTTCTGAAACCCGATCTCGATGAACAGCGTCTGGGGAATCAGGACATTCGGAAGCAAGGTGAGGACCGCCAGGAACACCACCCACGGGGACACCACCCCGACGACCCCGCCAGGACGGACGACATCGAGAACCAGCTGCCACCGTTGGCGAACGACATTCCAAGGGCGTCCGGGGTGGTGAAGCATCCCCTGGACAACCCAGAGGATGGACAGCGTGCTGCCCGGGCTTCAGCCCGTTGGTCAGATAGCCGTACCTCGATGCCAAGCCTGACCCTGTGTCTGCCCCGATCGCCGCGATCAGCTGCAGCCAAGCCACACCGATCACGATCACGACGAGCCCGGTCACTCGTGACTTCCGGCTGCTGACGAGAGCACTGAGGCCGATCGCCACGACGTAGACAGCAGCGACATCACCGCAGAGCAGCAGTCCGGCCACCCAGAGAAGGGCCCGGCAACTGCGACCGTTGTACAGGTCTCGAGCAGCGAGCGCGACGAACAGGACCGCGATCGACTCACTGTGGAAGTCGTCGAACGCCGTGGCATAGAGGAGAGGATTGAGGACGAGGAGCAGCGCGACGCTGACAGCAGTAGGCACTGCAGGAAGGCCGGCGCCGGGATGGCGGCGGAGCGCGTCGATGGCCCAGCGGAAGATGACGACTTCCGCACCGACGAGCGCCACGTCTTGGATCCACAGCAGGTCGATTGCACTGTGGTTGACCCAGTAGAGGGGGGCCAACACCCACATGATCAGCTCGAAGTGGTTCTTCAGGAACGTATTACCGGAAGGAGAGCTGAACGGGTTGAGGTGGCCATGCGCGATGAGCCACCACGCTTGGTAGTAGACGGAGAAGTCTCGGCCCAGGTGGTAGTGGTCGAAGAGACGGACGCTGACCAGAGCCAGGCCGATGAGCTGGAGGCCGAACAGGACGTACACCGCGCCGGTGACGAGGTCCAGTGGGTTCGTGCGACGATCCGCCCACAGCTGCCGTGCCGACCACCGCGGTCGATCCCCCTCGCTCCCGTTCGAGACGGACTCGGTCACTGGCGGAAGCGTCGGGCTGGTGCTGGTCATCGCAACAGCAGCACTGTAGATCCACAGAGGACGTTGTCAACCCGGCAGTGACAAAGTGAGCTATCTCTCAGAGGATCAGCTCACCCGCTCACACCGGTGCTTGAAGCCTGAGATGTGGCACTCGTGGTGGGGGTTGGCTGTCCCACAGATCGGCGAGCAGGTCGCTGCGCTGGGAGCTCAGCGCGGGATCATCCCAACGGTTGACCCGTTGCAGCGGGTCATCGACCAGATCGTAGAGCTCACCCTCTGTCCCGTCGTGGGAGGTTCCGGGAAGGTAGGCGCTACAGACCCAACGGTCTCGCATAATGGTCCGGAGGTGGACGTCGATCCCGAACAGCTCGCTGTCCCACTCGGTCAGTACCCGTTCGAACCTTCGGGCTTCGGCATCGGCGTCGTCCACCGGGAGGGGCCTGCCCTGCATCCACTCGGGCGGCTCGATCCCGGCGATGGAGCAGAACGTCGGGGCCAGATCGACAAGTCCTACCGGCTTGGTCACGGTCGCCGATGACCGAGAGCTGGACGGTGCCGGTCGCCAGACAAGAGGCAGGCGCATCAGGGCATCGACGTGATAGGGACCCTTGAATAGCAGACCGAAGTCTCCTTGGAGCTCACCGTGGTCGGTGGTGAAGACCACGTCGACATCGTCCGCTTGGCCCCGCTCGGCGAGATGGCCGAGCACGCGTCCGAGTGCCTCGTCGATCAGCTCGCACTCGACGGCATTCCGGGCGTTGACCTCCCGGACCTGGTCGGCGGTGAGTGTGGCCGGTACCCAGGCTGCCGGTGCCTCGTAGTTGGACACCAGCGTCCCGTCGTACCAGAGTCGCCAGTGGCGAGGCTTCGCATCGAGGAGGCGCTCACGCTCGGCGGGGTCCTCCGGATAGCCGGCGGGGAGCGGCACGTCCCGCCAGTCGATACGCCCAACCTCCGACTGCGGTGGGTCCCACGGATGGTGAGGATCGGGGAAGCTCATCCAGCAGAACCAGTCCTCGTCGGCCTGCAGCGAGTCCAGCCACACGATCGTCCGATCGGCCACCCAGTCGGTGTGGTAGATGCCCCGGTCGATCGGGTTGACCTTGACCTGAGGGGCACCGGTGTCGCCACCACCTGCCGCATTCACCTGCAAGGACGAGTCGAGAACCTGGTAGTACCCCCCTACCGCCTCAGGGTGTTCGGCAGCCAGCCACCGGGCGTAGTGGAGCGGCCCCATGGCACCGTGGGTGGCAAACTCCAGGTGCTCGAACCCACGGTGGGGACCGCCCGGTGGCTCCGTGCCGATACCGCCGAGGGCGTTCTCGGTGAACCGCTCGAACGGGTCGAGGTACGGCTCGAAGTGTGCCTTGCCGACAAGAGCTGTCCGGTAGCCGGAGGCCTGGAGCAGCGCAGCCACCGAAGGAGCGTCGACCGGTAGGGGTACGCCGTTCATCCACACGCCGTGGGTGGTCGGGTGCTGACCGGTGAGCATGGTCGAGCGTGACGGCATGCACACGACCGACTGGGGATGAGCGCGCTCGTAGCGGATGCCGTCTGCTGCCAGCGCGTCCACCACCGGCGTGCGGGCCAGCGTGCCGCCGTTGCACCCGAGCGTGTCGTAGCGCTGCTGGTCGGTGGTCACGAAGAGGATCTTCCGACGTCCCATCAGTCACCCCCTTCCATCAACACACGGAGGTACTCGAGTGCGGACCCGGCCGCTCCTCCGATCATCAAGGCCGAGCGCGGCGGGCTCTGCATCAGTAGCGTAAACGACGAGGCTCGTTCCATCGTCGAGGTCGTGAACGTCGATCGTTCCCAGATGCTCCCGGAAGATCGGCGCGGTGATGCGGTACTGGAAACGCCGCTGGAGCGAGTCGACAGTCAGCAGGTGTTCCGGCATGGACAGCCCGCCAGCTGTGACGACCGTCCGCTCGTCGCCCTCGACCGTGCACGACACGATGCCGGGAAACCACTCGTGGATGCGGGCCGGATCCCCGACGATCGCCCACACGTCACTGGGCGAGCAGGCAATACGGGTTTGGCACCGGACCGATCCTCGTGCTCCGGTCACGTCTTGCGCCCAGCTCCGCTCAGTTCAGGCACATGGTCCAGCTCGGATGCACTGTCCCACCCCGCACCTGCGACCTCGGGCACGAGCAGAGCGACCAGCGACTCAGTCAGTACCACCCTGGCCCGGGCCGTACTCAGCGCTTGGTCATCGCGGAGCAGTTGGTACGACTCGAACGAGCACAGCACGTCGGCAGCCGCCAGCACGGTCTTCGCTCGCTCGGTCCCCATGGCGAGCAGCTCGACATGGAAGAGCCTCCTGAGCTGGTTCCGGAGGAACGCTCGGATACGGGTCAGCTCGGCGGCGAGCTGAGGCTGGAAGGGGGCCTGCAGGCGCAAGACCGTGGCGGCGGGAACGGTCGCCTCGAACAGCCGGAGCCGCTGGGCCACCAGGGCATCGATCCTGACCTTCACCGGTTCACCGGGTGCAACGTCGATGGGGACCAGCGGCCAGGCGCGCTGTTGTTGGCGCTCCACCGCTGACTCGGCAGAGATCGTCCACGTCGTCGAAGTACCGGAACAGAGATCTGGGAGACAGCCCGGCTCGTTCGGCGATCTCAGCGGAGCTCGGCTGCAGGTTGCCGTCCCAGTAGAGATCGAGAAGGGCATCGACGACCGTTCGGCGATTGCGCTCCCGCCGGAGCCGCCGGCCGTCCTCTTCACCGTTGTCCGAGTCGAGCGAGGAGCCGCCTGGCGCGTCCACATCGGCAACGTAACAGTTGACAGTGTGAATGACAAATGTTTAAGCTGCGGTTCGAGCCGGACAACGTCGGAGGATCTCTATGACACGGTCTGACGACTGCGCAGGGCCACACCCAGACAGGTCGTGTTCGAGATCAGGAGCATGCGGGTGGAGATCCCTGAGGAGCAGGCGTGCCGGCCGACCTCGTCCTTGACTCGCTGCAGCGGCGCATGCGGGCGCTGCACTCCCTGTACGACGAGGCGCTGTCGACCATGGACCTCGAACAGGTCAACCACTTCGAGCGTGAAGGCGTCGTCCCCATCGCCTTCAGCCTGTTCCACGTTGCGCACCTGGCCGACTCGTCGTTCGTGTTGATGACCGGTACACCGCCGATCTGGAACGACGAGTGGGAGGCGCGGGTGCGCCCGACGATCGCCGACCACGGTAAGCACCGGACCGTGGCAGAGATGGTTCACCAACGCATCGGTGATTACGAGGCGTTCCAGGCCTATCTGTGGGCGGTCTTCGGACGAACCGAAGCGTGGCTCGACACGCTCGATGCCAGCGAGCTCACTCGCATCGTGGTCCCCCGTCCTTTCCCCGACCAGATCGCCAGCACGTACAGCGCCCGGGTAGCAGACACCCAAGGGATCACGCTGCTCGACGCCGTAGAGTGCTGGATCTACCAACACGGCCTCCGCCACATGGGAGAGATCGAGCTGGCCCGGGGGCTAGTCGGGCTCGGTGGCATAACGTCGTAACCGATATGTCGAAATTGAGCGCCGGTCTCCTGCCATACAGATTCTCAACCGATCATTCGCTGGAGCTGCTCCTCGTCCACCCTGGTGGCCCGCTGTGGAAGACCAGGGACGAGCACGCGTGGTCAGTCGCCAAAGGTGAGTGCGAACCAGGGGACAGCCTCGAGGAAACGGCAGAGCGCGAGTTCCAGGAGGAGCTCGGTCTCCCGGTACCAGAGGGACGGCGCTCCGATCTCGGCGAGATCCGGCAGGCCGGTGGAAAGCGGGTCCATGTCTGGGCTCTCGAAGTGGACGACCTCCCGGTGGACAACATCGTCAGCAACGAATTCCAGATGGAGTGGCCACCGAAGTCAGGAAGGCAGCAGTCGTTCCCCGAAGTTGATCGGGCCGAGTGGATGAACGTCTCTCGAGCCAGGTACCGGCTCGTACGAGGACAGGGTGAGATCGTCGATCGACTGCTCGAACTGCTGAAAGGGCGGGGGACGCCGTGACGCAGAAGGCAGACGTCGCTCGCTTCAACCGGAGAGCCTTCCTCGGGGGAGCACTGGCCACAGGAACCGGCGTCATGGCTGCGACCTACGGGTTACCGTCAACGGTCGCACAGGCCGCCGCCACATCGCCGGCCGGATCGGACCTGGGCGCCATCGAGCACGTGGTCTTTCTCATGCAGGAGAACCGTTCCTTCGACCACTACTTCGGGACCTACCGGGGCGTCCGCGGCTTCGACGACCACAGGAAGGACGATCTCGGCGCCTTCTCACAGCCGTTCTCGGCCAACACGACACGAGCGCCCATCGGTCGCCAGCTCCCCTTCCACCTCGACGTGGCCACGGACATGGGCGAGTGCACCCACGACCTGAACCACTTCTGGCTGGCCCAGCACCTCAGTCGCAACGGCGGTGCTATGGACAGGTTCGTGGAGACCCACACCTCCACCCAGTACGATGGCCAGGAGTACGGCGTGCTCACCATGGGCTACCACACCCGTGCCGACCTGCCCTACCACTACGCGCTGGCGGACGCCTTCACCATCTGCGACGGCTATCACTGCTCCATCCTGGGCCCCACCCATCCCAACCGGCTCATGTCGATATCGGGCACGATCGATCCAGACGGGAAGAACGGCGGTCCGGTCCTCATCACCAATCCGTCACCCGATGCCCGCTTCAGCGTCAACTGGCCCACCATGCCCGAGGTGCTCGAGGACGCCAGGGTGTCGTGGAAGGTCTACTCACCACCGGGAGCGGAGTACCAGGCGAGCTCTCCGGAAGTGCTGTTCTTCTCCGACGCCATCCTCCCCTACTTCTCGCAGTACTCGAACCCGATGTCCCCCCTGTACCAGAAGGCGTTCACCCCCACCTTCCCCAACGACTTCGCCAATGACGTCCAGTCGGGGACCCTGCCCAAGGTGTCGTGGATCATCCCACCGGTGGGGTACGACGAGCACCCTCCGGCGCCCCCGGCGCTGGGTGCCTGGTTCATCGACCAGGTGTTGCAGACGCTCATTGCCCAGCCGGACGTATGGTCGAAGACGGTGCTGTTCGTCATGCACGACGAGAACGACGGCTTCTTCGACCATGTCCCTCCGCCCACTCCCCCGCCGGGCACGCCGGGCGAGTACGTCACCGTCGATCCCTTGCCCACCGCTGCCCAAGGTGTGGCCGGGCCCCTCGGGCTCGGCGTCCGGGTCCCCATGCTGGTCGTCTCACCCTTCAGCCGAGGCGGGTACGTCTGTTCGGAGACCTTCGACCATACGTCCCAACTTCGGTTCCTCGAGGAGCGGTTCGGTGTCCGTGCCCCGAACATCTCAGCGTGGCGGCGGAAGACAGTCGGTGACCTGACCACCACCCTGCAGCCGGCACGAGCGGTGACGACTGTCCCGTCGCTCCCTTCCACCTCGAAGGACACCGTGAGCGCACTCGCTTTCCTCGGCTGCCAAGCAGGCGACATCAACGAAACCCGTGGCAACCAGCCCATCTACCCGCTTGCCGCGGTGCAGACCATGCCCACCCAGGAGCCAGGAACAGCCAGGAGGGTGCCGGCGCGTTCGAGTCGGCCCGGCCCTACGGTATGAACCATGAGTCTCCCTCCTCCAGCAGCTGATCGCACCGCCATCGTCACCGGTGCCTCTTCCGGGATCGGCGAAGCCATCGCTCGGGAGCTAGCCAGGAGGAAGTACGGTCTCACGCTCGTGGCTCGGCGCGCCGACAGGCTCGCAGCACTGGCCACCGAGCTCGGTACGGCCGAGGTTCGCGTGAACGTGCTGGCCGCAGATCTCTCCGATCGAGATGCCCGCGCCGCGTTGCCCGGCCGCATCGCTGAGCTCGGTCTCACGCCGAACATCCTGGTGAACAACGCCGGATTCTCGACGCTCGGACCGGTGGCGAAGTCCGACCCGGAAGCCGAGATGAACATGATCGAGGTCGATGTCGTGGCAATTGCCGATCTGTGCAGTCGGTTCCTGCCCGGCATGGTCGAACGACACCAGGGAGCCGTGCTCAACGTTGCGTCGACCGGCGCGTTCCAGCCCTTGCCCGGCCAAGCCGGCTACGGCGCCGGGAAGGCGTTCGTGCTGTCCTACACCGAGAGCCTGAGCGGCGAGCTCCGCGGCACCGGCGTAACCGCGTCGGTGCTCTGTCCCGGACCGGTCGACACCGGGTTCGGTGCGAGGGCCGGGTTCTCGAAGAAGGACGCCGAGGCGGCGCTCCCGAGCTTCATGTGGGAGACCGCCGAGACCGTCGCCAGAGTCGGCATCGACGCGCTCGACAAAGGTCAGGTCGTGGCGATCCCCGGCGTCGCCAACCGTGCCGCCGCGCTTCTCGCTCGCCACACGCCCAACCGGCTGCTCACCCCTCTCATCGCCAGGAGCCACCCCGGTCTGCGCCCCTGACCAGGCTCAACAACCTGAGCGGCCTTCCGTCGAAGTCGGACCGATGAGCATGGCCGCGATCGCGCAATCGAACCCCGCACAAAACGGCGGATACCAGTCCGGAAGTCTGGACGACTCGCCTCGATCGTGCGTCACGTCGAACACCGCGTGCGCCAACCAACCGGCGGCAATCACGCCACGGGCAGTTCGACTCGGCAGTCGCGATGCCAGTCCGCTGCATCCGACCGTGACGATCACCGCAAGCCACTCGGCACCCGCCCTCTCAGGCGAAGAACGACCTACTCGCGCCAGCGGATAGACCACTGCGGCCATGCAAAGGCTCGCGGCAACAATGAACGGACGGTGACGCGGAGAGCCTCGCCGGATTGCAGTGTCGGTCAGCAGTCCGATGGCAGCTCCGGCAGTGGCTGCCCCCACCAGCGAGCCGTTGGCCATGCCAAGATGCTACAAGGTGCGCTTCGGTGATCGGCGAGTGCCGGGGTCTCGCACTCCCTCAACGGCCACTGGCCGGACAGGTCATCACGTTCACCGACGGCCCACGGTCCTTGGCATGATGATCCCAGTGGAGTTCGAGCTCCACCCAGGCCACATCAGACAAGGGAGAGAGATGACATGAATCGTCGCCTGGAACTATCGATGGTCGCCGCTGTACTGCTCGGCGTATGTGGATTGACGGCTTGTAGTAGCAGTACCAGTTCCGGCGGCTCCACCACGACCGAACCAGCGGCAAGCGACACCGTCGTCTACACCTTCGGAGTAGCCGGCACGAAAGGGCCGGTCAGCCAGACCGAGCACGAGACGCCCACCCCGATCCCTGGCATCGTGGGCATCGTGGTCCAGATCGCCACCTCCAACTCCGACACCTACGCCCTCACCTCGACCGGGACGGTCTGGGCATGGGGTGTCGGTAGCTACGGAGAGCTGGGCGATGGCTCTACGCCCCTCTATACACGCACCGCAGTGAAGGTGGACTTTCCAAACGGGGTGACGATCACCTCGCTTCCCAACCCCATGCCCTTTGACGGTGGCCTGGCCATCGACTCCCAAGGCAACGCTTGGGGATGGGGTCTCAACGCTTCCAACGACCTGTGCCTACCCGGCGGGACCCTGGTGCCGAAGCCCGAGCAGATCCCCCTGTCCAACGTCACCTTGGGCACCGGTGCCCGCACCCACTCGTTGTTCGACTCCGGAGGAACGGTGTATGCCTGCGGCAGCGGTGAGTACGGTGAGCTTGGTAACGGCTCCACGGCATCGAGCTCGACGCCGACCCCCGTACTCGGACTACCCCAGGAAACAGTCAAAGCGCTGACATCGTCATGGGGAGGCTCGGGCGCCCTCATGGCCGACGGCTCGTACTACAACTGGGGCTACAACCGGGCCGGGCAACTCGGCAACGGGACCACCACCGATAGCGCCGTCCCGGTCCAGGTGGCCCTGCCGGCAGCGGTCGACCAAGTCTTTCAGGGAGGCAGCGGCGCGAAGAATGGTCAGACCATCGCCATCCTCTCCGACGGCTCGCTGTGGCTATGGGGCAACGGGACGTCGGGTCAGCTGGGCAACGGCACCGCCCGCAGCTCGAGCACCCCGATCCACATCACGCTTCCCAATGGGGCAAAGCCGGCCTCAGTGGCTTCCGGCGGTTACGCGTCCTATGCCATCGACCAGTCCGGAAGACTCTGGGCCTGGGGTCGTAACGACGACGGTCAGCTGGGGACGGGTAAGAGCGGTCCGGACCAGCTCACCCCGGTGTCCACTGGGCTCTCGCTCGCACAGGTCTCCTCGACGGCACAGAACGCCGCCGGTCTCCGCCGGCGCTGATCCTCACTGGTCGTGAGTCACGGGGTTGCCACCAACGATGGACGTTCATGTCGGTGCGTGGACTCCATCGCCAGTGTCTCCGTCGCCGCCTTGGTCCTTGCGGTCGGCCAAACCGCAGGATCGGTGGGGTTAACCCCACCGCAAAGACGCCGACTAGCGGTATTCCGCTGAACGGGGCGGCCCCTTATCGTTCCCTGTGATGATCACCGCACACTCATTAACCAAGCGCTATGGCCTAACGACGGCTGTGAACGACCTGACCTTCGATGTCCCGCCCGGGGTGGTTACCGGATTCCTGGGACCGAACGGGTCCGGTAAGTCGACGACGATGCGCATGATCGTGGGCCTTGACCTCCCCGACTCGGGGTCGGCTCTGATCGGGGGCAAGCCATACTCCGAGTTGGACTGGCCACTCCGGGAGGTCGGCGCCCTACTCGACGCCAAGGCGTTCCACCCAGCTCGCACTGCCCGCAACCACTTACGGTGGCTGGCCCTCACGAACGATATCCCGGTCGGTCGGGTCGACGAGGTCCTCGATCAGGTGGGGCTGAGCTCCGTCGCCACCCGGCGGGTCGGGAAGTTCTCGCTGGGGATGACCCAGCGGCTGGGCATCGCCGCGGCCCTGCTGGGTGACCCTGGCGTGTTGCTGTTCGACGAGCCGGTCAACGGCCTCGATCCCGAGGGCATCCGGTGGGTCCGCCACTTCCTCCGAGACCTGGCGAAGCAGGGACGGACCGTGCTGGTGTCAAGCCACCTGATCAGCGAGATGTCACTCACCGCCGACCGGCTGATCGTGATCGGCCGCGGCCGGCTGATTGCCGAGACCAGCGTGGCCGACTTCGTCGCCCGTAGCGGCGGCGCCGCCGTCAAGCTCGTCACCCCGGACCTCGCTGCGTTCACCACGGCTCTCTCCGCGGCGGGAGCCACGATCGGGGATGGCGGTGGGTCGTTGACCGTCGAGGGGTTGACCTCCCTGCAGATCGGCGACTTGGCCGCTCGTGACGGCCTCCGGGTCCACGAGCTGACGCCCATCACCGCATCGTTGGAGGACGCGTTCATGGAGCTGACCCAAGACGAGGTGGAGTACCGCCCGTTGACGATGCCCGGCGCGGCTGCCGTTGGGATCAAGGAGTGACGATGACGACCGAGGTTCTTCTCAACCCCCCACGAGGGCACTACCGCATGAAGCATGTGGCCCGGTCCGAGATCGTCAAGATCCTGACCCTGCGATCGACCGCGATCACGCTCGGCCTCACCTTCGTTGCCTGCCTCCTCGTGACAGGACTGGTGACCCACAGCGCGTTGCAGCATGGTTCTGGGTACTACATCGGCTTCGACCCCACCCAGGAGTCCCTGACCGGCATGATCACCGTCGCCCTCACCGGCGGCGTGTTCGGAGCTTTGTTGATCACGGGCGAGTACTCGAGTGGCACCATCCGCAGCACGCTGGCCGCCACTCCCAAAGCGGTCTCTCCTGCTCGCCACCAAGATGGGCGTCACCGCCGTGCTCACCGTGGTCTTCTGCGAGGTCCTGAGCTTCATCTCGTTCTTCCTCGGTCAGGCCATCCTCTCCGGCGGGGGGGCTCCATCAGCCACGCTGGCATCGCCAGGCGCAGCCCGGGCCGTGGTCATGACCGGCCTGTTCATCGCCCTCATCGCCCTCATGTCCTTCGGCTTCGGGCTCATCTTCCGCAGCACCGCGGCAGCGATCGCTGCGTTCGTCGGCGTCGTCTTCGTCCTCCCGCTCGTGATGCACGGAATCTCCCAGTCCGGCGTCCGCTACCTGCCGACCAATATCCTCACCAACTCGATCATGTCCACGGTCCAACAGGGGCAGGGAGGACCATTCGCGCCGGTCTCTCCGGTCGTAGGATTGCTGCTGATGGCCCTCTATGCCGCAATTGCTCTTGTCGTTGGAGCGACCGTCTTCGTCAGGCGTGACACTTGAGCGAGTCCGGTGTCGAAGGAGGCTGGGTTCAGATCCGGATCCCCGAGGAGCGAGTCGAGCAGGCCCGACGTCTGTCCCGGGTGATCCTGCGGGAGCCGTTCCAGAAGCGCAGCTGGGCTGAGCTGGGGTACTTCATGGTCAGCTCCGCCCTTGCCTATGCGGGGGTACTCGCCCTCAGTGTGCTCGGGTTCGTCGGGCTGGTGCTCACCATCGTGTTCGTCGGGATCCTCATCCTCGGCTGCAGCCTTCGGACCGCCCGGGGCCTCGGCCGCTGGCAACGGACGCTCGCCTGGAGGATGCTGAGCGAGGAGATCGCCGAACCCGAGCCATTCAGCCCACCTCCCGGGCTCTTTCGGTGGTTGCGGGCCACGCTGGGCGATCGGGCCGCTTGGCGGTCGGTGGCCTACTTCATAGCCAAGGTGCCGCTTACCCTCTTCGGCGTCTGGTTCGCCCTCAGCGTCTGGCTCGAAGCGTTCTTCGGTATCGCGTCGCCGCTGACCGGTGGCGGCGGGCCGACGAGATTCGGCCTGCTGGGCCGTCTGGCAGGAGGCGGCTTCAACAATGGGCCTCCAGCCGGGGTCGGGGCACACTTCGGCGAGTTCGTGATCGGGTGTCCTTTTTCTCTTCATCGCGCCGTGGACCATGAGACTGGTCGTCTACTTCGACCGGCGGATGATGCACTTCCTGCTCGGTCCGAATGCCGTGGCGTCCCGGGTGAGAAGCCTCGAGGAGTCGAGGTCGAGGACGCTCGCACGCCGCCACGGAGACCCTCCAACGTATCGAGCGCAACTTGCACGACGGGACCCAGGCCCAGTTGGTCGCCCTGGCCATGCGTCTCGGCCAGGCAAAGGAAAAGCTCGAGAACCTCGGTGCCGAAGCCGACAAGCCTGCTGATCTGAACGACATCCGACGCCTAGTCGACGAGGCGCACCGCGATGCGAAGGAGGCCATCACCGATCTCCGGGACCTGGCCCGTGGTATCCACCCGCCGGCGCTCGACACCGGCCTGGAAAATGCTCTCGCAACCCTGGCTGCACGCAGTTCGGTGCCCACAGAGGTCCGGGTATCGGTCCAGTCCCGGCCCAGCCCGGCCATCGAGGCCATCTGCTACTTCTGTGCGGCAGAGCTGCTGGCCAACGTGGCCCAACACGCCGAGGCGTCCACGGGCGTCCTTGAGCTGTGCCCAACACGGCCCGTGGCTGCGGATCGTGGTGCGCGACGACGGCCGGGGCGGGGCGGTGGCCAACCGGGTCGGCTCGTCGTCGAGTGGTCTGGCCGGGCTGGCCGACCGTGTCGGTGCCGTCGACGGGCATCTGAGCATCGCCAGCCCTCCGGGTGGACCGACTGTCGTCACCGTCGACTTGCCCGCCCACGCCTGAACATGGCGGACGCCGATGCCATACGCGTGGTGATCGCCGAGGACTCCGCGATCCTGCGAGACGGGCTGGTCCAACTCCTCACGGACCGCGGATTCGCTGTGATTCGTGCGGTCGGTGATGCCGTGAGCCTCAAGCAAGTGGTTGCTGCCGATCCCCCTGACGTGGCGGTGGTCGACATCCGCATGCCGCCGACTTTCACCGACGAGGGACTGCGGACCGCCATTGAGCTGCGCCGGGATCACCCTGCCGTGGGGATCCTGGTGTTCTCCCAGTACGTCGAGACCCGGTATGCGGCCGAGCTGCTCGCCGGCGGCGCGGCTGGGATCGGCTACCTGCTGAAGGACCGGGTCGCCGACGTCGCAGACTTCGCGGAGGCGTTGGTGCGGGTGGCGTCGGGGGGCACCGCCCTCGATCCGGAGGTGGTGACCCAGCTGATGGGGGCCTCTCGCCGCACCGACGCTCTGGCCGTGTTGAGCGGTCGGGAGCGGGAGGTGCTAGCGCTCATGGCAGAGGGGCGGACCAACTCGGCCATCGCCGCAAGCCTCGTCGTCTCGGAAGGAGCGGTGGAGAAGCATGTCGCCAACATCTTCTCCAAGCTGGACTTGCCGGCTACACCCACCGATCATCGCCGGATCCTGGCGGTGCTGCGCTACTTGGAGGGGTGAGGCGATCGAGCGCTACGTCCTCGCCTTCGGGGCCGGTACGCCCTCTGAGACCGTCTGCGGCAAAGACATCGACCTCTGTGTGAGCAGTGAATGTCAGTTGCACACATTGCCGGGGTCTCTGGCCTCCAAGAAGTGACCTGGCGTCGGCCACACGCTGTCTGGCCGTCGGATCAGTCAATCCCAAAAACGGCGTGGCCGTGCCGAGTGACCCGACCACCGGCGCCATCGCCAGTGAGCAGACGCGCCCCGCTGCCGAAGATCTGTCCATGGCGGGTCCCGGTCTCAGTTGGAGTCACAGTCCTTGACACGGCCGGGGGGACTGCAATTGTCGGGGAGATTGCCCGATACCCGGGTCGTCGTGAGTGTTGTGGTTCCGTTGGCGAAAATGCCGCCACCTGCCACCGTCGTTCCCTTGGCCGAATTATGCTCCACCGTACTCCCGGTGAGGGTGACGTGGCCGTCGTCATCGTTGAAGATGCCGCCACCGTCAGCAATGGTGCCGGTGAGAGAATTCCCCGTGATCTGACTGTCGTTCGCCTCTATTTTTCCGCTCGGTCGATTCTGTACCCCCGCACCGTCAGCCGTTAGACCCGTTGCCGTGTTGCCGAACACGTGACTGTGATCGAGAATCAGGGTCCCGCCGTTGTCGATGCCTCCGCCTTCGGCGATACCATCAGAGGCGGTGGCGGCATTGTCGCTCAACTCAGTCGATTTCACGGTGGCTGTGCTTCCTTCGCCCGTGCCGATACCACCGCCGTCAAACGCGCGGTTATGGCTAACCTCGCTGTCAAGGAGCGTGAGCATGCCCGTGCTGGCGCCCAGCCCGTCCGATATGCCGCCGTCATTGCCTTCAGAGATGTTGTGCTCGACCTTGCTGGACCGGGCGACCACGGTAGCTTCCCCGACAATGCGGATCCCACCCCCGAAGTAAGCGGCGGTGTTGGCAACGATGAGGGTCTCACGGAGAGTCACGGCGCCCTTGTCCGTGACCTCGATGCCTCCTCCGCCCTGCAGCCCAGAACCGCTTGCCGTGTTCTCGTCAACCTCGCCGCCCGAGACATCGAGAGTTCCTCCATCGACGTATACACCTCCACCTGATCTAGCCGTGCTACCGCTGATTCGACTGGACTTGAGATCAACGGTGCCACCATTGACGAGAATCGCGCCGCCGTCGGTGACGACGCGACCGCCCAAGACGGTCACGGAATCGAGCGTCAGAGTCCCACTCTTGGCGACGTTGAAGATGCGAAAATCTGCACTCGAGGGGAGGCTCGCACGGGCGATGGTCGTCCCCTCCTGACCCGTGATGGTGATCGGCGCCGTGATGACCGGGAGGCCATTTCCACCGTCGGTGGGATTCTCGGAATCCAGCAACGTGTAGCTGCAGTCCGTGGCCAACGCGATGGTCCCGCCTCGGTTGGCGTCGGCCGTTTTGAGAGCGGCAATGAGCCCGAGGGCACCGCCGCCTGGACCTGCGCAGGGCACGGTCACAGTGTGAGATGCCGATGCCGATGCCGATGCCGTGCCGATGCCGAAGACGCCGGTCGCCACCAGGCCTACCGCCCCCAAGGCGATCCAGAGGCTACAGCGGTAGCGTTCTGATGAGAGGAGGGTCGCATCGAGTTTTCTGTGCCGCCAATGCATGCCGCTCCGGTCGTGGGTGCACTCGAAGGCAACGGATACCCTCGAACATTGGTAATGCTAACACCGCGGTGTATGGGCCTCACCGCCACAAACTGACTACCGAAGACTGCGTGGCCCCCCGTCCGGGGTTAGGGGGCGGGGGACCACACATGATGAGCCGGTTCCCAAGCCAAGCTGGGTTCCTGTGGCGTTCTGTTCGTGCGACCTACCGTCCCTGGGGTAGTAGATGTCCCCCAGGGACGGCGGCCACACGTCCTTCTTAGTTATGGACCCCTACGGTGCAATCCCGACCACCGGGGCCGTTGTTGTCCCAACCGCCGAGCCGTTGAATGGGGCGTTGCCGAAGGTGAAGATGCCGCCATCCCTGACCGGCGAACGGCTTGAGCGGAGCGCCCGCTACCCGGCCGGCATCGATCTCCACCACCCCGTTATGCCGTCACGCCCTCGGCCAGGGCCAGTACCGCGCCAATCACCCGCCGGTACTCCCCTTCGGCGATCAGCTCCAGCGGTTTGCGCCAGTCGAGGTCGGGGTTCGGGCTACGCAGCCACAGCCGAGCCGGCTCGTCTCGCAGCACGGTCCGCAGCTGGTCGACTACCGCCTTCAGTTCGAGGAGACGGTCCTCGGCGTCCCGCCGAGGCGTGGCCTTGGCAGCCGTCCACCGGCTGACGCTACGGGGAGTTGCGCCGGTGATCTGGGCCAAGTCGCCGGCATCGATGACGTGGGTGTCGATCAGCTCATCAAAAACCCCGCTCAGTATTGCCACATCGCGCTCCTTACAGTCGTGTAACTCGACGTAACGATGTCCAGTATAATGTCTATGAAACGTCCCACCTCCAGCATTGGGGCGGCCTCTGTATCTCGGTCATGGATTCCTACCTCGGATCGACGCTCGCAACTACAAGGCCGTCGAGCGGTGCCTTCCCAGGGAGGACCCCAGCTCACCTGATTCCACAGCACGAAAAATCGGATCAGTGGGATTGGACTGAGACGGGTCTCCGACAGGCTCCATCGAGGAAGGCCCAGTTCTGGCATTCGGCTTATTCGTCGAAACACGGGGGGCCGAGCCGGTGGTCGAGAGCACTCGGACGGTAATGGAGGCCGGACACGGTCGGGGGACGCCTTTCGAGAAAGGGCCAAAGGGGTCTCCCCGGTTGCTCTGCCTCCGAACGAAGGGACATCGGATCGAATCGTGACGGGATCGGTCACAGGCTTGCGCCGCTACCTCCGTACCGGCATCGGGGCGATGGAGTCACCCAGACTGATGTCACTGCAGCCGTCCTGGAGGGGCAGACCCTCGAAGCGCTGGATCAAGAAGGCCTGAGCCTGCTCCAAGAAGGGCTGCCCGGCTTGGACGTGGCTGAGCCCAGCGTAGAGGTGGAACTCAACTGGGACACCACGGCGACAGTAGGTGTAGGCGAGCTGTTGAACGTCCTTGGTGACCATCACTCCATCACCGATCGAGTCCGAGAGGCCATTCCCGATGAATAGTGGGGCACGAGGGGTGCCCGTTCGGCTCATGATCAGCCGGTCGAGGATGCGAACGAAGAACGGCACCTTCGTGAAGTCCTGGTACTGAGGCTTGAACATCTGCTTGATCGTGAGATCAGTGAAGTGACCGACACACTGGGTACGATCGGCCCTCACGACGGCAACTCCCTGGGGCGTAAGGAACTTGTCGATGTCGTGGATATCGAAACCCCGGACCAAGCCCACCATGAGAGCCCCGATGACCCAGGTCCAACTCGAACCCGGATTGTCGACGTAGGCGATGTTGTGGAACAAGTCGACAGGGATGCCGCCTTCGGCCACGCCCACGATGTCGAGGGTGGGGGCGTAGGTGTGCGCCAGCTCCGAGGCGAACTCCGTGGCGATGGAACCGCCTGAGTAGCCGACCATTCCGACTGGGGTGGAAGTCTCGGGCACGCCGAGCCACTTCTCAGCCGCCCGGATGGCATCGAGGGTCTCATAGCCGCTCTGCTGGCCAGCCCCGTAGGCGAGATCTTCCCCTTCGTAGTCCGAGGTGACCACGTTGTAGCCCTCGGCGGCGTATTGGAGGGGAATGGGGGCGGGCACCGTCTCATGCTGCATGGTCAGTGGGAAGGTGTAGCTGGGTTCACACTGCGCCCCCAGGGCGTCGTAAGCGGCCTGGTAGGAGACCAAGGGAGCGGCGGCCGACGGCGCTTTCTCCAGAGGATGGACCACGGTGGCCACCGATACGGTTCTGTGACCGAGCTCATCGGTGGTGACGTAGAGGAGCTGGGTCACCTTCACCGGCGTGGACACCTCGGCTCTGGAAACGGTGACCGAACGGGTTCGCAGCACCGTGCCAGGCGCGTCGTGGCGAAGTGATCCCCTCCAGCGATAGAAGGGGTCAGCCGTGGGCACCAAGGGGCCCTGAGCCGCCGTGCTCGACACTGAGACTTGCGTATTAGCGTCGGCAGATCGGTTAGAGATGGCGCTGGGCGTTGAGCCGCCGCCACAACCCCCAGCGCCGACGCCAATGGTGAGGACTCCGGCCATCACCAAGTTGCGCCGAAGTCGCCGACCTTTAGCATCTGCGCTAGCCATTTGACCGTCTCTCTGGAGGTGGGGGCGCAACCTGTCGGAAGCCGGCAGGAACCGTGACGTTGAGAGTCGCCGCGTTGGTGGGTGTGGCTGGCAGCCAGGTGAAGGTCGTCTGTTCGGCCAGGTGGCCGGTCGATGTCGACTGGATCGGCAGGTACGTCGCCGCGTTCACCCACAGAGTCATCAGTTGCGTCACTGAATGCGGCCCCGTGGTTGCCGACATGGACACGAGCTTCAGCGAGGCTTGCCCATCGAGGATGACGTGCCCCTCAACCGTATAGTGGCCTGCAGCCAGATCGTGCTCGATAGCCTGTGGGGTCAGTGGCTCACAAGCCACGCCCTCGGTACTGCGGCTCCACCACTCCCGGAGGTCGTGGTTGATGAAAACAGCCTGGCCTTGCTCGACAAATATCGTCAAAGAGGGCTGGCCGTTGAGCGACGTGTCCGTGCGGCAGGCCCGAGTGGACAGGTCAACCCACGAGGTAGTGGACAATGGGGTCCCAGGTACCGACGACTGAACTTCTTCGATGTCGTTGCCAGTGTTGGCCAGCGTCCGCGTGATGGCCGTGAGCACGGCCGACGTGGCAACTGATGGGGGTGGGGACGGGGAGGAACGAGGAACGAGGAACGCCGCGACGATCACAGCGGCTGCCGCGCCGGTTATCGCAAGGAACCAACCTCTGTGCTGAAAACGCCAGCGTCGTGAGCGCGTGCGCCCTTCGTCCGCCAGCGCCATCGAGCGGAGAAAGGCATCGCGCTGACGAGCCCGGACGTCCTCCGACGGAAGTGGCGTCTCCGGTTCGAGCTGTTGCACGAGATCAGCGATTCGGTCCATTGCTACTCCTTTGCCTTCAGATACGTTTTTTGCGAGTCGCCGACCTGGTTGACCAGCGCCGTTTCGAGACGATGGCGAAGGCGGCTCAGCCGGGAACGCACCGTGCCAACGGGAACCCCCAGAGCAGTTGCCACTTCGACGTAGCTCAATCCATCCCAGACATGGAGGAACAAGGCATCCACGTCGTCTTGAGGTTCGGCGTCAAGGAGGCGAGCGAGCCGTGCGAGCTCCGTGCGTGCCTCGGCGCTCCTGGGGACTTGGTCTTCCTCGCTCAGCGTCCCGGTTCGTGCCAAGGCTCGTAATCTGGCGTAGGCGCGATCCTCGGCCGCTCTCGTACGGATCGCGTCGCGCACCAGGTTCAGGGCGATACGGAACAACCACGGAAGCGCATTGGGCTGGCGCAGGTCATAAGAGCGGCGGGCCTCGAACGCTCGTCGGAACGTCTCGCCAGCGATGTCCTCGGCCAAGTCGCCCCCGACTCGCCGGGCGCAGAACCGGTAGACAGTGCCAAAGTGACGGTCGAAGAGGGTGCCGAATGATGTCGAATCGTTCTGAGCTGCCCGGATCAGTGCTGCGTCGTTTTCGCCTTCTATTGCCATCACCCTGTCTTACGCATCAGGCTGCCGAAAGTTCCATCGGGACGGGTCCAGGTTGCTTTGAACGCGCCCCAACCGCCCGGACGAGGGCTCTGACCAGCCGCCCATCGCCGCCGATCACCGCAGCCGTTCCCGCCGCTCGATCTTCGATCCGGCTCGGCACCGCAACGACGACACGATCCACGAACTATCGAGTCAGCTGACGAACCGGACAGCGGCGTGAGGGTCGCTGCCGACCCTCACAAAACGCCGAGGTCGTGAACAGCAAGCTTGCTTCCTCGCTCGAAGTCCTCCCAAACCAGGTCGGACTGACCGTCACGGCCCGTTCGTGCCAAACCGTGCCATATCGATTTGGCACGGAAATGGCACGACGGCCTCGACTCCCTACCGATCCGACCGGTTTTCGAGCCTCTGACCAGCCAAAACACTCGCAGTCCCAACGGTGTGAGAATTCAGGACATAGGAGACCGCTGGCCTGTCGCAGTCCCAACGGGATTTGAACCCGTGTCTCCACCTTGAGAGGGTGATGTCCTAGGCCTCTAGACGATGGGACCAATGGATGGTGTCCCAGGTACGAGACGCCATCTCCGCTCGGGGGGGAGGGCTCGAACCTCCAACCTCATGAACCAGAATCATGCGCGCTGCCAGTTGCGCCACCCCCGATTGGGCGAATGGCCAATTTAGCCGACCGTGCCGGGTACAGCACCACCAGGTCAGTGCAGCCAATTGTGGAGAGCGCTCAAGTGGTCGTATCCGATAATCCGCCCGAGACCGACCGCAACCGCTTCCTTCAGGTAGTAGGGCACCACCGGCCATCCTGTGATCGGTGATGTGTGGGTGGGCGTCGCATAAGCCTGCAGCCCAACATCGGTGGCGATGGCCAGGCTCCGGTCCTCATGGAACGGATCGGTGGTCATCAACACGACACGGTCCCCCCTGGCCAGGAGCTCGGGCGCCGCTTGCGACAGGTTCTGCCACGAATCGCTCCCGCCTGCCTCAAGGATGTCGCCAGCGGGGATCCCTGCTGTCTCCAGGTACCGCGCCCCGGCCTCAGCCTCGGTGTACCGGTCCCCCGGCTCCTTCGATCCGGTGACCATCACCACGGGCGCATAGTGCTCGCGCCACAGCAGCTCGGCTTCGTCGAGGCGCGCCGCGAGGTCCGGCGAAGGGATCCCGTTGTACTGCGCTGCGCCCATGACCACGATGGCCTGGGCTGGCCGAGGATCGTAGTGACGACCGGTCAGCCACACCTGCACCAGGGTCACTCCCAGGTAGACCACGATGGCCAACAGCAGCAACAATACGAAGCGGACGATTTTGCCCAACAAGCTGATCCCCGTCATCGTGGCCAACAGACCCACGTTCTAGGACGTCCTCGCCGACCGCCGAAGGGCCGTTCGTAGGCGAGCCAGCACGCGGTCGGGTCCAAGCAGCTCCATCGGCTCGAACAGTGGTGGACCGACCCGGTTTCCGGTGATAGCCACCCGGATCGGCGCCTGTGCCTTGCCCAACTTCCGACCGAACCGCTCCCCCACTGCCAGGGTCGCATCGTGGAGGGCTTCGTGGGTCCACCGGCCGTCGTCAGCTAGCTTCTCGTAAGCGTCGATCGCGGCGGTCAGGATGTCTGGGGCGACATCGTCGCCGAACGCCTTCGCCCACGAGTCGGGGTCGACCACCGGCTCGTCCACGAACAGGAAGCCGACCATGGCCGGCACCTCGGACAGCACGGCCACCCGCTCCTTCACCAGAGGTGCCATGGCGGTAAAGACCTCCTCGTCGAACGACGACACCGGCCACGGCACGGCGGGATCGGTCAACCACGGCCGACACGCCTCCACGAACGCGTCGACGCTGAGTGCCCGGATGTACTCCCCGTTCACGTGCTGCAGCTTCACGACATCGAAGAAGGCCGGCGAGTGGTTCACGTCCTCGAGCCGGAACGACGACACCAGCTCGTCGACGGTGAAGATCTCCTCGCCACCGGACGGGCTCCAGCCGAGCAGCGCCAGATAGTTCACGAAGGCCTGCGGCAAGTAGCCCTGCTCCCGGTAGGACTCGACCGCCACCGGGTCCCGACGCTTCGACAGCTTCTGCCGCTTCTCGTTGACCAGCAACGGCAGGTGCGCGAACACCGGCAGAGGCGGCACCGCCCCCTGCGACTCGGTCATCCATCCCGCCGCGCCGAGCGCCTCCCACAGCAAGTTCCCCTTCGGCGTCGTGGGGAGCAAGTCCTCCCCCCGGATGACGTGGCTGATGGCCATGTCGATGTCGTCCACCACGTTGGCCAGCACGAACAGGGGGGCACCCGACGACTTCACCACCACGAAGTCGTCCATGGCCGAGTGCGGGAACTCCACATCGCCTCGGATGACGTCGACAACGACGGTCGACCCCTCACTCGGCGTCTTGAACCGGAGGGCTCGACCCTCACCCCGCTCCAGCTGCCGGTCTCGGCAGTATCCGTCGTAGCCCGGCGTGGCGATCCCGGCGGCCTTGTTCCGGGCATCGATCTCGTCCCGGGTGCAGTCGCAGGCGTACAGGACACCGGCGTTCCACAGACAGTCAACAGCGCCGCTATAGCGGTCGAGACGCTCCGACTGGCGGTACGGCCCTTCGTCCGGGTCCATGCCCAACCAGTGCAAGGTGGTGGTGATGCCTTCGTCCCACTCCTGCCGGTTGCGCTCCGTATCGGTGTCCTCGATGCGCAGCACGAAGGTGCCGCCGGACTGGCGGGCTACCAACCAATTGAACAGTGCAGCCCGAGCGCTCCCGACGTGCAGGTAGCCGGTCGGCGACGGGGCGAAGCGAACTCTCGGGGCGTCCCCGGACACGCCGGGAGCTACTCGTCCTCGACGATGGTGATGGCTCCCGTGGGGCAGCCGTTCGCCGCCTGGCGCACCTTCTCACGCAATTCCTCGCCGGGATGCTCGTCGAGCACGTACAGAAACCCGTCGTCACGCACCTCGAACACCTCGGGCGCGATCCCCATACAGACGGCATTGCTGGCACATTCGTCGTAGTCGACGACGATCTTCATGCGACCCTCCGGTTTTCTCGGCGAACACGATGGAGCTTACGGCACAGCGCCCGACCGAACATATCGATCACCCGTCAGGACGAGAGAACAGGATCCGGGTACCGAGCGCCACCAGGAGCAGAGGGCGTCGGGCGAACCTGGACCTGAACCTCTAAGGCTTGTCGCTGCCCACGACCCACATGGCGAAGAACTGCGAGCCGCCGCCGTAGGCCTGCCCCAACGCCCGGCGGGCGCCGTCCACCTGGTGCTCGCCGGCCTGGCCGCGCACCTGCATGGCCGCCTCCAGGAACCGGAGCATGCCCGAGGCGCCGATCGGGTTCGACGACAGCACGCCGCCCGACGCGTTCCACGGGATGTCACCGTCCAGAGCGGTGGCACCGGACTCGGTGAGCTTCCACCCGTCACCCTGCTCGGCAAAGCCGAGGTTCTCCAGCCACATGGGCTCGTACCAGCTGAAGGGCACGTACACCTCGGCCTCGTCGAGCTCGGCCCGGGGGTTGGTGATCCCGGCCTGGCCGAACACGTCGGCGGCACAGTCCCGACCGGCTTGCGGGTTCACCTGGTCGCGCCCGGCGAACATGGTCGGCTCGGAGCGCATGGCCATGCCATGGACCCAGGCCGGAGGGTAGGCGGTGTCGGTGACGGCGTCCTCGGCAGCCAACACGATGGCGGCAGCACCGTCCGAGGACGGGCACGCCTCGAGGTACCGCAGCGGGTCCCACAACATCACCGACTCCTCCACCGTCTTCATGTCGATGTCGGGCAGGTGCAGGTGGGCGTACGGGTTCTTCACCGCGTTGAGCCGGTCCTTGACCGCCACCATCCGACCGATGTGCTCGGGAGCACCGGACCGGCGTATGTAGGCACGAATGTGGGGGGCGAAGTAGCCACCGGCTCCCGCCAACAAGGGCGCCGAGAACGGCTGCGGCACCGACAGGGCCCACATGGCGTCCGAATCGGACTGCTTCTCGTAGGCCACGGCCAGAACCCGCTTGTGGATGCCGGCGGTGACCTGATGAGCAGCGACCAGGGTGGTCGAGCCACCCACCGACCCCGCCGTGTGCACCCGGAGCATGGGCTTGCCCACAGCCCCGAGAGCCGGGGCCAGGTACAGCTCGGGCATCATGGCGCCTTCGAACATGTCGGGGGCTTTGCCGACGACCACCGCGTCGATGTCGCTCCACGTCAATCCGGCGTCGTCGAGCGCGCGTTTGGCCGCCTCACGCACCAGCCCGGCGATCGAGACGTCGTCCCGCTTGGCCTTGTGCTCGGTCTGTCCGACACCGATGACTGCGCACCGTTCTGCCATCACTCACCCTCCAGAACGCAGACAAGATTCTGTTGCAAGCACGGGCCCGAGGTGGCGTGGGCCACCGCCCGGTGGGCCGAGCCCGACGCGATCCGTGCTGCTGCTTCACCGATACGGATGAGACCGGCAGACATCAACGGGTTGGCAGCCAGGGCGCCGCCCGATGGGTTGATGGACACCCCGCCGGCACCGCCGGCGCCTCCTGTCAGACCAAGCGCCTCGGCCACGATCAGCTCCTGATGGGCGTAGGGGGCGTGGATCTCGGCCACATCGATGTCGCCATCGGCCACCCCGGCCGCGTCTGCTGCCTTGGCTGTCGACGGTGACGAGGTGAGGTCACGGGCACCCAACGAGTGGGTCTCGATCCGGTGGTCGATGCCGGTGATCCACGCCGGGTGCTTCGTCCACTGCGCAGCCTTGTCACCGGCAGCCAGCACGATGGCGGCAGCGCCATCGGTGATCGGAGGCAGCGTGTGCCTGCGCAACGGAGCCACAACGTACTCCTCGGCCAGCAGCTCCTCGGCGGTGCGGTCGTAGGCGACCTGGGCCTTCGGGTTGGACAGTGCCGCCTTACGGTTCCGGGCCGCCACCTGGGCCAGATCTTCCTCGGTGGCCTTGCCGGCGTCGATGAGCGCCCGCGCCTGGAGCGCAGCCACGCTGATCGGGTCCGGCCACAGCGGAGCGACGTAGTACGGGTCCATCTGCAGTGCCAGGATCTCGTTGAGGTTGCCGAGCGACGAGCGTCCGAAAGAGTAGACGAGGGCGGCGTCGATATCGCCCTCCTGCAGACGGACCCACGCTTCGTACAGCGCCCAGGCGCCGTCCATCTCCACATGGCTCTCGCTACGGGGCGGCCACACCCCCACGGCATCGAGGGCAGCGACGAAGCTGAACGGGCCACCGATGAGGTAGTCGGTCGAGCCCGAGCAGATGAAGTCGATGTCGTCCTTCGTAATGCCGATGTTGCCGAAGACCTCGGAGATCACGGGCATCAGCGCCTCGACCTCGTTGTGCTCGGGATCTGCACGGACGTTGTCCGACTGGGCAAACGAGGCGATGGCGACAGGACGGACGGCCTTGGCGGCCCTACCGTTGCCCTTAGCGGCAGCGGCAGAAGCGGCGGCGCTCACAGGTACTCCTTATAGGAATCGTACGGGGCGTCCGGCTCGCCGGTGGGCCGGAAGTACTTGACCGACGCCATCGAGGGGGCGAGCTCCTCGGGCTCCACCCAGACCGCTTCGACCCGCTGGCCCATGCGAACCTCGTCAGTCGGCACCTCCTGGATGAGGCTCATGAACGAGATGTTGGCCCCGTCGAGGAGCACCTGAGCACAGATGTAGGGGATCTCGATGGACTGGCCGGCGAAGGGCACGTTGACCACGCAGTAGGTGGTGATGATGCCGGTGTTGGGCAGCTCCACCTCCTCGGTGGTCGGCACGCCGTCGGTCGGGCACGAGCCCCGGGACGGCACGTAGACCTTGCTGCACACAGGGCAGCGCTGGCCGATGAACTTGCCCTCGGCCAGGCCACGCAGGTTCCGGGACTGGGCGATGCCGGGGCTGAACGAGTACTCGAGGTGGATGGGCGTGGCCAGCGTGGTGACCGGGCCCCGGGTGTCGGCTGCGTCAGCCATCACGATGCTCCTCCGCCAGATCCTTTGGGTCCGTCAGCGTCCACAGGAACGAAGGCCTCGATGTCCAGAACGTGGCCGATACGGTCCTTCTCGTCCTTCCATCTGGGCACTACCCGGGTGCCGGCGGACAGCGCGTCGGGCGAACCGCCGGTGTCCACCACATGCAGCATCGCCGTACCGGCGCCGTCCAGACGGATCAGGGCGAAGGCGAACGGTTGGTCGAGCGGGTGCTTCGGCATCGGGTGCTCCACCCACGCCCAGGTCTCCACGACCCCGCCCGGACCGACCTCGACGAGCTCGCCGACGTCTTCGCCCGTGATCGGGTCGTACTCGGTGGGCGGAACGATGACCGACCCTCCGGCACCCGTCACGCCGAAGATCTTCCCGTCACGCAATCCGGTGAGGAACGCGCCGATGATCGGCCCCACCGAACGTGAGTACGGGTAGTCGAGGATGTGCTCTGCGTACAGGACTTCACTGTCAGCCATCCCTGACCTCCCCCTGGCTCACCGTTGACGTGGACGCGGATGTAGACGGCGAAAAGTAGAACATATTTCACTTTTTGACGCCAACAGCCCCGGTGTAGAGCTATTTTGGTCGTGGCCAGGCGTCCGCTGGACCGAGAGACCGGCCCTGTTCGGACCCTGCGAGCGTCCGGCGCATCGAGCAGTGAGAGGGAAACCGGTATGGGACCAGGAAACGGCGCGAGCGGAGGGCGGGGGCGGCGACCCAACATCTTGTTGGTGGTGTCGGACCAGGAGCGGCAGCGATCATGGCTTCCGCCCGAGGTTCGCCTGCCCTGGCGCGATCGCCTGCGGGCGGAGGGACTGGAGTTCGACTCGTACTTCACCCACTCCTCCCCGTGCTCACCCAGCCGGGGCAGCATGTTCACCGGGCGGTACTTGCCTGGGCACGCGGTGGTGGACAACGTCATCCAGCCCGAGCACACCGAGCTCGACACGGGTATACCTACACTCGGGTCGTTGGCGCAGAGCGCGGGGTACCGCTCGTCGTACATCGGCAAGTGGCACCTGTCGCAGTCGCCCACCCCGGACATGGAGGCCTACGGCTTCTGCGACTGGGACGGCAACGACCGCCACTTCATGGGCTGGGCCGGTACCGGTGTGCACTTCGATCCGGTGATCGCCTCCAATGCCGCCCACTGGCTGTCCACGAACGCGAAGCCTGCGGCTAACGCAGAAGCTGCCGGTGACCAGCCCTGGTTCCTGACCGTGGCCATGGTCAACCCCCACGACGTGATGTGGTTCCCGATCGACCAGCCCGGTTATAAGGAGCAGAACCCGGAGGACGTTGCCTCGGTCCGATCGGTCCTGGAGACGGCGGCATGGAAAGAGGACGATCCCCTTCCCGTCTTCTCCGATCCTTACGACGAGGTGTTCGAGAACCTGCCCGCCAACTTCGACGACGACCTCCACGCCAAGCCCGAGGCGCACCGCCAGTGGCGCTGGGACCAACAGCACGGTCTGTGGGGCTACATCGACCCCACCGACACGAAGGCATGGCTGCGACATCTCGACTACTACGTCCACCTCCACCGGATGGCCGACCAGAACCTCGGCACCGTCCTCAGCGCACTGGAGACATCCGGTGCGTGGGACGACACCATCGTGATCTTCACCTCCGACCACGGCGACATGTGCGGGTCGCACGGCCTGCGATCGAAGGGACCGTTCGTCTACGACGAGATCATGCGGGTTCCTCTCTACGTCCGGGTGCCCGGCATGACCCAACCGGGAACGGTGACCTCGTCGTTGGGAACCCACATCGATCTGGCCACCACCATCTGCTCCCTGGCCGGTGTCGATCCCGCTTCGGCGGCGGTGGGCCCGGAAGGCCGTCCAACAACACAGGGCGTCGACCTCTCCCCCGTGTTCGCCGATCCGTCCGTCTCGGTCCGGGATTACGTGCTCTTCGCCCAGGACTCGGCCCAGACCGACAACCTCAACAAGGTCCGCTATGCGTTGCGCGGCTTCTTCGACGGCCAGAACAAGTACGCCCGGTACTACGGCGTGGGCGGGGGTAAGCCGAGCGCCGGCCTGTGGGGCAAGAACCCCGGGCACAAGCTGTTCGACGTCGACTGCTCGTTCGACGACAACGACCACGAGTGGTACGACCACGACACCGACCCGGGTGAGCTGGTCAACCTGGCCAACGATCGCAGCAGGCGAGGCGAGCTGCGTGACCTCTACCAACGACTTCAGGGCTACGAGGCCGAAGAGCTCGTCACGTTTCCTTGAGGCCCTCGAGCAGGTCCTCGAAGAACGTCCGATCGTCAAGAAGGGGCACGTCGGCGAGGAACATCTTCCCGTAGCGCTCGAAGTACACGAGCTGCTTGCCCAGTAAGAACGTGCCTCGGTCGAAGTCGGAGTCGGTACCCCCGGACTCGTCGGCCAACCGTCGGAGGCGGCGCTGGGCCCGGAGCCGCCCCACCACCGCCCCCACCGACCGGTGATGAGCTTCGATGCCCCGAGCCTTGGCTGCCTGGACTTGCGGAGCCTGGATCAACGTGGCCAACGAGACCTCGCCGAACGGTCGGAGCAGCACCGGCTCGATGAGGCTTCGGATGAACACCGCCAGCTCGTCGTCGGACAGACCCAGCCCTTCCTGCATGGCCGGGCCGTAGGTGTTGGTGAGATCCGCGGCGATGTCGTCCCAGGCGCCCTCGTCGCCCAGGGCGGCGGCCAACGTGCGGATGAAGAAGTAGTGCGTCTCAGGATCGAGGCGACCCACGATCCCCCAGTCGATGATCCCGATCCGACCATCGCGCAGCAGCAGCATGTTGCCGGCATGCACGTCACCGTGGAACGCTCCCCACCGCACCGCGGTGAGGAAGAACCCACGGACCACCTGCTCCACCAGGGGAGCCGGATCGACACCGAGCTCGGCCGCGCCGGCCAGGTCGTCGATCGGCACACCGTCGAGGAACTCCATGGTCAGGACGTGTGGGCCGGACAGCTCGGGGAACGGTGCCGGCACCACCAGCAGGGGCAGATCGACCTCGTCGAGGAGCAGGGCGAAGGCGGCCAGCGCCCTGGACTCGTTGCGCAGGTCGAGCTCTTCGCCGATCTGGAGGCGGAACCCGGCGAAGAGCTGCAGCAGCATCCCCGCTCCCTGGTCGCCCGTCTGGCGCGCCACCAGCTCCAACAGGGGTTGCAGCAGATCGAGGTCGGCGGCCACCACACGCTCGATCCCGGGCCTCAGCACCTTGACCGCCACGACCTGACCATCGTGGAGGACGGCTTTGTGGACCACGGCGATCGACGCCCTGCCCACCGGTAGGGGGTCGAACCGGGCAAACGCCTCATCGAGGCCCATGCCCAGATCGGACTCGACGATGTCACGAACGGTCTCGAACGGGACGACCGGACCGGTGTCGAGACAGGTCCGGAACTCGTCGGCAAACGCCTCCCCGAACAGGCCCGGCGACGAGGCCACCAGCTGACCGAATTTCATGTACGTGCCGCCCAGGTCCTCGAAGGCACGGCGGAGGGGTTCTGCCAGCACGGCCAGGGGGAGGGGGCCCGTGCGGACATGGCGCAGCTGGTGGACGGACGGCCCGAAGAACCGACGGGCGGCCACCGTGGCGACAGCCAGGCTGCGCGCCAACAACTCGCGTCGTGTGGGTCGGGGAAGCCGCAGCGGATGGATCCTGGGGACACGGGGGTCCGCCGTGCCGATCACAGGAGACATGGCAACAGCCTAAGGGTAGGGTGATCGAACATTCCCAGCTGGTGCCATTTCGGCATGTTCAAGGGGGTATTGCTATGGAAGTTCCCTCGCTCACCCGACGAGGGTTCATCGCCGGCGGTCTGACCGTCGGCGCCGGTGCACTGCTCGAAGCCTGCGGCGGATCCTCGGTCGTCAACAGCGCCGCCAGCACCGCACCCGCCGGTTCCGACCTCGGCGCCGTCGAGCACGTGGTGATGCTCATGATGGAGAACCGCTCGTTCGACCACTACTTCGGCGTCTACCCGGGGGTCCGAGGGTTCGACGACCACCCGGCAGGAAGCTACGGGGCGTTTGCTCAAGCTTGGCCCCAGACCCCAGGCCAGCCCGCGCACGCCGACACACTGCTCCCCTATCACCTGGACATGGCCACGCAGATGGTCCAGTCCGCGGGCAACTCCTCTATCCCCACCCACGACTGGCCGCCGCAGCACCAGAGCTGGAACAAGGGGGCGATGGACCAGTTCGTCACCGTCCACGCCGAGACGAGCAACGACGGTCCGGAGCAAGCGCCGCTGGTGATGGGCTACCTCACTCGGGACGACATCCCGTTCCACTACGCGCTGGCCGATGCCTTCACTATCGGCGACGGGTACCACTGCTCGGTGATCGGGCCCACCATGCCCAACCGGCTGATGTGGCTGTCGGGAACCCTGGACCCGGCGGGGGCCCACGGTGGACCGGTGCTCCAGACTCCATCGCTCGGGGAGACGGCGAAGGCAGCGGTCGGGAGCGCCAGCTGGGGAACGGTGCCCGAGCTCCTCGAAGACAAGAACGTGAGCTGGAAGGTGTACCAACCCACGGGCACGTCGGTCGGCTCGCTCGTCGACGACAACCTGGCCATCGCGTTCAACGCTCTGCTGTACTTCAAGCAGTTCCTGAAGGAGGGGACTTCTCTCTACAACAAGGCGTTCCTCCCTGTGTGGCCGAACGAGTTCGTCGCCGACGTGAAGAACGACTCGTTGCCCCAGGTGAGCTGGGTCCTCCCTCCCATCGTGGACTCCGAGCACCCGTCCGCTGCACCGCTCAACGGCGAGTACATGATCAGCCAGGTGCTCCAGGCTCTGACCGCCAACGAGAACGTGTGGTCGAAGACCGTGCTCATCGTCTCCTGGGACGAGAACGGCGGCTTCTTCGATCATGTCGCTCCGCCCACCGCACCCGCAGGAACAGCCGGTGAGTACGTCACCGCCAGCCCGCTCCCCTCGGATGCCGGCGGAATCAAGGGGCCGATCGGGCTCGGGTTTCGAGTGCCGTTGCTGATGGTGTCGCCGTTCAGCCGCGGTGGGTACGTGAACTCCGACACGTTCGACCACACCTCACAGCTCCGCCTCCTCGAAGAGCGCTTCGGCATCGACGTGTCGAACATCTCAGCGTGGCGACGGAAGGCGGTCGGTAGCCTCACCTCCACCCTCAACTTCAAGGGAGCCAACACCTCGATCCCCGCCATGCCTGCCACCTCGCAGGGAGGTGGCGCCCTCGACGCCCAGTGCCCCGACAACCAGGAAGAGGCATCGCTCGTCTTCCCGGCACCGACGCTGACCATCCCCGCAACGCTGACCATGCCCACTCAGCAGCCCGGCGCCGCCAAACGGCAGGGACAGTGACGGACGGCGCGACCTGTACGCTCGACCCGCCAGCGCCGGTGTAGGCGCACCGAGTGGAGGGGGTCCGATGACCGAGCA
The DNA here is from genome assembly GCA_963812965.1 of uncultured Acidimicrobiaceae bacterium. GTDB lineage: Bacteria > Actinomycetota > Acidimicrobiia > Acidimicrobiales > RAAP-2 > DASXMT01. The sequence goes on along the minus strand of CAWEXG010000005.1, from coordinate 23,566 downwards.
GATGGGGCACGGGGTGAAGCAGCGCGACCTCGTCAAGATGACGCCGGAGGAGGTCGACGAGTTCCTCCACGAGCGCCGAGCCATGAGCATGTGCACCATGAACCCCGACGGGTCCATCCACGCCGTGGCGATGTGGTACGGCTTCCTCGAGGGGGCCGTCGCCGTCGAGACGAAGGCCAAAGCCCAGAAGGCACAGAACCTGCGCCGGGACCCCAGGCTCACCTGCATGTTCGAGGCGGGCGAGTACTACGAGGAGCTCCGCGGCGTGGAGCTGGTCGGTACGGCCGAGATCGTCGAGGAGCCCGAGCGCATGTGGGAGCTCGGGGTCGATGTGTTCGAGCGCTACTACAGCCCCTACACCGAGGAGCTCCGCCCGTTCATCGAGACCATGCTGCACAAGCGGATCGTGGTGAAGCTGCACGTCGACCGGGTGGTGTCGTGGGACCACCGCAAGCTCGGTCTGCCGTCGACCCGACCGTGATGAGAACGGTGATGAGAACGGTGGCAGGAACCGTGGCAGGAACGGTGGCAGAGACAAGGACTGCACAGACAAGAGGGGGCTCGTCATGATCTTGGACCGCTTTCAGCTGACCGACAAGGTGGCCATCGTCACCGGAGCCGGTCGGGGCATCGGCGCGGCAACCGCCGTGGCCCTGGCGGAGGCCGGTGCCGACGTGGTCATCGCCGCCCGGACGGAAGACCAGCTGCGCCAGGTCGCCGGCTCGATCGAGGCGGCCGGCCGCCGGGCCGTGACGGTCCCTGCCGACCTCAGCGATCTCGAGGCGGTGGCCGGCCTGGTCGAGAAGGCTCGTGAGGCGTTCGGCCGGCTCGACATCGTGGTGAACAACGTCGGCGGAGCCATGCCCCGGCCGTTCCTGGACACGTCTCCGGGCCGCTTGGAGCAGGCTTTCCACTTCAATGTGTCGACTGCTCACGCCCTGCTGCGTCCTGCCGTCCCCCTGATGCTCGCCGACGGCGGAGGCTCGGTGGTCAACACCTCGTCGGCCATGGGGCGGGTGTCCGGGCGAGGCTACGTGGCCTACGGCACCGCCAAGGCGGCACTGGCCCACTACACCCGCTTGGCAGCAGCAGACCTGTCCCCGCGGATCAGGGTCAACGCCATCGCCGTCGGCTCGGTGGCCACCTCCGCCCTGGACATCGTCATGGAGTCCGACGAGCTCCGCCACGCCATCGAAGCGGGAACGCCGCTCGGCCGGCTCGGTGACCCCGAGGACATCGCCGCCGCCGTCGTGTACCTGACGTCCGAAGCCGGCTGTTATGTCACCGGAAAGGTCCTGGAGGTGGACGGCGGCATCCAAGGACCCAACCTGGACATGGGCCTTCCCGACCTCTAGGCCCATCTTCTCCCGCTCGCCACACCGTCGCCGGTACCGGTGCCTGGTCGGAGAAGCAGCCCGTCCTGACGGGGAGCCTGACGGGGAGCCAGACGGCTCGGCTCGTCCGAAAGTCCGGATACGCTCCGCGGTGCCGACGTCTTCCCGTGACCGGCAGCAGATCGAGGAGCGACAGCAGTGAGCCCACCATCAGCGGTGGCCAGTTCGGCGCGGCGATGCATTCGCTGCGACGCGACGACTCGATCACCCAGGTCAAGGTGACCAAGGGCACGGCCAGGCGAATGTTCCACTTCGCCAAGCCCTACCGGACCATCCTGATCGTCTTCCTGGTGCTGATCGTCATCGACGCCGTGATCGGCGTGGCCAATCCGCTCATCTTCCGAGCCATCATCAACACCGGCATCCCGCAACCACGACACCGAGCTGATCATCGGCCTGGCCGTGCTGGCCGCGGGCCTGGCCCTGGTCGGTGCCGGGCTGTCCATCGGCGAGCGATGGGTCTCGGCCAAGGTGGGCGAGGGCCTCATCTTCGACATGCGCTCCCAGGTGTTCGCCCATATCGGGCGGATGCCGCTCGCCTTCTTCACCCGGACCCAGACCGGCGCGCTGATCAGCCGGCTGAACAACGACGTGCTCGGGGCCCAGCAGGCGTTCACCGACACCTTGTCCTCGGTGGTCTCCAACCTGGTGAGCGTGGCTCTGGTGCTGGTCGCCATGTTCTTCCTGTCGTGGCAGATCACCCTGGTGAGCTTGATCATCCTGCCGGTCTTCGTCGTCCCGGCCCGACGGGTGGGTCGTCGTCTGTCCTCGATCACCCGGGAGTCCTACGGGCTCAACGCCCAGATGAACACCACCATGACCGAGCGGTTCAACGTGTCCGGTGCCCTACTGGTGAAGCTGTTCGGCCGCCCGAGCCAAGAGCGAGCGGTCGTTCGACGACAAGGCGGGTCGGGTGCGGGACATCGGCGTGACCCAGGCCATGTACGCCCGCTTCTTCATCGCCGCCCTGACGCTCACCGCCTCGTTGGCCACCGCCCTCGTCTACGGCTGGGGTGGGGTCCAGGCCGCCGAGGGGGCGCTCAGCATCGGGACCATCGTGGCGCTGGCCGCGTACCTCACCCGGCTGTACGGCCCGCTGACCTCGCTGTCCAACGTGCAGGTCGACGTGATGACCGCCCTCGTCTCGTTCGACCGGGTGTTCGAGGTGCTCGACCTGCCTCCCATGATCGACGAGAAGCCCGACGCCGTGGCTCGATCCCCGCCGGTCCGGCCCGCGTCGAGTTCGACCACGTCGACTTCCGCTACCCGACCGCCGAGGAGGTGTCGCTGGCCTCGCTCGAGTCGGTGGCCGTGCTCGATGCCACCCGCCACAGCAGGTCCTGTTCGACGTGAGCTTCACCGCTGAGCCCGGGCAGCTGGTGGCCCTGGTGGGCCCGTCGGGAGCAGGGAAGACGACCATCAGCCATCTGGTCTCGCGCCTCTACGACGTGCGATCGGGCGCCGTCCGCATCAACGGGCTCGATGTCCGGGACGCCACCTTCGTCTCGCTGTCGGACACCGTCGGCGTGGTCACCCAGGACGCCCACCTGTTCCACGAGACCATCCGCGACAACCTCCTCTACGCCCGGCCCGGAGCCACCCAGGAGCGAGCTGGTCGAGGCCGTGCGCGGCGCCCAGATCCTGGACATGGTGGAGTCCCTGCCCGACGGGCTCGACACCGTGGTCGGCGATCGCGGCTACCGCCTGTCGGGCGGCGAGAAGCAGCGGCTGGCCATCGCCCGGCTGTTGTTGAAGGCGCCCGAAGTGGTGGTGCTCGACGAAGCCACCGCCCACCTGGACTCGGAATCGGAAGCGGCTGTCCAACGGAAGCGCTGCGCACCGCTCTGCAGGGGCGGACCTCCATCGTCATCGCCCACCGGCTCTCGACGGTGCGCGAAGCTGATCAGATCCTGGTGCTCGATCACGGCCGCATCGTGGAGCGGGGCCATCACGACGAGCTGCTGGCCGCCGGCGGCACTGTACGCCGAGCTCTACCGGATCCAGTTCGAGCGGCAGGACCACGACGACGACTGACCATCACCACGTCGAAGCGTCTGCCGTACGCCGTGGCCCAGCAGTACAGCGAGGTATGGGCAGGGCTGGACCACGGAGCCGTTCATCGGAGCTCCTCAAGCCGCCTCGCCGGTGCACAACGACTCTTCACCTTTGTCGTGCGTGTCGCCGGGGTCGACCGCATACCAGCCGGGGCCCCACTGGGCCGACGGCGACCAGCTCCCTCTCCGTGACGCAGCGGTCTCTATCCCCTCTGTTCGTTCCTCTGTCTGTTCCTCCATTGCGTCCTCCTCTCTTTCTTTTCTTTCCTGCTTCGTTTCTTCTTCCTTCCGTGCGCCGGGAGCGGACCGGGTACACGGAAACCGTCAACACGTCGGTGTGGAGGCGGCGTACCCACATGACGTCACTCGATGAGACTGCCCGTGGGTGAGACCCTCGAAAAACTGTTGAAAAACAAAGGAGCCGCTCCCTGACGGAGCGACTCCTCGACGGTTCCAGACCTGTGATGGCCGGTACTTACGTCGAAAGAGCCTTTCCAAGGATCTTCGGGTCGCACATCGGTGCAAGGCCGACAGGGGCGCCCGCTACGGACGATCGCGCAAGAGCCGGGAGCAAGAAGCTCTCCGGCTCGCCGGCAAAACCGGTGTGCAGCTACCTCCGTGGAATGCATGAGAGCCAGTATAACCGTCCGCCGTTGCGCCAAGCGGCCGAACGCGGTGAGGACGTGTTCGGAGGTCACGGAGATCTGGCACCATCTGCCGGCCGTGGACCGGTACGCTCTCAACCTGAGCCAGGTCAGGCGAGCACACGGTGGCACCGTGCTGTGTTGCCGGCCATGCGTGCTACTGCTGTGCTGTGTTACTAGGAGGACACGACATCGTGACAATCGGAGGACACGGCACGACCCCGGGCTGGTACCCGGACCCTTCGGGCCAGCACGCCTGGCGGTGGTGGGACGGCTACGCCTGGACCGACCATGCATCGACCCCGGCCCAGCCGCCGGCGCCCTTCTCGGTACCACCACCCATGGTCCCGGCGGTGCCGGTGGTTCCGCTCTCCCGGCCGTCGAGCCCCTACGAGGAGTTCGAGCAGGAGCACCGCCTGTCACCGTGGGGCAAGCGGGCGTTCGTCATCCACGCCATCACGCTCATCGCATCCTTCGCCGCGCTCTGGGCTGCCCGGTCGTCGCTGCACCAGTACTTCCACGTCATCCGGCTCCAGCTGGACAACATCGGCAACGGGACGCAGTACGTGGTCCCCACCCTGCCCAGTTGGTACCGCGCCGTCAGCGGCCTCGCCTCACTGTTCGGGGTCCTGGCCATCATCTACCAGCTCATGTGGCAGTACCGGGCGGCAACCACTGCTCGCTCCCTCGGCTATCCGGCCACCCGTAGCCCGGGCCTCGGCGTCGGCGGCTGGTTCATCCCGGTCTGCAATCTGTGGTTTCCGTACCAGGCACTGCGCGACTGTCTCCCGCCGGCCCATCCTGGCCGCCGGACCGTGCTGCAGATGTGGATCGTGTACCTCACGGTCCTCGTGCTCGGGAGCGCCGGGGTCCTCGTGCTCCTCCTGTCGTCAGTGGTGGTAGCGACCGTGCTGCTCGCCATAGCCATCCTGGCCGCCGCCGCCTTCGCCTGGCTCGGGGCCGAGGTGGTCCAGATCATCTACGAGGAGCATCGTCACGTGCTCGATCCGCACGAGCACTCCGGCCAAGAGGCCGTCTAGCAGCGAGGCCTCGACGAGCGAGCTCCTGGTCGGTCAGGCCAGCACCGCATCGAGAGGGACCGACGGGAGCCCGTGTGCCTGTGCCACCGGCTCGCAGACGATCGAGCCGGACACCACGTTCACCCCGAGCGCCAGGGCAGCGTCGTCCCGTGTCGCCGCCCGCCAACCCCGCCCGGCGATCTCGAGCATGTACGGCAACGTGGCGTTGACCAGCGGCGTGCGTCGACGTGTGGGGCACCGCCCCCGGCATGTTCGTCACGCAGTAGAAGATCGAGTCGTGGACCGGGAACACGGGATCCGAATGAGTGGTCGGTCGTGTCGACTCGAAGCACCCGCCCTGGTCCACGGACAGGTCCACCAGCACCGACCCCGGACGCATCCGTGCCACCAGGGTGTCAGGTACCAGCTCGGGGGCCTTCGCCCCCATGACCAGCACGGCGCCGATCACGATGTCGGCACCGACACACGCCTCCTCGATGGCGTGCGTGCTCGACGCCACGGTCTCCAGCGCTCCCCTGAAGTAGTGGTCGGCCTCCCGGAGCCGCTCCAGGTTCCGATCGAGGATGGTCACGTCAGCGTGCATACCCACGGCCAGAGTCGCCGCAGCCATGCCGGCCACGCCGGCGCCGAGGATCACCACCGTTGCTGCCTCCACACCAGGCACCCCGCACACCAAGGTGCCTCGGCCACCACTGGGTCGCATCAGGTGGTGGGCAGCCACCAACGGGGCCATCCGCCCGGCCACCTCGCTCATGGGGGTGAGTAGGGGCAGGGAGCCGTTGGGCAGACGCACCGTCTCGTAGGCGATAGCGACGTTGCCCCCGGCAACCAGTGCGTCGACACAGGGCCGGGAGGCAGCCAGGTGCAGGTAGGTGAAGAGCACCTGATCCCGGCGCAGACCGAGCCGGTGGTACTCCTCGCTCACCGGCTCCTTCACTTTGCACACCATGTCCGACTCGGCCCACAGGTCGTCCGGACTGTCCACGATGGTGGCCCCGGTGCGCGCGAACTCGGCATCAGGGATCGCCGACCCCACACCGGCACCCCGCTCCACGTAGACCGTGTGACCGGCAAAGGTCAGCTCACGCACCCCGGCCGGGGTGATCGCCACCCGGTACTCGTCGTCCTTCACTTCCCGAGGGATGCCGACGATCATGATGACAGTATCGTGCAACCGAAGCTGGACAGAGGGGCAGATGATCCGGAGGAGCCGATGACCGCCGGCACCGAGGCGCCACGACCCACAGAGATGGAGAGTCCCAGCGGACAGGGGTGCCAGGCTCGCCGCTCCTCTGGATGAACGGCTGCCTGGCCCAACCTCCTACCCGCTGGGCCTCTCAGAACACGTCAGACGTCAGGCCAGCTTCTTCACCTGGAAGGCCAGAGCGATCTGCATGACGCCGTAGACGATCAACCAGATACCCATGATGGTGGCCAGGATGACCAAGGTCAGCCCCGGGTAGACGAGGGTGATGATCCCGGCGGCAAAGCCGAGAATACCCATGAAGATCCGCCATCCACGACCGGGCTCTCCCTTGCGGCTGTAGGCGGAGAAGAACTCGATCAGCCCGCCGATCACCCAGAAGATACCGATGAGGAATGCCAGGGTGGTCACCGACTCGAACGCATGACGGAGGAAGAACACGCCGATCAACACCGACAGCAGCCCGAGCAGCGCGATCAGGAAGCGAGTGCCACCGGTTTCTTGGCTGTCGGCGATCGCCACCACGATCCGGAACAGGCCGCTCACGAACAGCCAGATCCCCAGGAAGATGGCGAAGGCGAAGATGGTTCCCACCGGTCGGGCCACGACCAGGACGCCCAGGATCAGGGTGGCGATGCCGAAGAAGAGCACCCACCCCCACGACCTGCCTATCTGCTGCAGGATGTCGTCGGTCTCCACAGTTGTTGCAGTGTCGGCCATGTCATGTACCCCCTCGTTCTCGGTCACGCGTGAGACGTCACGGGAAACAGTAGACCGACATGGTGGTCGAAGACCGGAATGGTCGCGCCGGGGTACACGGCTCGGTCAGTTCAGGGGGGCGATGGTGACTATGTCGGCGGTGCCGTTCCTGGCGTCGCAGAGCCGCTGGGCTGCACCAGCTCTTCACTGACGTCCCACAGTCGACGCGCTGCCGCCGTGTCCTGGGCTGCTTTCGAGGGGCGACGCTGCTTGCATTTCACGAAGTACCCACCGGTCACTGTGGACACCTCCGGGGACGAAGCCAGATAGACAGAGGTACGAGCACCTTTCTCCGGGGAGAGGATGAACGGCTTGATGATCACCAGCCCGAAGGCGAGCACACCGCGGGTGTCGCCGTCCCGCCCATACCCGGTGGCAACGGTGCCCGGGTGGAGAGCGTTGGCGGTGACCCCGGTACCGGCGAGACGGCGGGCCAGTTCGGTGGTGAACAGGATGTTGGCCAGCTTCGACTGTCCGTAGGCCTGCATCCCCGAGTAGTGGGCGATCGATTGGAGATCGTCGAAGTTCATCCCGTTGCGGGCCGAGCGATGTGCCGTCGAGGACACCGTGACGATCCGAGCCGGCGAGGAGGCGACGATCCGGTCCATGAGCAGCTGGGTGAGGCGGAACGGCCCGAGGTGGTTGATGGCGAACGTGGCCTCGAGGTTGTCCTTGGTCTCCTGACGGTCGGTGAGCACCAAACCGGCGTTGTTCACCAGGACATCGATACGGTTGCAGCGTTCGAGAAGCTCGTTGGCTCCGGACTCGACGGACGCCAGATCGCCGAGGTCGAACACCACCTCGTCCACGGCGTCGTTCCCCGAGCGAGACCGGATGTCGGCCACCGCAGCCCGAGCCTTGGCGGCGTCTCGAGCAGTGATCACGACGGTGGCACCGGCACGGGCCAGCGCCACCGCTGTCTCCTTCCCGATCCCAGAATTGCCACCGGTGATGACAACCGTCGAACCGGTCATGTCTGCCACGCTCATCGGCTCACCCTTCGCTCGTCACCTGGCCGAGCCTATCGGCGGGCGTATCGGCGGGTACCGAGGCTGGGCACGGTCTGGGCGTGGCGGGGGCGGGGCAGAGACCGGGCTGGTCGGACCCGGGCGGGGGCGGGCTGGGTCGGGACCGGGCTGGTCGGACCAGAGGGACCGGGGGTGCCGGCCGACCTGGACAGGAGGAACCGTCCATTAGTAAGGTGCACCTACATAATTTATAGAGCAGTGCCGAAGTCTTGATGGCGACACAGCCGAGAGTGAACGCCACTCAGAGACGACGCCGCCGAAACCCGCCGCCGAGAAAGGAACCCCCCGACGATGCAGATGCACCCTCGCCTCGCACCAGCAGGCGTTACCGGCATCCTGGCCGCGCTGGTGCTCCCGGTCCTCCTTGCTGCGTGCAGCTCCGGCGGATCGGGCTCCGCGTCGACGTCGAGCCCAGCACTGCAGCGCACGTGCCAGCAGATCAGCGCCATCTTCAGCGACGGGCCTGATCCCGATGCAGATCCTGTCGGCTACGCGGAAAGCCAGATCCTCCCCCTGCAGGGAGTCCGCACATCGGATGCCACACTGCAGCGTGCCATCAACGCTCTGGTCTCGGCCGACCAGACCTTCTATGCCGACAATGGTGCCGGCAAGGCAGTGAAGAAGGCGGTCACGGACGCCACCGACACGATCAACCAGCTCTGCCCCGGCGTGTCTTCGTAGCCCTGCCGGCCAACGACCGATTCAGGTCCCAAACGTACCGAGGAGACAACGTGACGAAGTGGAAGCGATGGGGAGCAGGTATGGCGGTCCTCGCACTCGCCGGCAGCCTGCTAGCCGCGTGCGGGGGCTCGTCCTCGGGCTCGACCCAGTCGATCACGCTCTACAACGGTCAGCACGTGCAGACCACCGACGCGCTGGTGGCCGGCTTCGAGAAGAAGACCGGCATCACCGTCAACATACGGAGCGACGACGAGGACACCTTCGCCGACCAGATCGTCGCCGAGGGCTCCCGGTCGCCCGCCGACGTCATCTACACCGAGAACTCACCGGCACTCGAGTACCTCCAGGGCAAAGGGCTGCTCGCCCCGGTCCCGACATCCACCCTCGCCAACACCCCGAGCCAGTACAACTCGCCGGAGGGGGACTGGGTGGGTGTCTCCGCCCGGGTCAGCGTGATGATCTACAACACCAACCTGGTGAAGCCCAGTCAGCTCCCCACCTCGGTCATGCAGTTGGCCGACCCGCAGTGGAAGGGGAAGCTCGCCTTCGCCGCCGGTGAGACCGACTTTCAGCCCATCGTCACCTCGGTGGACAAAGCTTACGGATCGGCCGCCACGTTGCAGTGGCTCGACGCGGTCAAGTCGAATGCCGCCGGTCACATCTACCCCGACAACGAGACGATCACCGACGAGGTCAACCGGGGACAGGCGGCCATCGGCGTGATCAACCAGTACTACTGGTACCGCGAGCGTGCCGAGGTCGGCGCGTCCAACATGCACTCGGCCATCGCTTACTTCGCCCCCCACGACGTGGGCTATGTCCTCGACATCTCCGGAGCTGCGGTGCTCAAATCGAGCACGCACAAGGCGGCAGCCGAGAAGTTCTTGGCCTACATCACGAGCAAGCAGGGACAAGAGATCATCGCCCACTCCATCAGCTTCGAGTACCCCATCTCGTCGGGCGTCATAACGACCCAGCCGGAGACCCCGTTCAACCAGCTCCAACCGAACGCCATCTCCATCGCCCAGCTCGGGGACGGGACAACGGCGATCGCGCTACTCCAAAAGGCGCAGCTCTTGTGACCGGGTTCGGCGATCGCTGTGGTGCCGTTCGTTGTGGCGGCTTCACTCGTCGTCGTGTCGTCGTCGTGGTACAGCCTCGGTTCCGACGTAAGCCCTGGGCCCTGCCGTGACCACAGCGACGATGACCGACATGACGGCCAACGGAGGCTTCGCTTCGCCCGCCGTCGAGCCAGTACCAGCTCGACGGCGGTCACGTCCGCCGGCAGTGCTCCTCATCGCCGCCGCGCTGGTGGCGTTGGTCATCGTCATCCCATTGGTCTTCCTGATCGTCGAGGCGGTCCAGGACGGTTGGTCAGCGCTGTACCCACTGCTGTTACGTCAGCTGACCGGCACGCTCTTATGGAACACCGTCAGCTTGACCGTGGTGGTCACCGTCCTGTGCGCGATGATCGGCACGCTGGCGGCCTGGTTCGTCGAACGGACCAACCTGCCCGGTCGTTCGGTCTGGGCAGTGCTGGTCGTCGTGCCAATCGGCATTCCTGACTTCGTGACCAGCTTCGGGTGGAAATCGGTCTTCCAGTCGATCGGCGGGTTCGGCGGCGCCGTGCTGGTGATGACCCTGGCCGTCTACCCGCTTGTCTATCTCCCGGTGTCGGCCAGCCTGCGACATGCCGATCCTGCCCACGAAGAGGTGGCAAGAAGCCTGGGGCTCGGTCCGTTCCGCACCTTCTGGAGGGTCACCCTCGGCCAGATCCGGTTGGCCATCCTGGGGGGCTCCCTCCTGGTCGCCCTGGTTCTGCTGGCCGAGTACGGCGCCTTCGAGATCCTGGGGTTCCAGACGTTCACCACCGAGATCTACTCGGAGTTCCTGAACGGCTTCAATTCGCCCGCAGCCTGTGCGCTCTCACTCGTCCTGGTGATGCTGAGCCTGCTGGTCCTGTGCGGCGAAGGCTTCTCCCGGGGTAGTGGGCGGCGCAGCCGAACCGGGCCCATGGCGGCACGAGTCGCTCGCCCGCATCGGCTCGGCCGGGCCACCGTGCCCGTGCTGGCCGGCTTCGCTCTCTTGGTGGGACTGGCGCTGGGTGTGCCCGTCGGGGCCATCGTGTACTGGCTGGTCCTCGGGGGCACGTCCACGTTGCCGTCGGTGTCCATCGGGTCGGCCGCCTTGCACACAGCGTTCTACAGCGCCATGGCCGGAATCATCGCCACGGCGGCCGCCCTACCCGTTGCGCTCCTCTCCATCCGTTATCGAGGACGCGTCCCGCTCGTGCTGGAGCGGAGCACCTATCTGGTGCTGGCCATGCCGGGGCTGGTGATCGCGCTGGCCCTCACCTTCTTCTCCGAGCGGTTCGCCGCCGGTTTCCTGTACCAGAGCAGCCTGCTGTTGATCCTGGCCTACGCCATCATGTTCTTCCCCTTGGCCCTGGTGGCGGTGCGAGCCTCGGTGGCCCAGGCCCCTCCGGAGCTCGAGGAGCTCGCTCGTTCGCTCGGGCGACCCCGGCTCGAGGTGCTGTGGCGGGTGACGCTGCCGTTGATCGCGCCCGGGCTGGCTGCCGCCTTCTGCCTGGTCTTCCTGGAAGCGGTCACCGAGCTCACCGCCACGCTGGTGCTGATCCCGACCGGCGCGCAGACACTCGCCACCCAGTTCTGGGCGTTCCAGACCAACATCTCCTACGGACAGGCAGCGCCCTACGCTGGCTTGATGATCCTGATCGCCGCCGTCCCCAGCGTCGTGCTCGGACGATGGTTTGACCGCCTGCCGGCCGCCCAGTCGACGGTCTCACCGACCACGGTCTCGGCCCGTGCCGCCGTCTCGTCGTCAGCAGCCTCACCATGACCACGCTCGTCGTCACCAACCTGTACAAGTCCTTCGACGATCAGCCCGTGCTCCGGGACGTGGAGCTGACGGTTCCGGACGGGTCGTTGACAGCCGTGCTCGGTCCGTCGGGAAGCGGGAAGACAACGCTCTTGCGGATCATCGCCGGCTTCGAACGAGCCGACCATGGCACGGTGGTCCTCGACGACAAGGTGGTTGACGACAGCGAAGGACGCTACGTCCACACCGAACAGCGTCATATCGGGTACGTGCCCCAGGAAGGCTCCCTGTTCCCACATCTCACAGTGGAGAAGAACGTCGGCTTCGGGCTCTCCCGCGATGCTCGTCGGAACAGCCGAGTCGACGAGCTCCTCGAGCTCGTCGGGCTGGCCAACCTCGGGAAGCGCTACCCCCACCAGCTGTCCGGTGGCCAACAGCAGCGGGTGGCGCTGGCCCGGGCCCTGGCCACGAAGCCACAGATGGTGCTCCTCGACGAGCCGTTCTCGTCACTCGACGCAGGGTTGCGTGCCAGCGTACGCGCCGACGTGCAGCAGGTGCTGCACCACGCAGGCACCACTGCCCTCCTGGTGACCCACGACCAGGACGAGGCGCTCTCGATTGCCGACCACGTCGCCGTGATCTTCGATGGACGCATCGGGCAGGTCGATACGCCCCAACGCCTCTACACCCACCCTGCCGAGCCTCGTCTCGCTCGCTTTCTGGGTGACATCAACCTGGTGCCCGGCGTCATGGACCACGGATCGGTGAAAACGGTGCTGGGTGTGCTCCCGCTGTACCCATCGGCCATGTCGGCAGGGTCAGGCGCGGCGAGCGGAACAGGCGCGGCAAGCGGAATGGGCACGGCAGCCGAGGTGGGCGCGGACGGGTCGCATGCGGTGGTCATGATCCGGCCCGAGCAGATCGAGCTGATCAGTGAGTCGAACAGGAACAGCGAGCACTTGGCCGGCCGGGTGCTGGAGTACCAGTACTACGGTCACGATGCGGTCGTCCGCGTACAGCTAGACAACGGTGGTAGTGATGGCGGCGGCAGTCGACCTGGTACCAGTCAGTGCGAAACGCTGATCGTACGGGTCACCGGTGGGCGGACATGGACGGCGGGAGCCCGAGTCGGTGTCGTGGCACACGGCCCGGTACTCACCTGGCCGGAAGGCAGCAGCCCGGAGGCGACGGCTCACCGCTGAGCTTCTCACACGGTGGTCGGGCTCTGCCGTGGTAGTCAGGCTCTGCCGTGGTGGTCGGGCTCTGCCGTGGTGGTCGGGCTCTGCCGTGGTAGTCAGGCCGTCACGGTGGGTTATGTCACTCCCCCGACTGCAGTCGAACTACGCCGCTATCGAACTACGCCGCAGTGGAAGGAGCGAAACGAGAAGTGAACGAGATGAGCTCACCCGACACGTGCTTCCGTCGCTCTTCGTAGATCCGCTCATAGCCGGTGTGGGCGATCTTCCACTCGCCGTCGATCTTCACGTAGTCGTCGCTGTAGAAGGCGGCACCCTCGACCACCAGGTCATACGCGGGCATGATCACCTTGTCCTCGAGATACCAGGTCCCGGTAGCGGTCACGTCCCCAGTCAGAACGATCTCAGGATGATGCCCATTGTGGACGTGGACAATCTCAGGGTCGGACAAGGAGGACGCCAAGAAAGCAACGATGGCGTCACGACCTCGATAGGTGTGGGCACCTGACTCGTAGGCAGTGGTCGCGTCCTCGGTCAACAGTGAGCTCAGCTTCACGAACTCTTTGGTATCGAGCAGTCGGAAGTACGCGTACTTCAGTTGTTCGATCGCTGCGATCTCATCTGCTTGCACGGCTCAGACCCCCCGATGTCAGCTGTTAAGACGAGTGTATCGACGCAAGGTGAACGGCTGCGAAAGGGCCAGGTCAACGCGGCGAGTCATCATGACGCACCCGGCACGATGGCGCATGCCACGATGGTCCGGTCGCCGGCGCAGGTAGACACGCCGGCGAGCAAACCGGCAGGCACACCAGCAGGCACAGAGAGACACGTCCGGCCATCACGGGCCGGCATGCAGACAGGGAGGGGGGTCGGTGAGGAACGTCTGGTCGTGGCTCGGCCTCAACCTCGGCAAACGGGCCGGGACCGTCTCGCTCATCGGCCTGCTGCTGACGGTCGGGCTCGGGGTGGGACTCACCCGCCTGACGTTTGCTACCAGTAACGCCAGCTACCTCAACGCCAACGACAAGGCCCAGATCGAGAACCACCAGTACGAGCAGCTGTTCGGCGGCGACCCGGTGGTCGTCATGTTCACCATGAAGCCGGGCACCACCATCGACAACCTGTTCACGCCGGGGAACATCGCCCAGCTGACCGCCGTGCAGCGCAAGCTGTCCGCCGATCCTTCCGTGTTCAACGTGGTCACCCCGCTGGATGCGTTGAAGCTGTCGGATGCCCTGATCACCAGCCCGAACGGCAACCCCACCGACAGCCCCGCTGCTCAGCTCCTGCTGTCCGCCTACGAACGCGACCCGTCGCCGGCAGGGAAGAGGGCCCGTCTGGCGGAGATCGACGCCCAGTTGGCAGCGGAAAGCGCCATTCCCCCCGCACAACGCGTCATCTCCAACCCCACGTGGATGCACTTCGTCATCCACGACAGCAACGGAACCGTGCGCCAGTAAGCGGCGACCTTCGTCCACGACAACCACCACGCGGTGATGTACGCCGTCCTGAAGGGCGACCTATCATCAACCAGGAGACGACGGCCGTATCGATCGGTGACCAGAACATCATCGGCCAGACCCACTTCCAGAACGTCACGACCATCACGACCGGCGTGCCGGCCCTGCTCAAGACCATCAACAACTACCTGAAGCACGGCATCATCATGCTGGCCGTGCTGGCCGGGCCGATCATGGTGACGATCCTGCTCCTGACGTTCACCGTCCGCTGGCGGCTGCTCGCCTTCGCCATCGTGGCCGTCGGCCTCGTCTGGGGGTTCGGCCTCGTCGGCTACTTCGACGTCCCGCTCACCCTGGCCACCATCGCCGGCGCTCCCGGTCCTGCTCGGCGTGGGGATGGACTACGCCATCCAGATGCACTCGCGGATCGAGGAGGAGGTGATCCTCGACCGCGCCGCCCACCCCATCCAGGCCGCGGCCCGCGGCCTCGGGCCGGCCCTGCTCGTCGTCACCTTCGACGCCGTCTTCGCCTTCATGGCGCTGTGGTTCGCCAAGACGCCGGCCATCCGCGAATTCGGCTCTGCTCCTCGTGATCGGGATCATCGCCGTGTGCGTCTGCAGCATCATCGCCACCCTGGCCGTCCTCGGCATCCGCGAGTACAAGTCGCCCACCAAGGGCAAGGACTTCAGCCAGGGCCGGTCTCAGCCGGGTGGCGGTGTTCCTGGGCAGCCTCGCCGCAGCGCACGCCGTCCCCTTGGCCATCGTCAGTGTGGTCATCTTGCTGTCGGGGATCGCCGTCGAGGGCAAGCTGGCCCTGCAGACCGACCCCATCCGTGGGTGAACCCGCAGTCCCAGGCCATCAAGAACATCAAGCAGCTGAAGGCGGCCACCGGCGTCCGACAACGAGATCGCCATGCGGATCTCGACCGCAGCACCCCTGGAGCAACCAGACCGTCGACTACGTCAGTCAACTTCTCGCACCAGCTCGAGAAGAAGTACCCCAACGCCCTCTTCCCCGGGGCCGGGCTCATCAACACCATCGACCGAGTTCGTGACCGTCAAGGGCATGAAGGACGTCCCTCCCACAGGGGCCGAGATGTAGGGCATCTACCTCATCGCCCCCACGAGCATCGTGAAGACCGACCGTGGCCGACAACGGCGCAGCGCTCAACGTCATCTTCCTGGGACGGACCGACACGCTCGACCAGCTCTGCGCCGGTGGTGAAGGACCTCGAGGGCGGCGATCAACCCGCCCGACGGGGATCACCGTCGCGCCGGGTGGCATCGCCACGGTCGGGGTGGGCTGCATCCAGAACCTCGAGACGTCCCGGGTCGAGCTCACCTACCTGGCCATCTTGTTCGTGGGCGTCTTCCTCACCCTCCGGTTGCGCAGCCTCATCCGGTCGCTGCTGTCGCTCGTGCCGGTGCTCGTGGCCGTCGGGGCGGTGTCGCTCATCGGCGTTCGCCTTCCACCTCAAGCTGAGCCCGGTGACCGCCGTGGCCGGGCCCCTGGTGGTGGCGGTCTGTACCGAGTTCACGTCCCTCATCCTGTTGCGATTCGTCGAGGAACGGGCGCGGGGCCTCAGCCCTCGTGAGGCCATGGACGCCACCGCGCGCCGCACCGGCCGGGCGTTCATGGTGTCGGGCATGACCGCCATCGCCGGCGTGGGCGTCCTGGCTCCTCGTCGATGCCGTTGCTGAGAGACTTCGGCATCATCGTCGCCATCAACATCACCGTCGCCCTGCTCAGCGCTGGTCGTGCTGCCGCCCATCTTGGTGTGGGCCGACGCGGACGAGCGGGGCTGGGTCTCACGCAGCCTGCTGCGCCACCGAGAGCCGCCCCGCCATCTCCCGATCGAGCAGTTCGACCCTCAACAACCGGGGCTGAGCCCAGCTGAACCGGGCTGACTGGGCCGAGGTTCACGATCTCGCCCTGCTGCATGAGGATCTGGGCTCGAAGCGGATGCGACAGCCGATCTGCTCCTCTGGACCATCCCCTCCCCGCTCCCCCGTCGTGTTACGGCTTCACACCCTCGGTCGGCCCTGGCCCTTCTGGTCTTGAGTGCTTCTGGCTCTGGTCGAACGCACCAGCGTCGACACCTACGCCGAGACTGAATGCCAGGTGGCCGCCCAACCAACCGGCGCCGGTAGCCACCGTCGCTCCGGCGAGGGACCAGCCCTGTCCGGCCAACCCACCACGACGTCTGGCCCACCACGACACGGTGTAACAGGCGACGGCCGTGGCGTTGAGGCTGGCGTGCACCAGCCCCACCCGCTGGGCCGGTCCTTCCGTGTCCGTCCAGTCGGACAGCCCGGAGGCCACAGCCGGAATGGCGGTGAGCACACCGACACCGACCAGTCGCCGGGCAGCCTTGCGTTGGCCCCGACCGGTGAAGTCCAGGATCATCGCGCTGGTCCAACAGCCGATCGGCAGGTCGACGAGAACGGGGTGAGCGGCGTGACCGAGACCGGCGGCACGCAGGAGATCCTGGAGACGATCGGAACGGAGGAGACGACATGCTTGGTCACGGACAGGAGCCGCTACGACATCGAGCACCTCGGCACGCTCGATCCGGTCGGCCACCGAGGCGAGCAGCTCAGCGAGAGCCACCGGCTCACGATGCCCACCGGCGAGCGCTCCAGGACGTCTCACGTGCCCGGAGACAATGAGGCAGGCCACTCGTCCCCCCGAAGCGCCGCGTCGGTGCCACCGTCCATGTACACCACCGAACCGCAGAAGAAGCTGGCCTGAGAAGACAAGAGGTATCCCAGGAGACCGGCGACATCTTCGGGCTGGCCGGCCCGCTGTTGGGGAACGGGGAACACGTCGGGGATGTTCAGGATGAACTCCATACTGTCCGCGGTCATCGGAGTATGAATCGGCCCCGGCGCGATGGCGTTGAGGCGTACTCCTGCGCCCACCCACTCGGGAGTGACCGCGGCGCGGCGGACCCAACGAGCGAGGGCGAGCTTCGACGCACCGTAAGAAGCGATGGCATTGCGTGCCGCCGCTTCCCGAGCCGTCGACTCATCGTCCGCCAGACATGCTTCCACAACGTCGACGGGCAGTCCTGGCTGCGTGCTGCACGAGTTGGACCCGATGGCCACCACGCTCGGCGACGAACCCCGTTCGAGGAGCGAGCGAAGACCGGCGAGGGTGGCGACAGCCCCGAAGTAGTTGGTCGACACCACGGCGTCACCGTCTCCTTCGGCGATCCCCGCCCCGGCGACGACGCCGTCGAGAACGCCGTTGGCCGCCCGAGTCACCTCGTCCACCATGGCCTGACGACCGACGTCAGTGGACAGATCGGCGATCACCTCCGCGTCCCGAACGTCCACGCCGATGACTCGATGGCCGTCGGACTCGAGCAGATGGCGGGTGGCAATCCCGATGCCTCCCGCCGATCCGGTAATGGCGATCGTTCCCATGGTGATCAGTATCTTTTCACCGTTCGGGTCGACCAGCATGCCGGCATCGAGGATGATGATGGCGTGCGCGATGTACCGATCACCGACGAGATGATCCGCCTGGGTCAGTTCCTGAAGCTGGCCAACCTGATCGACACCGGCTCCGATGCTCGGCTGCTGGTGGCCGAGGGCGCCGTCCGCGTCAACGGTCGACCCGAAACCCGTCGGGGGCGCCAACTACACCGTGGCGACGTGGTCACGGTTCACGATCACCAGGTGCGCGTGGCGTGCTCTGTTCGATAATTGCCCATCCGCTCAGGGTACGTCGACGCTCTTGCTCGGCACGATGGCCTCCTCGCAGCCCGAACAGGCGCTTGGCCAACAACAGGTAGACCACGATGGCCACGTTGATCACCAGGGTGATCACCTTGAGCACGCTTGCCCGTTCCACGATCTCGTAGATCTCGAGCGGGACGAAGAGCGTCGTGGAGATGAGCGTCAGGTACTCCGCCCAGCGCTTGGCCAACCACAGGCCGACCATCTCGGTCGCCTCGAGAGCGGCGTAGAACGCCAAGACGAGACCCAGCTCGTAGAGGTGGGCCGGGGTGTACTTGAAGACGTTCTTCAGGTGACCGAGAACACCGCGCACATCGGTCGACGCCGGGTCGCCTCCGGACAGGTCGTTCATCAACTCGTTGTCGTCGCGTTGAAACGCGGTGTGGTGTGCACCGAAGATGAAGAGCAGGACGGACAGAGACCCGAACACGAGCACGTGCACGGCTCGGTCCAAGGCGATCAGTCGCAGTACGTACTTGTCACGTAAGACTGGTCCCCGATCGGGAACGGTGATCTCGCCTCTGGTGGGTACCGATTCTCGACCCGGATGCTCCGGCGGGTCACGGGGAACCCAGGCGTCACAGCGAAGGCACCGGTACCAGCGCAGGCCGTCCATCTCGCGTACGAGCAGCGAGTCGGCCGGCGTCACCTCGGCGGCGTCGGTCCCCACCAGGACATGACCCTTCCACGAGCACGTCAGCAGCTCGTACCGGTTGGGTGGGGTCTGCCGTCTGGTCTCTCGTCTGGCCACGCCCGCACGATAGGCGGACCGACCTGTCAACGGCAGAGCTCAGTCAGCCGATACCCAACTGGCCGTAGGTATTACATCAGTCCCAGCGCTTCGAGAAGCACGAAAGCGAACACGATGGTGAGCACGACCGGGGTCCGCCAACGACCGCCGCCACTTCGCACCATCACCGCCGGCATGTACCACTGGGGAAGTGGACTGGGCGCCTGGGAGAGGTACACGGCCAAGGGAACCGCGTCCGCGTCCACCGGTTGGTCGATCTCAGATGCCAGCGCCAGCTCGGTCAGCTCGGCGTCCGTGAAGCCCTCGTCACCGGGCTCTGCTGCCTCGTACTCCGTCACGTCGACCACAGGAGACCCCTTCGTCGAGACTCGTGTCCTACGTCTCCCTCGATGGTAACCGGACGACCCACGGTTCGATCGTCGGTGTGGGTTGTGGGGTTGTGGGGGCCATCGACACCCGGGATGACTGGACGAGGAAGCTGCAAGCAGCTCCCACGCCAGCCAACAGATCACGCTTTCGCCCGCGGCCGAACCCGGGCCCGGTCACTCCAACTGGAAGAGCTGGCCCTCATCGCTGCCAGTGCCAGTGCCAGTGCCAGTGCCAGTGCCAGTGCCAGTGCCAGTGCCAGGAACGTTGCCAGGACCTGGTGGGTGGAGATCACCAGGCGGATCCGACCCGGATCCTTCTGTCCGTTCGCCTGTCGTTCGTCCACCGGGTGTCGGCCACCGAGCTGGTGGGACCCACTCCCAGGCCCCCGGCTCTCCCTTCAGCTCGAACCCTCTGTGAGTACGTAGGTAGTGGTGATGGTGGCAAAGGCGGGCAAGGTTCCACAGAGCTGTCTCACCCCCTTCGGCAAACGGGACGATGCGGTGGTCGATCTCCAGACCGTGCCGTACGTCGCATCCCGGCACCACACACGTCTCGTCTCGTTCGATAAGTGCCGTGCGGATCGGGGCAGGGATGGCACGTCCCAGATGACACACGGTTGCGATATCGGCACCCCTTGTGATGACCAGCTTCAAGATGGCTTCGCCCATGAGCGATCTGGCCACGTCGATGGGCACGGGACCAACCCCGGGGATCTCGCAGCACTCACCAGATTCCGTGTGTCCTCGCCGAAGCGCAGCCAGGTCGACCCGCAGGTGGATGGTGGCACGAGGAAGATCGACGGGAACGGGCCCATCGTCATCCCCGGTGCCAGCATCGTCGTATCCGGGATCGTCACCATTGAGCCGAGAGGCCTTCGTGCGATGCTGCGGGCGTCCTGGACGCCCCGTACCGGTGACCAATGCCACGAGGGCATCGGCGCCGTAGGCCTCGAACGGCTCTCGGCTACCTGCCTGCCGAGCTTCATGAAAGATCGTGTTTCGTGCGGCATCCACAGCAGCGAGCACGGCTGCACCAGCGTCAGGGGTCAACCGGGCCTCCAGACAGAAGGCACCGTCTCGCTCGGTGTGATGACGCAGAGAGCGAGAAGATCGAATGCGCTGGTAAGCAGCCAGCTCGTCCTCGTGTGATCTGGCGGCAGCTTTGGCCCGTGCGCACCGATCTTTCAACTGGGGAAAGGTCTCAGAACGAGCTGATCGGAGCAGCTCCTGCTCGCTGTCCGGGTTCACGTCGAGCACGTCGGCCACCTGGCGAGCCCGAACAGGGGCGAGGGTGCCCTGACGCACAGCGTCTGCAACCCCGGGATGAGCCTCCATCTGGCCAGCCAGCTCTAAGGAGCCGATGGCCGATCCCATGGACTCCCCAGTCACCTCGGCCAACCATTGGGCAGCGGAACGGTGGCCTTCACGCTGATGGCGGTTGGTCTCGGCCACCCGCTTGGCGCACAACGCCTTGCCGGTCGAACACAGGCGCTCACCAACGGCGAACCGCTCCACCAGAGAAGCGGCGTCGTCACCGCTGAACCGACCGGGCTCCAGCGAGGAGACGAAGGCCTGGAGGAGAGAGATGGCATTGGTGACTAAGGAGGCATCGGGAGTAACACCGGGGTCATCGGTATCCCTCTCAATGTCGCCCGCTGTCTGTCTGCTGTGTTTCTGCTCACTGAGCTTCTGTTCGTTGAGCGTGCCCGCCAGAGCCATGTCCTCCATGATGGCAGGAGGGTGTAACGCTCACTTGGGAAGGGGCGGGATGGAGGTTGGAGAGGGTTGGAGGCCGGAGCCGAGGGCGGAGCTGTGGGGAAGAAGGGAGCCGGTGGAGGGGAAGTAGGGACCGGGAACCCCTGGGAGCAGGCCTCTAACCGGTGGCGTTCTCTTTGTCCGAAAGCTCGGCGGCGAGCTCGACCCTGGCCTCCACCATCTGTTGGCGGATTGCTGGGTCGACCTTTGGATACTGGGGGTCTATATCGGCGAGAGCCTGCACCAGCACTCCAGCCGTGGCCAGACGGGCGAACCACTTATGGTCGGCAGGAACGACGTACCAGGGAGCCCACTCCGTGCTCGTGTGGTTGAGCATCTTTTCGAAGGCCTGCTGGTAGTCGTCCCAGTACTGGCGCTCCTCGATGTCACTCGGCGAGAACTTCCAGCCCTTCTCGGGATGATCGATGCGCTTCAGAAACCGCCTTGCCTGCTCGCGTTTGGACAGGTTGAGGAAGATCTTGACGACCTGTATGCCGTTGTCAACGAGATGGCGCTCCCACTCGTTGATCTCCCGATAGCGCTGCCGCCAGACGTTCCCGTCGAGCACTGAGTCGGGCAGTCCCTGTCGCTCCAGCAGCTCGGTGTGAACCCGGACCACGAGCACTTCCTCGTAGTGGGAGCGGTTGAAGATGCCGATGCGACCGCGTTGGGGAAGCGCTCGCTGGTAACGCCAGAGATAGTTGTGGGCAAGCTCCTCTGTCGACGGCTGCTTAAAGCTGTGCACGTCCACGCCTTGGGGATTGATCCCGCTCATGACGTGCTTGATCGTGCTGTCCTTGCCGCCGGCGTCGAGCGCCTGGAGAACGAGGAGCACACCGTGCGTCGCTTCGGCCGCCAGCCGCTCCTGGTACTCGGCCAGCAACTCGATCCCCTGAGCCAGCAAGGTCTGAGCCTGCGGTCGGGAGATCGCCCCGTCGGTGTAGCCCGGATCGAAGTCACGGTCGAGCTTCACCGTCCGGTCCGGTGGTGCCTTGAGCGGACGAATGAGGTCCTCGACGTACTGAAGCCGTTGATCCATGCGCCCCACTATGGCCTACGACCGGTTCGTTCACCTGAGCGGCGCGATAGGCGGCTCATCTGTCGGACAGACTAGGAGTCGTGAGCACCGAGGTGACCAACGCACGTGGACACGGCTCCCCGGCCACCACGGACCTCGCGCTTGAGCTCCTGCCAGGGGACCAACTGCACCGGCTCTTCAGTACGGCCCGCAGCACCGGCCGGCTCGCCACATCGACCATCTTCGGAGTCCCCGCCCTCCTCCTGACGGGCTACGAGGACATCCGAGCGTTCTTCGGTGACCAGGAGCAGTTCCCCGGCGGCCCGGTCTACCGGTTCCAGGTCGAGCCGGCCGTCGGCAGAACCTTCATCAGCATGGACGGCGAAGAGCACGATCTCTATCGCCAGTTGGCGACCCCAGCCTTCCGCTCCCGTGCCACCACCGCATTCGTGGACACCGAGCTGGTCCCGCTCGCTCACGAGGTCATCGATCGGTTCGTCGATAAGGGCGAGGTCGATCTGGTGGAGGAGCTCACCGGCGTGCTTCCGTTCTGGGCCATCAGCCGCAAGCTCGGGCTACCGGTGGGTACCGAGGACCGCCAACGAAGCTGGGCGCTCTCCCTACTCAGCTATCCGGCCACTCCCGATACAGCGTTGGCCGCCGCTGCAGAAGTGACCAAGTTCCTCCAGCCGCACGTCGAGGAGCGCCGACGACAGCCCAGTGACGACGTCCTCTCGCATCTGCTGACGGCCGAGCGTGACGGTGTCCGCATGACGGACGACGAGATCTACTCCCACGTTCGGCTGCTGTATGCGGTGGGCGCCACCACGACCTCGGATGCGATGAGCAGCCTCATGCGGCTCCTCCTCACCGAGCCAGGACTGTACGAGCGTGCCCGCCTCGATCCCGCATCCCGACCCCTGATCGTACGGGAGGCACTCCGCTACGAACCCCCGGTGGCAACGCTGCCTCGCCTGGCTCCGAACGGTGGCGCGGTCGCCGGCATCGAGGTTCCTCGAGGTGCACTGGTGCTGGCCGCCCTCGCAGCGGCGAACCGAGATCCGGAGGTGTTCGCCCACCCCGACCAGTTCGACATCGACCGTGACGAAAATGCCACCATCAGCTTCGGGTTCGGCTCGAAGTACTGCCCCGGCATCCATCTGGCCCGCCAACAACTCTTGGTCGCGCTGGAAGCCGTCATCGAACGACTCCCTGCTCTGCGCCTCGTCGAGGCGGACGAGCCCACAGGAGCAATCTTGCGGTCGGTCCGCCACCTCCGGGTCCGATGGGATCGCTGAGCCTGCTGGGACCGGCAGGATCGCTGAGCCCAATCAGGTCGGTGTAGCGAGAGAAGCCCCCGGGCGTTTGTCCGGCACGGTGTGCTCGCTGCCAAAGAGGAGTTGGAGAGCGTCTGATGAACCGGGACGAGATAGTGAGTGCGCTCCAGGATCTCTCCGATGAGCTGCAGCGACGACGAGTTCTCCCGAAGGACCCGCTACCGCAACGTTCTCGGCCGATGCTCCGGCGGGCACTAGCGAGATTGGACCGGATATCTGGAGACGGCGGATAAGCAGGAATGCTTGTCAGATAGATAGTGTGGCCCCCCGTCCGGGGTTAGGGGGCGGGGGACC
>CAWEXG010000004.1:0-157124 GCA_963812965.1 uncultured Acidimicrobiaceae bacterium | reverse complement strand
GCTACACGGGGTGTCACCGGTGAGGGGACTCGATCCACCTGGACACCCACGTTGCCGCCGCACTCGACCCCTGGGCCGCGTCCGGCACCGAATGGTTCGAGACAACCCTGACCGGCTACAGACAGCTGCTTGGTTGGCTTCAGGGATTTGGGGAGGTGGGCACGGTCGGTGTGGAAGGAACTGGTTGCTATGGGACGGGGTTGTCTCGGTTTCTCCAACGGGAAGGCGTGTGTGTCATCGAGGTCGACCGGCCGAACCGGATGGCTCGGCGGAAACAGGGCAAGTCCGATCCCCTCGACGCCATCGAGGCAGCCCCAGCAGCACTATCGGGTCGAGCCCGGCCTGGCCAAGACGAAGGACGGTGCCGTCGAGGCCATTCGGGTGCTGGTGGTGGCCAAACGCTCGGCCCGTCAGGGGCGGGCCAAGGCGCTGACCCAGATGCGCCATCTCGGCTATACCGCCCCCGAACAGCTCCGATGCCAGATGAAGGGCTTGGGTATCCCTGCACTCATCGCCAAGGACCGCGCTCACCCAACACGATCGGCTGACCCGATCACGGCTGCCACCAAGGCATCACTGGTGTCGCTGGCCACAAGGATCACGGCGTTGATGTCGACGAGATCGCAGACCTTCGATGCACTGATCGGGCCCCTGGTGGCTGCTGCTGGCCCAGGAGTTCTCACGATGTTCGGTGACCGATACCGCTGCCACGCTTCTGGTGGCTGCTGGCGACGATCCGGGCCGCCTGCGTTCGGAAGCAGCCTGGGCACACCTCTGTGGTGTGGCGCCCTTGTGCAGGCGTCTTGGGCAAAGTGACCCGGCACAGGCTTGGATCGCGGTGGCAACCGGAAAGCCAACAGCGCCCTGCATCGCATCGTGTTGGTTCGGCTCTCCCATGACATCGACACCAAGGCGTACTTCGCCCGGCGGCTTGCAGAAGGGCGCAGCAAGCTCGAGATCATTCGTGTCCTGAAGCGCTACGTCGCTCGTGAGGTCTACAAGAACCTTCCTCAGGGCTAGTTCTCCTGGCATGGGTCTGGCTTCTGTCAATAGTGTCGCCCCTTCTGGCTGGCCTTAGAGTCATTTGCCGACCCACCGCTGGGATCTCACCTCTTTGAACGCGTGGCCTCATAAGAGCACGCCCTCGTTCGCCGAGTGGCTCACTGTACTGCCCGCTGTTTTCACTCCCGAGCTCCCTGAGGGGCTTGACAAGAGATAGGAGCATCAAAATTGTGAAGCTCAGCAAATCGGCAAGGGCGTGGGGTCGTGCACAAGTCGTAACGGTGGCACAGCTCATGGAGCGGTACGGATAGGTATTTGTGCCTACCAGCAGGACCGATGCAGAATCATGCTCTAGCGACGCATCGGGTTCCAGGGGATCAGAGTCGGGTAGGGCTCAGTTGGGGAGCCGAAAGAGAAAACCTCGGCCCGACCTGCTACCTGGCGCCCGCTGCAGCGATTGCACGGCGGGTGGAATCCCCGGCCCGGCGGCCGATCTCGATGGGACTGAGCTGGTGGAGTTGCTCGGAGAGCACCTCGACACCTCGAGGAGCGACGGCACCTATCGCGTCGAGGGTGCGCACCAGCTCACCCAGCGGGAGCTCCCCCTCTCCGGGAAGCCGACGAGAGGTCATCGACGCACCCATCAGATCGTTTTCGGGCACGCCCGGCGCGTCGTTCAGCTGGCAACCACGGGGGCGGTGGCCTCCTACGTAGCACGCGCTGCGGCGATTGCACGGCGGGTGGAATCCCCGGCCCGGCAGCCGATCTCGATGGGGCTGAGCTGGTGGAGTTGGTCGGAGAGCACCTCGACACCTCGAGGAGCGACGGCGCCTATCGCGTCGAGGGTGTGCACCAGCTCACCCAGCGGGAGCTCCCCCTCTCCGGGAAGCTGGCGAGAGGTCATCGACGCGCTCACCAGATCATTTTCGGGCAAGAGCGGCGCGTCGTTGAGCTGCACGCCGGTGATGTGCTCGCCTGCAACCTGGCGCAGCATCTCGAGATCGGGATTGCCGCGGAAGAAGTGCCAGGCGTCGACCATGACACCACCGTTGGGCCGGTCGGCTCGCTGAACGACTTCCACCGCGGTTGCCAGATCGCCGATGCGTGACCACGGAAGGAACTCGAGATGGACGAGCAGTCCGTGGTCAGCAGCCCTGTTGCACAGAATCGCAAAAGCCTCGGCGGCATCGTCGAGTGACCAGTCGCCACCGAAGATGTCGACAGCATTGAGCGACCGGCCGCCGATACTGTCGGCGACACGGAAGAAGTCGTCCATCTTCGATTGGAGCACTCCGACCGGGTCGACTGAAGCCGGGATGTCGCGGTCGGCTCCGGGTAGCCATGACCACACCGGGTCGAGCTCAGCGACCTCGATACCGTAGTCAGCAAAGGCGGTGCGAATGTCGGTGTCACTCATACCGTCTGCCCGTGCCCGTTTTACATCGCGCATCCACAGTGAGAGGCCGTCGAACCCTCCCGCCTGCGCCGCCTCCAACCGCTGGACGAGCGACGCCTCGAAGGGCAACGTGCCCGAGCACAGCACAAGACAGTCGGGACGAAGGGTCATCAGGACATTCGAAGATAGCCTTCGAGCAACCGAGAGCAACTGCACACACCGTTCGGGTCAACGATCCGAGAGGAGACGGCATGGGACAAGAGAGGGCACTGGGTGCAGTCGTGGTCGGTACGAGCTTCGGCGTGCTCACCCATCTGAGAGCCATGCCGCGTCGCAGGCATCGACGTACTGGCGTTGGTAGGGCGCGACGCAACCAAGGCGGCCGATCGGGCCGAGCGGTTCGGAGTGCCAACCTCGACGACAGTGTTGCGTGAAGCGGTGGAACTGCCGGGAGTCGACGTCGTCGCCGTGGCGACACCACCGAACAGCCATACAGGGATCGTGCTCGAGGCCGTCGCAGCCGGCAAGCACGTGGTATGCGAGAAGCCGTTCGCCCGAAACCTGGCGGAGGCCGTCTCGATGCTCCAGGCCGCCGAAGACTGCAGGCGTCATACACCTGTTGGGGACGGAGTACCGCTTCGGAGCAGGTCAGGCGTTGCTCAGTCGGACGGTTCGGTCAGGCGCGATCGGTGCACCACAGCACGGGCTGTTCGAGTTGCAATTACCCACGCACGCCGACCCCAGCGCGGAACTGCCCGACTGGTGGCAACTCGAGTCGGAGAGCGGTGGATGGTTGGGGGCGTACGGCTCCCACGTCATCGACCAGGTGCGGTCGACCATGGGCGAGATCGAAGGGGTAAGCGCGACACTCCAACGGCTTGCCGACCGCCAGGGCATGACCGCTGACGATACCTACACAGTTCACATGCGCCTCCACAACGGTGCGGTGGTTGCTCTACACAGTTCGTGCGCGGCGCGCGGGAATTTCATCGCTATCACCAAGATCGTGGGGACCGACGGTGCGGCATGGCTGCAGGGCGAGGAGGTCTGGATCGATACGGGTAGCGGTCGTTCGAAACAGATACCGCCACCAGAGGACCTGCCGCTCACGACACCCGATCCCCCACCAGGCGATCTTCTCCACACGGCGTACGACATGTGGCACTCCATCGGGACCGACCTCGTGCCCTATACGCGACTGTACGAGGTACTGCGAGACCGGGTACTGGGACGTCCGAGCGGCGAACGATCCAGTTGCAGCGACCTTCGTCGACGGCGTAGCCAGCCAAGCCGTGCTCGATGCCATCCGGGCCTCGTCAGCCGCAGGAGGCACATGGACCTCAGTACCGCGTCCATGAACTACGCATCGGAGTGGGTTAGAAGACCCGGATTGGCCGGCCGGTAGGGGCTCTCAGGCCGCTTACCGCACAGCCGCCACCCTCCGGACCGGTTGTACTGCCCTACCTCGCTCCTGAAGACAGGGGTAGTGTGGTCCCCCGTCCGGGGTTAGGGGGCGGGGGACCACACACTGTTGGCCGGTTCCCAGGCTGGTCGAGCTGGGTTCCGCTGGCGATCTGTTGGCATTGTTGGCCGTCCGGCTCGCTGCCCCTGGGCGCAAGAAACAAGCTTCCAGGGACAGCAGAGCCACACGTCCTTCTTCGTTCTCCCTACGGTGCGATGGCAACCACCGGAGCGGTGAAGTTGCCCGCGCCTGAGCCGTTGAACGGGGCGTTCCCGAAGGCAAAGATGCCGCCGTCCGATGCTCCGAGCCAGTAGCCACCGGCGTTGGAGGTTGGCACGATGCCGACCACCGGAGCGTTGGACTGACCAGATGCCGAGCCGTTGAAGGTGGCATTTCCAAAGGTGAACACCCCACCGTCTTTGGCGACGAGCCAGTAGCCGTTGCCCGAAGGCGTGGCTGCCATACCGACTACTGGGGCGTTGAGTGACTGTCCACCTTCTGAGCCGAAGAAACCAGCGTCGCCGAAGGTGAAGATGCCACCGTCGCTGGCCACCAGCCAGTAGCCCTGGCCGTCGGGGGTAGCTGCCATACCGACCACCGGATCGTTCAGGTGTTGGCCACCCTCTGAGCCATAGAAGCTGGCATCACCGAAGGTGAAGATGCCTCCATCAGCTGCAACCAGCCAGTAGCCCTTGCCATCTGGGGTTGCCGCCATACCAACAATGGGTCGGTTCAGATGTTGTCCACCTTCTGAGCCGTAGTAGCCGGCATCACCGAAGGTGAAGATGCCACCATCTGCGCCGACCAGCCAGTAGCCCTTGTTGTCAGGCGTTGCTGCCATGCCAACAATCGGTGCGTTGAGAGGCTGACCAGCCTCTGAGCCGTAGTTCCCGGCGTTCCCGAAGCTGGACACGGCTCCGTTGGAAGCCACCAGGCGGTAGCCGGTGGTCGACGGTGCCAGCACCGTAAGGGTGGCTGGGTTGGTAGTGACAGCTGGCCCTGCAGCGTTACTGAAGACGGCCTGGTACTGGTTGCCGTTGTCAGACGCTGTGGTAGCTGGTGTGGTGTAGGAGTCAGAGGTGGCACCACTGATGTTGGACCATGTCGATCCTCCATTCGTGGACACCTGCCATTGGACGGTGGGTGTTGGATCACCGGTTGCGGCAGCAGTGAATGTTGTGGTCGCTCCTGCACTGGCTGTCTGGTTGGTGGGTTGGGTGGTCACCGATGGCGCCGTGCCAACCTGGAAGTTGACCGGAGCAGAGGTTTGGGCCGGTGTTGGCCCACCGCTCCACACGGCCGTCAGTGTGTGGTCACCAGGAGCGAGGGAGTTGGTGGCGAGGGTGGCGATACCGGCGCTGGGGTTGCTGACGCTAGGAACACCGACCGTCCCGATATCGGTGGTCCCGTCGAAGAAGTCCACCTGTCCCACGATGTTATTACCGGCGCCATCCGACGGTATTGGGTACACGGTTGCGGTTAGCGTCACCGGCGTGCCCACGGCGGCTCCATCACTTGGGCTCGTCGCCAGCGTCGTGCCCGACACGGTGACCTGCTGCACTACAGCCGGTGCCGCCAGATCAGCTGGGTTGCAGGCATAGGAGAAGCCGCCATTGCCACTCCCGAAGCTAAGGGACGAGACCGCCACTGGAACAACCGTGCCCGGCGTACCGGAGATCGGCACCGTGGAAGACAGCCCGGTCCAGCTCAGCGAATCGATCCCGTTGGCCTGCGTCGGAGTCACCCCCGAAGGGCTGATGGTGCCGCCACCGGGAGAGAACCCAACGGTGACGTTTTGCACAGGATCGATCGGATCCCATCACCCGGTTCGATGTTCAGCGTCAGATCGAGAGCGCTGACCGGCACGGTCGAACCGCTCGATGCCGGATTCGGCACGGTGGCCACGGCCACCACTGAGGCGGCGACCGTTGGAACATTCGGACTCACTGGTCTGGCAGATAAACGGGGTGCCAGGTGGCGGTGGCGCCACCGTGAACGTCTGCGAGTACGAGCTCGGGGCAAATACCGGGTCACCGGAGTACTCGATGGTGAGCGTGTGCGTGCCCGGGATCAGACCGGCGGTGCTCAATCGAAAGGCTCCGCCCGGATTGGTACTAGTCGTACCCTCCGCATTTCCATCAACCAGGTACGTCAATGTTCCGAGCGGCTGCGGCGATACTGCCCTAAGGATTAGCAGGCGCCAAAGCGCTCCTCGGTGAGAGGCGTACCCCTCTGGCACCGGCGTTGTCGGAAACTGAAATTGCGATCGTCACCGGTGCCCGCGCCCCATAGGTCATGGTGAATGAGCCGCTGGTCTCAGGCGCGCCACTGTTCGTCGGGGCGATGGAGTTGAACGGGCTGTCGGATTGGCTGCAGTGTCCTGGGTCCATCGGTGCAGCTTCCATTCCAGAGGATCGCCCTCAGATCCTGGGGACCGGGATAGGTCGCCGTTGTTCGGGTCGTAGGCAATGGACACCTCGCAAGTTGATGGTGAGCGACTGTCCTGGAGCCAGTGAGAACGAGCTCGCCTCCGTGCCGCACGGTGGGGTGCCAGAAGCCACTGAAGTAGAAGTAGGCGTTCCGGGTCCCGCCGTTGGCGAGGTAGGGAGTCAGCGGGCACCAGTTCCCTCCGCTGTCCTGGTAGTTGACGCGTGATATCGGGGTTAAAGGCCCCGTTTTGGAACCGCAGCTCCAGGTAGAGATCTGCTCCAGTCCTGACTCGTCGACGGGTTGGTCAGGGTGACCGAGAACGGGACAGGCGTAGGCGACGAGAGCGCGACGGTTGGCGGCAGGTTCATCGTGACCGACGGCAGCGACTGAATCACATAGGACACGGTTGCGACGTGCTGCTGGCGTAGGTGAGATCACCGGAGTACACCGCCGTCAGCTGATTAGTCTGGCTCGGCAGCATCGTCGTGAAGGTAGCGCCTCCATTACTAACCGGCACGGTGGCGACCGGGGCACCGTTGGCCAGGAAGTTGATACTGCCCGTGGCACCGGTAGCGGTGCTTCCACCTGAGCTAATCGTGTCGGTCAAGGTCACCGACGTTCCCGTCAGCTGTGGGCTACCAGGCGCTGTCGACAGCGTGTTCGTCGTGGATTTGCCCGGGGGCGGTGGGATGGGCAGGCCGGTGCCCTGCAGGTTGAGAGTCGTGTTGTTGTTGGTGCTCCCCGCCACCCGGTGGGGGTAACCGCCGTTGAGCGAGCCTTCGGCCAGCCCGCACGAGTCGGGGTCCCCTGGCGGCATAGGTGGGATACCAGTGAAGTCCGGGATATTGTAGTCGGCGCCACCAGCGTCACGTCACCACTGGTGGTGTCGTATGGCGCAGTCGACTGGAAGATCATGTTGATCGGGGTCGATCGCACTGGACGGTGACCGGCGTGGTGACGTCAAGCTACATAGGAGAGGCTGTCGTTGAGGGTGATATCGCCATTCGAGTTGATCGACCTGTGGCGGTGCCAGGATCGACCTCCTCCTGGATGTAGTTCGTACATCCCGCTGGATCCTTGCTGCACACAGTCCTGAAGCGGTAGATCGCTCAGCGATGCATCCGGTGATGACACCGGTCAGCGGAGCGACCGTGCCGGTGAGCGTGGTGGTCGTCTGGGTCGGGATAGGGTTGCGGTGCCGAGCTGGAGAGCACCGTCCAGGAGCCGGAGGTCATGTTGACGAGAACGGCTCGGTCGCCGCCGTTACCGACATACAGCGTGAGCTGGCCCGAGGTGGCCGTGTCGGCAGGGCTGGCCGAGTCGGTGACGGCCACGGCGAACGTGGCCGTGGCATTGGCCGTCGGCGTGCCGGAGAGGACACCTGTCGTGGCATCCAGGCTCAGCCAACTGGGCAAGGTGGATCCAGTGGCCACGCTCCACGTGTAAGAACCGGTGCCACCGGTGGCGGCCAAGGTGACCGAATACGGGGTATTGAGGGGGGCCAGTGGCAGTGGCGAGGTCGTGGTCACTGACAACGGGGTGGCCGCGCTGGCGGCGGTGACGCCAATTCCAGCCACCGTCCCGGCTATGACGCCTACGACCAGGAGTGTTGCGGCTATGGCCGCGAAAAACCGGCGGGCAAAGCCGCCGGTGAAGTGAGAATTACGTGACTCTGCGTGGGAAAAACTTAGGGAGTTACTCCCCCACCCCCCCCCCGCGAGAACTTTCCCAGATTGAGAATTCTCAGCCTGAGCATCGCGGGTTACTGCTGTGTTGCGGTGTCCCCGGAACATGTACATCCCCCTGCTTTCGGTTTAGTGAGTGAATCTGGCGCTTCTTGCTTCTCGACCTAACGGTACGCGCTTCGTGTTTCTCAAACTGGTCGCGGTGGCATCTAACTCCAGGTTCTTGAACTTGTCAATAGAGATTTGTGAACAGGGGTGGTGAGCTGGGCACACGTGTCGGTGGGAGTTCTTACTTCTGCCGGTTCGTGTAGAGACGGAGGCTGGTGTGGCACGCAAGCGCATCGAAGTCCTTGTCAGCGTGTAGTACCTCAAGGTCAGAGCGGACCGCAACCGCAGCAATGAGGCAGTCCGTGAGAGAGCGGACGGTCGTTCCGGCACGCCGGCATTGTCGGTAGAGCAGCGCGGCCGCCTCGAAGTCCCCCAGCCCTTCCGTCGGCACGAACTCGCAGCGTGCCAGAAGCCGACGGAGCTGGACGACATGTGCCTCGTCACGTCCGCCAGCAAGAATCTCCATGACCACGACGTCAGTGGCGTGCAACGGGGCATCGTCCTCGATGAGGCGATGAAGCTGGCGATGTGCTCTGCTCCCCGACGCTCGTAAGTACTCGACCCAGGCTGAAGTGTCGACCAGCGTCATCCGAGCGCCGCAGCGGTGTCACTGCGTAGCTCATCGAGGTCGGCGTCCCATCCGCTCCCTTCCATCTCAAGCGCTTCGTCTCGAGACATCGTGTCGCCAACAAGACGGCGCAGGGCAAAATCGACTGCAGCACGCTTCGTGCTGAGCCCATAGCGCTGCATCGTTTCGGCAACGAGCTCGTCATCGATATCGAGATTCGTCCGGGACACTAGGAACAAGAATACACCATGATGTGTATCTTGGTGTCAGTTGGCCTTGCTTTAGAGAAACCTCATCGAGCAGCCGACCTTCTCCGAACCGGCTTTACCGCCGGACGCTTGGCGCCCTTGCGCTCCTGGAACGACGCCAGAACGAAGGTGGTCAAATCAGGAGCGAGATCAGAAAGGCGTTTGGTCTTGTTGGAGCGAAGATGGAACGAAAGTCGAGCATGGATGCCACCGGTAACCAGTGGCATCAGGTCTTTGGTCGTGAGCTTCAGATCGTCTCTGGCTTCAGCGTCTTTGAACAGGGTGAACGATTCCATGTAGTTGTTGTCGACGCGTTTCATGATCGCTGGTCCAACTCTGAGGGCTTCGACTTCGATCAGCTTGGCAAACGCTGGGTTGTCAGCCAGGATGGTGAGGAACGCAGTCAGCGTGGTCTCAACGCGTTGTTTCCAGGGAACAGAGCCGATCTTCGGTGTGGCTGCGTTCACCTGGGCAATGAGCAGCTCGGTGCCTTGGTCGTAGGCGTCGATGAACAGCTCTTCTTTGGACTGGAAGAAGACGTAGAAGGTGTTGAAGGCAACGCCTGCTCGCTTACAGATGGCTTTGACCATGGCTTTGTCGTAGCCAACGTCGGCAGCGGTGAGCACAAAGCCGTCGATCAGGCGTTCTCGTTGGACGCGTTCGACATGGCCTTTGGGGTGGGTCTGGCCGCCTTTGCGAAGGGCTCTGGAGGGATCAAGGGGTGAGGTGGAGCCGGGGTAGGACTCGTTGTTGCTGTAGACAGGAGCACCTCGTGTCCGTTGTGCTGCTGGTGTGCTCTTTGATGGCGCTGTCTTCTTCAGCGATGTTGTTGCCATGATCCCGTCCATTGGTCCCCCGTGTCGTGCTACAAAAAGATAGCGCGGTCCTCCATCTTTTGCTGGAAAAAGATAGCGTGGCTCCCCGTCCGGGGTTAGGGGGCGGGGGACCACATACGGTGAGCCGGTTCTTGGGCTGGGTGGGGTGGGTGATTCCCACTGCGTTCCTCGCCAGTTCTTGCTCACTCACCAGGTCTCCTCCTCATGCTGGAGACCTCATGTGTAACCCGTGTCTGTCAGTTTTAGAAAAGCGCCCACGGCAGGATTCGAACCTGCGACGCACGGTTTAGGAAACCGACGCTCTATCCCCTGAGCTACGTGGGCTGACTGGTCTTTTACTGACTCGCGGTACCACTATCCAATCAAAATTCAATCTCAAGGAGCGGTGCGCCGTTCAAACGAGTCCGAATAGGGAAGGGTATCCGACAGATCGGGCCTGACCGCTGGGAAGTCCAGGTACACGTAGGCCGGGACCCCGCCACTGGCAAGCTTCGCCAGGTGAGCCGCACGATACGCAAGGGTATTGCCGATGCCCGGCGCATCCGTGCCCGACTCATCACCGAGGTAGCCGAAGGCAGGCACGGTGGAAGAGCCTGGCGTTGGACCGCCGCCCCATAGCTTGGCCATCATCTCGCTCTCGACAGCTTTGTCGCCGGGCCGCTCGAGCCACGGCCGGCGCCTACTGACGCGGCCTCCTAACCAAGGCCGGCCAATAACTCGTGAGCGCGTTGACGGAAGCGTTCGACCCCGGCCAACTTCACCTCCTCGTAGCCCCTGACGAGGTCGGGCGTCTCCGCGAGTGCCTTGACGTCGGCGACGTTCTCCGTCCGGAGCTTTGCCAACCCTGCGCTCATGATCACCTTGTACTCGAGAGGTAGCGCTCGCTCCAGACGACGCATCTCGCTGTGCCCGAACGGGTCCAACCGTCTACCGCGGAGTCGGCGACCTGCCCGCAACGCCACGAACGCGGGTCCAGTGGCCCGACCCAGGGAGATCTTTCGTCGGAGGCCGAATGTCTTGAGGAGCGGCGGGTGGAGCATGACGCGGGCACGCACGTTCTCACCGAACTCCACCCGAAACCGAGCGGATTCGACGGTGTCCAGGTGAAGTCGGGCGACTTCGTACTCGTCCTTATAGGCAAGCAACTTGAACAGGGAAGTGGCGTATGCCCGGCTCACCGGGACGTCGCCGTCATTGGTCGCCGCTGTCTCAATGGCCGCCACCGTCACGACATCCTTCAGGTAGGCCTCGGCGTAACGGATGTCCTGGTAGGAGATGAGCTCATTCACCAGCCGGGTGACGACGCCCGAGAGAGTTGCCGGGAGATCACTCGATTCGACGAGCCGCACCGCTTCCGGTGTGATCTGCTCGACCGGCTTCGTCGGCTCCAATTCGCTGACGACAGCATCGAGATCGATGGCGGCCGCCCGCCCCCATCGGAACGCAAGAAGGTTGACGTCGACCATGACTCCGTTCAAGCGGATCGCGTCCTCGATCGCCACCCCACGCACCGGAAGACATCCGTGCTGGTATGCAGCGCCGATCAGCACCATGTTGGCCGGCAGATGATCACCAAAGAGCTGCTCAGCAATCCACTGAGCCGGG
Organism: uncultured Acidimicrobiaceae bacterium; assembly: GCA_963812965.1. GTDB lineage: Bacteria > Actinomycetota > Acidimicrobiia > Acidimicrobiales > RAAP-2 > DASXMT01. The sequence goes on along the minus strand of CAWEXG010000004.1, from coordinate 145,784 downwards.
ATGTACAGATTCGACTCCTTGGCCGTGACGTCTTCGATTGCAGCGATCACCGCGTCTGTCGGGTAGTCGATGGCTGGATCACGCACCATCGCTGCTGTTGGCACGTGCGTGGTGTTCACCACAGCGACCGTGTGCCCGACCGCCATTCGTGACAGGTTCGCCGGGGCTGCTGTGCTGAGGGCATCGCATGCGACCACAACGTCAACGGTCTCTTCACTGGCGAGAATGGCGCCCTCGACCGGTCGGGTCGATATATGGATATCGGAGACGACTGGGCCGCCTTTCTGCGCCAATCCGATCTGCTCGAGCCCGGCGACATGACGACCATCGATGTGAGCAGCCATCTGCAGGATCTGAGAGATGGTCACGACCCCGGTCCCACCTATGCCAGGTATCCGGATGAGCAGCTCGTCGTCGGTGAACCTCAGTACAGGCTCGTGCGGCACGACGGGAAGCGACAATGAGCTCCCTGGTGTCTGCTTCGCGCTCTTCTGGCTTCCCTTGTTGGCAGTCGGTGTGACGACGACGAACGATGGACAGTTCCCGTCGAGACAGGAGAAGTCCTGGTTGCACGAGCTCTGGTGAATCTCGGTCTTCCGGCCGAACGCTGTCTCCACTGGAACCACCGACAGACAACTCGACTTCTGCCCGCAATCACCACATCCTTCGCAGACCCGCTGGTTGATCCAGACACGTTCGGCCACCGCCGGCAGGCGCTCCCTCTTGCGTAGCCGCCGCTCTTCAGCAGCACAACGATCGTCGTAGAGCAGGACGGTCACGCCGGGAGTTGCAGCCAGCTCCGCCTCGATGTCGACCAGCTCGTCCCTGTGCCGCACTTCGGCGGTCGAGTCGAGCGAGACACGGCGGTACGACCGCGGGTCGGGGTGGTGACGACGGTTTTCCGGACGCCTTCCAGGGCGAGCCACCGGGTGAGGTCCGGGATCCCCAGCCGACCTTCGGGCGTCTGGCCACCCGTCATGGCAACGGCGTCGTTGTACAGCAACTTGAACGTCATGGTGACACCGGCGGCAACCGCCGCTCGAACCGCCAGGGAGCCCGAGTGGAAGAAGGTACCGTCCCCCAGGTTCTGGACAAAGTGCTCACCCGTGGTGAACGGAGCCAGGCCGATCCACTGTGCTCCCTCCCCTCCCATCTGGGTGAGGCCGAGCAACGTTCCCGCCCGTCGTCGTCCAGCGTGACCATCACGTGACAGCCGATTCCCACCCCGATCAACTGGTCGTCAGCAGCACGTGTCGACCGGTTGTGTGGACAACCGGAGCAGAAGTAGGGGGTTCGTGGAGGAAGTGACTGGACGCGCAGAGGAATCGTCTTCCCTCCACCTCGGACACCGGACCGACCGGCGAGTGCCCGGGACCGTGCGTGCGCAGCACGTGCCTGCATGACATCGGTGATCTGATCCTGAGGTAGGCGCGTCAAGACCGCCTGGGCAACCGTATCGACGTCGAGCACCCCGTGGGCCGGCAGTAACACCCGACCTTCCGGATCACGCTTGCCCGAGATCCGAGGTTGGTGGGCTGCTCCGTACAGAAGGTCTTTGATCTGTGCCTCGAGAAACGACGCCTTGTCCTCGATCACCAGCACTTCTTCGAGACCAGAGACCATGGCCTGGACCTGGGGGCCGTCGAGCGGCCATGTCAGCCCGATCTTGATGATCCTCACACCGAGGCGGTGCCGGGTCGACTCGTCGATCCCCAACCAGTCGAGGGCGCTGACCAACGTCGCATAAGCCGAGCCGCCGGCAACGATCCCGAGCCGCGCCCGCTTCGTATCGGCGACGATGCGGTTCAACCCCGCTTCCCTGGCGTACTCGTGTACCCGAGGGAGGCGAACGGTCAGGAGATGCTCTTCGACCTGAACGGCTTCGGGCCCCAGCAGCGTGATAGCCGGGGTCGAACGACTCGGATCCGGACGGGGTATGTCAGCACCCAGGTCGGTCAGGTCAACGGTCGCAGATGCATCTGCGATGTCAGCGACGATCTTCAGACCTGCCCACAGACCGCTCATCCGCGACAACGCGACAGCGTGCAGACCCAGGGTCAGGACCTCGCCGACAGTGCTCGGTGCCAAGAGCGGCAGATGCAAGCTCCTCGCCAGGAGCTCGCACCCGCTCGGGAGGGTCGACGACTTACATGCCGGATCGTCCCCGATCCATGCAACAGCGCCGCCGAGGGGGGCTGTGCCGGCGATGTTGCCGTGACGAATGGCGTCCGCTGCACGATCGAGACCAGGGTTCTTCCCATACCAGAAGCCGGTCACCCCGTCGCGGGTACGTCCCGGAACGTGCCTGAGGAGCTGTGTTCCCGCCACCGAGGTCGCAGCGATCTCCTCGTTGAGACCAGGGTGGAACACCATCCTGTCGGAATCGAGCAAACGTCGGGCACGGCCGAACTCGAGGTCCAGACCACCCAATGGGGAACCCGGGTACCCGCTGACATAAATACCCGTATTAAGGCCGCGTCCGGCGTCCAACCTGCGTTGATCGAGGGTCAGACGAACCAGCGCCTGGATGCCCGAGAGCAGTACCCGGCCGTCCGTTGCCAAGAACTTGTCGTCGAGATGCACCGAGGTAGGACGGGCGTGAAGATCAGTCACGACGTCGACCGAGACCCTGGCCTGTGACGAACGGGAAGAGACCTGGCGCGCTTCACCGTCCGGTACACGCACCACGGTGAGGCTTGTCCAGCGAATCGGTCGGTCACGCGGTCTCTCCATGCTCGTGTCCCTTCATAGGACACCACCTCTCAAACGTAGTTTCGGGACCTGGAGGCTCAACGGATAAGGAGTTGATGGTCCAGGAAACCCGTCAGCCGTTCGCAACCTCGAGCTCGCCGGACTCCTTCATCTGGCGGGTGACCTTGCGCTCCACGATGAACGCCACGAACGGGACGAACCCGGCTGCCACCACCATGACGATCCGCCCCAGCGACCAGTGTGCCCGCCGGGCCAGATCAGCACCGGCGACCAGGTAGACGATGTAGAGAAACCCGTGGAGGGTCCCGACCACACCGACCACGCCAGGATGACCAGCGATCTGCAGCGGAATGCCCACGAACACCAGGATGATGAGGCCGGTCCCCACGATGTAGGCCATGATCCGGTACCGCAGCAGTGCTCCGCTCACAGCCACTCCTTCACTCGTCGGGCTCCGATCATGGAGAGCGAGCCGGAAGGGCCGTGCTCACCAGGTCTTTTGACCACCAGAAACGTTCAACTCGGCAAGATACCGGTTGTAGGCGGCCAACGCCTCATCCTCGGTGTCGTCGTCGACCCCAGCCTCGGCTGCATCGGCGAACGGTTCTGTGACGACGGGCTCGGCATGGCGGGGCTTGCCCAGAGCCCAGCCCACCGGCGCTTCGACGGCACCTGATTCCCCACCAGCAACAATCTCGCCGCTCTCCGTCCTCAGCTGCCTCGATTCGGGCGTGTCGTGGATGAGGTGCCACCACATGTAGCAGGCGTACCCGGCGAACAGCGGCCATTCGAACGTATATGCCCAGCTGAGCGTGTTCCCGGACTCGGCTCGATTGAGCTGCCACCAGGTCAGGACGCCGAACGCCGGAAGCAGCACGAGCAGCGTCATGTGCATCCGTATACAGCGGCCCGTGAAGTACCTACCCACCATTTCAGCGTACCTCTCGACCCAGCCCCGGCCTATTCGGGTCACCGCCTTCCCCCTGTGATCTGGCATACGCTGCGACTGGCGCCCGATCGGTGCGACGAGCCGGAATCCGTGGTCCCAGGCCGTCACACCTGCTCCGTACGGTAAGAGAGATGACCCTCCCATTTCACAACCCAACCGAGTTGTTCCCGGTCGAGACCGAGCAGGCGCCGCCACAGCCGCAGGCGTCACCACCGGCACCGGCGGCACCACCAGCACCGGCGGTCGAGGTGCGACACAGCACTCGTCGGCGGAAGTCGGCCGCCGCCCGGTGGGAAGGCGACCGTATCGTGGTGCTCGCTCCCCACTGGCTACGGGGTGCCGAACTGGACGACATGGTCGATCACCTGGTGGGTCGAGTGCTGAAGACCCTGCCCAACCTGCACGCCTCCGATCACTTCTTGGCCGATCGCGCCGCGGAGCTCGGCGACCGGTATCTCGACGGGGTACGCCCAGCGTCCATCCGATGGTCGTCCCGCCAGCAGAAGCGCTGGGGGTCGTGCACAACATCAACGAGGGAGATCCGCATCTCCGACCGTCTTCGACCCGTGCCAGGCTGGGTGCTCGACGCCGTCATCGTCCACGAACTGGCTCACCTCCTCGAAGGGGGCCACTCACGCCGTTTCTACGAGCTCGAGGCACGCTTCCCTCGGGTCCACGACGCAACGATCTTCCTGTCCGGATACGACCTGGGGCAGCGGGACAGCGGCGGATGCGACCAGAATTCTATAAATCCGACTTGATTAGTCATATTTATGAACCTACAGTAGCCGTGTGGCATCAACGCTCCTCGAGCCCCGCTCCCCTGTCGGTATCTCCCCACCCTCCACGTCGAACCTCAGCGTGGTCGAGGTGGACCCCGTGTGTGCCGCTCCCACCAACCAGCCCTCGGCTGCTCGACCCCGGCGTCACGTCGACCTCCTGGCTATCGCAGAAGGTTTCGCCGTATCCGCCGCCGACATTCCCGAGCTGGCGAACGTCACCGAACGCCGGTGGGTCCTGCTGGCTGCCACCGATCTGTTCGAAGCGTGGGCCATCGGTTGGCCGTCGGGAGGGAAGATCGAGCTGCACGATCACGGCGCATCCAGCGGTGCGATCGTGGTGGCAAGGGGGTCTCTGTTCGAGACCACCTTCAGACCCACCAGCCACGGCGTTGCCGTCGTGGGCTCGCACGACCTTCACGCCGGCGACCATCGCACGTTCGGCCCGCACTACATCCACGACATCGTCAACGACAGCGATGAGTGCGGCGTAAGTGTCCATGTCTACGGGCCAAAATTGAGCACGATGACGTACTATCGCCTTTCGGGCACTGGCCGGCTTAACGCCGTCCGGACAGAGGATGTCGAGCCGGTCGGGCCGTTCGACGTCACTCGCGACCACGACCCGTCGTGAGTCCCTCGCCGGACGAGTTGGTGGCTGCAGCTCGCACGCGGATCTCCCGGGTAGAGCCGAACGAGCTCCGGACCATCGTCGATGGTGGCGGCTTGATCGTCGATATCCGCCCGGCTGTCCAACGAGCCGAGGAAGGCGAGCTCCCTGGAGCCTTGGTGGTGGAGCGCAACGTCCTCGAATGGCGCCTCGATCCGTCGGGCGATCACCGACTTCCAGAGGTCACCGATTACGACACGACGGTCGTGGTGGTCTGCTCGCAGGGCTACGCCTCGAGCCTGGCTGCCGACAACCTCCGGGTGCTGGGGTACCGGCATGCCGCCGACCTGATCGGTGGCTACCAAGCGTGGCTGACATGGCAAGCCCACGAGGCACGAGGGGCCAGCACTACGCCGTAGAGCTGCCCGGCACCCGGCACCCGGCACCCGGCACCCGGCACCCGGCACCCGGCACCCGGCACCCGGCACCCGGCACCCGGCACCCGGCACCCGGCACCCGGCACCCGGCACCCGGCACCCGGCCGATCGCAACAGACCGTTCGGCTGCTGCTGGATAGACGAACGGACACGAGGCGTCCCCCAGCGCTAGAACGTGTTGCGTGACTTCTTTGACGGCTGAAGCCGCCGGTCCCTTCGGGATGATCTGATGGTATTCGTGTTGGCCGCAGCGACGGCGTTCGTCAATGCGTTGACGTCGGTCTTCCAACGGATAGGCGTGGAGTCGGCGCCGTCGAGCTCGTCGATGCACCTCAGCCTGATCACCCACGCCCTACGGCGGGGGATCTGGCTGGCCGGTTTCGGGCTCATGCTCTTGGCCGGCGCCCTGCTGGCGGTGGCACTCCGGTTCGGTCAGCTCAGCGTGGTGCAGCCCATAGCCAGCACCGAGCTGCTGTTCCTGGTGGCGATCCTCGGCATCGCCTTCCACTACCCGATCCACCGGCGAGAGTGGGCCGGATCGATCCTTGTCGTGATCGGGTTGGGTGCGTTCTTCGTGGTCGCCGCACCAGTCGGGGGCAGGCTCCTCCCCGACGGCCAGCAGTGGTGGACGGCAGGCCTCATCGGCGGTAGTGCAGTCGTGGTGGCCATCCTTGCCGCTCAGCGCGGCCCACGTTGGTGGCGAGCGGCATCCTTCGGGTTGGCAGCGGCGATCACCAACGCCTACAACGCTGCGCTCATCAAGGCGACCACCACCTACATCACCGAAGGGTGGGGCCACGTCTTCACTCACTTCGAACCCTATGGGCTGGTCGTCACCGGCCTCTTCGGAGTGTTCTTGCTGCAGAATGCCCTGCACGCCGGCCCGATCACGGCATCACGGACAACGCTCATCACCGGCAACCCGCTGATCAGCATCGTGTTGGGAGTAACGCTCTTCGGCGACCGACTCCGCACCGGAGGTGTATGGATACCCCTCGAATGTCTGTCCCTGCTCGTGCTCGTCTCCGGGATCGCAACCTTGGCCCAGTCTCCACTGGTAGCTGGATCGGCCGACCCGAACGATCCGAGCGAGTTTCTGGCCGAAGCGCGCAAATTCCACAAACCATCGGCAACCAACGTTTCCCTAGACAGTGCCGGTCCCACGGACACAGTACCCGTCGTTGTCCAGGGTGTGAACAACGGCAAGACGTGAGCGCACAACATCCAAAGTTGCAGTAAGTTCGCTTGTACAGCAACAGATATGTTGTGAACACGAGTCACAGGGGGGTCCTGTATGGCCGTAGTAGGGAGTGCGCCGACAGCGTCCGAGATGCCCACTTCGAGACCGAGCCACGGTCCGTTGTACCGGTTCCTCTTCGACCACGAGATCAACGACTACCCGACCACCGGTAAGCGCAGCTTCTACCTGGCGCTCGCCGTACTCGCCACGATCGTCCTGTACTACACGTACTACACGCAGACTGGTGTAACACCAAATCTCTTACGGTACTACCACATGTCGTTTCACTACTACGTGTGGATCGTCATCATCTCCAACGCGATCGGCGCGTTCGCATCGCTCCCGGCGAGCAAGACAGACAGGCTCGGCCGGGCCAACGTCATCATCTACGGCCTGCTGATCGTCGGCTTGCTCGTGGCCGTCGGAGTACCGAACACCCACTCGGAGCTGTCGTTCGGGGTGGTCATCTCGGCTATCGGCCTGGTGGAAGGGGCGATCCTGGTGGCGACGCCGGCCATGGTGCGCGACTTCAGCCCACAGCTGGGCCGGGCGTCGGCCATGGGCTTCTGGACGGTGGGGCCAGTCGCCGGCAGCCTCATCACCAGCGTCGTCGCCAACCGCACGCTGAGCCACTTCGTCGACTGGCAGAGCCAGTTCATCATCTCGGGCATCACGGCGTTGGTGGTGTTCGTCATCTCCCTGATGTTCATGAAGGACCTGTCGACGAGGATCCGGGGCGAGCTGATGGTCTCGATGCGGGACCGAGCCCTCGTGGAAGCGAGGGCTCGGGGCCTCTCGACGTCCGAGGTGCAAGCGGCCACCGAACACCCTTGGCGCCAGATCGTAAAGTGGGACCTGGTCGGATCGTCGTTCGGGATCGCCGTGTTCCTCCTCATCTACTTCGCGGCGGCGGCGTTCTTCACCATCTACTACTCCGTGACCTTCCAGAACGCGAACGGCGTGAACTACTCCACGTCGCAGGTGAACGGGTTGAACACCTGGTTCTGGGGCGCAGACATCGTGGCCCTCATCATCGTGGGCATGCTGTCGGACAAGCTGCGGGTACGGAAGCCTCTCATGGTGATCGGCGCCGTGGGGGGGATCATCACCCTCATCGTCTTCCTGTCCTACGCCACCCATCCACACACCGCCTACTGGGTGATCGCCCTCACGTCGGCGATCCTGGCGGTGTTCTTGTCGCTCGCGTACGCGCCGTGGATGGCCGGGTACACCGAGACCATTGAGGCGAAGAACCCTGCGCTGGTAGGGACCGGCCTGGCCCTGTGGGGGTGGATCCTCCGGCTGGTGGTGGCCATCTCCTTCATCTTCCTCCCGATCGTCGTCAACAGCGTCGACCCGGTGGTGGACAACCAACCGTTGGCGACGACGGTGGTGGCGGGCGAACCCATCCAGAACTTCGTGGCCGAGCACGCCGACTCCGTGGCGTTTGCCCAGCAGCATGCCGCCCTGTTAACCCTGGTGGAGCAGCACGAGGCGGTTGTCGAACGAGCGGCCCTCGATCCCACGGTTGCCAACCAGGCAGCAGTGGCAGCTGCGATCGGTCTCAAGAACGCGTTGACACTGAACACGCTGAAGACACAGTTCGAGACGCTGGTGGTCCCCTACCAGAAGCAGCTGACGTTCCTTGCAGCCCACCAGTCCCATCTGCTCCAACTCCAGAACACGGTCAAGAACTCGCCCAAGCAGTGGCAGCACTGGTTCTGGGTGGACATCGCAGGGATGGTCGTCTTCATCCCCACCATCTGGCTGACCCGTGGGCGGTGGAGCCCGCGGAAGGCCAAGCAGGACGAGGAAGAGCACGAGCGAGCAGTGGCCGAGGAGCTCGCTCGTCTGCTCAAGACAGAGGAGGCCGCCGGGTCAGTGGTTTGACCGCAGTGACCCGCCGCCCGCTCCCCCTCGGTCAGCGATCCAGCTCAGCTCAGCTCCGGGTGTCGAGCACTGCCGCGGCGACCAGCTCTTCGAGATACCGATCGTCCCACCACGAGAGCTGCAGCTGCTTTGCTCTCCGGAAGTACAGCTGGATGTCGAACTCCACGGTGAACCCGATCCCGCCGAAGATCTGCTGAGCCATAGCCGTCACGTCACGGAAGGTCTTGCACACGAACAGCTTGGCCATCGGCGCCAGCTTGGCAACCGAGCGGCCCTCCGACCGTGCCCACGCTGCTTCGTGCACGAGCACGGTGGCGCCGTCCACGGTCGTCGCTGCATCGGCCAGGTAGTGGGCCAGGGCTTGGAACGCCCCCAGAGGCTTGTCGAACTGATGACGGTCCTTCGCATACTGGACCGTGATCTCCAGCGCGTACTGAGCACCGCCCACCGCTTGAGCGGCAGCGAGCACGATCCCGTCGTGCAGCACAGTGTCCCAGGTGGACCAGCCCGATCCGGCGGGGCCGATGCGGTCGGTGGTGGCGACACGGACGTTGTCGAGATCGACCCGGTACTGGGTGTCCGAGCCGAGAGAGAACTGTTGGGACAAGGTGACGCCCTCGGCGGTCGGATCGACCAGGAACAGATCGACGTCTTCGTCGCCATCGCCGGTCCGAGCCAGGACCACCAACCGGTTCGCAGCCGTGGCGAACGCCACGTGCCGCTTCGTCCCGGTCAACACGAAACCGTCACCGTCTGCCACTGCCCGCAGCTGGACACCGTGCGGCCCGAACCCGTTCTCGGGCTCCAGCCACGCCGGCGTGAGGATGGCCTCGCCGGTGACGATCCCCGGCAACCACACGCTCTTCAGCTCGTCGCTGCCGGCCAGCGCCAGCGCCCCACCGCTCAGCACCGAGCTGACGAAGTGGGGGGACGGTGCCAGTGAACGCCCGAGCTCCTCGTAGACGACGACGCCCTCGAGCAGTGTCATGCCCGAGCCGCCGTACTCCTCGGGGAGCAACAGCCCGATCAAGTCGAGCTCAGACAGTTGCTTCCACAGCTCGGGTGAGTAGCCGACGGGATCGTCCTCCAGCTGGCGCACCACGCTGAAAGGGCTGTAGGTGGCACAGACGCCGCGCACGGTCTGGCGCAGCATCTCCTGTTCGCCGGTGAATTCGAGGTCCAACATGTCAGCTCTCCTCTGCTGGTGTGACGTCTGGTACTGCTCTTCTGGCACTCGGGGGTGGCTGTGCTCCCGAAGGTGCCGCTACAGGCGAGGGTGCCGTCACGGAACGGCCGTCTCTGTCCACAACCGGCACGCTGCTCATGGCCGCCACCGGTCGGCCCGCCGGGCCCACGGGTTGTCGTCAGCATCAATAGGCGGACGCGACCGTGGCCGCACACGTCGTCTTCACACCGCCATCCACGCTCAGCGAGATGTCCACGGTCACCCAGCCGCAGCCGGTGTCGTCGATCCCGGTGTCCGACACCACACCGTGAAACACCATGGTGTCGTTGGGGAACACCGAACCCTTCATCCGGAAGGTCATGCGCCGCAGTCGGCCATGAGGACCGGTCCAATCAGTGAGAAAGCGCTCGAACCACGCCGCCTGGTTGGGCGTGTTGAGAAAGATGTCCTGGATCCCGTTCCGTTCGACAGCGAAATCCTTGTCGTGGTGCATGGGCCGCCAGTCCCGAGTGGCCAGAGCACCGAGCACCACGGTGGTGGCGCTCACCTCGTAGCTCAGGTCGGCCAGCTCGTCCCCCACCGCCACGTCACCGTGGAGGAGGGTCGGCTTCGTCGATACGCCGCTCATGCCGCACCACCCTTCGCATCGGTGTTGTCGGTGGTGTCAACAGCGACGGCCGCGGCCCGGCGGTAGCCGAACCCGGTGTAGCTCTCCACCCCACCAGCTCCCCGTTCTGGTTGTGGTACTCGACGTCGATCACCCAGAAACGGCCGGTGCCCAGCTTCGTGGTCTTCTCGTCGCTCACCGACCGCAGGATCTGCCGCGTACGCAGTCGATCACCGGGGCGCACGGGTTCGTAGAAGACGATCGTGTTGTCGCTCATGACCGCCTCGGGAAGGTCGAGCGCGGCCTTGAGGTCGAAGTGGATCTGGAGCGGTAGGGCCTGCTTCGACCGTCCCGGTGCCCAGTGATGGGGACGGAACCAGACCGAGAGCATGGTCGGCGGCGCCGTCGGACCGTCGGTGAGCTCCTCGGCCACCTCGTCGTCCCAGAACAGCGGGTTGCCGTTCTCCACCGACGAGCAGCTCGTCCAGATGTAGCCTCGCTCGACGGGGAACTCCCCCTCCTCCTCGTACTGCTCCACCCCGATCAACGCATCGATCTCGGCGATACCGGTGGCGCTCATGCCACCACCCCCTTCCTTCGCAGTGCTGCGATTCGCTCCGAGTCCAGGCCGGCACGCTGGAGCAGCACGTCGACGTCGGTGACCGACCCGTCTCGCACCTGGATCGGCTCCTCGACCGGCGCCATACCCGCCAGAACCCGGCCCACTTGCCGGAACGACCTCGCCGGCACATCAGAATCACCGCTGGTCACCGCCTCGACGATGGCGTGGCGGGCAGCGAACTGATCGTCGTCGGCCACCTCGGCCACGCGCTGGACCGGAGCCACGCAGGCATCAGCGTCGGAGAGGTCGGATACCCACTGGTCACGGTCTCGGGTGGCGAAGGCGGCACGAAAATCGGTACGGATCTTGTCCTGAACGTCGTCGTCGAGCTGGTGAGCAGACCACTGCTCGCAGCCCAGCAGCCGGCACAGGTTGGCGAAGAACTTCCCCTCGATGGCGCCCACAGCCAACCACTTTCCGTCCCTGGCCTGGTAGGTGTCGTAACAGGCGTAGCGACCGCTCAGGATGTCGTGGCCGGGACCCGGTTCGGCGCCAGTGGCCAGATGCTCGTCGACCGCCAGCGAGGTGAGCCACAGGACACCATCGGCAATGGACACGTCGAGATAGGTCCCTTCGCCCGTGGTCCCACGGCCGATCAGCGCCGACATCACCGCCAGAGCGGCGTGCATCCCTCCGCCTGCCGCATCGGCGATGGTGGCGCCGGGAAGCGGTGGCCCGCCATCAGCCCGGGGGCCGCTCGATGCCAGGAAGCCCCCTACCGCCAAATAGTCGATGTCGTGCCCTGCCCACGTCGAGCGCGGCCCGGTCTGGCCGTACCCGGTCGTGGAGCAGAGGATGATGCCGCCGTTGACAGCCCGGAGCGCCTCGTAGCCGATGCCCAGCCGGTCCATCACACCGGGACGGAAGCTCTCGATGACCACGTCGGCCGTGCCCACCATGGCCAGGAACGCATCGCGTCCGTCGGAGTCCTTCAGGTCGATGTTGATCCGCTGCATGTGCCGCAGGCCGCTGTAGGCGTAGAACGGCGGCACGATGGGCGCCCCGGACCCGCCCGGAACCGGACCCACCTTCACCACGGTGGCGCCGTAGTCGGCGAGAAGCCGCGTGCAACGAGCCGCCGGACCGACACTGGCCAGGTCGAGCACGGTGATGCCGGCCAACGGGCCCGGAGGCGCCGGCGGCGCCGGCGGCGCCGGCGGCGCCGGCGGCACGCCGACGTCAGAGGGCGCGTGACCAGGGAAGGCGCCGGGATCGGCGCCGGCAGGAGGGCGTGGTTCGGACACGATCAGTGCAGGACTGCTCGACTCAGAAGTTCTTCGGCAGGCCGAGCTTGCGGCGAGCGATGATGTTCTTCTGGATCTCGGAGGCGCCACCACCGATGGTGTCGATCACCGTGTAGCGGTAGGTCGACTCGGCCCGACCCTGGAGCGGAGCGTCCTCGGTCTTCACCCGGAGCTGGCTCCCGGGACCGGCGAGGTCCATGGAGGCGTTGGCCAACCGTCTCGAGTACTCGGTGGTGAACAGCTTGTACTCGGACGCTTCGGACGTCGGTGCCGCGCCACCCCGCGCCGACAAGAACACGAACTTCAGTCCCAGCACCCGAGCCACCTCTGCGTCGGTATGGAGCTGCGCGATCCGCTGACGCACCACCGCGTCGTCCTTCAACGGCTTGCCGTCACGGGTGGTGGTGGCCACGTACTCGGTCAGCACCTCCAGGCGCTGGGCGATGGGCGCGTAGGTGAACATGGTGAAGCGCTCCAGGTCGAGCGCCTCGGAGATGTACTGGAACCCGTGGTTCAACTCGCCCACCACGTAGTCGTCGGAGACCCAGACGTCGTCGAGGTAGACCTCGTTGGTCCGCTCGTCGCCCATGGTCCAGATCTCCTTGATGGTGATCCCGGGGTGATCGAGGGGAACCAGGAACAAGGTGATGCCGTGATGCTTCGGCGCATCGGGGTCGGTGCGTGCACCCACCCAGTACCACTCGGCGAAGTGGGCGGAGGTCGTCCACGTCTTCTGCCCGTTCAGGCGCCAACCATCACCGTCACGGGTGGCCTTGAGCTGCATCGAAGCTGCATCAGAGCCGGCATTGGGCTCGGAGTAGCCGACGGCGAACTCCACCTCGTTCTTCAGGATCTTCGGGAGGAACTCCTTCTTCAGGCGGTCGTTGCCGTGCCTGATGATGGTCTTCCCGATGATGCCGACGCCCTTCCCGATCTGGGGGCCTCCCCGGCCGGCCAGGGCCTCGTTCAACAGGTACTCGTAGAAGCCGTCGCTCTCTGCCCCACCGAGCTCCTTGGGCCAGGTGATGCCCAGCCATCCCTGTTCACCCAGCTTGGCCATGAACTGGCGTCGCTTCGGGGTGTCGACGATCTGGGCCATGTTCTCCCTGGTGACGTCGAAGACGTCCGGGTCGTTGTTGGCATCGAGGAAGCGCTCCACCTCGTCGACGAAGTCGAGCTGCTCCGTTGTGAACTCGAAGTCCATGGGAATAGGGCCCTCCGTGATCCCGCTACGGCGCGCTGCCGCAGTTTCCTGACTGACCGTCAGATACTGTTGGCATCATAGGATGGCGGAGCGGCCGGGACCAACGGCCGAAGCCATACGGTCAAGAACCAGAGGGCAGCAACCGGGACCAGGCGCCGCCGATGCAGGCACCACACGAGAGAGATCGTCACGCACATGAGAGGTTTGCCACAGCTATGAGAGGCATCGTCAGCTCCGGGGGCTATATCCCCTACCGTCGGCTACAGCGGTCCGCGGTGTCCCAGCTCCTGGGATCCGGCGGGGGGAAGGGGACCCGGTCGGTGGCCTCGCCCGACGAGGACACCACCACCATGGCCGTCGAGGCGGCCCGGCTGGTGTTGCGCTCGGTCGGGGCGTCAGCCCCAAACGCCATCTGGTTCGCCACATCCACCCCGGCCTACCTGGACAAGACCAACGCCGCCGCCATCCACGCCGCGCTGCTCCAGCAGAGCGACGTCGCCGCCTTCGACTTCGGAGGGGCGCTGCGCTCGGGGGTCGGTGCGCTCCGCGTTGCCCTCGAGGGGGCCGGGGCCACCCTGGTCGTGCTGGCCGATACCCGAGACGGCCTCCCCACCTCGGCCGATGAGTCAACCGGCGGTGACGGTGCGGCGGCACTGTTGGTGGGAGACGACAGCCCCGGCACACCGGTGATCGCCGAGTACCTGGGAGGGGCCTCGATCACCGACGAGTTCCTCGACCGGTGGCGAACGGTCGGCGACCGACGCTCGAAGGTCTGGGAGGAGCGGTTCGGGGAGACCCGGTACGTCCCACTGGGAGCCGAGGCGTGGGAGACCACGCTCAAGGCCACTGGGGTCACCGCCGAAGAAGTCGATGCCGTGGTCGTGACCGGGATGCACGGTCGGGCAGCCAAGGCGCTCACCCGCAAGCTGGGGGTGCGGCCCGAGGCCCTGGCCGACAATCTGACCACCACGGTCGGACAGACGGGAAACGGCCCATGCCGGTCTGGTGCTGGCGTCACTCCTGGAGCAGGCCGACCCGGGACAGGTCATCGCCGTGGTGAACCTGGCCGACGGCGCAGACGTCCTGGTCTTCCGGACCACCGACGCGCCGTCGTCATGGACCAGCACCCTGCCGGTGGCCGATCAGGTGGCCAACGCCGTGGATCTCCCCTACGGGAGGTTCCTCATCTGGCGAGGGATGCTCACCCCCGAGCCGCCCCGCCGCCCGGAGCCCCAGCGAGTCTCGGCCACGGCGGCATGGCGCAGCGAGGCGTGGAAGTTCGGCTTCGTCGGCTCGCAGGACCGCACCAGTGAGGCGGTCCACCTGCCGCCGTCCCGAGTCTCGATGCAGGGCGGCGCCGTCGACGACATGGAGCCGGTGCAGCGAGCCGACAGTCTGGCCACCATCGTCACGTACACCATCGACAGGCTGGCGTACTCTCCCAACCCTCCCATCGTCTTCGCCGTCGTCGACTTCGACGGTGGCGGGCGTTACCCGGTGGAGCTCACCGATGTCGATGCCGACACGGTGGACATCGGGGACCGGGTGGAGATGACCTTCCGCAAGCTGTTCACTGCGGACGGGATCCATGACTACTTCTGGAAGGCCAAGCCCGTACGGGCCGGCGCCGGCAGCCAGGACGCGATCGACAACCACACTGCGATCGACAACCACACTGCGATCGACAACCACGCTGCGGCAGACGCCGCCAAGCACTGAGAAGGGCTGAGGAGACGAGCGATGGCATCGCACGGAATCAAGGATCAGGTGGCGATCGTGGGCATGGGATGCACCGTTTCGCCGAACATTGGGACAAGGGTCTCGACGACCTCATCGTCGACGCCGCCGAGGAGACGTTCGCCTCGGCGGGTATCCGGAAGGACGACGTCGACGCCTACTGGTTCGGCACGGCACAGTCCGGGATGAGCGGTATCACCCTGGCCCGGCCGCTGCAGCTGCAGAACAAGCCGGTGACCCGAGTGGAGAACTACTGCACCACCGGATCGGAAGCGCTGCGCGCCGCCGCCTACGCCGTGGCGTCGGGCGCCTACGACGTGGCCATGGCCGTGGGTGCCGAGAAGGTCAAGGACTCCGGCTATCAAGGGCTGAACGCCTTTCCCATCCCCAACGACGGGACGTCACGGACGCTGACGGCAGCAGCCATGTTCTCGATGGTGGCCCCCGCCTACGGGAAGAAGTACGGGGTGAGCGAGGACGAGCTGACTGAGGTCCTGGCCCGGATCTCGTGGAAGAACCACCAGAACGGGGCTCGCAACCCCCGAGCCCAGTTCCGCAAGGAGGTCTCCATCGAGACCATCTGCGCCTCCCCCCGGGTGGCCGGGCGGCTCGGCGTGTTCGACTGCGCCGGGGTGGCCGACGGGGCGGCGGCGGCCATCGTGGTCCGGGCCGAGGACGCCCATCGCTACACCGACAAGCCGATCTACATCAAGGCACTCTCGTTCGCAGCAGGGAGCGGCTCAGGGCTGATCGATCCCGGCTACGACTACACCCACTTCCCCGAGTGCGAGGCAGCCGCCCGGGACGCCTACGAGCAGGCCGGCATCACCGACCCCCGGTCACAGCTGGCCATGGCCGAGGTGCACGACTGCTTCACCCCCACCGAGCTGGTGCTCATGGAGGATCTCGGGTTCGCCGAACGTGGCACCGCCTGGAAGGAGGTGCTCGCCGGCACCTTCGATCGCACCGGTTCCCTCCCGGTCAACCCCGACGGCGGTCTGAAGAGCTTCGGCCACCCGGTGGGAGCCTCGGGTCTGCGCATGTTCTTCGAGACGTGGCTCCAGCTGCGGGGAGAGGCCACGCCGGAGCGGCAGATCGAGACCGACCGGACCCTGGCCCTCACCCACAACCTGGGCGGGTACCCCGGCGAGATGGTCTCCTTCGTGTCCGTGGTCGGCAGCGAGCTCGGCTGACGGGCTTCTTCAAAGACCGAACGGATAGGCAGTCCGGATCCGGCGTGCCGAGTGGCGGTCAGCGGGCGGCGGCAGAACGCTCGGCCGGATGGCCGTACGAAGCGTCCTGGTACCCCGACAGCGCGCCGTACTCCTCCTGCGGACGGAGATACCGGAGCTTGCGCTCCCGCTCCGCCGCCATGCTGCGGAGGTGCACCAGCAGCGCCACGTACGCCACCATGATCACGCCGGAGATGGCGGTGACCACCCACACCAGGCGGACAGCCGGGATGATGCCGACGAACAAGCTGCAAGCGAACGTGAGCACCAGCACCATCAACGTGTCCCTCCGGCGCTTGCACGCCAGCTGGCGAGCGTAGGGATCAGGAGGACGGTAGCTCTCGTACGATCCTGAGGACTCCTGCGAGGACGGGGCCAGGAAGCTCTGCGCCTCCCTGAGCGCCTTTCGCCGGTCCTCTTCGGACATCTCGCTCGACACCCTGGAGTCTGCGGCGGCTACGTACGGCGGCTGCTCAGCCAGGTAGGCAAGCGCCGGTCGCGGCATGTCGCCACTGCCCACAACCGTGAGCACCGGTGCCACGGACGACGGCACACCGTTGATCGTCGCCAACCCGGATGAGGGAACACTCTGCAGCCGGTACGCAGGAGGCGGGGCGTTCGGTCCGCTGCGCTGGAGGATGCGAAGCTGGCGATGGAAGTGGGAGATGGAGTCTCCTCCTCCACGGTGGTATCGGCGCAATGCTGGGGGGACCAGAATGATCAACCACACCACTGCAAGGACCACCAGGACCACTAGCGTCAACTCCTCGACCTAACCTTCCTTGCCGAAAAACCCTAACGATGGTTATACGGACAGTGGTGGATGGTCGGGGACGACCGCGCCGACAAAGACCGCATGACACGGTTACAACGCCCTCCCCGGTTGTTGCTTCCCGCTTTTGTACACCGCAACGACGGCCGGCTCAACCGGTTTCTTGCTCCCCAGGTGAGGCGGGGTGAGCACCCCTCGAGGCGCGCCGGGTGACCGCTTCTTCAGATGGACCGGGCCGTCCACCGCCCCTCTGGTGTCCGGGCCACGGTGACCGAGACGCCGAAACACTGAGAGACAGACGCCGACGTGAGCACCTCGTCGATGGGCCCGGATATCAGCAGGCGACCTCGCTGGAGCAGCGCCGCATGGGTGATCCCCGGCGGGATCTCCTCGACGTGATGGGTCACCAGAACGAGCGGGGGAACCGAGGGATCCTCGGCCAGAGCAGCGAGGCGCTTCACCAACCGCTCCCGTGCACCCAGATCGAGGCCGGCCGCCGGCTCGTCCATCAACACCAGCTCGGGACTGCCCATCAGGGCACGGGCCAGCAGTACCTGCTGGCGCTCACCTTCGGACAGGAGCCCGAAGGGACGCTCGTCGAAGACGGCGCCCCCGAACCCAGCCTCCTGCAGCAACCGATCGGCCTGCGCCCGATCGTCGTCGCTGTACTCGTTCCACCACGTCTCGAGGGCGGCGTGCCGCCCGGTCAGCACCACATCGAGAGCCGAGAGCGTCGGGCGCAGTGCCCGGGCCACCGAGGCGCTGACCATGGCGATGCGCTGTCGGAGCACCCGCATGTCCACACGACCCAAGCGGTCGCCCAGGATCTCCACCGTTCCCCGGGTCGGCCACAGTATCGAGCCGGCCACCCGCAGCAGCGTGGTCTTCCCCGAACCGTTCGGCCCGAGCAGCACCCACCGCTCGCCGGAGCGGACGTCCCAGGAGATGTCGTCCAGGAGAGCGTTTCCATCACGAACCACGGCCACGCCTTCGAGATGGACAGCCAGCGGCTGCGGGGTGTGCGGCGCATGAGGCGCGTGCGAAGAAGCAGGGTCCGTGGCCATGGCCACCAGTCTGCCGCCCAGCGCCAACCCGGCCTTACACGTTGATGAAGCACGGCCCGAGGTTGTCCAAGAGCCTGTTGAACAACCTCCCTGAGGGCACATCACCGTCCGTCTCGGTCACCACAGGATGGTGACCCCAGCGAGTGCTCCGAACGCCTTGTCCGCCGTCACGAGCGGCAACGACTCGATCATGCACTGGGCGACGATCATCCTGTCAAAAGGATCCTGGTGAGGCCATTCCATGGATCCTGCCAACAGGCTGTGTGTAGCGGTGACGTTGACGCTCTCCACGCCCAAGCGATCCAGATGTTGCTCATAGCCCCGCACCAAGACCTCGGCCTGCGGCAACTTGCCCAGCCGTTGTTTCGTTGCGATCTCCCAAGCCGATGCCGCTGACACAAAAAGTGGGGTGCTGCGATCGGCCAGTGTTCCTCGCATGTCCTCTGAGAGCAGGGTCGGGTCGGTCAACATCCATAGCAACACATGAGTGTCGAGCATCAGTCGATGCGGCACTACTGTTCCCACGCCTCGACCTCGGTGTCGGGAAGCGGGTCGAAGAACGACGACGGGATCTCATAGGGCACGAACCCCCACTCCCTATCCGGAAGCTCGGTGATCGGTGTCAGCCTGGCCACAGGGGTGTTCCCGCGGGAGATCACCACGTCGGTTCCACGCTCGACCTCGGCGAGAATCGCCGACAGGTGGGTCTTCGCGTCTTGCACCTTGACCGTCTTCGTCATTGGTAGTCAGGGGCGCAGTACTCGCAACGCGAGCCCGGTTCCCCATCCCCCTTTCAATCCGTGCGTGCGGTTTTCCCGCACACGGCTTACCGACGGTCGTCTGGACATGGTTACGCTGCCTTCGGGTATCGAATAGTGCCCATGAGCTTGTGCAGGCCCTGGTCGTGGAACCAGGTGCGGGTCCAAGTGTCCCACTGTCCCGCTCGCAGATTGCGGCCACGCTTCTTGATGAGCAAGCGTCTCAGCCGCCATGCCACGTAGCGGTCCATTGCTATGAACTTGTCGCCCGCATTCCCGTTGCGGAAGTAGTTGCCCCATCCCCGAAGGAACAGGTTGAGCCGTCCGATGACGGTCTCCAACTCCTGTCCGACCTGGCTTCGACCGGTCATGGCCTTGATCCTCGCCCGGGCTCGTTTCATGGACCGCTGTGACGGCCAGCGGTGGAGGTAGTAGCGGATGACCCGCTTTTGCTCCCAGAGCTTGCCGGACATGCGGGCACGAAGGTGGCACCCGAGGAAGTCAAAGCCCTCTTTCCCCTCCCCGAGGTCGACCACTCGGGTCTTGTCCGGATGGAGTCCGAGACCGAGGTCGCCCAAGATGGCGGTCGCCCGCCGTTGGGCTTCCTCAGCTTGTCTCTGAGACGAACACAGCACCACGAAGTCGTCCGCATAGCGGACGACTTCTCCCGTGCCACGCTCAGCCCAGGCCTGGTCGAAGGCGTGCAGGTAGACGTTGGCGAGCAGCGGTGAGATCACCCCGCCCTGGGGAGTGCCAGAGACCGACTCAGACACCACCCCGTCTGCCAACACGCCTGCACGCAACCACAGCCGAAGCAGCTTGAGCACCCGTTTGTCAGAGACCCGTTGGCCGACCAGGGAGAGCAATCGCTCGTGGTCGATCTCGCCGAAGAAGTTCTGGATGTCGGCCTCAAAGACGAAGTGCTTGTCTTTGATGAAGCCGACCCGGATCTTCTCCAAGGCGTCGATGGCCGAAAGCTTCGGGCGGAACCCGAAACTGCAGGGCAGGAAGTCAGCCTCGAAAATAGGTTCGAGGACGAGCTTGGTTGCCTGTTGGACCACCCGGTCCTTGACCGTTGGGATACCCAGTGGCCGCTTCGTGCCGTCGGGCTTTGGAATCTCCACCCGGCGAACTGGTGCCGGGCGGTAGTTGCCTGCACGGAGGTCGTCCCGGAGCTCGATGAGCAGACGCTCGACTCCGTAGTCGTCCTCCACGTCTGCCAGGGTCAGATGATCGACCCCAGCAGCTCCACGATTGGCTCGGACTCGGTTCCACGCCTCCCACAGGATGTCGTCTCTGTAGATGCGGTCATACAGGGCGTGGAAACGCCGACCCTCAGACTGCTTGGCCGCAGCCCATAGCCGGTTCTGGAGGCGTCGAACTTTGGCCTGGGACGGTTGTCCCAGGGGGGAGATGGGCCGGGCGGTCCCGGCCATGCCCTCGCTCGTTCCTTCGTTCCCGGCGTGACCGAAGTCGGGGTCCTTCCCTCCTGCCGGGTTCATCCCGGCGCTCATCAGTACTACGACCCCGTCGGACTCCCGCTTCCCTCCGTTCGGTTTCACCATTGGCTTATCCGAGCGGTCTTTGCTGACAAGGCTGGGAAGACGGGCCTCTCCTGTTCCGAACCACACCGTGCGTACGTGCCGCTCCCCATACCCCGGAAGGACTCGACCAGGGGCATGTCCGGTGCGCCAGTTGGTCGAATACTGCCTTCGCCGTGGCATGAGCGGCTCGGCTCCTCCGTTGTAACTTTGACGAGGCTGCAGGACTCGTGCCTGGTGGCACTACGGCCCGCACGCTTGCTCCCTCCAAAGAGGCTTTTGACACCCCGCTCAGCCCGCCGCCTCTCGGCGACGGACCGGGGTCTGCTACTGGGCTCTCCGGCGATTACCCAGGCGGGACTTGCACCCGCAGGTCTGGTCCAGCTTTCAGGACGCACCATGTACCTAGTCTATGTTGACCAGTCAATATTGGTCAATATAGACCCCTTACTGCTGGTTGCCTGACGATGCCTGAAAGCGGAACTCGACCACGTCGCCGTCGTGCATGACGTACTCCTTACCCTCGACCCTGGCTTTGCCGACAGACCGGGCGGCAACCACCGAGCCGGCATCGACGAGATCGTCGTACCCCACGATCTCCGCCTTGATGAAGCCTCGCTGAAAGTCGGTATGGATGACGCCGGCGGCCTCGGGTGCGGTATCGCCGATATGGATGGTCCACGCCCGAGACTCCTTGGGGCCGGCGGTGAGGAACGTCTGGAGCCCCAGGGTCTCGAACCCGATGTGGACCAACTGCTCCAACCCGGAACGATCCTGGCCGTACTCGGCCAACAGCTCGGCGGCGTCCTGAGGATCGAGGGCAGCTACCTCCGACTCGATCTGGGCGCAGAGCACCACTGCCTGCGCCGGAGCCACCAGCGCGGTCAGCTCGGCGCACAGAGCATCGTCGGCCAACCGCTCCTCGTCGACGTTGAAGACGTAGATGAACGGCTTGGCGCTCAGGAGATGGAGATCGGCCAGCAGGGCAGGGTCCACGTCCCCGGCAACGATGGCGTCGGCGATGGTCCGACCCGAGTCGAGAATGTCGCGGGCCGCAGTGACCGCATCCAGCACGGGAACCAGCTCCTGCTGTTTGCGCGCTTCCTTGGTCAACTTCACCAACCGGTTGTCGACGGTCTGAAGATCGGCCAGGATCAACTCGGTGTTGATGGTGGCGATGTCCCCGGCCGGTTCGATGCGCCCATCGACGTGGATCACGTCAGGGTCGGAGAACACCCGGACCACCTGACAGATGGCGTCGCTCTCGCGGATGGCGGCGAGGAACTTATTGCCCAACCCCTCACCCTCCGATGCACCGCGGACGATGCCGGCGATGTCCACGAACGTGACGGTGGCCGGGACGATCTTCTCGCTGGCGAAGAGCTCGGCCAGGCGCTCCAGACGAGGGTCGGGAACGGCCACCACTCCCAGGTTGGGCTCAATCGTCGCGAACGGATAGTTGGCGACCAGTACCTCGTTCCGGGTCAGAGCGTTGAACAGCGTCGACTTCCCCACGTTGGGCAAGCCGACGATGCCGATCGACAGTCCCACAGATGCTTCCTCCAGCGTTGTGACGGGCCGACTCGCCAGCGTAGGGGATCCAGCAGCACCCCCGATCGAGAGCCGACCTGGACGCGAAGCCGGACGCGGTTCAGGGGACCGTCTTGACCAGATACTCGCTCATCGTGGCACTGCGAAGCCGACCCAGGTCGAGACACGCGTTCACGCTGTCGATCATCCGGCCCACGTTGGCCTGCAGCTCCTGAGACGATCCGGCGTTGAAGAACAGCATGGGATCGGCGACGTGCTCGACCGACGGCCAGCCCTCCTCGACGATCCCGTGGATCTCCGGTGCATCCTCGGTGATCGACCGGACCACCTCGTTGCGCACGTACCGGGTGCGTGGCTGCAGTTCCCCGGAGACCGGCGACTGGGTACCGTGCCAACGGCGGATCCACTCGTCGTACTCGAGACCCTCGGGGCGGTGAATGGTGGCCACCGTCAACACTCCCGGCGAACGCTGGCCATCGGGCCAGCTCCGGGCAGCGGCGTGCGGTGTGGTGCCGTAGTCGTCGTAGAGAGACTCCACCACCAGGTAGCCGGCATAGCTCATCCCGAGCATCGAGATCGCTTCGTCGAGAGATCCTCGCCGGTCGTAACCGTCCACCCACACCGACACCTCGGCTATGTGGGGGTGTTCGCCATGGGGAGCGGGAGCAGGCGAGGGTGCCGGTGCAGCGTCGGCGTCGTGCACGTTCACCCCCACACCACGTACACCGAACGAGAGCAGTTTGGGCGCAGTCTCATCGAGCAGACGATCACGCAACTGATCGCCGTGCTCGGGTCCTCCCTCACCCCACAACAGGTAGATGAGCTTTTCCACGGAGGGAGTATGGCAGTACTGCTACGGGTACGAGTGTGACCGTCAGGCCCCTCGAGCGAGCACCACCCTGGCCACTGGACCTATTCTGTGAGTTATGTGACCGATGGTTGCGGGAGCCGGCGCAGGACTCGTCCGGCCAGACCGGCAACGTACTGGTTCCAGATCCGGTCACCGAGCAACCACAGCCACAGCTCTCGCCTCGTGGCCATCACGACTTCGGCAAGCTCGTCCTGACCGAAGCCGGCAGGCTCCAGGACCGATTGCCACTGGCGCCAGAGCCAGAGGGCGATGTCGTGATCGTCGCTGAGACCCTCACCCCAGTCCCCCCCTGCAAGAAGAACATCGCGCAGACCATCCCGCAGCTCGACCGGCTCCCGAGGGAGGTCCAGCCGAGGTCCACCAGCCACCTCGATGAACTCGGGCAGCGCCACCGTGCGCTCGCTCTTGCCCTTCCTGCCCGGCGGTCGAGGGTGCTCTCTGCTCATCGGTCTGTACCCATCCGATCTGTGCTCATCGGTCCAGGACCACCGGGGAGCGATCCGTCCCGCCGTAGGTCTCCAGGTGCTCCTCGAAGTCGATGAAAAGCGGGCCATCGGGGTCGAGCTCGCGCTGCAGCGCCTTGCGAGCCACCTTCTTATCGAAGTTGTCCAGCTTCACCAACGCCTCGGGGTTGTCGAGCTCTCGGAAGTCGAGCCGACCGCGGGCGTTGTCGAGCGCCAGCTTGCCCCGTTCGGTCCGCACCAGCACGCTCGACCAGCCGTCCATCGACCCCACGCTTCCCACCGACAGGTCGGCGCTGCGGCCCAAGAAGTCGGCGCACTCGTCGCAGCCCTTGAGGGCGGCGCCGTGGAAGTCCTTGACCGGCTCGTCCACAGCCACCTGCCCGTCCCGGTACTCCACGATCATCCGGCCGTGGATCACATCGACCTTGCTGACCCGGTCGAGATCGATATTGCGCTCGTCCCGCAGCTTCCGGAGCATCAGTCCTTCGTAGTCAAAGCTCTTCGTGCACAGCAACGCGATGGTCAGCACCACCGCATCGACCCGGTGCGCACCGGTCGGCCACCGTCGAGACTGCATGGCCCGGATGCCTTGGATCTCGCACGGGGTGCCCACGACAGCCAGGCGGGGCTTGGCCGGAAGGTCGTAGCCGGTGAGGTCGAGACCGGCCAGCGCCATGGTCTGGTTGTAGAAGCTGCCGGCAGCGTCGAGGATCTCCTGGGCCGAGGTGGCGATGGTGGTGATCCCCTTCCACGGCTCGTCAGGGTCGGAGCTCGGCTTGGACACCAAGGCGCCGTCGATGTCTCCTGCCGCCAGCGCCGCGATCAGCAGGGCGGAGACCACACCGCCGTCCTGGGCGTCGTCCGGACGGGTGCCGGCGCGCACGGCATACGACCCGAGGACCGCGCCCAAGCCGTCACCGGGAGGGCCACCGGTGATCTTCCAGTACGGATCGGAGGAGTCCGTCCGCACCACCGTCTGGTTGGCGATGCCGTCGCCGACATCAGCTGCGCCGTTCGTCGTAGCGCCGTTGGCGGCAGACGAGGACGCAGGTACGACACCGGGGGTCGACGGCGGCCACAGCGCCTCGTAACGCAGGCCGCCACGGGGGCAGAAGTCCCAGCACAGCGAACATCCCGTGCACATCTTCACCAGCTCGGGCAGCAACGTGTCCTCGTTGATACCGATGGAGTTGGACGGGCAGGCGGCGATGCAGGTCCCGCACTGGATGCATCGATCGGCTTCGACAACGGCTGCCTCGAGCTCCCAGAACCAGGTCTTGCCCGGTGGCTCGGCGATCCCGTTCATCTCGTCACGGATGCGGTACGCCTTCATCGCCCCTTCTTCGTCTGTGTCGTCTTCGTCTGTGTCGTCGCCGCCTTGGGAGACGTCACAGCCTTCTTCCCGCTGGACTTCCCGCCGGCAGCAGACGCACCAGCTGCAGCCGCCTTCTTGGTCGGCGCCAACGTCACCGGCGTCCCGACCCCCGACTCGAGCAGCGTGCCCCGCAGATCTTCGTTCGGCACCCGCCGAGCCCAGTTGTAAAACGGCTCGTCCGGGCGGCGCTCAGCCTGGTACCGGCGGACCAACCGCAGCATGGCGTCGGGAACCTCGTTGACCGGGAGGGCGTGCTCCACCCAGTCGATGAACCCGGCATCGGTCCCCAGCGACCCGCCCAGCCCGATGTCCACAGCCTCCGAGAGGTGGGTGCCCACGTGCGCCACCTCTCCCCGGAAGCCCACATCGGCGATCTGGGGCTGGGCGCACGACGCCGAGCATCCCGAGAAGTGCATCCGGATGATTCCGGCATCCTCCCGATCGGGCGAGCGTCCCGGCACCGGCAGCGCACCCACCGGCTCGCCGGCCAGCTCACGGTCGAGGAACCGCGCCCACTTGACCGCCCGCTCCTTCGTCTCGACGATGGCGTACCGGCAGAACTCGCTGCCCGTGCACGCCACCACGCCCCGGGAGAACGGCCCGGGGAACGGCGAGTACTTCTGCAACAGCCCCTCGGCCAGCAGGTCGTCGACCCGGTCCTCGGGGACGCCGGTCAAGATGAAGTTCTGGTCGGTCCCGGTCCGGACGGTGCCGTCGCCGTAGGTCTCGGCCAACCGGGCCACCTCGACCAGCTCGATGCCGGACATGCGCCCGACCGGCACCGAGCAGCCCACGTAGACAAGGCCGGGCTGCTTCTGGGCGTGCACGCCCACGTGATCGCCCCGGTACCGCGTCGTGAGGGCCTCGCCGGCGGTGGGCAGCTCGAAGTGGGCCCGTGCCGCCAACGCCTCCCGAAAACCTTCGGGTCCCAGCTCCTGGACCAGGTAGCGCATGCGGGCCAGCCCACGGTTCTCCCGGTTGCCGAGCTCGCCGAAGAGCTGGGCGATGGCACGGACGACCTCCACCGCCTGGTCCTGTGCGACGAAGACGTCGATGTCCGACGCCATGCGCTCGCCGTCGGAAAGGCCGCCACCGGCGAGCAGGTTGAAGCCAAGGGTGCCGTCTTCTGCCCGGGCCGCCCACAGCCCGATGTCGTTGATCTCGGCCTGGGCGCAGTCCTCGACACAGCCAGAGACGCTGACCTTGAACTTCCGGGGGAGGTTGGCGTACTCGCGATTACCGGTGAAGAACGCCGATACCGCCATGGCAACGGGAAGAGCGTCGAACGCCTCGTGGGCGTCCACCCCGGACACCGGGCAGCTGAGCACGTTGCGCATCCCGTCTCCGCACGCCTGCAAGGTCGTCAGCCCCACATCCTTGAACCGCTCGCCACACCCGGGGCATGTCCTCCATGCGCAATCCAGTGGAGCTGGATGGACTGCCGGGTGGTGATGTCGGCGTAGCGGCCCCGAACACAGCGCTCTCGGTGCCGTCCGGTCCCTCGCCGAAGGCGTCGGCCGCGATGCCGATCTCCCGGACCTGGGCTGCGGTGAGGAAGCCGCCGGGAACCTTGATCCGCAGCATGAAGGCGTCGCCGCCCTGCTTCTGCGGATAGATGCCCAGCCCACTTCAACCGCTCCACCTCGCCAGGGATGGAGTTGATGGCCCCCGGCCCCTCCACCGAGTAGCGGGTGATGATGGCGTCGACCACCTCGAAGGGGTGCCGTCGAGCTTCTGCTGCTCGACGGTGTTCAGCTCACCGATGGTCCGGTAGGGGTCGACGAACTGGAGGGACCGCTCGTTCCCCCGGAACTGCATCCCGTACAGGTTGTCCTTGTCCCGGGCCATCACACGTGCAGCCCGCACTCGACCTTGTCGGTACCCGACCACCGTCCGGCGCGGGGGTCCTCACCCTCGGCCACCGGCCGGGTGGTGGGTGCGCACCCGATCGACAGGTACCCCTCCGACAACAGCGGGTGGCGAGGGATGTCGTGATCGGACTCGTACCCGGCGATGTCGGCGTCGGTCCAGGTGGCCAGGGGGTTGATCTTGACCATGCCCCAGCTGTCGTCGTAGGAGACGATGGGTGCGGCGCCCCGGGTGGGGGCGTCGACCCGCTTCAGCCCGGTCAGCCATGCCTCGTTCCCGGCCAGGGCGTCCCGTAGCGGCAACACCTTGCGGTACTGGCAGCACTGGGCCGAACCGCACGGGAACGACTCGGCGCCCTGGCCACCGGCTTCGTCACGGTCAGGTTGAGGTCGTAACGGGCACGGATCGTCTCGACGTACTCGAGGGTCTCGCGGAAAGTGGGCCTCGGTATCCAAGAAGACGACCTCGATCCCCGGATCGACGGCGACGGCCAGGTCCACGATGACCGCGTCCTGGAACGAGCAAGCCAGCGCAGACCCCGGACCCGAACCGCTCGACGGCCCAGGCGATGACGGCGCCGGCCGGCTCGGTCTCGAACGCCGCCGACCGTTCGGCCAGCTCTTCACGGAGTGTCTTCAGTTCTTGATCGCTTGGCATTGGGTACCAACTTTCGATCGATGGAGTCGATCTGAATGCAGCCGTTCTCGCCACCGTACGAGGGTGTACGGGGAGGTGAACGGCCTTCGAACCTGCCCTTGCTGACGCCGGGGAGCGACGCCATTCTCTACTGAATCCATAGGGTTTCTTCCTGGTCAACGCCGTACCCCAGTTCCTCTAGAACGGTTGTACCGCCTTGCTCAACGACCCATACGGGAGTATATATGACTAACCAGATCAGGATTTTGAACAATCGAATATGGGAATGAACGGGTAGGTGCCAGACATCTACCAGATACCGGATCTACCAGGCCCCAAAGCCCTGGAACCCCAGCAGCGCCAACCCCGCACGAGAAAGGACGGCTTCGCCATGACGACGATCTTCGATCCCATCGCTGCCGCCACGGCAGGCCCGAGCACCGGGGTCGACCATCTCGACCTTCTCGAAGCCCATGCCATCTTCATCATGCGGGAAGTGGCGGCCGAGTGCGAGCATCCGGTGCTGCTGTTCAGCGGCGGGAAGGACTCGGCGGTGCTGCTGCGGGTGGCCGAGAAGGCCTTCCGTCCTGGCCGCCTTCCGTTCCCGGTTCTCCACGTGGACACCGGGCACAACTTCCCTGAGGTGATCGAGTTCCGGGATCGACGTGTCAAGGAGCTGGGCGAACGACTCCTGGTGGCATCGGTTCAGGACTCCATCGACACCGGCCGGGTGGCCGACCCCGGCCCCGAAGGCATGCGCAACCGGCTCCAGACCACCGCTCTCCTCGACGCCATCGGTGAGCACGGCTTCGACGCCTGCATCGGCGGTGCCCGCCGGGACGAGGACAAGGCACGAGCAAAAGAGCGCGTCCTGTCCTTCCGTGACACGTTCGGCCAGTGGGACCCGAAGCGCCAGCGGCCCGAGCTCTGGCAGCTCTACTCGGGCCAGGTCCAGCCGGGAGAGCACCTTCGGGCGTTCCCGCTCTCGGACTGGACGGAGCTCGACATCTGGCAGTACATCGCCCGGGAGTCGATCGAGCTGCCGTCGATCTACTACGCGCACCGTCGGCCGGTCATCGAGCGCGACGGCATGCTGTTGGCCGAGTCGGAGTGGGTGACCCCGGGAGCCGGCGAGTCGGCGGTGGTCGAGACCGTCCGCTTCCGGACTGTCGGCGACGCCACCTGCACCGGTGCGGTCCGGTCCGAAGCGACCACCGTTGCCCAGATCATCGACGAGGTCGCCGTCTCACGGGTGTCCGAACGAGGAGCCACCCGGGCCGACGACCGCTTCTCCGAGACGTCCATGGAGGACCGCAAGCGCGAGGGGTACTTCTAGCCAATGGCCGCAGCCACAGACGGCGCGGCCGCCGTCACCAACACAGGCAGCACAGACGGTGCTCCAGAACCGGTCATGGACCTCTTGCGGTTCGCCGCCGTCGGCTCCGTCGACGATGGGAAGTCGACACTGATCGGGCGCCTCCTCCACGACACGAAACAGCTCTTCGACGACCAGCTGGAAGCGGTGAAGACGGCGTCGCGCCGTCGTGGGGTTGACGGTGTCGACCTGTCCTTCGTCACCGACGGTCTCCGAGCCGAGCGGGAGCAGGGCATCACCATCGACGTGGCCTACCGCTACGCCGCCACGCCGACGCGTAAGTTCGTCATCGCCGACTGTCCCGGTCACGTCCAGTACACCCGGAACATGGCGACCGGCGCCTCCACCGCCGATCTGGCCCTCGTCGTCGTGGACGCGTCCAAGGGCCTGCGTGAGCAGACCCGTCGCCACGTCTGTATCGCCGCGTTGCTCGGGGTCCGCCAGCTGATCGTGGCAGCCAACAAGATGGACGAGGTCGCCTGGGACGAAGCCGCCTATGGGCGGGTAGTCACCGACATGGCTCTGCTATCCGAGCGGCTCGGCGTCGAATCGTGCACCGTCGTCCCGGTGTCCGCCCTCTACGGCGACAACGTGGCCGATCGTTCCGATGCAGCTCCCTGGTACGAGGGGCCCACCATTCTCGAGGCGCTGGAACAGGCGCCGGCCGGAGCGTGGGCCGGCGTGCACGGCGCCCACCACGGGTCGGGCGCCCGACTACCGGTCCAGTGGGTGCTCCGGCAGCCCGGAGGAGGCCGGAGCTACGCCGGCATGGTCAACGGTGGACCGATCCGGCCCGGCGATGAGGTCGTGGTGCTTCCCGGTGGACATCGAACCACGGTGACCGACGTAGAGACGCTGGATGGTTCCCTCGACGAAGCGTCGGTGGGACTGTCCGTCTCCGTCCACCTGGCCGACGACGTGGATATCAGCCGGGGCGACCTCCTGGCCGCCGCCGACGAGCCACCCGAAGTCGTGTCGGAGATAGAAGCCACCGTGTGCTGGTTCGACAGGCGACCACTCGCCGTCGGCAGCCAGTTCCGGCTGAAGCACACCACCCGGGTGACCCCAGCTCGGGTCGTGTCGGTGACCGGACGGCTCGACGTCAACGATCTGGAGATCTCGCCCACCGAGTCGTTGGGCGAGAACGACATCGGCACCGTGGTCCTGGCCACTGCTTCCCCGCTTGCGGCAGATCCCTATCAACGGAACCGCATCACCGGAAGCTTCGTGCTCATCGATCCGGCCACCAACGGCACGGTCGCCGCCGGGATGATCGGCCTGCCCGACGTCTCCGTCGGTCCTGCTGGCTCGAGCTGAGGACAGCCAACCGGTGTCCCACGACGCACCGCTGTACCCGGTCGCCCTGTCGGTGGGCGGACGGCGTTGTCTGGTGGTGGGAGGCGGGCCGATCGCCACCCGGAAGGTCGAAGGGCTGCTCCGCTGCCGAGCGGACGTCGTCGTCGTGGCCCCGGACATCGTCGATCCGCTCCGCCTGCTCGCTCGGCATACCGCCGAGGAGCCGGGTGCCGGGTCGCTGGTCCTTCACGAACGGCGGTACGAGCCGGGTGAGGCAGGCGGCTACCGGCTGGTGGTCACCGCCACCGGCGATCCCGAGGTCGATCACACCGTGGCCGGCGACGCCGACGCTGCCGGGGTGTGGGTGAACAGCGCCGACGACGTCGCCAACTGCACGTTCCTGCTACCGGCCATACACCGGAGTGGCGACGTCACCGTGGCCGTCTCCACCGGAGGCGCCAGCCCGGCGTTGGCCGGCTGGCTCCGTGATCAGGTGGCCGCTGCCATCGGCGACGAGGCCGGGATCCTGGCCGCCCTGCTCTCTCAGGCCCGCCGATGGGTCCAGGCAGAGGGGCGGTCCACCGAGACCGTCGACTGGTCGGCCATCCTCTCCGGCCCCGTCACCGATCTGGTCCGGGCCGGCCGCATCGACGATGCCCGCCAACTGCTCCGAACCTCGATCGAGGCGTCCTCTTCCACCTAAAGGTTCACACCTGCGTAGTCCGGACGGCACTGACGCGCCCACGACAGCAAGCGTCGTACCGACCCCTCAACGGTGAGCCTGGACTGCCTCTCCACCGAGTCTTTCAGTGGGGCCTGCCGATCATGACCACCATGGCCACCACGAACACCACCATCAGGACGCCCGAGGTCGCCGCTACCTGCAGGGTGATGGAACGCCGGCGATCGTCGTCCCCAGCCTGATCGGCGACCAAGCGCTGCAGCTGACGTTCCGCCGGCCACAGCACCATCTCGCTGGCCATCGCCGCCACCACCCACAGGATGAGGCCGATCATGATCCAGCTATCGCCGTACCCGAAGGACCCATGGCTCATCTCGACCAACACCACGCCCAGCACCGGTACAGCGAAGAGGACCCGGCCGGCCCAGTTGGTGCCCGGCCGGTAGTAGCGAAGCACCGTGTCCGACGGGGTCCCGGACCGCCGGAGCAGCAGCGCGTTGACGCCGGCGGCAGCTACGGCGCCGAAGCCGATGAAAGCTGTCAGGATATGAACCAGCAGCACGATGTCGTAGGCCGGACCGGTCGTGGAGGACGCTGCGAGGAGGGTGGCTGCGGGTTCCATGCGGGGGATTCTCGCGCTGCCGACCACCGATCGTGGCTTCGGGCACACCCATGAATACAACGGAGGGTTCTCCGTTGCTACGTTTACAGAAGAACATCGAACTACTAGCACATGTCACGGATTGCCCATGGACACTCTGCCTGCAGTCAGGCCTACCGGAATCACCCCTCCGACATGAACCAACTCCGTCTCGATCCCATGACCGGACGGTGGGTAGTCGTGAGCACCGACCGAGCACAGCGCCCCAGGGCATTCTCCCCCCGGCTCGTCCCGATCCAGGCCGACACCAGTCGACCGTGTCCCTTCTGCCCTGGCAACGAAGAGTCCAACCCCCCGGCCCTGGAGACCTACGGCCCCGAAGGCGGTTGGCGGGTCCGGGTCGTTCCCAACCTCTACCCGGCGTTCGAGGGCGACGAGCCGTTCGTGGTGACCAACCGGGGCCCGATCTTCACCCAGGCCACGGCAGGCGGTATCCACGAGGTCCTGGTCCTCTCCCCCGACCATCAGGACTCGTGGTCGATGCTGAGCGAGAACCAGACCGGGCTGGTCATGGCCGCCATCCGGGACCGCATCGAGGAGCACTCCCATATCCCCGGGCTGCGCTACAGCCAGGCCATCGTCAACGCCGGTCGAGAGGCGGGCGCTTCGATCGAGCACCCCCACGGCCAGCTGCTCGGCATGTCCTTCGTCCCCCGAGAGCTGGTGGAGGAGCAGGCCGGGTTCGCCCGGTTCGCCGGGCGGTGTCTGCTGTGCACCACTGTCGATGCCGAAGAGGACGTCGGCTACCGGGTGGTCTATGCCGACGAACGAGTCCTGGTGATCTGCCCGTTCTGGAGCGGGACCCCGTACGAGATGCTGGTGATCCCCCGGGCCCACGGTCCTCACCTCCACCACAGCCCGCCGGCCGACCTGGTCGCCGTGGGACGTGCACTTCGAACGGTGCTCGGTCGTCTCCGTGACGTGGTCGGTGACGTGGCCTACAACCTGGTCTTCCACTCTGCTCCCTACCGGGCCCCCGAGCCCTATCACTGGCACGTCCACGTGGCACCGAAGCTGACCACCGTGGCCGGGTTCGAGCTGGGGACCGGTGTGCTGATCAACATCGTCAATCCCGAGCAGGCCGCCGAGCAGCTGGCTGTGCCGTTTCCCGTCGCCGACGTGGGCTAGGAACAGGCGTCCCCTGGGGCCGACGTAGAGCCCCGAGATACCGACTAGGTCACTCCCGAGATACCGACCCGATCACTGAAGCAGTGATCGGCACCAGCGCAGGGTCAGGTACGCAGTGTCTGCCTGGTAGCCGAACGCTCGAGCTCGAACGCTGCCGTCAGGTTGCGCACCACGTCATGGACCGGAGGCACCAGTGCATCGATCCCCGGCGTCGCCAAGTAGCTCATCAGGAACGCCCACCGGTTCCGGACCTCCCAGGCCATGGCCAGCTCGGACAGCTGCAGACGACCAGCCGGATCGCGTTCGATGGCTGCCACGTCGGCGACGTGGTGGAAGGACCACAACATGTCGGCCACGTCGGCCAGCGGGGAGCGAAAGACCGGATCGGCAGACGACAGGGAAGCGACCGTTGGTCCTAAGGTCCCCCCAGGCGAGAAGTCAGCGACGAACCACCCCTCGTCCGTTCGGGCCACCCGACCCAGATGAAAGTCCCCGTGGGTCCTGATCGCAGCGCTGTTGGCGGGACAGGAGCCGGAGGTCGGCGAGCAGGTCGGCAACGCCATCGTCGTCGAGCAGCGCAGGGTCGGCAGAACGGACCACCTCCTCGATCGACGTAGCCCACGTGGCGACGTTGCCCGGCCGGTGACCGAAGGCCTGGTCGAGAGCGAGATGCATGCGCGCCGTCATGGTGCCGAGATGTCGAGCCTCGGTGGCGAAGTCCCCCCCGGCGTGCTCGGGCGATGTACCCGAGGCGTACAGATCACGGAGCGACGTCAGGGCCAGGGCCCACCCGCCGGTGCCACCGGCCTGGTACTCCTGAACGATGCCGAGATCCCTCCCGTCCCGACGCCATAAGGCACAGGGGGCGGGCACATGGTTGAACCCCACCTCGTCGAGGGCAACGACGAAGCTCGAGCCCGGTGTGCGGTCCCGGTTCCACGGGGAGCTGCTGGAAGACGGTGAACGACAGGCGGTCGTCGAAGGTCAGCGTGAGCGAGTCGGCGGTGACCGATCCACGGCGCACCCGCTGCAGCTCGCCCTGGTCCTCGGCCACCGTGCCCAGTAGCAGCAGGGCCAGCTCGGCGTCGGAGAGGGCGTCGAAGACCACGGCCATCCCGTGCTCGTCCTCGAGCAGACCGAGCGGGGCGTCGTCGGCGTCGGCCAGGAACTGGACGTCGTCCCCGGGAGCCCGCAGTCCCAACACGACGTGCACGACCATGCCGACCACTTCGGACACCACCGAGATCAGACCGGGGCGCCCGGAACGGATCACGTCGGCACTGCGCGATCGACACCGACGACGGCTCGAGGTTCGACCACTGCCTGCCCAGCGGTGCCCATCCACCCCGATTGGCGGTAGACGAACGCGACCACCAGCTCGGCCAGCGCGCCTGGTTCGACGCCGGTGGCAGCTCGGTGTCGGGTGCCTCGAAGACGTTCACGACAGTGCCTCGACAGAAGCGTCCACCACGAGCGACAGCTCCCCGGTCAGCGACACCACCGGCTCCACCAGCTCGAACCACTGGTAGCCGTAGGGTGCGAGTGTGACCGGATACGGATCGATGCCCACCAGGGGAAACGGTACCCGGCCCAACAGCTCCACCGGCTGGAGACCGTGCCAGCGTCCCATGTAGAGCTCGGCCGGCTGGGCGAACCGGCTCAAGTTGTGGATGCACAGCACGGGATTTCCGTCGGTCGCCTGCTCGATACGGACGAACGCCAACACGGACGGGTTGGAGCAGGGCAGGACCTCGAACTCACCCGTCCCGAACACAGGGAAGTCACGACGGACACCCAGCATGCGTCGGATCCAGTGCAGGAACGAGCTCGGGTTGCGCTGCTGGGCCTCCACGTTCACCGCCTGGAACCCGTAGACCGGGTCCATGAGCGGGGGCAGGTACAGCTGGGCGAAGTCGGCACGGCTGAAACCACCGTTCCGGTCGGGCGTCCACTGCATCGGAGTCCGGACCGAGTCCCGATCCCCTAGATAGAGGTTGTCGCCCATCTGCATCTCGTCCCCGTAGTAGAGGACGGGACTTCCGGGCAGGGACAGCAGCAACGCGTAGAGCAGCTCGGCCAACCGGCGGTCACGGTCGATCAACGGGGCCAACCGCCGGCCGATGCCCATGTGCCGCTTCATACGAGGGTCCTTGGCGTACTCCGCGAACAGGTAGTCCCGGTCCTCGTCGGACACCATCTCCAGGGTGAGCTCGTCGTGGTTGCGGAGGAAGATGGCCCACTGGCCACCGGGCGGAGCCGCTGGCGTCTGCGCCAGGATCTCGGTGATCGGGTACCGCTGCTCACGCCGAACGGCCATGAACAACCGCGGCATCAACGGGAAGTGGAAGCAGAGATGGCACTCGTCGTCGTCACCGAAGTAGTCGGCCACGTCGGCCGGCCACCCATTGGCCTCGGCCAGGAGGATCCGCCCGGGGTACTTGATGTCGAGCTCGGATCGAACCCTCCGGATGAACGCGTGGGTGGCTGGCAGGTTCTCCCCTGCGGTCCCGTCCTCTTGGTAGAGGAAAGGCACCGCATCGAGTCGGAAGCCGTCGAGCCCTATATCGAGCCAGAACCGGACCACGTCGAGAATGGCGTCGGCCACCTCGGGGTTCTCGTAGTTGAGATCCGGCTGGTGTGTAGTAGAAGCGATGCCAGTAGTACTGCTCACGCACCGGGTCGTAGGCCCAGTTGGACCGCTCGACGTCGACGAAGACGATACGGGCCTCGGGCCACCGTTGGTCGTCGTCGTTCCAGACGTACCAGTCGGCCTTGGGATTGTCTCGGCTCTGACGGGACTCGATGAACCACGGATGCTGGTCGCTGGTGTGGTTGATGACCAGATCGGCGATGACCCGGATGCCACGAGCGTGGGCCTCCCGCAACAGCGTCCGCAGGTCCTCCACCGTGCCGTAGTCGGGGTGCACCGTGAAGTAGTCGCTGATGTCGTAGCCACCGTCGCGGAAGGGGCGAAGGGTAGAAAGGAAGGAGCCACAGGCAGTCGACACCGAGCCACTGGAGATAGTCGAGCTTGGCGATGAGGCCGGGCAGATCGCCGGTGCCGTCGTCGTTCCCGTCGAAGAAGCCCCGGATGAGCACCTCGTAGAAGACCGCTCGCTGAAACCAGCGCGGATCCTGCTCCGGTGGTGGCAGGGGTTCTCCTGCCGGTGTGGGCACGGTCGCAGCCACTGGCTGCTGGATGAGCTGCTCCGCAGTAGGACCGGTGGGGTCTGGATCGGTGGGGTTCGGCATGGCAGAACCGGGTGCGGCAGAGCGGGGCACAGAGAGAGAGCCGGTCGAACCGGACGTGGACAGGACGGGCTCGCTCATCCCTTCATCGCCCAGTGAAACGCGCCTGACCGGGACCGTTGGCGAGGAACGACTCGATGCCGATGGTGGCGTCCTCCGTCTCGAACGACGCCACGAACGCTGCCTTCTCGCCGTCGAGACCGTGAGCCAGCGAGGTGTCCAGTCCGCCGTCGATGGCCTGCTTGGCCAACGCCTGGGCAGCTACGGCCCCACCGGCCACGGCAGCAGCGATGGCCAGGGCCTCGGTGAGTACCGCATCCCGGGGGACCACCCGGTCGACCAACCCCATGGCCAACGCCTCCTCCGCCCGGACCTGGCGACCGGTGAGCACCAGATCCTTGGCCCGTGACGGACCGACCAACCGGGCCAGGCGTTGGGTGCCGCCACCGCCGGGGACGATGCCGAGCAGCACCTCGGGCTGGCCGAACGTGGCGTTGTCTGCCGCTACCCGCAGGTCGCAAGCCAGCGCCAGCTCACACCCGCCGCCCAAGGCGTACCCGTTCACGGCAGCGACGACCAGCCGGGGTAACGCTGCCAGTGCATCACCAACGGCACGGAAACGGTCGGCAACTCCTCCGGCGGCACCGGGAGCGGCGAACTCGGAGACGTCGGCACCGGCGGCGAAGATACGGGGGCCGCCCCACACGACCACGGCGCCAGGCAAGGTCGGAGGCCAGCTCGTCGACTACGGCACGCAGCTGGGTGAGCAGCTCGGCCGAGAGGGCGTTCGCCTTCGGACGGTCGAGACGGACCAGGGCGACACCGTCGTCCCGGCGTTCGAGAGAGACGAACGCGTCGGTGCTCGAAGCGGGTTCACGAGCTGCGTCGGCAGTTGTGTCAGGAGCCACACCGCACGGTAGCCCACGGTACGGTGTGATCTACCGCTCTCCCTATGACGGGTCCTGTCCCCGTGACAGCTCTTCGTTAAGAACCGGCAAGCCACTACCGGTCAGGAGCCGATCACTGGCCTCGTAGGGATCGAGCTCGCCGGCAGCCAGCGCCTCGATCACGGCGGAATACCCGGATGCTTCCCGCAACGCCTCGACCTGCTCTGCAACCCGCGCCACCAAGACCTGGTGGAGCTCCCGCTCCAGCCGCTCACGCCGGAGGGTGTCCAGAAGGTCGTTGTCGACCAGGTAGGTCCGGTGGTCGGCAATTGCCGACCACAGCTCCTCGATACCGTCACCGGTAGAGGCGACGGTATCGACGATGGGCGGCCGCCACTCGCCCAGCTCGGTGAGGTCGAGCATGCCCTCGAGGTCATGGCGGGTCTCCTTGGCACCGGGCCGATCTGCCTTGTTGATGACGAACAGGTCGGCGATCTCCAGCAGACCGGCCTTGTTGGCCTGGATGGTGTCACCCCAACCGGGGTTCACCACCACCACGGTGGTGTCGGTGGCCGACGCCACCTCCACCTCGACCTGGCCGACTCCGACCGTCTCCACCAACACGAGGGGTAGACCCACGGCGGACAGGACCCGAACAGCGTCGGGCACAGCCAACGCCAGCCCGCCGAGGTGGCCCCGGGTAGCCATGGAGCGGATGTAGACGCCGTCGTCGAGGGCGTGGCCCTGCATGCGAACCCTGTCCCCGAGTATGGCGCCACCGGTGAACGGAGACGAGGGATCGATGGCCAGGACTGCGACCTGATCAGGGCCTGCAGGCTGCAGGGAGCTGCCACGAAGCCCGTCCTGACGAGCAGCGGCGACCAGGCGATCGGTCAAGGTCGACTTCCCGGACCCGGGTGCACCGGTCATCCCCACCGTGTAGGCCTGCCCGGGCGTTCGATAGACCAGGCGGGCAACGTTGCGGGACTGCTCCCCTCCCCGCTCGACAAACGAGAGGAGGCGGGCCAGCGCCGCACGGTCCCCGGCGCACGCGGCGTCGAACAGCGTGGCGGGATCGGCAGAGCGGTGGTTTCGCATCGGGTTCGAAGCGTATCCGGGGTCGGGGACCGGCTCGCCAGCCTGTGGGATCAGGTGGCTCGGACGACGTTGGCGCCGAGCGACTGCAGCTTGCCGGCGAAGTCCTCGTAGCCCCGGTCCACGTGGTGGGCGCCGGAGACCGAGGTCTCCCCCTCGGCCGCCAACCCGGCCAGCACCAACGCCGCACCGGCTCGGATATCGGACGACCGGACGGGCGCACCCGACAGGCGGGGCACACCACGGACCACGGCGTGGTGCCCTTCGGTGCGGATGTCCGCGCCCATGCGCCGGAGCTCCTCGACATAACGGAACCGACCGGAGAACAGGTTCTCGGTCACGATGCTCACCCCGTCGGCCACGGTGAGCAAGGTCACCATGAGCGGCTTATAGTCCGTGGCCACCCCGGGGTACGGCAGCGTGGCGATGTCGACTGCCCGGGGCCGGTGTGCCGGATCCCGCTCGGCCCGCAGCCCATCGGGGCCCTGGGTGATGTGCATCCCCGTCTGGGTCAGCTTCCGGACCAGCATGTCCATGTGGTCGATACGAGCGTCCTCCACCACAACGGCGCCACCGGCCAGACCGGCGGCGGCCAGAAACGTGGCGGTCACCACCCGGTCGGCGACGACCCGATGACGGGCGGGATGCAGGCAGTCGACCCCCTCCACCTCGATCCGAGAGGTGCCGGCACCACGGACCTTGGCCCCCATGGCGTTGAGGAACGCGGCCAGGTCGCACAGCTCGGGCTCACGGGCGGCGTTCTCGATGACGGTGGTGCCCTTGGCCAGCACCGCGGCCATCAACACGTTGTCGGTGGCGGTATGGCTCGGGTACTCCAAGACCACTCGGGTGCCCACCAGCCGAGGTCTCCCCGCCACCGTGCTCTCCACCGTTCCCTCGACATACCCATGGGACGACTCGAACGCCGCACCCAACGCTTCGAGGGCGTGGAGGTGCATGTCGATGGGGCGGTACCCGAAGTCGTCGCCTCCAGGCATCGACACCCGTGCCCTGCCGTGCCGGGCCAGCAACGGGCCGAGCACCACCACCGACGCACGCATCTTCTCCACCAAGTCGTACGGCGCCTCGGGCAGCACGTCGACCGGGGTGTCCACCACCAGCTCGTCGGGAGTGGTGCCCCGGGTCACGGTGACACCCATGGCGGTGAGGACCTCGGCCATGATGTCGACGTCGGTGATCTGGGGAACGTTGGTCAGGACATGGCGACCGTCCGCCAACAGGCACGCCGCCATGAGCTTCAGCGCCGAGTTCTTGGCGCCGCCGGCTCGGACCGTTCCCGACAGTGGTCCGTTGGACGAGACGACGAACCGGTCCTCCAGCAATGGCACCGAAACAGTATGCCCCGCCCAACAACGCAACCGGGTGACTACCTATCGTGGGCGAGCCCCCCTATATTGCCCACTCAATGTGGCTCCTTCCGGGCAAGCGCACCCTGTTCCCACATCCACCTGGGACGGAGGCCACAGCCGGTCTCAGCCGATGGAACGGATCCGGTCCGCACGAGGTACAGCAACTATCGTCGACACTTGTGAACTCATCCTCGCAAGCCCCTGATCGCAACCTGGCCATGGAGCTCGTCCGGGTCACCGAAGCTGCTGCCCTCGCTGCATCCCGTTGGATGGGACGGGGCGACAAAGAAGGTGCCGATGGCGCCGCCGTCAACGCCATGCGCATCGTGCTGTCGTCCATCGCCATGGACGGTGTCGTCGTCATCGGCGAGGGCGAGAAGGACAACGCGCCCATGCTCTTCAACGGCGAGCGGATCGGTGACGGCACGCCCCCGAAGGCCGACATCGCCGTCGACCCCATCGACGGGACGACGCCCACTGCTCTGGGCCGGGGAGGGGCACTGGCGGTCATCGCCATGTCCGAAGAGGGCACCATGTTCGACCCGGGACCGTGCGTCTACATGGAGAAGCTGGCCGTCGGACCGCGCGCCATCGGCGCTATCGACATCACCCGGCCGGTCGCCGAGAACCTCGAAGCAGTGGCCAAGGCCAAGGGAACCTCGGTACGGGACGTGACCGCCGTGATCCTCGATCGCCCCCGACATACCGAGATCATCGGCGAGATCAGGGAAGCGGGAGCCCGTATCCGCCTGATCACCGATGGCGACGTGGCCGGTGCCATCGCCACTGCCTGGCCCGAGTCCGGCGTCGACATTCTCTTCGGTGTGGGCGGCACCCCCGAAGGGGTCATCGCCGCCGCCGCTCTGAAGAGCATGGGCGGCGAGATCCAGGGGCGCCTGTGGCCCAGGGACGACAGCGAGCGCTCAGCCGCCCTGGATGCCGGCTACGACCTGGACAAGGTCCTCACCACCGACGATCTGGTACGGGGCGACAACTGCTTCTTCGCCGCCACCGGCATCACCGACGGCGAGCTGCTGCACGGTGTCCGCTACAACGAGGCGGGGGCCATCACCCAATCACTGGTCATGCGATCAAAGTCGGGAACGGTCCGGCTCATCTCCGCCCACCATCCCCTGCACAAGCTGAGCGAGTACAGCGCCATCGAGTTCAACTAGTGCCCAGGCAACACGTGCACCCCGCACCGGCCGGGTGATCAGGCGTTGACGCCTGCTCCGGCGCCGGTGGCCTCGAGCCTGACCTCCGCCCGACGCACAGCCGCTTCTGCGTCGACCAGCTCCGTATCGGTCTCGTCCTCGTCCGCCCCGCCCCCCCGGCCGGACGCTGCCGCCGTGAGCTCGGTCACCCGGGCCTGGGCAGACTCGAGAGCGACTCGTGCCCGCTCGGCATCGATCTCCTCGGCCAGCTCGGCCACGCTGGCCAGCACGGTGACGCGGGTGCCGGCGGCCACGGTCGTACCGGCCCCGCCGACAGGCTCCGTGCCCTGCTCATCGGCATGCTGCTCCACCTGGACGAAGCCACCGTGCACGGCGACCTTCTCCTCGTCACCGCCGTCGTGCACCACCCGGACCACGCACGGCTCCACGGCACCGACCAGCGGGGTGTGCCCGTTCAGGAACGTGATGTCGCCATCGGCCGTCCGCATGATGACCTGCTCCGCGTGCTCGTCAGCGAGCAGCACCCGTTCCGGCGCCACCACCTGCACGAAGAAGAGGTTGTCGTCAGCCATCGATCCGGACCGAGCCGATCACTCGGACTCGAGGGCGTGGGCCTTGGCCAGCACCGACTCGGCCCCACCCACGTTCAGGAACGCCTGCTCGGGAACTTCGTCCAGCTCGCCGTTCACCAGGGCCTCGAACGACTCGACGGTCTCCTGGACCGGCACGGTGACACCCTTCAGACCGGTGAACACCTCACCCACGTTGAACGGCTGGGACAGGAAGCGTTGGATCTTCCTCGCCCTGGACACGGTGACCCGGTCCTCCTCGGAGAGCTCGTCCAGACCGAGGATGGCGATGATGTCCTGCAGCTCCCGGTAGCGCTGCAGCACGCTCTGGACGCGGCGGGCGACGTTGTAGTGGCGATCGCCGACGACCTCAGGAGCGAGGATGTTCGAGGTGGACGTGAGCGGGTCCACCGCCGGGTAGATCCCCAACGAGGCGATGTCACGGGAGAGCTCGGTGGTGGCGTCGAGGTGGGTGAACGTGGTGAACGGCGCCGGGTCGGTGTAGTCGTCCGCGGGAACGTACACGGCCTGGAGCGAGGTGATCGAACGTCCTCGGGTCGAGGTGATCCGCTCCTGGAGCTCGCCCATCTCGTCGGCCAGAGTGGGCTGATAACCGACGGCCGACGGCATGCGGCCCAACAGCGTGGACACCTCAGAGCCGGCCTGGACGAACCGGAAGATGTTGTCGACGAAGAGGAGCACGTCCTGGTTCTTCACGTCCCGGAAGTACTCGGCCATGGTCAGCGCGGCCAGGGCCACCCGGAGGCGGACACCGGGCGGCTCGTCCATCTGTCCGTAGACCAGGGCGGCCTTCTCGATGACGCCGGACTCCTGCATCTCGATCCACAGGTCGGTTCCCTCACGGGTGCGCTCGCCCACCCCGGCGAAGACCGACACACCGCCGTGGTTGGTGGCGACCCGGTTGATCATCTCCTGGATGAGCACGGTCTTCCCCACGCCGGCCCCGCCGAACAGACCGATCTTCCCACCCTGGACATACGGCTCCAGGAGGTCGATGACCTTGATACCTGTCTCGAACATCACCGCCCGGGGCTCCAACGTGTCGAAGTCCGGTGCGTCCCGGTGGATGTTCCAGTAGTCCTCGGCCTCGCCGATCGAGTCCGTGTCGAGCGGCTCGCCCAGCACGTTGAAGACGTGCCCGAGCACGGCATCGCCCACGGGGACCCGGAGGCCGTGGCCGAGGTTCCGCACCTCGGCGCCACGGGTCAGGCCGTCGGTGGCCTTGAGGCAGACGCAGCGCACCCGACCGTCACCGATCTGCTGGGCTACCTCGGCGGTGACCACGATCTTCTCGTTGTCGAGCTCGATGTCCACCTCGACCGCGGTGTTGATCTCCGGCAGGGCGTGCGGTGGGAACTCCACGTCGATGACCGGTCCGGCGATGGCGACAACCCGGCCAGGGGCCAGGGTTTCAGTCGTAGTGGGCTCAGGGGCGGTGGTGGTCATGAGCGTTCGGCTCCCTCGATGTTGTCTGTCGATACTGCGTCGTTTGTCGATACTGCGTCGTCTGTCGGTGCTGCTCGTCGGTCGGTCAGTGCGGTCAGTGTCGCCGATCGATCAGTGCTGGTCGGTGTACGCACGGTTCACACACCGGCCCGGATCATCAAGCCGCCGTCATCGCCGTCGGCGCCGGCCCGCAACGCCTCGGCACCACCGACGATCTCCATGATCTCGGTGGTAATGGTGTCCTGGCGAGCACGGTTCATAATCCGGGAGTACTTCTTGATGAGCTCCTCGGCGTTCTCGGTGGCTGCGGCCATGGCCCGTTGGCGAGCGGTCAGCTCGGCCGCCGATCCCTCCAGGAGCGCTGCGAAGATCTCGGTCTCGGCCGCCGTCGGCGCCAGCGTCTCCAGGAGCGTGGCGGCATCGGGCTCGAACTCGGTGTACCCCAGACGGGCGTCTCCCGAGTCGGCCGACACGAACGTCTGCTCGTCAGGGTCGTCGGTCTGGCGTGGATCGATCAACGGCAGGAGCTGCCTGGCCTCGACCCGCTGCGTGCCTGCCGACAGGAAGCGGGTGGAGACCACCACGACCTGGTCCACCTCACCCTCCACGAACGGGGTCACCACGGCGCGGGTGACGTCGCGGGCCGCCTCGAACGTCGGGCGTTCGCTGAAGCCGGTGAAGGACGCTTCGACGGGTATGCGGCGGTAGCGGAAGTAGCTCTGCGCCTTCTTCCCAGTGGTGAACAGGCGGTACTCGACACCGTCAGCCGAGCCGGCAGGTCCAGAGGAACCGACGGAAGAGCCGGAAGGATTATCAGAACCAAAAGAGCCGGTGGCAATCAGCCGCTCGGTGGCTCGGAAGACCGCCGTGTTGTACCCCCCGCACAGGCCCCGGTCGGCCACGATGGCCAGCACGGCGACCTTCTCGATCTTCTCCGGGGTACCGAGCAGCCGTCCGGCCGCAGCCTCGTCACCAGTGGCGGTCTCGAGCACGATACGAGCCATGGCCTCCTGGTAGGGGCGGGCGGCGGCGATGCGGTTCTGAGCGCGCACGATCTGCGATGCAGCGATGAGCTCCATCGCCTTGGTGATCTTCTTCGTCGACTGGATGCTCTTGATCCGTCGCCTCAGGACGCGCTCTTGACCGCCGGCCATGGGTCAGTCGTCCTTCCCGGCGTCGAAGTTGTCGGTGAAGATACGGAGCGCTTTGCCCAGCGCGTCGTCCGCAGGCAGCTTGCCGGTGGAGCTGATGGTCTCCAGGAGATCGGCGTGCTTGGCCCGGAAGTACTCCCGCACCTCGGCTTCGTACCGCTGCACCTGCGAGACCGGGATCTCGTCGGTATACCCCTTCGACCCGGCGAAGATGACCAGAACCTGCTCCTCGACGGGAACGGGAACGTTCAGACCCTGCTTCAACAGCTCGTTGAGCCGGTAGCCACGGTCCAGCTGGGCCTGGGACACCTTGTCGAGCTCGGAGCCGAAGGTGGCGAACGACTCGAGCTCACGGAACTGGGCCAGATCGGTCTTCAACGTCCCGGCCACCTCTTTCATAGCCTTGATCTGGGCCGCCCCTCCCACTCGGCTGACCGAGATACCCACGTTGATGGCAGGACGTTGGCCGGAGTAGAAGAGCTCGCTCTCCAGGAAGACCTGACCGTCGGTGATGGAGATCACGTTGGTGGGGATGTAGGCGGAGACGTCGCCGGCCTTGGTCTCGATGATCGGCAGCGCCGTCAGCGACCCGCCGCCCTCAGCATCGGACAGCTTGGCCGCCCGCTCCAAGAGCCGGCTGTGAAGGTAGAAGACATCGCCGGGGTATGCCTCACGACCGGGGGGACGGCGCAGCAACAAGGAGAGCTGCCGGTACGCCTCGGCCTGCTTGGACAGGTCGTCGTAGACGATGAGCG
Organism: uncultured Acidimicrobiaceae bacterium; assembly: GCA_963812965.1. GTDB lineage: Bacteria > Actinomycetota > Acidimicrobiia > Acidimicrobiales > RAAP-2 > DASXMT01. The sequence goes on along the minus strand of CAWEXG010000004.1, from coordinate 101,574 downwards.
CATGCTCACCGTTGTCCATCCAGTGCGTGCCGATGGCGCACCCGGCGAAGGGGGCCAGGTACTTGAACGGTGCCGGGTCGCCCGCCGAGGCCAGGACCACGACCGTGTAGTCCATGGCGCCGTGGGCACGAAGCGTCTCCACCGTCTGGGACACCGACGAGCCCTTGAGGCCGATGGCGACGTAGATGCACTTCACGCCGAGGCCGCGCTGGTTGAGGATGGTGTCGATGGCGACTGTGGTCTTCCCGGTCTTCCGGTCGCCGATGATCAGCTCGCGCTGTCCTCGACCGATCGGGGTCATGGCGTCGATGGCCTTGATGCCGGTCTGCAACGGCTCGCTCACCGGCTGGCGGCGGACGATCCCGGGGGCCTGGACCTCGAGCCGCCGGGTCTCCGTGGTGGCGATCGGGCCCTTCCCGTCCAACGGCTCGCCCAGCGCGTTCACCACCCGTCCGAGCGAGCGCGTCACCAACCGGCATGGACAGGATCCGGCCGGTGGCCTTGACCAGCTGCTCCTCTTCGAGATGCTCGTCGCTGCCGAGGATGACCGCCCCGATGGTCTCCTCGTCGAGGTTGAGGGCGAGCCCGGTGGTGCCGTCCTCGAACTCCAGTAGCTCGTTGACGGCGGCACCGGGGAGCCCGGTCACCCGGGCGATCCCGTCGCTGACCTCCACGACGCGGCCGACCTGCTCGGTACCGACCTCGGGGACGTACTCGTCGACATGACGCCGCAGCGCGGCGGTGATCTCGTCGGCGTTGATCGTGAGCTCAGCCATCAGCTCTCTTCCCTTCCTTCTGTGGTTCCTGGGTTCCCAGAGCCTGGGACTCCCGAAATCTGCTCCTCTGGGACCCCGGAGGGCCCTCCGATCCGGTACTCCGCCTCGGACGTGAGCAGGTGTTCTTTCAGCTGGTCCAACCGGTGGCGGGCGCTGCCATCGACCAGGAGGTCTCCCACCTGGACAACAACACCACCCAGCAGTGCCGGGTCGATGGTCACCTGGAGCTCCACCGGCGAGCCAGTCAGGTGAGCCAGCGCGTCGCCCAACCCCTGGCGCTGAGGGTCAGCCACGTCCTCGGCGGAGCGGACCCTGGCCACCCTCCAGCCACGGGCGGAAGCTGCCTCCTCGACGATGTCGTCGAGGGTGGAGACGATGTCCCGGGCACGACCGCCCCGGACAGCGAAGACGACCAGGCGCAGCTGTGGCAGGGAGCACCTGTTCACCGATCAGATCGGTCGATGATGCCGGTGCGAGCCGGCAGGGGCAGGTCCCGATCGCCCAGTGCCAGCCGAAGAGCGCGGTTCGACTCGACCGTGCGAGCGAACCGGAACACCTGGTCCTCGATCTCTTCGATCTCTTCGAGGGAGACGGTCTCGAGCACGGCGGCGGCGTAACCCCGTCACCCGGTTCCGGGACCCCATCCGACCGAGCACGCTCTCATTGGCCAGCTCGTCCGGACTGTCGGCCAGGCGGGAGGCCTCCAGGTTCACCTCGGATGCCATCCAGTGGAACGCGGCGAGCACGTCGGATGCCGGGACCACGGTGACCGCCTTGGCCACCAGGTTCCGCACCTCGGATCGCACCTTGCCGTCGAGCAGGTCGTCGAGCACGGCGCGCCGGGCCGCAACCGACACGGCAGCGTCGTTCAACGTCAGGCTCAGCTCGTTGCTGCCGTCGACCATCGACGCCACTGCCTGTAGCTCGGCGGCGGTGTCGGCCACGACGCCGGCATCGGCCAGCGTCTCGACGACACCGCGGCAGGTAGCCCTGGAGGGCAGGGTTCACCCGCCGCTCCTGGGTGTAGCGGCGGCGACCGAACCTGCAGCTTCGGCAGACACGGCGGCGATGGCCTCGTCGATCAGATCCCGGTGGTCCGAGGCTCGGATCTCTCGACCGATCACCCGCTCGGCGGCGGCGAGGACGATCTCCCCGACACGGGACGACACCTCTTCGACCGCAGCCTGGCGGGCCAGGATGACCTCGGCCTCTGCCGAGTTCACGATGCGTTCGTACTCGGCCTGCGCCTGGGCCTGGCGGGAGGCGGTCACCTGGTCGGCGGTGGCATGGGCCTGAGCCACGATCTCCCGGGCGTGCTGCCGTGCCTGCTCCAACTCGCTGCGACGCTCCAGGTCAGCGTGCTCCGCATCGGCCTTGGCCTGGTCGGCAGCGTCGAGCTCGCCCCGGATCTGCTCCTGGCGCTCGGTCAGCATCTTGTTGAGGGGGGGCAGCACCTTCCACGCGATGACACCGAGCACGATGATGAACGCGATCAGCTCAAAGAAGAACGTCCCGTTGGGGACGAGGAAGTTACTGGTTGCGATGGGCATCTTCTGTCAGCCTCGCTTCGTCGTTCGGTCGTTGCCGTTGCCGCCGCCGTTCTGACGGCCGTCACCGACGGTCACCTGTCCGGCAGAGCCTGCTCGCGCCACGGGCCTACTTCTTGTACAGCGAGAAGACGAAGAGCGCGGTGAAAGCCAGGTTGATGAAGTACATGGCCTCGACCAGGCCCACCGTCAGGAACATGATGGTGAACAGCCGACCTTGTGCCTCAGGCTGACGGGCCACACCAGCAATCGTCTGGCTACCGGCGAGGCCGTCACCCACGGCAGCGCCCACAGCGCCGCCTCCCAGTGCCAAGCCGCCGCCAACCATGGCGCCGGCCAGTCTGACGGCCTCCGCCATTGAGTTGTCTGCCATTGGTGCTTCTCCTTCTGTGTCGGTTGTGGTTGAAGAGTGCGGTGTGAAACGAACTGCCTACCAGCTGTAGCTGTCTACCGGGCGATCAGTGGGCGTCGCTCATCGCCGTGTCGAAGTAGAGGATGGTCAACAGGGCGAAGATGAACGCCTGGATGGCGCCGATCAACAGGTCGAACAGCTTCCACACCGGATCGAAGACGAGGAAGAGGATCCCGCCCACCGGGATGACCCCGATCTTCCACACGACCAGGTACGCCAGCAGCGACAGCATAAGGCCGCCGGAGAGCAGGTTGCCGAAGAGTCGAAGGGCCAGGGTGAGCGGCTTGGCGATCTCCTCCACCAGGTTGATGAACAGGTTGAACGGCATCAGGAAGATGGGGAACGGCTGCAGCAGGTAGTGCTTCAGGTAGCCGCCGATGCCTCGGGATCGGATCGAGGCGATGTGGACCAGCACGATGACGAAGACAGCCAGGGCCAGCGGCAGGTTGATATCGGCGGTCGGAGCGGGAAGCCACTCGTATCTGCTCCCCAGACCCACCACTTCGAACAGGTTGCACACGAAGATGAACACGAACAGCGTCACGGCCAGTGGGACGATGCGAGCACCCCGAGGACCGATGTTCGAGTCCACCTGCTTCTTGACGGCGGTGACGCCCATCTCCCACACCAGCTGCAACTTGCCCGGCACGCTGGCAGTGGCACGAAATCGGACGGCCAGGCCGAGGGCGATGGTGATGATGCCGGCGGCGACAGTCGCCCATACCGTGTCCATGTTGAGGGTGAGACCGAGCACCTTCTTCGTCACGTGGTCACCGACGGAGACATCGGTGGCCAGCAGGTGTGCGCTCAGCAAGTTCACGTCGAGGCCCATCAGGTCAGACACCCCCACGGCTGTCATCGGAGGACGCCTCGACCACACCGAGAACGTCGACGTCGAGAACGCCCTCGCCGCTGTCGGTCGGCGGGCCGAGCTTCAGCATCGACCGGGCCACGTTGACCAGCAGGAGCATCTGGAAGACGGCCAGGCCGGCCAGTACCCCGAAGCCGAGCTCGAACGAGAGGAACAGCAGCCCGATGGTGATGACCGAGATGATCCCCATCCGGGTCAGGGTGTTCATGGCCAACGGACGCCTCTTGTTCTCGTCCTCCCTGGCACCCACCTTGACCACCGAGGAGCCCACCAAGCGGAAGTTGAGGGTTCCCAGAGCCAGGCCGACGCAGGCACCGACACCGAGGAGCGCTTTGTCGAAGGAGATGGCGGCGGCCAGGGCCAGTACCCCCACGATGAGCGCCGCCGTCACGGTGCGCCGGGAGACCGAAGGGACGTCGGGCAGAGAGAAGCGAGCGAACACGTCAGGCCCCGTGCCTCTGCATTGGCTGTCGCCGCCCCGCTACAGGTACTTGCGGACCTGCGTCACGGTGACCAACACCGCAGCGACCACCCCGAAGCCGAGGCCCACGAAGGTCAGAACCGGTGTGGTGTGCGCCAACGCGTCGATCCCATACCCGATGCCCCCACCTAGGACCAGGCACAGTGCGCTGGCCACACCCATGGTCAGGAAGTCGATGATGCTCGGCGTGGGGTTCGGATCGGAGTGAGGGTGAGCTCCCTGGTCCGGCGGCAGCTGCGAATCGGGCTGCGAACCTGGAATTGGGGAGTCGTCCGCCATCGCTGTGCCGTGCCGCGTCAGTAGAGGTAGCGAGAAGGTGCTTCAACCGAATATCCCGGAGTCACGTAGCGCGTCGGGCGCCGTCGCCACATGGTCCGGACACACGACTATCGCCCCGAACCACAGCGAGATGGGAGAACATCACGGGCCTCATCATCGCACCTGGGCAGGCAGTCCGGCAAAACGGGGAATCATTCCGTTCACCGTGCTGTTACAGGCCCGTTACAGAGCGGTCGTGTCGACGGGTGCCACAGCCTCAGGACCCGCAATCTGGGGATCGTCGGTCTCAAGATCCTCAGCCTCGGGGTCATCGGCCTGGCGCCGGAGCCCCGGGTGGAACAGCGTGTAGAGGATGAGCCCCCAGCGCCAGTGCCCCGAAGGGGACGAAGGTGTTCACGCTCGACACGTAGAGCGGGAACAGGATGAAGCCCGACAGCAACGCCGTCCACGCCCACAGGATGAGGACGCTACGGCGATGCCCGTGCCCCAACCGTAGCAAACGGTGGTGTAGGTGGTTCTTGTCCGGCGTTGCGAACCCGGTCCGGTTGGCCGTACGCCGGACGAAGCGCGAACGCCATGTCGAAGAGGGGCACGCCGAGGATGAAGAACGGGATGAAGAGGGGGGCGAAGAAGAAGTAGGTCTGCCCGGTCTTGACCTGGCCCGCCGAACGCCCCCCGATGAGCATGGTGGCGGCAGCCATCAACAGACCGATGAGCAAGGCGCCGGAATCTCCCATGAAGATCTTGGCCCGGTAGAAGTTGTGGGGCAGGAAGCCGATGCAGATGCCACAGGTGATCACCGCCACCAGCGGGCCGATGTTGTCCGTCGACAGGTTGCCCAGATGCTGGAGGTGCAGTCCGTAGAGAGCGAGCGCACCCGAGGCGATGGCGACGACACCGGCAGCCAGACCGTCGAGGCCATCGATGAAGTTGACGGCGTTGGTGATACCGATAACCCACAGGGCAGTGAGGAGCGGCGTCAGATCGGGTGAGAGCACGACGAACCCGGCCAACGGCACCTTGAACTGGAACCAGGTGACACCCAGGAAGTACAGGATGGTGGCTGCCAGCACTTGGCCGGCCATCTTGGCCGGGGCCGACATGTCCCGGATGTCGTCGATGACCCCGACCACGAAGATGGCCGTGGCCCCGAGCAGAAGGCCCAGGGGCTCCGACGAACCCTGGAACTCCGGACGGAACTTGGGCAGCAACGCCGCCACCGACACCGCCACCAGCAGGGCCACGAACATGGCCACCCCACCTGCCTCCGGTGTCACCTGCTGATGGATCTTGCGGGCATCGGGCTGGGCGATGTAGCCGATCCGGCTGGCGATGTTCCTGACCGGAAAGGTGCACAGGTATGAGGCCAGCATGGCCACCACGAGCACCAGGCCATACCAGCCGAACGACACGCCAGACGTCACAGAGGCAAGCTTTCGACCACAACCTGACCGGTACCGACGATCACGACCTTGCCAGTGTGGGGTAGGGCGGGAACGCTTCGCACAGAGCCCGCACCTCTTCCCGGACGACGGCCAGCTCCTGCTCGTCGTCACGATGCCGCAGGGTGCGGCTGATCAGCTCGCCCACCACGGCCAGCTCCGTCTCACCCATACCTGTCGTGGTCTGGGCGGCCGAGCCCAGCCGGAGGCCCGAGGTCACGAAGGGCGACCGGGGATCGTCGGGGATCGTGTTGCGGTTGCAGGTGATACCGGCCCGGTCCAGGACCTCCTGGGCCACCTTTCCGGTGAGCTCGGCATCGAAAGTCCGGAGATCCACGAGCACCTGGTGGTTCTCGGTGCCACCGGACACCAGACGGAACCCGGCCTCGGTCAACGAGCTCCCCAGGGCAGCGGCGTTGGCAACGACCTGAGCCGCATAGCGCACGGAACTCGGGGCGGGCGGCCTCGGCGAAGGCCACGGCCTTGGCCGCCACCACGTGCTCCAGGGGGCCTCCTTGGAGGCCGGGGAACACCGCGCTGTCGATGGCCTTGGCGTGCTCGGCCGTCGTGAGGATGGCGCCACCACGCGGACCCCGCAGCGTCTTATGGGTGGTGAGGGTCACCACGTCGGCCACACCCACCGGAGAAGGGTGGACCTTGCCGGCGATGAGACCAGCCGGATGAGCGGCGTCGAACATGAACAGAGCGCCGACCGAGTCGGCGATCTCACGGAACGGGAGCGGGTCGATGATCCGGGAGTAGGCGGTCGATCCGGCCACGATCAGCTCGGGGGCGCTCCCGCCGAGCCACGTCGGCAACCTGATCGAAGTCGATGATCTCGCCCGGCTTGTCCGGATCGGAGCTGGCGGCCGAGACCCCGTAGGAGACGAACCGCCACATCTTGCTGGTGATGCTGGCCGGGGAACCGTGGGTCAGGTGCCCACCGTGGTCGAGGCGCATGGCGAGGATGGTGTCGCCCGGCTCGCAGCAGCGCCTGGTAGACGGCCAGGTTGGCGTTGGCGCCGGCATGTGGCTGCACGTTGGCGTGCTCAGCCCCGAAGAGAGCCGTTGCCCGGTCACGGGCCAGGTTCTCCACCTCGTCGATGAACTGGTTCCCCCCGTAGTAGCGGCGGCCGGGGTAGCCCTCGGCGTACTTGTTGGTGAGGACCGATCCCGATGCCGCCAGCACAGCCGGCGACGTGAAGTTCTCCGAGGCGATCAGCTGGAGGGTGGTCGACTGGCGGTCGATCTCCTCGTCGAGGATGTGGGACACCTCGGGATCGTCTCCGAGCCAGGTGTCGAACGGCGTGGCGGCGTAGGAGAAGCTCATGATGTTGGTTGCTGCCTTTCCCTGTGTCGGTCTGCTTCGTGCTGACCTTCGTTGCGTTGCCCGGTGTCGTGGCGCTCAGTGTCGTGGCGCTCGACGTCGTGGTGACTGGCTTCGTACGTCGAGATCTCGTCGATACGGCGCTGGTGGCGGCCGCCTGCATACGCAGTGGTGAGGAAGGTGTCGAGCGCGTCAGTAGCAACGACGATCCCGGTGGTCCGACCTCCGAAGCAGATCACATTGGCATTGTTGTGCTGCCGAGCCAGCCCGGCGGTGGTCACGTCGTGCACCAGCGCAGCCCGTACTCCCGGCACCTTGTTAGCGGCGATGCTGATCCCGATGCCGGTGCCGCAGACACACAGCCCCAACGCAACGTGGCCGGCTGCCACCGCCTCGCCCACCGCCTCGCCGAAGTCCGGGTAGTCCACCGACACGTCCGGCGAGTCCGTGCCCAGGTCGACGACCTCGTGGCCGTTGTCCACCAGGTGCTTGGCCAACGCGGTCTTCAGGTCGTAGCCGGCGTGGTCAGAACCGGCGGCAATTCGCATCCACGAAGTCTACCGAGGGGGACCCCCACCCACTGGCCTGCACAGCACGAATACCCGGGCACCAGCACGAACAACGACCGGTTGACAGCAGCTGGCGCGCCGGTACGCTCGGGGTCCTCATGCCTGCCGTCGACCCTGCGTACTCCGGTCATCGTGGGGGTTGGGCAGGTGACCAACCACCCCGACCCGAACGTCGAACTGGTCGAACGACCGGAGCCGGTGGAGCTGATGGTCCGTGCCCTCCACCGTGCGGCCGAGGACTGCGACGGCGCCAGAGCCGGGGGGCAGGCCCCAGCCGGGCGCAACCTGCTCCGACGAGCGGAGTCGATCCGTGCAGTCGCCCCTCTCAGCTCGCACTACCGCAATCCGGCCGCCCTGGTGGCAGAACGGCTGTCGCTATGGCCCCGGGAACTGGCCGTCACCGCCATCGGTGGTAACGCTCCCCAGCTGTCCGTCAACCGAACCGCTCTGGCCATTGGCCGAGGCGAGCTCGAGGTCGCCGTGGTGCTGGGAGCCGACTGCGTCTTCACCACGACGGCAGCTCGCAAGCATCCGGATCGACCGGTCTTGCCCTGGACGACACAGACAGCCGACACGGAGGAGCCGGTGCTCATCGGCACCGAACGGCGTGGTGCCACCGAAGCCGAGGAAGCCAGCGGCATCGACCTGCCCATCCACGTCTTCCCTCTGTTCGAGAACGCCCTCCGAGCCGAGGCAGGGCGTTCCCTGGACAAGCACCAGCAACGGCTCGGTGACATCTGGTCACGGTTCTCGCAGGTGGCTTCCCGCCACCCGAACGCCTGGCTGACCGAGCCTCGCTCCGCCGAAGATCTGGTCACCGTCACCGAGGCCAACCGGATGGTCTCCTACCCCTATACGAAGCTACTCACGGCGAACATGCAGGTCGACCAGGGTGCCGCCCTGATCATGTGCTCAGCCGAGGCAGCAGAGGCCGCCGGGGTGCCCCGGGATCGATGGGTATTCCCCCTGGCCGGTTCAGACGCCAACGATCACTGGTTCCTCTCCCATCGAGCGAACTTCCACTCGTCGCCGGCCATGCGGCTCTGCGGTCGGTCGGCGCTGGCCCAGGTAGGCATCGACATCGACGACGTCGCCCATCTGGACCTGTACTCGTGCTTTCCGTCAGTGGTGCAGATCGTCGCCGACGAGCTGGGGATCTCCGTTGACGACCCACGACCTCTGACCGTCACCGGCGGGCTCACCTTCTTCGGGGGACCGGGCAACAACTACAGCACCCACGCCATCGCCACCATGGTCGACGTGCTCAGGGAAGACCCGGGGTCGCTCGGTGTGGTGACCGGTCTCGGGTGGTACCTGACCAAGCACTCCATCGGGGTCTACGGAACAGACCCTGGTCTCAACCGAACGACCCCTGACGCCGTGCTCGATGCCACCGCGTCTGACGACGCCGTGTCCGGTCGTGCCGTGTCCGGTCGTGCCGTGTCCGACAACGTTGCGGTGGAGACGGCGGCCGGGTTCCGGTGGACCGATCCCCAGGCAGCGGTAGGCGCGCTTCCCCAGTGCGCCCCTGATGCCGACGCGCAAGGGGAGGTCACGGTGGAGACCTATACCGTGATCTTCGACCGGGACAACGCTGTGGAGCGGGGCGTCGTGGCTTGCCGCACCCCTGAGGGAAGGCGCGCCTGGGCCACGGTGACCGATCCCGACCAGCTGGCGATGCTGGTGACCGAGGAGGGGTGCGGGCTCCTGGGCAAGCTCCGGTGTGACGGCCAGGTCGACCTCCGCTGAGCCGAGACCGCCTGTGCCGACCGAGAACAAGGGGTCGGCCAATCGGGGTGACCGGTAACGCCGATTAACCTGGTGAGCCGTGAGCGATACCTCTGCCACCCAGTTGACGCGTGATACCTACGACCGGCTCCAGGCCGAGCTCGAAGACCTGACCACCCGGGGTCGGGTGGAGATCGCCGCCGCCATCGAGTCGGCCCGAGCGCTGGGCGACCTGTCCGAGAACGGGGACTACCACGCGGCAAAGGACTCCCAGGGAAAGATGGAGTCCCGGGTTCGTCAGCTCCAGGCTCTGCTCAAGGACGCTCAGGTGGTGGACAACGACACGACGCCGTCCGACGGTACGGTCGGACCCGGCACCGTGGTCACCCTTCGCTACGAGGGAGACGACGAGGACGACACCCAGGACTTCTTCGTGGGATCGATCGAGGAGCGCCAGGGGGGCCTCACCGTGGTCTCCCCGGGATCACCCTTGGGCCAGGCCCTCCTCGGCCGGGTGGTCAACGACGTGGTCGAGTACGCCGCCCCCGGCGGCAATCTACGTGTCGAGATCGTCAAGGTAGGGAACTGAATCCAGATGGCCGAAGCACCCCGCACCCTGTCAGAGAAGGTCTGGGACCGTCACGTGGTCCACGCCGGTGGAGACGACGAACCCGACATCCTCTTCATCGACCTCCACCTCATCCACGAGGTCACCTCTCCCCAGGCGTTCGAAGGGCTGCGGCTGGCCGGTCGTCCCGTCCACCGGCCCGACCTCACCATCGCCACCGCCGATCACAACGTCCCCACCGTCGACATCGACAAGCCGGTGTCCGATCCCATCTCGGCCAAGCAGCTCGAGGTGCTGACGGCCAACTGCACCGAGTTCGGCATCACCTGCTACCCGATGGGCCACGCCAACCAGGGCATCGTCCACATCATCGGGCCCGAGCAGGGGCTGACCCAACCGGGGATGACCATCGTGTGCGGGGACAGCCACACCTCCACCCACGGAGCGTTCGGTGCCATAGCCTTCGGCATCGGGACGAGCGAGGTGGAGCACGTGCTGGCCACCCAGACCCTGCCCCAGCGCCGTCCGAGCACCATGGCGGTCACCGTCGAGGGTCGGCTTCCAGTCGGGGTCACTGCCAAGGACGTCGTGCTCGCCGTCATCGGTCGTCTGGGCACCGGCGGTGGCAACGGGCACATCATCGAGTACCGCGGCTCTGCCATCCGGGATCTCTCCATGGAGGGGCGGATGACCGTGTGCAACATGTCCATCGAGGCCGGGGCCCGAGCCGGCATGATCGCTCCCGACGAGACCACCTTCGCCTATCTCGAAGGGTTGGACCACGCTCCCAAGGGAGCGGCGTGGGACGAGGCAGTGGCGGACTGGAAGAGCCTGGTCACTGACGACGGCGCCACCTTCGACAAGGAGGTGGCCATCGACGCTGCCACGCTCAGTCCCTATGTCACCTGGGGCACCAATCCGGCGCAGGTGGCACGCATCGACGACGCCATCCCCGATCCGGGCTCCTTCGACACCCCGGCAGAGCGAGACGCTGCCGCACGGGCGCTCGAGTACATGGGTCTGGCGGCAGGTACTCCCCTGCACGACGTCACCGTCGACACTGTCTTCATCGGCTCCTGCACCAACGGCCGGATCGAGGATCTCCGAGTTGCTGCCGACGTACTGCGGGGGCGCCATGTCCGCTCCGGCATGCGAGCGCTGGTCGTCCCCGGGTCGCACCGAGTGAAGGCACAGGCCGAGTCGGAAGGCCTCGATCAGGTGTTCACCGCCGCCGGCTTCGACTGGCGGGAACCGGGATGTTCGATGTGCCTGGCCATGAACCCGGACAAGTTGGCTCCGGGCGAACGGGCGGCGTCAACCTCCAACCGTAACTTCGAAGGCCGCCAAGGTCGGGGTGGTCGCACCCACCTGGTGTCGCCCGCTGTCGCTGCGGCCACCTCGGTGGCCGGGCACTTCGCCACTCCCGAGGAGCTCGCCTGATGGAAGCAGTACAGGTCGTCACCGGTACGGCTGTCCCCCTGGACCGCTCCGACGTCGACACCGATCAGATCATCCCGTCCGACTGGCTGAAGCGGGTGGAGCGGACCGGGTTCGGCGCCGGCCTGTTCGGCGAGTGGCGGGACGACCGCGACTTCGTTCTGAACAAGGAGGAGTACGCCGGAGCCAACATCCTGGTGGCCGGGAACAACTTCGGAACCGGATCGTCCCGGGAGCACGCGGTGTGGGCGCTCCAGGACTACGGCTTTCAGGCGGTGATCTCGCCGCGGTTCGCCGACATCTTCCGGAACAACTGCACGAAGTCCGGCCTGGTACCCGTCCAGGTCACCCCAGAGGTCGGCCGTGCACTGCTCGACGCGGTGATGGCCGATCCGTCACTCGAGATCACCATCGACGTGCAGCGGTGCACCGTCGACGCCCCGGCGGCAGGGATCGAGGCCGAGTTCCCGCTCGACGACTTCACCCGTGAACGGTTGGTCAACGGCTGGGACGACATCGGCTTGACCCTGCGTTACGTCGACGAGATCGACACGTACGAGGAACAGCGCGCCTCCTGGCTCCCGGTCACCCGCTGACCTGACTCCCCAGGGTCGCCGAGGCGGTCCACCTCGACCCGATCGTCGCACTGCCACCCCTCCGACCAGGAGATACTCCACCCACAGCTCTCGACGTCAACACACGTCGATACCCTGGATCGCCGTGGACAGCGGGCTATAGTCGCCGGCAAACAACGGTCAATCGTGAGCTCCCTGACACGGATCACGGCAACGAAGGGCCAGGGTACTGAGCGATGTTCCAGAAACTAGCGAAGTCCGTCGTTGCACATCCGTGGCGGGTGATCATCGTGTGGGCAGCGTTCGCCGTCGTCGTGATCACCCTCTCACCGAAGCTCGCCACATTCACCTCCAACAACAACTCGTCGTTTCTTCCAAGCTCCTATCAGTCCGTTCAGGCTCAGCAGGTCGCGCAGCGGGACTTTCCGGTCGTAGCCGGCGCCAGCGGCTCCATCGTCGTGAGCCGTGTGAACGGGGGCGTGCTGACAGCAGCAGACCAACAGCAAGTCAGTGCACTCGCCGCATCACTCACCAACGACCACATCCCGTCCGTCACGTCGGTCACGACCTCACTGGCATATCTGTCGGAGAACCAGAAGGTGCAGCTGATCCAGGTCGTCTTCTCCGGCCAAGCGGGAGGCACGGGACCGAACGCCGCCGTCCCCGTGGTGCGAGACCGGACCAACGCCTTCCTTGCCAACTCCGGTCTCCGAGGTGGGCTCACGGGCAATGCTGCCATCAGCGTCGACAGCACGACCGCCTTTGCCAACGCCGAGAAGATCATCGCCATCGCCACGGTCCTACTGATCCTTCTCCTCCTCGGGTTCGTGTTCCGCAGCCCGGCGATCGCCGTGCTTCCCATCCTCGTCATCGGGGTGGTGCACCAGATCGCGCAGTCCATCACGGCGTGCCTCGCAGACTGGTTCGGCTTCGTGGTCGGACCCGAGCTCGCCCCCCTGCTCGTCGTGGTGATGTTCGGCGTCGGCACCGACTACATCGTGTTCCTCCTGTTCCGACACCGGGAACGGATCTCGAAAGGCGACGAACCGGCAGACAGCCTTCGCTTCTCCATCATCCGTGTCGGTGAGGTCATCGCGTCGGCAGCAGCGACCGTGATGGCGGCGTTCGCAGCGCTGCTGGTCGCCAGCCTCGAATCGCTCAGGACCCTGGCGCCCGGGCTGATCGTGGGTGTGGCGCTCATGTTGGCGGCCGCCCTCACCCTCGTTCCTGCCATCATGAGCCTTCTCGATCGACGGCTCTTCTGGCCGTCGTACCCGAAACCACCTGTCCCGGGGCACCGAACACGGTCCGAACGGATCGGCGCCATGGTCGCCAAGCGGCCGGCCGTTGTGCTGTTCGTCTACGGCGGGATCCTGGTCGGCCTGGCGTTCGGGATCCTGGGCTACCAAACCACGTACAACCAGCTCGCCGAGCTCCCGGCTTCCACGCCGTCCCAGCAGGCCTTCAACACCATGGCCTCGGCGTTCCCCCCCGGCTACCTCGGACCGACCCAGGTGTTCGTCACCGCACCGTCACCGTTGAACCAGGCAGACGTCAACGCGCTCTCGGCCAAGCTCGCCAAGACCACCGGCGTCGCCGGTGTCCTGCCGACCCAGTACGCGCCAAGCGGTGACGCTGCCATGATCCAGGTGGCGCTGAAGTACGACCCCTACTCGATCACCGCCATCGACACCGTTGCCGGACCGATCCGAACAGCGGCGGACAACTCCGTCCCCGGCGCCAATGTGGTCGTCGGGGGCACGACATCACAGTTGGTCGACGTACGCACCGCGCTACGCCACGACATGGACCATGTCTTCCCGCTGGCATTGGGCATCGTGGCCGTCATCTTGGCCCTGTTGCTCCGGGCGATCGTGGCACCGCTGTACCTCCTGGTCGGGGTCGTCGTCACCTACGCAGCCACCTTGGGCATCATCGTGCTGGTTTTCCTGAAGGGCTTCGGGTTCGTAGGGCTCGACTTCACGATCCCGATCATCGTCTACCTCTTCGTCATGGCGATCGGAACCGACTACAACATCCTGATCGCGTCGCGCCTGCGTGAGGAGTTCAACGCTGGTGAACCACCGAGAGAGGCCGCACGTCTTGCCGTCGTGCACGGTGCTCCTGCCGTATCGGCTGCTGCCCTCGTCCTGGCCGGCACGTTCGCCTCGTTGCTGCTGACGGGGATCCAGCTGCTCGAGGAGATCGGCCTCGCCGTGGCGCTGGGTGTGTTGTTGGCCGCCAACATCCTGTCGACACGGATCGTGCCGACGTTGGCCGCGCTCCGAGGATGGCACTTCTGGTGGCCCGCCTCCCTGCACCAGAAGACCGCCACCACGAAGAGCGACCTGGCACCCGAGTAGCCCGCTCGAACCGACTGACCTGCGTGGCCGCCAGCGTGGGCAATGACGAAATTGTCCATCTCCGCGGCGGATGCGAACACCCCTCAGCGACGCTACGTCAACCGGGAGAATGTAACGCTATTCAGTCAGAAAATTGTAATGAGAAAAACCCGGAGAGTGTCATGCGCATCGTTGTAGACACCCGCACTAGCGGTATAAATCACGCCTCCCGTCCCTGGTAAGGCATCATAGAGGGGTGCAGGCGTTGACCTACGAGGTGCGAAATGGCAAGTCGTCGTGGGGCGGCCGGCCTCTTCGCGAGTGGGTAGACGACGTCACCGCGCTGATCGTCGAACGGTTTCAGCCCACCAAGGTGATCCTGTTCGGGTCGGTTGCCGACGGCACCGACGGACCCGATTCCGACCTGGATCTGCTCGTGGTATTGGACGAGGCCCCTCCCGATCGGCGGCGCGAGCTAATGGTGGCGCTACGACGCTCCACCCGAGATCTCGACATCCCAAGGGATCTGCTCGTTACGAGCACTGCAGACTTTGAGCGAAACCGGTCGGTGATCGGGACGACCGAGTACGAACCCGCCAATCATGATGTTGTCGTCTATGAGCGGCAATCCGCTGCCTGACTCTCACCAGCCAACCGCTGGTACCGCCTCGCACAGGAAGATCTGGCCGCGGCTCGTGCCATGCTTGGCATGGAGGACGTTACGCCCCGAATCGCGTGCTTTCTCTCGCAACAGGCCGCAGAGAAGGCGCTCAAGGCGGGTCTGATCTCGACAAACCAGCAGTTCCCGAAGATTCACGGCCTCACCAGGCTTCTCGCTTCGTATCCCGACGCCGCTCGACCGGGTTTGGATGAAGACGACCTTGATACTTTGGATCCCTGGGTCGTCAACGGCCGGTATGCAGCTGACCTACCAGCAGTTGACTCGGCCGAGGCGACGGTTATGGTCGCCATTGCCACACAAGTGGTCGAAGCAGTGGGCTTGCTCGTTGACCACGGCCCGGCAACAACCAATCAGGCCCGAGATGGTCGCCGATCGTCGTAGGGTGTGGTGATGGTGAAGAAGTTCGCGTTCCTCGCGCTCGTTGCTGTCGGCGTAGGGGTGGTGGCCAAGGTGATCAGCAGCCGGAACGGTGTGACCGGGAACGACTCCGGGCTGTTCCCCGGGATCGGCGGCGACACCTGGCCGCCCGTACCTGTCGCACCCGGCTGACGACAAGGGCTCCTCGCCAAAGCCCTCACCGCCGAGGACCATCGCCGATCTGTTCGCGGCCTGAACGATCCCGACCTGGCGACGACGTCGTTGGCCTCTTGTAGGACCAAACCGGCCTGTTAACCGGGCATCGACCCGCCTCTGGCTGGGCTCCCACCCGAGTCGTCGCTCGGTGCTTGTAGCCGTTCGTTTACATCGTGTTTTTGTAAACGTATGGCTACAGGAATCACTTGTAACCGTACGGCTACATGATATACTTGTAGCCGTACGGCTACAGAAAAGCTGGGTCGGCATACGTAGGAAAGGGCGCCATGAGAATCATCTCTGTTCAGGACCTGGCCGCCGTAGTCCGGGGGCGCCGAATCAGTCTGGGCCTGAGTCAGGCCGACCTGGCAGTCCGGGCCGGCGTCTCGCGACCTTGGCTGAGCAAGATCGAGACCGGTAAGCCGACCGCCGAACTCGGCTTGATCATCCGCCTCCTGGATGCTCTGGACCTCTCCATGCAACTCGAAATCATCGATGCGGACGGTGGAGATTCCGTCACGGCGTTGGTCGACCTTGACGCCCTCCTGGAAGAGTACCGGGACCGATGACCGACACGCTCATCGTCCTTCTCGGCGACACCGTCGCTGGGACCATTACGCGCGCTCCCCGCGGAGAACGGCTGCGCTTCGAGTACGACGACAACTACCGAAAGCACTCGAATCCGACGCCGCTGTCACTGTCCATGCCTACCCAGGTTCCGTCACATCTCGACCACGTCATCACCCCGTGGCTCTGGGGTCTTCTGCCGGACAACGAGGCTGTTCTTAGCCGTTGGGCGCGAGAGTTCCACGTCTCTGCCTCATCACCGTTCACGCTCCTTGCCTCACCGATCGGCGAGGACTGCGCCGGAGCCGTGCGTTTCACACCACCGGATCAGCTCGACCGCGTCCTCACCCGAACCGGCGACGTCCGATGGCTGACCGATGACGAGGTCGCCCAGCGCTTACGTGATCTGCGGGAGGACTCCACGGCATGGCTGGGACGTTCCTTTACCGGTCAGTTCAGCCTGGCCGGGGCCCAGGCGAAGACAGCACTGCTCCTCCAAGACGGTCGATGGGGCGTTCCATCCGGATCGATCCCCACCACCCACATCCTCAAGCCAGCGGTATCTGGCTTCGACGATCACGATCTCAACGAGCACCTGTGTCTCGATGCGGCTCGACGTGCCGGACTCCTCGCCGTCCGTACCAGAGTGGCGCGGTTCGGGGACGAATCGGCCGTGGTCGTCGACCGTTATGACCGGATCCTGCGGACCGACCGGATCGTGCGGGTGCATCAGGAGGATATGTGTCAGGCCCTGGGAGTCCCCCCGTCTCGCAAGTACCAGAACGAAGGTGGCCCGACCCCCTCGGACATCGCCGGGCTTCTGCGACGAGCCTTGCCACCTCGGATCGCCGACTCCGCCATCTGGCAGTTCGCTGATGCCCTGATCTGGAACTGGCTCATCGGTGGCACAGACGCCCACGCCAAGAACTATTCAGTCCTGCTCGCCGACAAGCAGGCTCGCCTTGCCCCTCTGTATGACGTGGCCTCGGCACTGCCGTACGGTACCCACGAGAAGAAGCTCCGGCTCGCCATGAAGATCGGCGGTGACTATCGGGTCTTCCCTCAGCGCAACACCTGGCCGGCGGCGGCCCGGGACCTCGGCATCGACCCCGACCGGCTGGCGGCCCGGGTACGCGAGCTGGCCTCCGTCGTTGCCGACGCGTTTGCCGAGGCAGCCAACGTGCCGGACGTCAAGATGCTCGATCGGCCTCTGCCAGGCAGGCTCGTCGACCTGATCGCCGACCGGGCCTCACGGTGCCTCCGGGTGCTCGATCTACAGCTGGATGGTGTGAACGTCGCTGATGCCGGGGGCGGCACGTAGTCGGCTGAGGACGTCGTCGGGCGCCAGGCGGTCCGTCGAGAACACCATCAGCGCTGTGTTGCCGGTGGCAGACGGGCCGACCGCCATCGACGAGATGGACACATCGGCCTCCCCGAGCACGGTGCCGACCAAACCGATCATCCCGGCACGGTCGTCGTTGCGAACCACCAACATGTTGGGAGCGGGTGGCACCTCGACCGTGTGATCGTCCACCATCACCAACCGAGGTTCGGTACGGGGGCCAGTGAGCGTTCCAGCCACCGAGTGGTCACCGCCCCGCAAGGTGACGAGGTTGACGTAGTCGTGGGCGGTGACCGTCGACGTCTCCCGGATCACCAGCCCTCGCTCAGCAGCCAGCTGCGGTGCGTTCACGTACGACACCGGCTCCTCGGTCCCAGCAGCGAAGATGCCCTTCAAGACGGAGAGGGTGAGGATCCCGGTCCCGGCTCCGGCCAGGCCGCCTTGGTACTCGATGTCCAGGGCATCGGGCAGCCCGTCGTTGAGGCAGGCGAAGATCCGGCCCAACTGCTCGGCCAGCCCCATGAACGGTCGCACCGTCTCGGACACATCGGTGGCCGACACGTTGACGGCGTAGGGGACGAAGTCGCCGTTGAGGGCCAGGATGACCTGCTCGGCGATGGTCACGCCCGCCTTGTCCTGGGCCTCGGCCGTCGACGCGCCGAGGTGGGGGGCCACCACCACCGACGGCAGCTCGAAGAGCGGCGACTCCGTGGTCGGCTCCTTGGCGAACACGTCGAGCCCTGCGCCTTGCACCTGGCCGTCCTTGATGGCCTCGGCCAGCGCGTCCTCGTCGACGATCCCGCCCCGGGCGGTGTTGATGATGCGCAGTCCCGGCTTGGCCTTGGCCAGCAGGTCACGTCCGAAGAGGCCGAGGGTCTCCGGCTTCTTCGGCAGGTGGATGGTGACGAAGTCCGACTCGGCCACCAGCTCCTCGATACCCATGAGCTCCACCCCCATGTGCCTGGCCCGGTCGGCCGAGACGAAGGGGTCGTAGGCGACGAGGCGCATCCCGAAGGCCAGCGCCCGCTGGGCCACGAGCGCTCCGACCCTGCCCAGGCCGACCACGCCGAGCGTCTTCCCGTGCAGCTCCACGCCCTCCCACTTGGAACGCTCCCACTTCCCGGCCACCAGGGCGGCGTGGGCCTGGGGGATGTTGCGAGCCTGGGCCAACAGCAGGGCCATGGCCTGCTCGGCAGCGGACAGGATGTTCGACTGGGGAGCGTTCACCACCATGACACCGCGGTCGGTGGCCGCGGCGACGTCCACGTTGTCGAGCCCGATGCCGGCTCGTCCCACCACGACCAGGTCGGTCCCGGCGGCCAGCACCTCGGGGGTGACCGTGGTGGCCGAACGGATGATCAGGGCGTTGGCGCCGGCGATGGCGGCGACCAGCTCCTCGGGCGACAGTCCGAGCTGCACGTCCACCTCGTGGCCGGCATCGGCCAGCAGATCGAGGCCTCGTTGGGCCAACTTCTCGGTGACGAGCACCCTACCCATGGTGTTCCTTCCTCTCGGGCGCGTGCCCCAGAGCGCGGATGGTGCGATCAGGACTCCTGGCGCGCTTGAGATCTGGGACGCTGCCTGAACTGCCCGACCCTGGCCTCAGCTCGCTTCGCCGAACAGCTTGGCCAGCCGGGTGACGCCCTCGACCAGGTCGTCGTCGCCCAGGGCGTACGACATCCGGAAGTAGCCCGGCGCGCCGAACGCCTCTCCGGGCACCACCGCCACCTTGGCCTCCTCGATGGCCAGCTCGGCCAGCTCGGCGCTCGACGGCAGGACGCCTGCCATCGGAGCTCCCGTCCGAGCAGGCCCTTTCACCGACGGGAAGGCGTAGAAGGCGCCGCAGGGCTCGAGGCAGGTGATCGCCGTCGATCTCGTTCAGCATCTGGTGGATCGTCCGCCGGCGGCGGTCGAAGGCCGTCGCGCATCTCGGCCACGGCCGCCAGGTCGCCGGAGACCGCGGCCAGGGCAGCCCGCTGGGAGACGTTGGCCACGTTCGACGTCTCGTGGGACTGGAGGTTGGTGGCGGCGGTCACGACGTCGGTGGGCCCGATGAGCCACCCCACCCGCCATCCGGTCATGGCAGTAGGTCTTGGCCACGCCGTTGACCACGATGCAGCGGTCAGCCAGCTCGGGAACGACGACGGGCATCGAGTGGTGGTCGACCCCGCCGTAGGTGAGGTGCTCGTAGATCTCGTCGGTGACCACCCAGATGCCGTGTTCCACCGCCCACCGGCCGATGGCCTCGATCTCGCTCGCGCTGGTACACGGCGCCGGTCGGGTTCGAGGGCGAGACGAAGAGGAGCACCTTGGTCCTCGGGGTCCGGGCCGCCTCGAGCTGGGCGACGGAGACCCGGAACCCGCTCGACTCGTCGGTGGGCGATCACCACCGGCACCCCACCGGCCAGGGCGATCGCCTCCGGGTACGTGGTCCAGTACGGGGCAGGGACCAGCACCTCGTCACCGGGGTCGCACAGGACGGCGAAGGCGTGGGCGATGGCCTGCTTGCCCCCGTTGGTGACCAGGATCTGGGAGGGCGTGACCTCCAGGCCCGAGTCACGCCGGGTCTTCTCCACCAGGGCCTCCCGCAGGGCGGGCAGCCCGGCGGTCGGCGTGTACTTGTGGGTCTTCGGGTCCCGGCAGGCAGCGCGCGGCGGCCTCCACGATATGCCGCGGCGTCGGGAAGTCGGGCTCGCCGGCACCGAAGCCGATCACGTTCTCGCCTAGCGCCTGTAGAGCCTTCGCCTTGGCATCGACGGCGAGCGTGGCGGACGGGGAGACAGCGGCGATCCGGGCGGAGATCCGGTGCGCCGACAGCGGGATCGGTCGAGCCGGTTTCGGTCTGCGGAGCCATGGATGCCATGATCGCATACGTGACCGACATCCCTGACATCCGCATCCCCGACAACCTGCTCCCTACCGACGGCCGGTTCGGCGCCGGACCATCGAAGGTCCGCCAGGATGCCGTCTCGGCACTGGCCGATGCGGCTCCGCACCTCTTGGGCACCAGCCACCGGCAGAAACCGGTGAAGTCGATGGTCGGCAGCGTCCGGGCCGGACTCGGCAGAGCTGTTCTCGCTCCCCGACGGCTACGAGGTCGTCCTGGGCAACGGGGGCACGACGTGCTTCTGGGACGCGGCAACGTTCGGACTCATCGAGCAGAAGAGCCAGCACCTGAGCTTCGGCGAGTTCTCGTCCAAGTTCGGCGCAGCCGCTGCCACCGCACCCCATCTGGGTGACCCCGAGATCATCACCTCGGAGGTCGGTACCCATCCGATCTCGGTGGCCAGGGACGACGTCGACCTCTACGCCCTGACCCACAACGAGACGTCGACCGGGCGTGATGATGTCCGATCACCCGTCCGACGGGTGCAGTGCGCCCCCGGAGAATGGCGGTGGCCTGGTGGCCGTCGACGCCACGTCGGGGGCCGGGGGCCTGACGGTGGACCCTGCCCAGTTCGACGCCTACTACTTCGCCCCGCAGAAGTGCTTCGGCTCCGACGGCGGCCTGTGGGTGGCGCTCCTCTCCCCGGCCGCCCTGGACCGGATCGCCCGGATCGGCGCCTTGGGGCGCTGGGTCCCGGCGTCGATGGACCTGACCATCGCCGTGGACAACTCGAAGCTCGACCAGACCTACAACACTCCCGCCCTGGCCACGCTGTTCCTCCTCGACAACCAGATCCAGTGGTTCAACGACAACGGAGGCCTGGCGTTCGCGACCGGACGGAGCGCCCGGTCCGCCGAGATCCTCTACACCTGGGCCGACAGCTCCGACTTCGCCACGCCCGTTCGTGCAGCGGGAGGTGGACCGCAGCCACGTGATCGGGACCATCGACCTGATCGACGCCATCGACGCGGCCGACGGTGGCCGCCGTCCTGCGGGCCAACGGGATCGTGGACACCGAGCCCTACCGGAAGCTGGGCCGCAACCAGCTCCGGATCGCCATGTTCCCGTCTGTGGACCCGGACGACGTGGCGGCGTTGTGCGCGTGCATCAACCACGTGGTGGGGGCGATGGCCGGGTAGACAGCGCGGCGGTGCCAGAGGAAGTGGCACAACGGTTCCAGAGGAGCCGACCCTTCTGGGAGCCGGCTCCCAGACCCGGCTCCTCTCAGGTTGCCGCCGTCAGAGCTGGCCTTCCAAGAGTGGGGTCAGCCGCCGGAGATATCCTGGATCTTCTGCTTGCCGGCGCTGATGAACGGCATCATCCCCCGGAGCTCGGCGCCCACCTGTTCGATGGGATGGTCGAGCCCTTTCTGGCGAAGGGCCGTGAAGTTGGGCAGGCCCTTCTGGTTCTCCTCCACCCACTCCTTGGCGAACGTGCCGTCCTGGATCTCGCCCAGGATCCGGCTCATCTCCTGACGCACCGACTCGTTGATAACCCGCGGCCCACGGGTCAGATCGCCGTACTCGGCCGTGGTCGAGACGGAGAACCGCATGCCGCTGATCCCCTGCTCGTACATGAGGTCGACGATGAGCTTCAGCTCGTGGAGGCACTCGAAGTACGCCGACTCGGGCTGGTAGCCGGCGCCGACCAGCGTCTCGTAGCCGGCCTGGACCAGGGCGGTCAGGCCGCCGCACAGCACCACCTGCTCACCGAAGAGATCGGTCTCGGTCTCCTCGGCGAACGTGGTGTCGAGGACGCCGGCCCGGGTAGCACCGATCCCATGAGCGTAGGAGAGGGCCAGCTCGTGGGCCTTGCCTGACGGATTGGCCTCGACAGCGATGAGCGACGGCACGCCACCGCCCTCGGTATAAGTCCGACGCACCAGGTGGCCGGGGCCCTTGGGGGCGACCATGGCCACGTCGACGCCCTCAGGAGCGGTGATGAGCCCGAACCGGATGTTGAAGCCGTGAGCGAAGAAGATGGCGTCGCCCGGCTTCAGGTTGGGGGCGATCGACTCCGCGTAGACGGCGGCCTGCTCGGTGTCGGGTAGCAGGATCATGATGACGTCGGCCTCGGCAGCAGCCTGGTCGACGGGCAGGACGCGGAGACCGGCCTCCTCGGCCTTCTGCTTCGATCCCGACCCCTCGCGCAGGCCGACACGGACGTCGACCCCCGACTCGGACAGGTTGAGGGCATGGGCGTGGCCTTGTGATCCGTAGCCGATCACCGCCACCTTTCGCCCTCCGATGAGACTCGGATCTGCGTCCTTCTCGTAGTACAGCGTGGCCATCGTGCTCAACCTGCCTTCTCTGTGTCTGTGTCTGTGGGATCTGGGTCTGCGTCTGCGTCTGCGTCTGTGCTGTGTCTATGTCAGTGCTGTGTCTGGGAATAACGGATCTGTGGGCGCTGTGCCGCGTGGTTCAGAAACCGACGACCCGGCTGCCGGTGGTCGTTGCGGTGCGACCCTCCGAACGGTCGAGCATAGGCAACGCCACCCGGCCCGTCCTCTGGAGCTCCACGATGCCATAGGCCCGGATCAACTCCTCGAAGTCGTCGACCTTGGACGGAGCGCCCGCCATCATCACCGTCAGCCGGTCGAACCCGACGTCGACGATCTTCCCTTCGAACACCCCCACCAGCTGGATGACCTGCCCTCGAGTCTGGGTGTCCACCTCTACGGTGGCCAGCAGCAGCTCCCGCTCACGGGAGAACGCCGGGTCCAGCTCGGTGATGGCCACCACCGGGATGAGCTTGTCGAGCTGCTTCACGATCTGCTCCAACGGGGCCGACTCCACGTCGACCACGATGGTGATCCGGCTGAGCCGCTCGTCGTCGGACGGAGCCACAGCCAAGCTGAAGATGTTGTACCCGCGCCGCGAGAACAGACCCGCCACCCGGGCCAGCACACCGGCCTTGTTCTCCACCAGCACCGAGAGGATGTGGTGGTGTCGATCGACACCGTACGCGGACATCAGCGTCCTCCTTGGCCGTGTTGCGGGTCGACCACGATCTCGTCGTTGGACTGTCCGGCGGCAACCATCGGGTACACCTTCTCGAAGGCGTCGGTCCGGAAGTCGATCACCACCGGACGGTCGTCGATGTCGTTGGCCTTGTCGATGGCCGGGCCCACCTCGCCGGACGACTCCACCCGCAGCCCGACGCAGCCCATCGACTCCGCCCATCCCACGTAGTCGGGAAGATCGGGTGACAGGTACACCTCGGAGTAGCGCTCCTCATAGAACATCTCTTGCCACTGGCGCACCATGCCAAGGTAGGCGTTGTTGAGGATGGCGATCTTGACCGGAATCCGTTCAGACGAAGCGGTGACCAGCTCCTGAGCGGTCATTTGGAAGCAGCCGTCACCGTCGACCGCCCACACCGTCTTGTCCGGTCGGCCGACCTTGGCCCCGATGGCGGCGGGGACGGCGAAGCCCATCGTGCCCAGACCTCCCGAGTTGACCCACGTGTAGGGGTAGTCGAACTGCCACCATTGGGAAGCGAACATCTGGTGCTGCCCCACACCGGCCACCACGATGGTGTCGTCCGGGGTGGCGTCACGGAGCTGCTCCAGCACGAACTGCGGCTTCAACGCCGCCTCGGTCGGGTTGCGGTCGTAGCCGAGGGGGAATTGACGCTGCCACTCGGTCAACTGGGCACGCCACGGCGTGAGCCGGTCCCGAGGAAACGACGCCGCCGGAGAGCCGGGTGCCGCTGTCGCGCCGGCCACGGCGTCGGAAGGTGCACCGCCGGAACCACCCCTGGTGGCGTCCGAGTGGGCCAAACCCAACCCGTCGAGCGCAGACAGCATCTCCTCGATCACCAGCCGGCAGTCGCCGGCGATGGCCACGTCGGCACGGCGCACCTTGTTGTGCTCGGCCGGATCGATGTCCACATGGATGATCGAGGCTCCAGGAGCAAAAGCGTCCACCTTGCCGGTCACCCGGTCGTCGAACCGGCTGCCCAAGGCCACCAGCAGATCCGATCGCTGCATGGCGGTCACTGCCGTGTAGTTGCCGTGCATACCGGGCATGCCCAGGCACAGCGGGTGCGAGTCGGGGAAAGCGCCTCGAGCCATCAGCGTGGTCACCACCGGGATCCCGGTGCGCTCGGCCAGCTCCCGCAAGGCCTCTGCGGCGCGTGCCTTCAGCACCCCACCGCCCACATAGAGGACGGGACGCTCGGCGGCCAGCATCAGCTCGGCTGCTTCCCGGACCAACGCCGGATCGCCTTCGATCACCGGGTGGTAGCCGGGCAGGTCGAGGTCGGACGGTTCCGGCCAGTACCACTCCATGGGGGTGTTGGAGACGTCCTTCGGCATGTCGATCAGCACCGGCCCCGGTCGCCCGGTGGTGGCCACGTGGAACGCCTCGGCCACCACTCTGGGGATGTCGGCGGCATCGGTGATCAGCCAGTTGTGCTTCGTCACTCCCATGGTGATGCCGGTGATGTCGCTCTCCTGGAAGGCGTCGGTGCCGATGGCGGCGGTTGCCACCTGGCCGGTGATCACCACCAGAGGAGTGGAGTCCATGTAGGCGTTGGCCAGCGGGGTGACGATGTTGGTCGCTCCCGGGCCGCTGGTGACCATGGCCACGCCCGGTCGCCCGGTCACCTGGGCGTAGCCCTCGGCCATGTGCCCGGCGCCTTGTTCGTGCCGGACCAGGATGTGCCGGATGGACGAGTCGAGGATCGGGTCGTAGACGGGAAGGATGGCGCCACCGGGCAGGCCGAACATGACCTCTACGCGCTGCATCTCCAAGCTCTTGATGAGGGCCTGGGCTCCTGTCAGTTGCATCGGGGTGCTCCCTTGTCGATGTGTGGCTGTTGTTCGGGGTCTGGCTTGTGGGTCTGGTGGCTGGTTTGGCGGTCTATCTGGCGGCTGGTCTGGTTGTCGGTCTGGTGGCTGGTTTGGTCTCGGGATAAAAAACGACCTCCCATCTGGGAGGTCGGAAAGCGCATACGGCGAAGAGCGTCGTATGCGCTACGAAACGAGTACCAACGTGGTGGGGTGGATGGACAGCTTCGCGTTCATGGTGTGTATATTCTGGCACGAGCAGGCTGTTTCGACAAGCGTGGGCCAATAAGGCTGCCGGTGACACTCGACCATCGCGGACCGACGAGCATTCCCGGCGGTTCAGCCATCAGCCAGCGGTACAGCCATCGGCCAGCCGTTCGCCCGATAGCGCAGCCTACGGTTCGGTGACCGCGCCCCGCTCAGCTCCGGTCACCAACTTGGCGTACTTGGCCAGGACGCCCGTGGTGTACCGGGGCTCGGGGTGCTTCAGATCGTTCCGACGCCGTGCCAGCTCGTCGTCCGGCACCTGGAGCTCGATCGAGTGGGTGTTGACGTCGATGACGATCCGGTCGCCGTCGGCCACCAGAGCGATGGGGCCACCATCGACGGCCTCTGGGGCGACGTGGCCGATGCAGAACCCGTGTGTCCCACCCGAGAACCTGCCGTCGGTGACCAGGGCGCAGTCACCACCCCGGCCGACCCCCTTCATGGCTCCGGTGATGGCCAGCATCTCCCGCATCCCCGGACCGCCCTTCGGTCCCTCGTAGCGGACGACCACCACGGTTCCCGGCTCGATGGAGCCGGCGGTGATCGCCTCCATGGCCTTATCCTCGCCGTCGAACACCCGGGCAGTGCCGTCGAAGGTCAGCTCGTCGAGCCCGGCCACCTTCACCACAGCGCCTTTGGGGGCCAACGAGCCGGTGAGGATGGCGATACCACCCTGGGCATGAATGGGCTCCGACATCGGGTGGACCACCTTGCCGTCCGGAGCCGGCGGCGCCAACGCCGCCAAGTTCTCGGCCACGGTCTTCCCGGTCACCGTCACACAGTCACCGTGCAGGAGACCGGCGTCGAGCAGCTCGGCCATGACCACCGGCACGCCGCCGATCCGGTCCAGGTCGCTCATGTGGTACTTCCCGTGCGGCTTCGTATCAGCCAGGTGAGGAACCCGGGCTGCCACCATGTTGAAGTCGCCGAGCTCGAGCTCGACACGTGCTTCGTTGGCGATGGCCAGCAGGTGCAGGACGGCGTTGGTGGAGCCCCCGAGTGCCATGGTCACGGCGATGGCGTTCTCGAACGCGTCCTTGGTCATGATGTGGCGAGGACGGATCCCCGCCTCCAGCAGCTTCACCACGGCCTGACCGGAAGCGAACGCGGCGTCGTCACGGCGTCGGTCGACAGCCGGAGCGGACGAGCTCCCCGGCAGCGACATGCCCATGGCTTCGGCTATCGACGCCATGGTGTTGGCGGTGAACATGCCCGCACACGATCCCTCCGTCGGGCACGCGTTGTGCTCGATGAGGCTGAGCTCCTCGTCGCTCAACGCGTCCACGGCGTGAGCACCGACCGCCTCGAACACGCTGACGATGTCGAGGGCCTGGTCCCGCACCTGCCCCGGCAAGATCGTCCCTCCGTAGAGGAAGACAGTGGGCAGGTTGAGCCGAGCGGCGGCCATGAGCATCCCCGGCAGCGACTTGTCACAGCCGGCCAGGGTCACCATGCCGTCGAACCGTTCGGCGTGCATCATCGTCTCCACCGAGTCGGCGATGACCTCCCGGCTGACCAGAGAGGCGCGCATGCCCTCGTGGCCCATGGAGATGCCGTCGGACACCGCGATGGTGACGAACTCGAAGGGGTAGGCGCCGGCCTGGCGCACCCCTTCCTTCGATCGCTTGGCCAGGCGGCTGAGCGGCATGTTGCAAGGGGTCACCTCGTTCCACGACGAGGCCACCCCGATCTGTGGCTTGTCCCAGTCGTCGTCCGTCATGCCGACGGCCCGGAGCATGGCCCGTGCCGGTGCCCGGGAAGGCCCGTCGGTCACGTCTCGGCTGCGGGGCTTCATCCCGTCGAGCGGTTGCTCGGCCGGTTCGCTGCTCACATGCTCGGTCATGACCTGCATGGTACGGGGTGAAGCCTGGGCCCGCAGCTTTGGCAGCGTGCAGCAGCAGCCTGCTCAGGAGACGTGCGGCAGCAGCCCGCTCAGGCGAACAGCGTGCGTCCGATCCAGTCGCTCGGACCGGACGCCCCCGGCGGAAGGCCCAGGCCGAAGGCGGCAGCAAGCAGATGCGTAAGACGGGGTTGGGGTCGGGATACCGTGAGGACATGCGTAAGAATCTCGCCGCCGCCGGTACGCGCCCCATCAGGACGAGCGATGTGCTCGGCGCAGCCAGTGTTTTCGACGGAGCCCGCCCGGTACGGCACGGGGATCTGGTCACCGAGACCCACGGCATGGCCCCCGTCCCCGAGTCCGAACGGTATGGGTCGACATGGCGCAACGCCACCGTGTGGTTCGCACCCAACATGGAGCTGTCGGGGATCTTCACCGGGACCCTGGCCTTCACGCTCGGCCTCGGGTTCTGGCCCGGGTTCGCCGCCATCCTCCTCGGTGTGGTCCTCGGGGCGCTCCCGGTGGCGATCCTGTCCCTCTGGGGCCCGCGTACCGGGATGGGTCAGCTTCCTCTGGCCCGTCTCCCGTTCGGTAAGTCCATCACGCTGCCGGCCCTCGTCCAGTGGTGCTCGGCCATCGCGTGGGACGCCCTGGTGGGTCTCTTCGGTGGCGAGGCGGCCCAGCTCCTGTTCCATGTGCCCTTCGTCGTCGGTGTGCTGATCGTGCTGGCTCTCGAAGGAGTGGTCGGCTTCCTCGGGTACGAGTTCATCCATCAGCTCGAATCGTGGGGCTCGGCCCTCCTGGTGGTGCTCTTCGTCGTGCTCACCGTCAAGATCATCGGGCGAGGCGACATACCCATGCACAGCTCGGTGCACGGGACGGCGGCGGTGGGGACGTTCGTCCTGATGACCGCCATCGCCTTCAGCGGAGGCTTCAGCTGGGCCAGCTACGCCGCCGACTACAGCAGGTACATGAAGGTCGACACCCCGCGTCCGGGCCTCTTCTGGGCCACGTTCGGGGGCTTGGCCGCGTCGTTCATCTGGGTGTACACCATCGGACTGGCCGGAGCCAAGGCGCTGAGCAACCAGACAGCGGCCGGCGTGCAGTCCCTGATGGGCGGCGGCTTCCTCGGCGTGCTGGCACTGATCGCCGTCGTGTTCGGTGCCGTCACCTCCAACGCTATGAACGACTACTCCGGCTCGCTGGCCGTCCAGGCCGGCGGTGTGAGGATTCGACGAACGTACTCAGCGGTCGTGGGAACGGCGCTGGCGTTCTTCCTCATCCTCTGGATCCACGAAGGCGACACCGCCACGAAGTTCCAGAACGTGCTGCTCTTCACCGCCTACTGGATTGCGCCGTTCTTCGCCGTCATCCTCATCGACTGGCATGCGCGCCGGGGCACGGTGACCCGAGCCACGTTGCTGGCCTCGTTGGACTTCCGTACGCTGCGCTCGGGGTGGCCGGCGTTGGTGGCCCTGGTGGTCGGGTTCGGAGCGATGGTGCCGTTCATGAACACCGGCATCGTGGAAGGGCCGGTGGCCAAGGCGCTGGCAGGTGCGGACATCTCGTTCCCGGTGGGGTTCGTGGTGGCAGCGGCCCTCTACGCACCGTTACGGGCTGTGGCAGCGCGCCACGAGCAGCCGGTCACCGAAGCCGTTCCAGTACCAGCCTGAGCCCTGCCGGTTGGGCCTCTTAACCGTCTTGCTGCGCGTAGGACGCTTCGAGCGCCAGCTCTTCCGCCCGCTTCGGGAAGGCGACGAGCACTAGCACCAGACCGATCACTGCCGCCACCAACGCTGCAGCCACAGCCACGTGCGAACCGTCGGTGAACGCCTGTTTCGCCGCGTTGATGATCAGGTTGCGGTCGGCCGTGGGATACAGATTCGCCACCTGCTGTGCCCCGCCGAACGAGCTCTTGATGGTGGCCGCCGCCTGAGCGCTCAGGTCTGCCTGCTGGCTCGGGGTGGCATTGGCGAAGGCGTGGGTGAAGAAGCCCGAGTACCGAAGCACCAGGAGCGCGCCGAGCAACGACTGCATGATGGCACCGCCGAGATCACGCTGGAGGTCGTTCGTGGCTGAGCCCATGCCCGCTCGTCGTGGCGGGACGGAGGCCATGATCGAACGAGACGCCGGAGCACCGGCCAGCCCGACGCCGAGCCCGACCAACGCGTACGCGACGCCAACGGGTAGATAGCTCACCCCGGAACGCCAGGTCAGCATCACGGCGAACCCGGCAGCGGCGCTCACGAATCCGGCAACCAGGGTGAGGCGCGCCCCGTGTTTGTTGAGCAGGCGCGCCGCCAACGGTGATACCCCCACCATCACCACCGACGCCGGCAGGATCGACACGCCCGCCTTGAAAGCGGAGTAGCTCAGCACGTCCTGGAGAAACTGTTGGCCGATGAAGAGAGCGCCCATGAGAGAGCCGAAGACGATGATCCCGCTGATGGCAGCCACCCAGAACACACGGCGACGAGCGATGTGAAGGTCGAACAGCGGGTTGGAGGCACGGCGCTCACGGAGGACGAAGGCAATCAACGCCAGCAGGGCGATGCCTGCGAGCAACAACACCAGCCCGCCCTTGCCCGGCTCGGCAACCTCGTTGATGCCCAGCACCACCGACGCCACCAGGATGACCGATAAGACGCCACCAAGATGGTCGACCGGCTCGGTCGACTCACCGGCATGTCGAGGAACCACCCACAACGCCAAGGTGGCAGCGATCACCGCCAGCGGGATGGTGAGCAGGAACGCCGAACCCCACCAGAAGTGCTCGATCACCCCGCCCGAGACCGCTGGACCGAGCGCCGCCGCGCCGCCGCCGATCCCCGACCACAGTGCGATGGCCACCGTGCGACGAGAACCCCTGAACAGATTGGAGATGAGCGACAGGGTGGTGGGAAAGGCCATGCCGGCACAGACGCCTCCGGCCACGCGTGCAATCATCAACACCGTCACGTTCGGTGCCAGTGCCGCCAGCACGGATGCCGGGATGGACAAGGTCAGCCCAGCCACCAGCATCCACTTCCGCCCGTACCGGTCCGCCAGCGCCCCGAGGTAGAGCACTGATCCGGCCAAACCCAGCGAGAAGCCGACGGCGACCAGGGTCAGCGACGACTGTGAAGCGTGGAGCTGATCACCGATGTCGGGAAGCGCCACATTGGCCACGGCCAGGTTCAGGTTGGCCACTGAGGCACCGAGGATGAGGACAGCGAGCACCAGCCCCCCGTGGGGTGGAGCGTCAGGCGTCGCCTCGGTGACAGCCTGGCTCGGGCCGTGTGGATCGAACCTCGCAGAACTGCTGGCTGGTCCGGACGGCACTGGCCCAGTATTGGCGTAGGTACCGTCGAGATGGGGGACCCCAGGCAGCCCTGCCACAGGGTCACTACTGATCTCCGACAAGCACAAACCGGCTCGTCTGGCGCGTCAGAGAAGATGCGGGAAACATAGGGGCGTGATTCGAGAACGGTTGCGTCGTGGGCGAGATGGGATATGGAAGCGGCTCCTGAAGGTGGGGGCCATCCGGCGGTGGTACGCACGTCGGCTTCTGAAGTACATCGAGAAGTCGAAGGAGAAGCGGCGGCGGATCCCCGACCATCTCGTGCAGGTCGACACCATCACTCGTCGCCTCCCAAAGCCAGCTCGGGCCAAGGCCCTGGAGGAGATGCTCGTCCCTCAGGACGACACGGAGATGGGACGAGAGCTCCGCCGTGCCACCGAGCGCCAGAACAGGTCCAGTGGGAAGGGTGGCCCACGGCGGCGACCGGGCATGCCGCCACAGCAGCAAGTGGCGCGCCGCCCACCCAAAGGGCGCCGGTAGCTCGAAGGGCAGGCGCTACGGAGGGGTAGCGCTCACTCCTCAAAGAGCTAGCGACGTCGACCCCGCCTGGGGTTACGTCAGCCCTGCCTGGTGGCTACGTCAGCCCTGCGTCTTGTTTCTGAGCAGCGTTGGAGAGTGTCTGCTGCTGCGCAGTGGTCAGCGGTGTGGGTGTGGCTGAAGTGGTCGTGCTCGTGCTACTGGAGGCAGGTACGTTGGTGTCGAAGCCGACCAGAGAGATGATCCTCCCCCGCTGCCAGTAGATGACGTACGTGGTTCCTTCGGCTGCCCGCTCGAACGCCGAGGAGCCGAGCTCCTTGGGCGGCGTCATGGACGCGGTCGCCGAGCCGGACTTCCTCACCGTTGCGAGTACGGATGCCGCCGCCTTGGACGTGTTGCAGACGATGATCTCGGAGATCAAGCCGGTCTGCCCCGCACTGTCCTCGAAACCGGCTTGCGCCCCCTTCGAGCAACCTTTCTCACCTGTCTTATTGGTCGTCGACGGCTTACCAGCGCTCTTGGGGAAACCAAGCTGTTTTGCGTCCGCTGCGGACAACAGGCCCTGCTTCGGAGCGATGACCACCGAGCTCGTCGCAGCTCCAGCAGGCAGAGATCCGGCCGAAACAGCTCCGATCAGAGACATGCCCACGACAGACGCTGCGATCACGATCTTTCCCGTGTTGAACATCAACGACCTTTCGGATGGTGGCTGGACGTCACCTCTTGACGACATTGTCACCCACCGTCGCCCTGGGTGTAGGCAACCTCAACCGTACCCGTACTCACCCATGCGAAGGGGGCGGCGCTGTTTCGGGGCTCCGTCACGAAGCCGGGCGTATGGGTACAGTCACGACGATGAGCACGTCGACGTCCGCCCTGCATCGGGCGCCGGCCTGTCCACAACCTCCACGAGAGGGGGAACGATGGGACAGCTGTTGACCAAGGACGGCCAGACACCGGTGGCGCTGGTAACAGGAGCCAGTCGTGGCATCGGTCGTTGCGGCGCGCTGGCCCTGGCCCGAGCCGGCTGCGACGTGGTGATCACCGCCCGGACCGTGCTCGAGGGAGAGGGAAGGAGCCACCCGTCGTCTTCGCGTGGCCCTCAGGACCAGATGCCCATTCCCGGCAGCCTTGAGACGACCGCCAACGAGATCGAGGCGTTGGGGGCGCGGTGCCTCCCGATCCAGATGGATCTCATGGACCAAACGTCAGTGCGCTCTATGGCCGCCGAGGCGCTCGACGCATGGGGCCGTGTCGACGTGCTGGTCAACAACGCCATCTACCAGGGACCCGGGACCATGGACCGTGTCCTGGACCTGCCGCTGGAGCTGGCGGAGCGGTGCCTAGTCGGGGACTACCTCCACCCTCTGTTGTTGATTCAGCTCCTGGCTCCTCAGATGCTGGAGCGCGGGGAAGGTCGGATCGTGAACATGCTGTCCGAGGTGGCGTTCACCACGCCTCCCGCTCCTGTCGGCAAGGGTGGCTGGGGTCTCGCCTATGCAGCAGCGAAAGCGGCCTTCCATCGAGTGACCGACATCTGCCACGTCGAGTTCTCCGGGGCCGGCGTGTACTCGTTCAGCATCGCTCCCGGACTTACCGTGACGGAGTCGATGAAAGCGTCGGGGGCGCACAAGACCCTCGAGGCCGCCGGCGCTGTGCCCGCACCGCCGGATGTTGCCGGCGAGGTCATCGGGTGGCTCGCCACTGCCCCCGAGGCGGTGAACTACTCGGGGCAGATGGTGTCGTCGAGAGCTCTGTGCAAGGAGCTCCACCTGCTGCCTGACTGGCGCTGAGCGCCCACTCTCGGACCGCCCAAGGAAGGAACGCGTATGCCGCTCCCAGAACTGTCCATCCAGCTCGTCAACTTCTCGGTCACCGATCCCGGTACCTGGCAGCACCTCTTCGACCAGGCTCGGGCGGCCGACCAGGCTGGAATCGATCGTCTGGTCGTCTCTGACCACGTGGTGTTCGGCGAGAACCTGGAGGCATACGGACGGAGCGAGCTCGGGGGAATCGAGGGCGGGAAGCAGCCCACCGGTCCTGACGGCGTCTGGCTCGAGCCCCTCACCGTCCTCTCCGCCTTGGCCGGTACGACCAGCCATGCCCGGCTGGCCACCGGGGTGCTCCAGGCCGCACTGCGCCGGCCGGTGGTGCTGGCCAAGACCGCCGCCACCCTCGATGTGCTGTCGGGGGGTCGCCTCGACCTCGGCGTGGGCGTGGGCTGGCAGCGGGAGGAGTACGAAGCCGCCGGCCTCAACTTCGACGAGCGCGGCCGACTGCTGGACCACACCCTGGCGGTGTGCCAAACCCTGTGGAGCGAGCAGCGGGCCAGCTTCGACGGCGACGGTCTCCACTTCGAGGCCATCCACTGTGTCCCGAAACCACTGCGGCCGGGTGGTGTGCCCATCTGGGTGGGCGGAACGCTGAACAAGCGAGTCATCAATCGGTTGGCGCGCTTCGCCAGCGGCTGGATCCCGTGGGGTCCCTCGATCCAGGACCCTCTCGCCGGCATCGGGCAGCTCCGTGACTCGCTGGCTGCAGCGGGACGGGACGCAACCGGCTTTCAGGTCCAGGGACGCCTCCCCGTGGTCAAGAACAGCAGTGGAGTCGTCGATCTCGCTCGCACGATGAGCGGTGTGCCTGCACTGGCGCAAGGAGGCATCACCGACTTCCGGGCCGCGCTCCCCATCCCTCGGGACCCGGGCGAAGCCACCGAGTACCTCGCCGAGGTGGTCGGTGCGTTCCGTTCGGCGGTGGGTCGCAGCCCGGTGTAGGGCAACCACGGTGCACAGCCGTTCCAGAGGAACCGGCCCTTCCTTCGTATGGGTCGGAGAGCCCGGACTGCTGAGCCGTCGAGCCACTTGCTGCTGACTCTCTTGCCTCTTCGTCGCTGGAGTGGTCAGCGGTGCAAACGGACCGGGAGCCGCTTCAACCCGTTGTTCAGGTTGGACCGCACTCGGGTTGGCTCGCCCGCCAGCTCGATGTCGGGAAACGTAGCCAGCAGCTCCTCGAAGAAGACCCTGCCCTCGAGCCGGGCCAGGTGCACACCGAGACAGAAGTGCTCGGCGATGCCGAAGGCCAGGTGCGGGTTGGGGTGGCGGTGGATGTCGAACCGTTGGGGGTCGTCGAACAGGTCCTCGTCCCGGTTGGCCGAGGTGTAGTACATCGCCACCTTGTCGCCAACGTCGATCTTCACGTCCCGGATGGTGGTCGGCTCGGTGGCAGTCCGCCGGAAGTAGTGCAGGGGGTTGGCCCACCGGAGGATCTCTTCGACCGCGCCGGGGATGAGCGACGGATCATCCCGGAGCTCGCGCAGTTGGTCGGGATGCTGCAGGAGGGCGAAGAGCCCGGACGAGAGCATGATCTTCGTGGTGTCGTTGCCCGCCGTCACCAGCTGGACGAAGAACGTGGCGAACTCGACGTCGTCCATGAGGTGGCCTGCGAACTCGGTACCAAGGATGATCGAGGTGAGGTCGGGGCGCGGCTCTTGCGCCCGGCGCGCCGTGGCCAGCTCGATGGCGTACATGGCCATCTCGATGGTGGCCCCGCTGGCACCGTCAGCATCGTCGCCTGCGTAGTCGGCGTCCTGACCACTGGTGTTGCGCTCGGCCATGTCGTGAAGACGGGGCCAGTCCTCCTCGGGCAGGCCCATGAGCTGGCCGAGGACACGGGAAGGAAGACCAGACGTGACGTCGTGGACGAACTCGATCTCACTCGAGCTGTCGACGCCGGCCATCAGGTCACGGCTGACCTCACGGACCTGCTCCTCGAGCCCTTCGATCACCCGGCGCCTGAAGTGCCCGGCCATCGGGCGCCGGTAGTCCAGATGCCGGGGCGGGTCCATGGCCAGGAGCATCCCCCGCATCTGCTCCACCCGTTCAGGTTCGAGGGTCTCGATAACCACGCCCCCTGCACTAGCC
The DNA here is from genome assembly GCA_963812965.1 of uncultured Acidimicrobiaceae bacterium. Classification (GTDB taxonomy): domain Bacteria; phylum Actinomycetota; class Acidimicrobiia; order Acidimicrobiales; family RAAP-2; genus DASXMT01. Next base: position 66,533 of record CAWEXG010000004.1, on the reverse strand, counting down.
GAGAACAGGTTCGGGCTCCGGGCCACATGCACGACGTCGGCGTGCTTCAGGATGGCCCAGAACCCCGCGGATCCGTCGGCCATCTCCTGGAAGTAGACGGGCTGTGTGCGCCGAAGCTCGGCCAGCGCCTCGTGGGGAACCCCGTCGACGAACGTGTCCGGGTTCGAGAGGTCGATAGCGACCGACATCAGCTGACGAGCACCGCCGGCCGGGGCAGGCCCTCTGCTTCGCACAGCGCGTAGTACGCCTCGAGGGTGCCGGAGCCGTCGAAGACGCTCTCTATGTTCCCGTCGGCGTCGAGATTGAGATTGGCTCCGTACATCTGGAACCAGACCTGGGTGTGGTCCTCGATGCACTGCAAGGAGTGCACCGAGCCGGCGGGCTCGTAGAGGAACGACCCCTGCCGGTTGACGTACTCGTACTCCTTGTACTTCCACGCACCCGAGACGGTGTAGGCGTAGACCGGGCCGGTGTGGCGGTGGGTCTGCACCTCGTAGCCAGCCTGGAAGATGTTCTCGACGATCCAGAGACCTTCCTCTGCCTTCACCTGGACGACTTTCAGCTTGTTCCCGCCACCGATCTCCACGAACGGCAGATCGTCGGCACCGATGTGTGTGGCGGTGGGGATGGACTCAGTGGTGGTCATGTCGTCGCTCCCTAGTCGACTCGCGTTTCGACGTCAGCCTAATGGGATCAGCCACCCCGCTCGCAGTGCCACGTGATACTGGAGCCATGGGAGAACCCTGGCCACACGGCACAAAGCGGTCGACATCGACGACGTGGCTGTTCGCCGGACTCTTCCTCCTGACCGCCACGACAGGCATGGTCGATGCCACCAGCTTTCTGGGATTGGGTCAGGTGTTCACCGCCAACATGACCGGGAACGTTCTTCTGTTGGGTTTCGCTGCTGCATCGAGCAGCGCTCGGGCTGCCGGCCTCTCGGTCGGCGGCAGCTTCATCTCGCTGGCGGCGTTCACCGTGGGAGCCTTTGGCGGCAGTTGGGTAACCGGTCGGCGAGGCACCGCCATTCGCATTGGTCGCGCCTTGGCGGTGGAGTGGGTGGTGTTGGCTGCGGCGGTTGTCGTGGTGGGTATCGAGCCGCATCCGATGGGTGACGTTCGGTCCATCCCGGTGGCCCTGCTGGCCCTATCCATGGGTGTCCAGAACGCGTTGGTGCGCAGGATGGGAATTCCCGATGCGAACACCACGGTCCTTACGACTGCCCTCGGTGGGCTGGCGGCGGACGCTGTCGAAGTGGGCGGTCGGCCTGTCCGAGCCGGCCGGCGGACGGCGACGATCGTGCTGATCTTCCTGGGAGCGGGAGTCGGTGCACTCGCGGTGCACTACGGGCTCATCTGGTCCACGGCAGGCGCTCTCGCTCTGCTCACCGTTGCCTCGTTCGCCCTGTTCAACGGACGACCTGAGGGTACGGAGGCCACGCCATGAGCTGGCGACCTCTCGGCGTCAGCCGCGCTGTGTCGCCATGCGCCTGTTGAGAGTCAGCTGCCCCGCGTCGCCATGCGACATGGGATCTCTGCGTTCTCGTCGAGGTGGTAGCTCGTGCACACCCGGTGGTACCCGTCGACGATCCACAGAGGCGACCCTCGCACCAGGAGGACAGGGGAGAGCTTCGCCCCGAACTTCACCCGCTTGAGATCCTTCGCCACGTCGGTGTCATCCATGGGCAGCAGCGGTAGCCCGCTTGCTCGCAGGAGGTCCTTGGCCTTGAAGTGCTCGATGACGGAGTCTCGTTCGAGCGCCTTGATCAGTTTCTTCCCCTGTGAAGGCTCAACAAGCAGCGACAGATACGCCCGGGCGGCAGGAAAGTCCTGGTCTTCCGATTGTTCCTTCCAGTGTTCATTGGGCATGGCGATTCCTTGATGGATAGACGGTGGGTCGAACAGGTTGGGCTGGTCGGGCGTTCCGGATCATGGGTCCGGTGACAGATTGACAGATATCGGCTCTCCCGCCCTAACCCGCCCTAACCAAAGGATCCAGACAGCCCGGAGGACCTGTTCGCCTCGATGCGCTCCCACGTCTCGAACCACGCGTCGGGGACGCCGTCGACCGGGGGCGACTGTTTCGAGCTTGTCAGCCGGAAACGATCGTCGAAGACGGGGAAGAGCTTCGTGCAGTGGAAGTCACCGTCGATCCGTGTCAGGTAGAGCTCCTCGACCAGCTCGATGGTCTGTGTGAAGAGAGCGGCACCCCCGATGATCCAGATGTCCTCGTCGCCATGCGCACGCACGAACCCGCCGACATCGGCGACGGTCGTAAACCCAGGGCGCACCGTTGTGTGGCGTGAAGTTGCCACGAAATTCTTCCGGTCGGACATCGGCTCGGCGAACTCCTCGTAGGTGCGGTAACCCATGAGGACGGTGGCACCGGAAGTAGTTCGACGGAAGTACTGCCTGTCCGCCGGCACGTCCCACGGAATTCCTGTATCGGTGGCCAGCCCCCGCTTCGCGTCAAGCGCGGCGATCGACCTCAGCATGGTGGTCCAGTCATCATGGCTATTTGAGCACGAGCCTTGGGCACAAGCCGACACCAGCACTGTCGCCTACCCACCATCCTGCTCTTCACGTGCCGCATGTCCCACCAGAACCAACAGGAGGACGGATCGGGTCCGTCGAGCTATGGAGCAGCCGGCTTCCGACCCCATGCTGAGATCATCGGAGACGTCGCCAGGTCGAGCAGCCCTGCCGCCACGTTTCCGAGGTGTTGGTCGATCTCCTCGTCCGTAGCGATGCCGTTCTCAACAAGCTGCTCACGAACCTGTTCGACGGTCGCCTGTTCCAGGGCGGTGCAAGCGGGAGAGCCCATCGGAAAGAAAGCATCAGCCTGTACATCGACCAGTCCCTTCTCCCGAAGCAAACGAGGAAGGGTGCGCCCATACCCGAGGTCCGCTCCGCGCCGAGCCAACAGCTCTCGAAAGCCCCTGCGCAACCTATTCGCCAACTGTTGTTCCGGACCGTACTCGTCCGGGCAGATGAGCGGCTGCAACATCGGGTCAGCATCTTCGAGAAACAGCCACCCGCCGGGTCGCAGCGCCCTGACCATCGCAGCCAGTGCTTCGGCACGCTGGGGCACATGCACGAGCACCAGTCGGGCGTGAATGAGATCGAAGGACTCGCCAGGCGGTTCTTCGACACCCACATCGTGCTGCCGAACCTCATACCCGACGTCTGGACGGTCCTGCATCCAGGACACATCGATGTCGGTAGCCACCACGTACCCTTCCGGACCGACGCGTGCCGCGATCCACGCGGGCACGGTCGGACCGCCTGCACCGACTTCCCAGCAGCGCCAGCCTTTTCCGATGCCGAGGTTCTCCATGTGCCCGAAGGTGGAGGGGTTGAACAGTGTGGAGAGCGCATCGAAACGCGTACCTGCTTCAGCCTGTTGGTTGTCGAGCAGATACCCCTCGTCACGGCTCACTGTGTCACCCTAAACCGAGTACGAACCGAGCCAGCAACAGGCACCCGTTTCGGACCGGCATGCACCGATCGACGGAGATCGGATCGCACCTAGAGTGCGGTCATGACCGATCGTTCGTACCCCACCCGCCGACTCGGAGCTGCAGGTCTCGAGGTGTCTGCGCTCGGCTTGGGATGCATGGGGATGTCCCAGGCTTACGGCACCCCCGACGAGGACGAGTCCATCGCCACTATCCACCGGGCGCTCGACCTCGGCATCTTCTTCCTGGACACCGCCAACGTCTACGGGCTGGGCCATAACGAAGAGCTGGTCGGTCGGGCCATCACCGGCCGGCGGGACAGCGTGGTGCTGGCTACCAAGTTCGCCATCGAGTTCAGCTCAGATGGCAGCAGGTCGATCAACGGCCGACCCGACTATGTGAAGACGAGCTGCGACGCATCGCTGCAACGTCTGGGGACGGAGCACATCGACCTCTACTACCAGCACCGTGTCGATCCGACCGTGCCGATCGAGGACACGGTTGGCGCCATGGCCGAGCTCGTTCACGAAGGGAAGGTTCGATACCTGGGGCTGTCGGAGGCCAGCGTTGCCAGCCTGGAGCGAGCATCAGCCGTGCACCCGATTACTGCTCTCCAAAGCGAGTGGTCGTTGTGGACCAGGGATCTCGAAGCCGAGGTGGTGCCCGCTGCTCGCCGGCTCGGTATCGGCATCGTGCCGTTCAGCCCACTGGGGCGAGGCTTCCTCACCGGACAGATCACCAGCCCGGACGATCTCGAAGCGGGCGACTTCCGCGCCGGCAACCCACGCTTTCAAGGTGACAACTTCGCTCGCAACCTCGAGCTCGTTCGCCACGTGGAAGAGCTGGCCACAGCCAAGCACTGCACTCCGAGCCAGCTGGCCCTGGCCTGGGTTCTGGCCCAAGGCGGTGACGTGGCACCCATCCCCGGCACGAAACGTCGGTCGTACCTGGAGAACAACGCTGCCGCCGTCACGGTCGAGCTCTCCGATGAGGAGCTCGACCGTCTCGAGGGGCTGTCTCCCCCTGGAGCCTGGGCGGGAGACCGTTATCCATCGGGGATGCCCACCGGGTACGGCGACAGTCCGGCTCATACCTGAGAGGCTCGGTGACGTCGAGGCTCTCTCACGACGGCGCGCCGTCAGAAGGCTGCACCAGCACGGGCACCTGTCTCTACTAGCCTTTGCGTGCCATGGAACCGGGCCCACCCAACACGACCCCAACAGGGTCCATCGACGACGAACAGGCCACGGACTCAACGGACTCAACTGATCAGCCCGAGACGAACCGCGGGACACCGTTCAGCCGCTGGTTGCTCGAGCTGGTCATCATCCTGCTCGCTGCTTTCGTATTGGCAATCGTCATACGCGCCTACGTGGCGCAGACCTTCTCCATCCCCTCGGTCTCGATGTACCCGACCCTGCAGGTCGGCGACCGGGTCGTCGTGAACAAGCTGAGTTACAAGCTGCACGACGTAGACCGAGGCGACATCATCGTCTTCAGGCGTCCTCCGCGTGAAAACTGTCCTGGGCCCCCCGTCGCCGACCTCGTGAAGCGGGTCATCGGCCTGCCCGGCGAGACCATCTCGTCTCGTGGAAACGTCATCTTGATCAACGGGCATCCACTTGCCCAACCGTGGTTCACGCCCGTTCCCCTGGGACCTCCGATCACAACCCAGAAGATCCCGCCGAATCAGTACTTCGTGATGGGGGACAACCGTGCCGACTCGTGTGACAGCCGGTACTGGGGCACGGTCTCCCGCAACCTGATCGTCGGCAAGGTCGAGCTGAGGATCTGGCCCCTGTCACGCATCCACATCTTTTAAGGCATCCCTGTACTCCTGGTGCCTTCTGCGCATTCGCTTCACGCCATAGATCCGTAGCGCGATCCCGCCGGCCATGAGAATGACTGCTCCGACGATCTCCGCTACGTACATGGTGTGCTCTTGACCTCTATCATGTATTCCTGATCTCCAACGGACGGCCCGGCCAATCTACCCGTCGACCCTGAACGTGCGGTGGTCACACGCCTACAATCGACGCACTGGCCAAACCCAGTGAGTGAGGGCCTATGGAGACTGAATCCACGGCGAGCAGCCAGCACGAACGATCGGATCAGACGCTGCGAACGCGCCGAGCCATCATTGCCGCAGCTCGTGACATCATGCGTGACGACCAGTCGATCACGATCGCTGAGGTAGCTCGTGCCGCTCTGGTCTCAGAGGCAGCTCTGTACCAGCTCTTCCCGGATCTCACCGCACTGCTGCGTGTGGCTGTTGACGACCTCTTCCCCGATCCGACCTCCGTGCTGACAGATGCGACCACCAGCACGGACCCCAAGGAACGGATCTCCTGTGTCACCGAGATACTCATGCGGGCTTTGCTGGCCAACGAGACAACGGTGCGGTTGGCCGTGGCGTCCTTCCTCGTCGAAGCCATCGATGGGTCGGAACCAAGTGGGCGACCCGCTCCTCGAATCGGTCTCATCGATGAGGCGTTACGACCGGTTCAGGGCACGCTCGACGATCAGGAGATGCGTCGGCTCGAGCTCGCCCTCTACGCCATCGTGAGTGCAGAAACCCTGCTCACGCTCAAGGACGTGTCCTCCGCATCTGACGACGAGATCATCGAGGTGGTCGATTGGGCCGCCCAGACGATCGTCGGTGCCTCACTCGACGGACTCGCCACGTAAGAGGCCTTCGTATCCCTGGGGGGGCGTCATGACCGGACCTGGTGCCTAGCTGTTGGCTGTTTCCGGTCACTATTTGCCCGAATTCGGGCAAATAGTTGTCAATAACGGCCAAAACTGGCAGGCTGTCACCATGAGCGCCGCCGTGCCGCCCGATCTGGTTCGGCACGTGACGCTCACGACTGAGCTGCCATCAGCTGTTGCCGAGCGGCTCGTAGCCGATGTGCTCGAGTACTTCGACGAGACCGTCGAAGGTTTCGTGCGTCGTCGACACAGCGAGCTGCAGAGCAGGGGGGTCAAGAACGCCGACATCTGGACGATGGTGTCGGCTGAGCTGACCGAGCGGCGATGGATTGCTCCAGAGCTGTCAGAGCGCCAATTGCGACGGATTGTCTATGGGTAACCGACCGAATCAGATCGTGGACAAGGGAGTACTACAGCCATGTGCGGAATAGTGGGCTACATCGGCCGGAACCAGGCGGTCCCGGTACTACTCGAGGGGCTGAGCCGACTGGAGTACCGGGGATACGACTCGGCCGGTATAGCGGTGGTGCACCGCGGCCGGCTCGGGGTCACGAAGGTCGCCGGACGGGTGGGTGATCTCCGAGAACAGGTCAAGCCGGAAGACCCGGCAACCGTGGGAATCGCGCACACCCGTTGGGCAACCCACGGCAAGGTCAACCAGGTCAACGCGCACCCTCACCTGGACGCCTCGAAGCGGATCGCTGTCGTGCACAACGGGATCATCGAGAACGCCGAGGAGCTGCGGGCCAAGCTCATGGCGAACGGGGTACGCCTGGTGTCCGATACCGACACGGAAGTACTGGCGCACATGGTGGCAGCTGCCGTGGCCGACGGGGCCGAGACCCTCGAACAAGCGGTCCTCGACACGCTCGATCAGGTCGAGGGTGCCTACGGGCTGGTGGTGCTCGATGCCCGACAGCCGGGTGAGCTGGTCGTCGCTCGCAACGGCAGTCCGGTCGTGCTCGGGGTTGGCGACGGTGAGATGTTCATCGCCTCCGACATCGCCGCTCTTGTCCAGTACACCCAGCAGGTGGTCCACCTCGACGACGGCGAAGTGGCCACGGTGAAGGCCGACGGCCACCACACCACCACCCAGGAGAGTCGTCGCACCGATACCGAGTCCTCCGATCTGGCGACGCACGCCGAGGACTACGACCTCGGTGGCTTCTCCGACTTCATGATCAAGGAGATACACGCTCAACCCGAGGCCCTTCGTCGAGCGCTGGGCGGACGTCTGGACGACCGGTTCGCCACAGCGCACTTCGGTGGGGTCAACCTGGACACACGCATGTTGCGTTCCATCCGTCGGGTGAAGTTCCTCGGATGTGGATCTGCGTACTACGCGGGACAGATCGGCGCCAACCTGATCGAGGAGCTTGCCCGTATCCCGGCCGATGCCGAACCGGCCGCTGAGTTCCGCTACCGCAACCCGGTCGTCGAGTCCGACACGCTGTATGTCGCAGTCAGCCAGTCGGGCGAGACCTTGGACACCCTGATGGCCGTCCAGGAGCTGCAACGCAAAGGTGGGCAGGTGATAGGCGCGGTCAACGCCGTGGGGAGCGCCATCGCTCGCCAGACCGGCAGCGGCATCTTCCTCCACGCCGGACCCGAGGTGTCGGTGGCATCGACCAAGGCGCTGACCAACATGGTGGGCTGTTTCGCCATGCTCGGGCTACTGCTCGGTAGGGTCCGCGACCTCTCAGCCACCAACGGACAACGCATCGTCTCCGGCCTCCAGGACCTGCCGGACCAGATAGCTACCATCCTCGACGACGGCGCCGCCATCGCCGACGTGGCGCAGCGATATGCCGAGGCGCGGCACATGTTCTTCATCGGACGCTCCCGCGCCTTCCCGGTAGCCCGTGAAGGGGCCCAGAAGCTGAAGGAGATCTCCTACATCCACGCCGAGGCATACCAGGCGTCCGAGCTGAAGCACGGCCCGCTCGCACTGATCGACCATGAGATGCCCAGTGTCGTCGTGGTCCCTGCCGACGAGCTGGTCTCCAAGAACATCGCCACCATCGAGCAGATCAAGGCCCGCGGTGGACCGGTCATCGCCATCACCAACTCAGACCTCAGCGACGGCCTCGCCGATCACACCATTCGGGTGCCCGTCAGCGAGCCCGAGCTCGATCCGATCCTGCTCACGATCCCCCTCCAGCTGCTGGCGTACCACACCGCCGCGGCACTTGGTCGGGACATCGACAAGCCCCGCAACCTGGCCAAGAGCGTCACCGTGGAGTAGGCGAGGGGCAGCGAGCGGGAAGCGACGAGCCGGGGCGGCGACCAGCTCGGACTGCTGATCTGTTATCTGCTGAGCCTCTTGTAACGGAGACGGTGTGGCTGGTCGGCGTCGACACCGAGCCGCTTCTTCCGGTCGGCCTCGTAGTCGCTGAAGTTTCCCTCGAACCAACGAACCTGCGAGTCGCCCTCGAACGCCAGGACGTGGGTGGCGATCCGGTCGAGGAACCACCGGTCGTGGCTGATCACCACCACGCATCCCGGGAAGCCGCACAAGGCGTCTTCGAGGGCACGAAGGGTGTCGACATCGAGATCGTTGGTGGGCTCGTCGAGGAGGAGCACGTTGCCGCCGCTCTTCAAGACCTTGGCCAACTGGACCCTGTTGCGCTCTCCCCCGGAGAGCTGGCCGACCTTCTTCTGCTGATCGCTGCCCTTGAAGCCGAAGCTCGCCACGTACGCTCGCCCATGCACCTCACGGTTGCCGAGAACGATGCGGTCGACCCCGCCGGTGACCTCGTCGAAGACGGTGGCGTCGGCTGCCAGATCGTCCCGGGACTGGTCGACGTAGGCCAGCGCCACCGTGTCCCCTACCGTGAGCCCGCCCTCGTCCGGCTTGTCCTCACCGACGATCATCCGGAACAACGTTGTCTTTCCCGCCCCGTTGGGACCGATGACCCCGACGATGCCACCGGGAGGCAGTAGAAACGACAGGTCGTCGATGAGCAGCCGATCCCCGAACCCCTTGACCAGCCCGTTCGCGTCGACCACCCGATCGCCCAAGCGGGGACCGGGCGGGACGGTGATCTCGAGCCTGTCGGATCGCCGCTCGGCTGCTTCCGCCTCGGCGACCAGGTCGTTGTAGGCGGTGATCCGAGCTTTGCCCTTGCTCTGGCGGGCACGGGGAGACATCCGGATCCACTCCAGCTCTCGCTGCAGGGCGGCTTGACGGGAGCGGTCCGTCTTCTCCTCACTGGCCAGGCGGGCCTGCTTCTGCTCCAACCACGACGAGTAGTTGCCTTGCCAAGGAATGCCCGCGCCTCGGTCGAGCTCCAGGATCCAACCGGCCACGTTGTCGAGGAAGTACCGGTCGTGGGTGACGGCAACCACGGTGCCCGCGTACTCCTGCAAGGTGCGTTCCAACCACGCCACCGACTCGGCATCGAGGTGGTTGGTGGGCTCGTCGAGCAACAGCAGATCGGGCTTCGACAACAAGAGCCGACACAGGGCAACGCGTCGGCGCTCACCACCGGAGAGGGTCGTCACGTCGGCGTCGCCCGGTGGCAGACGGAGCGCGTCCATGGCGATCTCCAGGGTCCGATCGAGGTCCCAGGCCCCGACAGCGTCGATCTTGTCCTGGAGGCTGGCTTGCTCGGCGAGCAGCTTGTCGAAGTCGGCATCGGGGTCGCCCATCGCCGCACACACCTCGTTGAAACGGTCGAGGAGCCCCTTGATCTCGGCCACGCCGTCGGTGACGTTGCCGATGACGTCCTTGGCCGGATCGAGCTGGGGCTCCTGGGCCAGGAACCCGACGGTGAAGCCGGCCGTCAGACGGGCCTCGCCGGTGAAGCCATCGTCCTCACCAGCCATGATCTGCAGCAGGGACGACTTTCCCGAGCCGTTGGACCCGATGACCCCGATCTTGGCTCCGGGATAGAACGACAGGTTGATGCCACGCAGCACCTCCCGATCGGGCGGGTAGAACCGCCGGAGATCCCGCATGGTGTAGATGTACTGGGCTGCCATGCGCACCAGCATGGCGCGGTCGAGCGCACGGCGTGGAATGGAGCAGGTGTCCAGGTCGTAGAGCAGCCACCTCGTCGCAGGCAGCCACCTCACCGATGATCTGGATCCGGGACGGCTCCAGGGGCCCGGTGCCGCTGAACCTCTCCGTTCGAACAGGGCTACCATGACCGGGACTACACACCACATGGAGCGTGCAGCCAAGATCGAGGGGGAACTCGTGGCTGAAGGTACCGATATCCAACCTGTTGCATCGCGTCTGCAGATCGACCGACGCACCATCCAGATTGCGCTCGGTGTGCTCTGGATCATCGCCGCCGGCCTGAAGTTCCAGCCCAGGATGTTCGGGACCAGCTTCATCACCATGGTGATCGATCCCATGGCCGCGGGTCAGCCTGGAGTGCGTCGGTGCGTCGATCACCCACATCGGTAACTTCCTGTCCCATGAGGTCGCCATGTGGGTGACCCTGTTCGGGTTGGTCGAGCTGGCCATCGGGGTGGGACTGCTCTTCAGAAGGACAGTGAAGGCGGCGTTGGTGCTCTCGTTCGTCTGGGCCGTCGGCGTGGCGTGGTTCGGCGAAGGCTTCGGCATGGTGCTCACCGGACACTCCTCGCCCCTGACCGGTGGGCCCGGTGCCGTCTTCCTCTATGCGGTCATCGGCGCGTTGGTCTGGCCGTCGCCGGAGCGCGACCTCGGCGAGCAGCGAACGGGCATGGCATCGTCGGCAGCGGGGACGAGGACCGTTCGGGGCCACCGGAGCCCGGGCCGTGTGGGCTGCGCTGTGGGTGTTCGAAGCGATCCTGTGGATGTTCCCGTCGAACCGGACTCCGAACGCCATCCACGACCAGCTGACTGCCACCGCCGGTGGGGAGCCGGGATGGTACGCCCACTTCTTGAGCTCGTTGGGCCATGCCTTCGTCGGAGCGGGCGCACCGATGGCGGTGATCCTCGCTGCCGTTTCGCTGATCATCGGGATCGGACCCGTGGTGAGCCGCCGGGCCTCCATCTTCATCGGGCTCGGCATCGGGCTCGCCCTGCTCTACTGGGTGACCGGCGAGGGACTGGGCGAGTTGATGACCGGCATGGGGACCGACCCCAGCAACGGGCCGTTGGTGCTGCTCTTGGGCCTCGCCATCCTCCCCACGGTGCCGGATCCCGCCGATGCTCCGGTGCCGGCTGCTCGCATCTTCTCGCGTCATCCTGCATGGGCCACCCTGGGGGTGATCGGCCTCGCCGTGGTGCCGGTCGCCGTTGCCGTGGTCCCCACCGCTCCTACCGCCTCGGCCGGATCGGCATCCACCACGTCGACGGTGTCGGCGTCGCATCCACTCCTCGTCGTCCAGCTCGGGTTCCATGCCCGGCATGTCGATGTCGGGTTCATCCGGGCATGTCGATGTCCGGTTCGTCGTCCTCGAAGAGCACGAGCACGTCCTCCATGAAGGGCATGGCATCGAGCACCAACATGTCCGGTATGGCGGGACTGGGTGTGACCGACCCGAACTGGAAGTACACGGGGCCACCGCTGTCCAGTAGCGAGCAGGCCCTGTTGACCTCGGTGGGCAATGCCACCGACGAAGGGCACAAGATGCAGACTCCGAACTGCACGACGGCACCCACCGCTGCCCAGACGCTCGGGGCAGTGCAGTACGTGCAGGCGACGACGACGGCAGTGGCCAAGTACAAGGAGCTGAGCGCGGCCGTCGCCGCCGGCTACGTCCCCATCACGTCGACGGCTTACCCGGTCGTGCACTATCTGAACGTGTCCTACATGAAACCCAAGTACATCCTGGACCCCAACCACGTGGACTCGCTGGTCTACGCCTTCACTCCCAATGGGCCGGTGTTGGTGGCGGCGATGTACCTGATGCCCGGGTCCGGCGCAGGTCCGATGCCCTACGGCTGCCTGGTGCAGTGGCACGCCCATACCAACCTGTGCATTTCGGCCACGACCCACGTGATCCAGGGCTTCACGCCGTGCGCAGCGGGTACCGCTCCCGTGGGCACGACCCCAGTGATGACCCACGTATGGCAGGTGCCGGTGGCCGGTGGTCCCCTGGCCATCGATCCGTCCGACCTCCAAGTCGTGGAATCGGCGATCATGGCCCAACAGGAAGGTCTGGCTCCGGTCACACCACCGGGTGGGACACCGACATACGAGACGACCTCGTCTGCCCAGGCGGCTGGGACTACCTGACAACCTCCTGACGAGGTTCACGACGAAGCGCCCGTTCGACTCGGATGATCGGGACTACCTGACAACCTCCTGACGAGGTTCGCAACGAAGCGCCCGACGACCGGGCGGTGGCACACTGGCTCGGTGCGTTCTCGCTCGTTCGCCCGCCCGTCCCTCACCGTGGCGTCCCGTCAGCGGCTGACCCTGCTGGCCATGTGCATCTCGCAGGGGATGATCCTGCTCGACGTCACGATCGTCAACATCGCCCTGCCCTCGATCCAACACCAGCTGCACATGTCTCCCGGCCGCCTGGAGTGGGTGATCAGCGCCTACGCGCTCAGCCTGGCAACGCTCATCCCGTTCGGCGGCACCCTCGGCGACCGCTACGGGCGCAAGAAGCTGTTCCTGGTCGGAATGGTGGTGTTCACCCTGGGGTCGATCGCCTGCGCCCTGTCCCCGACCGATCTGACATTGATCGGCGCCCGAGCCGTCCAGGGTGTCGGCGGCGCGGTCATGTCGGCACTGACCCTCTCGATCCTGACCGAGACCTACCCCCCAAAGACCCGGGCCGGCGCCATCGGTATCTGGGCTGCCATCGCCGGGCTGGGCTTCGGCGCCGGACCGGTGGTCGGCGGCCTTCTGCTCGGCGTCTTCGGGTGGTCGTCCATCTTCTGGGTCAACGTCCCGCTTGCCGTGGTCGGGCTCGTGCTCGCCGTGCTGGTCGTCCAGGAGTCGCGCGACCCCGTACCCCGTTCGCTCGACGTGCCCGGGGTTCTCACCAGTGCCCTCGGCCTGCTCGGGGTGACGTTCGGCCTGATCGAGTCGTCGTCGCACCACTGGGGCTCAGAGCTCGTGGCGGGGCCGCTGATCATCGGTGTGATCATGCTGGTGCTATTCGCCCTGTGGGAGCACCGCGCCCCATCGCCCATGGTGCCTCCCACCCTGCTGAGAGCCCGGAGCTTCGTCACCAGCTGCACCATCTACCTGCTCGCCTACGTGGCCCTCACCGGCACGATGTTCTACTTGACGCTCTTGTACCAGAACGTGGACGGGTGGTCCGCCCTCCGCACCGGGCTGTCCTGGCTGTCGATGAACATCCCGTTCCTGGTGATGGCCCAGTTCGCCGGCCGGCTCCACCGTCGCTTCCCCAACGTCGTCGTGGTCGCAAGCGGGTGCCTGGTCGGAGCCGTCGGGATCCTGGGGCTGAGCATGGTCACCCCTTCGACGCCCTTCATCGTGGCCTGGGCGGGGTACGTCTTGCTCGGTGCGGGCTACGGAACGTTGGTCCCCAGCATCACCAACACCGCCATGCGGGATGTTCCCCTCGGTGTCTCGGGCGCCGCCTCGGGCATCCTGAACGCGGCTCGCCAGATCGGCACGTCGGTCGGGCTGGCGGTGCTGGGCGCCGTCGGGGTCAACGCCGCCGTCTCCGATTGGACGAGCAAGGTCGGCAAGTTCCCAACGTCAGCCCACGCCGGGGCGACAAGGCAAGCCCAGAACGTGGCGGGGGCGCAGATCAGTACGGTCACCAAAGCACTCGGTGACGCCTATCGGGAGCCGGCCATCCAGTCGTTCGTCCACGGCTACCGGCTGGCCGTAGCCGTGGCTGGCGTCTGCGTACTGGTCGCCGCGCTCATCGCAGTGATCGGACTCCGGCAGTCGCCGGTGGCGGCGTCCGCTCAAGCGTCGGCGTCGGAAGGATCGATGGTGGCCACCACGGGAACGGCCACGCTCTCCGCACCGACCTAACCCCGGGCTTCCTGACCGCGTACCGCACAGCCCCCGTCCTCCGGAACGGTTGTACTGCGGTTACCTCCCGTTGTGTTGGTAAACGCGAGAAAGTGTGGTCCCCCGTCCGGGGTTAGGGGGCGGGGGACCACACACTGTTGGCCGGTTCCCAGGCTGGGCAAGCTGGGTTCCGCTGGCGATCTGTTGGCGTTGTCTGGACGTCCGGCCCGTTGTCCCTGGGGCAAGAAACAAGCACCCAGGAACAGCGGACCGCACGTCCTTCTTGGTTCTCCCTACGGTGCGATAGCAACTACCGGGGCGGTGAAGTTGCCCGACCGCCCGAGCCGTTGAACGGGGCGTTCCCGAAGGTGAAGAGGCCGCCGTCCTGTGCTCCGAGCCAGTAACCGCCACCGTTCGAGGTTGGCACGATGCCGACCACCGGGGCATTGGACTGACCAGATGCCGAGCCGTTGAAGGTGGCGTCGCCGAAGGTGAAGACCCCTCCGTCCTTGGCAACCAGCCAGTAGCCGTTGCCCGAAGGCGTGGCTGCCATGCCGACCACGGGGGCGTTCAGCGACTGTCCTCCCTCAGATCCGTCAGAAGGCGGCGTCGCCGAAGGTGAAGATGCCGCCGTCACTGGCCACCAGCCAGTAGCCAGCTCCATCAGGGGTTGCTGCCATGCCAACCACTGGGGCGTTCAGGTGTTGACCACCTTCCGATCCGTAGAAGGCAGCGTCACCGAAGGTGAAGATGCCGCCATCGGCTGCGACCAACCAGTAGCCCTTCCCATCTGGCGTTGCTGCCATACCGACAATGGGCTGGTTCAGGTGTTGGCCACCTTCCGAGCCGTAGTAGCTGGCATCACCGAAGGTGAAGATGCCGCCGTCAGCTCCTACCAGCCAGTAGCCCTTGTTGTCAGGCGTTGCTGCCATGCCGACGATCGGTGCGTTAAGCGGTTGCCCAGCTTCAGAGCCGTAGTTGCCAGCATTCCCGAAGGTGGACACGGCTCCGTTGGATGCCACCAGGCGATAGCCGGTGGTCGACGGTGCCAGCACTGTGAGGGTGGCGGGGTTGGTGGTGACAGCTGGTCCTGCACCGTTGCTGAATACGGCCTGGTACTGGTTGCCGTTGTCAGACGCTGTAGTAGCTGGTGTGGTGTAGGAGTCAGAGGTGGCACCACTGATGTTGGACCATGTCGATCCTCCGTTCGCTGGACACCTGCCACTGGACGGTGGGTGTTGGATCACCGGTTGCGGCTGCAGTGAACGTTGTGGTCGCTCCTGCACTGGCCGTCTGGTTCGTGGGTTGGGTGGTGACCGTCGGTGCGGTGCCGACTCTGGAAGGTGACCGGAGCAGATGTTTGGGCCGGTGTCGGACCGCCGCTCCACACTGCCGTCAGCGTCTGTGCGCCAGGCGCCAGGGAGGTTGTGGTGAGGGTGGCGATGCCAGCACCGGGATTCCCGATGCTCGGCACACTCGACCGTTCCGATGTCAGTGGTCCCGTCGAAGAAGTCCACCTGGCCGATGATGGCGATCGCCAGGGTAGTCCGAAGGCGTCGGATAGACCGTGGCGGTCAGGGTCACTGGTGCACCGACGGAGGCCGAACTAGTCGGGCTCGTCGTCAACGTCGTGCCAGACACGGTGACCTGCTGCACGACGGCGGGTGCTGTCGGATCGGCCGGGTTGCAGGCATAAGCGATGTTATCGGCCTCCATTGAAGCTGAGGGAAGAGACGCCCACGGGGACGATCGAGCCCGAGCTGCCAGAGATGGGCACCGTTGCGGAAAGCCCGGTCCAGCTCACCGAGTCGATCCCGTTGGCGGTCGTCGGAGTCGCCGCGGAGGTGTGACGGTGACGCCCACCCGGAGAGAGCCCGATAGTGGCGTTGCTCACCGGAGCGCCGGTGGCGAGAAGGCGCACCGGCCGGGTCGATGTTCAGCGTCAGATCGAGAGCACTGACCGGCACGGTCGATCCGCTCGGTGCACGGGCTCGGCACCGTGGCCACGGCTACCACTGACGCATTGAGCGTTGGATACGTCGAATTGGTAGTCTCACAGACGAACGGCGTGCCGGGAGCTGGTGGCGCCACGGTGAACGTCTGGGAGTAGGTGCTCGGAGCGTAGATCGGGTCACCGGAGTACTCGATGGTGAGCGTGTGGGTACCGGGGATCAATCCTGCCGTCGGAGAAGTAGATTACCACTGTTCCGTTGGGCGGTGAGGTATGGCCAGGGCCCTCGTACCAACCGACCGTTCCGTCAACCAGGTACGTCACTGTGCCTGTCGGATCGGCGATGGGTAGGGATTCGACGCAGGCTCGACATGCTGACGGATGGGATAGACCGTAGTACCCCTCGGGTACCGGCGTCGTGGGAATGCGCATCTGCTCAAGCGTCACCGGCAGCCCGTGCGCCATAGGTCATGGTGTACGTGCCGACGGCCTCGGGCGCCCCGCTCTGGCGTCGGGGCGATGGAGTTGAACGGGCTGTCAGATTGGTTGCACGTGTCGCCTGGGTCCGTTGGGTCAGTGCAGCTCCCGTTCCAGAGGATCGCCTTGACCAGCTTGCGGTCCGGGGCCGGTACCGTTCGTTGGGTCGTAGGCGATGGACACCTGCAGGTTGAGGGTGAGCGACTGTCCTGGAGCCAGCGAGAACGCCGTTGTCTCCGTGCCGCACGGCGGGGTGCCGAAGCCGCTGAAGTAGTAGTTCTGGCCGCCGTTGGAAATGAGCGGGCACCAGTTCCCGGCGCTGTCCTGGTAGTTGACGGTGAGGTCTGGAGCGATTGGCCCCATTCTGGAACTCGCAGTTGCAGGTAGAGATCGTTGCTCCAGTCCGCACCCGTCCCTGGGTTGGTAAAGGTGACCGACATCGGGGTCGGGGTCGGCGACGACAGCTCGACCGTGGTGGGCAGGTTCAGCGTGACCGACGGCAGTGGCTGGATGGCATACGGCACCGCTGGCGAGGTGCTGCCGGAGTAGTTGAAGTCACCGGAGTAGACCGCCGTCAGCTGGTTGGTCTGGCTCGGCAAGGTCGTTGTCGTATAGGTGGCGACTTCCGTTGCTGACCGGTACGGTGCCGATCACGTTGCCGTTGGCCATGAAGTTGACGTTGCCCGTGGCATCGGTGGCCGTGCTCCCGCCCGAGCTGATCGTGTCGGTCAGCGTGACCGACGTTCCCGTGAGCTGCGGGCTAGCAGGGCTGGCCGACAGCACGTTCGTGGTGGTCTTCCCCGGTGGTGGCGGGATGGGAAGACCAGTGCCCTGGAGGTTGAGCGTCGTGTTGTTGTTGGTGCTCCCTGCCACCCCGTAGGGGTAGGCGCCATAGTTGACGCCTATGCTGCCTGGGCACCCTGGGCTATGCCACAGGAGTTTCGGATTCTCTGGGGTCGCGGTCCCTGGGACGCCAGTGAAGTCGGGGATGTTGTAGCCGGACGCCACCAGCGTCACGTCACCACTGGTGCGGGTGTTGTAGGGCGCAGTGGACTGGAAGATCATGTTGATCGGGGTCGACAGGCACTGGGCGGTGACCGGCGTGGTGACGTCGAGCTCGTAGGAGAGGCTGTCGTTGAGCGTGATGTCACCATTCGAGTTGATCGACCGGTGGCCGTGCCCGGGTTGACCTCGTCCATGAGGTAGTTGGTACATCCCCCAGCCGCCTTGCTGCACACACCGTCCTGGACCGGCAGGCTCAGCGTTGCATCGGTGATCGCACCGGTCAGCGGAGCCACGGTGCCAGTGAGCGTGGTGGTGGTCTGGGCGGGGAAGGGCTGCGAGGTCCCGGGCGGTGTCGACAGCACCGTCCAGCTGCCCGAGGTCATGTTGAGCGAGAACGGCTCGGTGCCACCATTGCCGGCATAGAGCGTGAGCTGCCCCGAGGTTGCCGTGTCAGCTGGGCTGGCCGAGTCGGTGACGGTCACGGCGAACGTGGCGGTGGCGTTCGTCGTCGGCGTGCCCGACAGCACACCGGTCGACGAATTCAGGCTCAGCCAGCTCGGCAACGTGGAGCCCGAGAGCAACGCTCCAGGTGTAGGACCCGGTCGCCACCAGTTGCAGCCAGGGTGGTGCTGTAGGGGGTGTTCAGCGGGGCCAAGGGCAGTGGCGAGGTCGTGGTCACTGATAGCGGGGTAGCCGCACTGGCGGCACCCACCCCAATCCCGGCCACCGAGCCGGCTACCACTCCCACGACCAGGAGCGTTGCCGCTACGGCCGCGAAAAACCGGCGGGCAAAGCCGCCGGCAAAGTGAGATTTTGCGTGACTCTGCGTGGGAAAAACTTAGGGAGTTACTCCCCCACCCCCCCCCGCGAGAACTTTCCCAGATTGAGAATTCTCAGCCTGGAAATCGCGGGTTACTGCTGTGTTGCGACGTCCCCGGAACATGTACATCCCCCTGCTTTCGCTTGGTTGGTAAATCTGGTGTTTCGTGCTTCTCGATCAGATGGTACACACTCTTCGTTTCCCAAACTGGTCGCGATGGCATCTAACTCCAGGTTCTTGTGGTTGTCAAGCGTTTTTTTGGCGGAACCGGGGTTCCGGAGGAGCAGAGTTGGGTTGAGACCAGGTCGGGGAGCCCAAGAGAAAGTTTGATTCGGAGGAGCAGACTGGCGATGTTGAGAACAAGACGGAAGGGTCTGGCGAAAAGGTCTTCTGAGGCCTCGAAAAGCTAGGCTGACGGGTCTACGCCTTCACCGGAGTGGTAGGAGAGCGTGCTGATCAGGCCGGGTAGAGGAGGACACCGATGACGAGCACCGACCTACTGGTGGACGCCTTCGAGAGGGTACGCGATGCCGTGCACCCCGCGGTCAACGGCCTTTCGCCTGACGAGCTGGCATTCCGTCCTGACAGCGAGTCCAACTCCATCGCCTGGCTGGTGTGGCACTTAACCCGGATACAGGATGATCACGTCGCCGGGCTCGACGGCAGCGAACAGGTATGGACGGCGAACGGATGGGAGGAGCGATTCGCTCTGCCTCTCGATACGTCGGACACCGGCTACGGTCACGACCCCGACACCGTGGCACTGGTCACTGCTGAGGCCCCCTCCCTACTCGGCTACTACGAGGACGTTCACGAAAAGACGTTGGCCTTCGTGCGCTCCCTCGAGGAGACCGACCTCACTCGGGTGGTGGACCGAAGCTGGGACCCACCAGTGACTGTGAGCGTCCGGCTGGTGAGCGTGGTCGTCGACGACCTACAGCACGTGGGCCAGGCGGCGTACATCCGAGGGATCCTCCAGCGCCGCTGAATTAAGGACGGGCGTGCCGTCCCTTCCGATTGCGGCGGGTGGCCATCACGAGGAGGGCACCCAAGCCGGTAAACATCAGGCTGCCAAAGAGCAGGGGGGCGAGATTGAGCCCGGTAAACGCCAGTCCTCCCGAGCTGGGGCCAGAGCTGGAACTGGAGCTGGGGCCGGCCGGTGTCGACGGGAAAGCCACCGCTACGACAGGAGGGGTTGTGGTGGTAGTCGAGGTGGTCGGCGGCGTGGTGGTTGTGGTCGGCGGCGTGGTGGCGGGCGCCTTGTAGGTAAACCGGTCGGCAGCGGTGATGGCACTGGTAGCGACCGGGGTAGTGACCCGCACGTCGACCACACCGGTGCCGGCAGGGTCGTTCAGGGTGATCAAGGTCGAGGACACCAGGGTGAAGGTGAGAGAAGTCGTCCCAGTGGCGATCGCCGGCTGCGCACCGCCAGCCAGGAACAGGTCTGTGCTGCCGAACTCCACCTCGGTGGCCCCGGTGAACCCGGTCCCGATGACCTCGATTGATGTACCACCAGCGGTAGGTCCGTCGGACGGCAGCACCTGAGTCACGACGGGCGGTGCGGACGGGATGACGGTGACGGTGACGGTGCGGCCGAAGCCGTCTGGTTGTCGGCATCAGTGACGGTGTAGGTGAACGAGTCCGTTCCCGAGTAGTCGGCATCCGGTGTGTAGGTATAGCTGCCGTCGGCATTGACCACCGCTGTCCCGTGCAGCGGGTCGTCGGTGAGTGCGTAGGTGAGTCCGGTGCCGGTGTCTTTGGACGCCACGCCATCGGTGGCGTCCACCGTCAGCGTCGTGCCCTCCGCCGTCGACTCGGTGTAGCTCGCTGCCGTTGGCGGTGTCGGCGCCAGCACTGAGATGGTGACGGTACCGATTGCCGTTCGATGGAACTGGTCCGTCACCGTGTAAGTGAACGAGTCCGTGCCGGCGTAGTTGGTATTCGGCGTGTAGGTGTAGGAGCCGTCGCTCAGATCGAGGGCCGCCGTACCGTGTGCAGCCGGACTTTGTGCGGTCAGGGTAAGACCGGTTCCCGTGGCGTTGGAGAGCACCCCGTCCGGTCCCGAGATCACCAGCGGGGTGTTGAAGGGTGTGGATTCGCTGTAGTCGGGCGCCGTCGGGGCACCCGGGGCGGAGATGTCAATCGTGACGGTACCGGTTGCCGTGCGATCGAAGAGATCAGTCACGGTATAGGTGAACGAGTCCGTGCCGGCGTAGCTGGCATTCGGCGTGTAGGTGTAAGCGCCGTCGGCGTTGACCACGACCGTGCCGTCTGCTGGGCCGGTATTCAACGTCGCGCTGAGGGAAGTACCTGTCGCGTTGGAGAGCACGCCGTCCGGTCCCGAGATCACCAGCGGGGTGTTGAAGGGTGTGGATTCGCTGTAGTCGGGCGCCGCTGGAGCTGCAGGAAGTGCAACGGTGAGGTTGACCGTGGCTGTCGCCGTCTGACCAACCAAGTCGGTGATGGTGTAAGTGAACGAGTCCGTGCCCGCGTAGTTGTTATTCGGCGTATAGGTGAAGGAACCGTCGGCGTTGACGGTCACCGTGCCGTGGGAGGGGGCGGTATGACCCGTCACGGTGATCCCGGTGCCGGTGTCGTTGGCCAGGACCCCGTCGGCTGCGCTGACCACCAGTGGTGTGTTGAAGGGGGTGGTACCGGTGTCGTTGTTCGCCACCGGGGCAGCCGGGGGCTGACCGTGAGGTTGACCGTGGCTGTCGCTGTCCGATCAACCGAGTCGGTGATGGTGTAGGTGAACGAGTCGGTGCCGGCGTAGTTGGTATTCGGGGTGTAGGTGTAGCTGCCGTTACTGGCGATAGTCACCGTGCCGTGAGAAGGGGCGGTATGAGCCGTCACGGTAATCCCGGTGCCGGTGTCGTTGGCCAGAACCCCGTCGGCTGCGCTGACCACCAGTGGTGTGTTGAAGGGGGTGGTTCCGGTGTCGTTGTTCGCCACTGGGGGGGCAGGGACGGAGACGTCGATCGTGACAGTGCCGGTCGCAGTGCGATCGAAGAGGTCGGTCACGGTATAGGTAAACGAGTCTGTACCAGTGAACCCGGTATTCGGCGTGTAGGTGTAGCTGCCGTCGGCGTTGACCACGACCGTGCCGTCTGCTGGGCCGGTATTCAACGTCACGCTGAGGGAAGTACCCGTCGCGTTGGAGAGCACGCCGTCCGGTCCCGAGATCACCAGCGGGGTGTTGAAGGGTGTGGATTCGCTGTAGTCGGGCGCCACTGGAGCTGCAGGAAGTGCGACGGTGAGGTTGACCGTGGCTGTCGCCGTCTGACCAACCGAGTCGGTGATGGTGTAGGTGAACGAGTCCGTGCCGGCGTAGTTGGTATTCGGGGTGTAGGTGTAGCTGCCGTTACTGGCGATGGTCACCGTCGCCGTGAGAAGGGGCGGTGTGAGTCGTCACGGTGATCCCGGTGCCAGTGTCGTTGGCCAGAACACCCTCAGCTGCGCTGACCACCAGTGGTGTGTTGAAGGGGGTGGTGCCGGTGTCGTTGTTCGCTACTGGGGCAGCCGGTGGACTGACCGTGAGGTTGACCGTGGCTGTCGCCGTCTGACTAAACGAGTCGGTGATGGTGTAGGTGAACGAGTCCGTGCCGGCATAGTTGTTATTCGGGGTGTAGGTGTAGCTGCCGTTACTGGCGATGGTCACCGTGCCGTGAGAGGGGGCGGTATGACCCGTTACCGTGATCCCAGTGCCGGTGTCGTTGGCCAGGACGCCGGAAGCCGGCGAGACGAAGGGTGTGTTGAAGGGCGTGGTCTCGGTGTAGTTCTTGGCTACCGGAGCGGTCTCAGATCCGGTGACGTCGATGTTCACTGTGCCCGAGGCCGTCTGCCCGTACTCGTCAGTGGCGGTGTAGGTAAACGAGTCGGTGCCCGTGAAGGTGGCGTAGGGGGTGTAGGTGTACTTCCCGTCGGCACTGAACGAGAGGTTGCCGTGGAGGGGTGTGGTCTTGAGCGTGGCCGCCAGCGCGGTGCCGGTAGCTTTGGAGAGCACTCCGTTGGTGGTCGTCACCACCAACGGCGTCTTAGATGGGGTGGTCTCGGTGTAGTTCGGGGCCGTCGGGGGTGGCGGTAGGACGTTCAAGGTGACCGTGCCAGTGGCCGTCTCGGCGTAGCCGTCGGTGACGGTGTAGCTGAACGAGTCGGGGCCTTCGTAGCCCGACGTGGGCGTGTAGGTGTAGGACCCGCTGGAAGACACCGTCACCGAGCCGTGGGCGGTGGCCCCGGTGGCTGAGCTACCCGCCGGCACCGTCACTGCACTGGCCGTCGGGGTGAACGAGGTGACGGTGATACCCGTCCCGGTGTCATTGTCCAACAGACCCAGGGTGGCGTCCACAGTCAGCGGGGTGTTGTAGTCCACGGTCGCCGTGTAGTCGGCCGCCGTCGGGGGCTGGAGAGGATTGACGGTGATCGACACGGTGGCATAGGCACCCTGTCCGTAGGGGTCTATGAGGAAGTACTCGAAGGAGTCGGGTCCCGAGTAGCCGGTGTCGGGCGTATACACGTAGCTGCCGTTGGCGTTGACCACCAGGGTGCCATGGGACGGCCCGATGGCCCCGGTGTAGGTGAGGTCGGTGCCTGTCGACCCGGCCAGGATCCCCGGTGCTGACTCGTCGAGTCCCGTGTCATAGGAGGTGGTGACGGACATGTTCTGGGCCGTCGGGGCCGGCGGGGGGACCACAGTGATCGCGACGTACTGGAGCACTGTCTCGCCGACGCCGTCGGTCAGCTTGTAGAGGAAGTAGTCGTGCCCGGAGTAATCGGTCTTGGGCGTATAGCTGTAGCTGCCGTCGGGGTTGACGGTCGCCGTGCCGTCCTGGGGGGCCGAGTAGTCAGTGAAGGTGAAACCGCTGCCCGTGGCCTGGGAGGCCAGGCCATCGGCCGCACTGACATTGAGGGTGCTGCCGGCATCGACCGACTCGGTGTAGGCCACGTCGGTCGGGGGCTGGGCTTCAGGACCCACCTGGACCGACACGGTGGCCTGGGCCTGGACGCCGTATTCGTCGGTGATGGTGTAGGTGAACGTGTCCGTACCCAAGAAGTCGTTGGCCGGGGTGTAGGTGAAGCTCCCGTCGGGTTCGACGGTCAGATCCCCGTAATCCTTCGGTTCGCCGTTGGCGGTAACGCTGATATCCGTACCCGTGTCCCCATTGAGGAGGCCGGTGGCTGTGCCTACCGTGAGCTTGGTGTTCTCCGGGGTGACGTAGGACTGGTTGTTCGCCGTGGGTACAGGGGGCGCGGTTGTACCCCAGGGCGAAATTGAGGATGGTAGTGGTGTTCCCGGGCACGCTGATCGACTGAATCTCCGGTTGCAACGGGGATCCCGACGGTGGATCGACGGTCACGTCCCAGGTCTCGGCGGCGTTGTTGTTCCCGAGCGGTACGTTGTCGAAGGTATAGACGCCCGACGAATTGGTGGTGGTGACTGCTCCCCAGTTGGCCTCGACCGTGGCCCCCGAGACGTCGGCATTGTTGGCCGCGTTGGTCACCGTGCCGGTCAGGGTACCCGTCTCGTTGCTGCTCTGGCCGAAGTCGAGGACGATGTGGGCGCCGCAGTAGATCTCGATCGACTCGGTCTTCGGGTTGAAGCCGTTAGCCGATGCCGTGATGTAAGTTTCGAAGCTCACCGATCGGGTCGGGATCTGCAGCAAGAAATTGCCGTTGGCGTCGGTGACGGCGTTCGTACCACTTGACGACACGGCAGCGCCAGAGATCGGAGCCTGGTTGGAGGCGTTGTAGACCGTGCCGGTCACTGTGGCCGGGCCACACGCTTGATACAAGGCGATGTTGAGCACCGAGGTCTGACCCGCCGTGACGCTGACGGTGCCGTTGCCACTCTGGAGCACACCCGTTGAAGGTGGGTAGAAGGAGAACTGGTCCGTTTGCGAGGCGTTGTCGTTGCCAAGTAGGTCGTTCCCACTAACGGTGTACTGCCCGAGAGCGTTCGTCGTGGTCCCGAGGGGGCCGGACACCGTCACGTTGGGCACCGGGGCTCCGGTCAGTTCGTTGGTCACCGTACCGGTGACGGTGGCCGACTCTTGGGGCAACATCGTGAGGGCCACCGTGCTGGTCAGGCCGGCGTAGATCACCACCGGGGTGTCTTGGGTCGGGTAGTAGCCGGGGGCCTGCGCGTAGATGTAGCAAGTGGTGGAGGTGTAGGTGTCCTGGCCGATCAGGATGGTGCTGTCGCTGAACTGTCCGAGATCATTGGGCTGCCTGACGGTGCCCTGCCCGCAATCCCCCAGTGAGACAATCGCCGTCGGGATGGGCTGGTTGTTCACCGAATTGGTGACCGTCCCGGTGAGGTTGCCGTAGTTGTTGACCGGCACATGGATGTAGAGCGACACCGACGAGCTGTCGCCGCAGGCCTCGAGTGTGGTCTCCACCACTCCCTGGGAAAAGCCGGTGTCGGCCTGGTTGGCGGCGCTGAACCCGTAGGCCCTCGGACTGTTGTTGTAGCCCTGCTCAAGATTGGTGAAGGTGGCCACGCCGTTGGCATTCGTCACCTCCCCTCCTAACCCGTCGCTCACCGTGGCGTTGTCGAGCGGGAGTCCGGTGTCTTGGGAGTACACCGTGGCGGTGATGGTGCCCCCGGAACAGACGGGTACCAGCGCCATGTCGGCCGTCGAAGTGGTTCCGGCCGAGATGGTGGGATCGGCGCTGGCCGACCAGAAGCCGAGCGGAGCGTCAGAAGGATTGACCATCGGCCCCTGCGCCGACACTTGGTCTTCGATCGGTACATTGGCCGGGCCGTCAGGGACGTCGGTGAACGAATAACTCCCGTCAGCGGCCGACTCGTCGGCCGCCGGTTGGTCGGTGCCGCTGGCAGGTTCGTACTGCTCAATCGTTACTCCCGCCCCGCTAAGTGGGACCCCCGTGGAGATGCCTGGACCGCCCGGGTCGGCCGGATTCGTCGTGCCGTAATAGATATGACCGGTCAAGTTGCCGGTTTCGATCTCGGTGATCACGGGATCGACCGTCGACGTCGGCCCACACGAGACCACGAAGGAACTCGAGGCGTAGGTGAAGTAGCCGCGCGCGGTAACCGTCACATCGGTGTTGGTGGTCCCGTTATTGGCCCCGAGCTCGACATTCGTGAGGGTGAAAGAGCCGTCAGACTGAGTGGTGGCCTGGGTCGGGGGATAGTTGTCGGTGGTCACCGTGGCTCCGGCCACCGGCAGGTTGGTCTGGGCATCGGTCACCACACCGGCGATCTGGCCGTAGCAGGTGGGTTGCAGCTCGAAGTTGAGGGTCACGCTGCCGTCGTCGGCCGAGTGCACCACCGCTGTGGGACCGGTGCCATACGTGCCGGTGACGGTGAAGTTGCCTCCGCTCGAGGTGAGGGTCGATCCTGCGGTCAGGGTCAGGATGGAGATCACCGATCCGCCCTCAGGATTGACGGTGGGCGGGGAGAACCGACCGGTCACCCCGCTCGGCAACCCGGTGACGGTGAGGGCCACTGGTTCGGCGAATCCCCCCGTCGAGCCGACGGTGACGCTGTAGCCGGCCGAGTCGTTCGGGCCCAGGTTCTGGTTCTTCGGGTTGATGGCGACCGAGAAGTCCCCAGTAGCGGCGTCGACGACGGCGATGGGGGTGCCGGTCATCTCCTGGGTGGTAGGCGAGGTCGTGCTGAAGGAGCTGGCCGAGTCCACCGTGGCCGTCACGCAGCCGGCGTTGGCTCCAGTGTCCACCACTTCATTGGAGAACGGCAGCCAGGCACCACCGTTCCACCAGTCCAGAGCGTTGCCACTGGTGCCGAGATCACATACCATGATGGTGAGCGGGTTGAACGTGCTGCCCGGGCCGATGGCCACGTCGTAGAAGACACCAGTGCCACCCGTCACCGCCGTCGTCCCGAGGGGTTGCGTGCCGTAGCTGGCTACGGTCAGCGCCCCGGCTCCTGAGCCGGTGGCCGTGATGTCGGGCACCGATGCGGTGGGGTAGGGGTACCCCGAACCGGACGCCGAGGCCGAAGCAACGGCCCCCGGCGGTGGGGTTGGGGCGACGATGCTCACAGTCACCGTGGTCGTTCCCGAAGCAGGTGCAAACCCGGCGGAGCTGGTGAACGAAGCGGTCACCGTATCGCTTCCAACCGGCGCCGAACTCGAGGTACACGAGGCGGTGCCGTCCACCAGCGAGCTGTCGACGCACAGCCCCGTCGTCCCCGATGTGAACGTCACGATGCCAGTCGGGGACGACGGGGCCGTCGACGAGGCCACGGTGGCCGTGTAGGTGACCGAGGCGCCGGCGGTCAGTGCCGCTCCTTCAGTCGGGGCCGTGATGGTGACGGTGGTGCCGTACTCCACGCTGAGGGTCCCGGTGCTGGTGGAGGTGGTGAAGTTGGTGTCACCCGAGTACGTGGCGCTCAGGGTGTAGCTGCCGATACCCAGGCTCGAACCGAGACTGCAGGACCCGGTGTCGGTGCCACCGCCCGAAAGGGTGGCCGTGCAGGTAGCAGCGGGCATACTGGCCCCCGAAGCGGTGGCTGCTACGGCTACCTTGTCGCCGGCCGGCGGCGTGACCGTGTACCCGCCGCTCGAGGAGACGCCGACCGATATCAGGGCTGGCGTACCGAAGGCGACGGGCGTCAGCTGGGCGATGGTGGTGACAGTGGGACTCGGAACGACCACCAAAGTCTGTGGTGAGCTGGCCGTGGTGGCATAGGCCGGATCGGCGCCGGCCACCACTGATCCCGCCCCCTGGAACGTGGCCACCACCGAGTAGCTGGCGGCCGCCAGCGTTCCCGGCAGGCTGCATTGCGACGAATCGTTGCTTCCGCCCGGGAGGGTGATCGTGCAGGTGGCCACGACGGTGGTGCCACCCATGACCGACACGGTGACAACGTCGCCTGCCTTGGGGTTGCCCCCGGCCGCACTCACCACCACCGAGGCAGTGGTGGCGGTGCCGTAGGTAGCCGAGACCAGAGGGTTCAACGTAACGGTGGGCGCTGGCGGACCGGTCGGTGGTGGTGGCACTACCACCCAGGTCAAGGACTCGATGGCGCTCTGGGGCACCGGCGAGCTGTCGGTGACCTCGACGTCGAAGGTGTACGAGCCGGCAGTCGGGATCTCACCCGAGAAGGTACCGTTCTGCGCCAGCTGCATACTGGCCGGTAAATTGTCGGTGCCGTCATCGTCGTCGACCACCGACCACGTCAGGTTGCCTACCCCCCCGGCTGCGGCCATGGTCACCTGGCCAGCGGTGAGGGCCACCCCGGCCGTAATGGTGGGGAGGGATGTGGTCGTGATGGTCAACGGAGAGACCACGGAGATCATGGTGGTGCCCGGCGCCGATGCGCCGTACACTCCAGACCCCGAATAGGTGGCGCTGTAGGTGAGCGGCGAGTCATCCGACGTGACGGGATTCAAGGTGCTCTGCTCGGGCAAGGTGATCGGGCAGTCGGCCACACCGGTGGTCGGGTCTACCGGGACGGCGCTGCAGGGCTCGATCACTCCCCCGGGGCTACTGAAGGCCACCGTCCCACCGCTGGGAATGGGACTGACCGTGGCCGTCAGGGTGGCTGACTGGCCCGTCGTGCCCTCCAGGGATCCCGTGGGCGTCTCGGTGAGATCGGGCACAGAGAGGGACAGCGAGGTCGGCGTGACGCCGGCCAGGGTGTAGACCTCACCGTCGTAGCCGCCCGGGTAGGCCGTGTACTCCACGTCTCCTGGTGAGCCGATCAGTGTCTCAGAGCCATCGGCGGAGATTCCCACGGAGTTACCGAACAGGTTCCAGTTGGCTGCGTCGTCGGCAGTGAGATCCGACGCCTGCTGGCCATCCACCCAACCCCCCGGCGTCTCAGTGAACAGTTCGGCTGCGCCCGAGTTGACGAGCGGGGAGTTCGACGAGTCCGGTGCCCCCGCCAACAGCACGGCGCCGTCGTCGGCATTGGCCAGCGAACTGCCCAGGTTCTCCACGGCGTCACCGTCTGACGAGGTGAGCTCGGCCACCTGCTTATAGGGGCTACCGGCACTCGCCGGGGTGTACACGTAGACCGAACCCAGACCGCTGTCGTGCGTGGGATCACCCACAAAGACGGTCTGGCCATCGTCGGAGATCGAAAGGGCGCCGCCGTAATCCTCAGGCTCGCAGAACTGTGGCGAACAGGTGTCGTCCTGTGACCACGAGCTCGCCACATCGCTACCGGTCAGGACCTGGGTGGCTCCAGAGCTCCACTCACCGACGGTGGTGGCCTTATAGAGGTCGACCGTATCTTTGGTCTGCTCGACCGGATTATCCACCTCAGCGTAGGTCTGATTATCGGAGATGGTGGCGGTCAGACCGTTGCCAGACAGGGCGATGGCACCGGCGAACTGATCGATCCACGTCGTGCAGAGGTAGGTACAGGTGAGGGTGCCGAACGTGTCGGAGTTCAGATCGTCGATGGTGCTGGCCAGGGTGAAGCCCGCGGGATCGGCGTTACCCGCACTGGTGAACGAGTACGCGATCCCGGTACTCAGATACGAGTTCTGCTGACTCGACCCGGCTTCGAGGCCGAGGTTCTCGTACGACGGGTCCCCGACCAGCAGCGCGTTACCGACATCGTCGAGAGCCACCACCTCAGAAGGCACGAGATTCTGGGTCTGACCTGGCTCGTAGGGCGCGGTATTCCCCTGGCTGAGCGTCGGTTCGCCGGTCATCTTCCACGTCCCGTTCTCGAGAGCGAAGGTGACCACTTCGAGCTCCCAATTGTTTCCAAAATTAGCCGGCGTTGAATCAGGGTCGATGCTCACCGCGGCAGCCGCCGTGGTGCCGTTGCCGGAGATGGCGACGCTATCCCCGACATCGACGGCATCGGAACAGACCCCTCCCGGGCAATCGGTCAGACCCATGCTCTGCGGCGTGAACTCTTGTGTCTGTGTCCACAAGTCGGTATTGGGATCGAGCGTGTAGAAGGACACCGTCCCTGCACCACAGCCCTGAGAGGGATCGACGATGCCGAGGCAGTCGCCCGGTGCACCCACGATCGACGTCTTCCCGTCCGAGGAGAGTCCCACGGACGTCCCGAACAAGCTGCCACCACCCAACGTCGGATCACTAAGGTCAGCGGGCTGTCGATCCAGATCAAGGGTGATGGCACAGCTCTTATAAGGGCCGGTTGGGGTGGCGTAGGGGGTCGAGCTCGGCGTACTCACCCCCTTGACCGTCACATTGAGGGACGAGAGCAGACCACCTTGCGCATCGGTGGCGTTCATGATCTGGTCCCAGTCCACCGCCGAGGGCGTATAGCTGGTGCCGGTTTGGGGCGTTGACTGGAAGACCATCTTGTCCCAGTTGGCATCCCAGAACTGAACGGTGAACTGGTCGAGCGGGAAAAGCCCTCCGGCGCCACCGGGGTCCCACGTGAAGGTCGGGGGGGTGCCCGGCTCGATCGGGCTGTCGCTGGTCGGAGTGATCATGGCCGGGGCCACATCCTGCGCCGAGAGAATGCAGGCGAAATCGTTGGCGTGCTCGACGGCGTTCGGGACACTGTCGTCCGAGTCGTCGAAGGTGGCTGCCCCGGCCGCCTTCATGAGAGGAGGCAAAGCAGAGGAAAGGATCGACGACCCGTTCTTCTCCAAGGTGGAGATGATCGTGGTGTCTGGCAACGAGATGCTGGGGCCCTTGTAGAACTGGTAGAGGGCACTCCCTACGCTCACTTCGTTGTCCTCACCGACCCCGGTAAAGGGAAGAATCTGGGAAGGCGCGCCCGGCGCGGCGGTCGTGGTCCTCGTGCCGGTGCCAGTGAGGTAGTTGAAATCGTAGCCAAAGATGTCGACGATCCCGTCTTCGACGGTCGGGATGCCCATCTCATAGGACTTCTCGTAGTCGATGGCCATGAGGGCGAAGAAGGTGGCGAAGCCCTCGCCCCAGGCCAGCTCCATACCCTCGAGTTTGTTCGGCGGCGTGAAATTGGTAGAGGCGTTCGAGTACAGGTTGTGGTTGCCGCCCGGGTTCTGCGTAATGCCCATCTGATTGGCGATGCCATGCCCGTACTCGTGCAGGATGATGGTGAAGTTGAACTGGTTGCCCTGGGCCACCTGCATGTAGGTCGGGTTGGTGTCGTACTGCGTCAGGCCGTCCGGGTCCGGAAACTGAATGCTCAAATTCTGGGTGTAGCTGAGCGTTTTGGACAGGCAACTGCAGGCATCGAGATGCGCCGTGTACTGCATCCCGGTCTCGAGTGCGTCGGCCACGTCGAAGGCCGTGTTGTTGACGGCCGTGTTGTTCGCCGTAAGGTTGAGGGCTACCGGCGCCCCGGTAGCGGTGACGGTGACGGGCGAGAGAGACGACGGGCTCACGCTCGAGCTGATGTAGTAAGGCGTGGTACTGCCGGCGGCGTGGACGGAGAAGGCGACTTGACCGTTACCCGTGCCCCCCACGTACGTGTCAGCCTCGGATACAGCGTCGACGTAGAGCTGGCGAGCCACGCCGCCCTCGGCCGCCGAGCGGAACGTGGACACCGTAGCCGTGTACGCCCCGGTGTTGTCAGCCCAGACGGTGGTCAGCAGTGTGCCCGGGTTACCCGGATTCGGGTTGATGATGTTGTTGGGCGCATCGTCGTCCCAGATCTGCACCATGACGTCTCGGGCCGGATGCACGCTGCCGTCGACAGCGGTGTACCGGATCTGGCCCGAGATGGTGGTCATCGAGTTGTCCTGGGGTCGGGCCACTTCGGCCGTTTCCGACGAATGGACGATCTGGACTTCGGCTCCCCCACCGAGGAGGTCGTCCATCGCCTCGTTGTAACCCTGGTTCCCAAGCGTGCTGCGGCGAAGCTCCAGTAGCGCCTCTTGCGCATGGAGGCTGCCACTCGTCGAGAAAGTGGCGGAGGTCTGGTCAGAGGCGAGGGCGAGGTCCGCTTGGTCGCTGACCGGTTGCCCGAGGGCGTTGAGACCGTTGATCGAAGCGTCCACCGAACCCAGGCCCGGACCACCCATCGTGACCGGCAAGGCAACAGACTGTTGGCCGGCGGCCAGCGTCCCGACCGTCTTCACGTGACCCCCTTTGACGGACACCGGGCCTTTGGTGGTGATGGTGACGACGACGTGGTGCAAAGGTTCGACGGCCGTGAGACCCAACGCGGCCCCGACCTTCGTTCCGACCGCCGCTGAGTGCGGGACCACCCAGTGACCACTCAGGCCGTTGGTGACCACCGGTGCGTCGGTCGCCGAGGGGGATCGACCACCCGCTCCGGCGGTGGTAAGTCCGGCAGTGGCGACAGAGGACACAGAAGACACGACGCCGAACAGAGCCAGGACCAACACTGCAACGACTCGCCCGATGTCTCGGATCCCCAATGCTCCGCCCCCACTCCGTTTGGAACGGCGCCACTGGGGGCGAGAGCTCACGGTCGTCTCGGAACTATCGGCACCCACCGACGTGCTGACGCTGACCACGGTGCCCTGGGCCAACCGAGCGGCTGGCGCCAGACCCCACCCGCCTGCGCTGTTCTACCTGCTGCGGGCTTCGTGGCGCGCGCTCTGACCGTGTAGCCGTGATCAAACCCATGTGCCTGAACGGCCACAAATTATATCGTATCGGCTCCTGGTACGAATGTCATTAGCGATAACCACCTGGGTGTTCGTGTCCGTCCCAAAACTGGGTTGGATCCAGACTCAGGCTTGCCGTCGGACGCGAATCGATTTCCCTCTGGGTACGGTGATCCGATCAAGGGGACAACGATGCACTGCGACTCAGTGGCCTCGAAGGTGGCGGTCGTCGTCCGTAGCGAGAGTCGACGAAGCCTCGCATCTTTGCCATGGTCCCTCGGTTGATGTCAGTCGACGATAGGTCATGGCGTTGCTTGTCCTGAGGGTTGTGCTGGCTGCCGTGTTCGCTGTGGTGGTATTGGCGAAGTTCGCCTACTCGCCGATTCCGTAAAGAAAATCGTCTAGTTTTCTCCAGCCGTCCTCAGTGATCCGCCCCCCACCGGGGTGCCAGGTCACGACTACGGCCGCCCTGTCCGGGTCGCGACCTACCACCGCACTCCACTCGTTGTGAACGCGCCGGCTATCGAGAACTCTCCGAGAGTTCAAATCGCTCGCGATCTGCTCCAGTCGATCGGCCGACTCGACCTCCACTATGAAGGCTCGCAGACCGGTATGGCGAGCTCCTCCCAGAGGACTGTTCCCAAGCGCTCGCAACACGATGACCTGAGTTTGGTCGTTCCCCGGAGCTCTCACCGCCGCCAATTGGTCCTCTTGGGACAGCAGCGTGAAACCAAGCACCTCACGATAGAAGTCAATCGATCGGTTGAGATCACTGACGTTCATCACGACACCCTGAAAGTTCATACTTTGCTCCAAGTCTTCAGTAGAGCGGAAACGTCATGCGAAGCCCTCATATGCCCAAGCCGCGCCTTGCATCCAGAGCCGCCCAGATCTGCCGATTCACGAGTCAACCGTACCTCTTTCAATCTCTCGACCTACAGACTTATCAGCGCCGACGGCACGCTGACCTCAGTTACAAGTCAGAGACCAGCTCGCCGAGACCTGGCTCGGCGTCCCGGCCAGCGACCTCCTCCCCGGCTCTCCCAACCCCTCCAGTAGGAAGCCGCATTCTCAGCTTGCGACTCGGCGTGAAACGCGCTCAGAATTAGCCCCGCCTCTTCACGCCGCTATTCGGCGGTGGCCTGATGTCGTCATTCCAGTGGGCTGAGCGGTCGGACCGGTGATTGTGGCTCCGTGGTGATGACGACGGCGATCGTTGTGCGCTTTGTCGGGGTCGGAAAGTGACCAGGGACATGCTTGAGGACGCGTGTGGTCACGCTGGTGCCGCCTCACGGGTTCTCTGGAGTCGGTCAGGTGATGAGGTCGATGCGTTGGTAGGCATCGAGGAGCATCTGGGTTGTCGGCCAACCTTCGATGATGCGCACGACGCGCTGGCGTGCCCGGTGCACGAGACGTCCCGGTGCGTGGAAGATCCCCCAACGAAGTGCCTTGGGTCGGGCGTCGCTCCAGCTCCCGTCGAGGCACAACAGCTGGAACCACCGCACGAGGTCGGCAGCCAGGGTGACGGTCATCAGCCAGTTGGTGTTGGCCTCGAAGCTGGCGAAGGGGAACCGACAGAGCCCCGACTCCTTCAATCGCTGGATGTGGGACTCGACGTGGGCGTGGGCCCGCATGGTTGCATCCAGGTCTCTCGGGTCGCCGTCCTGGTCGGTGTAGAACCCCCAGTAGCGGTAGTCGAGGCTCGGGAACAGGCTGCGCTGGGCACCGGGGTGAAGGGGTTCACGTCGGATGATCAACCGGGTTCGAGAGGGGAACCTCTTCCCGTCGATCAGCGAGGTGAGCTCGGCTACGTGAGCGCCGTCCTTCAACTCACCGTTCTGAGCGAGGGCGTCCAGCCACACCTCTTCGACTCCGATGGCATCGAAGATGGCGGCGGTGACCTGGGCGTTCGACCGGGCAGACACGTAGAAGCCCACGTTGCGGGCCCGGCATGCTGCCAAGAAGTCCTCGGTGCACCCGGCCGAGTCGGCCCGCATGATGACGTCACGGTTGACCAACTCGGGATCGTCGCCGACATGGTGGCCACGAGCGATCTCTTCGGGCAGCTGGGCGACAGCGTCGTCGAGCACGGTGATGTGATCGGCCACGGTGTTGGACCCGGCGTTCCCCGGACGCAGGAGCGCGGAGAGCGTCTCACCGGTGGCGTCGGCGAAACAAAAGATCGGATGGAACCCGAACCCGCCCTTGTAGGTGGGTGCCGCCTGCTCCTTGCCTTCGGAGTGGATCTCGACCAGGGAGGCGTCGATGTCCAAGAGGACAGGAGCAGTGCCCGTCGTCGCCGACGAGCGATGAAGCTCACCGTTCAGACGTTCCTGACCCTCGATGGTGTGATGCAGGCCCCCGGGGGACCTGAGGAAGATCCCAGCGACGCCTTCACCCACGGCGGCTGGCAGGCCCCGTTCCTCGACCCGGCTGTCGGCGAGTTCGTCACCGAGCTCAACAGCCACGCCAGCGCGTTCCTGTTCGGTCGCAGAACGTTCGACATCTTCCGCGGCTACTGGCCTGATCAGACCGACCCCGCCAACCCCATTGCCACGGCGATCAATTCGCTGCCCAAGTACGTCGTGTCCAACTCACTCAGCGAGGCCGATGCCATGTGGCGCGGCGAGCACCCTGACACGGCTCGCCTCGTGACCGGCGACATAGGCACGGCGATTCAGGCGCTGAAGGACGAACCCGGCGACGAGCTGCAGATCTGGGGAAGCGGCAAACTGCTCGAGACGCTGTTGCAGCACAAGCTCGTCGACCGCTTCCGCCTGATGACGTTTCCGTTGGTGCTCGGCTCCGGTCGCCGCTTGTTCAACGACGGCATGCTCCCGGCGACGATGCGCCCTGTCGATCTCACCATGACCGATCTCGGCATCGTCATCGGCACCTACGAACCAGAGGGTCCGGTTCTCCACGGCCACATGTGATCGGCTGGGGGTGGCCATGTCAGGCCGTCACGCCTCGGCTGGCCATCACCGTGGCGATGACGGCGACGCACATGGCGGCGTAGGTGGGCGGTTTCACCTTCCAACGGTGCCCTAAAGTGCCAATTGGGCTCAGGCGAGGTCCCGGCTGCAACTGGGCCGAAGCAGTCTTCTTACTGCAACTCGGAACTACGAACGGCGCGGCCCAGTGACCATGAACCACACCACTCAGCGGACAGCTGCCGCGGCATCTGGTCTCGTTCTCTTCACGCTGGCCTCCGGTCAGTTCCTCATGACGCTCGACAGCTCTGTCATGAACGTCTCCATCGCCACCGTGGCGCACGATGTTGGAACGACCGTCACCGGCATTCAGACGGCGATCACTCTGTACACCTTGGTCATGGCCTCCCTGATGATCACCGGAGGCAAGCTCGGCCAGATTCTGGGGCGCAAGCGGGCCTTCGCCATCGGGTGCGTTATCTACGGGTGCGGTTCGTTCGTCACCGCTCTGGCCAAGAGCCTCCCCGTACTGATCTTCGGGTGGTCATTTCTCGAAGGAGTGGGTGCGGCGCTGATCTTGCCCGCCATCGTGGCACTCGTCGCATCGAACTTCCCACAGGGCGAGCGCCCGAAAGCGTACGGACTGGTCGCTTCGGCTGGGGCGATCGCGGTTGCCGCTGGCCCTCTCATCGGTGGCCTTTGCACGACGTATCTGTCGTGGCGGTGGGTGTTCGCTGGAGAGGTTGCCTTGGTCCTCTCCATCTTGCTCCTGACCCGCAAAATGGCCGACACCCCGGGCGAAGCAGGGAACCGACTGGACCTCATCGGAACAGCACTGTCCGCTTCTGGTCTCGGCCTGGTTGTGTTCGCCATCCTCCGCTCGGGAAGCTGGGGATTGGTCCAGCCAAAGGCTGGGGCTCCCACGTGGATTGGTTTGTCACCCGTGCTGTGGCTCATGCTTGCCGGAGGACTGCTCCTTCGAGTGTTCATGTGGTGGGAGACCCATCAACTCGACCACGGCAGGGCAGCGCTACTGGATCCGGCCATGCTGAAGAGGCGGGTGCTCCGGAGCGGGCTCGTCGCCTTCTTTTTCCAGTATCTGCTCCAAGCCGGGCTCTTCTTTGTCGTGCCGTTATTCCTGTCGGTTGCCCTCGGCCTCTCCGCCATTGCCACCGGAGTCCGCCTCCTTCCGCTTTCGGTAACCCTGCTTCTCGCAGCGGTGGGCATTCCGAAGCTATTCCCAAACGCTTCGCCGAAGAGAGTTGTCCAGTTTGGTTTCCTCTCCTTGTTGGCGGGGATCGTGATCATGATGGCGCTCCTCGATGCCGGAGCTGGAGCAACCATTGTCACCTGGCCCATGCTCTTGGCCGGATTCGGCATCGGGGCCCTTGCCTCCCAACTCGGCAGTGTGACGGTTTCCTCGGTACCTGACGTGCAGAGTGGCGAGGTCGGTGGTGTACAAAACACCATGACCAACCTCGGAGCCTCGATCGGCACGGCACTGGCCGGAGCCGTGCTCATCTCGGCCCTTTCGACCTCATTCTTCACCGGCATTCAGAACAACCCGGCCGTGCCGCCAAACGTTGCGAATAAGGCGACGACCGAGCTGAGCAGTGGCGTTCCGTTCGTCTCCGATTCACAGCTGAAGTCGGCACTCGACAAGGCGGCTGTCCCTGCGAAGACGACGGACGCCATTGTGAAGGAAAACGCCGATGCCCGGATCGCCGGTCTGCGTTCGTCCCTAGCGTTGCTCGCCATTGTCGGACTGCTCGCCTTGTTCTTCAGTCGAAGGTTGCCTACATCGCAGCCGGGTGCCGCGACCACCTCTGACTGAATGGCCCTGCCCCTGACCATCCGATCAGTGATGCACACTCCGGTCCACGTCACATCGAGCGCTAACTGTCGCGAACGGGCACCCCGCTGAAGTCCGAAGAGCCGCCAAATTGAACAGGCGATCAGGCTCTACGGCAGAGGGTTGTCCCTAGAGGACGTCGGAGCAATTTTCGGGTGTGCTGGCAGTACCGTCTGGCACGCCTTCCGGAAGGCAGGAATCCAGATGCGGGGCTGAACTTCAACAGCGGACGGAGCATCATCGATTTCTGTGCTGGGGGCAGATACCGTACCCAGGCAAAGTAAACCTATTGAGGCGAAAGGCAGATGATGCGCGCGGGACACCTCCACTTGGTAAGGGCTCTCTTCCTCGTCGGCCTAGCGGGTGTCGGCGGTTTCACTGTCCTCGGGACAAGCGGGATCGCAGGAGCGGCAAGCCGCAACGGCATCACCGCGAAGCCAACCAGCCAAATAGTTCAGACTGCACTCAACAAAACCACGTCGGTCCGCTCGGTGGCGTTCGTCCTCTCCGGCACCACCCACGGCCAGCCCATCAACATCGAGGGGACCGCCGGGAAAACAGCGGGCGCAGCAACGATCATGCTCGGGTCGGGGACGATCGATGTGGCCTTGGTGAACAACACGGTGTACTTCAAAGGGGACGAGTCTTTCTATCAGGAGCAGGGCTCCTCCGCCTCCGAGGCGGCCCAGCTAGCCGGGGAATGGGTATCGGCACCGACGTCCAACTCCCAGTTCAGCCAGTTCGATCAGTTCCTGCTGGTCAAGTCGCTATTCATTCAAGCCGCCCAGGGATCGACGGGCAAAGGAATCCAGTACACCAAGCTGGGTAATGCCACCATCAACGGCACGCCAACGATCAAAATCGCGATACGTGACCCGAAGAAGGCGAGCAACGACGGCATCGCCTATGTGTCGACGACAGGCACGCCCTACCTGATCCGTGTCGCGCAGAGCGGCTCGCAAGGAGACACCCTTACGTTCTCTGACTTCAACGAGCCTATAAATGTCGAAGCCCCGCAGGGAGCCATCCCGGCATCGTGATGGCTCCCGACGAGCGACAACAGCTCCGTCGGTTGCGTTCCAGAGCCCCTTTTTCCCACAGTCGCCCCGGGAGCTGGCCGACGTAGTGGGGCGATAGACACTGGGGTCTGCCACGCACATCGAGCGGCGTTTGACAATCCACGAAATCAGCGGAGATCAGACGATGGCGTCCCGGCGGCAGAGGGGTCATCGGCGTTCGCCTCGAGCCCTGGCCACACGAGCCAAAAAGGCCATACCACTGGCCTCGACCTCATCGGCGCTCAACCCATTGGCGGGCCCGCTCCGTCGGATAGCCCGAGCCGTTTCGTCGGCGCGCTCGATGAACTCGATCCGGATCCGTTCGATGGCCCAGGCTCCAAGATCGTGAGGGCACCCGTGGTCAGATCCTGAACGATCTCAGGAACGAGTGCGGCGTTCGCGAGCAGTCGCTGCAGATCGAGGTAGTCGTTGGCTGCCTTGTGCACTGGGGCTACCGGACGGCGAGGGGCAGACTGGAGCTTCATGGCGACCAAACTCGCCGGCGACGCCGCCAGGCAAGTGACCGTGGCGACCATGGTCCGGTTCCCGACCGCGCTGATGGTGACCGGCGTAGCGGCGTCGAGCCCCCAACGATGAGCCAGAACGAATGCCCTGTCCCAGCTGTCCTCTGGTAGGTCTTCGGCCGCGATCTCCGGCGTGTCGCTCACATCGATGTGGTCGACCTTGACCCCTTCGACAAGACGACGAATGCCGCTTCTTCACTACTCCCCCCTCATCGGACAACAGGACGTCACCAGACACGGACGGCTTCCTGCGGGTTCCACTGCCCGAGCGCTTCGCGCCCACGGCCCTCGTCCTGAGCCAGATCGAGTGCGACGATGACATGGTTGACGACTGGAAGCTCCAGGTCGTTCCCCCGGGCCTGGTCGAAACCGTAAGGAGAGGGACAGACCGCCACCTTCGCCACGGGGAAGATCGTGCGCTCCAGGTCGGGCGGGAACGTCCGGACCAGTCGGCGGAGAGCAAACTCGTCGCGTACGTAGAGCTCGGGCGGCCATCCCTCCGTCACGACCAGGGGAACACCGTGCCAGATGGCGGCCAGCAATCCACCCAGACGAAGCGTGGGGTCAGGTGGAGGGGTGGCACCCAGGGACACCCACTGGGGATCCCAGGCGCCGACCACCGCTTCGAACAGATCGGGGATGGCGGGTGTCCCGTCCCTGTTCACTAGCCCTTGTGCTCGAAGCTCGCCAAGCAATTCTGATACTCGTCCCGCTGACGCTCCCGTCCGCCGGGATATCTCCCGGACCCCGAGCGATCCCGTTGGCTCCAACAGGAGGGCCATGGCGATGTCGAGCCCAACGGTGGTGAAGGGGTTGGCAGCCCGACCCCGTCCTTCGGCGATGAGGGGGTCGATGTCCCTGTCGATGAAGATCCCCGGTGGCAGAACCAGGCGTAGGTGCCCGCGTCGGTCGAGCCAGCCGATGCCGTTGCCGATGCGATAAGCACTAGGAGCCACAACATGGATCGGCTCGAGCAGACCCACGACCTAGGCGTAGCCCCAGGTCACAGACTCGCGTAGTAACACGCCTCAATTTCACTCTCGCGGCCGTTCTCCCAGCTCAATCACTATTTCTGGGGGTGTCGTGTGCCCATCATCTGCGGAAGTCCGGCCTGTGGCCACAGGTGCGGACTTCTCATGGCCAAAAGTGCGGACTTTCTCGTGGCCACGGACACATTGCGACGCTCTCGAAATTACTAAAGCTGTTAATACAAAACGCAATTAGTAATATTCGCAAGGCTCCTGAGATCCTTATTGGGGGGAATTTATAGGGGAATCGAGAGAGCGTAATGGAAATTACTAACTCCATTTATACAAACTCGAGTTAGTATTATCTGTATGGAAGAGTACCTCCCGAAGCCAGCTGATCTCTTCGACCGCGAACGGGAGTGGGAAAACCTCCTTAAGTTCACTACGGATCAAAGCCCAGGGGTCACCATAGGCCTCGTTTACGGCCGGCGGCGGCAGGGCAAATCATTCCTCTTGCGCCGGATCGCTCAGGCCACAGGGGGCTTCTACCACCAGGCACTCGAAGTCGAGACCACTCAGGCCCTTGACGAACTTGGCGAGAAGCTGGGTGCACATGTCGGGGTTGGCCCCCTCGCTCTCAGGACCTGGGACGAGGCACTTAGACAGCTGGGTACCTTGTCCAGATCGACGAGTTCAGTTATGGGTGCAGCGATCCTAGGTGCTTCGCTTCTCGGCGGCGCTACCCAAAAACAACCAGGGGTAGCAATTCTCGACGAATTCCCCTATCACCTTGCAAAGACCGCATCTCTCCCATCCCTCATCCAGCGCGCCGTAGACGAATCTCAAGACGGCGGGAGCAATCCTTTACGCCTAATCCTGTGTGGCTCTGCAATGTCGATCATGGAGGATCTTCTCGACGGCCCTCTTCGAGGACGGATCAAAGCTCAGGTGGTTGTCCGACCCTTCACCTACCGAGAGTTTGCAGAGTATTGGGGAATCCAGGATCCAGGTCTCGCATTCCACGTGCACGCTGTCGTCGGCGGCACACCGGGCTACAAGTCCTTGGTTCGATCAACTCCAAACGAACCCGCTGACTTTGACAAGTGGGTGCTTGAAGAGATCCTCTCCCCATCATCAGCCTTATTCAATGAAGACGAATTTCTCCTTGGTGAGGAGCGAGCACTCACCAACCGCTCGCTGTACCACTCAGTTTTGGCGACTGTCGCTGGGGGTGCAACTTCGGAGGCCCAGATCGCATCCGCCGTCGGCCGATCACAGAGAGGGATACAACATTCCCTTGGCGTACTAGTGCGTACCGGCTTCATCTCAAAGAATGAGGATGTGCTCCGAGATCGGAGGCCCATTTATCGCATCGCAGACCCTATTATCCGTTTTCACCAAGTGGTAACAAAACCCGACCTCAGCCGATTCGAGGATCGACAGGGACCAGCTGCATGGAACGATGCTCAACCGCGATTCAAATCTCAGGTGCTCGGTCCGCACTTTGAACAGCTGGTGAGGGAGTTTGTCTCCCATTACGCCTCGGAATCAATCACGGGCGGGCCCATTGGGAAAGTTGGAAGTGCCGTGCTCTCCGATCCTCACGAAAAAGCACAACATGAACTCGATGTCGTCGCCTTGGCCCCTGGGTCGAACTCAAAAAAGAATGCAGTCAGACTCCTAGGTGAGGCCAAGCTTCGAATGCTCGGTATGGGCGACCTTGGTCGCCTCGAAGGGATCCGGGCCCTTCTCGATAGTCCATCAACTCATTTGCTCTTCGCATCCGCAATCGGATTCGACCCTCGTCTAACAGACGAAGCCAAGACACGAAGCGATGTAGCTCTTCTGACCCTGAAGGATATCTTCGGTAATTAAAGTATTAGAGGAAGCCCGCCAATAACTGACTGCACTCGCAAGCGGACAAGTCAAGTCATTCCGTTCGCGCACGGATCGCGCACGAAATCGCTCCGAACGCGAGACAGCCGGGACGTAAACCCCGGCTGACGAGGCTGTCGCACGAATCCCGACCGTCCCACCCGCGTTTCGCGCCGCGTGGGATCATGGGGCATGCCGATCAACGTGCGCCAAGGAGATCGTGACCAGCAGTTTCTAATGCCGCCTTCAGTGGCTGACTGGCTGCCCGAGGACCACCTGGCCTGGTTCATCGTGGACGTGGTGGCCGAGCTGGATCTCGCTGGGTTCTACGCCGGCTATCGGGAGGACGGCCGGGGTGGTGCCACCTACGACCCGGCTCTCATGCTCGCCACGTTGCTCTACTCCTACTGCGTCGGGGAGCGCTCCTCGAGACGGATCGAGCGACGCCTGGTCGAAGACGTGGCCTTCCGGGTGGTGGCTGCCAACCAGGCCCCTGACCACGCGACGCTCGCCCGGTTCAGGCGTCGCCACGAGGCGTCCCTCGCCGAGCTGTTCGGCCAGGTGCTCGGGTTGTGCGTGAACGAAGGGCTGGTCGACACCGCGGTGGTGTCGATTGACGGCACGAAGATGGAGGCCAACGCGTCGGCCTGGTCGAACCGGACACGCCAACAGCTGGCCGAAGAGATCCTGGCCGAGGCCGAAGCGGTCGACTCGGCCGAGGACGAGCGATTCGGCAAGGCCCGAGGCGACGAGCTGCCCGAGCGGTTCGCCCCCGGGGCAGACCGCCGGGCCCGGGTGCGCGAGGCCCTGCGCCAGCTCGACGAGCAAGGAGCAGCAAACTTCGAGGCCCACCAGGCCGAGCGGGCCCGTCGGGAAGCCGAGTCAGGGCGAAAACTTCCTGGTCGCAAGCCCCTACCCGGCGGATCTCGCGACAAGGAGCGCCTGGCCAACACCACCGACCCGGACAGCCGGATGTTGCGGGCCCGCAACCGGTTCCTCCAGGGCTACAACGCACAGGCCGCGGTGAGCGGCGACCAGGTGATCGTCGCTGCCGAAGTGACCAACGCGGCCAATGACTCGACGATGTTCGTTCCCATGGTCTGTCAGCCGTCACGGAATTCCCTATTTGAGGCGCTTTTCCGTCACGTAATTCCCTAACCCGCCGTCACGGAATTCCCTGGCTCGCCGTCACGGAATTCCCTGGTGGGGAGGGATCCCTCGCTCCGGCCACTTATCCGTTGAGCATCCCCTCGTCGACGAGACGAGGAGGACGAGTGGCAAGGAGAACGATCAGAGTGATCGACGTAGTCGAACTGTTCCAGCACTGGCACGCCGGGCGCCGGATCGGCGAGCTGAGCTCGTCGCTCGGCCTCGACCCCAAGACCGTGCGCAAGTACATCACGCCGGCCAGAGAGGCCGGCATCGTCCCGGGCGGCCCGCCGCTCGAGCGCCGAGGAGTGGGCGGCGCTCGCCGAGGGCTGGTTCCCCGAGCTGGTGGACCGATCCCGGCGCCAGACCACATGGCCCGAGATCGCCCCGCACCACGATCGCATCAAGGACTGGATCGGGGTGGTGACCATCGCCACCATGCACCAGCGCCTGCGCGACGACCACGGCCTCGGTGCGTCGGAGTCATCGGTGCGTCGCTACATCTGGGCCAACTTCGAAGAGGAGGTCGCCCGGGCCGCCGTGACGGTGCTGCGCGACACGCCACCGCCCGGCGAGGAGGCACAAGTTGACTACGGGTTGCTCGGGCGCTGGTTCGACCCGGCGACGGAGCGCTGGCGTCGGGTGCAGGGCTTCATCATGGTGCTGGCGTTCAGCCGCATGATGTTCTTGCGGCCGGTGCTCACCATGGACGAGGCGTCCTGGGTGGAGTGCCACGTGCTTGCCTTCGAATTCTTCGGGGGTGTGGTCGCCCGGGTGGTGCCCGACAATCTGAAGACCGGGGTGATCAAGCCCGACCTCTATGACCCGCTCATCAACAAGGCCTTCGGCGAGTTCGCCACCCACTACGGCTGTCTGATCGACCCGGCCCGGGTCCGCAAACCCCGGGACAAGGCCCGGGTGGAACGGCCGGTGCCCTATGCACGAGACTCGTTCTTCGCCGGACGGGCCGACGAGTTCAAGGACCTCGCGCACATGCAGGCCGACGCGCTCCGTTGGAGCGCGCAGGTGGCCAACACCCGCCAGCACCGGGGCATCGATCGGGTCTCGCCCCAGGAACTGTTCGACGCCGAGGAGAAGGCGCTCCTCCTTCCGCTGCCCCGCTCACCGTTCGAGCTGGCGAAGTGGT
This sequence comes from uncultured Acidimicrobiaceae bacterium, assembly GCA_963812965.1. Taxonomy (GTDB): domain Bacteria; phylum Actinomycetota; class Acidimicrobiia; order Acidimicrobiales; family RAAP-2; genus DASXMT01. The sequence continues at coordinate 23,244 of CAWEXG010000004.1, read as the reverse complement.
CGACACCCAAGGTCCCGCCCGACATCCACGTCAAGGTGGGCAGGACGCTCTACAGCGTGCCGTGGATCCACATCGGCAAGGTGGTCGACGCCCGGGAGAGCGCACGCACCGTCGAGATCTACCTCGAGGGGACCCTCGTCGCCACCCACGTGCGCCTCGAGCGGGGCAAGCAGACCAACTACGACCACTACCCGCCCGAGAAGATCGCCTTCATGATGCGCACCCCGGCGTGGTGCCGCAGGCGGGCGGCCGAGCTCGGCGAGTCGGTGGACCGAGGTGGTCGCCGCCATCATGGAGGTCAACGCCCTCTACCGCCTCCGCCAGGCCCAGGGAGTGGTGGGGCTGGCCGACAAGTACGAGGCCGAACGCCTCGATGCCGCCTGCACGAGGGCCCTGCTCGGCCGGTGACCCGTCCTACAAGACGGTCAAGGGGATCCTGGTCGCCGGCATCGAGCTCGACGAGGAAGACGAGGCCCAGTCCCCACCGGCGGCCCCGGCCCACCTCCACGGGCCCGAGCGGCCTCTTCGACATCGGAGGTGGCCCGATGAAGCCGCACCACCTGGAAGAGACCCTGTCGAAGCTCAAGCTCTTCGGCATGCTCGACACCCTCGAGACCCGCCTGGCCCAGGCGACCGCCGGTGAGCTCGGTCACGTCGAGCTGCTCCAGAGCCTGTGCGAGGACGAGGCCGCCCGACGCGACGCGGTCGGGGATCGAACGCCGCGTCAAGGCGGCGCGCTTCGAACAGACCGTCACCATCGAGGACTACGACTTCTCGTTCAACCCGAAGATCCCGGCGCCCAGATCCGTGACCTCGCCACGCTGCGCTTCGTCGAGGCCGGCGAGTCGGTGATCCTCCACGGGCCGGTCGGGGTCGGAAAGTCGATGATCGCCCAGGCGCTCGGGCACCAGGCCTGTCGACGGGGGTACTCGGTCGTCTTCACCAAGACGTCGCGACTGCTGGCCGACCTCGCCGGTGGTCACGCCGACCGGAGCTTCGAGCAGCGCCTCGGCCGGTGGAGCCGGCCGTCGGTGATCGTCTTCGACGACTTCGCCATGCGCGACTTCACCCTGGCCCAGGCCGACGACCTCTACGAGCTGGTCACCGCCCGGATGGCCAAGACCTCGATCTTCACAGCCAACCGCCAGGCCTCGGACTGGTACTCGCTGTTCCCGAACCCGGTGGTGGCCGAGTCGATCCTTGATCGCATCGTGAACTCGGCCCACCACGTGCACATGGACGGCAAGTCCTACCGGCCCAACAAGCGGCCGGGACAGACACCGAAGGGAGCGGGCAAGTGAGCGCCGTCGGTGATCTGCGCCGCGCCCGGACTGCGACAACCCGGTCGTGCCGCGCACCGGGTCGGGTCGGGCCGTCCACCCATCTACTGCTCGCCGGCGTGCCGACCCACCTTGGCCAGAGAAGCACTCGTCGTCGAGGTCGTCCAGGACGACTCCGAGGACCGCAGCCCGGCCGGGACTGGATCGTGCGGCTCCGGCGAGGGGCGCACACCGTCCCGGTCCGCCGGGAACTCGGTCACTTCAGCGCCGAGGCGTTGGCCACCGAGCTGCGCTACTTCTTCCAGGGAGTCGGCCCGACCCAGCGCCGGAGGACCGGTGACCGGCCGGGCCGTCACCGTGGACGATCGCTTGGTCGTCGCCGCCGGTCACGCCCCGTTCATCCGGGAAGGAGATACGATCGAGTAGAAACTAAATTAAACGCACGCCGGACGAGGGAATTACTGACGGCAGCGCCAGGGAATTCCGTGACGGTCGACACGAGGTCACCGCCACCGAGACCAACCTGGCGGCTGCAGGTGCGCAGCTGCCGGGGACCTTCGCCGCCGACACCGGCTACTGGAGCACCGAGAACCTGATCGTCGAGACGTCCGCCGAACTCCTGATCACGCCGATGCCCGCCACCAGAGGCAAGCTCGACCACGACCCGAACACCATCGCACGGCGAGCCGACGTGTTCGCCAAGGTCGAGGCGGGGTCGACCACCCTCACCGTTGCCGCACAGGAGCTCGGTATTTCCTACAACTGGGCACTCCATCTCCTCGACGCCCACCGACATCGGCCGCGGCGACGCGGCGGTGCTCCGACAAGCGATGCTCGACCGGCTCGATACCGAGGAGGGTCGTGCCCGCTACGCCAAACGGAAGGTCACCACCGAGCCGGTCTTCGGGAACATCAAGGCCAACCTGCGCCACAGACGGTTCTCGGGACGCGGGTTGTCAGCGGTCGAGAGCGAATGGCGCCTGATCTGCTCGGTGCACAACCTCTTGAAGGTGCGGAACCGGCGACTGGCGGTCGGCTGAGCCGCTCGGCCCGAATGATGCGCCGACTCTACGGCTGATCTGCTGGAGAAATCCCAGCTCCATGCCCTGCGCACGCATTCGTGCGACAGCCTCTGACCTGCACGTTTGGGGTGGAGGTAATCGCGATGTTTTCGAACCCGTCTCCAGTACTAGAGCGGGCACTTGACCTGGAACTTCGCCGGTGAACTCAACAATCTGCGGTCCTCGTGGGCCAACGAAGTGGGATCAATCGTGATTGCCTGCCAGTCGCCATCTACGATTCACTGAAGTGAGGCGGAGCAACCCAAGTGCGAGCAGCACCAGTGAACGATGAACCTTGACGACCTCGACGGGCAGATGAAAAGTGCTGGGGCAGCGAATGAGGCACCCAATTTGAGTGAGGCGGAGTGCAGTCTGATAGCGACTTCAATCCACAACGAGATCGTTGGCCTGGGTGAGACCACGATCCGCCAGCTTAGAAGTGACGTTCTGATTTCACCCGAGCGTTATGTTGAGGAGCTAAAAGCATTTCAGGAGTGGATGGAATTAGCACATGCAAACCGCACAATCCCGGCGATTGTCCGAGCGCAGGTGATGACCGAGCTCTACGTCGCCTTTGTGTGGCTGCGCGACTCTCTGATGTCACCGATCGCAGCGGTTCTACCCGAAGGTTCGGTATTCTTCCGAGTCGACAAATTCCTGCGATCGGGAGCTCGCAGAAGCTTGCGAAATGCAATCGCTCACGGCAACTGGTGTTATCTTCCGGACTTCAGTGGTCTGGAGTACTGGGACGGACCACCTCGAGGTAACAGCCATCAACGTTTCGAACTTGATAACGCCGAACTTGATAGATGGCAGCTTCTGAGCCGCGGATCAGCGATCGCTGCGCTACTTGCCTTCAACGAGGCACATCCTTGATGTATACGCTCTCGCTGGAATCTGGTCTTGGCAAATTGGCGGTGTCGTAATGTTTGCCGGCCTTGATCGCCAACTCCAGAAGGCTCATCTCGCAACTGAATCGCCGAAACTCTCCGATGCCACCTGGAGGCAGCTCGCAACCACCATCCACGGCGAGGTCTCAAGCCTCGACGACATGACGACCAATCGGCTCCGGCAATCGATTGTCATTCCGCCCGAACGCTACGTGGAAGAACTCACGGCCTTTCAGGCGTGGATGGACTTCGCGCGTTCCAATTCCGGCAATCCGCCAATCGTTCGAGCACAGGTGATGACCGAGCTGTACGTTGCATTTCTGTGGTTGCATGACTCACTCATACTTCCCGTGGCTAACGTTCTTTCCCGCTGACTCGGCATTCTCTCAAGTCGCAGTATTCCTGAGCACGGGGACCCGCAATGACCTCCGGCGGCGCGATCGCGCACGGGCGTTGGTGTTACCTTCCTGACTTCTCCGGCCTGGAAATTCCGGACTAGTACCAACGGTGGCCAGGTAGATCAGCATTACGAGATCAGCGAACGGGATCTCAACGCCTGCCAGCTTCTATCGAGAGGATCCGCAATTGCCGCACTCCTGGCATTGACGGGCGCTCAGCCGGATTCATAGGTCAGACCCAAGGTTTGGGCTGAGGGGTCCTGATCCAGACTGGCGATCCGAGAAGCGCCACGTCGTAGTGCTGTTGATGTAGGGAGATGTCGAATACCAGTTCGTGGCTGACAGCCAGAAACTCAAGTTCGCGTCGATTTCGGAGGGGCTCGCTGTGGCGAAAGGCTATTCCGTGGGCTGATTCGAATCGGTCGTCGAGAGTCAGTTCTCGATCATCCCGTATGCGGCGCTTCACGACGGGGGCGTCTACGGCCTCAAGCGAAGATGACAGCAATTCATACAGACCGGCGACATCGGACGGCGAAACATCGGCTTGTAGTTCGTCAGTCTTTCTCCATCCGCGCACGTTGGTGATCGAACCGAAGAGAGCAATGAAGACGCGGCCCAGATCATCCAGTATGAGATCGGCAAAATATCCAGCTACAAACTGATGCCCAGTTCCCTTGAACCCCAAGTGGACCTGTACCTTCATGAAGCTCAGGTCGGTGGTCTCCCGAATGAACGGTCCGGGAGCCGAGAGAGCCCCGGTGAGATTCGCCACAGAGGTCGATGCTCGGTCCGCAAGTTCAAACCGATTCTCAAAATCGACAGGTACGTGATTCTTCCGCAACTCAATCCAGTGCAGGTTGAATCCTGCGCTCCACCGCTTGCGAGGACGTGCGGCCTCGTGCTGTTGGACGATCTCGCGGGTCAGCCGCTCTGAGATGTAGACATAGTCAACAGGGTCGTTGTCAGTTGCCACGTTCTGTTGCCCATTTCGCCATTATCCGCCCCGGGCGAGGAGGACGCTGAGGGACTACTGGTCCCGGAGCTTGCGGAGCAGGGCATCCAGGCTGTCGACCCCGTACCTGTCGCGGACATCTCCCAGCGTGTCTTCATTCCTGAAGTTCTTCAACTCCGGGTAGTCGTCCTTCAAATTCTTGATCTTGGTGTTGCCGTGCTTAGCCTCGATCCGTCCATTCTGATCGCGGTGTCGGCCATCAAGTCCTTGTGCCATCGGTCCTATCTCCCATTGTGTGGTGAAGCGCTCTACGAACGTACCTGAGCCCTGTGAACCATATGCTCGCCCAGGCGGCCGGAATTGGTGGCGACCGCTACTTGCACTTCATGGGCTTGCACCCCGTTCTGCATTTTTCAGCCGAGCCACTTTTCCATGATCCATCGGGAGTGTCCCCGAAGTTGAGCTCGTAAAGTCGAAGGGTGACATCGTACGCCCGAACCAGGTTTTCCGCGTCCTCGGGCCCGTTCAGTCCGAAGTACGGGTAATGGTCGTAGAAAAAGCCGAACAGCCGCTGGCAGTCCTCGCGGTACGCCCTCGTGTCGAGAATGTGTTGGTGCCAGAACAGGTCGACCAGCCGACAGGGAACGACGGCCTCGTCCGGGTAGGCAATGCAGAGGGCCAGGAACTTCCGGTACTCGTGCTCTGCCAGATCGAGTTGCTCTTCGGTCCAAGCCTCGCCTTCTTCTGGGTGGGCCAGCTTGCTGCGAACCATCGACAGATCCAGGTCAATGCTGGACAAAGCTTGGCTTGCGGGCCGACTCATGATGGGGGTCAGTGTCATGATGTGAAGCTCCATTCTTGTCATATTGCAATGTCGTATGGCTACCGCTGGTAGTCGGACTCGTTTCCGATGGTTGATCTGATCCGTTCCTCGGGGCTAGCTCCTTGATAGTCCTGAGCAATCTCGTGATCAGCGATGAACACGCCCGTCTCGGTGTCGCGCTCGACCCGCTGCTTCGTAACGGGGGTTGTACGTCTGGCTTCTCTCGCGAACCTCGCCGTGCCGGAATCCGTCGCCCGTGTTGCTAGCCATGGCTACCTCTCTCCAGAAACAAACGTATGTTCGATAATCGTATCAGCTTGTCAGGGCTGCGAGCGCTATTTCGGTCAGCAGATTCAGCTCGGAGTCGGTCAGGGCGAGACCAAGATCGGTGGCGGCGGTCTTGATTGCGTCCCTCACGAACACCCTGGCCAACACGCGAACGAACTGGCTCAAGAAGACCATCAATAGGTTCTTCGGAAAGCTCGCCTGGTTGGCAACAGCAGCAGTTCGAATGTCCGTGAAGTGGGCGCTCTGGTGGTTCTGGACGTTCTTCAGCCAATCTCTGACCTGTCTGCGCCAGCCCAAGCGTTGTGGCTGTTGCTGTGGGACGGTCATGTCAGCCGATCCGGATGCAGGCGTCACAGACGCGGCCTGCCCGCAGTCCCAGAAACCCTGTGTTCTGGTTTGATGCGACGTCCATCCGGACAATCGCCGTGGTCGTGGTAGACGTTTCGCTCTTTGGGCGGGTATTCCGGCGTAGTGGTGTGGTAGGCAGCTACCAGGCTCATCTGATCGTCCTCACTGCTATCGGCGAACTGGATTCGCAGCCCGCAACACGATGTAGCGGGATCGCTCAAGTGTGACTTGCGGGTGTAACAGGCGGGCGTACGGACTTGCGACTAGTACGGTGCTGACGCCGGATCCGTCGAGCGGATGGTCCCGCCACCTGACGCTCCGGATCCGGCACTAATCGCGTAGAGGTTGGTATTTTCGGCCCGTCCAAACGTTGCCCTTTCCTGCCTTACGGCATTTCCAATTCGGCTCGCGGCATGAGTCGGATCTTCGTGTTCCCACACCCGGACTCCGGTCCAGCCCGCAGCTTTCAGCCGGCGGTCTGTATCTGCATCGCGCTCACGGTTTCGTTCGATCTTGGCCCGCCACCAATCGGCGTTTGCCTTGGGCCACGTCGCGTGATCCGGGCATCCGTGCCAGAAGCAGCCGTCGACGAAAACCGCCACCTTGGCTCTTGGGAATACGAGATCGGCCTCCCTGCGCAGTCCAGGAAGCGGCCTTCGATGTACGAAGTAGCGGAAGCCCTGACGATGGAGCGTAGAACGCAAGGCAAGTTCGCACACGGTGTCGCGCTGGCGCTGTACTGACATCCGTCGGCTGACTGCAGCTGTGGACGCATCAGGCATCAGCCACCTACACTCGCGCGCTTGTCGCATCCGTTCACATCGCAGCCAGATACCAATGATCCGGCGCTCGACAAAGTGCTGGGGTGGTTCTTGGGTTCGCCGAATGTCGTCGAACGACTCGGTGCGGCAATTCGCCAGGCGCTCGACGAGGTCTATGACGGGCAACGCACCGGAAGATTCGATATCGGTCAGCTGACCAAGGTCGAGAAGACCTACATCGGCACAAAGGTCGAGATCGTCGTCCAAGATGAGTTCGCCCTCGAGCGCGGTGGCGCCCATGGCATGGACTACCGGATCGCTGGTGAGCAGGTCGACTGCAAGTGGAGTATGTCGATCGGGAAATGGATGATCCCGAAGGAGGCAGTCGGTCAACTCTGTCTCGTGGTCTGGGCCAACGACCAGACATCCGTCTTCTCGGCGGGACTTGTCCGAGCGACCAACGACGTACTCAAAACCGGCAGGAACCAGGACGGCAAGCGCTATCTGGGTGAGGAAGGTTTGGCTGCAATCGCATGGCTGGCCGATCGCTCACCACTGCCTGAGAACCTCCTGCTGCACATCAGCGATGATGACAGGGATGCGATCTTCTCGCTGAGATCCGGACAATCCAGAGTCGATGAACTCTTTCGGCGGATCCAGGGGCGGCTCATTCGTCGAGAAGTGGTCTTGGCCGTTGCCCGACAACTCGACTCGCCGAAGCGAGTCCGGGACGCTCGTCTCCATCTCGCTCCCGAGGGTATTCGGATCCTCGGGCATGAGTTCTCCGACCGAGCGGAGGCCGTCAAGAACAAGCTCCCCATCCCAGGTAAGGGCCAGTGGGTCAGCTATCGGACTGACAACGACTCAAGTGATCGCTAGAGACGGTCGAGCACCGTCCGGGCCAGAACCGCAGCTAGCCGTGGCGGGACAGCGTTGCCGATCTGCTTTGCGATTTCGATTTTGGTACCACACCACAGGAAGTCCGGCGGAAAGGTCTGCAGTAGTGCAGCCTCCCGGTGGGTGATTGGGCGATTAACCCGAGACTTCGGCTTCTTCGGGTCCCACTGCGGGTGCAGGTACTGGCCCTTCTCGGGCTTGAAGAACTCGGTTCGTATTGTGAGGCTCGGAGCGTCCCAGCGCATCCGACCCATGACATCAGTGGTGCCGGTCGGCTTAACGGCCCAGCAACGGGGCGTCAGGTGATCCGGCAGGTCAAATCGCCCGCCCCCAGGAGGGATGCAGTCATAGCGTGCTAACGACATCGGGCGTGGAGACCGACCGATGTGCAAGTCGGTGCTCTTGAAGATCCCAGGCATTTCGAAACTGAAGAAGTTGACCGTTGACTGGGGAAGATCGTTTGTCTCCGGCCAGAGAGGAACGCCTTCGAACGCTTCCCGGACTGTCGACCACGGTTGGAGACCACCCGCTCCATTCTTCGCGTGTGTGGGCGTGGGCAGCTCCACGGGCCCGACCCGCGACGCAATCAGGATGGTCCTCTGCCGACGCTGCGGCACGCCGAAGTCAGCAGCGTTGAGAACACCGACCCGATGATGCTTGTAGGCCTTCAGCGAGCCCGACTCCAATTCGTCCAGCAGCAACGCCAGTTCGGCGCTCTGTCGGAAGCGATCGACGTTTTCGAGAACGAAGATCTTCGGACGGGCGTGAGCGACGACGCGCACATACTCCCGCCACAGCTTGTTGCGAGGGTCAGTGGGATTCCGATTACCCAGGTTGCTGAAGCCTTGGCAGGGCGGTCCACCGATAACGACGTCTACTTTGGGAACGTCACGGTTCTTGAGATCGGCGATGTCACCACAGAACATGTGCCCTTCGCCGAAGTTTGCAGCATACGTGGCCGCCGCGGACACCTCCCATTCAACCGCGAGGGCTGGACTGACGCCCTCTGCAACGAAACCCGAGGTCAGGCCCCCTGCACCAGCGAATAGGTCAAGCGAAGTCGCCGCGGCCGAACCCATGCGAGGTGATCGTACACGGACGTCATGCCTGGAACCGGGAGCCTCACGAGGCTTGCCCCCCGCACCTGAACGCCCGATCACGCCGGATTCTTAATCTTCCTACCTACGAACATGTGTTCGATACTAGAGCAGAGCTGTGACGGAAGGCGTTCGCGCCGCTGATCTGGCGCGAATCGGGCTCAGGTAGCTTACGCATCTGCACTCACTGCTGGTGCGGAAAGCCGAACTAGAAGGTACCGGCTATGGCCATTCACCGGAACATCCGAGAGACGAGGCTGTCGCACGAATCCCGACCGTCCCACCCGCGTTTCGCGCCGCGCGGGATCATGGGGCATGCCGATCAACGTGCGCCAAGGAGATCGTGACCAGCAGTTTCTAATGCCGCCTTCAGTGGCTGACTGGCTGCCCGAGGACCACCTGGCCTGGTTCATCGTGGACGTGGTGGCCGAGCTGGATCTCGCTGGGTTCTACGCCGGCTATCGGGAGGACGGCCGGGGTGGTGCCACCTACGACCCGGCTCTCATGCTCGCCACGTTGCTCTACTCCTACTGCGTCGGGGAGCGCTCCTCGAGACGGATCGAGCGACGCCTGGTCGAAGACGTGGCCTTCCGGGTGGTGGCTGCCAACCAGGCCCCTGACCACGCGACGCTCGCCCGGTTCAGGCGTCGCCACGAGGCGTCCCTCGCCGAGCTGTTCGGCCAGGTGCTCGGGTTGTGCGTGAACGAAGGGCTGGTCGACACCGCGGTGGTGTCGATTGACGGCACGAAGATGGAGGCCAACGCGTCGGCCTGGTCGAACCGGACACGCCAACAGCTGGCCGAAGAGATCCTGGCCGAGGCCGAAGCGGTCGACTCGGCCGAGGACGAGCGATTCGGCAAGGCCCGAGGCGACGAGCTGCCCGAGCGGTTCGCCCCCGGGGCAGACCGCCGGGCCCGGGTGCGCGAGGCCCTGCGCCAGCTCGACGAGCAAGGAGCAGCAAACTTCGAGGCCCACCAGGCCGAGCGGGCCCGTCGGGAAGCCGAGTCAGGGCGAAAACTTCCTGGTCGCAAGCCCCTACCCGGCGGATCTCGCGACAAGGAGCGCCTGGCCAACACCACCGACCCGGACAGCCGGATGTTGCGGGCCCGCAACCGGTTCCTCCAGGGCTACAACGCACAGGCCGCGGTGAGCGGCGACCAGGTGATCGTCGCTGCCGAAGTGACCAACGCGGCCAATGACTCGACGATGTTCGTTCCCATGGTCACCGCCACCGAGACCAACCTGGCGGCTGCAGGTGCGCAGCTGCCGGGGACCTTCGCCGCCGACACCGGCTACTGGAGCACCGAGAACCTGATCGTCGAGACGTCCGCCGAACTCCTGATCACGCCGATGCCCGCCACCAGAGGCAAGCTCGACCACGACCCGAACACCATCGCACGGCGAGCCGACGTGTTCGCCAAGGTCGAGGCGGGGTCGACCACCCTCACCGTTGCCGCACAGGAGCTCGGTATTTCCTACAACTGGGCACTCCATCTCCTCGACGCCCACCGACATGGCCGCGGCGACGCGGCGGTGCTCCGACAAGCGATGCTCGACCGGCTCGATACCGAGGAGGGTCGTGCCCGCTACGCCAAACGGAAGGTCACCACCGAGCCGGTCTTCGGGAACATCAAGGCCAACCTGCGCCACAGACGGTTCTCGGGACGCGGGTTGTCAGCGGTCGAGAGCGAATGGCGCCTGATCTGCTCGGTGCACAACCTCTTGAAGGTGCGGAACCGGCGACTGACGGTCGGCTGAGCCGCTCGGCCCGAATGATGCGCCGACTCTACGGCTGATCTGCTGGAGAAATCCCAGCTCCATGCCCTGCGCACGCATTCGTGCGACAGCCTCTGACCTGGGCCTTTGGTGGAGGTGATGGGATTCGAACCCACGGCCTCTACATTGCGAATGTCTATGTCACCGCCTTTTGAACAGGGTGTTTTCTAGGATCTTCCTGGTCGGGCGCCACCGGTCCCCTCAGGTTCCCTCATGATCCCTCCCTTTTCCTCTCGATAAGGTCACGTAAGGTCACGCCCAAACGGCACTCGTACCACCTGGATAACGATCACGCTCTTCGGCGAGCAACAGGTCACTATCGACCTCGCAGCGGCGGTGCCTGTTGCCGGACAGGCGACGGAACGCCGGACCGTGTCGCCAATGAGCGCTCAACAACATCACTGGCTGGCCTAGCGGGCGAGTAGGGGGATGAGGATCTGGGCATCGGGAGTCCCCCAGCCGGTGACGGGGTCCCAGCCGGCGCCGGCCTGGTATCCGGTGATCGTGGTCCCATTGAGGGAGACCGTGTTGTTCCCTGTGGTGATGTCGTGGAACGCCTGGTGGTACTGCGGGCTCTCGGCGACGCGGTAGATGGCGGGGTTGACGAAGCCGAGAGCGTGGCCGGCTTCCTGGTCAGCCAGGGCGATGAGCCCGGCCCAGAAGGGCGCCGCTGCACTCGTGCCGCCAGCTCCGATGAGCACCTCGCCGCCGCCCGGCGCGCTGAACACGAGGCCCATGCCGCTGCTACCGGTCCCCTCCCCGGCGACGTCGGGCACGCCGCGGGTAGCGCCGATGCCGGGTATGCCCTTCTGATAGCTGGGGCGGGCGAACACACGGCTGAACCCGCCACCAGACCCGTCCGGCGACCCTGACTGCACGTTCCAGGTGGTCTCGCTTTTGTATGCGCCGGTGGTGGAGTTCGCCGTCAGCGTCGTGCCGCCGACGGCGAGCGCCCAGGGATCCGACGCGGGCAGGCTCACTTCCCGGCGCGGCGTGGACGAGCCGTTGCCGATGGCGCCGTAGTCTCCGGACGCGACGACGACGGTGAGATGGCGGGCGGCGGCGTACTTGAGCGCTGAGTTCATAGTCGCCAACTCTGCGCTGGTCCAGGAGCTCTCACCCACGTTGAAGTCCTGGCCGATGCCGCTTTGGGACATCACCGCTCCGTCGCTGACCGCGGTCCGCACGTACGTGGAGAACGTGGCGGCGAGCTTGGCCGGGCTGCTCACGTCCGCCGGGTCGACCAAGAGCTCACGGATGGTGGCGTCCGGGGCCACAGCGTGGACCAGCTCAGTGTCTTCTACCTCCTCGACGCCGGCCAACCACGGCGAGGCGGACGAGCCGGCCAGGGTCATGCTCTCCCGGAGGTGTACCGGGGGCAGTCCGAACCGGCTGTCGAAGTCCGCCAGGTCCTTCCGGATGTCGGTGACCGACTGGCCGATGTCGGTGATCGGCTCGGGTCGCGCCGGCCCCGTTTCGGCCTCCTCCGGTAGCACGACTGTGACGCCGCGGCCGGTGATCCCGCGATCGAGCAGCGGCTGGATGCCGTAGGCCACCAGGAACTGCCGCGGGGCGTAACACTGCGACACGGTCAGGCAGTCAGCCGCCGGACCGCCAGCCGGGCGGGAAGGCGCCGGTGCTGGGGTGTCGCCCGTTTTCGGCAGAAGGTGCTTACATTCATTGTTCGCAGCAATGTACTGGGGAGTGCTCGGATTGAATCCCGAGCCCGGAGTTGCCGAGATATGCACTTCCCCTCCGCTGATGGTGACATCGGGCATCTTCGGTTCGCCGTGGGTGCGCATACAGGCGACGTAGGCGAGGAGAGCGTTTTCGACGCTGGCGCTGCTGCCGCTCGGTCTCGCTGATGGCCCGGTCGTGGTGGCCGTCTTTCCCACACTGACAACAGCCTGACCGGGAGTTCCACCCCCGCAGGCCGCCGCCAGCACCCCGATGCCCAGGAGCACCACTGCGACGAGGCCAGCCCGACGGAGCCGGGTTCGCCCTTGCCGCGGACCTGGCGCCCGCCGCGCCCGTGCCATCGATTCCCCGAATTCTTGGTTAGCTGGAACGTTCATGGCGACGTTGTACGCCTGCAGCGGATGCAAGCCGGTAACTAAGTAACCTTTTTGCAACCGTCCATCGGTCATCCTTGGAAACCAGAACCGCTCGGGCCGGTCCCAGTTGGACCACCACAGGTGGTAGGAGGAGTGGCTGTGAGGGTGCTGGTGGTCGAAGATCACGCCAAACTGGCAATGACCGTGGCGGCTGGCCTGCGCCAGGCCGGGATGGCCGTCGATGTCGTCTTCGACGGCCGCGACGCCCTCGACCGCGTCGCCACCACCCCCTACGACATCGTGGTACTCGACCGCGATCTCCCCGGCGTGCACGGCGACGACATCTGTCGGGCCTTGGTGGCCGAGGGCGCGCAGAGCCGGGTCTTGATGCTCACCGCGGCGGGCGCGGTCGAGGATCGCGTCGAAGGGCTCGGCCTGGGAGCGGACGACTACCTGCCCAAGCCGTTCGAGTTCTCCGAATTGGTGGCCCGCATCAGGGCACTCGTTCGTCGCCCTGGGGGGGCGCTCCCACCGACGCTGGTCTGCGGGGACCTCACGCTTGATCCCTCTGAGAGGGTGGCCACCAGGGCCGGTGCCCGCCTGTCCCTCAACCCGAAGGAGTTCGCCGTCTTAGAAATCCTCCTGGGAGCTCAAGGCGCCGTGGTGTCGAGCGAACAACTCTTGGAAGGGGTGTGGGACGAGGACGCTGACCCCTTCAGCCAGGCCGTAAAAACCACCATCAGCCGCCTGCGAGCCAAGCTGGGCAACCCGCCGATCATCGAGACCGTCGCCAAGTCCGGTTACCGGATCGGAGCCTGAGCCGTGATGCGGCGCGGTCGGCTCCGCGATCTGGCCTTCCGACCCCACCTGCCCAAACGGACCGTGCGCCTTCGCCTCACCGCGCTCTACGGCGCGCTCTTCCTCCCGTTGGGCGTCGCGCTCGTCGTCATCACCTTCGTCGTGACCATCTTGTCGTCACGATCCGTCGCTCAGGCACCCGTCACCCAGATACACGGACACGGCAAGACCATCGTCGTCCCATCCGGCGGATCTGGAGGGACAACGGTTACCCCTCCAGATGGCATACGCATCGGCTCCCTCAGTCTCGACTTCCACGAGTTCCTCCTCGGTTCGTGCATCACCATCGTCGTCATGATCGGGATAACCGTCCTGCTCGGCTGGCTCCTGGCCGGTCGGGTCCTGCGGCCGCTACGGACCATCACCGACACCACGCAGACCATCTCCGAGCACGACCTCCATCAGCGTCTGGCCCTGCCAGGTCCCCGAGACGAGCTCACCGAGCTGGGCGACACCATCGACGGACTCCTCGGACGGCTGGAACGGGCGTTCGACTCGCAGCGTCGCTTCGTCGCCAACGCCTCCCACGAACTCCGCACCCCCTTGACAGTGGATCGGGCCATGCTCCAAGTCGCCCTCGCCGATCCGAACATCACCCTCGACTCCTTGCGCGCCGTCTGCGCAGAGGTCCTCGAAGGGGGCCGGGAACAGGAGCGGCTGATCGACGCCCTGCTCACCCTGGCCCGCAGCCAGCGAGGTCTCGACCGCAAGGACCCTGTCGACCTCACCGCCGTGACCACCGAGGTCCTCCACGCCCACGAGCCGTCTGCGGCCACCAGGGGACTCCACGTCGACGCCTCCCTCGGCGAGGCCACCGTGCCTGGCGACGGCCGCCTCCTCTACCAGCTGGCGTCGAATCTGGTCGACAACGCCATCCGTCACAACATCACCGGTGGACGCGTCCAGGTCACGCTCGCCACCAATGCCACCGAAGCGACGCTCACCGTGACCAACACCGGACCCCCCGTAGCGCCAGACCAGGTCAGCCGTCTGCTTCAGCCCTTCCAACGCGGCACCCCGGACCGGACCGCCAGCCCGAACGGACTCGGTCTCGGCCTGTCCATCGTCGCCGACATCGCCGAAGCCCACGGAGCGGATCTTGACGTCCGTCCTCGATCCGAAGGCGGCCTGACCATCACGATTCGCTTTCCCGCATACTCCGAACCAACCGTTGAGCTGCCACCATACGGTCGGAGCTGAGCGCGGCGGGTTGCTACTCGTTTGTTCTCTCCGCATAGTGATCGGCTAGTACGTACGGAGACGGCCGTGCCGCTGCCAGAGGTATGGCAAGGCCTCAGAGTTGGCTGTCGAACTCCCGCTGAAGCCGACGATGATGCACGACCGTCTCGGCCCACCGTTTCGTCTCGGCCCCGAAACAGTCAGGCGACGAGATCGCGTCGCCGAAAGAAATACGCACCGACGATCACGACAGCGAGCGCGTAGGACCCGAGCACTAGGCCGGCGGGGACTTGTCCGAGGATATGTGTATTAGACGGGAATCCGGTGGTGCCAGACGCACCGCTAGTGAGGCCGCCGAGCCCGAAGCGCTGCACGGCGCTATTGACGCCGGGCATGACGCTGAGCAGTGGCTCAATGACATACACCACGCCGAGCGCGGCGACGATGGCACCGACTTGGTTAATCGTCCCATCGATTGCGATCGGGTTGCGTGCCACGCCTGGTGTCGCCCCGGCGCCGGCGCTCATCGTTGCTTTCGTCGGCGAAAGAGCTCGACCAGTTTGCGGCAGAGGAAGATCACGTGTGCACTTCCTCTTCGGACGCCGTTTTGGTTGCTAGGCGGTATACCCGTCGGGTCAGCGAGTCCGTGACCGGGCGGTCCATAGATAGCTGAGCGACGGCCAGCACTGCAACGGGAGTCCGCTTCCGCGCCGGTGCTCCGAGGCACCGAATGGAGAGCTGGGTTACGTAACGATCTGTGTGGTGTCCTCAGTGTTCATTGACCGTTCGCTCGTCCCAGCTCCGTCGGGCGCGTTCCACGTCGGCCCAGTTGTGCTCGCTCCAACAGGCGAGCGTCCGAAGGGAGTCCTCGAGGGAGCAGGCGAGGTCGGTGCGTTCGTAGAAGGTGGCGGTCTCACCCGGGAGCGGTCGACGTGGCGGGCGACGAGCCCGTCGCGCTCGGCCCGCCGGAGGGTATCGGTGAGCAGTTTGTGTGCGAGATGCGGCCGCGCGCGCAGCGGAGGTCTTGGTAGCGGCGGCCCCCGTGGGCGAGTTCGCCGAGGACCGCCAGGGTCCAGCGTCCGGCCAACAGGCGCACCACCGGCTGGGAGTCGGACCAGTGGTCAGGCATGGCTCGACGTGGCCGCCCCGAACGGCATGGGTGTGGTGGTGGCCGCCGTCGAGGCACTGCTGTCGCTGCGGCTGCTCCATGTGCCGGGGTCGGCGGGCCTGGTCTGCCGTGAGGGCCGGGCCGGGCGTCGCTGGGTGGGCCGGTGGGGCTCCCAGCGAAAGGTGACGGCGGCGATAGCCATCCCGCCGATAGCCCAAGCTGCGAGTACCACGAGGTCGCGCACAGGCAGCCAGGCGTGGCCGGCGGTGTGCCCGAGGGCGACACCGACGGCTTGTGCGAGGGGTTGGGCGGGGAGATAGCTGGCGATGGTGGACAGCCAGTGTGGTTCGCTGATGGCACCGAAGACCCCCGAAATGATGATGACGGGGAAATAGGTGACCAGGAAGGTCGGCGCGGCTGCTTCGAGCGTGGGTATGACAGCGGTGAGCGCGGTGGCGGCGGCGGCCCAGGCGAAGGACCCGAGCACGAAGGCGACCAGCGCGCCGAGAGCGCCACTGACGGTGAGATGGGTGTTGTAGAGAAGGACTCCGGCTGCGACCGTGGCGGCTCCGGCGACAGTGGCCACGACGACCGTGGCGAGGATGCGGCCAAGGAAGTAGCACCACCGCGGGAGCGGCGTGGCCCACCAGCGCTTCAAGATGCCGCCTTCTCGGGCGGCGACCAGACGCACGCCGTAGGTGTTCCAGGCGGTGAGGGTCAGACCAAAGACCGCGTATTGGGCGACGTCGGCGTCGGTGGTGTGCGTGTGGCTTTGATGCGATGCGATGAGCAGGATGATCGGGAACCCGATGCCGATGGTGATCGCACGACCGCTGGCCAGCAGGCGGGCCTGGTAGCCGATTTGGGCGGCGAGGAGCCGGCCGATGCTCGGCATCCGCGACGGAGCGGGGCGGACGGTGTCGGTCATGAGAGGGTTCCTTCCGGAATCGGTTGGCCGATTGCGGCCAAGTAGGCGTCTTCGAGGCTGGGCGGTCCGACTTCGAGGCCGGAGAGGTCGAGGTTGTACTGGTCCGCCCAGCCGAGTAAGTCGCGCAGCGGCCCGATCGAGTCGTCGGCCCGGACCACCAAGCAGCGACTGGTGGGATCCACTTGAGGGGCGAGCGAGGCGGGCAAGTCGTCGAGGGATGCGCCGTCGGGGAGGTGGTAGCGGATGGTGGCTGGTCCGCCCTGGGCGCGAAGTCCATCAGGAGTGGTGTCGGCGATGACCTTTCCGCCGGCCAGGAGGATGAGCCGGTTGGCGAGGTAGTCGGCCTCGTCGATGTAGTGCGTGGTAAGCACCACCGTGGTGCCAGTGGTGGTCAGGTTCTCCACCGCGATCCAAGCCCGCCGGCGCGCTTCGGGATCGAGGCCGGTGGTCGGCTCATCGAGGAACAGGACGTCGGGCCGACCGATGATGCCGATCGCGACATCGACCCGGCGCCGTTGACCTCCGGACAGGACGCCGACGCGGGTCTCGGCGTCATCGACCAGGTCCACTAGGTCGAGGATCTCGTCGACGGGCCGCGGCGACGGGTAGAGCCCGGCGAATACGGTCAGGGTGTCGCGGACGGTGAGTTCGGCGTCGAGGCTGGTCGACTGGAGCACCAGGCCGATCCGGGCCCGCCACCGGCGGTCACCTCGGTGCGGGTCGACGTCGAGGACCCGTGCGGTACCGCTGGTGGGAGCCAAGAAGCCTTCGAGCATTTCCAAGGTGGTTGTCTTGCCGGCACCGTTCGGCCCGAGGACAGCCACGAGCTGTCCCTCTGGCACCTCGAAGGTCACACCGTCGACGGCCGCGAAGTCCCCGAAGTGCTTGGTCAGCTGGTCGACGACGATGGCGCTCACGACATCGGACCCCCGCTGCTGACATGGCCCCGGCGGCCGGCCCGCTGGGCACTGAGAGCTCCGATCCCGCCCCAGACGAGCAGCACTGCGCCGATGCCGACGAGGATCGCCCCGCCGTGGACGACGATGCCGACGACGAGCAGCACGGCACCGAAGATGGCACGGACGAGTGGACCGTTGTGACCTCGGAAGAGAAACAACATGGCAGGGTTCCTTTCTGGTTGTGATGGTTAGGTAGTGATCAAGACAAGGTGGTGGCGGCGGCGGCTATGCCTCGCAGGGCCATGGCGAGTGCGGCCCGCACGACCTCGACCAACGGGGTGGACGGTCCGACTTGGCGGATCCAATGCAGGACAGCGGCCCGTTCCGCCGCGCCGACCACGCCGGCCAAGAGCAGGGGTTCGAGGTCGGCCTCAGCAGCACCGGTGCGAGCGGCGATCGTCTGCGCCATTTCCCGCTCACCAGCGGTTTGGGCTTTGAGATACTCGCCGTGGAGCGCCGGCTCGGCGGCCACTAGGGCGCGGAAGCCGTCCAGCCACCCGTCGGGCAGTCCTTCTTGGCCGGCGGGCCCATACAGCCCGGCGACAACCTCGACCAGGGCGTCCGCGAGCGTCTCCCCGGCGGGTCGCCCGGCTAGATCAGCGGCCAGGCGAGCGCCTCGCAGGGTGGTCGGCCAGACGATCGCAGCCTCTTTGCTCGAGAAGTAGTTGTTGAACGTCCGGGTCGACACCCCGACGACCTCGGCGATCTGGGGGACCCTGACCTGGGCCAGGCCCTCTGCCTTGGCCAGCTCGAACGCGGCGAGCGCCAGATCGAGGCGGGTCTGCTCCTTCTGCCAGTCCCGCCGCCGCATGGACGGCGGACCCGGAGTTGCTGGTGCGTAGGTCATGGCTTCACTATACGCTGTTGATGCGTATTACGCAAATCTTTCTTAGAGGGCATCAGATACGTGATACGGAAACGCCTCATTGGCTGCTGGTAGGGGTGCGTCAAGAGCCGCTCATCTGGGCCTTGCCACCGGGACTGGGGGCGTTCACGAACACACGATCTGGATCGCCGCGGCCAGGAGCACGAGCACGCCCCAGACCATGGCCACGTTTAAGCCGAGCACCTCAGCGGCGAAGATGCTTGTGGCGGGATGGGCGACGAGGTGGCCGGCGGTGACGGTGGCGGCGATGGTGTTGAACAGAGCGGCACCCACTGACGCGCCCAGCTGACCGGCCGCGCTGGTCGCCGCCCGGCCGCTCCGGCATCGACCGAGAGCACGCCTCGTAGGGCAGTGTTGAGCGTGGTCGGCCCAGCCAGGCCGGTGCCGATCCCCTCGATCAGGGTGGCGGCCAGAACCAGCGGCACGTAGCCGCTGTGAGGATTGAGCCAGATGAGCGGGACGAGACCTGCCGCTTCGACCACGACAGCGGCGGTGATGAGCCAACGGGGCGGTACTCGGCGCATCAGCCTTGGCGCCACGAACGCCGAGCCGAGCGCGGCACCGGAGCGAAGGGGACCAGGGCGAGACCCGTCGTCAGCGCCGAGTAGCCCAAGACCGACTGGAGCTGGTAGGTGAGGATGAGCATCATCCCGAAGGTGCTCAGCGCGTTGACGATCAATCAGAGGCGATGATCGACGGCTCCTCACCTTGGCTCGATCAGATCGGGGCCTGACTGCCTACGAGCTCGTCGACCTGGAAGCCGCCGCCCAAGACGCAATAGACCAGGCCGACACTCCCTCAAGAGAGTCGAACATTGTCATCGACGCAGACCTGTCACCCAGCCCCACCCTCGGCGACCGGGTCCTGCTCGAGCACCTCGTCGCCAACCTGGTCGACAACGCCGTCCACTACAACCTCACCGGAGGTTCGGTAAGAGTCGTGACGGGCTCCGACGACGACACTTCGTACATCACCGTCACCAACAGCGGGCCACTCGTGCCTGAGTCGGCGGTGACGTCTTTGTTCGAGCCTTTCACCCGCCTCGACGAACGAATCAGCAACGGCCAAGGCGTCGGGCTCGGTTAATCCATCGTCACCTCGCTGGTCAACGCCCACCAAGGTCACCTCGACACAGAAGCGCT
The DNA here is from genome assembly GCA_963812965.1 of uncultured Acidimicrobiaceae bacterium. Taxonomy (GTDB): domain Bacteria; phylum Actinomycetota; class Acidimicrobiia; order Acidimicrobiales; family RAAP-2; genus DASXMT01. Next base: position 3,559 of record CAWEXG010000004.1, on the reverse strand, counting down.
CGCGAACGGAGGAATGAACATCTCGGACCGACTTCCGAAGGCAACATGGACACATCATCAGCGGGCTGAACCATAGATGGCCCTCTCGTCGCGCAGACGTGGGTGCCACGTCGATTGTGCCGCTACTGGGCACCAGGTCGACCAACTCACGTCTTCGACCTCTACCGTCCAATCACGTAGCGATCAACAGTGCTTGGTAACTTTACGGGGACCCCACTTCCAAGCCCGTTAACCTGGGCCTTTAGTGGAGGTGATGGGATTCGAACCCACGGCCTCTACATTGCGAATGTACGGGTCCCGGCCTTTTGACCAGGCCCTTTTCTATCGCTTTCCTGGTCGGGGCCATTTGATCCCCTCAATCTCCATCACGATCCCTCCCCTTTCCGCTCGATAAAGACACGCTCGCTCGAACAGCATCTCGTCGGATCCTGCCTGCGCTGGGCGCGCGCGGTGAAGCCCGCGCACCAGGAGTGGCACCGAGCTCCGGCGAGCCTTGCGCTGCCGGTCAGATCCCGAGCGAACGTTCGCCGATCACGCCCGCCCGTTGCAGATCGGCATCCTCGTCAGCGGCTCAAGAAGCCATCCGGCTCCGAGCTCTACCCTGCCCAAGAACCTGTCCTCGACCGCCCGAGCGTTCGGTCTGATCGGCGGCGGGGTGCTACTACACCGGTGCCCGCGCGGCTATCCCCTTTGCCTTGCGCCCGGGTGCACCGCATCATGAGAACGCGATGAGAGCGGCCTGGTATTGCAAGGGCGCGACCTGGGGTCGGTCCTGGCGGTCGGTGGTGCTCGTGGCTGTCCTCTGTGGCCTGCTGGGCGCCGTGTCGCTCGCCGCGCTGGCTGGGGCGCGGCGGACCGAGTCGGCGTACGGGCGTTACCTGCACGCCATCAATGCCAGCGACGTGGAGGTGAACGTCCCGTCGCCGGACCTTTCTCTCGACGCCGCGGGTCGCCGTGTTGCCAGGTGTGAGGTCGAGCGCGGCCTGGCTGGGGCTCGACGCCAACCCAGTCATCCACGGAAAGGTGAATCCCTCCTTCCAGACGGACGGGGTCGCCGGCAGCGTCGACGGCGAATACTTCACCCACGACACGATGACGGTCCTCGCTGGCCATCTCCCCCCTCTTGGCTCGACGGACGAGGTCGCACTCACCCCAAGCGTGGCGCGCCTCTTCGGTGTGGGCGTGGGCGATCGTGTGACCTACCAGTTCGAGAACAGCCTGTCGCCCACCAACACGCCTACGGGCGAACTGAGCTACCGGGTGGCCGCCATCATCGAGTTGCCGCCGTTGCTGGTCGACCAGTTCGACCAGGTGGCGCAGTCCGTCCTGCCCCCGGGGGCCACAGCGGCGGCGCTGCGACTGCCGGGGGCGGTGGCGTTTTCGTGGGTGGGTGTCCGCGTCGTCGGCGGGAGCGCCGGAATTCCCGTGTTCCAAGAGACGGTTGCCCGCTTCGGAGCACGAGTCGGCAACGGCTACACGTTTGGCGTCCGCAGACTCGACACGGTCCACCAGCAGGTCCAAGAAGCCATCAGGCCACAGGCCGTCGCCGTCGCCGTCCTCGGCGCGCTCGCCGCTCTCGCTCTCCTGGTGCTCGTCGGTCAGGCCCTGGCCCAACAGCTCGACAACGCCGCTCGGCAGGCCGGCGCCTTGCGTGCCATTGGTCTTACGCGGTGGGAGAACGCCGTAGCATGCGGTGCGGGCAGCGCGCTCGCCGTTGTCGCCGGCTTGCTGCTCGCCATCGTCGGTGCGGTGCTGCTTTCACCCCTCGCGCCCGTCGGGCCGGTCCGACAAATCGACCCGGCGCGTGGCTTCCAGCTCGATGCCACCGTGCTGCTGGGCGGCGGCCTGGTCCTCGCCGTGTTGCTCCTGGGCGTGCTCGCCTGGCTGTCCTGGCGCGCCGTCGGGGTCGAGGGACGAGTCCGTTTCCGCCGACCGTCGTTCCTAACCCGGACCGCGCCGCAGCTCGGCCTCCCCGTGACGGCGCAGCTCGGCGCAGGCTATGCCCTTGCGGCGCCGCCAGGAACGGGACGGACCGCCGTCCGTACCAACCTGATCGGGTCCGTCGTTGCCGTCGGCGCCGTCGTGACCGTGGTCGTGTTCGCGGCCTGCCTGAACGGGCTGGTGACCCACCCGGAGCGCTACGGGTGGAACTGGAATGTCCTCCTCCAGAACGAAGGAGGTTACGGAAGCTTCCTTCCTCAAGACGTCAACGCCACCACGTTGGGAAACGGGGAGGGAACCCTCGACCAACTGATGGCCCATACACCAGGCATCCGAGGCTGGTCGACCTTCGGGTTCACGCAACTCTCCGTCGACGGCCAGCAGATCCCGGTGCTCGGAGTGGCCACGCATGGCGGAGACGTCGAGCCGCCCACGGTGGACGGGCAAAGCCTGACCGGGACGAGAGCACTCCCGATCGGCGCCAACCCGAGACTCGACCCCGGTCAGATCGAGATCGGTGAGCTCACACTGCAGCAATTGGGCAAGTCCATTGGGGATACCGTGCGCGTCGGGACCGGCCCGACGGCACGCGCGTTGAAGGTCGTGGGGACGGTCACCTTGCCTTCCCTCGGCGTCATACTGTCGGACCACGTGTCTCTTGGACATGGTGCCATGCTCCCCGAAAGCACTCTGCTGTCCATTCTGGATCTGGGCTCGTTCAACGTCGCACCCGCCGAGGCGTTCTCCGCCATTCCCTCGACCGTGGCTATCGACCTCGACCCCGGCACCAGGCCTCAGGCGGTTGTGAACCGCATTCTGGCGGCAGACCCGGCAGGAGTGCCGGGCGGCGTTTACCAAGTGCAGCGTGTGCTCGGCGCCGCCATCGTCAACGCAGGGCAGATGGGTCCCCAACCGGTCGCGTTGGCAATCGCCCTGGCGGCCGGGGTGATGCTTTCGCTCATGGCTACCGTCCTCGCCGCGGACGCACGGCGACGACGTAGCTCGTGCTCCTCAAGACCTTGGGGCTCACTCGCGGCGAGATGCGCAGCATCGTCACGGTGCAGACGCTTGTCCTCCTCCTCATCGTGCTCATCATCGGAATCCCACTCGGGATCGCGGCCGGTCACCTGCTCTGGACCAATTTCGCCGTGCCGCTCGGTGTGGTCCCAGTCATCGTGGTGCCGGTCGAGGCCGTCGCGCGCGGCGTGCTCGCCCTGCTGGCGGTCGGGACGGTGCTCGGCTCGGTGCCCGCATCGGTCGCGGCGGCCACTCCGACCACGCTCGTACTTCGGGCCGAGTGACGGAAGCAGCGGGCCGAAGGCCTCCGGTCGTAGTTGGCCGCACTATGACCGGCGATCCGGGCACTGCAGTCCTGAGCCCCGAAGGCAAGCTCATTGTCATCATCGGCTCATCCCGCCGGGGCTCATTTGGGTCACTCATGTGGTGGAAAAAAGCAATCTGATGAGGTCGTGGTACGGTCCCCACTTGCTCCTCATGTGACCGATGAAGACACGCAAAGACACGTCGAAGAATGTGATCTTCTGGGGGGACCCCACCTTGGCCCTCTGAACTGGGCTTCTGGTGGAGGTGATGGGATTCGAACCCACGGCCTCTACAT
>CAWEXG010000003.1:0-249097 GCA_963812965.1 uncultured Acidimicrobiaceae bacterium | reverse complement strand
GGTTGAGCGAAGCGGGTTACCCGTGAGAAGCGGGTTGGCTGTGAGAAGCGGGCTACTTGTGAGAAGCGGGCTACTTGTGAGAAGCGGGCTACCCGTGGGAAGAGCAGAGCATTCATGAACGACGACCTGTACGCCCTCCTCGGTGTAGCGCGTAACGCCAACGACGACGAGCTGAAGCGGGCGTACCGCCAGAAGGCCCGGGAGCTCCATCCTGACGCCACCGGCGGCGACGCGGCAACCGATGAGCGCTTCAAGGAAGTGAGCCTGGCCTACGAGGTGCTCCGAGATCCTGAACGGCGAGCTCGCTACGACCAGTTCGGTATCGAAGGGGTTGTTGGCAGCGGGGTCAGGGGTGGTGGTTTCGGCGGTGCTCCTGGTGATGTCTTCGGGGGCGGTGGTCTGGGCGATCTCTTCGACGCTTTCTTCGGGGGGATGCAGGGAGGTGCAGCCGGAGGGCGACGGCGGACCGGACCGACCCCGGGCCCCGATGCCGAGATGGTGCTACGGCTCGAGTTCGAAGAAGCGGTGTTCGGTGCTCGGCGGGACGTGACCGTGGAGACGCCGGTCCAATGCGAGACGTGCGACGGCAGCGGGGCCCGACCCGGCACGTCGGCCATCCAGTGTCCGGACTGCCAGGGTATGGGTGAGCTGCGCCGGGTCAGGAACTCGGTCCTCGGGCAGATGGTGACGGCCATCCCCTGCCAGCGCTGCCAGGGCACCGGCGAGGCGATCACCACCCCGTGTAGTGACTGTAGGGGCGACGGCCGCCGGGTCGTGGAGCGCACGCTGACTGTCGATGTACCTGCCGGCGTCGACGATGGCTCGACGCTGCGCCTCGGTGGCCATGGTCCCGCCGGCTACCGGGGAGGTCCCAACGGCGCCCTCTTTGTCCACCTTTCGGTGGCGGCCGACGACGTGTTCGAACGGTCCGGCGCGGACTTGCACGCAGACATCCATGTGGCGATGACCCAGGCGGCGATAGGGGCCACGGTGGGTTTCGAGACGTTCGACGACCACCAGGACCTGACGATTGCTCCGGGCACCCAGAACGGGCACGTGATCAGGATGAAAGGACTCGGCGTCCCCCATCTGCGGGGTCGGGGTCGTGGCGATCTGTTCGTCCGGGTCGTGGTGGACACGCCGACCGAGCTGACCGACGCCCAGCGAGAGCTGCTCCAACAGCTAGCGCTGGAGCGGGGCGAGGAGCTGGCTCCACCCACCCATGGCGACAAGCTGTTCTCCAAGCTTCGGTCTGCGCTGAGCTGACCGTGCCGCCTGCGTCTGCGCCTCCCCCTGCGCCTGACCGGGACGGTGACGGGGAAGTTCCCGATCGTTCTCCGGCAACCGTGGGAGCTGTGGCGATGGTGTTCGTTGCCGATCCGGCGTCACCGGTCCTCGATGATGTGGACGCTCACCACTTGACCGCTGTTCGCCGCCTACGAGATGGAGAGCCGGTCGTTGCTGCCGACGGGGCAGGGCGATGGGCGCTGTGCCGGATGCGTGTCGCCTCCGTCTCCGTCTCCGTCTCCGTCGACCAGGGAGCGCCCGGTGCTCGTGGTGCTCGGAGCGGTCGACAGAGCGCCTTCCTCGAACCAGTCGGGCCGGTCGAAGTGGCAGTGGCCCCTCGGCCGGCGTTGACGGTGGCATTCGCTCCGGTCAAGGGGGATCGACCCGAGTGGGTGGTCCAGAAGTTGACCGAGTTGGGGGTGGACCGGATCGTGCCGATCCTCACCGTGCGGTCGGTAGTTCGCTGGGAAGGTGAACGTGGCGAGAGCTCGGTGGAGCGGCTGCGACGGGTGGCACGGGAGGCGGCCGCCCAATGCCGGCGGGCTTGGCTGCCGGAGGTGACGGCCGTCTCCTCACTTCCCGATCTGGAGTTACTGACCGGTATCGTGCCCGCCCTTGCCAGTCCTGGTGGTGACCCTCCCGATCTGGCCCGGCCGGTGGTGGCGATCGGTCCCGAGGGTGGTTGGGACCAAACCGAGCTGCGGAACGGTGTCACCACGGTCGACTTGGGGCCGACCATCCTCCGATCGGAGACAGCGGCTGTTGCCGCAGGCACGCTGCTGTGTGCCCTCCGTTACCGGCTGGTCACCCCGCTGGGTGGCCCGCCAGGCAGCCCCTCGGGCACCCCACCGGACAGTCCACCAGCCAGCGCGTTTGCATAACCACGCTAAGTGAGCAACACTTACATGGAGCGTGGTCGTTACAGCACGTGTCCGGCTTGGTGATGAACAGGTCCGGCCACGGCGAGGCCCCAGCGCCGAGCAGCAGCGAGCGACCCCGATCGTGATAGGTCCGACAAGCCGACGTTTCACCGTGGCATGTCAGATCGATGAGTGTCAGCGAGGGCGACCATGGCAGCAGTGAGCGAACGAATGATCAGCAGCAGTCTGATCGACGATGACGACGACGACGGGCAGGGAGATGCAGTACGGATCGCCTATGCACGGGCCGTGGGCGCGTCTCCGGACGATGCGCAAGCAGATGCGGTTCTCCCTCCAAGCGGTCGAGTCCATGTCCGAGCAGGAGTTCAAAGCGTCTGTGCTCGGTGCTTACGAGCGGGGGGAGCGGGCCATCTCGGTGCCCCGGTTGCAACGGTTGGCCAAGCTGTACGACGTTCCGGTGGACCAGTTGCTTCCGCCAGACGACGACGCCACCACCCGCTGGGGTGCTGGCGGTGGAGATCAAGAGACCGTGCCGCTTACGGCCAGGCGGGCGCTTCAGGGCCCTGGTGTCTCCGAGAAGATCACCATCGACCTGACCAAGCTGCACACCGTCAGCGGACCCGAGCGTGACCTGCTTCGCCGGTTCCTGAGCATGATCCAGGTCCATCGCCAGGACTTCAACGGGCGGATGATCACGATCCGCGCCGAGGACGTCCGGACCATCGCATGCCTGTTCGGAATCACGCCCGATGCCATGGCCGCTCGTCTAGGTGAGCTCGGCCTGTTGGTGAATAATTGAGGGGGTGACGGGCTTGTGCCGGGTGACCGGTGTGAGCCTCAAGAAGAGGTAGAACGGACAGGATGGCTGACTCTATTCAATGGCTGAGCACAAAAGAAGCATCCGAACGGCTCGGCATCACGCTGAGGAGCCTCTACCGGTTCATCGATGAGGGAAGTCTCGTCGCGTACAAGTTTGGTCGTGTGATCCGTATCCAGGAGACCGATGTGGAGCGGTTCATCGAGGCGAGTCGGATTCGCCCGGGCAGCCTGGAGCACCTGTATCCGGACCTGAAGGGCAGCGAACGGTCCAAGGCCGCGGACACTCGGCTGCCGAGTCGCCGTCGACCGCTACCGGCGGACCTGGCTGAACAGTGTCGAACTGCTTGTTCTGCGGAATCGTGGCCGGAGACGTGCCGGCTGAGATCGTCCACTCCACCGAACGCACGGTGGCCTTTCGGGACCTGAACCCGTTCGCCCCGATCCACGTGCTGGTGGTGCCCGCCGCCACATCGCCACTGCCGCCGAGATCGGCCCCGACGATGCCGACGACGTGGCCGAGCTGTTCGTGGCGGCCAAGGCGGTGGCTGACGCCGAGGGCATCGGTGGGCCGGATCGCGGCTACCGCCTGATCTTCAACGTGGGCGCCGACGCCAACAACTCGGTTCCCCGCCTCCATCTCCACGTGTTGGGCGGTCGGGCGCTGGACTGGCCTCCCGGTTGACCGGGGAGCAGCGGCGCCGGGCGCCGTGGGTGGTCGGCCGTGCGCGGGTCGGCCCCGAGTCACGGTAGGGTCGGGCCCAGAGCACACGTGTCGTCTACCCAGGTCAAGATCCTCGTCCCCGGCAACCATCTGATGGCCGGCCTCCTGGGCCAGCGTGATGAGCTGCTGCGCCTGATCGAGGACGCGTTCGGCGGCGTTCGTATCGTGGTCCGTGGCAACGAGATCTCGATCGACGGCGACGAGTCCGAGCGGGTGGGCCGGCTCTTCGAGGAGCTGGTGCTCCTGCTGCAGTCCGGTCAGGGCCTCGACCCGAGCCAGGTGGGGCGCACGATCGACATGGTGAAAGAGGATGTCCGCCCATCCGAGGTCCTCACTCCGAGCTGTTGCGATCCTCACGGGGCCGGTCGGTCCGACCGAAGACGGCAGGACAGAAGCAGTACACCGACGCCATCGCCACGAACATCGTGACCTTCGGCATCGGCCCGGCCGGCACCGGCAAGTCCTACCTGGCCGTTGCGCTTGCCGTCCAGGCGCTCCAGGCCCATCAGGTCAACCGGATCATCCTCACCCGACCTGCCGTCGAGGCCGGTGAGCGGCTCGGGTTCCTCCCCGGTGATCTCATGGCCAAGGTCGACCCCTACCTCCGGCCCCTCTACGACGCCCTGTACGACCTGCTCGAGCCGGAGGGCGCACAGCGCCTCCTCGACCGGGGCGACGGTGGAGGTGGCCCCCCTGGCCTTCATGCGAGGTCGCACCTTGAACGGCAGCTTCATCATCCTGGACGAGGCCCAGAACACCACCCCCGAGCAGATGAAGATGTTCCTTACCCGGATCGGCTTCGGCTCCAAGGCGGTGGTGACCGGCGACGTCACCCAGATCGACGTCCCCGGCGGTCGTTCCGGGCTGGTCGACCTGGAGCCGGTGCTGACCGGTATCGAGGGACTGGAATTCGTCCACCTGGGCCAGCGTGACGTGGTGCGCCACCGGATCGTGGCCGACATCGTGGCTGCCTACGAGCGAGGAGCACCGGTCACGGCGACCGGGGCACCGGTGACGACCCCTCCGGCCAATGGCACCCAGCCGCTTCACGAGGGCGGTACCGGTGAGCCTTGATGTCTATGCGGCCGACGAGCAGTCGGACCATCCCGTTGCCGTCGACCGATGGTCGGATCTGGCCAGGGCGGTGCTCACTGCCGAGGGGGTGAAGCACGAGACCGAAGTGTCGTTGCTGTTCGTCGACGAGCCGACCATCGCCTCGCTCAACGAACGGTTTCTCGGTCGCCCGGGTCCCACCGACGTGCTGGCGTTTCCCATCGAGGACGACGCTGAACGCAGTGGACGCTCGCCTGACGAAGGGGGGACCGGCCCCGGCTCGATCGATCCGGATCTGGGCCATCTCATGCTCCTTGGTGACGTGGTGATCTGCCCAGCGGTGGCTGCCCGCAATGCGGTGGAGCACGAGGTCGGCTTCGACGACGAGATCGCCCTGCTGGTCGTCCACGGCATCCTTCACCTGCTCGGGATGGACCACGAGATCGAGGCGGAGGCGGAGCGGATGGAGCAGCGAGAGCAGCAGCTGCTCGCTCTCTTCTACCGCTCGGCACCGTGATGAGCGGCACCGTGATGAGCGGCATCGTGAACGTCCTGCTGGCCACGTCGAAGTTCACCGTCTCGGATGTGATCCTGCTGGCTGTGGTGGTCGTCCTGTTGGCCGCCTCGGCCGTCCTGGCGCTGGCCGAGACCAGCTTGGTGAGGATGAGCAAGGCGAAGGCCATGGCGCTGATGGACGAGGGTCGTCACGGGGCCAAGGTGCTGGTCGGGCTCACCGACCACCCGCAGGAGTTTCTCAACCCGGTGCTGCTCCTGGTGCTGATCTGCCAGCTGGTGGTGGCCACGCTGGTGGGCATCGTGGCGGCGGATTGGTTCGGGGCCTGGGGCGTGGCGTCGGCGATCGTGTTCGAGATCATCGTCATCTTCATTCTGGGTGAGGCCGTCCCCAAAAACTGGGCGGTGCACCATCCGGAGCGGGCAGCGTTGTTCAGCGCTCCGTTGGTATCGGCGATGGTGCGGTTCTGGCCCATCCGGATCATCTCGGGCGGCCTGATCAGCCTGGCCAACCTCATCATCGGCGAGCAAGGACAGTCGACCGGATCCGATGTGACCGAGTCGGAGCTCCTGGCCATGGCCGACGTCGCCGTGGAGGGGGACGTCATCGAGACCGAGGAGCGGGCGCTCATCCACTCCATCATCGAGTTCGGTGACACCGTGGTGCGTGAGGTCATGGTCCCCCGTCCCGACATGGTCACCATCGAGACGACGGCCGTGGTGGAGACCGCCCTCGAACGGGCTCTGGCTGTTGGGTTCAGTCGGATACCCGTGGTCGACCACAACGGTGACGATGTGATCGGCGTGGCCTACGCCAAAGACCTGATCAGGGCGGTCCAGTCAAGTAACGGCTCGACGTCGGTCCGGGAGCACGTGCGGGCGCCCCGGTTCGTGCCCGAGACCAAACGGGTCTCCGCCATGATGCGGGAGATGCAAGCCGAGAAGTACCACCTGGCCATCGTGGTCGACGAGTACGGCGGGACGGCGGGGTTGGTGACGCTCGAGGATCTGATCGAGGAGCTGGTGGGGGAGATCGTCGACGAGTTCGACGTCGAGGAGCCGCCGGTGGAGCGATTGGGCCCAGGGGAGCTCAGGGTGAGCGGCCGGATGGGCGTGTCCGACGTGAACGAGCTGCTGAGCGCCGATCTGCCCCTGGGTGCGTGGGACACCGTCGGCGGCTTGATGTTCGACTTGCTGGGCCATATCCCCACGAAGGGGGAGAGCGTCGAGACCAACGGGCTCCGGCTCGTGGCCGAGCGGGTCGAGAATCGCCGGATCGAACGAGTCCGTATCGTGCCTGTGCCCAGGCAGTCGGCGGTCGTCGATGGTTGAGCGAGAGAGGGCGGGAACGGTGGTTGAGAGGGGAACGGGCGGGAATGGTGGCGCGGACGAGGGAGGACAAAGGGGAGAGGGTAGAGCGACCGTGACGTTCCGCTCCGGCTTCGCCGCCGTGGTGGGCAGGCCCAACGTTGGGAAGTCCACGTTGGTCAACCGGATCGTGGGCACGAAGGTGACCATCACCTCGCCTCGGCCCAACACGACACGGGCCCAGGTGCGCGGGGTGCTGAACCGTGAGGACGCTCAAGTGGTGTTCGTGGACACGCCGGGGCTGCACCGGCCCCGCACAGCCCTGGGCGAGCGGCTCAACGAGACCGCCACTTCCTCCCTCGACGATGTCGATGTGGTCATCGCCATGGTGGACGCTACCGGGGCCATTGGGCCGGGAGACCGTATGGTCTTGGCCCAGGGGATGAGACGAGTCAGGTCCCAGGTGCGCGCGCTGCCCTGGAGGCGGAGGTGTCGAGTCGAGATGGGACCGAGACCACCGAGCCGGCGGAGGACAGCGTAGAGGTCGCCAAGCCGGCGCTACTGGTGGTCGTGAACAAGATCGATCGAGTCGACGACAACGGGATACTGACCCACCTGGCTGCTGTGGCCGAGGTGGGCGAAGCCTTGGCTGCCGAGGGTGCTGGCGGCGACGCCAAGGGAGACGCGGCCTCTGAGGGTGCCAGGAGAGGCACGGCCGCTGGTGGCGCCAAGGGAGGCACGGCCGCCGACGACCCCAAGGAAGGCACGGCCGCTGGTGGCGCCAAGGAAGATTCAACCGCCGACGGCGCCAGGGGAGATGGCGACACGTCCATCAATGGCGCAGCACCGATCCCGGTCGAGTACTTCCCCGTCTCGGCCATGACCGGCGACGGGCTGGATGCGTTGGTGGATGCCGTGCTCGCCCGCCTCCCCGAGGGCCCCCGCTACTACCCGGAGGGGATGGTCACCGATGTGGCCGAGGCGTTCTGGGTTGCCGACCTGGTTCGTGAGCAACTACTCCTCCGGGTCGACGACGAGCTACCCCACAGCATCGCCTGTCGTGTCACCGAGTGGGAGTGGCCCCGGGTCCGTTGCGAGATCCTGGTCGAGCGTGACTCCCAGAAGGGCATCGTCATCGGCAAGGGAGGGTCCACGCTGAAAGCGGTGGGGACAGCGGTGCGGGAGCAGCTGGAGCCGGGAGCGTACGTGGAGCTGTTCGTGCGGGTGGAGAAGCGGTGGCAGCAGCGGGAAGACGCCCTCGACCGCTTAGGGCTGTAAGAGCTCCTGTAAGAACTCCTCGACCAGTCGCCGGTCGATGGTCCGACGCATGGGAGGGATCCGGGCCAGCAACGCTCCCCGGTAGCCGGCCGACGCCAACCGGCTGTCGAGCACGGCCACCACGCCACGGTCGTCGGCCGATCGGATGAGCCGTCCCGCCCCCTGGGCCAGGAGGGTCCCCGCTCTGGGGAGGTCCACCGCTTTAAAGGCCCCGGCGCCGGCCCGGTCCCGGCGTGCCTGCATCACGGGGTCGTTCGGCCGGGGGAACGGGATACGGTCGATGGTCACCACACTGAGGGAGGGTCCGGGCACGTCGACTCCCTGCCAGAACCCGAGGGTGGCGAACAGACAGGTGGCCTCGTCCGAGCTGAAGGCCTCGATCAGGGCGGGCTTGGGGAGGTCGGACTGGGCCAGGATCGGGAACGGCACTCGGTCCCGCAGTGCCTCCACCGCTGCCGACATGGCCCGCCAGCTGGTGAACAGGGCCAGGGTGCGCCCGCCCGCCGCGGTCATCAGTGCCTCGAGCTCGTCGTGGAGCGCCGGCTCTGACTCGGGTCGCCGGCGGTCCGGCAGGGAGCGAGCCACGTAGAGCATGGCGTGGGTGGCGTAGTCGAAGGGGCTTCCGACATCGAGCTCGTCGGTGCGGTGAGGAGGAAGCCCGAGCCGTTCAACGACCTGGAGCGGCACCGTCGCCGAGGTCATGACGGCGGAGACCTCCTCCCACAGAACCTCAGCCAGCAGTGGACCGACCTCGATGGGGGACACCCGGAGCGTGGGTGACCGTGACTCCCCATCCACCCACGCCACCTGGTCGCTCGTGAGCGCGGCCACCTTGGCCAGGTCGTCGCTGAGGTGCCCTGCCGCCAGCAGGGTCCGGTCACGCCGGGAGCGGGTAGCGGTGGGCTCGTCGTCCCCCGCATCTCGCTCGGCCCGGCGCAGTCCGGCGATCAACCGGGACACCCGGCCTGTGGCCAGCTCCACGGCAACACGGGGGGACGGCATCTCAGGGAGCGACGCAGGAGGGGGCAGTACACGAGAGGGCGATACACGGGGAGGCGACACACGAGGTGGCGGTGCAGAAGGGAGTGGTGCCAGGCCGAGCTCGAGTCCCATCTGCTCCTCTTGGACCTCGTGTTCCTCGTGTACCTCTGCAACCCCAGGCTCCTCTGAGCGGTCCTCCGGACCGGTGTGCTCCTCCAGACCACCCTCGCCAACCGACGCATCTCCGGTCGGAATCCCGGCGAACTGCCCCTGTGCGATCCGGGTACCGGCCAGTGGCGCCAGCACCCGTTGGAGCACGTCACCCACCTCGGCCACTGCATCGACGGCGCCGGCGAGCTCTTCGTCTACCAGACCGCGTGCCGATGCTGCCAACGCCCGGAACCGTCCCGGTCCGATCTCGATGCCCAGGCTGTCGGTCATCACCTCTTCGACCTCGTGAACCTCGTCGAACACCACGACGTCGTGAGGAGGGAGCACGCTGCCGCCGCTGGCCAGGTGGGCGCCGTAGAGGTGGGTGTTCACCACCACGACATCGGCTTCGGCGGCGCGTGCACGGGCATCTTCGGCGAAGCAGTCCCGTCCCGACGGACAGCGGAACGCACCGGGGCACTCTCGGGCGGTGGTGGAGACCATCGCCCAGGCGCGGGGGGTGGGCTCGAAGTCGAGCTCGGCCCGATCTCCGGTGCTCGAGTCACCGGCCCACGCCAGCAGGCGGCGGACCTGGTTGCCGAGCCGTCCGGGATCGTCGTCCCCAGAACCGCTGTCTTTGAGCTCGGCACCAGAAGATCCAGAGGAGCTGGTGGAAGTGGTGTCCCCGTCGGGTCCCAGGGCCAGTTGGCCGGTCTTGTCACCCGCCCCACCCACTTCGGAGGCTCGCTGCTTGCACAGGTAGTTGCTCCGCCCCTTGAGCACGGCGAAGGTGAACGCTCCTTCGGTGAGCGCGGCCACGAGCGGGAGGTCCTTGGTGGCCAGCTGGTCTTGCAGGGCCTTCGTGGCGGTGGCCACCACCACCTTCTCACCGGCCAGCACCGAGGGGACCAGGTAGGCAAGGGACTTGCCCGTACCCGTCCCGGCTTGGACGACCAGGTGCCGCCGGTCGGCGATGGCTCGACCGACCGCCAGTGCCATCTCGGCCTGTCCGGGACGATCCTCACCACCTCCGGGGAGGGCAGCGGTGACTTGGGTGAGCACCGTCTTGACCTGTTCGGTGGTCACCTGGTCCGTCATCTCCGTGACCCTATCGGGCGTGTCGGGCTCGCCAGTGCCGTGTCCGGTGACGTTCGCTCTGTTCACGGCGAGTCATGGTTCGTCACCGGCAAGGACGAGGACGCAGGTGTAGCTGGGGCTACGTCGAGGACGAGGACACCGCTAGGGGCGAAGCTGGCCGTCGTGGCGGGGGCAGACGTTGCTGGACACGGCACGTGCTAGAAGCCAGTAACGAACAGCGTGATGGCCACACTCACGCCCACCACCACGATCACGGCGCGGAGGATCTGTGGACGCAACCGCCGACCGACCGTTCCCCCGAGCTGGCCACCGATGATCGAGCCGCCAGCGATCAGGCCGACCACCGACCACGACACGTGGCTGAACACGATGAACAGCACCCCGGCGACCAGGTTCACCACTAAGGCCAGGACGTTCTTCGTACCGTTGAGCCGTTGGAGGTCGTCGTCGATGAAGATGGCGAGCAAGGCGATGAGGATGACCCCTTGGGCGGCACCGAAGTAGCCGCCGTAGACCCCGGTGGCGAACACGGTGAGGAAGAGCGCGGCGCCGCCGTGGGAGGGTCGCTCACCCCGATCGGCCAGTCGGCGAGTGAGCATGGGCTGAGCAGCCATGAGGGCGCAGGCGATCAGGATGAGGACCGGCACCACATCCCGGAAGACGCTTCCGGGAAGGGCGAGGAGGAGCACCCCGCCGGCGATGCCGCCGGTCATCGATGCCGCACCCAGGGTGATCAGCCGTGAGCGCTGCCCGGTGAGCTCCCGCCGGTAGGCGATGGCACCGCTGACGGAGCCGGGCACCAGGCCGATGGTGTTGGACACGTTGGCCAGCACCGGGGGAAAGCCGAAGGCCAGCAGGGTGGGGAAGGTGATCAGGGAGCCCGATCCCACGATGACGTTGATAGTTCCGGCGGCCAGACCCACGGCGAAGATCGCCAGCGCTTCGAGTGGGGACATGATGAGGGTCTAGTGCCCCCGGACCGTCCGGCTCAACGTGGGGACGGTCCCGAACTCGGTCGAAGGGGCTTCGACCAGCGTTGGTGTGGGTTGGGTCGTATGCAGCATCACCAGCTCGTACAGGCACGCAGAACCGCGTACCTGCGCTGTCGGGATAGGTTCGCATCGTGCAAACGGAGGATCGAGACAGCATCGGCGGCTCAGAGGGCTCTGGCGACTCAGGCAGCTCGGCCGACCCAGCCGGCTCAGCTGGCTCAGGCGACCCAGTCGAACGCCCCTTGGTCGCCGCCGACGTGGCCGGCGGTCCCATCCCCACCCACGTGGGGTGCGTCATGGACGGGAACGGCCGGTGGGCCAGCCGCCGGGGCCTACCCCGGACCGAAGGCCACGCTGCCGGTGAGGCGGCGTTGCTCGACGCCGTCGAGGGCGCACTGGAGCTCGGTATTCCCTGGTTGACCATGTACGCCTTCTCTACCGAGAACTGGCGCCGACCCGCCGACGAGGTTCGCTACCTGATGGGGTTCAACGAGGGCTTGCTGATGCGTCGTCGTGACGAGCTGCACGACAAGGGCGTGCGCATCCGGTTCGCCGGCAGAAGGGACTGGCGGGTCCCCAAGCGGGTGCTGCGCCGCATGGACGAGTCGGTGGCCCTGACCGAGAAGAACCGGCGGATGACGCTCACCATGGCGTTCAACTACGGCGGTCGAGCCGAGATCGTCGACGCCGTCCGTGCTCTGGTGGAGGACGGGGTGTCGGCAGGTAAGGTCAGCGAGAAGGCCATCCATGCCCGTCTCTACTATCCCGACCAACCCGATCCCGATCTGGTCATCCGGACCTCCGGCGAGTACCGGATCTCCAACTTCCTGCTGTGGCAGCTGGCCTACAGCGAGCTGGTGTTCCCTCCTGTCCTGTGGCCCGACTTCCGCCGGGAGCATCTCTTCGACGCCGTCCGCGAGTACCAGCAGCGGCAGCGCCGGTACGGCGGCGTGACGTGATCCCCGTTCCTGTGCGCTGGCAGGCTCGGCCGTGATCAAGGTCGCCGCTGTCGGTCTCGGGCTGCTGTACATCGCCGGGCTGGTCATGGCCGCGGCCGGCTTCACCACCATCGTGCCCTTGCTGGTGACCGTGCCGATCCTGGTGCTGCTGATCGGAGCGGGGAACATGCTGGGAGGGCGGAGCCACGGCCGGACGTCGGGTCCACGACCGGGCGCCGATACGGCCGGCACCGCTCGTCCGGCACCCCTGTCGTCCTCGGGCCCGAACGGCGGCATCCTCCGTGAGCAGGACGGTGGCAACAGGCAGGACGGTGGCAACAGGCAGGACGGCGCCAGTGGGGAGGACGGCGAGCGGGCATGACCCTCTTCCGGGACCAGGGGGTGGTGCTGCGGACCATCCGGCTGGGCGAGGCGGACCGGATCGTGACGCTGATGACCGAGGAGCACGGCAAGGTGCGGGCCGTAGCCAAGGGCGTGCGCCGTACCAGCTCTAAGTTCGGTGCCCGACTGGAGCCCCTCAGCCACGTCGCCCTCCTGGGTTGGCAGGGCCGGAGTGACCTCGACATCGTCAACCAGGCCGAGGTCATCGACACCTTCCGCACCATCCGGGAGGACCTCGATCGGACGTCGGCGGCGCTCTCCATGCTCGAAGTGGTGGACCAGGTGGGCCAGGAGCGCCACGCCAACCCCGCCCTCTACGACATGCTGGTGGGTGCCCTGCGCGTGCTCGACGACGCCGACACGGTCATGGTGGTGCCGGCCTTCTTCTTAAAGGTGCTGGCTCTGGAGGGCTCGGCCCCCATGCTCGATGTCTGCGTGTCGTGTGGCGAGGAAGACAGCACCGAGCTGGTGGCGTTCGATCTCGTTGAAGGCGGGGTGCTGTGCCGGGCGTGTCGGCGGGGGCGCCCGATCTCCGCCGCCGGGCTTGCTCTGTTGCGGCGGACGCTGGGGGGAGGGTTGACCGGAGTGTTGGCCGAGCCCCGCTCGCCGGTCACCGACGAGGTGACCTCGTTGGCTACCGAGGCGATGGAGGCGCACCTCGACCGGCGGCTGCGTGCCGTCCGGTCCGGGCCGCTGTCGTGAGCACGGCGGCGACCGGCGATCCTCCTCGCCCGTTCGGGGTGTACGTCCATATTCCGTTCTGCCGGTCCCGGTGCGACTACTGCGCGTTCGCCACCTACACCGACCGGGACCATCTGATGGAGGCGTACGCCTCCGCTTGCGTCACCGAGATCCGGACGGCCGTCGACGAGGGGATGCCGCCTGCAACGTCGGTCTTCTTCGGTGGTGGGACGCCATCGCGCCTTCCTCCAGACCTGTTGTGCGACATCCTGGCCGCCATCCCGGTGGTGCCGGAGGCCGAGGTGACGGTGGAGTGCAATCCCGAAGACGCCACCCCGGAGCGGTTCGCCTGTTACCGGAGCGCCGGGGTGAGCAGGATCTCGCTCGGGGTGCAGTCGACGTCGCCCCACGTGCTCACCGGGCTCGGGCGGCGCCACACCCCCGGCGCAGTGACCGACGCGGCCCACGCGGTGGTCGGCGCCGGGTTCGAGTCGTGGAACATGGACCTGATCATGGGTGGCGCCGGGGAGACCGACGCCAACTGGGAGCAGAGCCTCACCGACCTGCTGGCCCTTCCCTCTCCTCCACCGCACGTCAGTGCCTACGCCCTCACCGTGGAGCCGGGGACGCCGCTGGCTGCCGACACGGACCGGCACCCGGACGACGACGTCCAGGCCGGCCGGTACGAGCGGGCCGACGAGCTCCTGACGGCAGCCGGCTACCGGTGGGAGGAGATCTCCAACTGGGCCCTCCCCGGTCACGAGTGCCGGCACAACCGTCTCTACTGGGACCAGGGCGACTACCGAGGTATCGGCTCTGCTGCCCACTCCCATCTGGACGGGCGTCGGTGGTGGAACGTGCGCACCCCCGACCGCTACGTGCGGGAGGTCGCCGCCGGTCGTTCGCCAGTGGCCGGCGAGGAGGTACTCACGTCTGAGCAGCGCACCTTCGAGGCACTGGCCCTGTCGTTGCGCACCCGGTCGGGTGTCCCGGCTGACACCGTGCCGCACGATCCCGAGCTCCGATGATCTGGTGACCCGGCAGGCGGGTCGGGCGGTGCTGACGGTGCGGGGGCGACTGTTGGCCAATGCCGTGACGGAGCGTCTGGTGGTGGATGCACCAGGCCGGTGACGGCGAGCCCGGGATCCCTCTCCGCTGAGCCTTAGTACCATGCTCGCATGCCGAAGGAGGAAACGAGCAGCGACGCGCCCGATCGACCATCCGATCGCCCGTCCGATCTGATGGAAAGAGTCGTGGGTCTGTGCAAGCGCCGCGGCTTCATCTTCCAGTCGGCGGAGATCTACGGAGGCTTCCGCTCCACCTACGACTACGGGCCGCTCGGGGTCAACCTGCTGCGTAACGTGAAGAACGCCTGGTGGGAAGCTATGGTGCAGCGCCGCACCGACACCGTTGGCCTGGATGCCTCCGTCTTGTCGCCTCCGGCAGTGTGGGAAGCCTCCGGCCATCTGGCCAACTTCACCGATCCGCTGGTCGACTGCCGGAACTGCCACCAACGGTGGCGAGCCGACAAGATCGACGGGGTGTGCCCGGCGTGCGGGTCGACGGAGTTCACCGAGGCCCGCGCCTTCAACCTCATGTTCAAGACCCACGCCGGCCCGGTGGAGAACGAGGGCGCCGTGGCCTACCTGCGGCCCGAGACGGCCCAGGGGATGTTCGTCAACTTCATGAACGTGCTCCAGACCACCAGGAAGAAGCCGCCGTTCGGGATCGCCCAGGTGGGCAAGTCCTTCCGGAACGAGATCACGCCCCAGAACTTCGTGTTCCGGACCCGTGAGTTCGAGCAGATGGAGATGGAGTTCTTCGTGCCACCGGCCGACGCGCCGCAGTGGTTCGAGTACTGGCTGGACGAGCGGTACCGCTGGTATCTCGATCTGGGCATCCCGCAGGCACAGCTCCGGCTCCGCCATCACGACGCCGACGAGCTCTCCCACTACTCAGTGGCCACCGCTGACGTGGAGTTCCTGTTCCCATGGGGCTGGGATGAGCTCGAGGGCATCGCCAACCGGACCGACTTCGACCTGAAGGCGCACGCCGCCGCTTCGGGGGAGCGGCTCGACTACTTCGATCCCACCACCAACGAGCGGTACGTGCCGTACGTGATCGAACCGGCCGCCGGAGCCACCCGGACCATGATGGCCTTCCTGCTGGCCGCCTACGACGAGGACGAGGTCGGTGGCGAGGCCAGGTCGGTCCTCCGACTGCATCCCCGGTTGGCGCCCTACCAGGTCGCTGTCCTGCCCCTGTCCAAGAAGGACACGCTCGAGCCCGTGGTCAACCAGGTGTTGGCTGCGTTACAGCCCCACTTCATGTGCGACTACGACGCGACCCAGTCGATCGGCAAGCGCTACCGCCGTCAGGACGAGGTGGGCACCCCGTGGTGCGTCACCGTCGACTTCGACTCGCTCGAGGACGGTGCGGTGACCGTGCGGGACCGGGACACCACCACCCAAGAGCGGATCCCCGTCGACGGCCTGGTGGCGGAGTTGCGCCGCCGGATGGACGACGCCTGAACCTGGCCGGGTGGCCGGCTGAACGGCCAGCCGAGTGCCAGCCGGACAGCCTGCCTGGTGCCAGCCGAGTGCCAGCCGGACAGTGGAGCAGTCGATAGTGGCCAACCCGTAGGAGCCGGAGGTTCGGGGCCGGGGACTGCGTTGGGTACCATGAGTGGCTCGTGTGTCGTGCGCGAAATCACCCCAGCCACCTGCAGGAGAGCCGATCCGATGCCGTTCGTCTACGACTTCGACCACAAGCACCGTAAGCCCCCGATGGAGATGAAGGACCTCCTCGGTGGTAAGGGCGCCAACCTGGCCGAGATGACGTCGGTACTGGAGCTTCCCGTCCCACCCGGCTTCACCATCTCCACCGATGCGTGTCGTGCCACCATGGACGGCGGCTGGCCGGACGGGCTCACTGCCGAAGTGGCTACGGCTCGGCGACGGCTGGAGAAGAAGATGGGCAAGCGGATCGGCGATCCGGTCGACCCGCTGCTGGTCTCGGTCCGTTCCGGAGCCAAGTTCTCGATGCCGGGGATGATGGACACCGTTCTCAACCTGGGCCTCAACGACGAGTCGGTCATCGGGCTGGCCAAGCAGACCGATGACGAGCGCTTCGCTTTCGACTCCTACCGGCGGTTCGTGGCCATGTACGGGCGAATCGTGCTGGGCATCCCCGGTGAGGAGTTCGACTCCCTGTTGGACGCAGCGAAGGAGCTGGCCAACACCGAGTCCGACGCCGGTATCCCCACTCAACTCTTGCGCTACCTGGTCGACGCCTACCAGCAGATCGTGGAGCGCCACACGGGAAAGCCCTTCCCCCAGGACCCGAACGACCAGCTCAAAGGGGCCATCGAGGCCGTCTTCGAGTCGTGGAACGGCCCCCGGGCCATCGCCTACCGCGTGCGCGAACGGATCCCCCACGAGCTGGGCACGGCGGTCAACGTGCAGGCCATGGTGTTTGGGAACCGGGACGATCAGTCGGGAACCGGGGTCGGGTTCACCCGAGATCCGGCTACCGGCGCCAAGGGCGAGTACGGCGACTACCTGATCAACGCCCAGGGTGAGGACGTGGTGGCCGGTATCCGCAACACCGAGCCGCTATCGGCGCTGAAGCGCCAGTTCCCCGCCATCCACAGGGAGTTGCTGGCCATCTTCGACCGCCTCGAGGGCCACTACCGGGACATGTGCGATACCGAGTTCACCATCGAGCAGGGCAAGCTCTGGATGCTCCAGACCCGTGTGGGTAAGCGCACCGGCCAAGCCGCCTTGAAGATGGCGGTGGACATGACCAAGGAGCCGAAGATCAAGCTGACCCGGGAAGAGGCCATCGGCCGTGTGACCGGTGAGCATCTGGACCAAGTGCTCCACCCTCAGTTCTCGGGATCGGGCTACACAGTGCTGACCAAGGGTCTGGGCGCATCCCCCGGTGCTGCGGTCGGCCGCGTCTACCTCACTGCCGACGATGCCCAGGCGGCAGCCGAGCGCGGCGAGCGGGTCGTCCTGGTTCGTAGTGAGACTTCGCCCGAGGACGTGCACGGAATGTTGGCAGCCGAGGGCATCCTCACCGCCCGCGGCGGTCTGGTCAGCCACGCCGCTGTCGTTGCCCGAGGTTGGGGTAAGCCGGCGGTGGTCGGCGCCGAAGCGGTGCGCATCTCGGGCAGCACGTTCAGCGTCGGCAGCATCGTGGTGAACGAGGGCGATTGGATCTCGGTCAACGGGACCGACGGCACCGTGGTGCTCGGGATGGTCCCGCTCAGCCAGGGCGAGACGCCGCCGGAGTTCGAGACTGTTCTCCAGTGGGCCGACAAGGTTCGCGCTGGGCACCTCGGTGTCCGCGCCAACGCCGACAACGGTCCTGACGCCACCAACGCCCGCAATCACGGAGCCGAAGGCATCGGGCTGTGCCGTACCGAGCACATGTTCCTGGGCGAGGACCGCCTCCCCGTCGTGCGGCGGATGATCCTGGCCTCGACGGAGGCCGAGGAGGAGTCGGCTCTCGAAGAGCTCCGTATCGTCCAGAAGGCGGACTTCGAGGAGATCCTCGAAGCCATGGACGGACTGCCGGTGACCATTCGCCTTCTCGATCCTCCCCTCCACGAGTTCCTTCCCGATACGCAAGAGCTGGCCATCAAGGAAGCGACGGTCGGCTTGACCGAAGAGGAAAGCCGTCTCTACGACGCAGCCAAGACGTGGCACGAGTTCAACCCGATGTTGGGCACCCGCGGCGTGCGGCTGGGCGTGATCAAGCCTGGGCTCTACGCCATGCAGGTGCGGGCTCTCATGGAGGCCGCCCTGGAGCGGGTCGGCGTCGGCGGCCACCCGATCGTGGAGATCATGATCCCCCTCACCGTGACCCGGGAAGAGCTGGCCCTGGCCCGTTCGTGGGTGGAGGGAGCGGTGAGCGAGGCGTTGGCTGCGGCCGACTCCGACTCCGGCTCCACCACCGGGAGAAAGACCGGAGGGAAGAAGGCAGCAGCCCCCCGCCGGGCTGCCACCGCCGGGGCTCTCGATGTCACCATCGGCACCATGATCGAGACACCTCGAGCCGCGCTGCGAGCAGCGGAGATCGCCGAGGAAGCCGACTTCTTCTCGTTCGGGACCAACGACCTCACCCAGATGACCTACGGCTTCAGTCGTGACGACGTCGAAGGCCGGATGATGTCGAGCTACCTCGAGGAGGGGTTGCTGAAGCGCAATCCGTTCGAGGTGGTCGACCCGGACGGGGTCGGCGAGCTGGTCCGGTTGGGCGTGGAGCGGGGGCGGTCCACCCGACCGTCGCTGAAGATCGGCGTGTGTGGCGAGCACGGTGGCGATCCCGAGTCCATCGCCACCTTCGCCCAGGCCGGCTTGGACTATGTGAGCTGCTCGCCGTTCCGGGTGCCCATCGCCAGGTTGGCGGCGGCACAGGCGGTCCTGGCCGACCAACCAGCCGACCAACCGACGAAGCAGCCATCAAAGCGGCCAGCCGATCAACCAGCAAAGCAGCCGGCCAAGAAGGCATCCCGAGCCAAGAAGTAACCTGGTAGAGCCGGTAGAAGCTGTCGATGGTCTGATCGAGGCTGCTTCGCGGTACCGTCAACGGCTATGGGCATTCCCGACGAGGACATCGCTCGGGTCCGAGCAGCGACCGACATCGTCGCGCTTATCGGTGAGCACGCCGCCCTGAAGCGCGTCGGTAGGCGCTGGGTCGGTCTGTGCCCCTTCCACGGCGAGAAGACCCCGTCGTTCAGCGTCAACGCCGAGGAGGGTTTCTACTACTGCTTCGGGTGCCAGGCGAAGGGGGACGCGATCAGCTTCGTGCGGGCCATCGACCACCTCGACTTCGTCGACGCGGTGCGGGGACTGGCCGACAAAGCAGGAATTGTCATCCACGAGGACGCCAATGCCGGACGAGACAGCCAGCGACGCAAAGTGTTCCTCGACGCTATGGAGCAGGCGACCGAGTGGTATCACCAACGCCTTCTCACCGGTGCGGACGCCGGGCAGGCTCGGGACTATCTGAGGTCCCGCGGCTACGACGGCTCGGTGGCCAGACGGTTCCGGTTGGGGTGGGCTCCGGACGACTGGGACGCCCTCTGCAGCGCGCTCGAGCTTCCCGAGGACGTTGCCGTCGGTGCCGGGCTCGGGTTCGTCAACCGCCGGGGCCGGCTCCAGGACGCGTTTCGTGGCCGGGTGCTGTTCCCCATCTGCAACCCTTCGGGTCATCCGGTGGCTCTCGGAGGCCGGGTGCTGCCCGGAAGCAGCGACCCGGCGAAGTACAAGAACTCGCAAGAGTCGGCCGTCTACTCGAAGCGCAAAGTGCTCTACGGCCTCAACTGGGCGAAGAACGACGTCATCAAGACCGGCGAGGTGGTGGTGTGCGAGGGCTACACCGACGTCATCGGGTTCTTCGAAGTTGGCGTGGAGCGGGCGGTGGCCACGTGCGGGACGGCGCTGGCCGACGAGCACTTCCTGCTGCTGCGGAACTTCGCCAAGCGGATCGTCTTGGCCTTCGACGCCGACGGTGCGGGCCAGGCTGCCGCCGGACGTTTCTACGAGTGGGAACGGCGGCACGAGGTGGACGTGGCTGTGGCCGACCTCCCGCCCGGTCAAGATCCGGGTGAGCTGGCCCGAACCGATCCCGATGTGCTCCGGGCTGCCATCGAAGGGGCCAAGCCTTTTCTCCAGTTCCGGTTGGAGCGGGTCCTCTCGGCAGCCGACCTCTCCACCGCCGAGGGACGCGCCAAGGCAGCGGACGCCGCACTGTCGGTGGTAGCGGAGCATCCCGACAACTTCGTCCGGGACCCGTATGTCGTGCAGATCGCCACCCGATGCCAGCTGGAACCGGCCTCGTTGCGGGAACGACTCGAGCACCTGCTCCGTGAAGGACCGAAGCTGTCGGCGACCAAGCGCGGGGTCCGCGGCGGGAGCCAGGGTCGATCAAACTCCGATCGGCACCGTTCGAACGGACCGGACGCCGATGACGCCGACCAGTGGGTCCGGGATCCGGACGAGGCCGGGTGGGACGACGGTCGCACGGGCGACGGTGGGACATCGGCGAGAGGCCACGATGGGACCTCGGCTCGTCGGGCGACCGAGCCCTTCCGGCCCGGGCTCATGGCGCTCCGCCTGGCCATCCATCGACCCGAGGAGGTCGCCCACCGGCTCGAGCCTGTGTTGTTCACCGACGAGCTGCAGCGGAAGGCACTGCTGGTCCTGATGGAGGCCGACGATCTCCACGTGGCCATTGATCAGGCGCAGCCCGAGGTTAGGGATCTGCTGCTTCGCCTGGTCGTCGAAGAGCCGGTCGGAGAGCCGGACGATGTCCTCACCCAGCTGGTCAGGGAAGCAGCCCGCCGTGAGCTGGCTGTTCTAGTACGGGAAGCCCGGACTTCGACAGAGGCAGGGGTAGAGGCGGTCCGAATTCGTCCGATGATCGACCAATTGGACCAATTGGAGGTCACAGGCGCGGTCGGTGAAGCCTCGGGTCGGTTGGTAGCCTGGCTGGTTGAGAGGGAGAACATGAGCTTGACGGGGGGAGGCACGTGATCGCCGGGCGCAGTGCTCGGCCGTCAGGACAGGTGATGACGGACGACACGATCGAAGAACTTGGCGAGACCGGAGTGACCCCTGGTTCGGACACGCCCGCGGAAGCAGTGCTGTCCGCCGAGGAGTTCGACATCCTCCTCCGGCTGGGTCGCTCGCAGGGCTATCTCGGACAAGACGATCTCATGACCGTGTTGCGGTCGGTCGAGTTGAGCCATGAGCTCATCGTCGACGTGGTGTCCCGGGTTCGATCGGAAGGCATCGAGTTCATCGACGACACCGTGGGGCTCGCTGAAGTTCCGTCTACCACCGAGGCGCTTGACAGCGTCCCGCTCGTGACCGACGCCCTCGATGGCGTAGTGCTCGACGCTGCTGCACTCGACGTCGATGGGCTGAACGCTGCTGTACTCGACGACAGCACGCCCCCGATCGTGGAGGCCCCGTCGTCGGTGCTGCCGATCACGGAACCCGAGCTGTCTAAGACGCCGGTTCCCACCTCGGCCCGCCCGAAGAAGGCGCCGCGCTCGCCGAAGAAGACGCCACGGAGCCGTACCAGCAAGCCGTCACGAACGACCGAGTCGTCGGCCAAGTCGTCCCAGGCCAGCGCCGGGTACGCCAACAGTGATCGGTTCTCCGGGCCGGGCGCCGATCCCGTTCACACCTACCTGAAAGAGATCGGGAAGGTCCGGCTCCTCGATGCAGCACTCGAGGTCGAGTTGGCCCAGAGGATCCTGGACGGGATCGATGCGGCTGATCGGTTGGCGCGTGACGATGAGGAGCACCCGGATGGTGGAACCACCTCATCCCGTGCGGCCGACACGAGACTGGTCCGTCGGGGACAGGCGGCGAAGGAAGCGCTCATCGAGGCCAACCTGCGGTTGGTGGTGTCCATCGCCAAGCGCTACCGAAACCGGGGGCTGGCATTCCTCGACTTGATCCAGGAGGGCAACCTCGGGTTGATGCGAGCTGTCGAGAAGTTCGATCACACGAAGGGGTTCAAGTTCTCGACCTATGCCACCTGGTGGATTCGTCAGGCCATCTCTCGTGCCATCGCCGATCAGGCCCGTACCATCCGCATTCCCGTGCACATGGTCGAGACCATCAACAAGGTGGTGTGGGCTCAGCGCCAGCTCCTCCAAGAGTTGGGGCGGGAGCCGAGGGCCGAAGAGGTGGCCCAGCGCGTCGAGTTCACCATCGAACGGGTGCGAGAGATCCAGCGGATCAACCAGGACACCATCTCCCTCGAGCAGCCCATGGGGGACGAGGACGACTTCAACCTGTCCGACCTGATCGAGGATCGCGGCGCGGTGGTTCCCGACGATGCTGCCGAGAGGATCATGCTCGACGCAGCGGTGCGGGAAGCTCTCGGCAACCTGGCGCCGAGGGAGCAGGATGTGGTGCGGCTCCGCTTCGGGCTCGACGATGGGAAGGTCCGCACCCTCGAAGAGGTGGGTCAGGCGTTCGGTGTCACCCGGGAGCGGATCCGCCAGATCGAAGCCAAGACCCTGGCCAAGCTGCGCCGGCCCGACTCCGCCCACCTGCTCAGGGACTACCTCGACGAAACGTGAGCCCTGCCGGCGGCAGGTGCATGAACCTCTCGGGAGCCGGGCTTAGCGACTGCGCCCGTTCAAGGCGGCGGCGAGGTCCTGAGCCAGGACTTCGGCAGCCTCGTCCCCGTCCCGCAGGCCCAGTCGAATGCCGATGGCGTCGCGAACTCGCTCCACGCCGAGGTTGGCCGCCGCCTTGGCCTTGGCTCCCGCCACTCCGACAGTGGCCTCTACCGGCGCGGAATGGCCGGCCTTGCTGGCGACCCGGAGGATCTGGAGATAGCGCTCACGCCCGGCTCGGGTGCCGAGTGTGTACCCCACGCCGAACGCGATGGCCGTGCCGATCCGAAGTTTCACGTCCACCATTCTGCCCCTCCTTGCAGCAGAGCGCACCCTGCGGGTTCGGGCTGACCCCCGACGACATGACTACCCCGGACCCTCAGGTAGGGTTCCCTCGCGATATTCCGGGGTAGCTCAATCGGCAGAGCAAGCGGCTGTTAACCGCTAGGTTGAGAGTTCGAGTCTCTCCCCCGGAGCTTTCTGGCCAGTTTTCCCTGGTGGGAGTGGCGTGCGGACTCGGGCCGGGTGTGAGCAGGAGCGGCGTGCGCGATCCGTGATCATGTGAGCTGCTCCACCTCGTGGAAGACGCCCGGTCTCGTAAGCTGGCCCGATGGTTTCTCCGACCCCACGTGGATCAGGCAAGTACGTGTTCCAGTTGCGTATCTCGCTCATGGGCCCTACCCCGACCATCTGGCGCCGGCTGCTGGTGCCCGGGGGGATCAAGTTGGCCAAGCTTCACTCGATCTTTCAGGCAGCGATGGGGTGGGAGGACTACCACCTCCACAGCTTCGAGGTTGGAGAGAATCGCTATTGGATACCTGACCCCAACGACGAGATGGATGGCATCGACGATGCATCAGTAACGGTGGCCGAGGTGATTCCCGATCGAGCCCGGTTCTTCTATGAGTACGACTTCGGGGACTCGTGGAGGCACGAGGTGGTTGTCGAGTCGATCGATCCAGTGGCCCTCGTGCTCAAGTTCGGAGTGTGCCTGGATGGCCAGCGAGCCTGCCCTCCTGAGGACTGTGGCGGTGTGGGCGGCTACGCGATGTTGCTCGAGGCCATCGCCGATCCGGACCACGAAGAACACGACGACTACATGGAATGGCTCGGCCGCTACTTCAACCCCGAGGAGTTCGATCTCGCCGCAACCAACGCCGTCCTGCAGCGGGTCCACTGAGTCAGGCGGACGTCTCACCGTGCCCGACTGGCTTGTGAGACGTGGCCGAACCCAGATGCGAGAAGCTCTCCGTCTGTGCCCGTAGCTCATGTGCCCGCGGACACAACATGCGAGGCTGAGAGGGTGTTCGAACGCTTCACCGACCAAGCGCGGCGGGTACTCGTCTTGGCTCAAGAAGAGGCGCGCCTGCTCGGCCACGATTACATCGGGACAGAGCACATGCTCCTCGGTCTCGTGCGAGAGGGGGAGGGTGTCGGTGTCCAGGTGCTCGTGAGCTTGGGAGCAGATCCGACCCGAGTGAGGCAGCAAGTCATCCAGCTGCTCTCGGGGAAGTAGCTAGTCAACATGAAGCAGCCGGCTCCGCCCCGTCGTTCCCGGCATTCCTGCTGGCCGGTGGCAGCGACGTAGGCTCTCAGGCGCCAGACAGAGGGCACCTGTCCCGGTCACCCGCTGACACGCGTACCCTGGTCACGATGCCTGTTGACGCGTTGCGCTTGACAAGTTGAAGTACCTGGAGTTAGATGCGACCGCGACCAGTTTGGGAAACGAAGAGTGTGTACCATCTGGTCGAGGAGTACGAAACACCAGATTTACCAACACAGTTTCACCAACTACAGCGAAAGCAGGGGGATGTACATGTTCCGGGGACGTCGCAACACAGCAGCAACCCGCGATGCTCAGCTTG
This sequence comes from uncultured Acidimicrobiaceae bacterium, assembly GCA_963812965.1. GTDB lineage: Bacteria > Actinomycetota > Acidimicrobiia > Acidimicrobiales > RAAP-2 > DASXMT01. The sequence continues at coordinate 224,982 of CAWEXG010000003.1, read as the reverse complement.
AGAATTCTCAATCTGGAAAAGTTCTCGCGGGGGGGGGTGGGGGAGTAACTCCCTAAGTTTTTCCCACGCAGAGTCACCAAAATCTCACGTCACCGGCGGCTTGGCCCGCCGGTTTTTCGCGGCCATAGCGGCAACGCTCCTGGTTGTGGGAGTGATCGCCGGAACTGTGGCCGGGATCGGCGTGGGTGCCGCCAGTGCGGCTACCCCGCTGTCGGTGACCACGACCTCGCCACTGCCCTTGGCCCCGCTGAACACCCCCTATGCCACCACCCTGGCTGCAACCGGTGGCACCGGGAACTACACCTGGAGCGTTGCCTCGGGCTCCACGTTGCCCAGCTGGCTGAGCCTGAAATTCGTCGACCGGTGTGCTGTCAGGCACGCCCACGACGAACGCCACGGCCACGTTTGCAGTCACCGTCACCGACGCCGCCAGCGATACGGCCACCTCGGCACAGCTCACCCTCTATGCCGGCAACGGCGGCACCGAGCCGTTCTCGCTCAACATGACCTCATCTGGGCAGCTGGACGGTGCTCTCCAGCTCCGCACCCGAGCCCTTCCCGGCCCAGACCACCACCACGCTCACTGGCACCGTGGCTCCGCTGACCGGTGTGATCACCGACGCAACCCTGAGCTTGCCGGTCCAGTACAACGTGTGCAGCGCAGCGGCCGACGGATGTACCAACTACCTCATGGATGAGGTCGACCCGGGCACGGCCACCGGTTCGATCAACTCCAATGGCGACATCACGCTCAACGACAGCCTCTCGTACACCCTTGATGTCACCACGCCGATCACCGCCCAGTGCTTCTCGACTCCGATCAACATGTTCTTCCAGTCGACTGCGCCCTATGATCCAAGTAGTGGCAACGTGACTCTTTCAGCTTCCAACTACACCATTCCGGACTTCACCTCCGCACCCGGTGGTTCCTGCGGCCTGGCTCAAGGGTCGCTTAACGCCGGTGGTTATCCATTTCAAGTGGCCGGTAACACCAATAACAACACCACCTTGAACCTTCAGGGCACTGGGTTGCCAATCCCACCACCTCCTGGAAAATCAACGACGAACACGTTGTCCACCTCACCGAGCAGCCCGCAACTTACGGGAACATCGGTCACACTGACAGATACCATCACCTCGAGCGGGAGTACCGCGGCAGATGCGACCGGCTCAGTGAACTTCCTGGCCAATGGCACCCTGGTTGCGACCGAACCTGTAGCTGGAGGCACCGCTGCATTCACCACAGCGGCGCTGCCCAGCCAAACAAACCAACTCACCGCCGTGTACTCCGGAGACTTCAATTACGCTGGGAGCGTCTCGCCTTCGATTCCCTACGCAATTCAGCCATTTCCAACCGTATCGTTAGATGTTCCGACGTCGATAGAGATGTCGTCACCTACACCGACACCGTTTTCTGTGACGATCGCCAATCCTTCTTCTGCGCCTGCCTGGCCCAGTCTCTATTTTGCAGTGAACATCTCTACCGACCAATTTGGCGGCATCAGCGGACGTGATGCCACGCTGAGTTACCAGGACAGCGGAGGCAACTGGTGTCCGATGACCGTGAGCGGTGGTTGGCAACGCATTTTTCAGCGGATTTGGATCACCACCATGCGGAACGCAACCGGGATCGTTCTCGCTAGCGCCGGGAGCATCGATAACGATCAATCTCCAGATCTCAATCAGCTACGACCCGAACAATGGACTTGGTCCTTCCACGGGGGGCTTGCTTTTAACGAATCTGTACTCAGGAAGCTGTGTGACCCCGATTACCGGCGGTGGCTCTTGCACGCAGGCGGGACCGATTACCGATGCATCGGGTTTGGCGCAGCAGCTCCTGAATGGTGCGAACTTTTACCTTACGTATGGCGCACGTGTCGCTCCACTGATCACGACGAACATGCCAAGCACGCCAGTACCCGAGGGCTACACCTTCAACCCACAACCCGCGGTGGAGGATGCCGTATCCGACCCTGACGATATCTTTAGTACCGGGTCCGGCACATTCACAGTCTTGGTTGACGGGACAACCGTGGCCACCGATCTGGTCAACCCTGCAAGTTCACCAATAGACACTGCCGGCTTGGCGCCGGGTGCCCACACGCTGACCTTCGAGTACTCCGGGGACCCGGTGTACGCCCCGGGGACACTGTCGCAATCGTTCACCGTTGCGCCCCCGGCTCCCGGCGTGCCATTTACTTGCCAATCAAGCATCAAAGAATCCCTTTGCCGCTTCCGTCGTTGCCACTGCCATTGCGCCAACATCCGCCCCGAGTGGCTCCACCGTGCCGGTGAGCGCTCTAGACCTCACGCTGAACATGGACCCGCAACGTCTTTGCCAGTGCTTCGGTGTCGAATATCAGCATGGGTATCTCGCCGGGTGGAAACACAATCATGGCGCCGTCAGCGGAAACGACCATATCCAATGGGATCAATAGTGTGAGTTGGACGGGTCTGTCCACAACCGTTCCGATAACCGGCACGCCGGGCACTACGATTCCGATTGCGGTCAATTCCATAAGCTTCGTTTCTGGAACACAAGCCGTAGCTTGCAACCCAGTTGATCCCACTCAACCTTCGGTCTTCAGCGACGTAGAGGTTTCGGGCGTCACATTGACCACAAGTCCGAGCGGTTCAGCGGCCCCGGGCACGCCGGTCACCCTTGACGCTTCGGTCTTTCCAGCCTCCAACATCAATGCCAACACCAACGGCCAAGTGGAATTCCTTGCAAACGGCACCCCCCTGGGAACAGACGTAGTGGAAACGTTGGGTACGAATGTAGGCACATCGACTCTCACGACCAATTCGTTGCCGCCAGGTCCAAACGTCTTGACCGCTGTGTGGAGCGGCGGACCAATTTCCGCTAGCACCTCCGTTCCGGTGAACTTCCAAGTGGGCACAGCTCCAAGCATCACTACTCAACTCGCGAACCAGACGGCATCGGCCGGAGCGACAGCGACCTTCACAGCAGCTGCCAGTGGTGATCCCACCCCAACCGTCCAGTGGCAGGTGTCCACGAATGGAGGGAAGACGTTTACTAATATCGCCGGTGCAACGTCGAACTCCTACACCACCCCGGCAACCACAGCCGCAGATAACGGCAACGAGTACCAGGCCGTATTCAGTAACGCTGCCGGACCCAGTGCCACTACGAATCCGGCCATCCTTGACGGTCTTGGCACCGTCGACCACCGGCTACCGCATGGTTGCTTCCAACGGTGCTGTATCCACGTTCGGCAATGCCGGGAACTACGGCTCTGAAGCTGGGCAATCGTTGAACGCTCCGATCGTTGGCATGGCGGCAACCCCTGACAACAAGGGCTACTGGTTGGTAGGAGCAGATGGTGGCATCTTCACCTTCGGCGACGCCGGCTACTACGGATCCGAAGGTGGACAACACCTGAACGCTCCCATTGTCGGTATGGCCGCTACTCCCGATGGCAAGGGCTACTGGCTCGTGGCCAGCGACGGCGGCATCTTCACCTTCGGTGACGCCGCCTTCTACGGCTCGGAAGGTGGCCAGCACCTGAACCAGCCGGTGGTCGGCATGACTGCAACCCCTGACGGCCAGGGCTACTGGCTCGTCGCCGCTGACGGCGGCATCTTCACCTTCGGCGATGCTACGTTCCTTGGCTCAGAAGGTGGCCAACACTTGAACGCTCCCGTTGTCAGCATGGCAGCTACGCCTTCGGGCAACGGCTACTGGCTGGTGGCTAAAGACGGCGGTGTGTTCACTTTCGGTGACGCTTCGCTTCCACGGATCGGCTGCCGGCCAGTCCAACGCACCGGTCGTCGGCCTCACTCCCACCCCAGGCGGAGGCGGCTACTGGATCGGAGCATCCGACGGCGGCATCTTCACCTTCGGCAACGCTCCGTTCAACGGCTCGGCGGTTGGCACCACCACTGCCCCGATCGTCGGCATCGCACCGTAGGAACGCCAAGAAGGACGTGAGGCTCGCTGTCCCTGGGAGCTTGTTTCTGCCTCAGGGACAGCGAGCCTACGGACACGAAACGCCAACAGAACGCCACAGGAACCCAGCACCGCCAGCTTGGGAACCGGCTCACCGTGTGTGGTCCCCCGCCCCCTAACCCCGGACGGGGGGCCACGCAGTCTCTCTCCACAGCCTCTTGGAATCCGATCAAGCAGCGCCAGCGCCTGCCCGGCCTTGCCCCCTGAGCTGGCTGTGTTCGTCCTCGCATCGTTCCAAGAACGCAACGCAGACAAGCATCTGGCGGTACAACCAACCTCGAGGAAGGTGGCTGTGTGGTGAGCGAATCAAGGCACGAGTTACTGTAACCCGCCACCGCGTTCGTCGTCGTTCACGCCGCGTCAGTGGTGAGGGTGACAATCTCCCGAACCTCGGTTCCAAGTGCAGCGGCGATGTCGCACAATCGGGCCAGGCTGGCCGACGCATACCCGGTTGCCTCGTAACGCTGGATCTGTTGTTCGGCCACACCCAGCTCGTCTGCCAGTCGACGCTGAGACCATCCTTTGGCGATACGGGCCTTCACCAGAGCGCCGGCCAACTCCGCCAACGATGGGGCCTCGAACATGGTGAGCGTGCCGGACCGCAGGAGCTCGTAGTCGCGCACCTCCGCATCCAGATCGGCAGCCTGAGAACGCAGCGCAGCGAGCTCCAACCCACGGCGCTTACGACCACTGGGAGCAGGAGCCGGCTCCTGTTCGAGGTTGACGATCGCTTCTTCGAACTGGGTCAGATGGGCCTTCGTGGCCCGGTACTGCACTTCGTTGGTGATCATTGTTCGATCCTCCTCAGGTCGATCACGACAATGCCCTTGCGTCCGGTGTCCCGCTCGTTCTGGAAGAAATCAGCAAAGACCAGTCCACTTACCTTCTCCACGACGTTGGGGAGAAGCTCTCCCCCGAATCGCTCTTTCTGTGCCCGACGGCCATCGGCGAAGTCGAAGAAGATCTCGTCGAGCTGTTCGAGGTCGACACCTGTTGGATCCCAGACGGCATCGAAATCTCCCGGTTCCTCCTTGGTCGTGACGAAGCTGCCATTGACCCAAACCCGAGTACATCCAACGTCAGCGAGCAAGGCCAGCGCTTCGGCCAGTCCATCGAGGAGCCGGCGCCGATGCTGGTTCCAGCCGAAGCGGTCGACAACCTCGTCCCACGTGGCATCGTGTTCGCCTGGAGGCAGGCGACCGGTTGTCTGCTCGAAGGGTGGCAAAGACACACCACAATGATATCATTGTGGTGTGTCTCTCATGCATGCGTCATGAAAACGCACAAGCTGTTCACCATCACGGTCACGAGTGGTCCACTCCAGAGAAAGTCAAGGTCGTGACAGTGCGAGTGGCTGAGTGACATTGACGGCCGTGCCCTGGTCACCGCACCTGTTGACGCGTTGCGCTTGACAAGTTGAAGTACCTGGAGTTAGATGCGACCACGACCAGTTTGGGAAACAAAGAGTGTGTACCATCTGATCGAGACAGCACGAAACACCAGTTTTTATCAACCAAGCGAAAGCAGGGGGATGTACATGTTCCGGGGACGTCGCAACACAGCAACAACCCGCGATTTCCAGGCTGAGAAATTCTCAATCTGGGAAAGTTCTCGCGGGGGGGGGTGGGGGAGTAACTCCCTAAGTTTTTCCCACGCAGAGTCACGTAATTCTCACTTCACCGGCGGCTTTGCCCGCCGGTTTTTCGCGGCCATAGCAGCAACGCTCCTGGTCGTAGGCGTGGTAGCTGGCACTGTGGCTGGAATTGGGGTCACCACCGCCAGTGCAGCCACCCCGTTGTCGGTGACCACGACCTCGCCACTGCCCTTGGCACCGCTGAATACCCCGTACTCGGTCACTTTGGCTGCCACCGGCGGCACTGGTTCCTACACCTGGAGCGTAGCTACTGGGTCCACACTGCCCAGCTGGCTGAGCCTGGATTCCACGACTGGTGTGCTGTCTGGCACACCGACGACAGACGCCACCGCCACGTTCGCAGTGACCGTCACCGACTCGGCCAGCCCTGCTGACACCGCCACCTCTGGTCAGCTCACGCTGTATGCCGGAAACGGCGGGACACGAACCGTTCTCGCTCAACATGACCTCGGGATCTTGGACGGTGCTGTCAGCTCCGCCCGGGGGCTCGCAGCCCTTCCCGCCCCAGACCACCACCACGCTCACTGGCACGGTTGCCCCGCTGACCGGTGCCATCACCGATGCAACGTTGAGCTTGCCTGTTCAGGACGACGTGTGCAGCGCCGCTGCTGGGGGATGTACCAACTACCTCATGGATGAGGTCAACCCGGGTACCGCCACCGGATCGATCAACTCGAACGGTGACATCACGCTCAACGACAGCCTCTCCTATAAGCTCGATGTCACCACGCCTGTAGTCCACCAGTGCCTGTCGACCCCGATCAACATGATCTTCCAGTCCACGGCGCCCTACAACACCAGCACCGGTGATCGTGACGTTCGTCGGCATCCAACTACAACATCCCTGACTTCGGTGGTGTACCAGATGGGAACCTGACCAGCCCAACAACTCCTGTGGCATAGCGCAGGGTAGCCCTCCTCCCTCACAATCGGCAGGGGTCAACTGTGGTTGCTACCCCTACGGGGTGGCAGGCAGCACCAACAACAACACGACGCTCAACCTCCAGGGCGCCGGTCTTCCCATCCCACCACCACCGGGGAAGACCACCACGAACGTGCTGTACGGCCAGTCCTGCCAGCCCACAGCTGACAAGAACGTCGGTAACCTTGACCGACACGATCAGCTCGGGCGGGAGCACAGCCACCGCTGCCACGGGCAACATCAACTTCATGGCCAACGGCAACGTGATTGGCACCGTACCCGGTCAGCAACGGAGGCGCCACCTACACGACAACGACCTTGCCGAGCCAGACCAACCAGCTGACGGCGATCTACTCGGGGGACTTCAGCTATGCCGGCAGCACTTCGGCGGCGGTGCCGTACACGATCCAGCCGCTGCCGTCGGTCACGCTGAACCTGCCCACCACAGTCGAGCTGTCCTCGCCGACCCCGACCCCGATGTCGGTCACCTTCCAACCCAGGCACAGGTACGGACTGGAGCAACGACCTCTACCTGCAACTGCGGTTTCAGAACGGGGCCGAGAGTACCCCGATCTCACCGTCAACTATCAGGACAGCGCCGGGAACTGGTGCCCACTGATATCTGATGGCGGCACCTACCCCAGTTACTTACTTCAGCGGCTTCGGCACTTCGCCGTGCGGCACGGAGACAACCGCGTTCTCCCTGGCCCCAGGACAGTCGCTCACCCTCAACCTGCAGGTCTCCATCGCTTACGACCCGACGAACGGTACCCGCCTCGGCCCGCAGTCGTCGATGCGGTTCTCTGGAACGGAAGCTGCACCGATCCAACGGACCCAGGTGACACGTGCAATCAATCCGACAGCCCGTTCAACTCCATTTTGCCGACGCACAGCGGCGCCCCTGAGGCCATTGGTTCGTTCACCATGACCTACGGGGCACGGGTGCCGGTGAGCTTCAGCAACAATGAGATCCCCACGACACCGGTGCCCGAGGGGTACATGTTCGAGCCGTTCGTCACTGTAGAGCCTGCATCAAATCCCTACCGCATCGCACCATTTCCCACAGGCACATTGACGTTCTTGATTGACGGAACGGTGGTGGGCACGCACTCCAACAATACGGGGAACTATGCCATTCAGTACCACCGGATTGATCCCCGGTATCCATACGCTCACCATCGAGTACTCCGGCGACCCGGTCTACACTCCGAGTTCGTACTCGCAGACGTTCACTGTGGCGCCACCAGCTCCTGGTACGCCGTTCGTCTGTCAGACCACCTCCTCGCTTACTCCAACGCTCAATGCGTCGGTGGTGGCTGTGGCCACCGTGCCAACTCTGGCACCGAGTGGGTCGACCGTGCCGATCAGTGCTCTCGATCTGACGCTGAACGTCGACCCGATTGATGGGCCTACGATCTATGCGCCTGTGACCAACCCCACCATCGGGCTCTCTCCTGGTGGTGGCACGATCACGCCTCCGTCGGTGACTCCGACGATCGCTAACGGCATCGACTCGGTGAGCTGGACAGGACTCTCCACTACGGTGCCGATCTCCGGAACACCCGGCACTGTCGTCCCGATTGTTGTCTCATCCCTGAGCTTCACTGGAGGACAAGGCGGCGGCTCCTACGCCTGCAACCCGACCGACCCGACGGCACCAGCCGTCCTCCAACAGGTCGCCGTGTCGGGCACCACGCTCACGACGAGCCCGAGTGGTTCAGGCGCCGTCGGTGCACCGGTGACCCTGACCGCCACGGTGAATCCCGTTCCTTCGGATTACGCTTTCGATCCCACCGTCGGCCAGGTGGACTTCTTCGACGGCACCACCGACATCGGGACAGTCAGTATTCCTAGTGTCGGGAACCCCAATGCCGGCATCGCCACCCTCACCACAACCTCCCTCACCCCCGGTCAACACACCCTGACCGCAGTATGGAGCGGCGGTATGACGGCAATCCAAACCTCTGCCCCGGTCACCTTCCAAGTGGGTTCTGCGCCTGTGATCACCACCCAACCAACGAGCCAAACGACATCAGCAGGTACAACCACAACGTTCACCACCGCAGCAACCGGTGATCCAACCCCCACATTCCAGTGGCAGATCTCCACCAATGGAGGCACGACCTGGTCCAACATCACAGGAGCTACCTCTGACTCCTACACCACACCAGCCACAACAGCGTCAGAGAACGGCAACCAGTACCAGGTCATCGTTAGGAACGCCGCAGGACCAGCTGCCACCACCAACCCAGCCACCCTCACGGTGCTGGCCCCGTCGACCACCGGCTACCGCCTGGTGGCCTCCAACGGGGCCGTCTCTACCTTCGGGAACGCTGGCAACTACGGCTCAGAAGCTGGCCAACCTCTCAACGCACCAATTGTCGGCATGGCTGCAACGCCTGACAACAAGGGCTACTGGCTGGTTGGAGCTGATGGCGGCATCTTCACCTTCGGTGACGCTGGTTACTACGGCTCAGAGGGTGGCCAACACCTGAACCAGCCCATCGTTGGTATGGCAGCAACGCCAGATGGGAAGGGCTACTGGCTCGTTGCAGCTGATGGCGGCATCTTCACCTTCGGCGATGCTGCTTTCTACGGTTCAGAAGGTGGCCAACACCTGAATGCTCCTGTCGTTGGTATGGCAGCTACTCCTGATGGGGGTGGCTACTGGCTCGTTGCAGCCGACGGAGGAATCTTCACCTTCGGTGATGCCAACTTCTTCGGTTCTGAAGGAGGACAGTCGCTGAACGCTCCGATTGTCGGTATGGCCACGAGCTCAACTGGATCTGGCTACTGGCTGGTCGCCAAAGACGGTGGGGTATTCACCTTTGGAAATGCTGCCTTTAGCGGCTCGGCATCTGGGCAGTCCAATGCACCCGTTATCGGCCTGGTCCCAACCTCCAACGACGGTGGCTACTGGTTAGGTGCCCAAGACGGCGGCATCTTCACCTTCGGGAACGCTCCGTTCAACGGCTCGGGGGTGGGGAGTTTCACCGCCACAGTCGTCGGGATTGCGTCGTAGGGAAGATCACTACCAAGAAGGACGTGCGGTCGTTGTCTCTGGGGGCTTGTTTTGGCCTCCAGGGACAACGGGCCGGACGGGCCAGCAACGCCAACAGAACATCACAACAGATCGCCAGCGGAACCCAGCTCCACGATCCTGGGAACCGGCCAACAGTGTGTGGTCCCCCGCCCCCTAACCCCGGACGGGGGACCACGCAGTCTCCACGCGCCGTCGCATAGTTTGTTGGATGCATATCCTCAACCGGTAGAAAGAAGCTGTCTGCAGGGCCCGTCGCCTCGCTGCTGCGTTGTCGAGACCTTTGCTTTGTTGATGTCTCTCAGCGGCGGCGATAGACGTCTGAGCGGTGGTCGATGCGGACGACGTGGAGGATGTGATCATCGTCGTTCAGTTCGTAGATGATCCGGTAGGCGCCTCGCCGAGCCGACCACAGACCAGTCAGTTCGTGCTGAAGGGGATGACCGACACGCCGAGGTTCGTCGCTCAAAGACCCGAGCATGAACTCCACTGTGGCTGTAGCGATCTTCTCAGGCAAGCGTGCCAGGGACCGCTCCGCCGAAGCAGCCAGGATATCGCCAGGCCGCTGCCACTACCGGTTGAGGTATTTAGTCCGGAGGGTGTCGCCGTCAACCGTTTTGCCCTCGGCGATCTCTTGCTGAGCTTGCCGGATCTCCGTCATCGCTTGAGGATCGGACAACAGGTCGAGCGTGTCTTCGAGTGCTTCCAAGTCCTCAGGACTCACGAGAACGGCCGCTGGCCGGCCGTTCCGGGTCAACACCACCCTGTCGTGCTCGTACTCCACTCGGTCCACGACCTCCGAGAGGTGGGTCTTGATGTGAGCCAGAGGTAGTGTCTCGGTCATGACCATGATTCTAGTCATTAGAGCAGCGTTGGCCATCGCACCTGCATGACAGTGGCGGCGACATAGGCTCTCAGGCGCCAGATGCCGGAACATTCCCTTGCCTTGTCCCGGCTGGGGCACCGAGGGCGCATCAAGAGCAGCAAGTATCCGAAGATCACGAACAACCAGCACGGGGCAGTAGCTCAGTGGTTAGAGCAGGGGACTCATAATCCCTCGGTCGCAGGTTCGATCCCTGCCTGCCCCACCGAACGGCCCTAGTAGTACAGCCTGGCGCATACTGTCGGTCTGAGAGCGAACGAGGACAGGAGTCCGATGGACATCGAGGAGTTCTACAGCGCCGACGAGCGTCGGCGGCAGTCAGCCGAGATCGAGCTGGGCACCAACTGGTTCGACGCCGACGGGAAGCGGTACGAGCTGAGCTGGGTCGAGGACACCGGCGAGCTGTACATCATGTTGGAGCGTGTTCCCGAGGCGGGCTCGTTGACCCCGTTCGGCGATGTCGAGGTGGACCACCTCTCCGTGGACCAGGTGACCGTCTCCGTCGTCGGGTACATCGCCACCCACGAGGAGCTCGATCGGATCCTCGACGGCTGGGAGAGCCAGATGGCCGAGCCCAACGGGATCGCCTGGGTGGCTGAACGACTTCGGGAAGCCGGCGTTCCCCGGACGGCTCCGGTCTCCGACACAGCAGCCGACTGAACGCCCGACTCTTGGTAGCTGCCTAGCCCTTTCCGACCGTACTTGGTCGTATGGCTCGTCATTACGGCACGCTGTAGGGTCCGGGCTGGGCAGGGTCCCAGAGGAGCAGTTGTTCGGCAGTACGGGCCGGGGGAGACCAATTCATATGGAAGCAGTGGGATGGAAGTAGTCGTCGACCTGGTTGGCAGAACACTGTCGTTGCGTGACCCGGACGATCTGCAACGGTTCAACGTCAGGGCCGTCGGCCTGCCCGATTCGTCCGGACCCGACAACGTGGCGCTGGCCGAGGTGCTCGGCGCCGACCACGCCGGCACGGTGAGCGCCACCGGTGACGTGTTCATCACGCCCGACGCTGTCAGGGCGTTGGCAGCACAGGCTCTCGGTCATGTTGACGAGCAGTGGGAGGCCGGGTTCCGGTCCATGCTCGAGTACGCGGCGTCGAAAGGGTGGGTCACAGACGACGGCAGTGTGCAGGCCCACGTCGAGTGGGGGCAAGCCCCTGTCAGGCAAGGAGGCAACTAGTGCGGTTCTCGTATGCGGAGTCGATGGTCGATCCGTCGTTCTACCTACCGCTGGCCAAAGCGGTCGAGGACGCCGGCTACCACAGCATGGTCGTTCCCGACAGCATCTGCTATCCGGAGGAGTCGGACTCGACCTACCCGTTCTCACCTGACCACACACGGTTCTTCCTGGAGGACAAGCCGTTCCTGGAGCCGTTCTCCCTCATTCCGGCCATGGGCGCGGTGACCGAGCGTCTTCGTTTCGTCACGTTCGTGGTGAAGTTGCCGATCCGCCATCCGCTCCTGGTGGCCAAGCAGGCCACTTCGGTTGCCGTCCTCACCGGGAACCGGCTCGGTCTCGGAGTTGGCATCAGCCCGTGGCCCGAGGACTACGAGCTGTGCGACGTGCCGTGGGAGGGTCGTGGGCGACGCATGGACGAGGCGGTCGACATCATCCAAGGCCTGTCGCGCGGCGGCTACTTCGAGTACCACGGCCAGGTGTTCGATCTGGCCTCGGTGAAGATGTCGCCGGTCCCCACCGAGCCCATTCCCATGCTGATCGGCGGCCATGGGGAGGCAGCGCTCCGGCGGGCGGCTCGGGTGGGAGACGGTTGGCTCCATGGGGGCGGGGATCCCGAGGACCTTCCTGGTCTGCTCAGCCGTCTCGACCAGTTGCGCCAGGAAGCCGGGACCAGCGACCGACCGTTCGAGATCCACGTCATCTCGACCGACGCCTTCTCGATCGACGGAGTCCGCCGGCTCCAGGACCACGGTGTCACCGACGTCATCGTCGGGTTCCGTTGGCCTTATGACGTGGGGCCGGACACGGAGCCCTTGCAGCAGAAGCTCGACAACCTCCGGCGGTTCGCCGACGACGTCATAGGAAAGGTTGAGGCATGACGACAGCACGAGACCTGGGGAAGGCGTCGATGGCGGCGGTGGAAGCGCACGACCGAGAGGCGTGGTTGGCGTTGTTCGCCGACGACGCCGTGGTTGAGGACCCCATCGGCCCGTCGGCGTTCGATCCCGAGGGGAAGGGGCACCGGGGTCCGGACGCCATCGCCGCCTTCTACGACAACGTGGTGTCGGCGAACGAGTCCATCCGGTTCACCATCCGTGAGTCGTACCTGTGCGGCGACGAGGTGGCCAACGTGGGTGTCATCAGAATCACGTTCGAGGGGGGGTCGGCAGTCGAGGTGGACGGCGTCTACACGTACCGGCGGTCTCCGGACGACAAGATCGCCGCCCTTCGGGCCTACTGGGAAGTCGACGCCGTTCGCCCGGTGTCGTAGCGCTGTGTCGGGCCGCGTGGTCGCGGCTGAGCGATCAATCCCAGCCGGTGAACCCGTACCGCTCGTGGGGTCCCAGACTGCGCACTCCAACATGCCGTAGCCCACCCGACCGTCCTCGAGGTGAACCGTGCCGTGTTCTCCGACCACGCCCCACGGGTGGTAGGCCGGGATCGGCCGGGTCGTACCGCTGTCCTTGGACCACCAGGTCGCCCTGGTACCTGCCGTGGCCGCCAGTCGGGCTCCAGCCCGTAGCCGGTGCCCATCATCAGGGCGAAGGGGAAGTGAGACCTCGACGTCCAGCTTGGCCCACAGCTGGCCCTGGGCGCCGTAGTAGGAGAGGGTGAGCCCCGGTCACGTCCCGGGTTCCGGGGGCGAAACGGAGCTCGTGCTCGGGACGGCCCAGCCACTCCGCCGGACGGCCGGAGCCGACCGGGAAGATCCGATGCGCGTCCTGCATGATGCGTCGTCCGTTGGGCTCCTCTTGGATGATGGTGACGATGGCGTGGTCGTCGAAACGGACCGGTGCGTAGATCCAGAAGAACCCACTGCCGGTGGCGGTGGCCCTGATGCCGGGGGGCTCCGCTTCGCCGACCGGCCGGACTCCCCAGGAGCGGTCTCGTGATCCCCACCATCGGTCGGGAGTGAGGGCGATCTCGGTCGTCACCGAGCTTCATGGTGCCGGTCCACGAGCCGGTCTGGGCGAAGCGGGTCGAGTCGAAGGTGACCCGGGAGAACTGCCGATCGAAGTGCCGGGCTTCGAGGTGGGCCTCGGAGAACCCGTCGTAGACGGCGTCCATCTCCACCCCCCACTCGTTGGGCTCCACGATGACCCTGACCCGGCGAAGACCATCGAGCACCTCGACCCGGATGGGGCCGATCGCTGGTGTCCATCCGATCGGCGCCGAGTGTCCTTCGACGCATCGGACGACCCGATGATCGTTGCCTTTCAGCACCGAGATGAACGCATCGGCGACGCCCAGGTTGGGGTACTGGCCCAGGCCGATCACGGCGAACATCTCGTCGTCGGTCCCCGACGACGGCCCCGGATCCGTGGACGTTGAAGTAGTAGCGGTCGTAGAAGTTCCGGTCGGAGGTACCGACGAAGCGCATGGGCTCCGAGATCTGGTGGACGGGATAGTCGTCGAGGGGAGAGAGCACGGACACTCCTTGCGGATTCGGCGCCATGGTCGATCGTTGGCCAGGGACCGATCGCCCCATGGCGCGACCTGTGGGTGTTCGGAGCGTACTCGGCCGCCACCCTCGGTGCGGCCAAGCAGAAGTGGCCGGCGCCGGCGCTTCACCGGGATCAAGCCCGGCGCGGTCACTGGCGCGGCCATCATTGCCCGGAGCCGGGCAGTACCATCGATCACAGGACCCGGCTGTCCGAATCGGCCCGTCCGTGGGTACGATCAGTGTGCCGGAATAGAACTGGTTCCATTTGAGGGAGGGCCCGTGAAGTCGTACGACCGGCTGTTCATCGGTGGTGAATGGGTGAGCCGTCGGGGACCGCCACCATCGACGTGATCAATCCGACCACCGAAGAAGTGGTCGGCCGCGTCCCCGAGGCCCAGAAGCCGACATCGACCAGGCCGTGGCCGCGGCCCGCGACGCCTTCGACAACGGGCCGTGGCCGCGGATGACGCCCGGTCGAGCGGGCCGAGATCCTGACCAAGGTGTCCGACGCCATCCAGGCCGACATGCAGGGCATCGCCGAGCTGATCACCAACGAGATGGGCTCGCCGGTGTCGTGGGGCCTCCTGGCCCAGGTCCTCGCTCCCACCATGATCCTCGACTACTACGCCGGCCTCGGCGTCGACCTTCCAGTTCGACGAGGTGAAGGACGGGCTGATGGGCCAGGTGCTCGTGGCCAAGGAGCCCGTGGGCGTGGTGGCCGCCATCACCCCGTGGAACGTGCCCCTGTTCATCGCCGCCGCCAAGCTCGCCCCGGCGCTGGTGTCGGGGTGCACGGTGGTGTTCAAGCCCGCCCCCGAGACCCCTCTCGACGCCAACCTGCTCGCCGAGATGTTCGAGGAGGCCGGGCTGCCCAAGGGCGTGCTCAGCGTGGTCCCGGCCGGACGTGAGGTGGGTGAGCACCTGGTGCGCCACCCCGGCGTCAACAAGGTCTCGTTCACCGGGTCGACGGTGGCCGGCAAGAAGATCGGCGCCATCTGTGGCGAGCAACTGAAGCGCTTCAGCCTGGAGCTCGGTGGCAAGTCGGCCGCCATCCTCCTCGACGACGTCAACCTCGCCGAGGCGCTGCCCATGCTGCTGCCCAACGCCCTCATGAACAACGGCGAGGCCTGCATCGCCCAGACCCGGATCCTCGCCCCCCGGGACCGCTACCAGGAGGTGGTCGACGCCCTGGTCGAGTCGGTGTGGGCCATGAAGGTGGGCGACCCGCTCGACCCCGCCACTCGAGGTGGGCCCGCTCGTGGCCGAGCGTCAGCGCGACCGGGTCGAGGGCTACATCAAGATCGGCCAGGAAGAGGGGGCCAAGGTGGCCATCGGCGGCGGCCGCCCCGACGGCATCGACAAGGGCTGGTTCGTGGAGCCGACCGTGTTCGTCGACGTCGACAACTCCATGCGCATCGCCCAGGAGGAGATCTTCGGCCCGGTGCTGGCGGTCATCCCCTACGACGGTGACGACGAGGCCGTGTCGATCGCCAACGACTCGAGCTACGGGCTGTGCGGTGCGGTGTTCACCGCCGACCCCGACCGTGGTGCTCGAGGTGGCCCGCAGGGTGCGCACCGGCACCTACATGCTCAACAGCGCCATCCCCATCGACTTCTCCACCCCCTTCGGCGGCTACAAGGAGTCGGGCATGGGCCGTGAGTTCGGTCCCGACGGCCTGGAGCTGTTCCTCGAGAAGAAGTCCATCAACCTGCCGGCCGGGTACAGCCCCCGACCTGAGCTCATGCCCGTGACGGCGTGAGCTGGCTTCCGGTCGAGCCGGTGAAGCCAGGGACACCGGGGGTACCTGGGGCATCGATCCAACCATGAACAGCGTCACGCACACGGCACCAGAGGCAGCCCAGCCGGGGGCCGTCCCCCAGCGCGGTCGCCCCATCAATTTCGGCTTCATTCCCAGCCTTGACGGGCTTCGTGCCCTGGCCGTGCTCGGCGTCATGCTCTACCACGGCGGAGCGCCGATCATGACCGGCGGCTTTCTCACCATCGACGTGTTCTTCGTGCTGTCGGGGTTCCTGATCACCTCGTTGCTCGTCGGGGAGTGGCGGAAGAAGGTCACCATCCAGCTGGGCCAGTTCTGGGCCAGGCGAGCTCGCCGACTGTTGCCGGCGCTCCTGGTCATGCTGGTGGGCGTGGCGTTGTACGCCAAGTTCCTGGCCACGCCGGGTGAGTTCTCCAACCTGCGGCTCGACGCGTGCTGTCCTCGTTGTTCTACGTGTCCAACTGGCACTTCATCTTCGCCGGGACCAACTACTTCAACTTGACTGCCCAGCCGTCACCGCTGCAGCACATGTGGTCGCTCTCGATCGAGGAGCAGTTCTACATCGTCTGGCCCCCGGTGGTGTTGCTGGCGCTGCACCTGGGGCGGAGGCTACGCCCGACCCGCCAGCTGTGGCCGCTGTTCGTCACGGCGGTGCTCGGTGCCATCGCCTCGGCCGTGGACATGGCCCTCCTCTACCACGGGCCCAACTCGGTCATGCGTGTCTACGAAGGGACGGACACCCGCTCGCAGGACCTGTTGGTGGGGGCGGCACTGGCGGTCGGCATGGCCATCTGGGCGCAGCACCGCAAGGTGGTGCCAGACGATGCAGCCGTTCCGGTGACCGCTCGTCACACGTTGAGTCACCACGCGTCGAGCCGCTACGCATCGCGTCCGGTCATCAAGCCGATCACGGCATGGGAGATCACGCCACGCACGAAGCGCATCCTTCTTCAGGTAGTCGGCTGGCTCACCGTGGCCGTCTTCGCCTACCTGTGGTCCCATCTGTCGTCGGGCCCCACGGCGTTCTTCTATCGAGGGGGTTACTTCCTCGTGGCGGTGGGGGTGGCCATCGTCATCTTCTGTTCGGTCACCAACCAGCGGGCCCCTTTGGCACGGGTCTTGGCCAACCCGGTCTTCCGGTACGTGGGGAAGATCTCCTACGGCACCTACCTCTGGCACTTCCCCTTGTTCTCCGTGTTCGACGCCGAACGAGTCCATCTCTACGGCTACCCGCTCCTGGCCGTGCGCATCGGGGTCACCCTGGTGGTGGCCACCGGTTCGTTCTATCTCGTGGAGGAGCCGGTGCGCCGGGGCAGGCTGCGATCGCTCACCCAGTGGCGAGCGTGGCTGGCGACATCGGGAGCCTTCATCGCGGTGGTGGCGGTCACGGTGTTCGCCACCGTGCCGACAGCGGCCGATGCCGCTGCCACGACGCAACGGCCGGTGACCCCCGTCTCGACCGGGCCACCGGTCAGGATGCTCTTGTTCGGGACTCGGTGGCGGACACTGCCGGGTTCGCCATGTCCTACAGCCCGGCGCCGAAAGAGTACGACGTCGACCTGAACCCCTCGGCCTATCTCGGCTGTGGCGTTCTCCTCACCCAGGCGAGCCTGGGGCACGGAGTGGTCAACGCCCCTGATGCCTACTGCAACTCCGACGTGCCGGCCGATGAGCAGTGGCCTGCGATCTGGCAGAAGAAGGTCGACACGTTCCGCCCCAACGTGACCGTGCTCATGTCCGGGCGGTGGGAGGTCACCGACCAAGAGATCGGGGGGCAGTGGATGCATATCGGACAGCCCGACTTCGACGCCATCCTGAAACGATCGCTGGAACAGGCAGTCGACATCGGCACGTCGACCGGAGCGCTCATGGTGTTCGAGACGGCGCCGTGCTACAGCTCGGGTGAGCAGACCAATGGCCAGCCATGGCCGGAGGACTCACCGGTCCGGTTGGAGGAGTACGACGCCATGCTGCGCCAGGTGGCTGCCGAGCATCCGGACACGGTCACCGTCAGCGACCTGGGAGCCAAGATGTGCCCCGGTGGGGAGTACGAGAGCACGCTCGACGGTGTGCCGGTGCGATCGCCGGACGGTGTGCACGTTGTGATCACCCCGGCGGCAGGCGTATGGCTCGGCGGCGCCATCTTCCCCGATGTCGTGCGCGTCGGTCGCCTGCAGATGGCCGGACGGAACCTCATCGGTGGCGCGCTGGCAACCCCGACTGCTCAGAGGCCGAGCAGATGAGGCCCAGCAGATAGGGATGCCGGGTCCGCTGCGTCCGTGGTTACCGACCTTGCTGTGGCGGCGGGATGTCGCCGCCGGTCGTCGAAGGCGGTGACGGGGTGTTGGGGGCGGTCGGGTTCAAGGGGTTGGGCTGCTCGGCCACCTGGCACTGCGCTTGCAAGGCGGTGATCAGGGTTCCTTCCGGAACCCGGTTGGTCTCCGACAGCGTGGTCATGAGCGCTTGCCACTGGCCGTTGTCGTTGGCGGCCTCGGCGGCGATGGGCAGGGCGGTGCGCAGCTGTACGTAGGCCTCTTCCTGGAGCGAGGAGGCCTTGGCTGGGTCGGGCTCCTGTTGTGACTGCTTGTACAGCTTCAACGACGTGCTGACGTGGCTGCAGGCCTGACGGGCAAGGGCGATGCTGGCTCCGTTGCTGCAGGCGGCGAGGCCGAGACCGAGACCGACCACGACGGCGAGAGCGCCTACCCGCCGACGCCATGAGCTCCTGAGGTGAAGCTGCCGGCGAGCGACGGCACGGAGTGTCACCGGAGTGTCACCCGAGCCAGCTACCGGCGGATTCGAGGAGGTAACGGCTCACAGCCAGACAGCGGTCGAACACGTCGCACATCATCTCCTCGCCGGCGAGGATACGGGTCAGCGATACCGGACATCGGGCCACGATGGTCAGCCGTCGTTCGGCGGCGTCGGTGGCCGACGCGTAGGAGTCGATGGCGGACACCTCGAGAGGGAGCTCAATGCCACCCACGCCGGCCAGGTCGATGGCCAGGCGCAGCAGGTCAGGGCCGTTGGGAAGGGGGGGGAGTGCCCAGGTGAAAGTCAGGGGGAAGTGGAACTCGTCGGGAGGTTCGGCGTCATCGGGCAGGCCGAAGACGGCATCCTCGAACGACAGCAGGGTTCGTGGATCGACTTCGAGGGCCAGATGGAGGTCGAGGGGGCCGCCGCACCCTTCCTCGGGATGGAGCTCCACCTCCCATACCTGGCGGAGGGAGTAGGTCTCGACAAAGTGACGTTCGTCGTGAACATGGAATCCATGATCGACAGAGTGGTCCTTCAGGTCTGCCACGTACCCGGCTACGTCGATGACTGCCACAGGACATTCAGCCTACTGGTAGCTCGGCGGGTGCTGAGCGGAATGTGAGAAGGAAAGACGACAGGCGTTTCTCCGATAGCGTCCAGCCTGTGGGCGACCATGAGAACGGCGGTCTGGACAGCCGGATGGACGACGACGTGTTGCTGGGTGTCCTGCATCAGGCGGCAACGGCGGTGGCCGAAGCCCTGCGTGGTCTGGGTGACTGGGGGTTGGCCGGCACCTGGGAGGGCCAGTACCGTTCCGACCTGGTAGCGGACGCGGCAGCGCTCGAAGTGCTGGACGGAGCCGGTCTCGGCGTGATGTCCGAGGAGTCGGGTCTCCACGCTCCGGAGCGTGAGGTCGTGGTCGTGCTCGACCCACTCGACGGATCGACCAACGCGTCGCGCCGGATCCCGTGGTACGCCACCAGCTTGTGCGCGGTGGACGGTGAGGGCCTCCGTGCCGCCGTCGTTGTGAACCAGGCGTCCGGCGTCCGGTTCGAGGCGACCCGTGGAGGGGGGGCCCGACGGGACGGACGTCCGATCCAGCCGTCGGGCTGCACGGTGCTGGGCGAGGCCATCGTCGGGCTGTCCGGCTACCCGCCACGGTATCTCGGGTGGTCGCAGTACCGGCAGCTGGGTGCGGCAGCTCTCGACCTGTGCGCCGTGGCCGAAGGCGTGCTCGACGGGTATGCCGTCGTCGGAGGGTCGTCGCTCGGGTCCTGGGACTACCTGGGAGGCATGTTGATCTGCACCGAGGCCGGGGCTGTGGTGGCCGAGTCTCTACAACGAGAGCTGGTGACACTCGATCACAACGAGCGGCGCACGCCTGTGGCTGCGGCAACCCCCGAGCTTCTCGGGGTGTTGACGGTGGCTGTCGCCGGCGAGCGGATGCAGTAGGAGCGGGACAGAGGGTTGGATAGGGTGTCGTTCTTCGTGAATGTCGTTACGGGCGTTTAGCTCAGTTGGTTAGAGCAGCTGCCTTACAAGCAGCAGGTCGTGAGTTCGAGTCTCACAGCGCCCACGATCGATCCAACGCACTGGACCATGCCGAACCGGACCTCGCCGCCGGGTACCCTCGGCTAACCCGAGCTCGAGGGGTGGGACTCCCTTCGGCAGCTCTCGAACAGGACGACGGGCGGGTGCCGCAGGAACGTGCTCCAGTAGCCGGGCTCGTGCGTCGCGACGCCCGCGGGGGTGACTGCAAGCGAGAGCCATTCCGGCCCCGAGAGACCGGCGTTGGTGAACGCCACTTCGTGGGTGGCGGGATCCAGGTAGTACACCGTCACGTCGAAATGGCCGTCGTCCTGGTAATTCCGGAACGTGACGGGTGAGCCGTTGGTCAGTGCCGGTGGCACGATCCGTTCGAAGCCGTAGGGACGGTAGTCGACATCAGGGAGGCCGAGCTCCGGGTTGTTGTTGATACCGACAAACCGCCCGCCCGCCCGCAGGTGGTGGACGGCGGCCTGGCACATCTCGAGCAGCTGGACTCCGTCGGCGGCGTAGTTGAGGAGGTAGGCCGCCGTCACGAGATCGAATCGCTCGTCGAGGCGGAGCGCACGCGCATCACCCACGCGGTACTCGATCCTAGCGTCGCTCTCACCGTCATCCTGTGCTCGCTTCGCCAACGAGATCATGGCGGCCGAGCTGTCCACTCCGACCACCCGGGCGGCTCCGGCCCGAGCGAACCTCCGTGCATAGAAGCCGTCGCCACAGGCGAGATCGAGAACGGACAAGCCCGTGAGGTCTCCCACGAGCTGCATGAATGATGGCTCCTCTACGAAGACCCGCCACGGCGCTTCCTTCGACTGCTTGTACTCCTCAGCGATGTCGTCGTAGTCAGTTGCCACTGCCGAAGGATACGTCCGACCCCAACGTTCGTTGCTGCCACCTGCCGGTGCGGGCGTTGCGGCGTGCGGGCAACGGGCTATGACCAGGGCGAAGGGCGGCGCAACTGGCGGGCTTTGGACCTCGGGACGCTCCGATGTTTCCTTAACTGACCCACGGATCAGTCAGAAGAGCCCCTCTTTTTGACCTGATACCAACTATGTTCGGCGCCCGACACAAGGAAGCCGAGCAGCCAAATCACGAGCAAGATCCCGGCTATGACCCACAGCACATGCAAGGCGATGCCTGCCCCAGCCAGAACCAATACCAGTAGCAATACGATCAGAATGAGTCCCAAGATCAGCAGTCCTCTCTCATCGGAGATCTCGCACAAGACTGATTGCAAGGCTCCCCACGTTCTGTCTGGACTCACTTCTTCAATGCGTCTTTCACCTTTTCGCCTGCTTGCTTGAGATTGCCTTTCGTTTTGTCGGCGCGGCCCTCCGACTTGAGGCGGTCGTCGTCAGTTACTTTGCCGGCGGCCTCCTTTGCCCTGCCCTTGATTTCCTTTGCCTTGCCGGCAGCTTTATCTTCTGAGGCCATTTTCGCACTCGCTCTCTCTTGTCGATGAGGTACCTCGTAGCCTTACTGACAAAGTTGGGGTGGTCAATCACCCGATCGGGTGATTTGATGCCATGCAACGTGAACGTAGGATGAGATCATGGCAAAACGTCTCCGGGTTGCCCTGGTGAATGACTATGAGATCGTCCTCGAAGGGTTGTTGGCCCTCTTCGAGCGCAAGGGGCGGGAGATCCAAGTCGTAGAAATTGACATTCGGAAACGCCCAGTGCGCCGGGTCGACATCACGTTGCTCGACACCTTCGGAGAGGTAGAAAGTCTCGCAGATCGAGTTCGAGCTCTTGCGGCCGATCCTAGTAACGGAGCGATCGTCGTGTTCAGCTTTTCCGACCATCCCTTGGCCGTGCGCCGTGCAATGCGTTCCGGCGCGCAAGGATTTATCTCAAAGGCTGCACCGGCACAACAGATTATCGATGGAATCACTGCGGTTGCTCGTGGCGAGCGCGTCTCCCTGACGGAACGGTCCCAACGGGCCCAGATTGACGAGATGCTGCGCTGGCCAGGTCGTGAAATTGGGCTTACCGAACGCGAAGGCGAACTCCTATCGTTACTTCCGACCGGGATGACGAACAGAGAGCTCGGTGCCAACCTCTACGTAAGCGAGAATACAATTAAGACGCAGCTGCGCCACCTGTACGGCAAGCTCAACGTTCGCAACCGCGCTCAAGCCGCTTCTTTCGCTGGTCAAGGGATCCTCGGACACCGTAATCGCCGGGCGCAGGCGGTTGATTGATCGGCTCAGAGTCGGTCATGGAACGCTTTCAGAATGTCACCCGTCAGACCACTGACACGGTCACACAACGCCGGTTCACCTGTCTCAACAATCAGGGTTCGTTATGTCGCAGGCTGTCGTAGCGGGTTTCGTATCGGAGATCAGTACTCACTCTGACCTATCTATGTGCACCGAGCCGCGACGAAGTACCTCTCTATCCGCTGGGCCTCTTGGCCTTCGGGCAAGTGGCGAGGTGATCGTCGACGATGCCGACGGCTTGGAGATAGCTGTAGACGATCGTCGATCCGACGAACGTGAAGCCACGTCGTTTCAGGTCTTTGCTGACGCGGTCGGACAGGTCGGTACGGGCAGGGAGGTCTGCTGTTGATCGGGATCGGTTCACGATTGGCCTGCCGTCGACCCACGTCCACAGGTACCGGGAGAAGGATCCGTGCTCGTCACGAGTGGCGAGGAACGCGCGAGCGTTCGTCACCGTGGACCGCACCTTCAGACGGTTGCGCACAATGCCCGGATCGTCGAGCAGGTGGGCGAGCTTCGCCTCGTCGTAGCGGGCGATGCGTTCCGGGTCGAACCCGTCGAGGGCCCGGCGGTAGTTGGCTCGCTTGTTGAGGATGGTCGACCAGGAGAGCCCGGCCTGAGCCCCCTCGAGCAGGAGCATCTCGAACAGATGCGGGTCGTCCGAGGAAGGAACGCCCCACTCGTCGTCGTGATAGGTGCGCATCGCCTCGGAGCTCTCGGCCCACGGACAGCGTTGGCAACGACCGCCCGCAACCTGTTCATGTGGGCCGCTATGTTGAGCGTTCATTATGGGAGTCATAGGTGGTTCGGTCCTGGCGGCCAGGATTGAGGTCGACCGTGCTGCCAGCCATGTTGCCATCTATGAGGTGGTGGTGTGAGCGTCTCTGACACGGTGGCATCGGCTGCCAGCCCCAAACCCAAGAACGAACGCGTCGGAGCTCCCTCGACGGCCTCCGTGCCGTGGCACTGCTCATCATCATGGGCTACCACTTCGGGGTCGGGGGACTCCAAGGCGGCTTCTTCAGCCTCGACATCTTCTACGTCCTCTCCGGGTTCCTGATCACCGGCCTGTTGTTGGGCGAGTACCAACGCCGTGGTCGGATCATCCTCTCGGCGTTCTGGCTGCGACGTGCTCGACGCCTGTTACCAGCCCTACTCGTCATGCTGGTGGTGGTCACCATCTGCGTGCGGTTCGTCGCACAACCAGGCACCTATCCCGATTTTCGCATGAGCGCCCTGTCAGCGCTCTTCTACTTCTCGAACTGGTGGCAGATCGCTGCCAGCGGCAACTACTTCGTGGTAACCGGCCCCGTCTCGCCGCTGACGCATACCTGGTCACTGGCGGTCGAAGAGCAGTTCTACCTGATCTGGCCACTGGTCGTGCTCGCCGTTCTGCACGTCACCAAGACGTTTGCCAAAGGACTTCGGGCGCTGTTGGTGCTCTCGGTGGTCGGTGCCACCGCATCGGCAACAGAGATGGCCCTGCTCTACAGCCCAACAGCCAATACGACCAGGCTGTACTTCGGAACCGACACCCACGCCCAGTCGATTCTCATCGGCGCCGCCATGGCGTGCGCCATGCTGATGATCCAACGGCGCCAGGGCACCACCGGTCTGGCACCACAGGCCACCTCACCCACTGCTCGGCGTCTGCTGGTGCTGGTCGGTCTGGTGGGCTTTGCGGTCATGTTCACCCTGGCCAACGTGGCAACTGGCACCGCAGCCTTTGACTACCAGGGTGGCTTTGCCATCTCGGCGCTGGCTTCGGCAGCGGTGATCATCGGGGCGGTGTGCGTGCCCTCTGGGGTGGTGGCCCGGGTGCTGTCACTACGGCCCCTGGTGTGGCTGGGGACGATCTCCTATGGCGCCTACCTGTGGCACTTTCCCATCTACATCTTTGTCGACTCGACCAACACCGGTCTCTACGGCCTGTGGCTCATGGCGTTTCGGTTTGCCTCCACCATCGTCATCGCTGCAGCCAGCTTCTACCTGGTGGAACGTCCGGTCATGTACGGCACGTTCTGGCGGTCGCTGAAGGCCATCGTCCCCTCGGTGGCGCTTCTGGGGGCAACGGTGGCGGTCGTTGTTGCCGGCACGGTGGTGGTGGCGACGGCGGCGCCGGGGGTGAACAGGTTCCACGGTCACGGATCGGCTCAGACACCGTTCGCCAACTCGCCGAAGACGGTGGTGGTGCTGGGTGACAGCACTGCGTACACGCTGGGCTTTGCCCTCGCTGCCACAGCGCCCAACGGCACGACCGTTGCCAACGGCGGGCTGTTCGGCTGCGGTCTGGCCATCGCCTCCTACTCGTCGAACAACCCGCCGGTACCTCAAGAGATCATGTTTCCGGCGTGTCGGGAGTCGACGCCGGCCAGCCAGCAGTGGCCGGCGTTCGACACGGCGCGGATACGCAGTACCCGTCCCGGCCCCGGTGACGTCGTCCTGTTCGTGGCGGGGGACTGGGAGGTCCAGGATCTCCTCATGAACGGTCACTGGACCAACATCCTGGAGCCGTCCTTCCAACGCTACGAGATGACGCAGATGCGCAAGGCGGTGAAGATCGGGACCACCTACGGGGCACACTTCGACTTCCTGACCATGCCGGCGGAGGACAACGCGCTACAGAGTGGTGGGGCAGCGGCCCCCGAGGACTCGCCCGAAGGCGTCGCCATCTACAACGGTCTGCTCAGGACGGTGGCCGCCGAGTACCCGGGCAAGGTGAGCGTCGTGGACTACGGCAAGATCCTCTCCCCCAAGGGGGTCTTCACCGAGTACCTCGACGGCATCCAGATCAGGACGCCCGACGGCATTCACACGCCTTCCTATGCACCCGGCAACCCATTCGCCAACAACTCCACTCAGGCTGTGGCACAGGCGTTCTACAACTGGATCTCCCCGCGGATCTGGCCGCTCATCGAGCGCTCGGTGCCGACCACCATCTCTCAGGTGACCCAGTAGCCGAGGTTGAACATCATCTGGAAGAGCACGGCTGCGGCGATCGATCCGGCGATGCCGATGATCAGCAGTGCCTGCCACCGACGTGCCATCAGGTACAACGCCGGGTAGAGCGGGAAGGCGACGCAGACCAACCTGGCCTGGCCCTCGGTCGAGATGGACGATCGTGGCGCGTGGATGACCGTGGATGCGGCGATGATCGCGATACCGCCGAGCACGACGATCCAGGCAACCGGGATCCGCGCCCCGATCGGCGTGTCGATCTCGGCAGCGTCGAGGTCGGCGATGGTCGGGTCGTACGACTCGTCCCGTGCATGCCGGTCTCGGACGGCGATCACCACCAGGTAGAGGAGCGCGCACAGCGCCAGGACGACGACAACGTCGTCGAGCAGCCACATCCAGACGATGTTGGACGTCAGGTAGTGGAAGCCTGCAGGCGTCGCCCCCTGTTTGCTCAGCGCATGATGGATGGAACCGATGTTCTGGACCACCCCGACGTACGGGAACTCGGCCACACGATGAAAGTTGCCCAACACGTCGGCGAACGCCAGGGGGTTGCCGAACCGACGCCCAGGAACAGCACGTACGCCACTGCCCCGTACGAGCCGACCAGTCCGTACCCGATGGCACGGCGGAGTCCCCGATGTCCGACCAGTGCTGCGATCACGATGGCCGCTGTCAGCGCTGCAGACTCAGGCGACGTCGCCGACGCGTACCCGGCGACCAACGCTGCCGCCCACCACCGTCCTCGATCCAGCAGGGTGGCCACGACCAGGATCTCCAACGCGAACAGGGCCTCGGAGTACGGGGCCAAGAAGAAGAGGGAGGTCGGGAACCAACAGAACAGGATGGTGGAGATGAGCGCTGCTCGCGTCCCGAGGCGCCGAGCCACCAGGCGATGCAACAGGACGGCGGCTGCGACGAACGCCACGAACGAGACGAGACAGCCCGTCTGGCTATAGGTGAACACGCCGCCGGTTATCTCGTATGCGATCCGCAACACGATCGGATAGCCGGGGAAGAAGGCCCGGGCGTCAACGAAGTGGGACGAGTACCCGTGGGCGGCGATGGTCGTGTAGTACCGGGCGTCCCACCGGTCGAACACCCCCAGCCACGTATTGCTGCTCAACGTGCCCAGCTTCGAGTGCTGCATGGCCTGGGGGAACAGCGACACCACGGCATGGCCGACGACGATCCCGACGACTATCCGTGACAGTGCGATCCAGACACCGAGCCGAGAAGCCGACCACCATCGGGCCCACTGTGCCGCTTCGCCTTTCCGGCTCTACGGTGGTGGAGGGTGCCGTTCGCTCGGTCTCGCTCGGTCTCGTGCTCGGTGCTGCGCCCTGGTCCTGTGACGCGATCCGCACCGAGGCCTCCACAATCGCAGAACGCTAACAGCCGTCGGGGCCCATTTGACGTGTAGGGTGGTTCCGGGTCAGCCGGGTGGATGCAGCCCCGGGTCGTGCTGGACGTGGTACCAGGCGGCAATCCCGCCAGAGACGGTCGGTGGTGTGCCGAGTGCTTCGGTGATGAGCCGGCTCACCTGTGCCGAATTCTGCTCCGACGTTGCGACCAGCACCGCCCCCACCCCGTAACGGGCGACGAACTGCCTGACGTCACCCACCAGCGTGCTGTTGTCGGGCACCGATGGAGACAGATAGAAGGGGACGCCGCCCTCCTCGTTGACGAGGAACTCCTGGACCGTGGGCGGGTCCAGCTGCGAGGGGAACAGGCTGGGCACGCCGTTCGAGTTGGGGATGAGGGCGTAGCCGCCGATCAGGGTGAAGCGCATGCCCGTCACCGACTGCCACACCATGGGTTGAGCGTGGGTGGACATGGCGTAGGGATAGGTGAGGGTGACGGTGCCCGGCGAGATCCGGTCGACGTCACGAGAGGTGAAGTACGAAGGTGTACCGGTGGGGACGGTTCGATTGGGCCAGCTCGGGACCAACGAAACGATTGCCAGTACGGCGACGGCGGCGAAGGCGACCCACTCGCCGGTGGCTATCTTCACGGGCTTCCTGGGCGCGTTCCTGGATGAGGTCGCTTGGTCCGCGACCGTGCTCACACCACCACCACCACTGCGCTCGCCCCCAGATGCCGAGCGCCGACCGCTGCGCAGCGTGGCGTGCAGCTGGTCCAGTCCCAGGGCCAGGAGCACGCCGGCGAACAAGGCGGTGAGCATCGAGATCCTCGATGGCATCAGGTTCTCAACGATGGGCACGTGCTGGATGAGCGCATACGGCAGCGGGACTCCCGTCCGCCGTCCGTCGACGACCAGCGTCGACCCGAGAGACAGGACGAAGGTCACCATGACCATCAACGCCGTGAAGCGGATCCAACGGTTGCGCCAGAACCGGATGGTGGCGTAGACGAGCAGGAGCACCAGGGGCACGCCCAGGTAGCTGCCGTTCTCCGTGTAGTCGCCGAACGGTATGAAGTTGTTGCCGACGGTGGCCCAGCGGACGGGGGTGAACCGCTCCAGGGACGTGGGGACGAACGGCCCGAGGAGGTCGGCGCTCAACGGAGAGGTCTGGGCTGCCTTGGACGCTGCGTCGTAGTGCAGTGGTCCGGCGAAGAACATCCACGCCGGGTAGGCGATCAGCGCCGCGAAGATGATGGAAGCCCACACGAGTCCCTGGGACGCGAAACGGAGGCTACCCAACACCTCGTGTGGTCGGGCTATGGCCAGCACCACCAGGCCGATGACGGTGACCAGGCCCGTGGTCGTCAGGATCTCCGACGAGATGAAGAACTGGCCGGCGGCGAGGAGCCCCAGGGCCACACCCCATCTGGTCGGGCTGCCGGAGCGGTGCACGAACAGCTCGACCACCGCCAGCAGTATGAGCGGAGGCAGCGGGATGAACGTCAGATGGAGATGGCCGGTCGACTGGCCGAACATGTAGGGAGAGAAGGCGTAGAGCAGCCCACCCACGAACGCCGCCGGTGCCCACGACGTCCACCGTCGGAGGACCAGGAACATGGAGGTGGCCGAGAGGGGGAAGGCGAACCACATCAGCAGGTTGAGGCTGGCTACCGGGCCCGCAGTGAGGGTGAGAGGCGTGGTGAGCAGGCCCAGCAACGGCATCTGGGTGTTGTAGGTGAGGTTCACGCCGGCGGGGTGGTTCAACGCCGTCGTGAAGAAGGGGTTGTGCCCGTGGGCGACAGCGTGCGCCGTCCACGCCAGGAACCAGGTGTTCAACCCGGCGTCGGAGCACGAGCAGCTGACGATCCGGCTCGGGTCACCGGGCCAGGTGGGGTAGTACGCGGCCAGACCGAGGACGGCGTAGACGGCGATGGGGAGCACCGTCGCCCACGGGATGCGCCACCGATGACCGTGCAGGGGGCGCTGAGGGCGGTCAGCGACGGTATCGAATGCCACGGCGATGGTTGTTGCTGGTCGGGGTGGCGGTGGGGGAGTGCCCGGTCGGGCCGTTCAGCTGGCGAGCAGCTCGGGATGGCGGGCTTTGACCATGCGGTGGATGCCGTCCTTCCAGCCAACCGTGGTGTTCCCGACCAGCTCGTGCATGCGGGTGAGGTCGATCTGCACGCTGTCGATGGTGGCGTCCGTCGGTTCGAACCGGGCTTCCACCCCGGTCAGCTCGGACAGGTACTCGCACCAGTCCTCGATGCTGGCCGCTTCGTCGCCACCCCAGTTGACGGTGGTGGCCGGCACGCTCGCTGCGGCCAGCAGCCCTCCGACCATCCCGAAGATGTCGTCGTCGTGGAGGGGGTGATACACGCTCGGCGCGTCGGTGTGCACGGGAATGGCGTTCCCGTTGATCATCATCTCGAGGTGGATGGCCGGCCACCCGCCGTGATCGCCGTAGGGCACCGACAACCGGGCGATGGTGGTGGGTAGGTCGAACCGCTGTGCTGCCCAGCGCGCTCGTCGCCTCGGCGCCGATCTTGCAGATGCTGTAGGTCCGGAGAAACGGCCAGACGGCGTGGTTGTCTCCGAGCTCGTCACCCTCGGCGAAGATGTGATGGCCCATGGGCTTATAGACAGCGGTACTCGAGCAGTGCAGGAACGCTCTGGCGTTCTGATGGTGCTCCATCAGGGCGGCCAGGCCGCCCAGATTGGCCTGGAGGTCCTTGTCCCAGTTGTTCGACTTGACCACGGCCAGGTTGAGCACGTAGTCGGCGTCGGCAGGCAGGCCGCTCACGTCGCTGGCGAGCAGATCGATGGCGACGCAGTTGACCCCGGCCGACTCGAGCCGATCCCGAGCTGCTGCGTCACGGAAACGGGCTCCGCCGTAGACCTCGTTCTTCTGGGCCAGGGCGATGGTCAGTGGCTCGGCTACCTGCCCGGTGGCCCCGACGACCACGATCTTGGCCCCTTGTAGCTGTTCAGTGCCCATGGTGGCTGTTCCCCCTCCGATCATGCGCCCGTCTAAGGGCGGCTCGACCGGTCGAGCCTATCGGCATGGGATCGTCCGACCCCTCCGGGTCAATCTGCCGGTACGTTGCCCCGGCAGCATGCTGCATCGACGAACCCACCCCGACGACCCGCCATCCCGATGACCCGCCACCCCGATGACCCGCCACCCCGATAACCCCGCTCCAGGAACCCCTCGTCCCGACGACCCCCCATCCCGACGACCCGCCACCCCGACGACCCGCCACCCCGACGACCCCCACCCCCGACGACCCACCACCCCCGACGACCCCCCACCCCGACGACCCACCACCCCGACGACCCACCACCCCCGGCAACCTCACCCCACCGTTTACGAGCTCGGTTGGTCGTTCGGGCACAGTCCTGCCGGATCGTCGTACCGGTTGCTGTTCGACGTCCAGCTGCTGTTGATCCACCCCGGGGCCGGCGGCGGCAGGTGGAACATGGGACTGAGCTGCTCGGTCACCGCCGCACCGAGTACCGCTGCTCCGGCGGGGCACAAGTGGGTGTTGTCCGTCTTCCGGACCCGGATCCAGCCCCCGGTGGTGGTCGGCAACCACGGTGAGTACTGGCCGTCCAGGTCCAACGCCGAAGCGGTGTACAGAAAGGTCACCTGGCCCGGGAACTGGGCAGGGAGCTTCGACACGATGTTCGTCCACGCCCTGGCGCCGGCCACGTTGGCATCCAAGTGCGCCTGGCGTGCTGCCGGGTTGATGATCGTATTGAGCGCGCCGACATGAGGGAACTGCAAGAAAACAACTCCGTCCACACCGTCCCCCGGCGTCAACATCACCTGCACCGCCTCGGTGATGATCTTCCGGTAGGCGGCGGGATGGGCGAGGGCGAACGGATCGTCCGCCGACCACATGCCCAGGATCACCTGGGGATGCGTCTGGGCGATGGTCTGGGCCAGTTCCTGCGGGAACCCCTTGGGATCGACGAGCAGACCCCAGCCGGGGTAGCCATGCGTGGTGACGGTCACCTCCCCGGTGGCCTGCAACGAGGCACGGATGCCGAGCTCCGCGTCGTACATCACGCTGTCCCCGAGCGTGAGCACCCGGAGCGGGTGGGCAGGCGAGATCACCGTGCCCGCCGGCAGGTGGATCGCCGGGGGCAGCGGGTTCGGTATGGCAGTGGGGGAGACCACCTTCACCGACGCATAGTTCGGCACCGAGGTGGCCGAGGTCGCCTCCGGCACCGTTCCCACCACGATGATCACGGCGGTGACGGCGACGGCCGAGACGGCGGAGATGGTGAACGGCCAGCCTTTCCAGTGGTAGCGACGAACCGGTCGTTCGATGAGGTAGAAGCTGGCGGTGGCGGCAGCCACGGTTGCCGCCAGCCGGGCGATGAGCAGCGCAGCACCATTGAGGCCGGTGGTGACGTCGGTCATGAGGACGTAGACCGGCCAGTGCCAGAGGTACAGGCCGTAGGAGATGCGCCCGACCCATCGGAGCGGGCGGACCGATAAGACTGCGCCGAGAGGGCCGGCATCGGGCTGGGCCACGCTGGCGATGACCACAGCTGCAAGGACACCAGCAACCACCAACCCGCCCTGGTACATCCAGCCCGACGGGTTGCCTTGGTTGTCGCCTGCGGTTACCCATAGGTAGCCCAGGCCGATGGCACACGCCGGTCCGACGAGGTGCAGGGCACGGCGCACCTGGGGTGAGTGGTCCGGTCGAGCCGTCACTATCAACGCCAGGATGGCGCCGATGAGCAGCTCGAAGGCTCGTGTGTCGGTGCCGTAGTAGATGCGAGAGGTATCGGCACCCTGGTGGTAGAGGAGCGCCATGTCCAAGGCGGAGGCGGCGGCAAGGACGGCGGTCACCACCAGGGTGAGGCGTCGGGGGAAGACCTGCTGTTGTCGGGAGCGCTTGCGTGTGGCGAACCGGAACATCCCCAGGATGATCAGCGGCCAGACCAGATAGAACTGCTCCTCGATCGCCAACGACCACGTGTGCTTCAGGACCGAGGGCGCCTCGAACTGGGCGAAGTACGACTGGTGGGTAGCGATGAGATGCCAGTTGGCGTAGTAGAAGAGGGTGGCGATGGCGTCGCCTCGGAACGTACCCCCGGTGATATTGGGGCCACCCAGCCAGTCGTAGACGGTCAGGACCAGCAGCAACAGCAGGACGGCCGGTAGCAGCCGCTTCGCTCGACGGGCCCAGAACAGCCGCAGCCGGAGGCGTCCTGATGCGCCCCACTCGCCGGCCAGCAGGCTGGTGATGAGGAACCCGGACAGCACGAAGAAGAAGTCGACACCGAGGTACCCACCGTTCGCCCAGTGGAAGTCGAAGTGGTAGGCGATGACACCGGCGACGGCCAGCGCTCGGAGGCCGTCGAGCGCTGGCATGTAGCGGTGGGACCCGGAGACGGATGGAACTTCGACCTGGATGCCGTCGGAAGTCCTGAGAGGCGTTGTGTCCAGTTCGATCATCGTGGAGCTCAGCTGCCGCAGGGCTCAGTCGCCATGGAGCTCAGCCGTCATGGCCACCGACCGTCCCCTCACCCCGGACATACTGACATGCGGGCTCACGGCCCAGGTGGCACCAGGATTTCTGGTGAGGGTGGGCTCTGCTCCACGTCCGTCGGTTCCTCTGGGACGGGGCGCCCCCGGCCTTGAAAAGCAGTTGAACGATGACTTGGTGGAAGACACATGCTCGCTTACATTCATAGAGAACACCCCTTGTATAATTCACGTACCCGTGCTTCAATGCTTCGTAAATCTTCGTCACCTGGGCGGCAGCACATCCCTCTGCAGAACAGTCGCGGCGGCACAGCCGGGGGAGGCGAGCAGGAAGTAGGGAATCCTGTGGTGATTCTCAATTGAGGCGATGATCAATTGAGGAGGGTGTTCTGGTGGAGAGAGTACTCAGTCGTGTAGGAGCGGTGTTCGCTGCAGTGCTCATGGTGGTGCTGGGTTTCGTGGGTTACGGCGCGGTGTCCACCAGCAATGCGGTTGGCAGTGTGGGAACCGGCACCACTACCGAGCCGGCCACGCTGACCGCTTCAACGGGATCGATCGCTGACTACTGGCTGGCGTCGGCTGACGGTGCGGTGTTCGCCTTCGGTAACGTCGATTTCTACGGCTCCATGGCCGGCAAGCCACTGAACAAGCCCATCGTGGGCATAGCTGCAACCCCGGACAATCAGGGTTACTGGCTGGTTGCCGCCGACGGCGGCATCTTCACCTTCGGCGACGCAGACTTCTACGGCTCCATGGGCGGCCAACCGTTGAATGCCCCCATCGCTGGCATGGCTGCAACCCCCGATGGCAAGGGCTACTGGCTGGTCGACGCCGACGGCGATGTCTCTCACCTTCGGCGACGCCGGCTTCCACGGCTCCGAGTTAGGTATGCCGTTGAATGCCCCGATAGTCGGTATTGCCTCAACCCCGGATGGCAACGGCTACTGGCTGGCCGCCGCTGACGGAGGGATCTTCACCTTCGGCGACGCCGGCTTCTACGGCTCCATGGGCGGCCAACACTTGAACAAGCCGGTAGTCGGTATGGCGTCAACCCCGGACGGCAAGGGCTACTGGGAGGTCGCCGCTGACGGAGGGATCTTCACCTTCGGCGACGCAGACTTCTACGGCTCCATGGGCGGCCAACCGTTGAATGCCCCCATCGCTGGCATGGCTGCAACCCCCGATGGCAAGGGCTACTGGCTGGTTGGAGTCGACGGGGGAGTCTTCAACCTCGGTGACGCATTCGAACCTGGCTCATATAGCGAGCAGCCCCTCGATACCCCTGTCGTTGGCATGGCCCCCTGAGCGTAGTCAAGGAGGACCAGCGCACGGCAAACAAACGCCATCGATTCTCAATAGTCATCTGATGTAATGGTCGACTGGGACAGCATTCGTGACGGCTATGCAAAACCATCGATCGGGGAATCAAGAAATCAGCAACGACTGGCGATTCTCGGTCGACCGCTTGAGGGAATCTCGCTACGAATTGCCAACGACGAGGCTTCGCTGGGGAGCGCTTTGGTCAACGAGAGTCCGTTTGACGGCATAATCTTTACGTTATAACATAAAGATTATGACCTGGGAGGTCGAGACAGAGCCGGAGGTCACCGACTGGTATCTCGGCCTCTCGGGCGACAATCGTGACGTGGCGGCCGAGCGGATCGACCTGCTTGCCAACTTCGGCCACATGCTGCGGATGCCGCACTCCCGCCAGCTCGGAGAAGGACGCTCGAACTGCGGTTCGATATGTCCCACCGGTCGTGGAGGATCACCTACTGGCACCGGCCAGACGGGGTGATCGTCCTCCTGACGGTGTTCCACAAGCAGCGAAACAACGAGGTCAGGGAGGTCGCTCGGGCCCGCAAAGCCCTCGAAGCCTGCCGTGCCCGCCACAAACCATGACCGGTGTCACCGATCGTGAGTGAGACAGGAAAGGAAAGCCCCATGCGATTCAAGGAACTTGACGAGCTCGCCCGGAAGGACGAGACCCCCGAGGAGCGGATTTACCACGATCAGCGCCGGGCCGAGCTGCGCGTCTGCCCTCTATGCCGGTATTGCGATTCGTGACGCCCGTGAGGATGCTGGCTTGTCACAGACGGAACTGGCGGCGCGAATCGGGATCGCACAATCGGCGCTGTCACGGATCGAAGCGGGCCGGGCGAACCTCACGCTGGGCACACTGCAACGGGTCACCGACGCACTCGGGGTTTCCCTGACGTTGGGCGTGGGATCGCACGAAGTAGCGATCCCCGCCGCCTGAGGCCTCAGAATTACGTGATCGGAATTACGGTCCAGAGCATCAGCACCATTGGACACCACTGTTGCATGGGATGACTCCGAACAACGACGTTCTTGCCAGTGAACGATGTCGTGCGGCGGGTGGTCGCAGCCTCGTGGTGAAATGGAGGCATGGAACCGACTGGTAGCCCAGGTGGATTTCACCCTGCTGTGGCCACGTGGTTCGCGCGGCGGTTCCCCGGGGGCCCGTCCGCCCCCCAGCGGGAGGGGTGGCCCTCGATCCGGGGCGGGGCGGACACGTTGATTGCCGCCCCCACCGGCTCCGGGAAGACCCTGACCGGCTTCTTGGTGGCCATCGACGACCTGTACCGGGCCCATGCGAAGGGCGCCGAGCTTGGCGAGCTCACCCGGGTGGTCTACGTCTCGCCCCTGAAGGCTCTGGCCGTGGACGTCCACGAGAACCTGGAGCGGCCCCTGGCCGAGATCGCTGCCGTGGCCAACGAACTGGGCCTCGGAGTACCTGAGATCACCGTCGGCGTCCGTACCGGCGATACCCCGGCCAGCGCCAGGGCGGCGATGGTGGCGCACCCACCGACTCTCCTGGTCACTACCCCGGAGAGCCTCTACCTGCTGGTGACGTCGGAGCGGAGCCGCCGGGCGTTGGGCGGGGTCGAAACGGTCATCGTGGACGAGATCCACGCCTTGGCCCGTGACAAGCGAGGCTCCCACCTGGCGCTCACCCTCGAGCGCCTCGACCATGCGTGCCTCGACGGTGCCCAACGCATCGACGGTGCACAGTGTTTCGAAGACGCCCGGGCGACCACCAGGCGTCCTCAACGGATCGGCCTGTCCGCCACCCAACGGCCGATCGAGCGCATCGCCGAGCTGCTCACCGGGACCGGAGGGGACGGCGCGCCGACGATCGTCGACTGTGGGCACGGTCGAGAGCTCCTGGTCTCGTTGGAGCTTCCCGGCACCGAGCTGGACGCGGTGGCCTCGACCGAGCAGTTCGGGGAGATCGTCGACCGCATCGCCGCCCAGGTCGAGATGCATCGGACCACCCTGGTCTTTGTCAACACCCGCCGGATGTCGGAGCGGCTGGCCCATCTGCTGGCCGAGCGGTTGGGGACCGATCACGTGGCAGCCCATCATGGCAGCCTGTCGAAGGAGCGACGCCTACGGGTCGAGGCCCGCCTGCGTGCAGGTGAGCTGCGGGCGCTGGTCGCCACCGCCTCCCTGGAGCTGGGTATCGATATCGGGCCGGTCGAGTTGGTGTGTCAGATCGGTTCGCCCCGCAGCATCGCCACGTTCTTGCAGCGGGTCGGTCGGTCGAACCACTCGCTGAGCGGTATCCCCGAGGCCGTGCTGTACCCCCTGTCCCGAGACGAGCTCGTCGAGTGCGCCGCCCTCCTCGCTTCGGTGCGCTCGGGGGAGCTCGACGCAACGGTGGTACCCATCGCCCCGCTCGACATCCTGGGCCAACAGGTGGTGGCCGAGGTGGCGGCAGCAGGGGAGTGGGGCGAGGACGACCTGTACCGTTTGGTCCGACAGGCCTCTCCGTACGCGTCCTTGGGTCGTGACGACTTCGACGCCGTGGTCGATCTGGTCTCCGAAGGCATCACGACGGGTCGGGGTCGACGTGCGGCCTATCTCCATCGGGATCGTGTCAACGGCGTGCTCCATCCCCGGCGCGGAGCTCGTTTGGCTGCGTTGACCAGTGGTGGGGCCATCGCCGAGGTGGGTGACTACCGGGTACTCCTCGATCCGAGCGACACCTTGGTGGGCACGGTGAACGAAGACTTCGCCGTGGAGTCGATGGTCGGTGACGTCTTCCTGCTCGGCACGCATTCGTGGCGAGTGCGGCGGGTCGAAGCAGGCGTGGTCCGTGTCACCGACGCCGAGGGCATGCACCCCACCATCCCCTTCTGGATCGGGGAGGCGCCCAGCCGCACCCGTGAACTGTCGAGCGCGGTGTCGCAACTTCGCCGTCGAGCCGGCGAGCTCCTGGGCAGCGGGGGTGTCAGTGACTCGGGCGGCGGGTCCCAGAGGAACAGAGTGACGGACGCAGCGCTGGTCGCAACCCGGAAGGCCGTCGCGCACTCGTGTGGCATCGGTGACGATGCCGCCCGGCAGCTGGTCGCCTACCTCGCCGCCGGTCTGGAAGGGCTCGGGGTCGTGCCCAGCCAGGAGGACATCGTCTTCGAGCGGTTCTTCGACGAGGCGGGGGGCATGCAGCTGGTCGTCCACGCTCCGTTCGGCGGCCGGATCAATAAGGCACTGGGGCTCTCTCTTCGCAAGCGGTTCTGCGCCACGTTCGACTTCGAGCTGCAGGCAGCGGCCAGCGACGACGCCGTCGTGCTCTCGCTCGGGCCGCAGCACAGCTTCCCTCTGGAGAGCGTTCCCGGCTTCCTTCGGTCCGACTCGATCCCCGCCGTGCTCACCCAAGCGGTGCTGGCCTCGCCGTTGTTCACCTCCCGATGGCGATGGAACCTGAACCGCTCCCTGGCCGTGCTGCGGTTCCGGGGTGGAGCGAAGAACCCGCTGCCCATCCAGCGGATGGAGGCCGACGACCTGATGGCTGCTGTGTTCCCGGCGCTCGCTGCCTGCCAGGAGAACCTTGCAGCGGGTCCGGTAGTGATCCCCGATCATGTGTTGGTACGCCAGACCGTCTCCGACTGCCTGCACGAGGCGATGGACGTCGATGCGCTGGTGGAGACCTTCCGGTCGATCGAACAAGGCGCGATCCGGCTGCACTTCGTGGAGTCGCCGGAGCCATCGGTGTTCGCCCACGAGATCTTGAACGGCAGGCCGTTCACGTTCCTGGATGACGCCCCTCTCGAGGAACGTCGCACTCGGGCCGTCCAGGTGCGTCGGGGCCTTCCACTGCACGACGAGGCGTTGGGCCGGCTCGACGTCGACGCAGTCGAACGGGTTCGGGACGAGGCAATGCCGGTGCTTCGCTCGGCAGAGGAGCTGCACGATCTGTTGCTGGGTCTCATTGTGGCCCGACCCCGGGAGGGTGATCGGGCCTGGTTCGACGAGCTGGTCTCGGATCGGCGGGCCATGACGATCGCGCTGCCTGTGGACGGCGCCTCCGAGCAGGGCACTGCTGTTGGAACCGACACCGCCGTTGGAACTGACACCGCCGTTGGGACTGACACCGCCGTTGGAACTGACACCGCCGTTGGGACTGACACCGCCGTTGGAACTGACACCGAGCTGTGGTGCGCAGTCGAACGGCAACGTTCCGTCGATGCGTTGTTCTCTGATGCTCGACGTGTGCCCGATTACCCGTTGCCTGCCGGCTTGGCCGGTGACCCACCAGTGGATGCCGACGTCGCCGTCGCCGACGTGGTCCGAGGGCATCTCGAGGTGAGCGGTCCGGTCACCGTGGACGACCTGGTTCGGGACACGGCGTTGACGCCGTCACGGGTACGGGTCGGGCTCGCCCGTCTGGAAGCAGAAGGGTTCGTGCTCCGGGGTCGGTTCGATCCCGGAGTGGACGCCGAGGAGCAGTGGTGCGCTCGCCGTCTGTTGGCCCGGATCCACTCGTATACGCAGACCAGGCTTCGTCGGGAGATCGAGCCGGTCACCGCTCAGGACTTCATGCGGTTCCTGCTCAGTTGGCACCACGTCACCCCGGAGACCCAACGAGAGGGCCGAGCCGGTGTGCTCTCGGTCGTCGACCAACTGCAGGGCTTCGAGATCCCGGCCGGGGCGTGGGAGGAAGGGGTCTTTCCGGCGCGGGTCGATCAGTACCAGGGCCGTTGGTTGGAGGACTTGTGTCTCGCCGGCGAGGTGGCTTGGGGTCGGCTGAGCATCCGTCCTGTCGACCAGGAGCCGCAGTCTCCCCAGGGTGGAGCACAGGAGCCGCGGTCTCTCCGGGGTGGAGCACAGGAGACGTCTTCCCAGAGGGGAGCGCAGGAGACACGGTCTCGTCGGGGGGCGTCGACTCCCTCACGGGCCACCCCGATCACGTTCGCGTTGCGTGAGGATCTCCCGTGGTTGCTGCAGGCGGTGCGTGGGGGTGCGGCTCCGACCGAACCCTCGCACGGCGCCTCACGTGATGTTCTCGACGCGCTCACTGCACGAGGTGCCCTGTTCCACTCGGAGCTCCGGGACGTCTCCGGCCGGATGACGGTGGAGGTGGAAGAAGGGCTGTGGGACTTGGTGGCCCGAGGCCTGGTGACGGCGGACGGGTTCCAGGCCGTCCGCTCGCTGTGGTCGGCTCGGGAGGTGTGGCGTCGACGACATCATCGAGCGGCCCACGGCCGGTTGGGTGGTCGATTGGGAAGCCGTCGAGCAGCAGGGTGGCGGGAAGGTGGAGAGGGTCGCTGGGCTTTGCTGCCACGCGGCGACGACTCCGGTGATCCTGACCAGCTGGCTGAGACGGTGGCCGCTCAGCTGCTGGCTCGGTGGGGCGTGGTCTTCTGGGACCTGACGGCGAGGGAGAGCATGTCGGTTCCGTGGCGTGAGGTGCACTGGGCCCTGCGCCGGCTCGAGGCTCGGGGGCTGGTACGCGGCGGTCGCTTCGTCACCGGGTTCACCGGTGAGCAGTACGCGCTCCCCGAGGCGGTCGACGAGCTGCGCCGGATCCGACGCACCGAGCGGACGGGCTCGCTCGTTCGCCTCTCCGCTGCCGACCCCTTGAACCTGGAGGGGATCGTCCTTCCCGGCCCGCGGGTGCCGGCGGTCCGGAACCGGTGGATCGTCTACCGGGACGGTCTTCCGGTGCACGACGATCCGATCCGATCCGACCGTGCCGCCGAACGCACCGCCGGCCCGTGAGCCGACGGGTTACTGCGTTGCGTGCGACTGTGCGGCGCGGGACGACATCCCGATCGAAGCGATCTGCGGGAGGAGCCTTGGCTGGAGCCACTCACCACCGGCGACCGAGATGTGGAGCCCGTCGGTGAACCGGACGGTGATGCCGTCGATGGTCGGGGTGTAGTGGCCGTTTGGGTCGAGGATCTTGTTCAGGTTGATCACCGATACCAACCCCGGATGCTCCTTGGCTACCTTCTGGATGACGGCGTTGAATGCGTTCACCCGTGACGGCTGGTTCTCGGGATACGGCTGTCCGCTGGGAGCGTCCTGGGGTGGGTCGATGTAGGGCGTGGTGAGAAACACCACCTTCGCTCCGGTTGAGGACGTGATGCGTACCACCTCGTTCAGATCACTGACGAGATGGTTGTCCCAGAGCGGCTCTCCGACGTGTGTCCACTGCCCGTCGTAGTAGTGGGTCAGGATCTCCATGGGACCTATCAGGATGCCGACGACATCGGGACGGTCCTGTTTCGTGATCGCCGTCAATCGTGCCGGCCAGTCCTGACAGGATGGGAACACGCGTTGAGCCACGTCGTCGACCATCACCTCCAGATCTGGGTCGAGGTCGCAACCGGCAGCCGCGGCCCCGTACTGTTCGACGCCGAAGCGGCTCTTCGTGTTCTTGCCGAGTCCCGAGCTCAAGGTGAGGGCGAGCGAGTCACCGAAGAGCTCGAACCGTACCGGGTTGGTGGTGAAGGCGTGGCGAGCGGTGAGCTGCTGGTGCTCCGCTGCTGGGATGGCTGAGGTGGCATTCACGTTCACCCCCGGCGCCGCCGTCGCCACCACCACCGTCCCGGCAACAACGACCGCCACCGTTGCCCCCAGAAGCGCCACCGAGGGGACGATGGCCTTCAGCGACCGCCAGAACGTCCCGTACATGACCGGGCGTTCCACCAGGTAGAAGCTGGCTGCAGCGATGACGATGGTGGAGGCGAACCGAAGCGCCATGAGCCAGAGGCCGTAGAGACCGGTGTTCGTCGAGTCGACAAAGATGTAGATGGGAAAGTGCCACAGGTAGGCGCCGTAGGAGATCGTCCCCAGCCACACCAGGGGTCGCAGCGACAACACCCGGGCCACGATCCCCGACGGCACGCACACCGCCCCGATGATCACCGCTGCCGAAGCCAGCGCCGAGATGGCAAAGCCACCCTGATAGTCAAAGGCTGCGGTCCCGGTTGCCACGCCGGCCAGGGTGAACATGACCGCAAAGCCCACCAGACCCACCAGCACCAACAGACGCCGAGCAGTGGGTGAAGTGGCCTGTGGTGCCAGACCAGTCGTGCCCTGGCGCCGTTGGATCATCAGCATGGCGCACGCCATGGCGGCGCCGATGAGGATGGACTGGGCGTGGGTGTCGGTTCCGAAGTACAGCCTGGTCGTATTGGCTGTTGGGCTGTAGAGCAGGGCCATCTCTGTTGCCGATGCGGTGGCACCGACCACCGAGAGCACCAACAGCGCCCGCACTCCTTTGGCGAAGCTCTTGGTGACGTGCAGTACAGCGAGCACGACCAGTGGCCAGATCAGGTAGAACTGCTCCTCGACCGCCAGTGACCAGGTATGGGTCAGAGGCGAGACGGGACCGGTCACCACGAAGTAGTTGCCGCTGGCTGCGATCTGCCACCAGTTCGAGAAGTAGAAGAGCGCTGACAGGGCGCTCATGCGAAAGTCGGGATAGGTCCCTGGTTGTGCGACGAACCGCACGCAGATGGTGACCACCACCAGCATGACGAGCAGGGCTGGTAACAGGCGTCGAGCACGGCGCAGCCAGAACGCCGAGAGGATGATCCGACCACGACGTTGGTACTCGCCCAACAACAGTCCGGTGATCAGGAAGCCGGAGAGGACGTAGAAGATATCGAGGCTGAAGAAGCCGCCTTGGAGTCCCCCGACCCCGAAGTGGTAGCCCATGATGATGAGCAGTGCCACGGCACGGAGGCCGTCGAGGGAGCTGACGCGTTCGTTCTTGGGTTTGGGGGCGAAGGGCGACGGTCCGCCGGTCGATGTCCCGGGGTCGAGCCCAGCCGGGGGCTGCGGGGAGGCGTCGGAGCTCATCTATCGAGGTCCATCGAGCTGTGCGGCGCGGGACGACAGACCGAGCGAGGCTATCTGCGGGAGGATCTTCGGCTGGAGCCACTGGTCACCGGCCGACGAGATGTGAATGCCGTCCGTCCAGCGGACGACGATGCCGTCGATGGTCGAGGTGTAGTGACCGTTTGGATCGAGCATCTTGTTCAGGTCGATCACCGTCACCAGCCCCGGGTGCTCCTTCGCCACCCTCTCGACGATGGCGTTGTAGGCGGTCACCCGTGATGGTTGGTTCTCGGGGTACGGCTGCCCGTTGGGAGCTTCCTGTGACAGGTCGACGTAGGGCATGGTGAAGAGCGCCACCTTGGCACCTTTGGAGGAGCCGATGCGCACCACCTCGTTCAGCTGGCTGGCGATGTGGTTGTCCCAGACCGGTTCACCGAGATGGACCCAGTGGCCTTGGTAGAGGTGGTCGTACGACTCCCATCGCCCGAGCAGCACGCCGAAGACCTCGGGGCGGTCTTGGTTGACCAGTGCGCTGATGCGCTGTGGCCAATCCAGGCAGGTCTGGGGTGCGATGGTGACCTGGCCGGCGTTTCGGATGTCGAGCCCCGGGTCGAGGTCGCAGCCGATGACATAGGCCTTGTACAGCTTGATGCCGAAGTCCCGCTTCGAGTTGATGGCCAGACCGTTGCCCAGGGTGAGGGCGATCGAGTCGCCGAAGAGCTCGAACCGCACCGGGTTGGTGGTGAAAGCGTTCGCCGCAGCGAGCTGCTGATGCTCTGCTGCCGGTATGGCCGAAGCTGCGTTCACGGTCACCCTGGCGCTCGTCGGTGTCACCGTGGCGACGATGAGGACGACCGCCATGGCGATGACGACACCTCCGGTCGCCACCAACCCTCGCCGGTGATGGAAGAACTCCGCTCGCCGGATGGGCAGCTCGATGAAGTGGTAGGACACGACGGAAATGGCGCCGGTGACGGCCAGACGAACCAGCAGCAGCGGCGTACCGGTCAGACCGGTATGGGCGTTGTTGATCACCAGGAAGAGGGGCCAGTGGTAGACGTAGAGCCCGTAAGAGATCCGACCGATGTAGGTGAGGACGGAGAACGAGCACGCCTTGGCCAGAAGCGAGGTGGGCCATGTGGTGACCGTGGTGATCACGGCACCGGCAGCCACGGCGACGATCAGGAACCCTCCGTTGTAGAGGAACGTGGCCTGCCCGTTATAGATATGCCAGGCCCACAGGAGATAAGCGGCGCCGAACAAACCCAGGAGACGTCCGGCCCAACGGCCGGCAGGTGGGTCTGCCCACCGGGCTGGGATCACGTGCCAATTCCGGTGGGCTGAGATGGCGCCGAGGAACGATCCGACCAGGAGAGCCTGGGCTCGGGTATCGGTGCCGTAGTACAGGCGATCGATCGAGAACCCCGTGTGGAACATGGCTGCCATCAGCACTGCCGACGCCACGGCGCCCACCCCGGCCGTCCATGCCAATCCCCGGGTGCCGAAGCGACGGAGGACGAACAGGGCGACCAGCGGCCAGATCAGGTAGTACTGCTCCTCCACCCCGAGCGACCACATGTGCAGGAGCGGCGACGGGGCTGCGGCCTGGGCGAAGTACCCCTGGTCCGAGAAGATGAACCGCCAGTTCGCCACGTAGAGCAGGGTCGAGATGGCATCGCCTCGCAGGCTGGGCAGGTCGATCGAGCCCGCGTAGACGCGCGCGTACACGGCCACGCCCACCAACAACACGAACAACGCCGGCAGGAGACGCCGTGCTCTCCGAGCCCAGAAGCTCTTCAGGGCGATGGTGCTCCGGCGCAGGTACTCACGGCACAGCAGCGAGGTGATCAGGAATCCCGACAGGACGAAGAAGACATCGACGCCGAGGAGTCCGCCGTTCACCCACGACACCCCACCGTGGTACAGCAGCACGGCCAGCACGGCGAAGGCTCGGATCCCATCGAGGGGAGCAAGCCGGGTGCCGGATGGGGCGGGTTGTTGCGTGCGGTGTTCCCCCTCGACCAGAGCGGTCGCCTCCCCCCCACCAGTGCTCATGGCACGATGCTCACGTGGTGCTCACACGGTGCTCAGTGAGCATGCAGACGAAGGTCAGGGAGAGCATGAGCGCCAGGAGACGCTAGCAGCCGCCCTTTCTCGTCGATGGTCAGGGAACCTTGGCGGACGG
Source organism: uncultured Acidimicrobiaceae bacterium (assembly GCA_963812965.1). Lineage (GTDB taxonomy): Bacteria > Actinomycetota > Acidimicrobiia > Acidimicrobiales > RAAP-2 > DASXMT01. The sequence goes on along the minus strand of CAWEXG010000003.1, from coordinate 181,476 downwards.
GGTATGGGTGATCAGCACCCGGACCGTGCTTCCGTTGCCTCCGATGATCGTCGCCGTTACCGGTGGGACCGTTCGTCCGGGGGCGACGACAGGAGAGCTGTACGTCGACAGAGCGAGCGTCGTCTCCGGGTGCCAACCGTCGGCGTACAGCTGCCACACCACGCCCGTACTCACTCCGTACAGGTCGAGCGCGTTCTGACCATCGTCGGTGCTCTCAGTGGTGATCTTCACCCGACCCCGTGGCACCACCTGCTCGATATGGTTCGACGCATACTGCACCTGTGCCACGGTCGTCCACAGGTCGTCCATCTCGGCTGCGTTCCCGACGCCTGACCCTGTGACCGTGCTGGCGAGGACACCATACGCACCGAGGGCGACGATGACAGCGCCCAGTACCACCGCCCATTTCCGATCGGTCGTGCTGCGACTGGGCCGATATCGATGTTCGCCGTGCCTGTGGGCGAGCGAACGAGATGCGGCAACGGCGAGCTCGACCACAGCCCACGCCACCACCAGCACCACCGCCATACCGACCGGCCACGAAGAGGTGTCGATGTAGGAGATGGTGAGCGACCCGTAGGGCAAGGAGGCGAGCGTCCACACCACGGCCAACGAGAGCAGCAGCACGATCGCCGCCGCTGCGGCCAGGTCGCGCCTCTTGGTGATCCAGGCGACCACTCCGATGACGCACAGCCCGAGGAGGATGATCACACCGTCCAGGGATGCATGGGACTGGATGCTGTTGAACAGCGTGAACGGGTCGGTGACGGACGGATGACCGGTCCAGACGGGGACGGGACCCACCGCAGCGGCGAGCGAACGGAGCCCGAACGCAGCGCCGTTCGGGCGCTCGGAGCCGTGGAAACGAGCCAGCAGTGTGAGGTTGCCCGGGTGGGTGGTGATCTGCTCGATGATCGGCGCCACCCAACAGGCGATCCCGATCAGCACCCCGCTCGGGAGCCACCATCCAACTTTGCGGCCAGGAAGCTCGGCGAAGCTTCTACGGAGGACGCCGATGACGGGGGCTACGACGACGCAGGCGATCGATCCGAGCGAGAACATCAGGTGGCTCTGGGCGCTGAACGAGCCGACCACGACGAGCACCGGCCACCATCGGAGGTGGCCTGCGGCCACTGCCCAGGCGAGCGCGGCGGTCGAGATGAACCAGATGAGGCCCACGTCGGGGTTCCACGTCGGGTCGAGAGCTACCCGGGGATAGACGGCGACGACCGTCAGCACGATGGCAACGACGGCGACCGATGCCGGCCACCCGCGCACGGACCATGCCGCTTCGATGGCAAGGCTGACAGCGACGACACAGAGGATCGTCGCTCCGAGCAGCGCGCCTTGGTTGTGGTCGAGGTGAACGGGGATGGTCAGAAACCAGTAGAGGAGCGGTCCCAGGTCGTAGATCGGGCGGCCCGAGCTCACGGCTGCCTGGGAGAACTGCCCGACGAGGGGCGAGTGGGAGGAGAGAACGTCCCACGAGCGGAAAGTGATGTTGGCATCGTCACCAGTGGGTCGCCAGCCTCGAGACATCTCGAACGCGCACGCCACCAGAAATGGCGCTGCCCCTGCCAGGTGGCACATCAGCCGGATCCCTCGGCGCATCGAACGTGAGGATTGCATGCTCTCCAACCGCCTTAGAAACATCGGTCCTGTGACGGTAGTGCCTGGGGATGCGGTTCGCACCGTGCGGAACGAAAACAGCGCGATCGGCGTTCTCGCCGTACAATCTGCGGTTCATGCAGCGGGATGCGACCAGCACGGCGCCCTTGTGGGGCCAGCGGTCTCGCAAGTCCTTCTGGATGACGACGGTGGCCTTCGGCTCACTGGTGGTGCCGTTCGGCATCATCCTGGTGCGGTTCCTGGCAGCCTCGAACCACGTCTATCTTCCGGACGATCTGGCCGTGATCGACCTACACACCCGGATGGCACTGCGATGGCGTCAGGAGCTCGGCCCGTTCTCCCGGTTCAACTGGAGCCACCCGGGTCCCACCTACTTCTACCTGCTCACCATCCCGTACCGGCTGCTCGGCTCGGGGGCGAGAGCGGAGTTCTTCGGCGCCACACTGATCAATGCGTTGGCTGCTGTCGGCATCGTATGGGTGGTGCGCCGTCGAGCCGGGGCGCCGCCGGCTCTCTGGGCTGCGGTGTTCGTCGGCTTCCTGGCCATACAGCTGTCGTTCACGGGACCGAACAGCGCCACGTACTCGGAGAGCGTGCTCGGCGCCTTGGTCAGCCCGTGGAACCCCACCGTCGTCATCTTTCCACTGCTGCTCGTGGCTGTCCTGTGCGCAGCGGCGCCGGCACGATCGCCGCTCTCACTGCTCGGGGCGATGGTGGTGGGTACGTTCGTCGTCCAGACCGATATCTCCACGGCTCCGTTGGTGGTGGCGCTCATCGCCGTGTCGGCGGTGGCGTGTGTGGTCAGTGCCGTTCGGGACCGACGGGCCCAGAACAACCAACTCCAGAACAACCAACTCCAGAACAACCAACTCCAGAACAACCAGGCTTCGGGCCAACCAGCTTTGAGCGGCCAGGCCCTGGACCTCGTCGGTGCTCGTGTGGGTGTCACGTCCGTCAGCCCCACGCCCACCGGTACGGAGGGTTTCCGTTGGACACGACGAGGGCGGTGGTGGTGCATCGTCGGCCTGGTGGTATTGGTGGCCATGTGGATCCCGCCGATCATCGAACAGCTGACCCATAATCCGGGCAACCTCGACCTGATCTACCGGTTCTTCACCTCGCCGCCTGTGCATCAGAGTGCCCAGGCGAGGGCGAGCTTGACGACAAACGTCCCTCAGGATCTACACACCGCCCTCCTATCGGTTGTCTCGGTCGACGGGATGCTCGTCGTCGGTCCGTCCGAGGTGATGACCCTCGAAACCGTTCTGGGCGGCACGCCGCTCCATGCGGGCATCGCCGTCGCTACTGTCGTCGTGATCCTCATGATCGGGGTGGCGGTGACCGTGGGGGCGGTGAGACAGCGCAACCGCTTCGGCGTCGGGCTGGGAGCGCTCAGCCTCGTCGGGTTCGTTGCTGCGGTGGTAGGTGTGAGCCACCTGACCGGTCTGATCTTCGGGTACTTGGTGATGTGGGAGATCGTTGTCCCGGTCATGGCCTTGATCGGTGTGGGTGTCGTCGTGCTGGGTCGGCCGAGAGGCGCTGCTCCGCCGGTCGATGCGATGTACGGCGTACCGGGGCGTGCAGCCGCACCTGTCCGTATTGGCTTAGTGATCTTGGCGCTGGTGGTCTGTGCGACCCTGTCCTTCCGGATGGTGGAGCTACCCCCACTCTCGGCGGCCTCTGATCCGAAGATCGGCAAGGTCATCTCTCTGGTGACCCCGAGGTTGGACCGGAGCGACGGACCAGTCTTTGTCGGCAACAGCGGTTTCAACTCCTCCGACCTCATCGAGCTCGAGGAGCTCATCGGCGTGGTCAACCAGCTCGACGCCGATGGGTACGACCCGAAGGTCGGTTCGTTTCTGGAAGGACAGCTCGGCTCCGGGTTCGTGTCCACCGGGCACGAGCGCACCCAGATCGTGCTCATGCCCTGGTCAGAGCAGGCCAGTCGGCTTCCCAGCTACGTGGGTAGGGCAGGGAACATCGCCGTCACGATGACCGGCCTGTCACCCAACGCCGGCTGAGCTGTCGTCCTGTTCTCGGCGGCTTGGCCGCCGGCGCTCCCCAGGGCCATGCTGCCCGCCGATACCACGGCGTCCACCCAGGCCACGGCGTCGCCCGAGCCATAGCTGCTGTTTCATGACCAGCTTGCTCAGGTGGGGAGCGGTCGCCGATATCGCCGCATCAAGGGCTGCTCGATGAGGTGCCAGCTGAGGATGGCGATGCCGAAGGTGATGGCCAGACGGAGCAGCTCGGTCGGCCAGAATGCCCAGTGCAGAGAGCTGGGTTCCAGGGCGACGAACACCGGGAAGTGGACAAGGTACACCGTGTAGGAAAGGTCTCCGATGTACACGAAGAGCGCCAGGCCGGCGAAGCGAGACCCGATCCCACGGGGGTTGATGACGAAGTAGGTGATCAGGATGGCCGAGGCGAGCTCGCTGATCGGCAACCACCAGACCACCAGGTTCTCAGTGAACAGGGGGACCCGAAAGCTGATCCAGATGAGCACTGCTGCGGAGACGATGGCGAGGAAGTTCAGCACCTGTTTTGCCCACTGCTTCCACCCATGGAAGTAGCCATCGGACGCCAAGAGCCCGAAGAGGCATCCGAGGAAGATGGCATCAGCCCGTGTGTCGAAGCCGTAGTAGACGCGGGTGAATACCTGGTCGTTGAAGTGCGGAGCTCTGTAGACGATCCACAGGCGGTCGGCGATGCTGCCGAGGAGCCCGGTCACACAGATGATGTAGGCGACCGGCCGCTTGCCCATGGCCACGGCCACCACGATGAGCACGGACCAGAGCACGTAGAACTGCTCTTCGATGGAGAGGGACCAGCACTGGGAGAGGTAGCCGAAGAACGGTTCATGACCGAACGCCTGCCGGTAGTCGGCGTAGTAGAAGAGGGCGGCCCCCATGTCCCCCCAGATGCGCTGGCCCGCGTCACCTACCGGCACGATCAGGGCGTAGATGGCCAGCAGCGCCACGGTGAGCAGGAGCGGGGGCATGAGGCGGAACGCCCGGCGGGAGTAGAAGCGCTTCAGGCTGACCCGTCCGGTGCGATGCCCTTCACCCGACAGCATGACGGTGATGAGGAAGCCGCTGAGCACGAAGAAGATCCCGAGTGCGGTCCACGCACCGGGCAAGGTTCGGAAGTTCGAGTGATAGGTGAGCACGAGGAACAGGGCCAACGCCCGGATGCCGGTGAGCGGTGGTCGGTTGCCGAGCCGGAAGGGCTGGCCGGTCGCACCACTGCTCGACGTCGTGTCGCCGGTCGATGTCGCACCACTGCTCGACGTCGTGTCGCCGCTCGACGTCGTGTCGCCGGTCGGTGTCGCGTCGCTGGTCGTGCTGCTGTTCGTACCACTGCCTGGGTCACTGCTCGTACCGTTCGACGTCGTGACGGCGTCGGGTTGCGACATCGCAGCATCGTACAAGGACGACTTCGGACCTGTCGGTAGGGGTTCGGTCATCGAGGAGCGCCGGTCATCGCAGAACGGAGCCTCATCCGCCGGCTCGAAGCACGCATTGAGCTACCTGTCCACCAGCAGGTGCCAAACCGATGGCGACGCCAGTGCTGGTGGTGCATGTCGAGAACGCACCGGCTGAGATCGGCACTGGTGGAGGCGCCTGTTTGACCTCGGGCCATACCCATGCGCCGGCTTGGTAGACGGGTGCCGAACCGAGCACGGCGGTGAAGAACCCGACGGCGAAAGAAGTGCCACGGGCACGCTGATAGGTGGGGAGGCCGGCGTCACCGGGGACGACCACCATGGTGACGCCCCACGCCTGCACCGCCCGTCGTACGGCGGCAAGGTTCGATTGGGACTCAGTCGGTGCCGGCACGAGGGGGAGCGATGCTGCTGCGAGCACCGAGAAGCCCGCCGTCTGCGCGCCGGCGTGTGCCACCGTTCCTGCGGGACCGCCGCCGCCGGCCATGAGGTAGTGCATCTTGTCGATGGCCTGCCACGGGATCGCCGACTGCGAATCGGCGGTGGCGAACGGGTAGGTGAGCACGACCTGGCCAGGGGGCAGGTGGGGTGCCACTTCCGTGAACCACCGAGGCACGACGACTGCCTGCATGCGCAGGGGAAGGTTCGAGGCCAACGCGTTGCCGATCGGGACGATGGCCACGGCCGCCACCACCAGCGCGGCAAGTCCGGCCGTCACGGACCGGGCACCCACTGGCGCGCGCCGGAGGTGGGTATTGGGCCGTTGGGTGATGGGCTGTCGCTCGGCGGACCAATTCATCACGGTCGTCCGTACCCGATCGAGGATCACGGCGAGCATCACCACCGCGCAGAGATCGATGACAGCCGAGAACCGCTCTTGGACCACGTTGTTGAACAGCGGCAGGTGATAGACGAGAGACCACGGTCCCCAGTTGGTGCCTCCCACCCTCAGGCTCAGTGCAGCCGTCACCAACCCGAGCGCACCGAAGAACCACAGCCGCCGGTCATGCCGCCGCCACACGGTCCCTGCCACCAGGACGATGAGCAGCCCGAGGCCGAGGTACGACGGCGAAGGGAACGGAGGTCCTTCGTACCCGCCGAGCACCGGCGCTTCGCCCGCCAGCTGCCGCTGGGTGACCGGACCGAAGCGTCCCACCTGGCTCCAGAAGTTGCTGAGCGTGTTGCCGAGGTTCCCGGGAATGTCTGTCGACCAGACCGGCCCGCCTCCCAGGTGGGCAGGGCCGTGGAGGAAGAACCACACGGGGTAGGCCAGGAGGGCTATGACGACGACGGCCCCCGTCAGGATCCCGGTGAGCGCGTAGGGCAACCGACGACGGAGGTCGGTCAGGTCGTGGACAGCGGCATAGACAGCCAGTAGCCCAATGGCGATCACGCCCGAGATGATCACGATCAGCACCAGCTCGCTGCTCACGAAGAACTCGATGGTCAGGAGCAGGCCGAGCGCTCCTCCCACCAACGTGGGCCGGGCGCGTTGCCTCACGACCAGCTCATCGATGCACGCCACCATCAACGGGAGGAGCGCAAGGGTGGCCAGGTTCAGCCAACCGTATGCCAGCTGCACCAGCACGAACGGGGAGAACCCGTAGACGAGACCACCGATGAAGGCGGCCGGTGTCCACCGGACCCACCGTCGCAACAGCCAGAAGGTCGACAGTGCAGTGAGGACGGGCACCAGCGTGGACGCCACGTTGATGCTGGCCACCGGGCCGAACAGCAGAGTGATCGGTGTCATCACCAGCCCGATGGCCGGAACGCTGGTGTCGGACAGGATGTTGAAGCCACCGGGGTGGAAGAGCCAGTTCGAGTACCACAGGTTGTGCCCGTGGGAGAGCGCGAAGGCCGTCCATTCCAGGTACCACACGGCGCGTCCGGCATCGGTACAGCTGCACGTCATCACCGACGAAGGCCGAGTGGTCCACACCTGCCACCACACCAGCAACGAGAGCACGAGGTAGAGGCCGCCGGCCACGAGGTACTGGGCCCACAGGGGGGCTCGTGTCCTGGCTCGCCGTTGTGGGGGGACGGATGGTTTGGCGTCGCTCCGGCCACGATCGACCCCACGACGGTCGAGCCCGCTGCGGTCGGTGGTGGTCATCCGGTGCCGATCATCCGGCGCTCAGCACGCACGACACCGACTGTGCCGGCGAGACGCCAGGGTCGGTGCACGCCGCGAACGCGGCTGACGAGATCGTGATGGGTGGACCTGGGGAGCGGACGTCGTTCCACACCCAGGCACTGTCCTGGTAGGTGGGCTGTCGCCCGAGCACAGCCGTGAACAGGCCGACGGCGTAGGCGACGGTGCGACCCTTGTCGTAGGTGGGTAGTCGGGGTTGGTCGGGGACCACGATCGTGGTGACCCGCCATCCGGCCAGCGCGTCGCGGATGGCTCGGACATTGGCAGTCGTGGGATTGGGTGGGGGATCGAGCGGCACCGAGGCGCGTTCCAGGACGTCGAACCCGGGTCGCTCGCTCCCGGCGCGGGCGGGTACCACGCCTGGCCCGCCACCTCCCACCATCGAGAACGGCATCCCACCCACCGCTTGCCACGCCATCGACGACTGGATGCCGCCGAACGCTGCCGGGTAAGGCAACACCACTTTCCCGGGAGGAAGACGTTTTGACGCTGTGGCGAACCAGCGCGGAAGAACGACGGGTCGGGCCGTCATCGGCACGTTGGGCCACAGCGCCACCGCCACGGGGACGATCGCCAGGGCCCCGATGGCGATACCCACGAGGGCGGCGATGCCGTGTGGGAGCCGTGGGCGCGTCTCCGATGACACCCGAGTCCCCGGCTGCGTCTCCGTTCTCGCTTCCAGCCGTGTCCGTGTCGCGGTGTAGGCGTGCCCGATGATGACGGCGAGCATGACGGCGACACACAGATCGGTGATCGCCGTCAGGTTGATGGGGACCACGCTGTTCAGCACCGGTAGGTGGACGAAGAGCCGCCACGGTCCCCAGTAGCCGTTCCCTACGCCGAGGGAGAGGACGGCGGCGACCACGCCGAGTATCCCGAAGAACCACAAGAGACGGTCGTGTCGCCAGATCACCATCCCGGCGGCGAGGACGATCAGCACGCCGATGCCCACATAAGAGAGGAGCGGGAGCGTGGGCCCCTGGTAGCCGCCGAACAGGTGCATGAACTGGGTGAGTGGTTGGGAGAGGAAGCCGTTGACGAAGCCCCTCGGCGTGCTGCCGACGGTGCCGGCGGGCGAGTTGGGCCAGGCACGACCGGACAGGTGGGCTGGACCGGCGAAGTAGAACCACAGCGGGTACGCCAGGAGCACTGCTGCCACCACTGCCGCCGTGGCCAGCCCACGAACGGCGTGACGAGCACGTTCGACAGGGTGCCAGTCCCGGGTGGTACAGAGGTTCCAGAGGAGCAGGAGTACCACTGCGAAGACGAAGAAGAGGAGCATCATCAGGAGCACTTCGACCGCTACGAAGAACTCCATGACGATGAGCACACCGAGGGCGATGCCAACCGTTGTCGGTCGTCGGCGCTGGCGGATTATGAGCTCGTCGAGGCATCCGACGATGAGGGGCGGGAAGACCAGCAGGCCGAAGTTCGGGTGCGCCAGCGCCAGGCTGACCAGTACGAACGGTGAGAACCCGTAGAAGAGGCCGCCGAGAAAGGCCGCCGGTGTCCACGTGACCCATCGGCGAAGGAGCCAGAACATCGACAGGGCCGAGAGGGGAGGGGCCAGCGTGGTGATCACGTTCTCGGTGGCGACCGGGCCGAACAGCCAGGTGACCGGGGCGAAGACGGTCCCCAGAGCCAGCGAGTTCGGGGCCATGTTGATCCCGCTCGGGTAGAACAGCGCGGTGGAGAAGAAGGGGTTGTGGCCGTGTGCCAGTGCGTACGCCGGCCAGTTGAGCACCCACAGTGTCAGCGCCGCATCGCCGCACCCGCACGTGGTGGTCGATGTCGGGTGCGACCACAGGTGCCACCACACGGCGATCGACAGCACCAGGTAGATGCCGCCACCGACGGCGTAGGGCACCCATCGACGAGGTGGATGCGGCCGTGAGTGCGCCGATGGCCGGTCGACCCGTGCCTCCACCGTTCGTTGGCTTACGGGCCGCGTATCAGTCATCGACGGTGTTCATGGATCTCGAGTGCCTGACGTCGCGCCATGAAGGCTCTGAGCAGCCTCGTGCCTGCTGACGCAATCATAATCAGCCGGTTGTCGCTGGGCAGTGCCAGGCGTCCAGTACCAGGTACAGGCGCCAGATGCCGAGGAAGGACTGCTGGTACATAATGGTCCTGATGAGTGACCCGAGCGGAGGCACGCGCGCGTCGCGGGATCAGTCTGGCTCTCTCGCAGGGGAGCCGAAGCGTTTTTCGCTGGGAAACCGCCCTCCTCTCACCGGCATCCGCGCCATCGGTGTCTCGTTGGTGTTGATCTTTCACTCCAATTTCCAGACTCTTCCCGGCTCGTGGGTGGCGCTCGGCGTCTTCTTCGTGCTCAGCGGCTTCCTCATCACGGCCATGCTGGCTGGTGAGCAGCAGAAGACCGGACGCATCAGCCTGAGGAACTTCTACATGCGCCGCGCCGTCCGACTGCTCCCACCACTGATCATCGCCGTTGCACTGCTCGGTATCTACGCGTCGATCGTCCCGGTCTTCGAGGCCGGCTCCCGTGTCTGGGGGGACTCGCTGGCCGCGCTGTTCTACTACTCCGACTACCGCTCCGCCTTCGGTCACGAGCCCGTTCTGGGGTTCTTCGCGCAGTGCTGGTCGTTGGCAGTCGAGGAGCAGTTCTATGTGATCTGGGCAGTCCTCATCGTGGCGGCGCTCAAGGCGCGCAAGCGCACGCTTGCCTACGTCTTCGCATGCTCGGGCATCGTGATCTGTGCTGCCAACCGGATGCGGATCGTCTACAGCGCCCCGCATTGGAACAGTGCCGTCGCCGGCCGGGTGTACTACGCCTTCGACACCCGTGCCGACGCCCTCTTCCTGGGATGTCTGCTCGGCCTGCTGGCAACAGGGGGGTTCCTCACGGGCTGGGGGGTATGGGCAAAGCGGGTACTGACCGTGCTCGCTCTTGCCTCTGGCGCCGTGATGATCTGGATCATCCTCAACGTGTCCCTGGCGCCGCGGTCCTTGCCACTGGTGTGGCTTCCGGTCAGCGAGGTGGCGTCGGCCGTCATCATCACCTACCTCGTCGTGAAGCCCGAGGGGTTGGGATCCCGGGCGTTCGGCTGGCGCCCGTTCGTGTGGGTGGGCAACATGAGCTACACCATCTACATCGTGCACTGGCCTGTCTACGTCGCCGTCAGCCCCTTCACCGTCAAGTGGCCCTTCTGGGCCATCGAGACGGTCCGTCTCGCCATCATCCTGCCCTTCTCCGCGGCCAGCTGGTACCTGATGGAGCGACCGCTGATGCGCTGGCGCCGGAAGACCTTGGCGCCATCACCCGCACGGCCATCAGCATCGTCACCTACGTCGCCGTCAGTACCGCCGTCAGTACCGTCACCGGTCGCAGCGCCGGAGTCCGCCACAGAGCCGGTTGCAGTACCGGTGCCGGTGGCGCCGGCGATCGAATGAGCGGTTCACTGGGGCTCCGGTCGGGTGGTGCAGAACGACAAGGTGAGAGCGGCTCCCTCCGGTCCGATGGCGTGACCGGCGTTGCCGGAACGGTCGAGGTGAACGACTCGACTAGTACTGCCGGTGCTGCCAGCTCGTCCCCGGCGCCGAGCCGTGTACCCGCCTTCGTGCGTTCGTGGTGGCCGGTGTTGGTACCCGTTGTCATCGTCCTGATCGGCGCATGGCTCTATCGGTGGGTGGACGAAGACGCCTTCATCAACTTCCGCATCATCGACAACCTGCTGGCCGGCCACGGGCTGGTCTTCAACGTGGGCGAGCGTGTCGAGGTGGACTCCGACCCCCTCTGGGTCTTCACGTTGGTGGCACTGCACGAGATCGTCCCGTTCATCTCGCTGGAGTGGCTGTCGGTGATCCTCGGTCTCTGCTGCACCGGCCTCGGGTTCGCCGCCGGCGCTCGAGCTGTGCAGCGACTCGGGATCTCCCGGGGCGAGACCACCACGGTGTTGCCGCTGGGCCTGTTCGTGGTGTCGGTGGTGGCGGGGGTCTGGGAGTTCGCCACCTCCGGCCTGGAGATGTCGATGGTCTTCCTGTGGCTCGGGGTCTGTTTCCTGTTGCTCATCCGGCTCGAGTCGAGGCGTCGTCGTGCTGTCGTGCCGGCGGTGATCATGGGCCTCGGGCCGCTCATCCGACCAGAGCTTGTCCTCGTCGCAGGCGTGTTCCTTCTCGCCCTCCTCGTCGTGGTAGCGGCACCGGGGTGGGTAGGGCGGACAGAACGTATGCGTCGCTACGGCGCGCCGATCGTTGCCGCCGCGGTGATCCCCGTCGCCTTCCAAGTGTTCCGCATGATGTACTACGCCCTCGTGGTGTCCAACACCGCCCTGGCCAAGACGGCGGGGTCGTCGTGGTGGTCACAGGGGTTCACCTACCTGTGGAACTTCGTTGCCCCCTACACACTCTGGCTCCCGGCGCTCTTCGTGTTGCCGTTCGTGGTCGTGCGGGTCGCGTCATGGTGGAAACAAGGAGACCGCATGGGTGTCCTACTGCTCGCAACCCCCATCGTGGCCGGGCTCGCCGATCTGTTGTACGTGGTCTACATCGGTGGTGACTACATGCACGCCCGGCTGCTCCTACCGGTGTTCTTCGCCGTGTTCCTACCGGTGTTCGTCACTGCCGCGCAGGCGCGCACGTTGCTGATCATCCCGTTGATCGGCATCGTGGTGTGGGCCATCGTCTGTGCCGGCTGGCTTCGGTACGTGCCGGGAAAGGGAAGCCTGAACCCCAGCACGATCTTCATCTCCAACGAGCGCAACAGCTGGATCTCGGCCACAGGCAACCCTCACCCGATCACCGCGGCGGACTACAGCAAGGCCCTGTCAGGCGAGGCCGGATCGCTGCTCCGTCGTGCCGCCGCCGACGTGCCGGCAGGGCACCAGAAGCTCCTTGTCATCACCAACCCGTACGCGCCGATCAAGCCGTCGACCGCGATCCCGGCCAGCTCGTCGCTACCGTTCTCATTGGCGGTGGACGTCCCTGCCGTTGGTGTCATCGGGTACCTGGCCGGTCCCAAGGTCTACATCTTCGACGAGTACTCGCTGGCGAACCCGATCGGCAGCCATACGACCGTGGTCGTCCATGCTCGTCCCGGGCACGAGAAGTACATCGGTCCGTCCTGGATGGTTGCCCGGTTCGGTGTGCCCGGTCATCAGACGGCCCAATCGGGCACAGCCGGTGAGACGGTGCCTTCCGGTACTCCGTCGAGCCAATCGGTGGACGCCGCCATGCGGGCCATCTCGTGCGACCCCCTGCGGTCGTACCTCCACGCCATCACCGCTCCCCTGACCTGGTCGAGAGCGTTCTCGAACTTCGGCAACTCGTTCAGTTACACGTCGATGTCCTTCAGCGCCAACCCCATGATTGCCGCCCGTCAGCTCTGCGGTACCTCTGCTCCTCCGGCCCGGCATACGGGAACCTGAGGTACGGCGGCGTGGCTGACGCAGCGGTGATCACCGGCGTACCCGCCACACGTCTTCGGGCTGGGGTTCGAGGAGAGCCGACGGGGTGGGTACCGAGTCGACGACCCATCGCCGTCGCTGCCGTGCTGTTCCTGGTGCTGTCGCTCGGGTTGTGGTGGGGTGTGTGGAGCGCGCATCCGTCGTCGACGACCACCTGTGGCTGCGGCGACGCTGCACGGTTCCTGTGGTTCTTCGAATGGCCGGCGTTCGCGCTCGGCCATGGGCACAACGTCTGGTACTCCCAGTACCTGTTCCATCCCACCGGCATCAACCTGCTCAACGACACCAGCGTGTTGGCACTGGGCATCGTGCTGACGCCGATCACGCTCTTGTTCGGGCCGGTGGCATCCATGAACGTGGCTCTGACTCTGGCGCCGGTTCTGTCCGCGCTGGCCATGTTCATGCTCCTGCGGCGATGGGTGCGTTGGACGCCGGCGGTGTTCGTGGGAGCCCTGTGTTACGGGTTCTCGCCGTTCCTCATCACTGAGCTTGCTTACAACCAGCTCAACGTTGCTTTCTTGGCGATCCCGCCGCTCATGGTGATCGCACTCGACGAGCTGGTGATTCGCCAGCGGCGGTCGCCGTACCGGGTGGGCGTGATGTTGGCGCTCCTGGCGGTGTTGCAGTTCTTCGTCGGTATCGAGATGTTGCTCATCGTCGCTATCGCCACCGTCGTCGGTTTGGTCCTGATCGTCGTGTTCGTGGCGGTGCGTCCCCCGGACTGTCTATCCGTGAGATCTCTCAGGTTGCGAGCTGATCACGCTGGCAAGGGTCTGGTGACGGCGCTGGTGGTCGGCGTCGCCCTGCTGGCCTACCCGACGTGGTTCTTCCTCCGCGGACCTGCTCACCTGTCCGGACCCATCTGGGCCAACGGCGCAGTCGACCAGTACGGGAACGCCCTCGCCAGCTTCTGGAGCACCGCTGTGCCGTACGGGCTGGTGAACGACATGCGTTACTTCGGGGGCTACCAAGGTGGCCCGCTCCCGGGTCTCGGCTACCTCGGCGCCGGCGTGGTGGTCGTCGCTGTCGTGGGCGTACTGCTGTGGAGGCACGATCGCCTGCTGTTGCTGTTCGGCGCGTTGGGACTGGTGTCGGCAGCGCTGTCGCTCAACCCTCATACCTACTGGTGGGCGCCGTGGCGGTTGGTCGAGAAGGTGCCGCAGGTGGGCAATATCGTCGAGGTCCGGTTCTCCGCCATCACCACGCTCTGTGGGTCAGTTGTGGTGGGCGTGGTGGTGGACCGCGTCCACGGTTGGGCCTTGTCTCGCTGGCCTGTGTCGCATCGGCAGACAGAGCATCAGTCGGCACAGCATCAGTCGACAGAGCATCAGTCGGCACGGCACCAGTCGGCACAGCATCGGTCGGCAGGGCATCAGTCGGCACGACATCAGCCGGCACAGCATCAGTCGACAGGGCACCAGTCGGCACGGCACTGGTACCCGGGTGCACTGGCGGGCGCGGCCGTAGCCCTGGTCGCACTGGTGCCCAGCGTCATCACCCTGGGACCCAACCTGCCGCTCACCGTACAAGCGGTCGTGCTGCCGAAGTGGTACGAGCACACCGGTTCAACGCTGCCACCTGGGCAGGTGATCCTGGCATACCCGGCTCCCTTCTCCGGTATCCAGGTGTCGATGGCGTGGCAGGCCGTCAACAGGATGGGTTACGCCATGGCCGGTGGGGGGGGACCCCAAGGCGTACCGGCTCATGCGGGCGCCGAGCAAGCTGGGTTCAAGGTGCTCGCAAGCGCGTCGCTCGGTCTGGGCCCGGCGCCCGAGCCCACACCCGCCAACCTGGCGGCGGTGAGGAAGGCGTTGGCCGCATGGCAGGTGACGATGGTGGTGATCCCGGACCAGCCGAACCTGCCGTCGTACGAGCAGGGTCGGGGGACCGCATACGCCGTCGGTCTCTTCACCGCTGTCCTCGGGGTGCGTCCCACCTACCAGCAGTCAGCGTGGGTCTGGTCGTCGGTCCGTACCGCTGGCACCTCGATTCCGATGACCCAGGCCGGGTTCGCTGCTTGCACGACAGGGACGTCGACGGATGATCAGTCCCACGAAGTTGTCCCGAGCTGCGTGCTTGCGGCAGGGCGCTAGGGCGCTGATCCATGTCTCCACCAGAAGCTCAGTGGATTGGCAGTCCGGGCTCGCCGCTGAGCTTCTAACATGCCACCTTGCGTGTGGAGAGGAATCACCCATCGTGGTTGAGACCGTCCCGGTGACCGGCGGCCCATCCGAACCGACCGCGTCGACATCGACAGTGGTTGGCCGTACGCGGGTGGGCGGCGGTGGAAGGGGCGGTGCAGTAGGGGGCAACCGGCACGACGCCACCACCACCACCCGTATCTCCCGTTCGACCCTGATACTCCACGTCGCTGTCTTCGCCGGGTTCGTGCTCATCGGCGTCGTCCTGTGGTGGCGGGTGTGGATCACCGGGCACCCGACGACGACGATCACGTGCCAGTGCGGCGATCCGAGCCAAGAGCTCTGGTTTCTGGCCTGGACACCGTGGGCTCTTGTCCACGGCCACAACCCGTTCCTTACCAACGTCATCTTCGCCGGTCGGGGCGGGGCCAACATGATGGTCAATACCTCGTGGATGCTGCCGTCGATCATCCTCGCCCCGATCACGTGGCTGTTCGGACCGATCGCCTCGTTCAACCTGGCCGCCACCGTGGCGCCAGCCATCTCCGGTTGGTGTTTCTTCCTGGCGGCGCGCAAAGTGACCACGTTCGTGCCCGGCCAAATTCTCGGTGGGCTGCTCTTCGGGTTCTCGCCGTTCGTGCTGCAGAACGACCCGTTCGGACATCTCGACTTCACCCTGCTCTTCTTCGCTCCTCTGGTTTTCATCCTCCTGTACGACCTGTTGATCTCCCACCAACACCGACCGGAACGTCTCGGTATCCTCCTCGGTGCGTTGGTGGTGGCCCAGTTCTTCACCAGCACCGAGTTCCTGGCCATCTGCGGGTTGATGGCTGTCGTCGCCATGGTGATAGCGGCGGTTCTGGCGCCGCACTCCGCCTGGGCGCTCCGACGCCGTGTCCTGACCGCGTTCGGTGTCGCATCGGCGATCGTCGTGGTGGTACTGGCGTACCCGGTGTGGATGCTCCTCGATGGCCCCCGCCACATCATCGGGTTCCCCTGGGAGAATTCGCCGACGTTGGGGACTACGCCGTCGGCGATTGTGTCCGCCGGGACCGGCGTGCACTCGAGCTCGCTGTTCGATCGGGTCGGAGGGTACTTCGGTCCGATCGGACCGAACGCCGGTCCGCTTCACCTTCCGAGCCTGGACTTCCTCGGGATCGGTCTCCTGGTGTTCCTGGCTCTATCCGTGGTGACCTGGTACCGCTCACGTCTGGCGTGGACGTTGGTGGTGACGACGATCGTGGCGTGGATGTTCTCGTTCGGGACCACGCTCGGCACCGAGGCCAGCCCGCCGTCGGAGCTGGTACACCCGTGGTGGCTTCCGTGGAGGATCTTCGCTCACATACCGCTCGTCTCCGACATCTTGCCGATCCGCTTCGGAGCACTGGTGGCATTCGGCGCCGCCATGCTGCTGGCCATCTCGCTCAACGGGTGGCGCACCATGGCGGTAGCCGCCATCGAGCGCCGGCGGTCGATGGCTCCATCTCGACGTACGGAAACAGCGATGGATCGGTGGTGGAAGCCGGGTATCGCCGTGCTCCTGACCATCATTGGCGTGGCGACGCTGCTCCCTATCGCGCTCACCAACTCGGTGCCCTTCACCATCCTTCCCGGGTCGTTGCCGGCGTGGTTTACCTCGGATGCACCGAACCTTCCGGCCCATACGATCGTCCTCGTCGTTCCTTTTGCTGGTCAGCCGTCGATGGGGTGGCAGGCACAGACCGGTCTGAACTTCGCGCTGGCCAATGGGTTCGTGGTGGTACCGGGTCGAGGTGGTCACTCCGAGTTCGTGGATCCTCCCGGTGGCGCTGTCAACATCCTCAACCAGCTGTCGTCCGACTCGCAGACGTTCGCCGCCCCTCCGCTGCCGTCGTCGCCGGAGGAGGTGGCGTCCGTACGCAGTGCCCTCATCCGTTGGAACGTCGGCGCAGTCGTCATCACCCAGGTGGGGAGGGAACCGACATACTCGGCAGGCTTCTTCACCGCCGTCTTCGGGCGGGCGCCCGTGTACCAGCACGGTGCTTGGGTCTGGCACGGTCGACCGAGTGCCAATCCTGTGGCGGTCGGTGCCACCACGTTGACGGAGTGCGTCTCGTCCGCTCAAGACGGCCCGCTCGCTGTTCCCGAGTGTGTGCTGCGCAGTCCTGCGTTGGGTAGTGGCGCATGAGCATGAGGCAGCGGCACTCCGTGAGGTACGGCAACGATGTGACCTGTATGGAAACAGCATGACTGTGATGGAACGGACGGTGTCGGCACGTAGCGACCATGGGCCGGCACGTAGCGCGCAATGGCGTCGTGACCAACGGGAGCGGGTTGGCGCACCGCACCGTGTTCGACCTTTGCTGGTGGCGTTCGGCGGGTACCTCGTTCTCTCAGTGATCGTGTGGTGGGATGTCTGGTCGACCCACCCCACCTCCACCACCACCTGTGGGTGCGGAGACAGTTCGCTCTTCCTGTGGTTCCTGGAGTGGCCTGCTTACGCCATCATCCACGGTCACAACCCGCTGTACTCCACAGCCATGTTTCATCCAACCGGCATCGACTTGCTGGCCAACACCAGCGAGCTGGCCATCGGTATCGTGCTCGCCCCGGTGACCTGGCTGTTCGGTCCGGTGGCCACTCTGAACGTCGCCCTTACTCTGACCCCGGCCCTCTCGGCCCTGGCCATGTTCTGGTTGCTGCGCCGATGGGTTACGTGGACCCCGGCCGCCTTTATCGGAGGGTTGCTCTACGGGTTCTCGCTGCTGCTGCTGGGAAGCCTGACCGACGCCCATCTGATGCAAGGCGTGCTGGTTATCCCACCCCTGATCGTCGCCTGTCTCGACGAGATGTTGATCCGCCAGCAACGACGGCGACCGGTGGTGCTCGGCGTCGTGCTCGGGCTACTGGTGACCGTGCAGTTCTTCATCGGGACAGAGATGTTGGCGATCACCATGATCACTGCCGTTGCCGGTGTGGTCCTACTGGTGCTCTACGCGGCCGTCCACGACATGGCCGATCTGCGTCGACGGGTGCGCTACGCCGTGACCAGTGTGATCTCGGCAGGCGCGGTGGCCGTAGTGCTCCTGGCCTACCCGGCGTGGTTCGCGTTTGCCGGTCCTGCTCATTTCTCGGGTCGAGTCTGGCCGACGGTTCCCGCCGGGTACGGCGGCGTCAGCCTGTCCGACATCTGGCGACCGCTGACTGACACGCAGTCGGTGGTCCACCTGAACCATGTGTTCGAGGGGTACCAAGGTCCGGCGTTCCCGAACGCCGAGTACCTGGGCGTCGGCCTGCTCGCCGTTCTCGTGCTCGGTCTGGTGATCTGGCGACGCGATCACCGGCTGTGGTTCTTCGCCGTGCTCGGGCTCGCCACCGTCGTGCTGGCTCTCGGGCGAGAAAACAGCTACTGGGTGCCGTGGCGGGTGCTGGCCGAGATCCCGGTGGTAAACAACATCATCCCGGGGCGCTTCATGGCGATGACGTACCTCTGTGTCGCTGTCCTGTTGGGCGTCATCCTCGACCGGGTCTACCTGGCGGTGGCCCAGCGGGTTGCTTCGGGCTCTGTTGATCTGGGTTCTGCTGATCCGGGTCCTGTTGATCCGGGCTCAGTCGGTTCGGATCTCGTTGGTCCGAGCCGTGTTAGTCCGAGCCGTGTTAGTCCGAGCCGTGTTAGTCCGAGCCGTGTTAGTCCGAGCGGTGTTAGTCCGAGCCGTGTTAGTCCGAGCCGTGTTAGTCCGAGCGGTGTTGGTCCGAACGGTGGGCATGTTGGGCATGGCCGTACTCGTCCCTGGGCGCACAGGTACCTGGCATCGACCGTCGCCGTTGCTGTCGGTCTGGTAGCGCTGGTGCCGATCGCCATCAGCTTGTCCGGCAACGTCCCGTTGACCGTGCTCCCGGTTGAGCTTCCGCAGTGGTACACCGAGGTGGCACCACACCTCCCGGCCGGACAGGTCATCCTGACCTACCCCGTGCCTTTTGCGATCACCCAGGCTCCTATGGACTGGCAGGCGATCGACGAGATGCAGTTCTCGATGGCCGGCGGTGGGAGCCCGGAAGGGATCATCACCCGGGCGGGGAAGAGAGAACGTCCCGGCATGCAGCTGATCGCAACGAGCTCACTGTCGAGCTCCGCGGAGGCTCCTCCGACTGCCGACGATCTCCAAGCTGTCCGCCAAGCGCTGGCAGGGTGGGGAGTCACCATGGTGGTCATCCCCGACCAACGAGACCTTCCCACCTACGAACAGGTGACTCGTCCGTCGTTCGCTGTCGGGCTCATCACGGCGGCTACCGGTCAACGACCGGTGTACCAGGACCACGCGTGGGTGTGGGCTCGGGTGAAAGCATCGAGCGGTCCTGCACCAATCTCCTCGCAGGCGTTCCAAACGTGCGTGGGAACTGCACCTAACGCATCGGGACCTCCTGAGACTGTTCCGGACTGTGTGCTGGCGTCGTACGAGTCGGGCGCGTGAGGGGCATGATCTCGGGCATGGACCGGTCGATCGTCGTGCCCGAGAGCACGCCAATACCGGCGTCCGAACCAGGTCGGCAGACCCCCGTCCGAGACGATGTCCGGTCTACGACACCACGGCATCCTCGCTGGAAGTCCCTGCTGGTGGCGTTCGGCGGGTACCTCGTTCTCTCAGTGATCGTGTGGTGGGATGTCTGGTCGACCCACCCCACGTCCACCACCACCTGTGGGTGCGGAGACAGCTCGCTTTTCCTGTGGTTCCTGGAGTGGCCTGCCTACGCCATCACCCACGGTCACAACCCGCTGTACTCCACGGCCATGTTCCATCCAACAGGCATCGACCTGCTGGCCAACACCAGCGAGCTGGCCATCGGTATCGTGCTCGCCCCGGTGACCTGGCTGTTCGGTCCGGTGGCCACCCTGAACGTCGCCCTTACTCTGACCCCGGCCCTCTCGGCTCTGGCCATGTTCTGGCTGCTGCGCCGATGGGTCACGTGGACCCCGGCCGCATTCGCCGGGGGCCTGCTCTACGGGTTCTCGCCGTTCGTCTTCTCGGTGCTCGGCGACGCCCACTTGATGGAAGGCGTGCTGGTTATCCCACCCCTGATCGTCGCTTGTCTCGACGAGATGCTGATCCGCCAGCAACGACGGCGACCGGTGGTGGTTGGCATCGTGCTCGGGCTACTGGTGACCGTGCAGTTCTTCATCGGGACAGAGATGTTGGCGATCACCATGATCGCTGCCGCTGCCGGCGTGGTCCTACTGGTGCTCTATGCCGCCGTCCACGACATGGCCGATCTGCGTCGACGGCTGCGCTACGCCGTGACCAGTGTGATCTCGGCGGGCGCGGTGGCCGTAGCGCTTCTGGCTTACCCGGCGTGGTTCGCGTTCGCCGGTCCTGCCCATCTGTCGGGTCGGGTCTGGTCGACACTCCCTGCCGGATACGGCGGTGTCACCCTCTCCTACTTCTGGCAGCCGTCGCTGAGCACCCAATACCTGGTGAAGCTCCAACACCAGATAGGGGGGTACCAGGGACCGGCAGTTCCGCAACTGGAGTACATGGGTATCGGCTTGCTCGCCGTTCTCGTGCTCGGCCTGGTGATCTGGCGACGCGATCGACGGCTGTGGTTCTTCGCTGTGCTGGCCGTGCTCTGTGTGGCGTTGTCTCTCGGGCGGGAGAACAGCTACTGGGTGCCGTGGCGGGTGCTGGCCAAGCTCCCAGCGGTGGACAACATCATCCCGGCCCGCTTTACGGCCGTGACGGATCTGTGTGCAGCGGTCCTCCTCGGGATCATCGTCGACCTGGTGTACCGGGCCGTTGCCGAGGCTCGTACCGGGCGAGGTGGCCCCGACCACGAAGCCGGCCAGGATGGTCCAGTCCAACCCAACTCGGCCCAGTCAAACCCAAGCCAGCTCATCCCGGCCCGGTCCAATCAAGCCCAACCCATCTCACTCCATGGCAGGGCGCGCAAGTACTTGGCCCCACTCATCGCCACGGCCGTGGCCCTGGTCGCACTGGTACCGGTGGCCGTCGAACTGTCGGGCAACGTGCCGCTCACCGTGGTTCCCGTGGAGCTTCCGCAGTGGTTCACCGAGGTTGCCCCGCATCTCCCCGACGGACAGGTGGTATTGGCCTATCCGCTGCCCTTCACGCTCCAGCAGTCGGTGTTGTCCTGGCAGGCGGTCGACGGGATGCGGTTCTCCATCGCCGGTGGCTCGGGTCCGGAAGGGTCCCTGAGCCGTGCGGGCAAGGAGAGACCGGGCATGACGCTGCTCACCGCCAGCTCCATGGCGTTGGGCATCCCTGCGAACCTGACCGCCGCTGATCTCCAGCGTGTTCATCAGGCATTGGCGGAGTGGGGAGTCACCATGGTGGTCATCCCCGACCAACGAGGCCTTCCCTCCTATGAACAGGTGTTTCGTTCACCGTACGCTGTTGGGCTCATCACGGCGGCCACCGGCCAACGACCGGTGTACCAAGCCCATGCGTGGGTGTGGAGCCAGGTGAACACATCGAGTGGTCCTGCGTCGATCTCCTCGCAGGCGTTCCAGACGTGCGTGGGGACGTCGAGCCAGGTGTCCGGCCCCCCTGAGACAGTTCCGGACTGCGTGTTGGCTGCTGCGGTGCCACAGACGTGAGGGTTGCGTTGACGGGACCGGGTGGAGTGGACCGGGTGGACGGATCAGACACGATCACGACGGTCCGTCCTGACCGGGTCGCTGATACACGAGCGCACGACACGGGCGTGGACCGTCAGGGTCGGCGGGGCTGGCAGAGCTGGCGGGAACATAGCGCTGCTCCGCTGCTCTTCGGATTCGGTGCTTACCTCGTGCTCTCCGTCGTGTTGTGGTGGAGCGTGTGGAGCTCGCACCCGACGACGGTGACGACCTGCGGGTGTGGCGACGCCTCGCTGTTCACCTGGTTCCTGGAGTGGCCGGCCTACGCGCTGGCCCACGGGCACAACCCGCTGTACTCCACAGCCATGTTCCACCCGGGCGGCGTCAACCTGCTCGACAACACCAGCGAGCTGGCCGTCGGTATCGTGCTCGCCCCGGTGACCTGGCTGTTCGGTCCGGTGGCCACTCTGAACGTTGTATCGACCCTGGCCCTGGCCCTCTCGGCTCTGACCATGTTCTGGCTGGTGCGCCGGTGGGTGTCGTGGACGCCCGCTGCCTTCGTCGCTGGCTTGTGTTACGGGTTCTCGTCCTTCGTGCTCTACGCCCTGATCGGCGCACACCTCATGAACGCGGTCCTCGTCATCCCACCCTTGATGGTGGCCTGTCTGGACGAGCTGTTGGTCCGTCAGCGACGGCGCCCGGTCGCCGTCGGGGTGGTGCTCGCTGTCCTCGTCGTGCTCCAGTTCTTCGTGGGCACGGAGATGTTGATCATCACGGTGCTCACCGCTGCCGTGGGGATCGTCGTCGTCACGCTCTACGCTGCAGTGCGCGATGGGGCTGACCTTCGCCGTCGTGCCCGGCACGCGTGCGTCGGTCTCGGCGCGGCAGCGGTTGTCGGCGCGGTGCTGCTGGCCTACCCGGTGTGGTTCGCGCTGGACGGTCCAGCCCACCTCTCCGGGCTCATCTGGCCGACGGTGTCTCCCGGCGTGGGTGGCACCTCGTTGGCCAACTACTGGCACCTGACGTTCGACCCGGCCAGCGTGGTGGATGCCCAACGTCGCGTCGGGGGGTACCAGGGACCAGGCATGCCCGACCCCACCTATCTGGGCATCGGCCTGTTGGTGGTATTGGCCGCAGGCGTTGTCATCTGGCACCGCGATCGCCGTCTCTGGTTCTTCGGGGTGGTGGGGTTGGCGTCGGTGGCGCTCTCCTTGTCCATCGCCAATACATACTGGGTGCCCTGGCGCGTGTTGGTGCACATCCCGATGGTCAAGAACGTCATGCCCTCCCGTTTCACGGCGATGACCGTCCTCTGTGCCGCCGTCATGCTCGGCATCGTCGTCGACCGTACTCACACCACGGTGACCCGGTGGGTCCAGTCGGTCGGCGCTCGCACCGGGCATGGGACTGCCGGCTCGACAGAGCATTCCGCCCCAGCCGGTGTCGGCGTTCGTGCCACTGCTGCCGCCGCTGCTCTCGCTGTTGTTCTGGTAGCGCTGGTCCCCTTGATTACGTCGTTCATAGGCAAGGTGCCCCTCACTGCCACTCCGGTGGTCGTACCTCGGTGGTTCACCGAAGTGGCGCCGCATCTACCCAGTGGCCAGGTCGTCCTGGCCATTCCGGCATCGTCCTCCGGACTGCAGTCAGACTTGAGTTGGCAGGCCATCGACGGCATGCACTACGCCATTCCTGATGGCGGGGGCCCTCAGGGGATCGCCGCTCGGGCGGGATCTGCTCGCCAGGGCTTCACGATGATCGGTGCGGCATCCTTCTCGTTCGGACCGGCGCCCACCGCCACCGCCAGCACGATCGACGCGGTTCGTCACGCCCTCGCCGTCTGGGGAGTGACCACCATCGTCGTTCCTGATCAGCCGGGGCTCCCCGTATACGAGCAGGACAACCACGTCGCTTCTGCCGTGGGGTTGCTCACTGCCGCTGTGGGGAGGGCGCCCCGCCATCAGGCGGATGCATGGGTGTGGGACGGGGTGAAGGTGCTGGATACTCCGGTATCGATCTCTCCGCAGGCGTTCCAGACGTGTGTGGGAGTGTCGAGCCGGGCGTCCATTTCCCCCGAGGCGGTTCCGAACTGTGTGCTGGCTGCTGCGGAGCTACAGAGATGAGCGGCGTGTTGACAGGACCGGGTGGGCCGGACCGGGCAAGCGGGTCCGGCACGATGACGACGAGCCGACCCGATCACGGTTCCCATCAACGCCCCCACGATACGGGCACGGCCCGACGGGACGAGCGAGCGTGGTGGGAGCACCGTTCTGTTCCACTGCTGCTCGGGTTCGGCGTCTACCTCGTGCTCGCTGTCGTGTTGTGGTGGAACGCGTGGAGCGCCCATCCCACGACGACGACCACCTGTGGCTGCGGTGACGCCTCGCTCTTCCTCTGGTTCCTGGAGTGGCCGGCGTACGCCTTGGCTCACGGCCACAACCTGTTCCACTCCACCGCGCTGTTCCATCCCGGTGGCTTCAACTTGCTGTCGAACACCGGTGTGCTGGCCATCGGTATCGTGTTCGCCCCGGTGACCTGGCTGTTCGGTCCAGTGGCCACCCTGAACGTTGCGTCGACCCTGACTCCGGCCCTCTCGGCCCTGGCCATGTTCTGGCTGCTGCGCCGGTGGGTCACGTGGACGCCGGCCGCCTTTCTCGGCGGTCTCCTGTTCGGGTTCTCGCCCTTCGTGGTGGTCGGTCTGTCCACCGGTTGGTTGACCACACTGCTGGTCGTACCCCCTCTGGTCGTCGCCTGCCTCGACGAGCTGTTCGTGCGGCAACGACGCCGACCGACCATCGTCGGTCTGGTCCTGGGACTGCTGGTGGTCCTCCAATTCTTCTTGGGTACCGAGCTGTTGGCCATCATGGCGTTGACCGGGGTGGTCGGTGTCGTGTTCCTGGTGGCTTATGCCGCTCTCCGGGATCCGGCCGACCTGCGTCGCCGGATACCGCATGCTGCCGTGGGTCTGGGGGTAGCGGCGATACCCATCGTCGTCCTGCTTGCCTATCCGGCGTGGTTCGCGTTGGCCGGCCCGAGCCACTTCGCTGGTTCGGTATGGCCTGGTCAGCCCCCAGGTCTCTACGGCATCTCACTGCCCAACTTCTGGCAGCTGGGCCGGACTACGTCACAGGTCATCGCCAGCCAGCAGCGTCTCGGGGGCTACCAGGGGAGCGGCATGCCCCAGTCGTTCTATCTGGCGACCGGGTTGATCGCTGTCGTGGTGGCGGGGACGGTGATCTGGTACCGAGATCGTCGACTGTGGTTGTTCGGCGCTGTTGGTGTGGTCTCCGCCTCGTTCTGTCTCGGAGTGTTCAGTGGCGGAAACCGAGGCATCTGGGTGCCCTGGCGTGTGCTGGCCACGATCCCGGTGATCCAGAACATCGTCCCCGTCCGGTTCGCCGCCATCACGTTCCTCTGTGCGTCCGTTGCGCTGGGTCTGATCATCGATCATGTCCATACGACGGCGGGGCAGTGGACGGCCCGGTTGGTGGCCCGCCGGACAGCTCGACAGTCCGTTCGACAGAGCCGCGATGGGCAGCGCCAGAGGACCGGTTTACCGCAACGGCGGGTCGTTGCTGCCGTTGCGGCATTAGCGGTGGCCCTGGTGGCTTTGGTGCCGATGGCCACCTCGTACGGAGACAACGTGCCCCTTGCCATGCGGCCGGTGGTGTTGCCACAGTGGTTTCAACAGGTGGCCCCGCGCTTGCCGAACGGGCAGGTCGTGTTCGCTTATCCGGCTGCGTTCGGCGGCATCCAGACCTCCATGGCGTGGCAGGCGGTCGACCGCCTGCACTTCGCCATGGCCGGTGGCGGCGGTCCTGCCGGTGTTGCAGCCCGGGCCGGAAAAGAGCGCGCTGGGTTCGAGGCCCTCGCTAACGCTACCGTCAGCCTGGTGACGCCCACCCCGACCAGGAGCACCATCCTCGCCGTACGTCAAGCACTGACCGGATGGGGCGTCACCACCGTGGTCGTACCCGACCAGCCGGAGCTTCCCGCCTACGACCAGGGCATGCACACTGCGTACACGGTAGGGCTGCTCACCGCGGCGCTGGGAGAACGTCCGCAGTACCAGGCCCATGCGTGGGTGTGGACCGGGGTCAGCACGTCGAGCAAGCCGTCTCTCCGTATCGCCCCCGATGTGTTCCAGACGTGCGTCGGTTCGACGAACTACCGGTCAGGCCCGTACGACGACGTGCCCAACTGCGTGGTGGCCGGCTCCACCTCGTAAGCGTCCGTGCTCACCGCCGGTGCCGAGCTGGCCACCACCCCCCAGACGGCGATGATCCACCACGCCATCATGGTGCTGTACTCGGTGACGCGGTGCGCCGACCCTAGGAGCACATAGCGGGTGAAGCCGATGCTGCCTGATCCGATCAGGTTCGTTGTACCCACGACCACCAGACCGCAGATCAACCCGACCCAGGCCCACCAGTCGTTCCCGACGTTCCCGGCTCGTCGCACACGTGACAGCAGCAGCCCACCGACCAGTGCCACGGGAACGGCGAACAGGAGCACGTGAAGGTATGGGGCGAAGCCCTCGGCGGTCACCCGTACCCGCTGGGGGAAAGCGCTGATCTGCGTGCCGGTGGTACTGAAGTTGCGTGCTCCGATCAGCGGCATCAACACCGGCCATGCCAGGACCAGGGTCACGACGACGGCACCGGCAGCCACCGGCTTCCACCACAGCTGTCGACGACGATCAGGAGGCAGTGCTCGCACGCTGCGGACCACCATCAACGCGATGAGGAGGATGGCGGTGCTCACGCCCTCGTCCTTGGTCATTCCGGCCACTGCAACCAGGATGGCGGCAACAGCGAGGTTGGAACGGTCGAGGTTGAGCTGGAGCCCGTAGGCGACGGCACCGACGGCGGCGATCGACCACAGCGGATCGGCGTAGCCGTTGGTCAGGAACGGCTCGGTGATCCCGACGGAGACGAGTATGAGCAGTGGTGCCGACACCACGCCGACAACCAGCGGGGCGGTGATCGACCACCGAGTGGCCCACTGTCGGTCACTGCCGGTCACCTGGTCGTGGAGCCGAGCCCACTGTCGGGAGGCAACCGTGCGCCCGCACTCGACGACCGCACATGCTGCTGCGGCCAACGCCGCCATGTTGAGCACGGCAATGACCACTACGCCGAGCCGCATCGCGTGATTGCCGGTGACACCCCAGGCGACGGCGGCAGAGGCGCTCACCAACGGGGGGTAGGCGGTCTGTCCCACCAGAAGGGCCGGGTTTCGCAGATCGGTGACTGCCTGGTGATGAGAGTGCAGGAACCATCCGGCTCGCAACAGCCAGATGGCGCGTGTGTCGAAGCCGATGGTGGGCGTGGCCAGGGTTCGGAGACACCAGGCCCCGATACCGGCGATGAGCAGACCGCCGACCACGGCTGCCAGTCGATGCCCCGGCACGGTGTCGTCACTGTTGCTGGTGCGTCGTACGTTTCGAAGAACCCCGGGGGCTACCCGTACCAGTCGTGCCGCTCCGGCCACGGCGCCGACGATGGCGATGCCGACGAACCAGTCGATGAGGGTCCCGCCGAGTGCCACGAAACCAGTCGAGGCAGCAGCGGCGATCACGGCGCCGGCCAGAGGGAAGAGGGGGATCGACGGGAGACGGAAGCCGACGAGGGCGAGCACGGGCAGGCAGCCTGCCGCGCTCAGCACCACGATCGAGACGATGGCGGCGGGGACGAGGGTCACGGTGTCCTCGGAGGTCGAGGCAGGAGGCAGCGGTCTGGTCGGCGCGAGCGGCCCGGCAG
The DNA here is from genome assembly GCA_963812965.1 of uncultured Acidimicrobiaceae bacterium. Classification (GTDB taxonomy): domain Bacteria; phylum Actinomycetota; class Acidimicrobiia; order Acidimicrobiales; family RAAP-2; genus DASXMT01. Next base: position 154,353 of record CAWEXG010000003.1, on the reverse strand, counting down.
TAAAGCTGCCGAGAGCGGGGCGATGGTCATCACAGCGGCAGTGCCGGAGGAGGACCGGTCCCAGGAACCGATGCGCCGGAGCCAACCCGTACCGTGGTGCCGCCACCGGGGTGGCGGTAGGTGGCCACCACCACCGATCCCAGGCACGCGCCAGGCGAGGACACGCTTCGCAACGACAGCTTGGCTACCGCTCGGCCGGGCGGGTCGGCGAGGGTGGCCCAGCTCCCGACGCCCTTGACGAGCTCGATGTAGTTCCCGAAGTTGGTGGTGGACAGCGCGATCGGTTGGTCCGGGGAGACCAGGCTGCGGGCCTGTACGTCGATGCAGTGGTAAAAGGCGTCGTCCAGTCGGGCTTGGGACACGGTGAACGGCTTGAGCTGCACCTGGGCCACGGCGTTGCCGTGATGTGCACCGACCGCCAGCCCCACCACGGCCACCATGGCCACGACGACGCCAGCGATGGCCCGGATCGGACGGGTCCAGCGGCTGGTACGGCGCTGATCCGGCGGTCGAGGGTGGTTGCCGGCCGAAAGCACGAGGCGAGACGTTATCGGAGGCCGACTGCAGGTGTTCTCCGGGTGTTCCCCCCTCTTTACTCTGGCCTCGCCCTTGCTCCACCCCCCTGCTCTCTGCTCACTGATACACCCCCCTGTCACCATGGCCGTGTCATGAACGAACCGACGAGCAGCCCGTCTCCAGGAGGTCACTCCATGCCTGCAACAACCCTGCCCCTCACTGCCGTTCCCGTTGCCGCACCTTCCCTTCGGGTTCCCGCACCCGAGTCGTTCACGATCGACTGTGCCGACTGCATCCACCACCGCACATCGGTGTGTGATGACTGCATGGTGAGCTTCATCGTCGGCCGTGAGCCGGACGATGCGGTGGTGGTCGATGCCGAGGAGGCCCGGGCCGTCCGCCTCCTGGAGCAGGCCGGGTTGGTCCCCGGTGTCCGCCACGTTCGCCAGGTGGTGTGATCGCCCAGTCGACCGGGCAGTAAGCGGATCGCCCAGCGGATCGTGCAAGCATGGTGCGTGCCCGTGCTGCCAACAGACGTGACGCCGGACGCCTCATCGACGGCGATCCTCGCTGCAGACCTCGTGTCCATGGGCGTGGCCGCCGGCCTTGCAGCGGTGGGCATCGCCGGAGCGGACGAGCTCCTCGAGACGAGGGCCCATCTCAACGATCGGAAGTCGGCCGGTCTCAACGGCGGTATGCAGTTCACGTATCGCAACCCCGAGCGGTCGACCGACCCTGAACGGATCGTGCCGGGAGCCCGTTCGCTGGTGGTCGGTGCCTGGGACTATCGCCGAGCACGCCCCGATCTATCGACCGGGCACGATGGAGCGACCGGCGCACCCATGGCGGACGGCCGTCCCATGGGCCGGGTGGCCCGCTACTCCTGGCAGGATCACTACGCCCCACTTCGAGACGTCCTAACGACGTTGGCTGATCGTCTTCACGCTGACGGGTGGCAGGCCAAGGTGGTCTGCGATGACAACGCACTGGTTGACCGGGCGGCAGCCCATCGGGCCGGTCTCGGTTGGTTCGGAAGAATTCGCTCTTGTTGCTGCACGGGTTGGGGTCGTGGTGTCTTCTGGGAACGGTGGTGACCGATGCACCCCTTCCGCCTTCCACGGATCGACCGGAGGAGTACGGAGAGGGGTGCGGCTCGTGCTCCCGCTGCATGTCCGCCTGTCCGACCGGTGCCATTGTGGCCCCTGGCGTGGTTGATGCCCGTCGCTGTTTAGCTTGGCTGGTACAGGCTCCTGGCTCGTTTCCCAAGGAGCTTCGGAGTGCCCTGGGCGACCGCATCTACGGCTGCGACGAGTGTCAGCAGGTGTGCCCGATCAACCGTCTGGGCGATCGTCGTTCACCGCCGAAGCCCGCCGACAGGGACGAGGAACCAGCGGTGGACCTGCTCGAGCTGTTGTCCGCATCGGACGGGGAGCTCCTGGAGCGCCACGGGCGTTGGTATATCCCCGAGCGCGATCCCCGTTACCTCCGGCGTAACGCACTGGTGGCGCTGGGGAACACCGGCAACGGCGACGACCCTTCGACCGAGCGTGTCCTCAGAAGTGCCCTCGACGATCCTGATGCCATGATCCGTGAGCACGCGACCTGGGCCGCCGAGCGTCTAGGGCGATCTGATCTGGTCGGCAGCACATGACCCATCTCCTCGTCACCAACGACTTCCCACCCAAGGTGGGGGGGATCCAGGCCTACCTGTGGGAGCTGTGGCGCCGTCTCGATCCCGACACGTTCGCCGTGCTCACTGCCTCGTCCCATCCGGACCAGGAATGTTTCGATCGAGAGCAGGCTGCTTTGGGGGTTCGGATCGAGCGGGTTGCCTCCCGGGTCCTGGCGCCGACCCCGGGTCTGGTGCGGCAGATCCGGGCGAGTGCAGCAGCGGTCGGCGCCGATCTGGTGGTGATCGACCCGGCATTCCCTCTGGCCGTCATCGGACCGAGGTTGGGCATTCCCTATGCCGTGGTGCTGCACGGTGCGGAAGTGGCTGTCCCCGGGCGTCTTCCGATCAGCCGGGAGCTGGTGGCGTATGTGCTGCGGAACAGCGTCCTGGCCATCTCTGCCGGCGGGTACCCGGCTGCCGAGGCGCGCCGGGCCGTACGCAACCGTGACATGCCGCCGGTGGTTGAGATACCACCGGGTGTGGACCTCGATCGGTTCGTGCCCCTGAGCCCCGAGCAGCGGATCGAGGCCCGTCGTGACCTGGGACTTCCCGTGTCCGGGCCGCTGGTGGTCAGCGTCAGCCGGTTGGTGCCGCGCAAGGGCATGGACGTGGTGGTGGACGCCGCCGCCCGACTGAAGCCGTCCTTCCCCGACCTCACCGTGGCCATCGCAGGCAAGGGCCGGGACTCCGAGCGTCTGGCGGTACGCATTGCCGAGATGGGATCGCCGACCCGCCTTCTCGGCTCGGTTTCGGATGCCGATCTGCCGCGGCTGGTGGGTGCGGCAGACGTCTTCGTGATGGCATGTCGGAATCGATGGCTCGGTCTCGAGCAGGAGGGGTTCGGCATCGTCTTCCTCGAAGCTGCGGCGGCAGGCGTGCCTCAGGTGGCAGGACGGTCCGGAGGAGCTGGTGAAGCGGTGATCGACGGTGAGACCGGCCTGGTCGTGCATCGCCCCGGCGATGTCGGCTCGGTGACGGCCGCCATCGGCCGCCTCTTGGGCGACGGTTCGTTCCGGGATCAACTGGGCAAAGCGTCACGGCTGCGAGCCGAAGCATCCTTCGACTATGACCATCTCGCCCCTAGGCTGGCCGCTGCGCTGGTCGACGTGGGAGGCTGAGGCCTTCGTGTACCCGTATGCGCACGACGTCGAGGAAGAGGGGTGAACGTGGCGGAACAAGCCACCGAGCGAATGGTCGTGGCGGCGACACCTGAGCGATGCTTCGCCGTTGCCAGTGACATCGACGCCTACCCCACGTGGGCAGGCGATATCAAAGAGGTCACCGTCCATGAGCGTGACTCCGAGGGGAGACCCCAGAGCGTCACGTTCCGTGCTGCCGCGTTCGGCCGCAGCACCAGCTACACCCTGTCGTACGACTACAGCGACGCCCCGGGTGTGATTGCCTGGGTGCAGACCCGAGGTGACATCACGGCCAAGTTGGACGGTCGGTACGTCTTCGCTCCGACCCCTGATGGGGGCACCGAGGTCACCTACCACCTCGAGGTCGAGATGAAGGTGCCGCTGCCGGGCTTCATCAAGATGCGAGCACAGAGCCGGATCATGTCGATCGCCCTGCGGGACCTGAAAGCGCGGGTCGAATCGACGGCGTAGGAGCCTGAACCGGTTGTAGCTCCGGCTCCCACACGGAGTAGCGCGACGAGATCGATCGGCATGGGTCAGAGGGCAGAAAGGTCAGCGGTATCCTTTCTGGATGGAGTTCCGTCGGATCAATGGCCTGCCCCCGTACGTCTTTGCCACCATGAACGACCTGAAGGCAGCAGGTCGTCACGACGGTCACGACGTCATCGACCTGGGGTTCGGCAACCCCGACCTCCCCTCTCCGGATGTGGCGGTGGAGAAGTTGGCCGAAGCCGTCCACAACCCGCGCAACCATCGGTACTCGGCCAGCCGCGGTATTCCGAAGATCCGACAGGCCATCTCCGACCTCTACCTGCGCAAGTTCGACGTGGAGCTCGATCCGGACCAGGAGGTGGTCACCACCATCGGTGCGAAGGAGGGGCTGTCCCACCTGATGTGGGTCCTGGTCCAACCGGGTGATACCGCGCTGGTCCCGTCGCCGTCGTACCCGATCCACATCTACGCCCCACTGTTCGCCGGTGCCGACGTCCGGCACGTCCGCCTCGACGGCCCGGGATTGGGCGAAGACAACTCGTCGGAGACCTTCTTCGACAACCTGATGGAGGCGTGGGAGTCGGCGTGGCCCAAGCCACGGGTGATCGTTCTGTCGTTCCCTCACAACCCCACCACCGAGTGCGTGGACCTGGCCTGGATGACCCGACTGGTCGAGTTCGCCCGTGAGCACGAGATCGTCCTGGTCCACGACTTCGCCTACGCCGACATCGCGTTCGACGGCTACACCCCGCCGTCCATCCTCCAGGTGCCCGGGGCCAAGGACGTGGCCGTGGAGCTGTACACCTTGACCAAGTCGTTCTCCATGGCCGGTTGGCGCGTCGGGTTCCTGGTGGGCAACGCCGCCATCGTCCAAGCCCTGACCAAGTTGAAGAGCTATCTGGACTACGGGACCTTCCAGCCCATCCAGATCGCCGCCATCGTGGCCATGAACGAGGCGCCCGACTATCCGAAGGTCATCAACGAGTGCTACCAGGCCCGTCGTGACGCCCTCTGTGACGGGCTCAACCGGATCGGCTGGGAGATCACGCCGCCCAAGGGGACCATGTTCGTCTGGGCGCCGGTCCCCGAGCCGTACCGGGAGATGGGCTCGCTCGAGTTCGCCAAATTCTTGTTACGAGAGGGCGATGTGGCCACATCCCCAGGGATCGGGTTCGGTCCCGGTGGGGACGGCCATGTCCGGTTTGCGCTCATCGAGAACGAACAGCGGATCGGGCAGGGCATTCGCGGGCTTCGCAAGACGCTGACCCGGCTCCACTAGGAGACTCAGCCGGCTGGGCGAGCCTCCACGACCTCGGCACCGTCGAAGCTGGCGCTCATCCGGCCACAGGCCGAGGTGAACAGCGCACGCTTGGGCAGTCCCAATGTGCGCAGCTCGTCGGCGATCGGATGGTCCCCCAGCGTCAGGGTGGTGCCACCGAACCGACCGCTGACTCGTTGCTGCTCGATGGTCCACGTGGTTCGCCGGAGCACGCCGTCCTGGTACGAGTAGGTCGGGGGAGCGCTGGACGGAAGGCGGAGCCGTTCACTACCAGTGCCGATGGCCATCGAGAGCACGTGGGTGCCATCGTCGACCAGCCGCACGATGGTGGCGCTCCCGCGAGTGCCGGCAGCACCGGAGGCCCGGGCGGACGAGGGTTCGTCGATATCGATCGTGGTCATGAACTTGGGAAAGCCCCAGATATCCCGTCCGGCGGTACAGGTGAACTCCTGGTCTACGGGGAGCTGGTGGATGTACACGCCGATCGCCCCACGGGCGAACTCCCGGATGCGGTCGGTGGCCGAGGTGATCGGTGGGGCGTCGTGGGGGCGGACCACGAAGCTGACCGCCACTTCGTGGTACGGGTCGAGATCGGTGTCGAGGTAGCGGCACACGGCCAGCGCCATCAGCGCTTTGTGGGGGAGAGGGCCTGTTACCTGAAGCCCGGTCGATTCCACGATGCGCTGAGCCGCATCCTCGTCCACCAGGTACTGGACGCTCCACTGGACCGCATGACGGACCACCACGGGCAGCGTGATTGTCCGCCCGAGGACTTCCCACGACCGGGTATCCGTGCCGGGAGCAACCGTTTCCGGACCTTCGGGGGTTGTCGCTGCGGGCTCTTTGGTCATGGAGTGCAGTACACCACAGTCAGGGATACCGTTACCTCATGGCTTATTGGATCCTAAAAGTGGTCCTGACGCCGGTGTTCTACGCGTTGTGGCGCGTCAAAGTGGAGGGGCGAGAGCACGTACCGAGCCAGGGGCCGGTGATCATCGCCGCCAATCACCAGTCGTTCTGCGACTCCTTCTTCCTACCCCTGGTGGTGCGGCGACGGTTGACCTATGTGGCCAAGTCCGAGTACTTCGAGAGTTGGCGGACCGCCTGGTTCTTTCGTGCCGCCGGGCAGATTCCCATGAACCGTGGCGGTGGGGATGCGTCGCAGCGTGCCCTCGACACGGCGAAGGAGGTGCTGACCAACGGAGGGGCGCTGGGGATCTATCCGGAGGGGACCCGTGCTCCTGACCGGCGGCTCCACAAGGGCCATACCGGCGTGGCTCGTCTGGCGTTCGGTTGCGGTGTTTCGGTGGTCCCGGTCGGCCTGATCGGCACCCGTACGGTGCAGCCTCCAGGGAACCGGCTGATGCGACCGTTCCATCCGGTGACTATTCGTTTCGGGCCGCCGCTCGATGTCGGCTCGACCGTATCGACCGAACGGCGTGTGCACGACGGAGCGGAACCGCTCGACCCCGAAGCGCTCCGGAAGGTGACCGACGAGCTGATGATGGCCATTGCCACGTTGTCGGAACAGGAGTACGTCGACGAGTACGCCTCACGAGCGCCGGCTTGTGAGGACCCCAGCTGAGAGGCGGGATGCACCAGAGAGCCTTGTTGGTAATTAACGGGCCGGAAACGACGCGTTCACACTGAGCGCCTACCGTGATGACGTGGGGGATGACCTGACTTGAGTGGAGTGGCGCACTATCTGATCCGGGTGCAGTTGCCGGACCGGCCGGGGGCTCTGGGGGCGGTGGCCAGTCGCATCGGGGCGGTCGGGGGTGATGTGGTGTCCTTCGACATCCTCCAGCGAGACGAGGGTCTGGTGGTCGACGAGCTGGGGGTGGTCCTGGCCGGAGACGATGTGATCGACCTGCTTCGCTCTGAGATCCTCGAGGTGGACGGGGTGGCAGTCGAAGCACTGCGTGTTCTCGACGGTCCGTTGCCCGACCGTCACGCCGAGATCCTGGATACGGCGACCGCGTTGTTCCATCAGACGACGCCGATCGGTGTTCTCGAGTACCTGACCGCACGAGCGCACCAGAGCGTGGCAGCGACGTTTGCCGCCGCCATCGATCCCCTGGCCCCGTGGCCGACGGCAACGGTCGGCGATGTCCCGTTCGACGGCGACCTCCGGGACCTGGCGGCCAACCTTCGAGCCGGCGCGGAAGCCGGGAACCCACCTGACGAGGAGATGGACTTGGCCCACCTCGATCAGGCCGGCATCGTGCTCGTGGTGGGACGTTCCGATCTTCCGTTCCGCCATCAGGAGCGGGAGCGCATCGCCACCATGGCCGAACTGGCCGACCATCGCTGGTACGAGCTGACCGTTCGAGCGAACTCTGCTTGAGTCGGCTCAGGCCGAGTCGAGTCGATCAGGCCTGCGCCCAACAACGTGATCGGCTGAGTGCCCGCAGCCAACCGTCGTGGCGACTGTCCGCATCCGACCGGCTGGCTCGGGGTGTGAACAGGGCATCCCGGTGCCAGAGGGTTGAGAGCTCCGCAAGAGAGCCCCACAGACCCTCACCCAGGCCGGCCAACATGGTGGCTCCGAGCGCGGTGGTCTCGGTGACCGTAGGCCGGTCAACCGGGACGTTGGACTGATCGGCCTGCAGCTGCAGCAGCAGGTTCATCACCGATGCCCCGCCGTCCACTCGAAGGGTGGTCACCGGGCGCCCCACGCCTGCAGCCATGGTGTCGAGCACATCGCGGACCTGGAAGGCCATCGCTTCGACCACCGCCCGGGCCACATGGGGCCGTCCCGTCCCTCGGCTCAACCCGACGATGGTTCCTCGTGCGTACGGATCCCAATGGGGGCTGCCGAGGCCGGTGAACGCAGGTACTACGTACACCCCTTCAGTGTTCTCGACGGTGGTGGCCAGTGGTTGGAGATCGGCGGCGTCGTCGATGATGCGCAGGCCGTCACGCAGCCACTGCACGGCGGCGCCGGACACGAAGACCGAGCCCTCCAGGGCGTAGGTGACCGATGTGGCGTCGTTCGCGGTGACGCCGTGATCGGCGGCCGTTCCCAGGTCCCAGGCCACGGTGGTGAGCAGTCCGTCGACGGGGGACGGGCACTCCGGGCCTACGTTCATCAGCACGAAGCTGCCGGTGCCGTAGGTGGCCTTGGCCATGCCCGGTTCGAAGCAGACCTGACCGAATAGCGCTGCGTGCTGGTCACCGGCGATCCCGCTGATCGGTACCCCGGCAACCGGTGAGCTCCGGCCTCCCACCGCATCGGGTGCCACTGCCCCGAAACGACCACACGACGGCTGCACCTGTGGCAGGGTGGCCATGTCCACCTCGAACGCGTCGCACAGCTCGCCCGACCAGCGTCGGGCCACGATGTCGTAGAGCAGGGTGCGGCTGGCGTTGGTCGTATCGGTGGCGAACACCGCTGCCCCGCTGCCTGAACGGCCGGCACCACTCGCACCGCCGGCACCACCGGCACCACCGGCACCACCGGTCAGGTTCCACAGCACCCAGGTATCGACGGTGCCGAGCGCCAGATGAGGCGACGGTTCGACACCTCCATCCCGGAGGATCCACCGCATCTTGGTGGCCGAGAAGTACGGGTCGAGGACCAGTCCGGTTCGTGCCCGGACCAGCGGCATGAGGCCGCGCTCGACCAGCGAGTCGCAGTCGGAGGCCGTCCGGCTGTCCTGCCAGACGATGGCCCGGTGGAGGGGCTGTCCGGTCCGACGGTCCCAGGCCACCACCGTCTCTCGCTGGTTGGTGATGCCGATGGCCACCGGGACCCGGTCGGCGTCACCCAGACGCCCGACCACCTCGGCCAAGGTGGACTGCACGCTGTGCCAGATCTCGAGCGGGTCGTGCTCCACCCATCCGGGCCGGGGAAAGTGCTGAGTGAGCTCTCGGTAGGCCAGGTCGACGACCGATCCGTGACGGTCGACCACCAAGGAGCGGACACCGGTGGTGCCGGCATCGATGGCGAGGATGACGGGGGAGCCGGCCACGGCAGGACAATAGAGGTCCAGCGCACAGGGATGCCGGGCTCGCCGTTCAGAACGCAGGAAGAAATCATCAGTGACGCGGGAAAGAAAATGATTGACAGGGGTGTAACTACGCTGCTGTAATGAACCCACTATCTCGTGTCTTGGGGGGAGGTAAACCACAACATATTGTGGTAACAGTGTGGCGCGACGTCGCAGTTCGACGGGTAACCTCCACTCTGGTGACACGAGTGCCCAAGCAGCGGCAACCGGTTGGGAGTCGCTGACCCAGCAGTGACATTGCAACAACCACGGAACAACCAGGGAATGAGGTGCACCAGATGGCAATTGCCCCGCAGCGGACCGGAATCGGCCTCCGTCGACACTTCACCACCGCCGGTGTCGATCCGTACGACAGCGTTGCCTGGGAGCGCCGTGACGCCCGGATCACCAACTACCGGGATGGTGCGGTCGCCTTCGAGCAGCTGGGGGTGGAAGTCCCCGAGTCGTGGAGCCTCAACGCCACCAACATCCTGGCCCAGAAGTACTTTCGGGGAACGCCGGGCACCCCGGAGCGGGAGTGGTCGCTGAAGCAGGTGGCCGACCGGGTGGTCGACACGGTCACGGCTTGGGGCACGAAGGACGGGTACTTCGTCGACGACGATGAGGCGGAGACGTTCCAGGCGGAGCTGAAGTACCTGATCATCCACCAGATGGCTGCGTTCAACTCGCCGGTCTGGTTCAACATCGGCGTGGCCGGCGTTCCTCAACAGGGCTCGGCGTGCCAGCCGTACCACGCATTGGTCAGCACACCTGATGGTCTCGTGCCGATCGGACGTCTGGTCGAAGAAGACGCGGTAGGGACCAAGGTGCTCGACGCGCACGGCGTCACCAGAATTCGTCGCGGTGCAGCACAACGGTACGAAGGACGTGTTGCGAATCACGACCAAGGCTGGGCATCAGCTTGATGTGACCGCCGACCACCTCGTGTGGCGAGCCAGCGATGAGCACTACGGGAAGTTCGTCCCAGCCGGAGAGCTCCGGCCAGGGGATGCGTTGACATGGCACCGCAACGAGGCGTTCGGTTCGGCAGAGATCAAACGCCGGGACATCGCCGAGGCGGCGCTGGCCGGCTGGCTGCAGTCGGACGGGTTCGTGGGCCAGTACGAAGGGACCAATCGCTCGCTCACTATCGAGGCGATGACCGTGACTGATGCCGAGCTCGAGTGGGTGAGGTGGGCGCTTGACGAGGTCTTCCCCGGGGTGCATCGGCACGAACGTTCCGTTGAGACCGTCGACCCCGACCTCGACTGTCGGCGCACCCGCCTGTACGGGAACGTGCTGAGCGAGTTCGTCGAGGACTGGGACCTGCGTTCCCGTGGACTCGATATGGGTGTCCCGAAGCGACTCCTGACGGCACCCCTCCCGGTCGTGGCTGCTTATCTTCGCAGCGTGTTCCAGGCAGAGGGTTACGTTTCGCTCAAGGAGCGTTCTGCCTTCGTCGGATTCGACATGATCTCCGAAGAAATCATCCGAGGGGTCCAGGCACTGCTGGCTCGGTTCGGCATCTTCTCGCGGGTGCGTTTTAAAGCCGACCGTCGTGAGAACCGCAACGGGTGCTGGTCGTTGACCATCCGATCGCTTGGTGACCGGATGACGTTCGCTGACGAGATCGGGTTCATCGATCCGGTCAAGGCTTCGAAGCTGGTTGCCAGCCTCGAGATCAAAGGCCACCGGTCAACGTCGCTCAAGCGTCTTCAGATCGAGTCCATCGAAGCCTTGGGCGAGATGGATGTCTACGACATCCAGACCGAGAGCGGGGAGTACCTCAGCACCAATCTTCGGGTGCACAACTGCTTCATCCTGTCGGTGGAGGACTCGATGGACTCCATCCTCAACTGGTACACCGAAGAGGGAGTGATCTTCAAAGGCGGCTCGGGCGCAGGGGTGAACCTGTCCCGCATCCGCTCCTCTCACGAGTACCTGAAAGGCGGCGGTACCGCATCGGGCCCGGTGAGCTTCATGAGGGGAGCTGACTCCTCGGCCGGCACCATCAAGTCCGGGGGGAAGACCCGCCGCGCCGCGAAGATGGTCATCCTCGACGTGGACCACCCCGACATCGAGGACTTCATCTGGTGCAAGGCTATCGAGGAGCGCAAGGCACGGGTGCTGCGCGACGCCGGGTTCGACATGGACCTCGACGGCAAGGACTCGATCAGCTTGCAGTACCAGAACGCCAATAACTCGGTGCGGGTCACCGACGAGTTCATGCAGGCGGTGGTGGACGGAAGCGAGTGGCAGCTTCGAGCGCGTGGTGACGGGTCGGTGGTCCGCCACGTGCCGGCGCGGGACCTCTTCCGGCAGCTGGCCAAGGCCGCCTGGGAGTGTGCTGATCCCGGCATGCAGTTCGATACCACCATCAATAAGTGGCACACCGCCTCCAACACCGGCCGGATCAACGGCAGCAATCCCTGTTTCCCCGGTAGCGCCCTGGTCCACACCGACAAGGGCATGATCGCGTTCTCTGAGCTCTTCGATCGGGCGAACCGGGGCGAGTCGTTCGGCGTCTACACGCACGACGCCACGAATGTGGACGCACCGGATCAGCGGCTTACGATCACCTCGCCCGAAGCGTTCATGATCACCGGCTTCAACGATGTCGTGCGACTGCGACTCGACAACGGCATGGAGCTCCGTTGTACGCCCGCCCACAGGATCTTCACAGCGAATCGGGGCTATGTCGAAGCTCGGCACCTGACCTTCGAGGATGAGGTAAAGATCCTCGATCTGCCGGCCCCTGCGATCAATGCCGACCCGGGCATTCCGATCTCGTCCGATCCGGACGACTACCGGACGAAGGGTGACCATGCCGCAGCGCTTCGCTTTCCAGACGAGTGGTCTGACGAGTTCGCCCACTACCTCGGATGGTTGGTCGGTGATGGCAGCACGTCGGGGTCGGTCGTGTCGACGATCTACGGCAGTGCCGAGGACCGTGAGGAAATTCTGCCTGCCCACGCCCAATTGATGGAGTGGGTGAACGGAGACCGCCTGATCAAGGTCTCGGAGCAGGCGAATGGGACGGCTCAGCTCCGGATGAGCCGGCGAGCGTTTAAGCGGTTCGTCGAAGCCCTCGGTGTTCAACCCGTGAAGGGACCGGAGAAGTCCGTGCCGTGGTCAATTGAACAGGCGCCGGCAGAGATCGTGGCGGCATTTCTCCGAGGGCTGTTCGATGCCGACGGGTGTGCGGTCACCGCGGGAAGAGCGCATACGTCGGCCTTGGGTCGAACTCACCGGAGCTCCTGCGGGGAGTACAGCGGCTCTTGACGACCTTCGGCATCATGAGCCGTGTGTACAAGACGAAGGATGCTGCCAGGCAGGGGCCGTTCTCCTACACGAAGAAGTCCGGCGAAACCGTCACGTACGGGAACTCCGCGAGCTACGACTTGCGGATCACGTCAGAGTCAGTGGTGGCGTTCGCGGAGCACATCGGCTTCTCGTTGTCCCGGAAAGCGGCGTTGCTGCGAGAGCTCGTGGTCGGCGGCCCAAGGGGAAGTTACAAGACCCGTCGCACCGCTCACATCCTGGAACGTTCTAACGACGGCGTTGAACTGACCTACAACCTCAGCGAGCCTAGGAACCATTCGTACGTGGTCGACGGCATCGTGGTACGGAACTGTTCCGAATACATGCACCTCGATAACTCGGCTTGCAACTTGGCCAGCCTCAACCTGATGAAGTACTTGAACGACGACGACTCGTTCGACGTCGACGGTTTCAGGTCGGCGGTAGAGGTGATCTTCAGCGCCCAGGAGATCATCGTCGGCAATGCTGACTATCCCACGGAGAAGATCGCCGAGAACTCGAGGCTGTTCCGGGAGTTGGGTATCGGCTACGCCAACCTGGGTGCACTGCTCATGGCCACCGGCCATCCTTATGACTCGGACGCCGGGCGGGCCTGGGCCGGTGCCATCACCGCGTTGCTGACGGGGCATGCCTACGCCACCTCGGCCCGCACTGCCGCTCGTATGGGTCCCTTCGCCGGCTTCCATGAGAACACCGAGCCGATGCTCAACGTGTTGCGCATGCATCGCGATGCGGTGGCGGCGGTGGACGAGGAGCTGGTTCCCACCGATCTGCTGTCCGCTGCGCAGGAGGCATGGGACACGGCAGTGGAGCTGGGTGAGCAGTACGGGGTGCGCAACTCGCAGGCCAGCGTGCTGGCACCCACCGGGACCATCGGCCTGTTGATGGACTGTGACACCACCGGTGTGGAGCCCGACCTCGGTCTGGTCAAGACCAAGAAGCTGGTCGGCGGGGGGACCATGTCGATCGTCAACCAGACCGTGCCCCGTGCACTGCAACAGATGGGGTACGCACCCGATCAGGTGGACGACATCATCGCCTATATCGACGAGCACAAGTCCATCGTGGGAGCACCGCATCTGTCGGCCGAGCACCTCGACGTGTTCGCCTGCTCCATGGGCGACAACACCATCCACTACCTGGGTCATGTCCGGATGATGGGAGCGGTGCAGCCGTTCATCTCCGGAGCCATCTCGAAGACGGTCAACCTGCCCGAGAATGTCACCGTGGAGGACGTGGAGCAGCTGCACATCGATGCCTGGCAGATGGGGATCAAGGCCGTTGCCGTGTACCGGGACAACTGCAAGGTGGGCCAACCGCTGTCCACGACGAAGAAGGAAGGGGCGGACGACGACCCTGCCGGGTCGGAAGCGGAAGCCCACGCTCGGGAGCTGGCCGAGAAGATCGCCGGCCTCGAGACCGCTCTCGCCCACGAACAGCAGCGAGTGGGGGAGACCCTGGTGGTCGGGGCGGTGCGGGAACGCCTGCCTCGGCGCCGAAAGTCGTCCACGTTCGCCTTCCGGGTGGCCGACTGTGAGGGTTACGTCACCGTGGGGGAGTACGAGGACGGCCGTCCCGGCGAGGTGTTCATGAAGGTGTCGAAGCAGGGGTCGACCCTGGCCGGCATCATGGACGCCTTCTCCATCTCGGTCAGCCTGGGCCTGCAGCATGGGGTGCCGTTGGCCACCTACGTGCGCAAGTACACCAATATGCGTTTCGAGCCGGCAGGCATCACCGACGATGCCGACCTGCGCATCGCCACCAGCCTGGTGGACTACATCTTCCGCCGGCTGGCCCTCGACTACCTCCCGATAGAGGAGCGTTCGGAGCTGGGGGTGCTGTCGACGTCGGAGCGTATGCAGCCGACATTGCCGGGGGTGGAGGAGACGGCTACCGAGTCCAAAGGTGTGGTCGGGGACGAGCCGATCGATGCGGTGACCGCCACGGTGGTCGATGCCAGTGCGCCGGCACCGGTTGCCGATCCTGCGCCGTCACGACCGACGTCACGGGAAGCCGATGGTGACGGGCCGATCGCCCGTGCCGAGCAGCGCGACGCTCCCTACTGCTACCAGTGCGGGAACGCCATGCAGCGAGCAGGCTCCTGCTACGTGTGCGGGAGCTGCGGGACGACCAGCGGCTGCTCGTGATAAGAGTTCGGGGCGCTCGTGCTGCATACGCCGCCCCCGTCGACCTATCGGGCGAGTTCTCTCGGGGGTAGACGGGTTTGGGAGTCGACTGGCGGTTCTTGAAGCAGGTACCAAGGTCGCCGAAGATCTCGGCGAAGACGTTTGTGTCTACGGGTCTATCGCCGGTGAGCCCGTCTCAGGGTTGTGTGGCTCGGCGCTCTCCGTGTGTTTGCGCTCGGGCCAGAACTGGTCGAGGGCGGCTGCAGTGAGCCAGGCCGCCACTACGGCGAAGACGGTGGCCGGAACGGTGTCGATGCCGTTGATGCCGACGAGGAGCCCGGAGAACAAGATGGCCGAGAAGACCAGGCGCGTACCTGCGGCCATCCCCGCACCGGCGCCAACCGCGACCGCCCACGTGGCCGATGTCCCCAGCCAGATCTCAGCGAACGCGGCCACGGCGATACCCAAGAAGATGGCTGGGAAGACCGGGCCGCCCCGGAACCCGCAGCCAAGGCTGATGCCGTAGCCGATGGCCTTGGCAATGAGCAGCACAAGAAGCGTGGCGGCAGAGGTGAGCGCTACTTCGTTGGGCACTGAGGCTTGGCCGGAGAACAAGACGTCTTGGGAGTTGGCGCCCAAGAGGCGGGCGAGCTCGGCTAGGAGACCGATGGCCGCAGCACCGACGACGAGGACCACCGCCATGTTCGACTTGGCGAGGCGAGCGATGGCCGCTGCTCCCCGGCGCACCGCGACGATCACCAGAGCGCTGACCACCCCGACGGCGATGGCGAGGAGCAGGCCGGCGATGTGGGTGCCGTGGTAAAGGGGAAGGCCGGGTTCGAGCAGCCCGGCGTGGTTCAAGCCACCCCAGCTGCCCAGCCCCACGAAGAGCACGTAGCCGACAGCAGCAGCGACAAGGCCCGGCAAGAGCGCCGGGAGCAACGCTGCTCCCTGGCTCAGGCCGCTCTCGAGCAGGAGAATCCCGGCCACCAGTGGCCCATCGAAGAGCGCGGAGACAGCCGAGAAGGAGCCGGCCGTCGAAAGCACCGCTTCGCTCTGCGGCGACACCTTCACGCAGGCAACGGCGACCATGCCCACCACCGAACCAAGGGCGATCAGAGGGGCTTCGGGGCCGAGTACGGCGCCGAAGGCAAGTGTGCCCACGGCGGCCAGCGCGATGCCAGGGCCATAGCGCCACGGCGTAGTCCCACCGCCGATGCCCTGGAGTGGTGGGTGCCCGCCATCTCCAGGCAGGAAGCGCCGAGCGAGCCAGACAAAGGCCGCACCGACGACCGGCAGTGCGATGACCAACCACCATGGCGGTCCCGTGTCACCCAGCGCGCTGGGAAGATCGTCCCAGAGCCAGTGTTCGCACTGGTGAACGAAGGCCAAGAACAGGGCGGCGACAAGCGCAGCAGGGATCCCGATGAGCGCAGCAATGCCCATGAGGCGCAGGTATTGCAGAGCGTTCGGCTTCGTTGCTCTTTCATCGGCCACTGACCGCAAAATGTATCGCCCCGAGTGCATGTCCGCGCTGTGTCGTCTGGGCGTTGCCTCAGCTCGATTCGGCGGACCGGCGCTTCAGCTCTCGAAGACCCAACAGATCGAGGGCAATCACCGGGATGACGGTGGCCGTGGCGATGGCGACACCTCGGCGTCCCACCAGCCTGGAGCTGGCCAGGCCGGTGACACAGTCCAGTGAGTCGCTCACCAATCCGGCTCTGACCCACCGTTGGAGGTCGTCTGTCCCGCCTGACCGTTCGGCGGCCAGCGTCCCCAGTCCAAGAGCCAGGTCCCGGATGCCGACGGTTCGGGTGAACAGGACGAGGGAGCCCGACGACTCATCCTCGACGAACCGCTCCACGAACATCCCGGGTGCCCCGGTCAACAGGATCCCGACGCCGACCCTGATCCAACCCACGGCCCTCGAGGCGCTCCACTGCATGGAGAGGCAGCCTATCGACACGCCCCCTCCGCTACGGCGCAGGCTCAGCTCACCCGGCTACGGGCCCAGCCGCAGCGAGCGCCGACTCGATGCACCGGACCAGCTCACGGGCCGACTCGGCGCTCAGTTCCACAGCGACCCGAGCACTGGGCCCAGCAGTGGAGTCCACGAAGTCGATGTTGAGCGTGTGCTCGTAGGGGGCGTGGAAGGGGTGGTCGAAGTAGACGGTGGCTGCATCCAACCGGAACCAGCCCTCGGGTCCCTTGCCACTTCCGGCGATGTCGGTTCGTTCGGTCACGTACGAGCACATGACAGCCTCCTCACGACGCCAGGTAGCGGTCGAACCAGGTCCAGATGCGTTGCCACCCGTCGTTGGCCGCTTCCGGACGGTAGCTGGTCCGGTCGGTGGCGAAGAAGGCATGCCCGGCGCCGTCGTACCGGTGGAACTCGTAAGTCTTTCCGTGCTCTTTCAGCGCTGCTTCGATCTCGTCGACGTGTTCGGGGGTGGGGAACTGGTCGTCGTTCCCGAACAGCCCGAGCAGCGGTGCGGACAGGTCCTTGGTCAAGCCGATCACCGGCTCCACCTTGAGCGGGAACCCTTCCGGTGGTGTGCCCACCACGAAGGCCCCGTAGCAGTCGACGGCGGCGTCGAGGGGAAGGCGGCAGGCGGCCAGGTAGGACTGACGACCACCAGAGCAGTACCCGATCACCCCGACGTTGCCGTTGCCGTAGGGCAGGGAGCGCAAGAAGCGGAGGCTGCTCTCCAGGTCACCCACGACGCGATCGTCGGGAGCCCCACCAGCAGCTCGGGCAGCGGCCGCCGCATCGTCGGGGCTCGAGTCCGGTCCCTCCCGATAGAAGAGGTTGGGGCAGATGGCCGCGTAGCCGTGTACGGCGAACGTCCGGGCGATCTCCTTCGACCCCTCGTCCCATCCGGGCATGTGGTGGATGACGATCACTCCCGGGTACGGCCCGGGACCGAGAGGCCGGGCGAAGTAGGCATTGATCTCGTCACCACCGTGACCGGCAATCATGATCGTCTCTGCCAGGACTCCGTCGTACATTGCGTACCCCTCTCGTGGTTGTCTCGGCGGCCGGCCTGTCCAGGTCGGCGCCCGGCCTGGACGCGATGGTCAGGGTAGCGACTGTGCGTCGATGATGGAATTCGGATCGGCGGCTGCTTCGGTGCTCGATGGAGGAGGGGGAGCGCCACCCCGACCTAACCGACCGGCACGAAGACGGCGACTCCCCGTACGGGTCGAGACGCCGGTGAACAGGGCCAGAACGGCGGAGAGCAGCATGAGCGATCCTGCCGCTAGCAACGACAGGTCGAGCCCGTGACCGAACGCGCCGTACGCCGCCGTGACCACCTTGTTGATGATCTCGGTCAGCGAGGCGTTCCCTTTCCCCACCGAGGCCGCCTGTGACCCGACGGAGCCGGTGGTCACGGCGGCGATGACCTGGGACTGGTACGAGTGAGGGATCCCGATGGCGGTGAGGCGCTTTGCCAGGTTGACGGTGAGCTGGCCATTGACGACGGAGCCGAGGATGGCCACCCCTGCCACGGCACCGAGCTCCCGGCTGGTGTTGGTGGCCGACGCTGCCATCCCGGAGTGCTCGGCGGGGACCGTGGACAGCGCTGACGAGGTCACCGGGACGATGGCGATGCCGAATCCGATGCCGGCCAGAGCCAACGTCCAACCCACCGTCGACAGTCCTGACTGGGGGGTGATGACGGCGTTGGTCAGCAAGATGCCGATTCCTGCGATCACGCAACCCACGGCCATCGGGATCTTCGATCCCACGGCAGCCGTCCACCGCCCGGTCAACAACGAGGCGATGACCATGCCGGCGGTAAGGGGCAGGAAGTCGAGCGCCAGGTGGAAGGGAGAGCTCGACCCCACCACCTCGAGGTAGAGCGCGACGAAGAAGAAGATGGAGAAGATGCCGAAGTAGGTGGTGAAGGCGACCACATTGGCGCCGGCGAACGCTGGTCTCCGGAAGAACCTCACGTTGAGCACGGGGTTCTCTGCTCGGCGTTCCACGAGGACGAAGGCGATGACTGCGAGTACCGCCGACCCGTAGAGCACCCCGATCCACCAGGTGAGGTAGCCCGCGGTCTCGCCGGAGATGGTGGCGAACGTGGCTGTGCCCAGTGCGACCGCTCCGAGCACGAATCCGGCGACGTCGAGTCGTGCCCGCACCGGGTCCGAATTCTCGGAGAGCACGACCGCTGCGGCGATGAACGCCACCACGCCGAAGATGAGGTTGAACCAGAACACAGCCCGCCACGACCACAGTCCGACCAGGACACCGCCGACTACCGGTCCGAGCGCCAACGCCAACCCAGAGACGGCCGCCCAGATACCGAGCGCTCGTGCCCGGGCCCGGCGATCCGGGTAGAGGTGCCGGATCATCGAGAGCGTGCCCGGCTCCGACGCCGCTGCACCCACCCCCATGATCACCCGGCCGATGATCAGGGTCGTGGTCGTGGGGGCGACGGCGGCCACCACCGAGCCGGCACAGAAGATCACCACCCCGATCAGCATCATCTTCTTCCGACCGAAGAGGTCGCCGAGCGTCCCGCACATGAGCATCAGGCTGGCGAAGGCCAGGGCGTATCCGCTCACCACCCACTGAAGCTGGCTGACCCCGGCGTGCAGGCCCGACTGAACGTCGGACAGGGTGGCGCTGATGACCGTGCTGTCCAGGAAGGTCAGGAAGAGGACCGAGCACAGCACCGCCATCCCGAGGTGCGGTCTCACCCCACCAGCGCCCGTCTCGGCTCCCCTCGCCTGGCTCATAGCACCAGTGTTGCCCAAAGCCTGGCTCCGGGTCGGGTTCCTCCTCTGGGTCCACGCCGCCAGCTCCGCCGCCAGACTGCTCCTCTGGACCGGTCGTACCGCCCTGCCCGACCCGACCACTCTGCGTGCCGTGCTGAACTGGCCACTCCGTGTACCGTGATGCGGTGACCAGCGAATCGACGCACCGGGTGATCCACGACATCGGACCGCAGGACGCACTGTCCCTCATTGACGACGGGGCGTTCCTGCTCGACGTCCGTGAGGACGAGGAGTGGGCAGCCGGGCATGCCCCGCAGGCCACGCACATCGTCATGGGCGAGGTCCAGGACCGTGTGGCCGAGGTTCCAACCGACCGGACAGTGGTCTGTATCTGCCGGGTGGGAGGGCGTTCCGGTGCGGTTGCCAAAGCTCTCGCCGAGATCGGCCTCGACGTGCGCAACCTGGACGGAGGGATGCTCGCCTGGGCTGAGGCAGGGCTCCCGGTGCTCACCGACGAGGGCGCCCCGGGCGACGTCGTCTGAACGAGCGTCGACCCAGTGCCCAAGGGGAGATCGATTGATCCACGCACGCCGGTCCTAGTCGGTGTGGGTGTGGCCTCCGATGACGCCGAGCCCGCGGAGCTGATGGCTCGTGCCGTGGTCGCGGCGGCGGAGGATGCCGGTACGACGAGCATCTTGTCGGACCTCGACCGGATCGCCGTGCCCCAGGGGAACTGGGCGTACCCGGATCCCGCTGCGCTGGTGGCCGATCGGGTCGGCGCCGACCATGCGCAGACCCACCTGGTGGAGTTGGGCATTCCGCAGCAGTCCCTCATCAACGACGTGCTGGCTGCCGTGCTCGCCGGCACCATCGAGGCGGCTGCCATCGTCGGCGGCGAGGCGAAGCGTCGAGCACAGCAGGCGGAGCGCAACGGGACGATTGCGACCGAGACGGCTCAACCGGGCGTGGTGCCCGATGTGCTTCACCGCCGACCGGGTGACCTGGTGGAGCCGGTCGAGGTGGCCACCGGTCTCTGGCAGCCGGTGCAGCAGTACGCCATGATCGAGAACGCGCTTCGTGCCGCCGACGGCCAGGATGTCGCCGAGCATCGAGACGACGTTGCCGAGCTGTGGAGCCGGTTCAACGTGGTGGCGCGGGACAACCCGCACGCTGCGTTCCCCGCGCCCATGTCGGCGACGGAGCTGGCTACGCCTTCCCGGCACAACCGACCGCTCGCGTTCCCCTACAACAAGTGGCACGCCACTCAGTGGACGGTCGACCAAGCGGCAGCACTGCTGGTGTGCTCGGTGGAGACAGCCGAACGCCTCGGGATCGCCAGTGAGCGCTGGGTGTTCCCGTTGGTGGGGTTGGAGTCGAGCCATGCGGTCTCGCTGCTCCGGCGGGCCGAGCCCCATAGGTGGCCGGCCATGCAGATGCTGGGGACCCGGGCAGCCGAACGCATCGGTCGCCCACTGGCCGAGATCGAGACCGTCGAGCTGTACAGCTGTTTCCCGGCAGCGGTGCGGGTACAGCAACGGGTGCTCGGGTTGGCACCGGAGACGACGCCGACGGTGACCGGTGGGATGGCCTTCGCCGGCGGTCCGTTCAATAACTTCGTGTACCAGGCCACGGCGGCGGTGGTCGACGAGCTTCGGGCGTCGCCCGGGGCTCTCGGCATGGTCACGACGGTGAGCGGCCTGCTCACGAAGCCGGGGATCGGCGTGTGGTCCACCGAGCCCGACGGCCAACCGCCCCTGATAGGCGATCTGGGCGTTGACGCAGCGGCGGTCACCAGGGTCGTCGACGCCTACGAGACCTTGGGCGAGTACAGCGGGTCGGCCATAGTCACGTCCTATACGGTCACGTTCGACGGTGAGGCGCCGACCCGGACCGCGGTCATCGGCAACACACCCACCGGCACTCGATGCGTTGCCTTCTCGGACGACCCGGATCTGGCCGCCCACGCCACCGCCACCGAGCTGGTGGGGACGACCGTCGAGGTTCGATCGGGAACGTTCGTCGTACCCTGATCGGCGTTGCCGACCAGCACGTCGGTCTCAGAGTTCCGGTGGATGGGCACGGTGGGGCAGGCGAACCCGGACGCTCTCTTCGCCGGGTCTCGGTAGATCGTTACAGTGGTCCTATGGCCTTGGGACCGTCGGAAGCCACGCCACCAACCGGCACACCGGTGAGCACCACCCCATCGGACGTTGACCCGGTGGACGAAGCCGAGCTCGAGTCCTTCCCGGCCAGCGACCCACAGTCCTCGTGGGCTGGAGGCGATGCAGCGATCGTCGCCTCGCCGGGCGAGACCGGTGACACTGCATGAAGCTGGGCATTGCCGCATTCCTCACCGATCGCTCCATGCCTCCCGCGGCGTTGGCTCGGGCGGTCGAGGAGCGCGGCTTCACCTCCCTCTACCTTCCCGAGCACACCCACCTGCCGCTCCGTGATGGTGAGCCGCCGGGCTTGGTGGACGGCGTCCGGCTCGACGACTACCGCCGCAGCCTCGATCCACTGGTGGCACTGGCCATGGCGGCGACCGTGACGCAGACCCTCAGGCTCGGCACCGGGGTGCTGTTGGTGGCCCAACACGATCCGATCACCTTGGCCAAGCAGATCGCCACCCTCGACAACCTCTCGGCCGGACGGTTCGTTCTCGGGATTGGCTATGGATGGAACGCCTCGGAGATGGCAGACCACGGGGTTGATTACCGGCAGCGTCGACAGGTCACTCGGGAGAAGATGTTGTGCATGGAGGCGTTGTGGTCGCCGGATGAGGTCTCCGAGTACCACGGCGAGCTGGTCGATGTCGACGCCTGTTACACCTGGCCGAAGCCGGTGAGCCAGCCGCGCCCGACGACCATGATCGGAGCCGCCGCCGGTCCGAAGACGTTCGCCGACATCGCCGCCTTCGCCGACGGCTGGATGCCCATCGGGGGGGCGGGTATCGCCGCAGAGCTTCCCAAGCTCCGCCAGGCGTTCGAGGAGGCAGGTCGAGATCCGGACACGGTGCAGATCGCTCCGTTCGGCGTGGTCCCCACCGAAGAGAAGCTCGAGTACTACGCCTCGCTGGGGGTCACTGAAGCGGTGCTCCGGGTTCCTGGTGGCTCTGCCGACGAGATGCTGCGCGTCCTGGACGGACACACGAAGTACGCGGCGATGGCCAGCGGTGGGGCCGGCTGATGGGGCTGCTCGAGGGAGAGCGGGCGGTGGTCACCGGGGCTGGGTCCGGGATCGGACGGGCTACATGCCTGCGGTTCGCTGCCGAAGGGGCCACGGTTGTGGCACTCGACATCGACGAAGAGTCCGTCCGGGCAGTGGCCGCCGAGATGGGGGGAGACGCCGTCGTTACCGATGTGGCCGACGGTGAAGCGCTGACAGCGGCTATGCAGCAGGCGAACGAAACCCTGGGAGGCATCACCATCGTGGTGAACAACGCCGGTGTCGGGAACGTGAAGCCGCTGCACCGTTACCGTGACCGTGAGTACGACGCCATTGTCGATGCCAGCCTACGAGGGACTTTCAACGGCATCCGTGCTGCCGCACCCCTGATGTTGGCCGGCCACGGCGGTTCGATCGTCAACGTCTCGTCGGTCAGCGGGATGCGCCCGACTCGTGGCGAGGCGCCTTACTCCGCAGCCAAGGCCGGTGTCATCGCCCTGACCCAGTCGGCTGCTCTCGAGTACGGGCCGACCATCCGGGTGAACTGCGTCTCGCCCGGCCTCATCGATACCCCGCTCACCGCTCCGCTGTTCGGGGACGGCACGGCCCGTGCCGCCTTCGAGGCGGCGACGCCACTCCGTCGCATCGGCACCGTGGTTGACGTGGCCGACGCCATCACCTTCCTCTCATGCGGTCTGGCCTCTTACATCACCGGGGTGAACCTGCCCGTCGAAGGGGGAAGCCTGCTCCCGAGCAGCCAGATGGACACGTCGCTGTCGACGATCCTCTCCTACTACGAGTGAGACACCTGCCCAGAGGAGGGCTTCCCTGTTGGTGCGAAGCGGCAGCGACGGCGGTGCAGACACGGCTACGCTCGGCTCCTGATGAGTGATACACAGCAGGGCCCAGGCTGGTGGCAGGCGTCGGACGGGAAGTGGTATCCACCGGATCCCTCCCCAAGCGGCGTGCCGACCTCGTCCCCTGGATCTGACCCCGCATCTGCAGGTACGTCTGACTCCGTTTCTCCTGGTGAGCCTGCCCCCACACCCACCGGCGGGCCTGCCGCACCCGATCCCACGCCCGTCGGCGGCCCTGCTCCCACACCCACCAGTGATCCTGCTCCCGCCCCCGTAGATGGGCCAGCCACACCCCCTCTTGCACCGCCCGTCGGCGGCCCTGCTCCCGCCCCCGCAGGTGCGGGCTACCAGGCACCGCCCCCTGCCGGGTACGGCTATCCGCAGGGACCGGCCCCCACCGGTTCTTACCCTCCCGGCTATGCGGGACCCCAGACGACCAGTGGTCTGGCCATTACCTCGCTGATCCTGTCGATCGTCTGGATCGGTGGGTTGGGCTCGATCGCAGCTGTCATCCTGGCCATTGTCGCCCTGCGGCGCATCCGAGCCGCAGGGGGTCGGATTGGGGGCCGTGGACTCTCAATCGCCGGGCTGATCATCGGGATCGTTGGCATCCTGGGTGCGATCCTGGTCTGGTCGTTGGTCGCCTTCGTCGGCTCTACCTCGCAGAACAGCACCGTGCCGGTTGGACAGACCATCAACGTCAGCAAATCGTTCAGTCTCGGTATCTCGACGATGACCGTGAACTCGGTGAGCACCTTCGACGGACGCCTCTCGAAGGCCTCGAGTGCGCAGCTGCCATTGGGGGACAAGTTCGTCGTGGCCAACGTTCAGGTCTGTGCCGGTCCGAGCGGCTCGAAGACCGGTGTCTTCAACTCGCTGTTCTGGCTCACCCTGAGCGATGGGCAGCATGCGACCGGACTGACCAGCATTGACCGGTCGCCGAATCTCGATGGCCGCTCCATCAGCGCCAACAGCTGCCGCCAGGGGTACGTGACCTTCGAGGTCATCTCGAGCGTGCACGTCAACTCGATCAGTTACCACGGGTTCCCACTTTCCACATTCACGTGGACGCTGCCAGCGAGCTCCTGACGATCACGTTCCGTCGGCCAGGGCCAGTGCGGCACGGAGGTGCTCGGTCAGGTCGGCCAGGCTGGACCGGCCGTTGAGCCCGCTGGTCGACGGCATCACGTAGACGGGTCGGCCGCCAATGGTGTGATGCTGTACACCGGCTGTCGCCTTCCGGTCCACCACTGCTCGCCAACCGGCTAGGCCGACGAAGCACACCGCGCCGGGACGGAGCCAATGCACGAGACGGTCGACCCGTTCCACACCGTCCCGGTACTCGTCGGCACTGAGCTCGTCTGCTGCCCGCGTAGCCCGCTTCACCAAGTCGGTCATCCCCATGCCGTGCCCGGTGAGGGCATGAACCGGATCCCGGTCACGGCTGGCCAACCCTCCCGCCAGTGCCGCCGGCCAGAACCGGTTCCCCGGCGTGGCGAAGCCCACCCCGGTATCGGCTGCAGTGAGGCTCGGGTTCAGCCCGCACACCAGCAGACGCATGGAAGAACCTACGGTATCGGCCAGGGTATGGGCTCGAGTCGCCCGTAGTCGTACCTCGTCCCCCGAGACGACAACCGAACCGGCCTCGACGGTGAACCCGGCGCCCGTCACCACGTCGACCAGGTCTGGAGGTTGCCATCCGGCGAAGAACCGGCCTCCCACATCGTCATCGGGGAGGTCGCTCCCCTCGTACTCGCCGGTCAGTACCTGAATGTCGAGTGGTGCGCCGACCGTCAGCACCCGGTGAAGATCCCACAGGGCGAGCGGTAGGCGGAGCCGGGGCAGGTGGAGATGGGTCATGCACGACCAGGTCCCTCCGAGGGACCGGGTGGCGAAGGGCAGCGCTTCCACGTCGGCTTGCACGTACATACCGTCCGGAGCTGCCGACTGGCACGCCGTCAGCATCACCCGGGAAGCATCCAGACCGATCAGGGGCGCGCCCAGACAGGGCGCGTAGCGACCGGCGCCACAGCCGATGTCCATGCGGAGAACTCCATCGCCGACATGAGCTGCGAACGCCTCGGCATCCTCTTTGCGACCCGGTCGGGCATGGGACGCGGCCCAACGAAGCCCTCGGTCCTCATAGACGTCGACGGTCTCACGATGCACGCAATCGATGTTACGGGTCAACTGCCATCAACCAGTTGCCATCAAGAGACGAAGCGGTAGCCCATCCCTGGTTCGGTGCGAAAGTGCAGCGGCCGAGCGGGATCGGGCTCGAGCTTGCGACGGACCCTGGCCATGAGCACGCGGGAGGTACTCGGTCTCGGTCTCGTACTCCGGTCCCCAGACGTCGTGGAGGAGTTGCTGATGGGAGACCAGTCGACCGGGGTTGCGCACCAGTACCTCGACGATGCTCCACTCCTTGGGCGTGAGATGAATATCGGCACTGCCCCTGGTGACCTGTTTGGTAGTGAGGTCGATGGTGAACGCCTCGGTCTGGATGCGAGGGTCTTCCGAACGGGTCGATGTGCGTCGGAGAGCAGCCCGTAGCCGAGCCAGGAGCTCGTCCATGCCGAACGGTTTGGTCACATAGTCGTCGGCACCGGCGTCGAGGGCTTCGACCTTACTGATGCTCTGGTGCCGAGCGGAGAGGACGATGATGGGTACTTCGCTCCAACCCCGTAGGCCCCGCACCACCTCGACGCCGTCGATCCCGGGGAGCCCCAGATCCAGGAGGACGACGTCAGGTCGTCGATGGGCAGCCAGGTCCAGCCCTTCTTCGCCATGTCGGGCCACGAGCACCTCGTATCCACGGGCGGTGAGGCTGACGCTCAGTGCCCGGAGCAACGACGCGTCGTCGTCGACGATCAGGACCCGCGCCGCCGGGTCTCGTTCGCGGTCCTGGCTGTGGTCTTGCCGGTTCGATCCAGGCGCAGTGGGCACGGTCACTGCCGATCCCTCGATTCGGGCTCGGGCTGTGACTCCGAACCGGACTCAGGTGTGGGCGCGTGCATGTCCTGCGGCTCCAACCCGGGCTCGGGCGTTGCCACTGGAAGGCGAACCACCATGGTGCACCCGCCGCCGGGCGTGTCGTCCACCTCGAGATCGCCGCCGACCGCCTCGACGAACCCACGTGCCACGGCCAGCCCGAGACCCATTCCCGCTCGGTTTTCGGTGTCTCCCAGCCGCTGGAAGGGCCGGAACACCGTATCTCGTGCTTCCACCCGTATCCCCGGGCCGTGGTCGACCACCCGGAGGTCGACCCGCCCCGCTACTGTGCCGGCCTCGATCCGGAGACCGGCGCCCTCGGCATGGATCAGTGCGTTGTCGACGAGGTTCGCCACGGCTCGTTCGAGGAGCACCGGGTCCGTCCGGACCGGAGGGAGGTCATCGGGCACACCTGACGTGACCCCGGCGGCTCTCGGCCCCAGGCTGGCCAGGGCGGCATCCACCACGTCGGCAATGTCGACGGCCCGATCGGTGGTATCCATCGACCCGGTCTGCAGGCGGCTCATGTCGAGCAGGTTCTCGACCAGTGTGGACAGCCGGTCCGATTCATCGTCGATGGTTCGCAGCAGGATCTCGGTTTCATCCGGCCCGAAGTTCAGCTGATCCGACAGGAGGCTGCTCGAGGCGGCCTTGATCGATGCCAGCGGCGTGCGTAGGTCGTGGCTGACTGCGGCGAGAAGCGCAGAGCGCAGCTCGTTGGCGCGGGCCAACGACTCGGCTTCGGCCGCCCCCGCCTGCAGTCGTTGGCTGGTGAGGGCGGTGGCCAGCTGGGCGGCGAAGCCGGCCAGGATGTCCCGGTCCTCGGCGGAGAGGGCCGGTCCTTCGAGCGCTACCACCTCCAGATCACTGAGCGGCAGTGTCACCGATGCGTCTTCGGGAGTACGGGGTGGATCGGCCCCGACGGCAACCAACGTCTCCCACCGGTTGGGCCTGTCGTTCTGACCGGTTCCGTCGGCTTCCCCCTCGTTCGAACGGTCCCGGAGGATGGCGACGGCGTCGAGTCGGAAGGCCACCAACAGGTCGTCGAGGAGGACGGGAAGCAGGTTGCCATCCGGCGAGACCAGACGTCCGGCTACCCGGGCCAGCATGTGGGCATCGGCTCTGGCCTGAGCAGCAGCAGCCGATCGTCGGGCAGACAGATCGACCAGGGCACTCACCAGGCCGGCAGCCACCAGGAAGATGACCAGCGCCACCACGTCCCGTGCATCGGCGATGGTGAACGTGTGCAGGGGCGGGGCGAAGTAGTAGTTGGACAGGAGGAAACCGGCCGACGCCGCCGCCACTGCGGGCCACACCCCGCCCAGCACCGCCACCACCATCACCATGATGAGGTACGAGCTGAGCGTGGTCGACAGGTCGACATGAGAGCGGGTGGCGGTGAGCACCAGGGTCAACAGGGGGAAGCCGATAACGCCGAGAACCACCGCACCCACTCGGCGCCGAACCGAGAGTGGCGACAGGAGTGTTCGCCGGTAACGCTTGGGTAGATCGCGGCGGTTACCGCCTGTGTCGTCGGCCGACACTCCGGCATCTTCGGAGGTTGGTGTGGTACCGACTTCGGCTGCCTGTGGATCAGAGCCCGGGGCGTCGGTGGCGATTACGTGGATGTCGAGCACACCGCCGGACGCCCGAATCACCGAGTTGATCACCGATCCCCGAACGAGCTCGGTGATCCTGCTTCGATGGGTGGCGCCCATCACCAGTTGGGTGGCGTTCTCCACCGCGGCCACCTGCACTAGCGCCGGCGCCACCTCGGCTCCGACGACCTCGACATAGCGGCCCCCCAGCTCGTCGAGCAGGGCGCGGTTCTTGATCAGACCTTGTGAATCGGAACCGGTCAGCCTGTCGTCGGTGCGGACGTGGACTCCGAGCAGCTCGGCCTTGGTCCGCATGGCCATCCGGGCCGCCCGGCGGATCAGCACGGCACTGCCAGGAGCCCCGGTCAGCGAGACCACCACCCGTTCTTTGGTCTCCCATGGCCCGGTGATGCCGTGGCGTTCCCGGTAGTCGTGGAGCTCCTGATCGACCCGGTCGGCAACCCATAACAACGCCAGCTCCCGAAGGGCGGTCAGGTTGCCGGCCCGGAAGTAGTTGCCCAAGGCTGCATCGATGCGTTCCGCCGGGTAGACGTTGCCGTGTGCCAGCCGACGACGCAACGCTTCGGGGGACATGTCGACCAGCTCGAGCTGATCGGCCGCCCGCACCACCCGGTCGGGCACCGTCTCCCGTTGGACGACGCCGGTGATTCGCTCCACCACGTCGTTGAGTGATTCGAGATGCTGCAGGTTGACCGTGGAGATCACGTTGATCCCTGCATCGAGGAGCTCTTCGACGTCCCGCCAGCGCTTCGGGTGACGTGAGCCGGGCACGTTGGTATGGGCCAGTTCGTCGACGAGGACGATGTCGGGCTTGCGAGCCAGGATCGCGTCGAGGTCCATCTCCTCGAACGACTGGTTCCGGTACTCGACGCGACGGCGGGGGATCACCTCCAGGTCCCGAAGCTGGTCGGCGGTGTGTGTCCTCCCGTGGGTGTCCACCCAGCCGACGACTACGTCAGTACCGCGCTCTTTTCGTCGCCAGCCCTCGTTCAGCATGGCGTAGGTCTTCCCTACACCTGGGGCTGCACCGAGATAAAGCCGGAGCTTGCCTCGTGCCACCGCTGCCGCTCCTCGCACTATCTAGTTGTCGCACGTTCGACTCGTTGATCCCAGGATAACCAGTGGTTGACTTGTGAACCAGTGGTCAACACTAAATATCGGGACGGTTTTTACGAATCCTTTATGCCAAATCATTCAGACTTCGCGCTTCCTTTACGCCACAGAAAGACGCCCCTCGCTACCATCTGTGTCATGGCTGATTTTCTCTCTGTGGTCGGCATTGTCGCCTTCGTGGCAATCATGCTCGGCCTGATCTGGGCATTGGACCGAGTATGAGTCTCGTACAGGGAATTCTGCTGGGGGTAGCTGTCCTCGTGTTCATCTATTTGGGCATTGCCATGTTCAAGCCCGAGTGGTTCTAGTCGATCAGATAGGACAGTAGATGGGATTCTTCTGGACAATCGTGGTCTTGGTGGCTGTGCTGGCTCTGGCTTGGCGCTACCTCGGCTCTTATATGGCGGCGGTATTCGAGGGCCGAGTGCACTGGATGAGGTGGGTAGAGCGTCCTATCTATAAGGCGCTCGGCACCGATCCGGAACACGAGCAAACGTGGAAACGTTACGCAGGCTCACTGGTCATCTTCTCTGCTGTTTCGATCCTGGTGACCTATCTCATCATCCGGTTCCAGGGGTCGCTTCCTCTCAACCCCCAGCATCTGGGTGCGGTGTCGCCGGCGTTGTCGTGGAACACCGCAATCTCGTTCGTGACCAACACCAACTGGCAGAACTACGGCGGCGAGACGACGATGTCGTACCTGTCGCAGATGACCGCCCTGACCGTTCAGCAGTTCGTCAGCGCTGCGGTGGGCATCGCCGTGGCCATCGCCTTGGTGCGGGGCTTCAGCCGGCGGAACTCACCGACGATCGGAAACTTCTGGGTCGACATCATCCGCTGCACCCTCTATATCCTGTTGCCGATCGCCTTCGTTTTCGGGCTGGTCTTCGTAGGGCAAGGGGCGGTCCAGACATTGGCCGGTCCGGCCAGCATTCACGACGTCCTCAACGGGGTCAACCAGGTTATTCCTCTTGGCCCAGTGGGCTTCATGGAGTCGATCAAACAACTGGGTACCAACGGTGGTGGCTTCTACAACGCCAACGGCGCCCATCCGTTCGAGAACCCAACAGGACTGACCAACCTGCTCTCGGTCGTGCTGCTGCTGGCGATCCCTTTTTCCCTCACCTACACCTTTGGCAAGATGGTGAAGAGGCTCCGACAGGGCGTCGCTCTGTTGGCTGCCATGGTGATCATCTTCGGTGTGTGGGTTGGGTTCTCCGCCTATGCCGAGCATCAGCCGAACCCGGCGGTTGCCGCAGCAGGGATCCATCACCAGCCGACGGGTAATACCGAAGGCAAAGAGTCCCGGTTCGGTGACACCAGCTCCTCGCTGTACAACATCGCCTCCACCCAGACGTCCACCGGCAGTGTCGACTCTGCCAACGACTCGTACACACCCATAGGCGGTTTCGGCCTGCTGACCGGGATGATGCTGGGGGAGGTGACGCCCGGAGGAACCGGCAGCGGGCTTTACACGATCTTGCTCTACGCCATCATCGCCGTATTCATCGGCGGGTTGATGATCGGCCGAACGCCGGAGTACCTGGGCAAGAAGATACAGGCCAGAGAGGTGAAATTGGCCGGCCTCGGAGCCCTGGTCATGCCGTTGGTGGTCTTGATCCTGACCGGTATCGCCGTGTCTGTACACGCAGGGAGGGCCGGCCCACTCAATGCCGGCCCGCACGGGTTCACCGAGATCCTTTACGCCCTCACCTCGCAGGGCAACAACAACGGTTCGGCCTTTGCCGGGCTGACCGGTAACACCGCGTTCTACAACGTGATCGGTGGCATCGACATGCTCATCGGGAGGTTCGGGATCATGATCCCGGCCCTGGCGTTGGCAGGGTCGCTGGCTGCCAAGAATGTTGTTCCGGCGTCACTCGGGACCTTCCGGACCGACAACGGCATGTTTGTCGGCTTGGTCATCGGCGTGATCATCATCATCGGTGGGTTGACGTTCTTCCCGGCGATTGCGCTGGGGCCGATCGTCGAGCAGTTGAGCCACGGAAAGTTCTTCTGATGGAGACCCCGAACAGGAGCGAAGCAGGTATGAGCGACACGGGTGGCGATCCGTTGGTGGCCGGGAACGCAACCACGACGACAGAGACCAGTTCTGCTGGAGCGGTTGACGAAGCGAGCTCCCGGTCGACCGCACACGGGGTGGCCGAGGCCCGGAGCCTGTTCGATAAGGACATTCTGGGTCACGCCTTCGTCGAATCGTTCAAGAAGCTCAATCCGCGTGTGCAGGTCAAGAACCCGGTCATGTTCGTCGTCTTGGTGGGAACGGTAGTGGTGTTCATCGAAGCCGTCGCTCACCCCGGCATCTTCACCTGGTCCATCACCGTCTGGCTGTTCCTGACCGTGATCTTCGCCAACTTCGCCGAGGCAGTGGCCGAAGGCCGGGGCAAGGCTCAGGCTGACACGTTGCGGCGCATGCGTTCGGAGACCGAAGCTAGGCGGCTTCGCACTGACGGGGTCGAGGAGCGGGTTGCTGCTGCCGAACTGTCCAAAGGTGATCTGGTCGTCTGTGAAGCGGGCGATGCCATCCCTTCGGATGGAGAGATCGTCGAAGGAGTGGCGTCGGTGGACGAATCGGCCATCACCGGCGAGTCGGCGCCGGTGATCCGTGAATCCGGCGGTGACCGATCGGCGGTGACCGGCGGTACCACTGTGCTCTCGGACCGCATCGTGGTCCAAATCACCTCTGAGCCCGGTCACACCTTCTTGGATCGCATGATCACGCTGGTCGAAGGGGCGAACCGCCAGAAGACACCCAACGAGATCGCACTGACCATCTTGTTGGCCGTGTTGACGATCGTGTTCTTACCGGTCGTGGTAGTGCTCCAGCCGTTCGGCCACTACGCGGGAGCGTCGGTATCGGTTGTCGTGCTCGTCGCTCTTCTGGTCTGTCTCATTCCCACCACCATCGGGGCGCTGCTGTCGGCCATCGGGATCGCAGGGATGGATCGCATGGTGCAGAAGAACGTGCTGGCCATGAGCGGTCGTGCCGTAGAGGCTGCCGGCGATGTTCAGACCCTCTTATTGGACAAGACCGGCACCATCACGCTGGGGAACCGCATGGCGTCGGAGTTCGTTCCCGTGGGTGGCCACTCCGAGGAAGACGTGGCCAACGCCGCTCAGCTGGCGTCGCTGGCAGATGAGACGCCCGAAGGCCGCTCCATCGTGGTGCTGGCCAAGGAGCATTACGGGGTCGCTGAACGTGAGATGAGCGGCGAGTACACCTTTGTGCCGTTCACGGCCACGACGAGGATGTCCGGGCTCGATATCGACGGTCGTCAGATTCGGAAGGGTGCAGCCGAGTCGGTGAAGCAGTGGGTCGGCGAGCAGGGAGGTACCGCGCCGGAGGAGCTGGGGGACGTCGTGGACCGAATCGCCCGGGCCGGGTCGACGCCGCTGGTGGTCGCCGATGGGCCGAGCGTGCTCGGTGTGATCGAGCTCAAGGACGTGGTGAAGCAAGGCATCCGGGAGCGGTTCGCCGAGATGCGGGCCATGGGTATTCGCACCATCATGATCACCGGCGACAACCCGCTCACTGCTGCTGCCATCGCCGAAGAGGCCGGTGTGGACGACTTCCTGGCCGAAGCCACTCCGGAGACCAAGATGGAGCTGATCAAGTCCGAGCAGGAGGGCGGCAAGCTCATCGCCATGACCGGCGACGGTACCAACGACGCGCCGGCCCTGGCTCAAGCCGACGTGGGTGTGGCGATGAACACCGGAACGACGGCGGCGAAAGAGGCCGGGAACATGGTCGACCTCGACTCCAACCCGACCAAGCTGATCGACGTCGTGGAGATCGGGAAGCAGCTACTGATCACCAGGGGAGCGCTCACCACGTTCTCCATCGCCAACGACGTGGCCAAGTACTTCGCCATCATTCCGGCTCTCTTCGTTGCCACCTATCCGCAGTTGAACGCCCTCAACATCATGAAGCTGCACAGCCCGGAGTCGGCGGTGCTGTCAGCGGTGATCTTCAACGCTCTGGTCATCGTGGCGCTGATCCCCCTCGCTCTGCGTGGGGTGCGGTTCCGGCCACTGAACGTGTCATCGATCCTACGAAGAAACGTCCTGATCTATGGCGTGGGCGGGATCATCGTCCCGTTCATCTTCATCAAGCTCATCGACCTCATTCTCACCGCGCTCAAGGCCTACTGATGCTCACTCACCTTCGTCGCTCTGTCATCCTGTGCGTCATCTTCCTGGTGATCTTCGGCCTGATCTATCCACTGGCCGGAACCGGTATCTCTCAGGTGCTCTTCAAGCATCAGGCAGACGGATCGATCACGGCCAATGGATCGACGCTGATCGGACAGAACTGGAGCAGTCCCAAGTTCTTCCACGGGCGTCCGGACGACGCCGGGCCCTACGCTGCCGATCCGACGTCCAAGCCCCCCACACCCGGGGGTGACAACCCACTGGTGGCCAACGGCAACAGTGGCGAGTCAGGGTCGACCAATCTCGGCCCCCGCTCGAAGGTTCTGTTGGCCAATACGCAAGAGCTCATCGCCTACTGGCACAAGATGGGTGTCGATCCCACATCGGACCTGGTGACCACGTCGGGTAGCGGTATCGATCCTGACATCACCCCCCAAGATGCCCTCGTGCAGATCCCCATGGTGTCCAAGGCCACGGGTATCGCGCCTTCGACGCTGCGGGCGCTCATCGCCCGGGAGACCAACAGTGCGCAGTGGGGCTTCCTGGGCTCGAGCTTTATCGATGTCCTCCAGCTGAACGAGGCACTCGCCCGCCTCCCGAGGTAGTCGGACACTCGCAGCCCCGTACTCGTTGTCTCGGCGGTCTGTCACGACCATTGGCGGTACTGCCACTCAGGCTTTGTTCAGAGCGATGGATATCGAGCTCTGTGTGTGGCCACTACGGTCGGGGTGTGCGATTCCTGAGCTTCCGTCATGACGGTGTCCTCCGGACCGGTGTGGTCCACGACGACGAGGTGGTCGACCTGACCGATCCCGTCGTCGGTCTCCCGGGTGACATGGTTCTGCTCCTGGAGCTCGGCATTGATGGGTTGGCTGCGGCCGGACGCGCTGCCGATAGTACGGCGCGCCGGTTCTCGATGTCCGACGTCGATCTCGTGGCGCCCGTTCCCAGACCCCCGTCGTTTCTGGCCATCGCGCGGAACTACGACGATCACATCCGTGAGCTCGGACTGGAACGACCGAAGGTCCAGACCTGGTTCTCGAAGCAACGTACGTGTGTGATCGGACCTGGCGACTCCATCGAGGTACCCCGGGCATCAGAGCAGGTCGACTACGAAGGTGAGCTGGGGATCGTGATCGGGACCCGGTGCCGGCACGTTGATGCGGCGAAGGCGCTGCGGGTGGTGGCCGGCTTCACCGTTGTCAACGACGTGAGCGTTCGGGACTGGCAGGGTGCTGCCCCCACCTTGATGATGGGCAAGGGGTTCGACACCCATGGTCCCACTGGGCCGTGGATTGTGACCCCGGAGGAGATCCCCGACCCCCAGCAGCTCCGGGTACGAACCTGGGTGAACGACGAGCTCCGCCAGGATGGAACCACCTCGGACATGATCTTCACCTGTGCGCAGATGATCGAGCACCTGTCCACCGCGTTCACCTTGGAGCCTGGGATGATCATCACCACCGGCACGCCGGCTGGCGTCGCTGCCGGCGGTGATCCACCCCGCTGGCTGCGCGCCGGTGACACCGTGCGTGTCGAGATAGATGGGGTCGGCTCGCTGGCCAATCCGGTGACCGACGAGCCCTCTAACCTTCCACCATGGTGCGTCCTGAAAGCTGGACCAGACCTGCGGGTGCAAGTCCCGCCTGGGTAATCGCCGGAGAGCCCAGTAGCAGACCCCGGTCCGTCGCCGAGAGGCGGCGGGCTGAGCGGGGTGTCAAAAGCCTCTTTGGAGGGAGCAAGCGTGCGGGCCGTAGTGCCACCAGGCACGAGTCCTGCAGCCTCGTCAAAGTTACAACGGAGGAGCCGAGCCGCTCATGCCACGGCGAAGGCAGTATTCGACCAACTGGCGCACCGGACATGCCCCTGGTCGAGTCCTTCCGGGGTATGGGGAGCGGCACGTACGCACGGTGTGGTTCGGAACAGGAGAGGCCCGTCTTCCCAGCCTTGTCAGCAAAGACCGCTCGGATAAGCCAATGGTGAAACCGAACGGAGGGAAGCGGGAGTCCGACGGGGTCGTAGTACTGATGAGCGCCGGGATGAACCCGGCAGGAGGGAAGGACCCCGACTTCGGTCACGCCGGGAACGAAGGAACGAGCGAGGGCATGGCCGGGACCGCCCGGCCCATCTCCCCCCTGGGACAACCGTCCCAGGCCAAAGTTCGACGCCTCCAGAACCGGCTATGGGCTGCGGCCAAGCAGTCTGAGGGTCGGCGTTTCCACGCCCTGTATGACCGCATCTACAGAGACGACATCCTGTGGGAGGCGTGGAACCGAGTCCGAGCCAATCGTGGAGCTGCTGGGGTCGATCATCTGACCCTGGCAGACGTGGAGGACGACTACGGAGTCGAGCGTCTGCTCATCGAGCTCCGGGACGACCTCCGTGCAGGCAACTACCGCCCGGCACCAGTTCGCCGGGTGGAGATTCCAAAGCCCGACGGCACGAAGCGGCCACTGGGTATCCCAACGGTCAAGGACCGGGTGGTCCAACAGGCAACCAAGCTCGTCCTCGAACCTATTTTCGAGGCTGACTTCCTGCCCTGCAGTTTCGGGTTCCGCCCGAAGCTTTCGGCCATCGACGCCTTGGAGAAGATCCGGGTCGGCTTCATCAAAGACAAGCACTTCGTCTTTGAGGCCGACATCCAGAACTTCTTCGGCGAGATCGACCACGAGCGATTGCTCTCCCTGGTCGGCCAACGGGTCTCTGACAAACGGGTGCTCAAGCTGCTTCGGCTGTGGTTGCGTGCAGGCGTGTTGGCAGACGGGGTGGTGTCTGAGTCGGTCTCTGGCACTCCCCAGGGCGGGGTGATCTCACCGCTGCTCGCCAACGTCTACCTGCACGCCTTCGACCAGGCCTGGGCTGAGCGTGGCACGGGAGAAGTCGTCCGCTATGCGGACGACTTCGTGGTGCTGTGTTCGTCTCAGAGACAAGCTGAGGAAGCCCAACGGCGGGCGACCGCCATCTTGGGCGACCTCGGTCTCGGACTCCATCCGGACAAGACCCGAGTGGTCGACCTCGGGGAGGGGAAAGAGGGCTTTGACTTCCTCGGGTGCCACCTTCGTGCCCGCATGTCCGGCAAGCTCTGGGAGCAAAAGCGGGTCATCCGCTACTACCTCCACCGCTGGCCGTCACAGCGGTCCATGAAACGAGCCCGGGCGAGGATCAAGGCCATGACCGGTCGAAGCCAGGTCGGACAGGAGTTGGAGACCGTCATCGGACGGCTCAACCTGTTCCTTCGGGGATGGGGCAACTACTTCCGCAACGGGAATGCGGGCGACAAGTTCATAGCAATGGACCGCTACGTGGCATGGCGGCTGAGACGCTTGCTCATCAAGAAGCGTGGCCGCAATCTGCGAGCGGGACAGTGGGACACTTGGACCCGCACCTGGTTCCACGACCAGGGCCTGCACAAGCTCATGGGCACTATTCGATACCCGAAGGCAGCGTAACCATGTCCAGACGACCGTCGGTAAGCCGTGTGCGGGAAAACCGCACGCACGGATTGAAAGGGGGATGGGGAACCGGGCTCGCGTTGCGAGTACTGCGCCCCTGACTACCAATGACCGACGAGCCGGAACGGGGCGATCTGATCCGCATCACCTCATCCCTCTCCATTCCCTTGGGTGAGCTGCAGCTCCGGTTCACGCCCAGTGGGGGACCGGGTGGCCAACATGCCAACAAGGTAAGCACGAGAGTGGAGCTTCGCTTCGACATCACACGGTCGCCATCGCTCGGTCCGCGTCAGCGGGCTCGGCTGCTGCAGCGCTTCGGTGCCGAGCTCCGGGTGGTCGCCGACGACGAGCGGTCCCAGACCCGAAACCGGCAGCTGGCGGTAGAGCGGTTTCGTGCTCGTATGGCCGACGCCCTGCACATCGACAAGCCCCGACGTCCGACCCGTCCTTCTCGGGGGGCGACTGAACGCCGGCTGAGCGCCAAGCGTCACCAGGCGGAGCGCAAGCGCCAACGGCGTTCCGGCTCGTACGACGACTGAGCTCTTCAGCCCGGCGAGGGTCCAGCCCCACGCACTCGTTGCGTCTTTCGGTCCGGCGGGGTTGTTAGCTGGCCCGCCGCCGGGAGCGCTTCGTGGTCCACGCCGAATCGAGGAACCGTGCGATCTCTCCGGTGAGCCGTTCGGGTCGGAACCGGAGCTCGAAGACCGACTTGGCCTTGACCAGCCGTGCGTCGGGGAGCCTGCGGGCTAGCTGTTGTGCGTCGTGGAAGGGATGGATGCTGTCCGATCGGTGGCCGATCACCAGGGCAGGGATGTGCATGTTCGAACGTTCCTCCACCGTGGGGGCGATGGGGCCGGTGAGGACACCGTGGAGCACAGCGGCGATCTCGTCGGGATCGTTGGAGAGCGTGTTCACGACGCTGTCCAACGGTCCGATCCCACTGTGGGGTAGGTGGCGGACCACGCCCCCCACCACTCGGAAGGCAGAGCGGGCAACGTGCACCGCCAACAGCATGGGGACGAAGGTGATGGCTGCCGCCGGCACTGCCGACTCGAGGACGGGCATCTCGATCACCAGTCCTTGTACCCGTTCGGGCGACTGCGTTGCCATCAGGAGAGCGACGTTCCCACCCAGCGAGACGCCGCCGATCACCGCCTTCTCGATGGCGAGGTGGTCGAGGAGTGCTTCGACGTGATGGGCGTAGGTGTCCATCCGGTGGTAGGAGGCGCGTCGGGGCTTCTCCGAGAGACCGTGACCGGGAAGGTCGAGCAGGATGACCCGGTTCCCGGCGGCGGCCAGATCGGTGGCCAGTCGTCGGTTGAGCGTGGCATCGAGCAGGATGCCGTGCAGGAAGACGAATACCCGGGGGCCGTGCCCGTGGATCTCGTAGTACATCTCCACCCCACCGTGCTCGAACCGGCCGACTTCGAACGGGGTGGGGGCAAGGACCGGCTTCTCGGTGGCCTGACGTCCGCCGTTCAGATGTGATGTCACGTCACCCCCCTGGGTCAGCTGCTCTCTGGGCTCTAACGGTAGGTCCCAGGTTGGCGATATGCCAGGACCTGCTGCTGGTGGTGGGCCCGGCTTGTTCCACCAGCTCGAGGTGATCGGGCACAATGATCAGCGACTCTCATCAGCGAGCAGAAACGAGCCGGTATGGCTTTTGAAGACTCAGACGTCGTCCGCAGCGCCCTCCGTGTGCAGGGGTTTCGTGACAGGGAGTTCGACTTCCAGCTGATCCGAGCCATGGGCGTCGCCGACTACGGCGGCTCCACGGTGGGGGAGTGCCTGGCGGCGGCGTCGGAGATCACCGACGGGAGCCCTCAGAGCTGGTCGAGAGCTTTCACGGCGATGGCCAATCGGGTCGAGGGGTATGCCCGCCAGTGCGTCCAAGCTGGTCATGTGAGGAGCGGGAGAGATCACCTGCTCCGTGCTTCCACCTACTTTCGGACCGCCGAGTACTACACCGATGCCGAGACTGAGGTTGTGACCAGGACCGGTGAGCGGAGCCAGGCATGTTTCACCGAAGCGGCAGCCCTGTCGTCACCTCCCATCGAGGTGGTCGAGGTGCCCTTCGAGGGCGCATCGATCCCCGGCTACTTCATCCATCCGGATCCTGGTGCCGCTGGGGTCGCTTCCGGCCTCCCGTTGCCAACGCTGGTGGGTGTCGGTGGTTTCGACTCGAGTGCCGAGGAGCTCTACTTCCACTACGGGGCCCCGGGTGGCGAGCGCGGGTGGAACGTGTTCGTCTTCGACGGTCCGGGCCAACCCGGATGTCTCCGGCGTCACCCCGATCTGACCTTCCGTCCCGACTACGAGGTTCCGATCAGCGCAGCTCTCGATGCCGTGTGTGCCCGGCCTGACGTGGATCCTGGACGACTGGCGTTGGTGGGGCAGAACTTCGGCGGTTACTTCGCTGCCCGGGCAACGGCGTGTGACGAACGGGTGCGTGCGTTGGTGGCCAACTCCCCGGTGGTTGACATGAGCCGCTATATCGAGGCGTGGACAGGAAGCGCGGTATTCCGCATGTCTCGGGACATCCGTCCCGAAGACGTGGTGGGCGTGCCCGAGGATCTCATGCCTCATCAGATGGGATGGGGCATCGAGGCGATCTGTCGGCGCTTCGGCGTCCGCTCCTTTCACGAATGGCGGCAGTTCATGAGCGAGTTCGTCATGGGTGAGCTATTGGCGTCGATCACCTGCCCCACACTGGCGTTGGTCGGTGAACGGGAAGGGACGGAGCCGTTGGCCCAGACCGACGAGTTCGTCGCCGGTGTGGCAGGTCCGGTCACCCTCCATCGATTTACCGTGAACCAAGGAGCAGCAGCCCACTGTCAAGCGGACAACATCCGCCTGTCGGCCCAGGTCACCTTCGACTGGCTCGATGAGCTGTTCCGTTGACCGACTAACCGAGGCCGAGCTCGCTCGAACAGGCGGGCCATTGGCTCCAGCCGCTCTGGGCTTCGAGCTCCTGGGCAGCTTGATCCTGCTGGGCCGGTGAGGCATCGCTGGGGAGCCCGGAGAAGCCCAGGCTTTGCCAGGTGCCCAACGAGAACTGGTAGGCGCCGTAGTACCCGTTCCCGGAGTCCTCGCTGTAGTCCCCACCTGACTCACACTGTCGGAGCTCGGCCCACGCCCCGCCTGTTGCCTGGGCCGTAGGTGCCGCCGGTGCTGTTTGCGCGGCCGGTGCTGTCTGAACTGGAACATCCAATGAGGCGAGCGCTATGGAGTAGCCGCTCAACGTGATGCCTGCTGTGCTCGATGTCAGAGTCGAGCCACCGCCGATCAAGCTCCCCACCCCTAATTGGGCGGTGGCGCTGACCGTGCTGGCTCCGGCCTGATCCTGGGAATGCGCTGGTCGCTGGAGTGCAATTCCAGTGACGACCAGTCCTGCGATAACGAAGATATAGAAGCGGTGCTTGCGCAATTCTTGCGCCTCCTCAAAGTCGCGGAAGCCCGGAGGGCTCGAGGGTGGCTTGGGAATGCGGGCGCCGTCTTGGAAGCATTCGTCTCGCAAGCTGGTGCCGGGGAGGGCAGGCGGCCCTGGACGTACAAGTAGGTCCATACGAGGTGCAGACGGAGTAACCCTTGTTTACCTGGTCAGCGTGTAGCGGCTCCTGGCTTGGGCGTCGGGGGATATGAGAAATGGGGCATAGGGGATGGCTCGTGCTGACTGTGCAGATAGGCGCGGCCGAATCGTGTTCGGAGCTGGCGACCTCGGACGTAGAGTCGCAAGGTAGGTCACATGATCGGAACGCTCCTCAACGCTCCGGCGCCAGTATTTCCACTGGCGCGTGACCCCATCTGCCTCTGGCTGATCGAGTACTGGCAAGGATAAACAGCTAACTCACATCAATGCAATTCGAACTTCGTTGCATGATACGAATCGCGCGCAGAGTGGTCGTTTACGGGGTTTTGGTGTCGTTGGGCCAGGCCTGGTCGAGCTCGGCCAGCGCCTTGCGGAGGATCTCCGATCCCCCGGCTGAGCTGTCCTCTCGGACCCCGACCAGAGGCGTCAGCGACGCCCAGCCGTTGGCGACCAGCCCTGCATCGGACGAGGATCGATCTCGGTTCGTTCGTCGTCACCTTCCGGGTCATCCTCCGAACTCCGAACGCCTCGCAGCGACAGGGAGATCGCCCCTCCCGTGGCCGGCACCTCTGATCGGTGTACCTCGTCGACCGTCCGATCCGATCGGACCGAACGGATCATTCCGACACGTCCAAGCGTGCCGTGCCGGACCCCCCGCAGTTCGGCCAGCGGGACCGCCGGTACGTTGAGGTTCAGCACCGTGCCGTGGTCTGCGGCGGCGATCACCGGTACCAGCCGACTGGCCACAGTGACCGGGGTCTCCCACGGGACGGGGTCTGATGTCCAAGTGGTGCTCACGGCCAGTCCCCGGAGCCCGAACTGGGCGGCGGTGAACACGGCACCCACGGTTCCGGAGTGAAGTGCCGACCGACCGGCGTTCATCCCGTGGTTCACACCCGATATGACCAGGTCAGGACGGGGTCCGAACCCCTCGATGCAAGCCAGGATGACGGCCAGTGCCGGCGGTCCGTCCACCCCGTAGGTCGGGATGTGCTCGAGTCCGGGTATCTGCACCGCCTCATAAGGGATCGACTCA
The DNA here is from genome assembly GCA_963812965.1 of uncultured Acidimicrobiaceae bacterium. Taxonomy (GTDB): domain Bacteria; phylum Actinomycetota; class Acidimicrobiia; order Acidimicrobiales; family RAAP-2; genus DASXMT01. The sequence goes on along the minus strand of CAWEXG010000003.1, from coordinate 113,093 downwards.
CGTTCGTAGACCGGCCCCACGGCCGGCACCGGCACCGCTGTAGTCCACCATTGGTGCGACCACCAGGAGCTCGTGCTCACCGTCGAACGCGGCTACCAGGCCCCGAGCCAGCGCCTCGATGCCCGGCGCGAACACGCCGTCGTCATTGGTGATGAGGATACGCACGTGAACGCTCCGATCGCAGTATTCGCAGAGCAGTGAACGGTCCGGGGCGGGCTCCGATCCACTCGCTGCCGACCTTGTCGGCTCCGTCGCCTACCATACCGGTCGACCGTCCACCGCTCGCCGGTCAACACGCGACCGACAACCGCAATCGGATGACTGCCCTATGACCCCTCGCCCGCCTGATGACGAACAGCGTCCGGCAGAGACCACCCCGGCTACTGGAGATCAGTGGGTCATCGGCCACGGTCACCACCGTGCCGTGATCGCCGAAGTCGGTGCCACGCTGCGATCGTTCACCGTTGATGATCGCAGCGTACTCCAGGGCTTTACTGCTCAGGAGTGGAGCCACGGTGGTCGCGGACAGGTACTGGCCCCGTGGCCCAACCGCTTGGGCGATGGGCGCTACACCTTCGAGGGGGTGACCGCAACCGTCCCCGCTCGACGAGCCGGCCAACCGCAACGCCATTCACGGTCTCGTGCGCTGGATGTCCTGGCAGATGGCCAGTCGAGCGCAGAACCGGGTGACCATGGCGTGTGTGCTCCATCCCACACCGGGGTATCCCTTCACGCTCGGCCTCGAGGTCGAGTACCGGTTGGGGCGTGAGGGGCTCACCGTTCATTCCGGGGCCGAGAACCTGGGGGTCGATCCGCTTCCGTTCGGGCTGGGATTCCACCCGTACTTCACCGTGGGGACACCGACAATCGATACCGTTCGACTGACGGTCCCGGCCGAACGCCGGTTGGTGACCGATGAACGTGGCTTACCGACCGGAGACGCGCCGGTGCAGGGCACCGAGTTCGACTTCACCGAGTGGTCGGATCATCGGAACCACCGCACTGGATACCGGCTTCTCGTCACTGCGGCGGGACGCGGACGATTGCGCCGGGTGTACGTGGACCATTCGGACGGAGACCCAGGTGTCACCGTCTGGGTCGATAGAGCAGTTCGGCTACCTGATGGTCTATACCGGTGACACGCTTCCCGAGGGGTCCGAACGGAAGGCCGTTGCCATCGAACCGATGACCTGTCCACCCGATGCCTTCCGTTCCGGCACCGACCTCGTGGTGTTGCAGCCAGGGGACCACTGGACCGGCACCTGGGGGGTCACCGTACGCTGATCGTCGGCGGGCTCCCGGTCTGGGCTGCCGGGTTCACAGGCTGTGGAGCCGAGCTGTTGGGCTGTGCAGTTGGGATCACAACCTGCATCGACGGGCGTATGGTCCGCAGGGCTCCCTCTACTTCCATGGAGCTGAGCGGAACCGAGAAGTAGAACCCTTGTGCGAATCGGCAGCCCAGGGCCACCAACCGGTCCCGCTGACCCTGATGCTCGATACCTTCGGCCACCACTTGTAGGTCGAAGGCGTTGCCAAGGCTGACGACAGCCGAGACCACCGCGTCGTACCGGGTTCCCAGACCGTTGATGAACGTCTTGTCGATCTTGACGGTGTCGATCGGAAGGCGGGACAGCGAGAAGAGCGACGAGAACCCGGTCCCGAAGTCGTCGATGGCCAGGGAGACACCCAGCCGCTTCAGCGCCTGTAGTCGACCGACTGCAGCCTGGAAGTCGCGGATGAAGAAGCTCTCGGTGATCTCGAGCATGAGCAGGGCCGGTGGGATGCCAGTGACGCCGAGCACGTGCTCGACATCGGCGACGAAATGGTCGTGCTCGAGTTGGCGGCCTGAGACGTTGACGCCCATGTTGATGTCGGGTAGATGCGGTAGGTCCTTACGCCATGCCGCTAGCTGGCGGCATGCCTCCTCGAGTGCCCATCGACCGATGGGCACCACCAACCCGGTGTCCTCGGCGGTGGTGATGAACTGCTCGGGTGGCACCAGACCTCGTTCGGGGTGATGCCAGCGCAGCAGCGCTTCGACCCCGGCCATATGACCGTCGTCGAGCGAGATAACCGGTTGGTAGACCAGCTGGAACTCGCTTCGTGCCAACGCTAGGTGGAGAGCGGCCTCGGTGGCGACCCGTTCGGCGGCCAGTGCAGTCAGCGTCTCGTCGAAGAAGGCGATCCGTGCTCGTCCGTTGTGCTTTGCCCGGTACATGGCGGCGTCAGCATTTTGCATCACCATCTCCCCTTCGTCCGGAGAGTGGCCAAAGGCGATGCCGACGCTGGCCGTTACGTAGCAGTCGACGGCATCGACCAGGAACGGCTCCCGGAAGACGGTCAGCAGCCGCTCGGCGAAAGCCACGGCATCGTGCTGGTCGGTCAGCCCTTCTACCAGTATCCCGAACTCGTCTCCGCCCACCCGAGCGAGAAAGTGGTCGCCGACCGCATCGACCAGGCGCTTGGCGACAGCATTGACCAGAGCGTCGCCCGTGCCGTGGCCCCGGCTGTCGTTCACGTACTTGAAGTGGTCGAGATCGAGGAAGCACACCGTGATCGGGTGGATCGACATTGGACCGGCGTTGGAGCGACCCGATGAGCCGTTGCATGAACAGCTCCCGGTTCGGAAGACCGGTGAGGTGGTCATGCGTGGCCTGGTGGGTAAGACGGCGTTCGAACTCTCGTCGCTCGGTCACATCCCGGACCGCTATCGACACCAGCTCGCCCTGGGAGGTGGCCATCGTGTTGAAGGTGAGCTCCACGGGGATCTCGGAACCGTCCTTGTGCCGTCCGTAGACGGAGGTGCTGGCACCGATCACCGGGTCGCCGTCGCCGTGGATCCACGTGTCGAACAGGGTGGCGTACCGGTCGCGCAAGCGGTCAGGTACCAGGCTGTGTGCCGGCTGCCCGATCAGCTCGCCGGTGGAGTAGCCGTAGAGGCGCTCTGCCTGGTTGCTCACCTCGACGATGGCCCCGTTTGAGTTGATGACGATGACCGCGTCGGGGGCGGATACCAGGAGCTGGCGGAAGCGGTCGGCTTCCCGCCTCTGGCGCTCCAGGAGCTCGGCATTCTCGAGGGCGCGGCCTGCCTGGTCGGCGATCATCTCGAAGGCGGCGATCTCGTCCGGGGCCAACCGGTGGTCCTTACGGCTGCCTCCCTCGAGCACGGCGACCATCTCACCGTTGACCCATACCGGACCGGCGATGATGGTGAGGAACCCGTCTTCGACAACCTCGGGGATGGCATCTGTCATGGAGTCGTACCCATCGAAGACCATGGTCTTGCCGTGTTGCATGACGGTAGGAAGGACTCCGGTCGGTCCTGTCTTGCCCAACGAGACGGGAACGTTGTGACCTTCGAGGACACGCTGGGTCGTGCCGTCTTCGTCGAGCGTGCAGATGGCCGATACCTCGAACCCGAGGGAGTCGACGGCATCCACTACTGCGGTCAGCACCCGATCGGTCTCCGGAGAGTCGATCTGGCGCGCCAGCGCCGCGACCTTGGTCCACAGCACTACCCGTTGCTCAGCGGCGTCCCGTTCCAAGACCTGATGGCGGAGTCCCTTCATCAGCTCGTTGCTCAGTGTGGCGATGCCGAATGCGCCGGCCGTCATGATGCCGAGGCGGAATGCCAGGGTCGAAGGGTGGATATCCCACCCGGTAGCGACCAACGTGATGACGTACCCCGCTACCACCATCAGGTTCATGGCCACTTCGCCGAGGAGGGAGTAGTACGGGCCGGCGAGGAACACCATCACGATGACCAGGAGAATGAAGAGCTGCGAGTGCGCTCCACCGGTCAACGCGATGGCGATGTCGATGAGGGCGATCAACATGAACGCCCACACGAGGATGATCAGGCGATCGCTACCACGCCCGACGATGCGAGACCAGGGGACGAATGCGCTGGCGATCGTGAGCACGGCACCGATGCCGATCAGGATCAGGCAGCCGCTTCGATTAGACAGATCGGTACCGGGAAGCAGCGCATAGAGCAATACGACCCCGAGAACGAACCCTGAGGTAACGATCCCGGCCCGGATGGAGCGGAGGATATAGCTGGTGATCGGATCATCAGCATTGCCGTTCGCCACTGGCATTTGTTCTCGGTCTTCTCGAAACATCCGTGGCTCCTCGATGGTCAGCGAGACGGATCGTCCGGTGACCGCTCTTGATACACGCTGCTCATGGAACTGTTTGGTTGGTGCGCCCCCCGGGATTCGAACCCGGAACCTGTGGATTAAGAGTCCATTGCTCTGCCATTGAGCTAGAGGCGCTCAGCTACTGTAGAAGATCCCCAACAGCGCGAGCAGGCATGCTCAGGTCCACCGGGAACGAGGGTGACCGAGGGGACTTGAACCCCCGACCTCCAGGGCCACAACCTGGCGCTCTAACCAACTGAGCTACGGCCACCAAGAAACAACCAGTGTGACACACTGCCCCAGGTGCCAGGAGCACTCGGGTCTCCGAGCTAACCTCGTGTCTTGAGTCGCTGTTGGAGGCAACTGTCTAACAAAACGTTTGTTGCGGCCAAGGACGTCTGTCGGTTGCCCCACAAGAGCGAAGCTCAACGATGGATCGCACGCCCCTGTAGCTCAATTGGATAGAGCAAGTGGTTTCTACCCACTAGGTTGCGGGTTCGACTCCTGCCGGGGGCGCAACCGGTGTTTGTACGAACACCCGACAATTCAGCGCAGGAACAGCCGATAAAAGTGAAGGCGTTACCTGCGTCAGACCTCAGTGACCCGGCTGCTGGGGCGCCGAAGTACTGACTGAACGAGCGCCTTTCGCCATCGCCTCGAGCACGTCGGTTTCCGCGGCGCGGCCGATCAAGACCAAGCGGTCGCCGACCTGGAGGACCGTGTCACCGACCGGAACGACGAGGTCCCGGTTCCTCTGGATGGACGTCACGACGACGCCCTCGGGCAGGCCGGCGTGGCGGAGCGGGCGCCCGACGAGCGACGAACCGGCCTCGACCTCGATCTCATGGCTCCCGGCCGCGGCGTCATCCAGCTGCCGCAGGGTGGCCAGCAAGCCGACCCGATACCCCCGGACCAGATCGGAGGTGGCGATCGTCCCGACGACCGTCCGATCGGCGTCGAGCACCGAGACCCAGTGTTGGGGAGCGCTCGTCAGGGCGTCGAGTGCGACGTCGAGGTGGGCGGACCGGGCGACGGTGGGTGCCGACGGGTCGACGAAGGCGCCGAGGGCGCGCGGTCCGTCGTCGTTGGCCGCCCTTAGGCGCTCCAAGGTGACGGTCCCTTCGAACCGCCCGTCGTCGTCGACCACCGGCGCTCCGGACACATGGGCCGTTTCGATCTGGCGTCGAGCGACGGGTATCGAGGTGTTGCCGCGGATGGTCAGGCGCGGCGGGACCATCACCTGGTCGACCGGTAGGTTGGCCAGAAGGGGCATTCCGATGAGCAGTCGCTGGGCCGGCGCGTCGGCCCGGCTCTTCAGCTGACTGCGGTAGATGGTGTCGTCGCTGCGTCGGACGATGAACCAGGCCAGGCCGACGGCGATCATCGCCGGGGCGAGGATGGACAGGCTGCCGGTCATCTCGGCCACCATCAACATGACCGCCAGCGGCGCCCGCGAGATGCTGCCGAAGCAGCACATCATGCCGACGATGACGTACGGCGTCGGGCTGTGGCCCATCGACGGGACGATCGGGTCGAACAGGCGCCAGACCGACGCGCCGACGAAGGCGCCGATGACCATGCCCGGACCGAAGATGCCACCGGCGCCCCCGGACCCTATGGACAGCCCGGTCGCCACGATGCGGGCGAAGGGCAGGATGAGGACGATCCACAGGGGCAGGCCGAGCAGCTGTCGACCGAGGCTCTGCTGAATCCAGCCGTACCCGGTGCCGAGAACCTCGGGAATGACGAGGGCGATCGAACCGACGACCAGGCCCCCGATAGCCGGCTTCGTCCAGCGGGGCAGCCTGATCCAGCTGAACACGGCGGCGATCCTGTAGAAGCCATTGGCGTAGAGGAGGCCGATCAAGCCGCCCACCACACCGATCAGGGCGAACCAAAGGAGTCGCGAGGGGTCACCGAAGTGGTAGCTGCCGTTGAAGCCGAACAACGGCGTGAAGCCGGTGGCGGCGCCGAAGATGACGTAGCCGACGGTCGAGGCGATGAAACACGGCAGGAGCGCCTCGACGTCGAAGTCGTCGCGGTAAAGGATCTCGGTGGCCAGCACCGCGCCGCCGAGCGGCGCCCCGAAGATGGCCCCGATGCCCGAGCCGATCCCCGTCGCCACCGCCACCCGGGCATCGCCGGGGCTGAGGTCGAGCTCGCGGGCCAAGAGGGAGGCGAAGCCGGCACTGATCTGGCCGGTCGGTCCCTCTCGGCCACCCGATCCCCCCGAGCCGATGGTGAGCGCCGAGGCGATGATCTTGACGACGACGGTGCGGAAACGGATACCCCTCGGGTTGTGGTGGACGGCCGAGATGGCCGAGTCGGTGCCGTGTCCCTCGGCGTCGGGGGCGAAGCGGAAGACCAGGATGGCGCCGAGCAAGGCCCCGAGACCGACGACGAGTGGCAACGCCCAGGGACGGGAGAACGACGCCGACGCCGACCGACCGCCTTCGCCGACCGGCGTCGGGACGTGGTAACCGGCCAGGACGCCCAAGAAGAGGTGCGTGGCTCCCAAGAGCGCTTCGTAGAAGACGATGGCACCGACGCCGGCCATCGCTCCGATCAACCCGCCGAGGACCAGCCACTTCTGCAAGTAGGAGGCCCCACCGAGCCAGCGTGACGCCCGGGTCATGGCCGCCCGCCACGAGGTGCGCGACAGCACGGCGGTCCGGGCGCGCACCGAACCGGGCCGATCGGGAGGACCGTCGCTCACAGGTCCCATCCGGCGCTCCAGTCCTGCTCGGGCACCTCCCCGGCCGCCTCGGCCAGCAGCCGGAGCCCGTCGGCCATCGGCTCTTTGATCTCGAGCGGGATCGACGTCAGCAGTTCGGTCATCTCGGCTCGCCGACGCTCGGTGACCTGGTCGACCAGGGCCCGCCCGGCCTCGGTCAGTCCGATCCGGACCTGACGCCGGTCGTGCTGGTCGGCCCGACGGCGAACCAGGCCCTTGCGCACCAGCCGGTCGACCAACCGTGAGGCGGTCGGTGGGGTGACGGCCACCGCCTCGGCCAACGACGCCACGCCCTGGGGGCCACGGGAGGCCAGGACCACCAGCGATCGGTACTGGGTCAGCGTCACCTCCTCGCCGGTATCGGCCAACGAGCGAGCGGCCATCGCCACCAGGACCCGGCTGGCCGTGAGGACGGCATCGAGGACCGAGTCACTGTCCGGCGGGTGGGCAAGCCGACTTGGGTTCATTCACTAATGATTGCATATACTAAGGACCACCCGCACCGGCTACCGCCTGGTGGCCTCGAACGGAGCCGTGTCTACCTTCGGAAACGCCGCTTTCTACGGCTCAGAGGGCGGACAGTCACTGAACGCCCCCGTGGTCGGCATGGCAGCAACGCCCGATGGCAACGGCTACTGGTTGGTCACCAAGGACGGCGGCATTTTCACCTTCGGGAACGCCCCATTCAACGGCTCAGGGGCGGGCAACTTCACCGCCCCGGTGGTCGCTATCACACCGTAAGGAGCGTCAGAACCACGAAGGACGGACGTGCGGTTCGTTGTTCCTGGGTGCTCGTTTCGGCCCCCAGGGACAGCGGGCCGGATGGCCAGCACTGCCAACAGAACAACAACAGATCGCCACAGGAACCCAGCTCGACCAGCCTGGGAACTGGCCAACAGTGCGTGCTCCCCCGCCCCCTAACCCCGGACGGGGGACCACGCAGTCTCTGCTCCTGATCTCAGGGGGAGGAGCGTTCGGGGCTGCAACCGATCCGGAGAACGGTCCTTACCCGGGGCCGCCCGTCACACTGCGATGATCATGGGGGCTGATATGAGGAGGTCTCCATGACTGGGGGACGGGTGGAGGTGGTGCGGGTGTACGAGGACACCAGTCGAGTGCCTGGTGACCATCGGGTCCTTGTCGACCGGCTGTGGCCCCGTGGTGTCACCAAGGAAGCCCTCGACTACGACGAGTGGGCCAAGAGCGTGGCGCCGAGCAGTGAGCTGCGACGCTGGTACGGGCACGACCCGGATCGCTTCACTGAGTTCTCGCACCGCTACCGACGCGAGCTTCGAGAGCACCCGGCTGTCGAGTCGCTCGACCGCCTCCGCCACATCGCTGCCAGTGGGCGGCTCGTGCTGCTCACCGCCACTCGTGACGTGGAGCACTCGGGTGCGGTGGTGCTGCAGTCCGTCATCGAGGAGCAATCCCGACGGCGCTGATCGACGAGCTGTCGGGACTGACGCTCAGACCGGGTCGTGTCGATCCGGAGACCGACGCATGACCAGACCAGTGGCTACCGCCGGGCCCTCTTACGGGTGGCAAGCTGGGGGCTTCAGTGGAAGGGGAGGCGATGGCGTCGGGTGCAGGGCTGGCGGAGCGGACAAGAGAGGAGTTGGCGCTCCTCGTTCCCGAGTACCTCTTGGCTGGTCATCTGATCGACCGTGCGGGGATGCCACACGTGATCGGTGCGTTCGGCCGTGATGTGATGCGCGACATCGCCATCGAAGAGTGGAAGGGTGCCAGCCCCGTCTACACGAAGCGCATGCAGCAGGCGCTCGGCTTCGAGGGTGACTCGGTAGAGACCATCTTCAAGGGGTTGCAGCTCGACATCGGGGCACCGCCACAGTTCATGGACTTCCGATACCGCGTCGTCGACCACGACTACGGCGAGTTCTGGTTGGACCACTGCGGTGCACTGATGGATGTAGAGCCGATGGGTCCTGAGTACGTGGTAGCCATGTGCCACGACATCGAGGATCCGACCTTCGACGCCACGGCTATCGCCACCAACGCCCGAGCGCAGGTTCGTCCGATCCACCGACCGCCACGCGTGCCAGCGGACCGTATGCCGAACTGTCACTGGATGGTGACGATCGCCGACGACCACGACCCCTTGCCCATACCTACTGAAGCGAAGGCTATGGCCAAGACCCGGGCCGCCACAGCGAAGCTCTCTGCAATCGAGCCCGATGGTCCCGGCCGTCACGAGTACAGCGGCCCGCTCCTTGCTGATCTGCAGTTCTCCGAATGGTCTCGATCGGCGCTCCTGCGCATCGCCGAAGAGGCCTGCCTGCAGGGGCATCTCCTGGCCCTCTCGTTCATTGCCGCTGTGAGGGCCAGGGTGGAGAGCGACGAGGCGGCGATCGCATTCGCCCGGAAGCAGTTCACGGGCGTCGCCGGGTTGACGGCCGAGCGGCTCCGGACCGCACTGAACCTCGGCGGTGGCCTCGACGACGTGGCCCAGGTAGTCGCGCTCCACCCCGACCTCCTGCCCTCTGCCTACGTCGGGTGTGAGGTGGAGCTCTCCGACAGGTTGATCGTCCGGTTGGGACGTGACACCGATGCAACGGTCGACGGGGCGTGGCCGGTGATGCTCAGCGCTGATCATCTGGAGCCATTGGACGCCATCGTCCAGGCGTTGGATAGGCGGTTCCGGTGTGAGGCTCTCTCGGACGACGGAAGTGGGCTAGCGGTCGAAGTAGTGCTGGGGGATACCGAGGCGCCGGTTGCGAACGAGGTTGTCTTGACTCGTTTCAGCACCGGTGCCGACTTCGTCTTCGAGGACCGTGGAACGCCGGTGGAGATTCGCCGAGGCTGAGCGACCTCGACCTCGACCTCGACCTCGACCTCGACCTCGACCGTGCCGTGGTCACCGTGATCGGTCGAGCAAGCGGGCTACCGAAGTCATGCGCCGGACCACGCCGGCGAAGTCGAAGTAGCCCATACCTGCCTGAAGCATGGCGCCACTGAACGCCAAGAGGAGCGCCTCGGTCAGCTCGGGATCGGCGTCGCTACCGAGTGCGGACTCGATGCGATGGGTCAGGTCTGCACCGATGGTGTCACGGAGGCGGCTCACATCGGGGTCTTCGGTGAGCAGGGCTGCGAGCGCAGCCTGGGCCAGGGCAGGATCGTCACCCAGGACCAGCCCCGGGCCGCGTAGGGCCTCGGTGATCCTGGTGGTCAGCGGCATGGACTGATCGGTGATGGGCACCGGCACGGCTCGGAGCCGCCACCAGAGCATCTCGGCGACGAGGTGACCTTTGGACGAGAAGTACGAGTACGCGGTGGTGTGCGTGACTCCGGCTCGTCCGGCCACAGCGCGGACGGTCAACTGCTCGTAGCCGTGCTCCCGTAGCTGGTCGAGGCCGGCATCGAGCAACGTGGCCACGGTGGCGCTCTGGCGCTTGCTCAGCCACTGTCTGGTGGTGCGCACAGGCACGTTCTCGAGGGATTCCAGGGATTCCTCGTTCTGCGTGCTCACGTCGCTGGTCATGGTGGTTGCCGTCTCCTCCGGTCCAGAGGTTGAGCGCCTATTGCCGAGAGCGTCAGCCTTTGGTTGACACTATTTCTTACACATGGCAATCTAACAGAGGAAGGGGTGCCAGAGGAACAGACCGGGCTGGCGACCGACGCAGGATCCCGATGAGAACAGGGTCCTGACCACTACGGGTGCCTGACCAAGACAGACTTCGACCGACAGACTCTCGACCGACACACTGCTGGAGGCCCAACTCGTGGAGACCACCGTGAAGATGTTGAGCGGCGCCGATCGAGACACGGGGCACCTCGAGGAGCTGCGACGGGACCCGATTGGACTGATGCAGCGGGTCCGAGACGAGTGCGGTGACGTCGGACGGTTTCAGCTGGGTCAGCGCGACGTGGTGCTCGTCTCGGGACCGGAGGCCAACGAGTGGTTCTTCCGGGCTACCGACGACGCGCTCGACCAGGGCGAGGCCTATCCCTTCATGACGCCGATCTTCGGCGAAGGCGTGGTGTTCGACGCACCACCGGAACGTCGGCGTGAGATGCTCCACAACCAGGCGCTCCGGGACAAGTTCATCCGCGGCCACGCCACGACGATCACTGGTGAGGTGGACCGGATGGTTGCCGACTGGGCCGATACCGGGGGCGAGATCGACCTGCTCGACTGGTTCGCCGAGCTGACGATCTACACCTCGTCGGCGTGTTTGATCGGTCCCAGGTTCCGTGAAGCGCTCGACGCACGCTTTGCCCGTCTCTACCACGACCTGGAGCAGGGCACCGACGCCATCGCCTACGTCGATCCCTACGCCGACATCGAGAGCTTCCGGCGTCGTGACGCTGCCCGTATCGGCCTGGTCGAGCTGGTGCAGGCGATCATGCACGATCGAGTAGTTCAACCCGGTCCGAGCGACGACGACCGGGACATGCTCGACATCCTGATGTCGATCAAGGAACCGGACGGTGAGCTCCGGTTCTCCGCTGACGAGATCACCGGCATGTTCATCTCGATGATGTTCGCCGGCCACCACACCACGTCGGGCACGGCAGCATGGACGCTCATCGAGCTCCTGCGGCATCCGGACGAGATGGCGGCGGTCGTTGCCGAGGTCGATGCCTTGATGGCCGACGGGGGGAGCGTGAGCTATCAGGCTCTCCGGGAGATCCCACGTCTCGAGTCGGCTATCAAAGAGGCGTTGCGTCTCCATCCGCCGTTGATCATCTTGCTGCGGGTGGCGAAGGAGTCGCTCGAAGTCGGTGGCCATCGGATCGAGCCGGGTCAGATGGTCGGTGCGTCGATCACCGTGTCGAACCGCTTGCCGGAGGCATTCCCGGATCGTGACGAGTTCGATCCGAGCCGTTACCTCGACCCCCGCCACGAGGACACGGAGAACCCGTGGAGCTGGATTCCCTTCGGCGCCGGTCGCCACCGGTGCGTCGGCGCTGCGTTCGCACTCATGCAGCTCAAGGCCATCTTCCTCACTCTTCTTCACGGTTGGGAGTTCGAGGCGGGTCAACCGCTCGACTCGTACCGCAACGACCATTCGAAGATGGTGGTCCAGTTGGCGCAGCCTTGTATTGCTCGTTACCGACGGCGTTCGTCGTCGTCCACTGGTGCTGCCTCTGTTGTCGGTGCAGCAGCCGAGAGTGGGGTCGATGGTGTGGCGACGTCGTGGTCCGTCGCTGTCGACGACGACCTGTGTCAGGGACACGCTGTGTGCCAGTCGGAGGCCCCGGACGTCTTCAGGGTGGAGAAGGGCCAGCACGTGACGGTTCTGGACGCCAAGCCATCCGATGCACAGCGTCAACAGGTCGAGGCGGCGGTGCGCTACTGCCCGACCGGAGCGTTGAGCATTGTCGAGGAGGGCTGACCGGGCGTCCGCCCCCCTGCTGCGGGCCAGCGGTGACGTCGGGGCGATCTACGCCAACATCTCGATATCAACATCGAGCGCCCGGTACGTGCTGATCGCCCGTCGATCACGGGTAGCCAACGGGAGCCGGTGCTGAACGGCGACAGCACCCACCAACGCGTCGTACACGGCTCCTCCAGCGATGCCGAGCTGCCAGAGCCGACCGAGAAGGTCTTGTGCCGATGCGGCGTCAAGGAAGCGCGATGCGGGAAAACCCTGAGCCAGCATCTGGTCGACGGCGCGTGGCGTGCGGCGTAGGGGTGGTGGAAGACGGGTCAGGACCGAGAACGTCTCGAAAGCGGCGTGGCCGGCGAGCCCGACCCGGCGGCCACCTACTGCGTCGACGGTTGCCCGGTGATGCTCGTGATCAGCGACGACGAGAGCCACGGCAACGCTGGTGTCGACGAGCAGGTCCGTAGCCGTCATCGCTGCTCGGTGTGGCGTATGGCACGCACGAGGTCGTCGTCAACACGGCTGCCGGTTGCACCGATGACGAGACGCCCCCCTTCCTCCTCGCTGAGCTCATCGTTGGCGATGGGTTCGATGTGGATGCCGGTTCCGTCCGGGGCCACCTCCACCTCACCAGGGAGCAGCCCAAGATGGTCACGTAATGGTTTTGGAATAACCAACCTTCCCGCCTTATCAATGGTTGCTTTCATGGTATGAGAGTACCATTCCCTATACGGCTTGCTGCGGCCATCGGTCTCGGGCCGACGAGCGACCGAGCAGTGTCGGTCGGATGGTTCGGTAGACGAACTATCTCGCTATCATGACGGCGTGGACCCTCTGATCGTGGACCCCTGATGGAGCCGGTGAGATGAGCAGCGCCGAGCCGAGTACGGCGGCGTCTACTGGCGCGATCTCGGCCGCAAGGGCGTCGACCGGGAGGGCGTCGACCGAGAGCGTGTCGACCGAGAGCGTGTCGACCGAGACGGGGCCGACTCGGACAGTGCCGAGCGAGCGAGCGCGCGCGTTGGAGGCGGTGCGGGCACTGGCACGGGTGTCGCGGGTGCTCGAACGTGCCTCGGGTGAGCTGAGCCTTGCCCACTACCGGGTGCTGTCGGCCATCGCCTCAGGCGACGAACGTGCCTCCCGCGTGGCGGCACGCCTGGCCATCGGCAAACCGACGGTGAGCGCTGCGGTGGAGTCCCTATGCCAACGGGGCCTTCTGGTCCGCTCTGACGTTGCTGGCGACCATCGTGCCGCTGCGTTGCATCTGACCGGCGAGGGCGAGGTCATCCTCGGTCGAGCCGAGACGGCGATGGTCCGGCAGATCGACGACCTGTGTGCCAGGACGCCCGATGGGGGGCAGCTGCTGGAGTCACTCGGTTGGCTGGGCGCCGCCATCGACGACGTGGTGGCGGATCGCCATCGTGCCAACGCTCCAACGGTCGATGAGCACTCGTGACGAACGAGGTATGACCACGCCGTCCTCTCGCCATCCCGGCGCCGACCTGTCGCCTGGCGATGTCGCACAACCCAGCACGTCGTCGCAGCCCGATACTGCCGCACCGCTCGACAACACCGTGCCGTCGAGATGGGTCCGGCGTCTCTGGGGCTACATGATGCGGCATCGCCAAGACGTGTTCCTGGCGCTCGGCGGCGCCTTGCTCGGGAGCGCCTGCCAGGTCGTGGTCCCGCTCGTTGAACGCCAGATCGTGGACGGTGTCATCCTCGACCACACGTCTCCACTCTGGCCGTGGTTGGTACTACTCATCGTCTTAGCCACCGCGACGTTCGGGTTTTCCTACATTCGCCGTTACCGTGGCGGTCGGGTAGCGCTCGAGGTGCAGTACGACCTCCGCAACGCCATGCACGATCACCTCCAGTCGATGGACTTCGACAACCTCGACCGGATGCCGACCGGTCAGCTGGTGGCTCGTGCGAACTCCGACTCGACGCTCGTGCAGGGTCTTCTCAGCTTCTTCCCGATCATGAGCGGGAACGTGCTGATGATGCTGCTCTCGCTGGGCGTGATGATCTACCTGTCGCCGTTGCTCGCCGTCGTGAGCGTCATCGTGGCCCCTGCCCTCCTGGTGATCTCGTACCGCATGCGGTGGAGGATCTTCCCTGCCACCTGGGATGGGCAGCAACGTGAGGGCGACGTCGCCCAGATCGTGGATGAGGACGTGAACGGCGTGCGGGTGGTGAAGGCGTTCGGTCAGGAGCACCGGGAGCTGGAGCGGATCACCGACGCCTCGAAGAAGCTGTACGGCTCGCAGATGCGGGCGGTCCGGCTCCAGTCCCGCTACCAGCCACTCTTAGAGGCGGTCCCGAGCATCGGCCAGGTTGCCATCCTCGCCTTCGGCGGCTGGCTGGCTCTGCACCACGAGATCACCCTGGGCACCTTTCTCGCCTTCTCGACCTACATCACCCAGCTGATGTCGCCGGCCCGGCAGCTGGCCGGCGTCCTGACCATCGGTCAGCAGGCTCGGGCCGGTGTCGAGCGCATCTTCCAGCTCCTCGACCTCAGGCCGACCATCGTCGACGCCCCGGACGCAGTCGATCTTCCCGAGCTCTCTGGGGAGGTCACGTTCTCGAACGTCCACTTCTCCTACGGCACGGACACCCCTGTGCTCCAGGGGCTCGACCTGCACATCGATCCTGGTGAACGTGTGGCCATCGTTGGTCCGAGCGGGAGCGGGAAGTCGACGGCGGCCATGCTCGTGTCACGTTTCTACGACCCGGGCGCAGGCACCGTGCTCGTCGACGGGCACGATGTGCGCGATGTGTCGCTTCGGTCGCTACGACGTCAGGTGGGGATCGTCTTCGAAGAGAGCTTCCTCTTCTCCGACTCCGTACGGTCCAACATCGCCTACGGACGACCGGACGCCACCGATGCGGAGATCGAGGCAGCGGCACGAGCCGCCGAGGCACACGGGTTCATCGAGCGCCTGCCACGGGGGTACGACACCGTGGTCGGCGAACGGGGGTTGACCCTCTCCGGTGGTCAGCGGCAGCGTATCGCCCTGGCCCGGGCCATCTTGTTCGATCCGCGGATTCTGATTCTCGACGACGCCACCAGCGCCGTCGATGCCAAGATCGAGGAGTCGATCCACACCGCGCTCCGTGGGGTCATGGCCAACCGGACGACGTTGCTCGTCGCCCACCGCCGTTCGACACTCCACCTGGCCGATCGGATCGTCGTGCTTGTGCACGGGCGTGTCGTGGAGCACGGTACACACGACGAGCTGGTTGATCGCAGCGCCACCTATCGGACCTTGCTGTCCGGACTCGAGGAGGACCAGGCGGAGCAGATCGGCGACTCGATCGAGGCGCTTGCTGCCATCTCGGCTTCGGCGCCGGCAGGCGGGAGTAACGGGAGTAACGGGAGTAACGGGAGTAACGGGAGTAGCGGGAGTAGCGGGAGTGACGGGAGTGACGGGAGTGACGGGAGTGACGGGAGTGACGGGGCAGCCGGGATGCGGGGGGCGAATGGGACGACGGCGTCGGCGTGGGTCGGGGGCGAACAGGGTGGAAGCGGTCGCCGTGCTGTCACGACGACTATCGGCGCACCAAGCATCGGGCCTGGTCTCGGTGGTGGTGGCGGCCGGGGTGGCGGGGGAGGAGGGGGATGGCGACTCAACCTCGCCCCCACGCCCGAGCTGCTGGCCCGAGTGGCAACCCTGAGGCCCATTCGTGACTTCCCGACCGTCGACCTCGAGAAGGAAGGGCGTCACGATCGAGGCTTCGACCTGGGCCGACTACTGAAAGAGTTCCAGAAACCGCTCCTCATCGGCCTGGTCCTCGTCGTTCTCGACGCCCTGGCGACATTGGCCGGCCCGATCCTGGTGAAGACGGGGATCGACAGCGGCGTGTCGGCGGGCTCGGTGGCCGTGCTCTTCACTGCCTCCGCCATCTTCCTCGTCGTCACCCTGGCTGATCTGATCGACGAGGTGGGTGAGACGTTCGTCACCGGTCGCGCCGCCCAACGGATCATGCTGTCGCTCAGGATCCGTATCTGGGCCCACCTCCAACGGCTCTCCCTCGACTACTACGAGCATGAGATGGCCGGGCGGATCATGACCCGGATGACCACCGATGTCGATCAGTTCGAGTCGCTCATCGAGAACGGCTTGCTGTCGGCGCTGGTTTCGATCGTGACGTTCGTCGGCGTCGGTGTCGCCCTGGTGCTGATGAACTTCGAGCTCGGGCTGTGCACGCTGACGGTTGTCGTTCCATTGGCTATAGCCACCGTGATCTTCCGTCGGAAGTCAGCACGTCTCTACGATCTGTCGCGAGAGCGAATCGCCATCGTCAACGCCGACTTCCAAGAGAGCCTGTCCGGGGTACGGGAGTCGCAGGCTTTCGTCCATGAGGACGAGACGATGAAGCGCTTCCACCGACTCGGCCACGACTATCTGGAGTCCCGGGTGGCTGCACAGCGCTTGGTCGCCACCTACTTCCCCTTTGTGCAGTTCTTGTCGGCGGGAGCAGATGCGATCGTTCTGGGTGTCGGTGCTGGTTTGATCGCCTCGGGACATCTGGCTTCGGGAGCCCTCATCGCCTTCATCCTCTACATCGACCTGTTCTTCTCGCCGATTCAACAGCTCTCCCAAGTGTTCGACTCCTGGCAGCAGACGCGGGTCTCGGTAGGCCGTATCTCCGAGCTCATGCAGTTCGAGACGCTCACCCCGCCAGCCGAACAACCAGTGGACCCCGGCCGTCTGGTCGGAGAGGTCACGCTCGAGGGCGTGCGCTTCTCATATCCGTCGGTGGTCGGTCGTCTCGGCCTGGACGGTGCGGGGCCGAGCAAACGGCGTGGTCCGTCCGATCCGCGGCTCCTCGAGCATGACGACTCGGTTCGCTCGAAGCCGCCTGAGGCGCTGCGAGGCATCGATCTGCGGATAGCGGCGGGCGAGACGGTAGCTCTTGTCGGGGAGACGGGTGCAGGGAAGTCGACAGTGATGAAGCTGCTGGCACGTTTCTACGACCCTGACGAAGGAAGCGTTCGTGTCGACGGACACGACGTGCGGTCACTCGATCTTCTCTCGTTCCGTCGTCAGCTCGGCTACGTGCCCCAGGAGGCGTTCCTGTTCACCGGGACCATCCGAGACAACATCGCCTATGGCCGGCCTGAGGCGACCGACGCCGGGGTGGAGGCAGCAGCGCGGGCTGTTGGTGCCCATGACTTCATCGCCGCACTACCCGGCGGATACCTGCATGAGCTGCTGGAACGTGGTCGCTCGCTCTCTGCCGGCCAGCGTCAGCTCATCGCCTTGGCTCGTGCTGAGCTGGTCGACCCTGTCGTGCTCCTGCTCGACGAGGCCACCTCCAACCTCGACCTGGTCACCGAGGCACGGGTGGCCGCAGCCATGCAGCAAGTCTCACACGGTCGCACGACGGTCGTCATCGCTCACCGCCTCCAGACGGCGAGAGCAGCCGACCGCATCGTCGTCCTCGACGGAGGACGGGTCGCAGAGGTGGGCTCCCACGACGAGCTGTTGGCACTCCGGGGACGGTATGCCTCGATGTGGGAGGCGTTCGAGATGGTCGCCCACGGCTCGGCATCACCGGACAGCCGGACTGTGGCGTAAGGGTTTCGTGGCGAGGTGGACAGGATTCGCCGTTCCCTGGTCTGCGTGTCGTTGTGCTGTCGCTGTTGTCCGGATCCAAGGGCCCGACGTTCTGCTCTTACTCGTTGAGCACGTCTACGTTCAACGCGTCCTCGTCGAGCATGCCCGATCCCATCACGTCCGGCTTCAGCATGCCCGATCCCATCACGTCAGGTTCCAGCACCTCATCGTCTGATAGATCCGATACATCCGGCACCCTGAAGTTGGCCAACACGAACTCGGTGAGGATGGGTGCCAGCTCGGGGAGCTGATCGGCACGTCCTGACCGAAGGTAGTAAGAGATCCGGCTGTAGATGCCACCGATCACCAATGGGACGGCCTCGTCGGCACCTGTGCTCTGATCTTGAGCCGGGTCTGCGCTGGCGAACATGGTGTGCGCGGCGTCGAAAGCCTTATCGATTCGGTCCATGGCCTCTGGTCCGACCTTGACTGCTTCAATGATGAAGAAGCGGGCGAATGCCGGGTTGTCGGAGAGAATGCTCAGGAACCGTACGATGCCGGCTTCGAGACGTTCTTCCCACGAGGCGTCTTCGGTCAGAAACGCAGCGGTCACCGCGCCAAAGAGAACACGAACTCCTCTGTCGTACGCAACGAGGAACAGTTCCTCTCTGGTGTCGAAGTGGTCGTAGAACGTATTGAAGGCCACACCGGCATGACGACTGATCGGTTTAATGCCGCAGTACTCGTAACCCTCGTCTGCGGCGAGCCGGACGATCGCGTCGATCAGGCGATCGCGTTGCACCTGTACCACGTGTTCACGGGAGTTGCTGTGACCACCGACCTTCAGTCGTCGGGAAGGATCGAGTGGGGAGAGATATCCGGGTAATTTGACCCGGTCTTCCTCGGCCTCCTCCCCGGCTTCTACCTCGACGTCTGCCGACGTTCCGGATTCCCCCGTCTTCTCATTCATCTGTTCCTGGCTCACTTGACCCCCTTCGCCCCGCTGTGCTCACGGAGCTACCCCTGTTACGAAGCAGTATAATAGATGTTAGATAGTTTTGCTCGCCGAGATGTCCTAGCAGGTGCGGAGTAGGGATATCAGGTGGAGGGAGCGAGACCGAATTCCCCCTTGCCAACCAGCGGCTGACGTGCTTTTATGAGGGACGCTGTTCGCTACTTATAGGTAGCAACTTTCGGCGGAGCGTGTCGGCGGGATGGAGCGAGAAGGAAGGGACTGGCAACCCGCAGAAGCTCTGCCACAGTGATGTCTCGTACTGCTGGTCACCACAGGACAGCTGCTCGGCACCCCCGTCGTCGAGCAAGCACAGCATGCGAGACATCTGGCCCTCGAGGCTGCCTGGCTGCCGATGTGGCTGGGCGGCCTCAGGGTCGTGGTGGAGCTACGTGGCCAGCCGGGAAGCCCGCTGCCGGCGGATGGCACGTGCCGACGGTGTCCCACCGGCGGTGAACGACGACATCGCAAACTCGATCAGGCTGGGAAGGAGGTTGGGCAGCTCGTTGATCCGACCGGTACGGATGTAGGCGAAGATCCGTGCATAGATGCCCCCGATCACCAACGGGATGAGATCAGCAAGGTCCATCGCCATCCCAGGTGCGGGTTTCGCCCCGGTGAACATGGCGAAGGAGGTTTCGAACGACTCGTCGACCCGAGCCATGACCCTCGGTCCCACCTTGAGCGCTTCGACAGCGAAGAAGCGGGCAAATGCCTGGTTGGTGACCAAAATGTCCAGGAACTTGCCGATGGCTGTTTCGACACGTTCGTTCCAGGGGCGCTTGCCTTCTAAGTACGCGGTGGCCGCCTCGTCAAAGAGGATCTTCACCCCAAGGTCGTAGGCAACGAGAAACAGCTCCTCTTTGGTATCGAAGTACTCGTAGAAGGTATTGAACGCAACACCGGCCCGCCGGCAGATGGCCTTGATTCCGGCACCGTCATAACCTTCTTCGGCGACCACCTGGACGAACCCGTCGATGAGGCGATCGCGCTGCACCTGCCTGACGTGATCACGGGGGAGGCCGTGCCCGCCTACCTTGAGGGCACGTGAAGGGTCGAGAGGAGAGCGGAAGCCGGGTAGCACCACCTGATTGGGTTGCTCGTCTCCAACCGGGTCCCCGTCAATGGCGGTTGTCACCGTTTCTCGGGCGGCGTCCTTATCGTTTGGTTCTGCTCTTCTTCGTTGGCGGCTGGGGCACATGGTGGGAACCCTCCGGCTTGGTGGGTAGACGTAGAGGCCAACTCATACTAATGACAGGCGAAACGAAAAGCAAACGCTATTTTTTGAGTTATCCGTTCCCGATACCCCTGACCTCCCTTGACTTCTTTACAGTATCTCTATTAGATGGTAAATGCGTCAGAACGATTACTCCGATGTGATCGGGCGTTGACGGGTAGGGAGGTATGACGGGGAAAGGTTGCCGTGCGAGCCGGCAGCATCATCCGGTGCGGGTCGCAGGCCGCGGTTTTCCATTTGACCAGCAGGTTTACTCAACCGTCCTGATGTCGGGTCGGCGTTGTACGGCATTACTACAGTCGCAGGACCGACGCTATGTAGGGTGCTCTGGCACCACGCATACGCAAAGGACAAGATCAACCGTCGCATGCAGGGCCGATGACGGCACGGGCATGCATTTGGGGGGGTTGCTCGACCAAGTGTCGAGTTGCTCTCGGGGGAAGGTGGCTCAGTTATGGGCGACGAGTACGGTAGACGAGATGGCAGTGCACGAATAGTGCTTCCGGGCGGGAAAACGACCCAACTCCCTCCTCGTGGATCGAGGGAGAAGATCGTTCAAGTCCTACCGGCCCAGATCATCGACGCTTTTGTTCAGGAAGTGGGGCAGACCGGGTTCGCCCACACTCGTATCGACACCGTCTGCCGAAACGCTGGTATCTCAACCCGTGAGTTCTACACGCACTTTCCCACCAAGGAAGCGTGCTGTCTGACCGCCTTCGACATCGGAGCGAGCATCGTTCTGGACGAAGGTGAGCGCGCCTTCGATGACGCCGAAGGAGAGTGGGAGGACCGTCTCCAGGAGGCTCTGCGGGCCGTACTCTTGCTACTAGCAGATAATCCTAATTTTGCAAAGCTCTGTCTCGCTGAGATCCTTCAGGTGAACAGAGGTGGTTACGAGCACCTCGAGAACTACATCAACCAATACCGGTACGCGTTCGTGGATGACGACATCTACGACTGTTCGGCAGGAGCAATCAGCGACATGGCGACCGGACTGATAGGCGGCGTGTTCCGTCTCCTGGTCCAGTATGTGCATGCCGGTGACTTTGATCAGTTGGTCAAGCTGGTGCCGAAGATGACCTACTTCATCGTGCTCCCCATCGTGGGAGAAGAACGAGCTCTTCGACAGCTCACCAAGTATCAGTAACAACTCCAACGCATAGAAATAGAGTCCGGGCGGGCCTCTTGTGACGATCTGATCCCTGGCGTGCGCTGCACCCGGTCCGAAGTGTGGATCTGGTTTCGTCCCGTGGTCCCGTCGCAGGACCGCCGACCGTCTGTGTACCTCATGGGACCCGGCTCGACCGCCATTGCAATCCGGGTCAGCATGCGTAGGCTACTTGCCGTAGGCCGACGGCCACTTGAGCCCGCACACGAGCGAACGGACTCCCGGATGACCTTGCCACTCTCTAGAGCGAGCGCCTCGTGGCGCTCGCTCTCAGGCATCACCCTGCTCTCGACGGCTGTGCCGCCGGGTCGCTCGATCCACGGCCCTCGCCTCATGACGCGGCGCCTTGTCGGTCGGGTGGTCTTCGTTGTTGCACTGCTGCTCGGCCTGTGCCCGACGTTGGCCATAGCTGTGGGTGCTCCGTCGGCTGGTGCTGACACCCCGGCGAACCTCGGGGCAGTGCAGACCTGGATGCAGACCGCTCCCGATCCCGGCCAGCCCATCGCCGAGTCCTCGCCGATCGTGGCCAACCTCGACGGCAGCCCGGCGGTCGTGGTCGGTGATCGTGCTGGCAACGTGTACGCCTACGACCTGTCGGACGGGGCCACGGTGCCTGGCTGGCCGGCCTCGGACGGTGGGGTTCCCATCGACTCGACTCCGTCGGTCTCGTTCGTCAACGGCCAGACCGTCGTCTTCGTCGGCTCGGGCAATGCCGCCGACCCTACGGCTGGCGGTTACCAAGCGTATGGCACTAGCGGAAATGAGCTCTGGTACACACCGGTGGTCAACCCGCCCACCGACGGCTCCCCGGCCGGTGGTGTCCAGGCGTCGATGAGCGTGGGTGCACTGCAGGGGGCGGGCCCCGACGTCGTGGCCGGCTCCCTCGGCCAGGTGTCCTACGCCCTCAACGCTGCCAACGGCTTGGCGTTGACCGGCTGGCCTTACTTCGACTCCGACAGTACCTTCTCCACTGCTGCCCTGGCCGACCTGTACGGGACCGGCCAGACCGAGATCATCTCAGGCGGGGACCAGACCGCCGGACTGGCCCAGGGCCAGAGCTACACCAACGGAGGCCATCTGCGGATCGAGAGCGGGCAAGGGAACCTCATCTGCAGCGCCACCACCAACCAGGTGATCGATTCGTCTCCTGCCGTCGGCGGCTTCCTTCCCGGCGGCGCCACCGGGATCGTGGTCGGCACCGGTAACTACTTCTCCGGGCAGTCCGACACCGACACGGTGAAGGCGTTCGACGACGACTGCACCCAGCAGTGGTCCACCACCCTCGACGGCAATACTTTCTCGAGCCCGGCCCTGGCCGACATCGAAGGCAACGGCTCCATGCAGGTAGCCGAGGGAACCGATACGGGATCGTCGGGATCGGTGTGGGTGCTCAACGCCGCCAACGGACAGCCGATCTGGCATCAGTCGGGGATCGGCGAGGTCATCGGTTCGGTGGTGACCGCCGATCTCACCGGGCAGGGCTACCAGGACGTGCTGGTTCCCACGACCGACGGCCTTCAGATTTTCGATGGTCGATCCGGTCAGTTGGTCGCCTCCCTGGCTCCGAACATTGGGATCCAGAATGCACCGCTGGTCACGCAGGACCCGAACGGGACCATCGGCATCACGGTGGCCGGCTACAGCGGGGCAGTGCCGGGGGGCCAGGGCGTGATCATGCACTACGAGATCCCCGGTTCCAATGGCAGCGAGGCGGTGGGCGCCGGATCGTGGCCGATGTTCCACCACGACCCGCAGCTCACCGGCGATGCCGGCGGAACTCCTGCCCAGGGCTCCATCGCTCCGTGCTCGATCCCGTCGGCGGCGCTGCAGGGATACGACATGGTGGCGAGCGACGGCGGCATCTTCACCTTCGGTAACTATCCCTTCTGCGGCTCGGAGGGCGGTCAGCATCTCAACGCCCCGGTGGTGGGCATGGCCACGGCGCCGAACACTGGCGGCTACTGGTTGGCCGCTGCTGACGGCGGCGTCTTCACCTTCGGCGACGCCCGCTTCTACGGCTCGGAGGGCGGCCAGCACCTCAACGCGCCCATCGTGGGTATGGCGGCGACGCCTGACGGTGGTGGCTACTGGTTGGTCGCCGCCGACGGCGGCGTCTTCACCTTCGGCGACGCCCGCTTCTACGGCTCGGAGGGCGGCCAGCACCTCAACGCGCCCATCGTGGGTATCAGTGCCTCGGCTGATGGCAACGGCTACCGCCTGGTCGCTTCCGACGGTGGTGTCTTCGCGTTCGGGGTGTTGCCGTTCCTGGGCTCAGAGGGCGGCCAGCACCTCAACGCGCCCATCGTGGGCATGGCCAACGACCTGAGCACCGGCGGCTACTGGTTGGTCGCCGCTGACGGCGGCATCTTCACCTTCGACGCGCCCTTCTGTGGGTCGACGGGGGGCGAGATGCTCAACGCACCGGTGGTGGGGATGGCGCCCAGTGACGACGCCAACGGCTACCGCCTGGTCGCCTCGGACGGCGGCATCTTCACCTTCGACGCCCTCTTCGACGGGTCCATGGGCGGTCAGCACCTCAACAGGCCTGTTGTCGGGATAGCCGGCTCTTGATAATGCACCCGGCCTGATCTTCTACCCGGCTACCTCATCGTCGGGTTCGTCGGGTTCGTCGGGTTCGTCGGGTTCGTCGGGTTCGTCGGGTTCGTCGGGTTCGTCGGGTTCGTCGGGTTCGTCGGGTTCGTCGGGTTCGTCGGGTTCGTCGGGTCTCTGAGAACGAATGCCACCGGACCGCTTGGGTTATTGCCCCGCTCTCGGCGGCTTCGCCACTGAGCCGCTCGGGCCGCGGCCGTCGCCTCTAAGCTCCGGTGGTGACCGACGTGCTGGCGGTGGCCAACCAGAAAGGGGGCGTGGCCAAGACGACCACGGTCCACTCGCTGGGCGTCGCCTCGGCCGAGCTGGGACGCCGGACCCTACTGGTTGACCTTGACCCACAGGCATGCCTGACCTTCTCCCTCGGCTTCGATCCCGACGGGCTCGACCAGTCGCTTCACGACGTCTTCGTCCGGCGTACCAAGGTGGCTGATGTCTGCCTTCCCGTCCCCGGCATCGACGGCCTCACCGTCCTACCTGCCACCATCGACCTGGCCGGTTCGGAGGTGCACCTCTTGACCCGCACCGGCCGGGAGCACGTGCTGGCCCGTGCGCTTACGCCGGTCTTGAACCAGTACGACCTGGTGCTCATCGACTGTCCTCCCTCGCTCGGGGTGCTCACCATCAACGGCCTCACCGCTGCCGGCTCCGTGCTCATCCCCCTCCAGTGCGAAGCGCTCTCGCATCGGGGCGTCGGTCAACTGCTCGACACCATCGAGGACGTTCGTGCTTTTGCCAACGCCGACCTGGCCATCCGAGGGGTGATCGCCACCATGTACGACGAGCGAACCCGCCATGGCCGTGAGGTGCTGGCCGAGGTGGAGACCCGGTATGGCCTTCCTGTTCTCCAGCCGCCGGTTCGCAAGTCGGTCCGATTCGCCGAGGCTCCGGCGTGCGGGCAGTCGATCCTCGAGCACGCTCCGTCGTCCCCGGGAGCCGAGGCATACCGAGCCCTGGCACGTCAGCTCGTCCAATGAACAGAGACGGCCCCGACCCACTGGGCAAGCGGGCACTGTTCTGGATGCCGGTGGAGCCGACGGCCCAGTCGACAGCGGAATCGATGGTTCAGCCGACGACCCGGCCAGCCGCTCGGCCCCAACGGCCCAAAGGACTGACCGAACAGCCCGTGGGCGATGGCCAGACATACGGATCGCGTCGAGGCCGCCCTGCCGGCAAACACGCGCTGTACTCCACTGCCACTGCCGAACCCGGCGATGGGACAGCTCCGGCTCGGTCTTCGGACGATCCGAGGCCCGAGCAAGGACTGTTCACGGTGACCTGCTCGGCGTGTGGTGTGGTGACCCGGATCGGTCTCCTCGACCTCTTGATCCTCCAGTTCCCCGTCGGCATCTGGCTTCCGGGACGGACCTTCGACCACAGGATGACCTGTCCCGCGTGTAAGCGCCGAACCTGGCTCAGCGTGACCCTCTTTCCCCGAGTCCCTTGAACATCAACGCGGTGGTCGGGTTGGCCATGGCGCACCTGGTCGCTGCCTCGTCCGATCAGAACGTTCCCGGGGGTTTCGTGGGAAGGCTGCTGCACTTCCACGGTCCGACGGCCTACGTCGTGGTTGGGTTCCTGGCCTTCGCCGAGGCAGCTCTTCTCGTCGGGTTCTTCATCCCCGGCGAGACAGCGGTAGTGGTCGGTGGGGTTCTGGCCGGTCTCCATCAGGTGAACCTGGAGGGGATGATCGTGGTGGTGGTGGTGAGCGCCATCGTCGGCGACTCGGTCGGGTTCGAGATAGGGAAGAGGGCAGGCCCCTGGCTGCTTGACCGTCGACCCATGAAGGGCAACCTGGGTGTCCGTCGTGGACTGGAGATGCTCGAGCACTACGGCGGCCCCGCCGTGTTTCTGGGGCGGTTCGTGGCGTTCGCCCGTGCCGTCATCCCCGGTTTGGCTGGGTTCAGCGGTCTGCGTTACCGGACGTTCTTTCTGTACAACGCCATCGGTGGGGTGCTGTGGGGCGTCGGCTACACCATGCTCGGTTTCGTGGTCGGTGTCTCGTTCGTACACATCCTGGGTGAGATCGGGTTGTGGTCGCTGAGCATCGTGGTGGTCGTGGTCGCCGTGTTCATCGTCGTCAAGGTCGTGATCAGACGATGGGAGCGACAGCGGCTCATTGCCACCTTTGCCGCCGAGGACGAACGAGCTGAGGAGAAGCGAGCCGAGGAGAAGCGAGCCGAAAACGAACGAGCCCAAAACCAACGAGCTGAGGACGGACAAGTGGGGGGTGGACGGACAGCGCGGGGAGGCCGACCGACTGACGATTGACTCTGGTCCGAGACCCGCGGACTCTGGTCCGGCACGCGCTGACTTTGGTGCGACACCCACGGCGGTGCCGTGCCCTCGAGTACCCGGTGGCGCTACTGCTCGACGGCGTAGAACAGCGCCGGGTGCCCTTCCCGCCGCAGTCGGCCGTGCAGCTCCAGGAGCACGCAGTGAGCCAGTGTCTCGCCGTTGGCGGACCGCTGCGAGAAGGACGGGATCTGATCCCATGGCCGGGACCAGTGGAGCCGGATCGTGATCTCCCATGCCGACAGTCCCGGATTGTCCGCTACCAGCTGTTCGATCTCCTGCAGGCGAGTGCTGTGATGCTCGATGAGCGTCTCGAGCCGGTTCTGGAGATCGGCGAACCGGTACTCGTGACCAGGTAACACCTCCTCGGTTCCCAGGTTCTGCACCTTCAGGAGCGATTCGAGGTAGTCGCCCAGCGGGTTGGGGAACTGCTGTGCGTGCACTGCGATGTTCGGGGTGATCCGGGGAAGCACATGGTCACCCGAGAGCAGCAGTCGTTGTTCGTCGCTGTAGAAGCAGACATGGCCGGGGGAGTGGCCCGGGGTCCAGATGACGGTGAGGTCCCACCCTGGCAGCTCGATGTGCTCGCCGTCCTCGAACATGACGTCGGGCTCGGCCATGGTGACCATCGACTTGATCATCATGGAGGCCATGTTGAGGTCGGGAAGCTTCTCGGGGGGCACCCCTGAGTCGATGAGGAAGTCGTTCATCTGGTCGAGCAGTCGATCGGTATCGCCGTAGCGATCCTGGAGCATCACGGCATCGGCAGGGTGGAGCCCGATCCATGCGCCCGACTCCTCGCGGACCTTGCCCGCCAGCCCGTAGTGGTCGGGGTGGATATGGGTGACCAGTACGGCACGCACATCGGTGATGCTGCCCCCCGCTTTGTCGAGACCGTCGATGAGGGCGTCCCAGGCGACGTCGGTGTTCCACCCGGCGTCGACGATGGCTATCCCACCACCGGCCAGCTCCAAGGCGTAGACGAGGACGTAACGGAGAGGATTGTCCGGAATCGGCACCGGGATCGACCACAGTCCGGGACGCACCTGCTCTACCGGGGGCAGAACGTTCCGATCCCAGGCTTCCTTCTGGAGCGTGCCGGTAACCTGAACCACCTTGGGCACGGTACACGGGCTTCGCCTCAGAGCGCCCGTCTCGTAGAGTCCGGCAACGCTTGCTCGTCTTCTCGGGTTCGGTGTGGCAACCTTGCTCGTTCTCATGATCGCAACAACTGCTGACACCGACCGAGCGCTGTTCCTATGGTGAGGTCTTCTCGCGCCGTCCGGCTGGTTGCGCTGCCCGTGGCAGCGGCGATCTTGGGGGCGCTGCTGCTCGTAGGTATCTCCGCCGGTCCGACCGAAGCGGCCACGTCGCACGCATCGACAACCACGACCGTACCGCCGACCGGGATCGCTGCCACCCGGACCCAGCTGGCCGCAGCAGTGGCGGTGCGCCAGACCGCCTTGCACCGTGTGTTGGCTGCCGTTGCTGCCTCGACGACGCTGGTACCTGCCGACAGATCTTTGCTGAACGGGACTCTCGACGACGCGTTGACTGGAATGAACTCCCTGGCGGCGAAGATACCTACCGATACGACCCAGGCGGAGCTCACTGCGGACCAGACCACCATGGTGCAGACCTACCGGGTGCTGGCCCTCCAGGTACCGGTGGCGGACCTGGTCATCGCTGCCGATCAGGCTGCTGCCATCGAGAACCGCATCTTCATCGGCGAGCCCGGCATCCAGCAGCAGCTCTCCCCGGCGGCCAACAAGGGCACGACCGTTCCCGCGTCGGCCACCACAGCGTTTACCGACATGCAGCATCAGATCCTCACAGCGCAGGCGACGATCACCGGCGTGTCCGAATCGCTGCTCTCGCTGCTGCCGTCGGGATATCCGGGCAATGCATCGGTGATCACCGCTGCCCAGACCGACCTGGTCAACGCTCACCGCTACCTTGGAGCTTGCCAACGCCGACCTGGCCGTGGTCGTGCGCTACACCCATCACTGAGCCCACGGTGGCCCTGAGCCCGCCGACCAATGTCGATTTCGAGGCAAGGTCAAGCGGTCCACCCAATGGGGTCCTTGGACTCAAGTGGTACCGCACCTGGTCGGGGCGGCGGGATTTGAACCCGCGACCTCCTGCTCCCAAAGCAGGCGCGCTGCCGAGCTGCGCTACGCCCCGATGTCGTCACCGGCTCTGCTGCCGGAACTCCAAGACTGACAGGTTAGGCGAGCCGCATGATCCGGGTTGCTGTTGTCACTCGCTCGCCCCGGCTCCACCGCACCCGTCCCACCGGCTCTGTGCTCGATGTCTCGTGCAACGGGAGCACACCAGATAGCGTCACGCCGTGTCCACTGTCCGTGTTGCCGTCTTCGATCTGGGAAGTAGCTCGTTCCACCTGATGGTGGTGGATGCCGCCCGTGACGGCACCTTGGTCCCCGTGCTGCGGCGGCGGTCGTTTCTCCATCTGGGTACCGAGGTGGCCCGTTCCGGCAGTGTGCCTGCCGACCGAGCGGCTGTGGCCACTCGCACCGTACGCCGCCTCCGCATGGCTGCCGACGATGCCGGTACCGATGTGATCGTGGCCATGGCCACTGCCGCCCTCCGGGACGCCTCCAACGGATCTCGGTTACTGAGCCGATTGGAGCGGGCACTGGGAAGCCCCATCCGGCTACTGAGCGGTGAAGAAGAGGCACAGCTGTGCTTCATCGGTCAGCGGGCTGGGGTGTGGGTGGGTCCCGAACCAGTGCTGGGGCTCGACCTCGGTGGTGGCAGCCTGGAGGCCGGCATTGGCAACGTTGCCGAGGTTCTGGCAGTGACCAGCGTGGCGTTGGGCACAGCTCGGCTCCGAGGTGAGGTGGCCGGCAACGACCCGCTGTCGCCCAGCGACCGTTCCGCCATCGAAGCGGTGACCGTGCAGCGATCCGGGCCCATCAGTCGGATCCTGGCCCGTCACCCCACTGCCGGGGAACGGGCAATCGCCAGTGGGGGAACGGTACGGGCACTGGCCCGGTTGGCCATGGGCCTGCACCGGCCACCGCCCCCGAATGCATCCTCGGTGCAGGTGAACCAGGTGGAGCTTCCCGCCGGGCAGCTCCACGACCTCGCCGACCGGCTGTCGACGCTCGACCTCGCCGGCTGCATGGCTCTGCCCGGTGTGCAGGCCCGCCGCGCTCCGCTCCTGCCTATCGGGGCGGTGGTCTTGGCCACGCTGGTCGACACCCTGGGGCTCGGCCGGTTGGTGGTCAGTGACTGGGGACTACGAGAGGGCGCCGTGATCGGCGCCCTCTCGCTCCAACCAGAGCTCAATCTTGGTTCGGTTCCGGCGCACTGACCACGTTCGTGGCGCAGCGTGCCGAGGTGTGGCGTGGTTCCGGTCTCAGTCCTTCTTCTTCCCGAGGATCCGGTTCATCTTCGTCCCGCAGGTGGGACAGGTGCCCTGGGCGGCTCGACGACCGTTGGCCAACTCGACCTCGTGCCCCTCGAACGTTCGCTTCTCACGACACTTCACGCAGTAACCCTCGTACGACGCCATGACTTCCTCCTCAGATCTTGGGCGGGAACGGTCCGTGGTACGGACGGTCTGAACGTATCCCGGACCTGATCGCCAGGTGGGGGATGGGCGGACCCCGCGCTAGCTGGCAGCTAATTGTGTCGACCTCCCGTGTGGCCGCCGATCCGGTCCGCCGACGGTCCTCGCAGCCCGTCGGGCAGGGAGCGCCGAGCCCCGGACCGTCCCCCGCCCGGATGCGTCCCCGCCGAGCCCCTAGGCTGATCGAATGAGCATCTACGAGCCGACCATCCACACGCTGTCCGGTGATGACGCCTCTCTGGGCCAGTACGAAGGCAAGGCCCTCCTTCTGGTCAATGTGGCCTCCAAGTGCGGGCTGACGCCCCAGTACGAAGGGCTCGAGCGTCTCCAGGAGACCTACGGAGATCGCGGGTTCACCGTGCTCGGGTTCCCCTGCAACCAGTTCGCCGGCCAGGAGCCGGGATCGTCGGAGGAGATCGCCTCGTTCTGCTCCACCACCTACGGCGTGACGTTCCCGATGTTCGAGAAGGTCGAGGTGAACGGCGACAACCGGCACCCCATCTACGATCAGCTCACCGCGGTTCCCGATGCCGAGGGCGAGGCCGGTGACATCCAGTGGAACTTCGAGAAGTTCCTGGTGTCGCCGACCGGCGAGGTGGTCAATCGGTTCCGTCCGATGGTCGATCCCGAAGCCCCCGAGGTGGTCGATGCCATCGAAGGGGTTCTTCCCGTCTGAGGACCCGAAGGTCGCTCCTCTGGGACCCCGTCGCGCCAGACTGAAGAAAACCCCGTACACGACCGGATAGAACGACGAGAGAGCAGGGGGCGCTCGTGCCAGAGGGCCAGGCGAACGACGAGCAGGTGGTCGGCCAGTTGGCCGAAGTGTGGGGATCGGTGATCGATGCTTGCCGTGACGTGACCGAGGAGCAGTGGTCGCTACCGACCGACTGCCCGGGTTGGACCGTTCGGGACCAGGTCTCGCATCTCGTCGCCGTCGAGCGGATGTTGCTCGGCGACCCTGCCCCGCCTTCGCTCCCGACTCAACCACCTCACGTGAAGAACCCCATCGGGGAGCTCAACGAGCCGTGGATCGAGGCTCGCCGCGGCACTCCGGGGCAAGAGGTGCTGGCCGAGTTCGAGGAGACCGTTCAGCGGCGCCTCGACGCGCTTCGTGCATTTCCGCCGGAACGGTTCGATGTCGTCGGCTGGAGCCCTGTCGGCGAGGTGCCCTACCGGGACTTCATGACGACCAGGATTCTCGACTCGTGGGCGCACGAACAGGACATCCGCGCTGCTCTTCATCGGCCGGGCGGTCGCAACGGGGTCGGGGAGACGGTCGTTCTCGACCGGTGCGAGGCGGCGATGGGCTACGTGGTGGGCAAGAAGGTCGCACCACTGGAGGGCACGGTCGTGTGGTTTGCCATCTCCGGTCCCTTGGGTCGGGACGTGGTCCTGCGGGTCGAAGCAGGGCGAGCTTCCCGGCTCCATGAGCCTTATCCCGATCCCACCGTGACGTTGTCCATGGACCAGACCGCCTTCTGGCGGGTGTGCTTCGGCCGGGACTCAGGAGACGAAGCGGTGCGTGGCGGAGACGTGATCGTCTCCGGCCACTCCGACCTGGGTCGCCAGGTCGTCGACGCCATGGCTTTCATGGTGTGATCCCCATCTCGAGGACCATCCCATGAGCGCGGTGTGATCGCCCCACGAGCGCACGCTGACGACTCGTCAATGGTCGTATGGCCGGCGGAAGTCACGACCTCGGGGGCCAGTAGACTCACCTACTCGTATGCGAGCCACAGCAGCGCCCGAAGAGGGCAACAAAGTCCGTCTCTCTGTCGAGGTCGACGAGACCGAGATCGATGAAGCCCTTGACGGGGTGATGCGTCGCTTGTCCCGGGAGGTCCGTGTTCCGGGGTTCCGGCCGGGGAAGGTTCCTCGCCGAGTGATCGAGGCTCGTATGGGTGGGGCGTCTGCAGTTCGCAGCGAAGCCCTGCGAGAGGCCCTTCCCGACTTCTATGCCAAGGCCGTCACCGATACCGAGGTCGACCCCATCGCCGCCCCTGAGATCGACATCACCTCCGGCAGCGAAGCGGGTTCGGTCGCGTTCGACGCCGTGGTCCAGGTACGGCCGACGGTGTCGATCCCGGGCTACCAGGGTCTGGTGGTCACCTTGCCTGCGCTCACTGTCCCGCACGAAGAGGTCGTCGCTCAGATCGATCGCCTCCGGGCAACCTCCGGTGAGCTGATCGAGGTGCAGCGTCCCGCCCAGAACGGTGACCAGGTGACGATCGACCTGCACGGCTCCCGCTCCGGCTCCCGCTCCGGCTCGGATGAGGCGGAGTCGTCGTCGAACGACGATCTCTCCGCCGAGGACTTCCTCTACGAGGTGGGCAGTGGCACCATCGTGCCCGAGCTCGACGATCAGCTCCGGGGAGCCAAGGTCGGTGACATCCTGACCTTCGACGGCACCGTCGACTCGCTCAACCAGGGTGTCTCGTTTCGCGTGCTGGTCAAAGACGTCAAGGAGCTGAAGCTCCCCGAGGTCACCGACGAATGGGCTGCCGAGGCGTCCGAGTTCGAGACGGCCGACGAGCTCCGTGAGGACATCGCCAAACGCCTCCGGCAGATGCGGATCGTCCAAGCGCAGATGGCCCTGCAGCAGAAGGCGATGGACGCGTTGGTCGAGCTGGTGACCGAGGACATCCCCGACGTCCTGGTGAGCGAGGAGCTGCGCGAGCGGATCCGCGACTTGAACCACCGCTTGGAACATCAGGGCATCGGGATCGAGCAGTTCCTCACGGCCAGCGGTCGCCAAGAGGACGAGCTGCTCGACGAGCTGCGGGACGGGGCCCTCCGAGGCGTGAAGGCCGACTTGGCCCTCCGGGCGTTGGTCGAGGCTGAAGAGATCGAGGTGAGCGAGGAGGAGCTGGCTACCGAGTTGGCCGTCCTGGCCGAGCGCCTGGAGACCGACGTCGACCAGGTACGCAAGAACCTCGAACAGGCCGGACAGCTGCCGGCAGTACGCTTCGATCAACGCAAGGCGAAGGCCATGCGGTGGCTGCTCGACAACGTCGAGCTGGTCGACGAAGACGGGAAGCCCGTGTCACGGGACGACCTGAAGGCAGATCAGGGCGAGGAGGACCCGGAATGAACGTTACGGAGACAATGAGCACTGTGGCAGTCGATAGAGGGGGAGCACAGGCCTACAGCGTTCCCTGGGTGGTCGAGTCCACGAGCCGGGGCGAGCGCAACTACGACCTCTTCTCACGCCTGCTCAAAGAGCGGATCATCTTCCTCGGCACGCCGATCAACGATACGGTGGCCAACCTGGTCTGCGCCCAGCTCCTCTTTCTCGAGTCGGAAGAGGCGGACAAGGACATCCACCTCTACATCAACTCACCGGGTGGGGACATCACCGCACTGTTCGCCATCTACGACACGATGAAGTACATCAAGCCGGACACCTCCACCTTCTGCTTCGGGCAGGCTGCATCGGCCGCCGCCGTGCTGTTGGCCGCCGGAACCAAGGGCAAGCGGTTCGCACTTCCTCATGCTCGCATCTTGCTGCACCAGCCTTTCGGTGGGGTCGAGGGCCAGGCCAGCGACATCGAGCTGCAGGCCAAGGAGATCCTTCGCATGCGTGACCTGTTGAACGGCATGCTGGCTGTCGACACCGGCCAGACCATCGAGAAGGTGTCGAAGGACACCGATCGGGACTTCATCATGACCGCCGACGAGTGTGTGGCCTACGGGCTGATCGACGAGGTCATCACCGCCCGGGATGCGATAGGTATGGAAGCGGTCGGAGCGGCATAGGGTGAGGTTTGGGCCGTCCAGCCAGTAGGGTTGGTACCGGCGAGCAGTGACGCAGTCCGGACCGCAGAGAAGCTCAGGAACTAGGGATTCAGGCAAAGGGACGAGGGGAACCGACGTGGCGAAGTTCGGAGACGGTGGTGACCTGGTGAAGTGCAGCTTCTGTGGCAAGTCACAGAAGCAGGTCAAGAAGCTCATTGCCGGACCGGGTGTCTATATCTGTGATGAGTGCATCGAGCTGTGCAACGACATCATCGCTGAGGAGCTGGCCGACACCACCGAGCTCTCGTTCGAAGAACTGCCGAAGCCGAAGGAAATCTACGAGTTCCTGAACGACTATGTGATCGGTCAGGAGTACGCGAAGAAGATCCTCTCCGTCGCCGTCTACAACCATTACAAGCGGGTCCAGGCCGGCAGCAACGGAGCCCACGACAACGAGGTCGAGCTGGCCAAGTCCAACATCCTTTTGTTGGGGCCCACCGGATGCGGGAAGACCCTGTTGGCCCAGACGTTGGCACGGATGCTCAACGTCCCCTTTGCCATCGCCGATGCCACGGCGTTGACCGAGGCCGGCTATGTGGGCGAGGACGTCGAGAACATCCTGTTGAAGCTGATCCAGGCTGCCGACTACGACGTGAAGCGGGCAGAGACCGGGATCATCTACATCGACGAGATCGACAAGATCGCCCGAAAGTCCGAGAACCCGTCGATCACCCGTGACGTCTCCGGCGAGGGGGTGCAGCAGGCGCTGCTGAAGATCCTGGAGGGCACCACTGCCTCGGTGCCCCCCCAGGGCGGTCGGAAACATCCCCACCAGGAATTCATCCAGATCGATACCACCAACGTCCTGTTCATTTGCGGCGGTGCCTTCGCCGGCATCGACAAGATCATCGAGAGCCGCATCGGCCGGAAGGGGATCGGCTTCCGGGCCGAGGTCCGCAACGCCTCGCAGCGGGACGACTCCGAACTGCTGCGTCACGTGCTCCCCGAGGACCTGATGAAGTTCGGGCTCATTCCCGAGTTCATCGGGCGCCTGCCGGTGGTGGGGGCGGTGTCCCACCTGTACAAGGACGCACTGATCCAGATCCTGGTGGAGCCCAAGAACGCTTTGACCCGGCAGTACCGGCGGGTGTTCGAGCTGGACAAGGTGGAGCTGGAGCTGACCGATGACGCCCTCGAGGCCGTGGCCGAACAGGCCTTGCTCCGGGGCACCGGCGCCCGGGGCCTGCGGGCCATCTTGGAAGAGGTTCTGCTCGAGGTGATGTACGACCTCCCCAGCCGTACCGATGTGTCCAAGTGCGTGGTCGACCGAGCCGTCGTGTTGGAGAAGGTGCATCCAACGCTCGTCCCGCTCAACCCGCCGACCAAGTCCTCACGCGCCCGCCGGGCTGCATCGTGACCGGCACGCTGTAACCGGAACGCTCGACCTTTCACCGTCCCGCTCTCTGGGTACGGTCGCACGCTCGTCATCACCGGGCACCACCACCTCTCACCACCATGCCCTTCACCGACCTTCCCGAGGCACTCGCCTGGCTCGACTCGCACACCGACTTCGAGTCCACTGCGCCCAAACGCAGCGCCTTGCCCACATTGGACCGGATGCACGAGCTGATGAAGGTCTTTGGCGACCCGCAGCAGGCGTATCCCTCCATCCACCTGACTGGGACCAATGGCAAGGGGTCGACCGCTGCCATGGTCACGGCGCTGCTCGACGCACAGGGGTTGACCGTGGGGACCTATACCAGCCCCAACCTGTCACGGGTCAACGAGCGTTTGTCCAGGAACGGCGAGCCGATCGACGACGACTCGTTCCTTGCCGTGCTCGAGTCCCTGGCCGGTCTGGAGCCGCTGCTGCCGCAGCGCCCCACACGCTTCGAGCTCCTGACTGCCGCCGCCTTCGTCTGGTTCGCCGAGATCGCGGTGGATGTTGCCGTGGTCGAGGTGGGATTGGGGGGCCGGTGGGACTGCACCAACGTCATCGACGGCGACGTGGCCGTCATCACCAACATCAGCTACGACCATACCGAGGTGCTCGGGCCCACCCTGGAGGACATCGCGTCGGACAAGGCGGGGATCTTTAAGCCGGGGAGCCGGGTGGTGATCGGTGAGACCACCCCGTCGCTGGTGGCGCTGTTGCGGGGGGCCGCCACGAAGGCCGGTGCCGACCAGATCTGGGTCCGGGGCGAAGAGTACGGATGGACGGCCAACCGGGTGGCCGTAGGTGGCCGTCTGGTCGATCTCAAGACGCCGACAAGCAGGTACGGCGAAGTCCTGGTTCCCCTGCACGGGGCGCACCAGGGAGACAACGCCGCCACTGCTCTGGCCGCGGTGGAAGCGTTCTTCGACGCCCCGCTGCACGAAGACGTAGTCGATCAGGCGTTTTCCTCGGTCGAGGTGCCTGGTCGTCTGGAGGTGATCGGACGCCATCCCCTGGTGGTGGTGGACGGAGCACACAACGTGGCCGGCATGACCGTGCTGGCTCGCACGTTGGTGGAGGAGTTCACCGTGGAGGGCGATGCGGTAGCGGTCGTGGGCATGCTGCGAGGTCGTGATCCGGTGGCCATGCTCCAACCTCTTCAGACCGCGGGTGTCCGCTTCGTGGTGGCATGCGCGCCGGACTCCCCGCGTGCACTTCCCGTCGAGGTGCTGGCGGAGGCGGCGCTTCAGTTGGGGATGGAGGTGCGGACCACCCGCACGGTGAGCGAAGCGGTTCTGGCTGCACTCGAGGGTGCCGGACCGGAAGATCGCTGCATCGTCTGTGGCTCGCTCTACGTGGTGGCGGACGCTCGGCGCCTGTTGGTGCCAAACGTGAGCTAGCCTGCCCGCCTCGTGGGACGAACACTTGTCATCTGCAAACCCGACGCCGTGGAACGAGGCCTGTGCGGGGAGATCATCGGACGCATCGAGCGGAAGGGACTGCGCTTGGTGGCGGCTGAGCTCCGGACCATCCCGGTCGAGGTGGCGAGCCGTCACTATGCCGAGCACGAGGGTAAGCCCTTCTACCCCGACTTGGTGGCGTTCATCACCCGTTCGCCTGCCTTGATCATGGTGGCCGAAGGACCGGATGACACCTTCAAGGTGGTCCGGAACCTGATGGGAGCGACCAATCCGGTGGACGCCGCTCCCGGCACCATCCGGGGCGATCTGGCCCTCGAGACCGGAGAGAACCTGGTGCACGGGTCCGACTCTCCCGAGTCGGCAGCACGGGAGATCGAGCTGTTCTTCCCTGGTCTGAGCTGACCTGTCCGGGGGTTGTGGCCCATCGGGGCACGGGGGCGCCTTGTGCGTATGCGTTCAGTCCCCTACCCTTGAACCCACGATGTCATGTGACGCGCCCTGCGAACACAGCGGATTGCTGGCGGGTCCACAGGGCAGATCACCGGACAAATCGTTCACCCGACCGCTCTACGACGGAGGGGTTCATCTCTGATGGCCGACAATCGTTTCTTCCTATTGGGCCGTGATATGGCCGTGGATCTGGGAACCGCTAACACCCTTGTCTACGTACGTGGCCGAGGAATCATCCTGAACGAGCCTTCTGTGGTGGCGGTCAACGTGAAGGACGGTCGTCCGCTGGCTGTGGGCGCCGAGGCCAAGCGGATGATCGGTCGGACCCCGAGTCACATCCAGGCCATCCGCCCGTTGAAGGACGGGGTCATCGCCGACTTCGAGATCTGCGAGAAGATGCTCCGTTACTTCATCCACCGGGTCCATCAGCGGCGCTTCGCCAAACCGCGCATGGTGATCTGCGTTCCATCCGGCATCACCGGTGTGGAGCAGCGGGCGGTCATGGAGGCCGCCGAGTACGCCGGTGCTCGCAAGGCTTACATCATCGAGGAGCCGATGGCCGCGGCCATCGGTGCCGGGCTTCCGGTGCACGAGCCGACCGGCAACATGGTGGTGGACATCGGCGGGGGCACGACCGAAGTGGCGGTCATCTCCTTGGGCGGGATCGTGACCAGTCAGTCGATCCGCATCGGCGGTGACGAGCTGGACGAGGCCATCGTCTCGTTCGTGAAGAAGGAGTACAGCCTGGCTCTCGGTGAGCGCACTGCCGAGGAGATCAAGATCGCCCTCGGCTCGGCCTACGAGCTCGAGGAGGAGCTGCATGCCGAGATCCGCGGCCGTGACCTGGTTACTGGCCTGCCGAAGACGGTGGTGATCTCCACGCAGGAGATCCGAAAGGCTGTCGATGAGCCGGTGTCCGCCATCGTGGATGCGGTGAAGGTGACGCTGGACCGGACCCCTCCGGAGCTAGCTGCCGACATCATGGAGCAGGGCATCGTTCTGACCGGCGGAGGAGCCCTCCTGCACGGCTTGGACAGTCGGTTGCAGTCGGAGACCGGCATGCCGATCGTGGTGGCGCGTGACCCGTTGAACTGCGTGGCGATCGGTAGCGGTCAGTGCCTCGAGGAGTTCGAAGCGCTGAAGCAGGTCCTCATCACGTCGTCGGCTCGCTGACCGACCCGAGAGCGCATCACCGGTGGCGAAGCCGCGACGGTCTCGCCGTCCTCGAACCACGCTGATCATCCTGGTCCTGGTGTCTCTGACCATCATCACCTTGGACCTGAGGGGTGGTCTGGACGGACTCGTCTCCGGCTCAAGGTCGGCAGCTGCTGACGCCTTCTCGCCCGTCCAGTCGGCCGTTGACGACGTGGTGCGTCCGATCGGCAGCTTCCTGGCTGGGACCATCCACTATGGGTCGGTTCGTGAGCAGAACCAGAAGTTGCAGGCCGAGATCGGCGCCATGCGGCAACAGGAGATCGAACAGGGCGATGCTGCCCAGGCGCTGAAGCAGCTCCAGGCACTCAGCAGAATGGACAATCTCCCGTACCTGTCCAACCTGCAGACGGTCAAGGCCGAGGTGATCGACTTCAACGCGTCCAACTTCGCCGCCACCATCGAGATCGACGTGGGGCGAGACCAAGGAGTGGCGCTGAACATGCCGGTGGTCGGCTCGTCCGGAGGTGTGGGCGGATTGGTCGGTCAGGTGGTCCAGTGCAACCGGACCACGGCGACGGTGCGACTGATCACCGATGGCCAGTCGGTGGTCGGGGTGACCTACGGGCAGGGGTCGACCACTTCCGCCATCCTCGACGGCCAAGGGAACGGCAAGCCGTTGTCCGCCCAACTGATTCCCCCCAACACTCCGGTCAAGGTGGGACAGACTCTCTTCACCAGTGGGATGCAGGGGGCGATCTTCCCCCCTGGCTTTCCGGTGGCAACGGTGATCTCGGCTGATACCGGTTCGGCGGCGAACCAGGAGACGGTGCTGGCGAGACCCTCGACCAACCTGGCACAGCTGCGCTATGTGTCCGTGGTCCTGTGGGGCCCGGCCGGGGGATCGGGATCGTGACCGTTCGAGACGGCGTTCGGGTCGTGGTGGTCGTGCTGATGTTCTTGGTTGTGCAGCAGACGGTACTGCTCACCATCCACGTCAATGGGATCCACCCCGACATCATGGTGCTGCTCCCCATCGCCGCCGGGATCGCCGGCGGCCCGTCTCGTGGTGCGATCATGGGTTTCGGGGCCGGCTTGGTGGCCGATCTCTTCCTGCCCACGCCGTTCGGCCTGTCGGCGTTGATCGGGTGTCTGATCGGCTTCGGTGTGGGGCTCGCCACGACCGCCTTGGACCGCTCGGCGTGGTGGCTGCCCCCGTTGGTGGCGCTGGGCGCCAGCGCCGTCTACGAGGTGGCGTATGCGGCGATCGGGTCGATCTTGGGACAGCCCCAGATGCTCCACGTGAACCTGTCGATGATTGTGGTGATGGTGTCGGTGGCCAACGCCATCGTGGCGGTACCAGCCGTCCGCCTGGTGGCGTGGGCCCTGCCCAGGGCGTCCACGGAAGGCCTCCCCGGCTCGATAGGGACCATCGGGAGCCTCCGGTGAGTGATCACGGACGGTCCGGAGCCAGAGGCCCAGTGAGCCTGACATCTCTATCCGTATCCGCTGGGCCTCTCAGGGGGCGCGCCCACGCGGTGCCAGAGGCTTGTCAGGATGGACGCCTGTGAGACGGTCGCTCAGACACCCGTTCCGGCCGAAGAGCTACCTGCGTGCGGAACGGGACCGGCACGGTCCCAGGAAAGCTCCGAAGCAGCCGAAACTCCACAAGAAAAGCCGGATATCGGTAGGCGCGGTCCTCGACGCACCCGACTCGACGGCGTCACGCCCCAACCTCCGACTGCGTATCACCGGGATCGTGGTGATCGCGCTCTTCGCTGTCCTCGCCCTGCGACTGTGGACGCTCCAGGTGATCCAGGCCAAAGCCGCCGTTCATGCCGTCTCGGCCAACCAGATCCGTGTCGTCTCCATCCCGGCCACCCGGGGGGAGATCCTCGATCGGAGTGGGAATCCGCTGGTCGACAACGCCGTGACCCAGGAGATCACGTTGTCCCAGACCGCAGCGGTCAACCACTCGGCGGTCATCGGTCGGCTGGCCGCTCTGATCGGGGAGAGCACCGCCCAGGTAACGGCGACGATCGACGACAAGGCGAACAGCCCGTTCAAACCGGTACCCATCCTCACCAACGCACCGGTCGCCGACGTGCTGTACATCAAGGAGCACCCGTCCGAGTTCCCCGGGGTCTCCGCTATTCAGGCCACCGAGCCGGACTACTCGCAGTCGTCGTTGCCCGACGCCAACGGCGCCTATCCCGCCGCCCAGACCCTCGGGTACGTGGGG
This sequence comes from uncultured Acidimicrobiaceae bacterium, assembly GCA_963812965.1. Classification (GTDB taxonomy): domain Bacteria; phylum Actinomycetota; class Acidimicrobiia; order Acidimicrobiales; family RAAP-2; genus DASXMT01. The sequence goes on along the minus strand of CAWEXG010000003.1, from coordinate 72,956 downwards.
TCGACCGTCCCCCCCTCCATCTCTGCCACCGAGCTGAAGAACATGGAGAAGAACGGCTACCAAAGCGGCGACGAGCTGGGCCAAAGCGGACTCGAGGAACAGTACGACTCGGTGTTACGGGGCAAGGACGGCGAGCAACAGTTGGAGGTCGATGCCCTCGGCAACGTCGTCGGTGCGGAGAAGACCATCCCGTCCACCTCCGGTGACAACCTGGTGACGAACATCGACCTCGGGCTGCAACAGGTCGCGGACTCCGCTCTGGCCGACCAGATCAAGACCGACCGCTCCACGTTTGATGCAACGGACAACCAGTACCCCCCTGCCATCAGCGGGGCGGTGGTGGTCATGGATCCCCAGAACGGCGCTGTGCTGGCCATGTCGTCGTGGCCCTCGTACAACCCGAGCGTCTGGACGGGGGGGATCTCCGACGCGAACTATGCCGCTCTCCAGGCCAGCGGCGCGCAGAACAACAACGCCATCGACGCCGAACTTGCGCCCGGGTCGACGTTCAAACTGGTGACGGCGACGACGGCGTTGCAGTCCGGTCTGATTACGCCGGCAACCAGCTATCTGGACACGGGTTCGTATACAGCACCGGGCTGCACCGGCCCCAACTGCACCTTGAAGGACGACGTCGGCGACGGCGCTCCCAATGTCGACTACAACGTCAGCGAGGCACTGACCGTGTCGAGCGACTCGTTCTTCTATCAGATCGGAGCTGAAATTCCTGGGACGTGTACAAGTCGACGGGCCAGTACGGTGAGGAGCCCATCGAAGACGAGGCCGCGGAGTACGGGTACGGGGCGCCGACCGGCATCGACATCCCGAACGAGGCAGCCGGTCGTGTCGACTCACCCACCGAGCGGCTGAAGCTGCATGCAGAGAGCCCCGTTGGGTTCCCCAACTATCAGTGGTACACGGGTGACAACATGGAGATGGCGTTCGGTCAGGGCGCCACCGTGGTCACCCCCCTCCAGGAGGCAGAGGCCTACTCCACGTTCGCCAATGGCGGCACTCGGTACCAGCCGGAGCTGGCAGCCGGCGTTGTCAACCAGGACGGCAAGACGGTCAGCACGGTGGCCCCGAAGGTGACCGGCCACGTCGCCATCTCGCCGACCAACTACCAGGCCCTGCTCACCGGATTCGAAGGGGTCATTCAGGACTCGAGCGGCACCGGCTATCAGGACTTCGTGGGATCGGGTTGGAACCAGGGCAGCTTTACGCTGGGGGGAAAGACAGGGACGGCCAGCATCAACGGCGGTGAGCCCACATCGTGGTTCGTCGGCTTCGGCCCCATGCCCGATCCCCAGTACGTGGTGGTGAGCATGATCGACCAGGGCGGGTACGGGGTGGCAGCCTCCGGTCAGGTGGTGCGCAACATCTTCAACTATCTCCAGGCCAACCCGATATCTCCTGTCAACCTGTCGCCCCCGAGCACCACCGTGCACGCCACCCAGCCAGCGGCGCTGCCGGGCGCCACCACCACGACAACGACCACCACAACCCCTGCGTCCGGCACCTCGGTCGCAGACAAGACCGGACGGTAAGAGGCGCAACGGACAGGGATGCCAGACTCGTCGCCATCCGCCGAGTTGCTGGCCGAATAGGCTGGAGCACAGATGGAGTCTCTCTGGCCGCGGATCGAACCGCTCTTGGCCCAGGTCACCAAGCCTGCCCGGTATATCGGTGGTGAGCTGGGCGCCCAGTCACCAGAGCACGTTGACGGCGCTGTGGCGTGGCTCCTCGTCTATCCCGACACCTACGAGATCGGCCTTCCCAACCAGGGCCTCCAGATCCTCTACGAGATCCTGAACGAACGTGCGGATGCGATCGCCGAACGCTCGTACGCCCCATGGGTGGACATGGAAGCTCAGATGCGGGCCAACGGGATCCCGTTCTTCTCGCTCGAGGGCCACCTGCCGGCCCGGGCGTTCGACATCCTGGCCTTCAACCTCTCCGCCGAGCTGGTCTACACCAACGTCCTCAACCTCATCGACCTGGCTCAGGTACCGGTGCGGGGCGCGGAGCGGTTGGTGGACGATCCGCTGGTGGTGGCGGGTGGCCACTGTGCCTTCAACCCGGAGCCCCTGGCAGACTTCGTGGACTGCTTCGTCCTGGGCGACGGCGAGGAGGCGGTCGGGGAGCTCAACGAGGTGGTTGCCGCGTTCCGGGCCGGCGAGCCGATTGCCGGAGGCGACGCCGAGCCCAGGTCACGTGAGGCCCTCCTTCGTGCACTGTCCCAGGTCCCCGGCGTGTACGTCCCGTGGTGCTACGAGGCCCAGTACGAAGAGGGGCATCATCCGGATGTGAACGGATCGAGTGTTCCGGTACTGGTCGGCACGGTGCCACGCTTTCCCGAGACGCCCGAGCGGGTGGAGAAGCGGACCATCACCGATCTGGGCGAGTGGCCCTACCCCAGACAGCAGCTGGTTCCCCTCATCGAGGTGGTCCACGATCGGCTGAACGTGGAGGTGTTCCGGGGGTGCACTCGGGGGTGCCGGTTCTGCCAGGCCGGGATGATCACCCGCCCGGTCCGGGAACGTCCGGCCGAGCAGGTCCGCACCATGGTCATGGATGGTCTCGACCGTACCGGCTACGACGAGGTGGCCCTGACCTCACTATCGAGCGCCGACTACTCGGGCATCGAGGAGACGGTGACCTCGATCATCGACGATCCGTCGTGCTCGGGTCAGGTATCGGTCAGCCTGCCCAGCCTCCGGGTGGATGCGTTCACCGTCGGCACGGCGGCACAGATCCAGCGGGTGCGCCGGACCGGCCTGACCTTCGCCCCCGAAGGTGGCACCTGGCGAATGCGCCAGGTCATCAACAAGCTCATCCGGGAGGAGGACCTCTACTCGGCGGTCGATGCCGCTTTCAGCCAGGGATGGCGCCGGGTGAAGCTCTACTTCCTGATCGGGCTGCCCACCGAGACCGACGAGGACACGCTCGGGATCGTGGCGCTGGCCAAGCAGTGCGTGGAGATCGGTCGTCGCTACCACAAAGGGGTCACCGTCACCGCGTCGGTGGGTGGGTTCGTCCCCAAGGCCCAGACCCCATTCCAGTGGTTCGGTCAGAACACGATCGAGGAGCTCACTCGCAAAGTCCACCTTCTCCGGGACGCGGCCCGGCCAGTGCGCGGGCTCAACCTTCGGTGGCACGACCCGAAGGCCACTGCGGCGGAGGGGATCGCCAGTCGGGGCGATCGCCGGATCGGTGCGGTCATCGAAGACGTTTGGCGGAACGGGGGGACGTTCCAAGAGTGGTCGGAGCACTTCGATCTCGAGTTGTGGACCGACGCCCTGGCCTCCGCCGGCCTCTCCCTGGAACAGGTGGTCTACCGACACCGGGACGAGCACGAAGCGCTGGCCTTCGACCACATCTCCGCCGGCCTGCACCGGGACTTCCTGTGGCAGGACTGGTTGGACTCCCTGGCTGCTTACGGGCTTCCGGACTGCCGGTGGACCCCGTGCTACGACTGTGGTGCCTGCACCGGTTTCGGGGTTGAGCACGTGGTGGCGTCGGCGGTGCCGCCGGCGGGCGGTAGCCAGGGCACTGGGCAGGATCTCTCCAGTGGAGGTCAGGTGCCGGTACGATTCTTGGTGACAGCGCCTGTCGGCGCCGCTTCGGCTCCCGATGCCGATGGTGACCCCGCCGTCCTGGTGGGAGAAGGGAAGGGCCTCTAAGATGCGTATCCGGTTCCGCTTCTCGAAAGTGGGAAAGGTGCGCTTCACCAGCCAACGGGACGTGGCGCGGATGTGGGAGCGAGCGCTACGGAGGGCACGTCTTCCGCTCGCCTACACCGGGGGCTTCTCTCCTCGTCCTCAGCTCAGCTTCGGTCTGGCGCTCCCTACGTGTTGCGAGTCGGTGGCGGAGTACCTGGATGTGGCGCTCGACCCCGAATCCCAGGAGACGGCGGTCGTGGACGTGGATGCGTTGCCAGAACGGCTCACGCCTTTGCTCCCAGACGGGATGACGGTACAGGAGGTGGCGGTGGTCGACCGCTCGATTGGATCGCTCCAACAACAGGTGACATCCTGCTCGTGGTTGATGAGCTTCACGGGGGTGACCCGGGAGCGTTTGGCCGAGCGGGCGGATACGTTGCTGGCGGCGTCGGTGGTCCCGATTCGCCGGGAGCGCAAGGGACGGGAGGAGGACGACGACCTCCGTCCATCGGTACTGGCGTTGGCGGTGCCCGATGGGAACGAGTATGAGCAGATGCTCGAGTCGCTCGGGCAGGACGTGAGGTTTGCCGGTCCTCGACCGGACGTGCGGAGCAGTACCGGTCCCAGCGTGGGAATCTACGCCGAGCTGGCCACCCAGCCACGCGGTGTCAGGCCGCCAGAACTGTTGTCTGGCCTCATGGCCGTGGGTTCGTCTTCAAGTGTGAACAACAGTGGATCGAACAGTGGGTTGGATAATGACGGGATCGGCCAGGACGAGATCGGCACCGTGCCGGTCCTCGACCGGGCCTGTAGGACGCAACAGTGGATCGAGCGCGATGGCGCCCGATGGGAACCCCTTGCATTTCGAGGAGCCCGCTGGGAGCCGGACCGCGCCGTGCACGCAGATGAGCGTGCATCGTGAACAGTATGAGAAGGGAATTCGATGTCAGAAGCACCGACCGGGCAGCCGGTCGAGACGTCGGTGGAGACACCTGCGTCATCGATCGCGCCCATCGACCAGGACGCCGTCGTCGAGCCGACGGGAACGGATAACACTGCACGGCCCGATCTGATTCGAAGAAGGCAACCCGATCAGGCTGGGGATGCCGGAGAGAACCAGTCAGAGGCTGGCAGTGCTGCCAGTGAACCCGGTGGCAGCGAGGCCGCCAGTACGGCCGACAGCAGTGAAGCCGGCTCTACGCCCCAGGCGCCGAGGACCGGTCAGAACCGTCGGCGCCGCGGGTCGCGGGGTGGGAGAGGCCGTGGCCGCAGCGGGGGTGGGACCGGAGGCGGCGGGGGCGAAGGCCACGAGGGATCGAGCAGCCTGAAGGATGGCGCGGAGGATCCGGCTGTACCGCCGGGAAGTGGACACGGGGACGCGCCTGCTGTCGATGCACCCCTGTCCTCTGCTGCCTCGTCCTCTGTCGTCTTGCCATCTGCCGGTCCGAACGGAGTGGGAGATGGGGCCGGACCCGGAGCGAGGACCGTGCCGGCGCCCCGACCCAAGATCGGGGACACCCGCCGTGCCGCCCCGATCGTGGCGGCACCGGCGTCCTCACCCACCGGTGGCACTCGACCGGGGAACGGTCGTCGCTCGGGCCGGAGCGGGACCGGAGGTTCTGGCGGTGAGGGGCGCACGGGCGAGGCCCGTCAAGGGGCCACACAGGACCCGGAGCGAAGAGCCGATGTGGCAGGAGAACAGAGGACGGCAACCCCGAAGAGCCAGCTGGTGTCGAAGGACGACGATGCCGTAGACAGCCCCCGTTCCTCCAACCGGCGTGGTGGCCGGGAGCGTCGCGGTAAAGCGGTCGGGCGCTACATGATCGCTGTTCATGTGCAGCCGCACATGACCCAGATCGCGCTGCTCGAAGGTCGGACGCTGGTTGAGCACTACGTATCGCGCGTGTCCGACGACGACACACAGATCGACGGCAACATCTATCGCGGCCGGGTCCAGAACGTGCTTCCGGGAATGGAGGCGGCGTTCATCGACATCGGTACGCCGAAGAACGCTGTGCTCTACCGCGGCGACGTTCGTTACGACACCGACGACATCGAGTCGGGTGCTTCGAGACAGCCCCGGATCGAGGAGGTGCTCCGTCCCGGCCAGACCATCTTGTGCCAGGTGACCAAGAACCCGATCGGTGCCAAAGGTGCTCGGCTGACCCAGGAGGTGTCGTTACCCGGTCGCTTCGTGGTGCTGGTCCCCAACTCCGCTGCGTTCGGGATCTCCAAACGGCTCGATGACGGTGAGCGGAAGCGCCTTCGCCGGATCGTCGATGCGGTCCGTCCCACCGGTCACGGCCTGATCGTTCGCACGGCAGCGGCTGGTGCCAGCGAGGACGAGCTGCGCCACGATGTCGAGCGCCTGGTCTCCGAGTGGGAGGGCATTGCCGCCGATGCGCTCAAGGGGTCCGGACCGACCCTGCTCTACCAGGAGCCGGATATCGCTGTGCGGGTCATCCGGGAGGAGCTCAACCGTGAGTACCGCGGCGTGGTCATCGACGACCTGGCGCTCTTCGAGAAGGTCCGGGACTACGTCAACGCCGTCAACCCCGAGCTGGTCGACCGGGTCGAGTACTACGACCGTGGTGAGGAGCCGCTGCCCGTCTTCGAGCGTTTCCACGTGCACGAGCAGCTGCACAAGGCTCTCGACCGCAAGGTCTACCTCCCCTCGGGGGGGTCGTTGGTGATCGACCGCACCGAGGCGTTGACCGTGATCGACGTCAATACCGGGAAGAACGTCGGGAAGACCAACCTCGAGGAGACGGTGTACCGCAACAACCTGGAGGCGGCCGAAGAAGTGGCTCGGCAGCTCCGGCTTCGGGATATCGGGGGGATCATCGTCATCGACTTCATCGATATGGAGGTCCGGGAGAACCGGAACAAGGTATCGAGCGCACTGCGTTCCGCTTTGGCCAGGGACAAGACCCGTACCCAGGTGTTCGACATCTCGGAGCTGGGCTTGGTGGAGATGACCAGGAAACGGGTGTCGGAGGGGCTCATCGAGTCGTTGTCCACGACGTGTGAGATCTGTGACGGTCGGGGCATCGTGTTCGACGATGCCGAGCTGTAAGAGGCTCGACGGAGAGGTTGTCCGGGCTCGTCGTTCCTTCTGAGCTGGTAGAGTGTCCCCCTTATGTATGCCGTGATCCAGACCGGAGGAAAGCAGGAGCGAGTGACCCAGGGCCAGCAGCTCCGGGTCGAACTGCTGGGGGAGTCTCTCGGCGCCGAGGTGGCGTTCACCCCGGTGCTGCTGGTCGACGGCGATACCGTCCTGGCCACGCCGCAGGCACTGGCCGGCTCCTCGGTCACCGCCCAGGTGGTCGGGGAGGAGCTCGGGCCGAAGATCCGGGGCTACACGTACAAGAACAAGTCGAACCAGTCGAAGCGTTGGGGTCACAGACAGCGTTACTCGACGATCGAGATCACCTCGATCTCGTCGTCGAGCTGACCAGCTCGTCGAGGGACCAGAAGGAGTCAACCAGATGTCGAAGACTAAGGGTGGCGGTTCCACCCGAAACGGACGAGATTCGAACGCTCAGCGTCTGGGCGTGAAGACCTTCGGCGGCACATCGGTCCAGGCTGGAGCCATCATCGTGCGCCAGCGAGGGACCAAGTTCCACCCCGGGATCAACGTGGGCAAGGGCGGCGACGACACCCTGTTCGCCATGGTCGATGGCACCGTGCAGTTCGGCCATCGCAAGGGTCGCAAACTGGTTGACGTCATCACTGCAGACTGAACCGCACCACCGGAACGGTACGCTCCGGCCATGAGTCGAAGCGAACATTCGAGCGGGGTGTCGACCGAGAGTGCGTTGGCTGGCGAACCTGTTCGCAAGATGCCGATCCAGGGCTGCGTGAACTTTCGCGACCTGGGTGGCTATCGGACCGTGGACGGCCGGCGAGTGCGCTGGCGCCAACTGTTCCGAGCTGATGGTCTCAGCAGTCTGAGCGATGACGATCGGTCGCTGCTCACCGGTCTCGGGTTGGCCACGGTCATCGACCTGCGCACCCAGGACGAGGTCGAGCAGCGGGGATCCTTCCCTGTCGACGCCCTTCCCGTTCACTACTACAACCTGCCGTTGACCGACGTCTTGCCTTCGGTCGAGGAGTTGTCGTCATGGGGTGAGGCTTCCTTCGTGGCCTCCCGCTACTCCGAGATGCGGACAGGGGGATCGGCGGTACTCACCCAGGCTGTCACCATTTTGGCCGGGGTCGATGCGTTGCCGGCAGTGATCCACTGCAGCGCGGGCAAGGACCGGACGGGCGTGCTGTCGGCATTGATCTTGGCTTTCCTGGGTGTCCCCGATGAGGTCATCGCCGAGGACTATGCCCTATCGGCCTCGGCGATGGACGATCTGATGGCCAAGCTGAAGTCGGAGTACCCGGAGGCCGTCGACGCAGTGGAACGGTTCGCACCGGCGATCCTTCATGTGGTGCCCGAGACCATGGTCCAGTTCCTCGATGAGGTCCGGGCTGAGCACGGCAGCTACGACGCCTTGGCGGACCACCTTGGGGTGTCCGGACCAGTGGAGCAGCTGCGCTCGACGCTCCTCGAAGACGCCTGAAGCGGCTTCTCTTATCGCACCCGAGAGCCGTCGGCTGTCAGCCTGGGATGCGCAACAGGTCGTGCGGGTCGACTCCGAGCCGATCGGCCAGACGCTCCACCGTCTGAAGCGTTACGTTGCGTTCCCCTCGCTCGAGCCCACCCAGGTACGTCCGGTGGATCCCCAGCATCTCGGAGAACTGCTCCTGCGAGGTACCGCTGCGTTCTCGGAGCGCACGCAGGTTGTCCCCGAGCCGGGCCTGTAAATCTCCCTCCATGGGGACACGCTGCACTATCTGCTACTGAGCAATCTACAGACTGATACGTAGCATCTGGGCAGCGAAATCGGGCTGAGAGCGGGCGCCTCGAAGCGCTTGCTCTTGGCGACTGTCCCGCGTTTGGCAGCTTTGCCGCTCGGACCGCTCGGGCCATTGCTGCCGCATACGGGGGTGGCCTCTAGGTCGGCAGGTTGACGTGGAGCTGCCAGGTGCCGTCGCTCCCCGGCCATGCGTCGACGCCGCCCATGGCGTTGCCACCCACCCAGATCTGGATGCCGCAGCTGGGGCCGAGGTCGCCGTCGTCCGGGCAGGCGTACATGACGACAGAGCTCGGCTCCCCACACCCCGATGCCGGCGCGTCGACCCGGAGCTCTGCCTGGTCTCGCACCACCGCACCGATCACCCGCTCCCGCCCCTCGTCGTCCACGATGGCCAGTCGCCTGGTCCTGATCTCGGCTCCCTGGCCGGCGATCACGGCGTCCATGGCATGCTCCAACACCCTCACTCGTGCTTCGATCGTCTGCGCACCGATCAACGGCGCGTCGACCGGTGCTGGTGCCGCACCGTCGCTCCGGTCTGCTTCCTGTTCGCCGGTTCTCTGCTCATCGGTTCCGGACACAACTCCGCCTCCTCGTTCCCGCTCTGGGTCCAGGCGCCTTCCACCGAGCCGACGCCGCTCCCGAGATGGAGTTCAGCATGGCGCGAATGGAGCCGCGATGCTCCGGAACGATCCAAAGGGTGGCTCCGCTCCTCTTGCAATTCGGAGCGCATCGCCAACCGATCGGGTCGACCTCCGCTCCATCCATCACTATCGAACGGCTGCGACAGCGCTGCTCTCGGGCGCCGTATCTACGGTCTCAACTGCACGATCAGTAGAATCCACAGGATGTCCGGCTTCGTCGATGAGGTACAGATCCACGTCAAGGCCGGTGACGGGGGGGCAGGCGCAGTTTCGTTCCGGCGTGAAGCGCACGTGGACAAGGGCGGCCCCGACGGCGGCGACGGTGCCAGGGGAGGGGATGTCTGGTTGGTGGCCACGACCAACCAGTCCTCCCTGCTGAGTTTCCGGGATCATCCCCACCGTCGGGCCGGCAACGGCGGTCACGGAGGCGGGAAGAAGAAGCACGGTGCCCGGGGCAGCGATCTCGAGGTGCCGGTCCCGGTGGGCACCAAGGCGTCCGACGCGGACGGCACCGTCCTCGCCGACCTGGTCGGACCGGGGGATCGGTGGCTGGCGGCGGCAGGTGGGCGCGGCGGACGGGGGAACGCGTCGTTCCTGAGCAACCGGCGTCGAGCGCCGGCGTTCGCCGAGCAAGGCGAGAAGGGCCATGAGCAGTGGTACGACCTGGAGCTGGCACTGGTCGCCGATGTGGCACTGGTCGGCTTCCCGAACGTCGGAAAGAGCACGTTGATCTCCCGAATCTCGGCAGCGAAGCCGAAGATCGCTGACTACCCCTTCACCACTTTGGAGCCTCACCTCGGCGTGGTCCGTACCAGCGACGACGTCAACTTCACTGTGGCCGACATCCCCGGGCTGGTGGAAGGAGCTGCCGACGGCAAGGGGCTGGGCCACCGCTTTCTCCGACACGTCACCCGGGCCAGGGTGCTGCTCATGCTGCTCGAGCTCGAGCCGGTCACTGGGGTCACGCCGGAAGAACAAGGCCGGGTCCTCCTCGACGAGCTGGCCCGCTACCGCCCCGAGCTCCTCGACCGTCCTCGGTTCGTCGTCGGCTCGAAGGCCGACGTGGTGGGAGGTGGTGGCACCGGTACGGGGCTTCCCCTCACGACCGGGGCCAGACCGACCGGTGCTCCCGAGACCGAGACACTGATGCCCGACCTGCTGATCTCGGCCGTGACTGGGCAGGGCATTCCCGAGCTGCTCGGTGCGCTGTCCCGTCTGGTCACCGAGGCACGTGCCGCGGTGACCGAGGGGGACGGGACCATCGTCGTCCACCGCCCGCTTCCTGCCGGCATCGTCGTGAACAAGGTCAGTGACGGCGTATTCGACGTGGTGGGAAAGGAAGCCGAGCGGGCGGTGTCGCTGAACGACATCACGACCGACGAGGCCGCCGCCTATATCCAGGATCGCCTGCGCCGTCTCGGCGTCGATCGCTCGTTGGCTCGGGCCGGCGCCAAGGACGGTGATCTGGTGCACATCGGCGAGCTGTCCTTCGTCTGGTACCGGGACCAGCCCGAGTTCACCGGTGATCCGCCCAGCCGTCGAAGGACGTCGGTCGTGACCACCGCTCGCACCGTCGTGGTCAAGGTCGGCTCGTCGTCGGTCACCACCACCGCCGGCACCCCTGACGTCGATGCCATCGCCAACCTGGCGGCTGAGGTGGCCCGAGTCCGCGGTGACGGGCATCACGTGGTCGTGGTCACCTCGGGTGCCATCGCCACCGGTTGGACGAGCATCGCCCCGGACGCACCCCGACCTTCTGACCCGGCCACGCTCCAGGCGGTGGCGGCGGTGGGCCAACACCAGCTCATGCGGGTATGGAGCGATGCTCTCGGGGACCTCGACCTCCTCGCCGGCCAGGTGTTGCTGGCCCCCCTCGACTTCGTCCACCGGAGCCAGTACCTCCACGCCCGCCAGACCCTGAGCCGCCTGGTGGAGCTGGGCATCGTGCCGGTGGTCAACGAGAACGACGCCGTGGCCGACGAGGAGATCCGGTTCGGTGACAACGACCGCTTGGCGGCGCTGGTGGCCCATCTGGTCGGAGCCGACCTCTTGGTGCTGTTGACCGACACTGTCGGGCTCTTGACCGGTGATCCACGGGTCACCGCCGAGGCATCGCTCATCGAGGAGGTGGTGGAGATCGACCACGAGCTCGAACGGATCGCCGGAGGACCCGGATCTCAGATCGGCAGCGGCGGCATGGCTTCCAAGCTGGCAGCAGCCAAGATCGCCACCTGGTCCGGGGTGGAGGCGGTCATCGCCGATGCCTCTCGCCCCCAGGTGCTGACGTCGGTCATCGATGGCGAGGCGGGAGTGGGAACCCGGTTCCGACCCCGAGAACGACGCCTACCGGCCCGGAAGCTGTGGATCGCCTTCGCCATCGGCGCGTCGGGGACGGTGGTGGTGGACGACGGTGCCCGCCGTGCCCTGGTGGAGCGGGGCACATCGTTGCTCCCCGCTGGCGTGGTGTCGACGAAGGGCGAGTTCGGTCCGGACGACGCGGTGGAGATCGTCGGTCCCGATGGAGCGGTCTTCGCCAAGGGGTTGGTACGCCATCCTTCGTCACAGGTCAGGTCGTGGGCGGGACGACGGACTTCTGAGCTGCCCGAGAACGTGTCTCACGAGATTGTCCACCGGGACGACCTCGTAGTCCTCTGATCGAGCCGATAGGGCCGCAACGACCGGACGGTACGCTACAGCGGTGACCTCCAGCCCGGTGGCCGACCTGGCCCAACTCGAACAGCTGGGACGACGTGCCCGTCAGGCGTCCAGGCTCGTGGCCCGTTCGTCCTCTGCCACTCGTGACGAGGCGCTGCGTCGGGGGGCTGATCTCCTGGAGCAGCACACCGATGAAGTGCTTCAGGCCAACGGTGTTGACCTGGAGCGAGCCGAGACGGCCGGCGCCGCCGGCGCCAAGGGTGGTGCGGCCGAGACGGCCACCGCGCTCGACCGCTTGCGGCTCACCCCGTCGCGGATTAGCGGGATGGCCTCCGGACTCCGCCAGGTGGCCGACGCTTCCCGATCCGGTCGGTGAGATCGTCGACGGGTGGGTTCGCCCCAACGGGCTGCGGATCGAGCGAGTGCGGGTGCCGCTCGGCGTCATCGGCATCATCTACGAGAACCGGCCCAACGTGACCAGCGATGCCGCTGGTCTGTGTCTCAAGTCGGGCAACGCCGTGCTCCTCCGAGGTTCCTCGTCGGCCATCGAGTCCAACACTGCCATCGTCTCGCTGCTGCGGGCGGGATCGGCCAAGGCCGGCTTGCCGGAAGACGCGGTGGGACTGGTCGAAGACACCAGCCGGGCGTCGGCGGTGGCCTTCATGCAGCTCCGCGGCATGATCGACTGTCTGATCCCCCGAGGCGGCCCGTCGCTCATCGCTTCCGTCTTGGAGCACGCCACCGTGCCGTACGTCATCGACGGGGACGGCAACTGTCACGTCTACGTGGATGCTGCTGCCGATCTCACCATGGCCGAGGCGATCGTGGTCAACGCGAAAACCCAGCGTCACGGGGTATGCAACGCCGCCGAGTCGCTGCTGGTCCATCGAGACGTGGCCGATGTGTTCCTGCCCCGGGTGGCCGAGGCTCTGGCCGGGGTGGAGCTGGTAGGCGATGCTGCTACCCGGGCGGTGCTCCCTTCGGTCGAGGAGGCCACGGACGAGGACTACGCCACCGAGTTCCTCGGGCCCAGGCTTTCGATAGCGGTCGTGGGTGGGGTCGACGAGGCCATCGACAGGATCGCCCGGTTCGGCACGGGCCACTCCGAGGCCATCGTGACCCGGGACCTGGATACTGCTGCTCGGTTCACCACCGAGGTCGATGCCGCTGCCGTCCTGGTCAACGCGTCGACCCGGTTCGTGGATGGCGAAGAGCTCGGTCTCGGTGCCGAGATCGGCATCTCCACCCAGAAGCTCCATGCTCGAGGTCCGATGGGCCTGCGGGAGCTGACCAGTATCAAGTACGTCGTGCACGGACAAGGCCAGGTGCGCCCATGACTTCCGACGGACCGACCGACAGCACCGACGGCACCGACGGATCGATCTCTGTGACCGGGGCTGGTCATACGAGCGGGTCCGAGTACGCCACCGGCTTCCCGACGGCCGGCGCACCACGCTTCGACTCCATTACCGCCGTCCGATCCGGGCTCGCCGACGTCGGGTATCTGGCCGACGAAGGGATCGCCGGGGTGGTGTACCTCGCCGATCGGCTGGCCAAGCCGGTCCTGGTCGAAGGACCGGCCGGCACCGGTAAGACCGAGCTGGCCAAGTCGGTGGCTCGCCTGACCGGCAGCCGCCTCATCCGCCTGCAGTGCTACGAGGGACTGGACGAGTCCAAGGCGCTCTACGAGTGGAACTACAAGAAGCAGCTGCTGCGGATCCAGGCCGACGCCGGCCAGTCGTGGCAGCAGCTCGAGGAGGACATCTTCTCTGAAGAGTTCCTCCTCACCCGACCCCTTCTCGAGGCCATCCGGGCGTCTGAGCCGGTGGTACTGCTGGTCGACGAGGTGGACCGGGTGGAGCTCGAGACCGAAGCGCTGCTCCTCGAGATCCTCTCCGAGTACCAGGTCTCCATCCCCGAGCTGGGCACGGTGCGGGCCACCCGGATCCCGCTGGTCTTCCTCACCTCCAACAACACCCGTGAGCTGTCCGAGGCGCTGAAGCGGCGGTGTCTGTACCTGTACATCGACTACCCCGAGCTCGATCGGGAACGGGCGATCATCCAGGCCCGCGTACCGGGTATCAGCGCCGAGCTGGCCGACCAGGTGGCCCGGATCGTGCGGTCCATCCGGACCTTGGAGCTGAAGAAGCACCCGTCGGTGTCGGAGACCCTCGACTGGGCGCGCACCCTGGTGGTGTTGGGGGTCGAGTCCATCGATGCCGAACAGGCTCGTGACAGCCTGCACATCCTGCTGAAGTACCGGGCGGACATCGAGCGTGCCGCCAAAGAGCTGACCTCCGTCGACCTCCCGGACTGAAGCCGGGCTCTTCACCATGCTCGATGTTCTCTCCGGGTTTGTCACCGAGCTCCGGGCTGCCGGGATCCCGGTGTCGTTGACCGAGCATCTCGATGCGGCCGAGGCCATGCGCCACGTGCCGTTGGAAGACCGCGAGGCGCTCAAGTACGCCTTGGGGGCGAGCCTGGTGAAGTCGTCATCGCACTGGCGTGCCTTCGATACCGCCTTCGAGGTCTACTTCTCCGTGCGGGGACCGCAGCACGAGATCGAAGGTGCCGAGGGTGGTGAGATGTCACTCGAGGACACCGCTCGGCTTTCCGGTGACGGAGCCCAGCAGGGGCGGCGATCGGGGAGTGGTGGTGCTCAGGAGGGCATGACTCCCGAAGAGCTGGCCGATCTGCTCTACAAGGCACTGCTCCGATCCGACAGTGCCATGATCAACGCCGTAGCGCGCCAGGCGGTGGCTCGCTTCGCCGGCATGGAGCCCGGCCGGCCGGTTGGTGGGACGTACTACCTCTACCGCACGTTGCGGAACCTCGACCTCGATCGGGTGCTGGAGCGGCTCGTGGAAGAGGCGCGGTCACAGGTGCCGTCGGCAGCGAAGACGCCGGGTGATGCAGGAGAGGGAGGGGCATCCGGGCTCACCGCGCTCGAGGAACGGCTCCTGCGTGACGAGTACCGGTCGAGGATCGACAAGCTCCGCCAGGAGATCGAGAACGAGATCCGCCGCCGCCTGGTTGCCGATCGGGGGAGCGAGGCCCTGGCCAAATCGCTGCGCAAGCCGCTCCCCGAGGACGTCGACTTCATGCACGCCACCAGGGACGAGCTGGTGGCGTTGCGGGGGGCGCTCCAGCCACTGTCCCGAAAGCTGGCGGTGCGACTGGCCCGGAAGCGACGTCACGGTCGCAAGGGGCCACTGGACTTCCGGAGCACCGTCCGGCACTCGCTGTCCACCGGCGGCGTCCCGGTCGACCCCCGGTTCCGCTATCCCAAGCCATCGAAGCCGGAGATCATCGTCATCGCCGACATCTCCGGCTCGGTGGCATCGTTCGCGCGGTTCACCCTCCATCTGGTCCACGCCATCAGCAGCCAGTTCTCGAAGGTGCGGAGCTTCGTGTTCATCGACGGCATCGACGAGGTCACCCGCTTCTTCGACGGTGTCGACGATCCGGCCGAGGCGGTCCACCGGATCAACACCGAGGCCGATGTCGTCTGGGTCGACGGTCACTCCGACTACGGCCACGCCCTGACTGTGTTCTGGGAGCGTTGGGGTGACGAGGTCACTTCGAAGAGCAGCGTGCTGCTGTTGGGCGACGCTCGCAACAACTACCACGCCGCCCATGCGTGGGTGGTGAAGGAGATCCAACAACGGGCTCGTCATGTCTACTGGCTGAACCCCGAGCCGCGTGCGTACTGGGACTCGGGGGACTCCATCGTGGGGGAGTACGCCGTCCACTGTGACGACGTGTTCGAATGCCGGACGCTGCGGCAGCTCGAGCGCTTCGTCGGGGAGCTGGCATGACCGGTCGGTCGGCGGGCGGTTTCGACGGGCTGTCCGGAGCCGGGGTCGATGCAACGGGGGCGGGAACGAACGCGTCGGGGCGCTCCCACCCACCCGAGGGCATCAGGACTGTCTCGGACACCTCGGTCTCTGCTACCCGACTGGTGTTGGTCCGCCACGGTGAGGCGGTGTGCAACGTGACCGGAATCTGCGGTGGTCGAAAGGGTTGCTCGGGTCTAACCGACCTCGGTGTGCGTCAGGTGCAGCTCCTTTCGGACCGCTTGCTCCTGACCGGTGAGCTGTCCGGGGCCGCCGCCCTCTACGCCAGTGCGCTGCCGCGTGCCATCGAGACGGCGGAGATCTTGGCACCGGCGCTAGTCGCTGGGGTAGGGAGGACGCTTGTTGCCGGGGACGGCCCGGACCAACGTGGACCGCCACCGGTCACGGTCGACTGCGACCTGTGTGAGCTCCACCCGGGTGAGGCCGATGGCCTGTCGTGGGGTGAGTTCGCCGACCGGTTCGGTGATCCGGACTGGGACGAGGATCCCGACCGACCTATCGCTCCCGGGGGAGAGAGCTGGACCGGCTTCGTCAACCGTGCGGCGGCGGCGTTGGAGGCGGTGGCGACACGACATCCGGGCGAGTTGGTAGTGGTGGCGTGCCACGCCGGAGTCATCGAGGCGTCGATGCTGGCGCTGCTCCCAGTAGTCGGCGGGCGCCAGGGAGCGCGGCTGCAGCTTCGGACTCGACACGCATCGCTCACGTCGTGGGAGCTGGTGGACGGTCGTTGGCGTCTCCTCGGCTACAACGACGTAGCCCACGAGGCCCAGGTGACCGCACCGTTGCCGGCGTAAGGCCGGGTCGCAAAACCGGAGACGTCAGCGACGTCAACAGGCGTAGTCGCCGTCGACCGGGTTGCCGTTCACCTGGGTGGCGTCGTCGGTCCACTGAACGAAGGCCACCGCGCCGGTAGGGAGCGGTTCGCTCGCCTGCCAACCGGCGACGGTTCCGCAGCTGTCGGGGCCGGAGCTGGTCCACGTCGCCATCCAGTACGGATACGACGGCTGCCACGCGGTGGAACCCGAGCCTGCGATCGACGGCCAATCTCCCGGGCTGGCGTACACCCCGACGTTGGCCAGGCCCTCGGCGATCAGGCCGTCGTGGGCACCTTGGATGACCAGGTCGTTGGAGTTGGTATCGCTCGACCACAGCGGCAAACCCGTTCCCTGCGTGGGTTCGATATCCAGCCACCAGGGGACGTTGGTGTTGACTCCTGCTGCTTTGGCTTGGGCGAACGCGGCTTGGGCGGCCGCGTACCCGTAGCAGTAGTTGGGTTGGCCACCGGCGGAGGGGGGACAGCCGTTGAGTAGGGATCCAGAGGCTGCTCCCCAGGTCAGGAACATATAGAGGTTCAGCCCGTTGCCGGCCCACTGCGCCTCTGTCGCCAAACAGTCGTTGGTGTACCCGAAGGAGGCGCCGACTACCTGCACCACACCGATCGACATGGCGGCGGGAAGGTTGCCGCAGTTGTAGTTGGACACGTCATACCCGTAGGAGCCGGACGGGAAACCCAAGCCCACCGCCGGCTTCGGCGGTGGCGTGAACTGTCCGGCGCCCAGGATCATGGCGATGCCCACCACCGGTTTGTTCAGGGTCACCCCACCCTCCGACGCGTAGAACCCGGCGTCGCCGAAGGTGAAGACTCCGCCGTCACTGGCCACCAGCCAGTAGCCCTGTCCATCAGGAGTGGCAGCCATGCCCACGATCGGCTTGTTCAACGGTTTGCCGCCCTCCGACCCCAGGTACGGGGCGTCGCCGAAGGTGAAGATCCCACCGTCGGAAGCCACCAGCCAGTAGCCCTGTCCATCAGGAGTGGCAGCCATGCCCACGATCGGCTTGTTCAACGGCTCACCGCCCTTCGACCCGTAGAACCCGGCATCGCCGAAGGTGAAGATCCCACCGTCGGAAGCCACCAGCCAGTAGCCCTGTCCATCAGGGGTGGCAGCCATGCCCACGATCGGCTTGTTCAACGGCTCACCGCCCTTCGACCCGTAGAACCCGGCATCGCCGAAGGTGAAGATCCCACCGTCGGAAGCCGCCAGCCAGTAGCCCTTCCCGTCCGGCGTTGCCGCCATGCCCACGATGGGCTGGTTCAGGTGTTGGTTCCCTTCCGACCCATAGAACCCGGCATCGCCAAACGTGAAGATCCCACCGTCGGAAGCCACCAGCCAGTAGCCCTCGCTGTCCGGGGTCGTCGCCATGCCCACGATCGGCTTGTTCAACGGCTGACCGCCCTCTGATCCAAAGAACGTGTTCCCGCCACCGAAGTTGAAGATCCCACCGTCGCTGGCGACCATGACGTAACACGGGACGTTGCCCGTAGCGCTGGCGGCAGGAGAATGCACGACGGACGCAGCCACCAGCGCGGTGATGGTGCTGACGGCGACGGCCATGACCACGAGGAGCCGGGTGACTACACCGACACGTGTCCTGGGCAACGGTCGGGAGTACCGGCAGTGGTTCATGGCATCAGTGGCACAACGGCGGAACGAGTACTCGCTCAGTCTTCGGAACTCGTGCGATGGTGGGACAGTGACCCATCGCCACACTTGCGATTCGTCACCCGGTTCATCGCCAGGCCGCCGTCGGAATGGCGGTGAACCGTGGAATGAGCTGAAGCCATTCTGGTGGTCTGGAGCCTGTGGGTCAATGACCCCCGGTCGCTGCGACGGCTTACGGGCTTGCGTCGTAGGCTTGGACAGTGCATCTATCCTGCTTCTTCACGCAGCTCAACAGGCCTGTCTGGTATGGCACCGCCCGGAGGGCTGAGGGCTGGACGACTCGATCTTGCTTATCCCGGACCACTTCGACGACCCGTACGGACCGGCCGTGATCCGGCTGGTTGGCGGCTGAGGTGGGGCGTTCCGAGCGCATCGGGGTTTTCGGTGGCACTTTCGATCCAGTCCACACCGGGCACGTCGAGACGGCGGAGGCCGTGCACCGTGCCCTTGATCTCGACCGAACGCTGCTGGTGGTGGCCAACGAGCCCTGGCAGAAGGAAGGAGTCCGCTCGCTCACCCCGGCTGAGGACCGTTTCGCCATGGTCGAAGCAGCTGTCGCCGGTCGCCCGGGCTTGGAGCCGAGCCGGCTCGAGATCGACCGAGGGGGTCCGTCCTACACCGTCGACACGGTCGACGAGCTCCACCGTCTCGTTCCGGGGTCGTCGCTCTTCCTGGTGGTGGGGGCGGACGTCGTCCCCACCTTGCCGACATGGCATGACGAGGCGTCGTTGCGAGGTTCGGTGGTCCTGGTCATCGTGGATCGCCCCGGAGCGGTCCTGGAGGAGCCCCCGGGGCGATGGGACGCGGTCCGAGTACCTGTCCCGCCCTTCGACGTGTCGAGCACCGACCTCCGGTCCCGTCTGGACGCGGGTCTCTCGGTCGAGGGGCTGGTCCCCGAGGCCGTCATCCGTTGCATTGGCGACAGGAATCTGTACGCTACGAGCAGATGAGCGTACGGACGACGCTGACGAAGGACGACACCACTGGTGCTGTGGTCGAGCCCTCGTCGCCGTCTGCCGCCGCCCCCCTGACTCCGATGATCCCCCCGGCCTCAATGGTGAGTGACCCTGTCGATTCGCCGGTCCCGGCCGGGCGTCGAGCCTTACGACTGGCCCGACGCCGACGCCAGTTGGTGGCCACCATCTGCGCGCTGGTGGTGGCCGTGCTCCTGGTTGCGACGATCATGATCGTGGACAACGCTCGTGACGGGCCGCCGACTCCCGTTTCGTCGGGCATGGTCGCACCGGCTCCCTCGGGGGCCCTCGAGCTCACCAGCAGTGCATCGTGAACAGTGACGGCGCACAAGCGCCAGAAGGAGGAACCCATTGACCACTGCAGCCGGCCAACCGGTCGTGAAGCATCAACTCACGACTTCCGAGACCTGTCTCATCGCCGCACGGGCCGCCGACGCCAAGTTGGGTGACCGTACCGTGATCCTGTCTATGGACGAGGCACTGGGCATCACTGAGGCTTTCGTGATCACCAGTGGACGAAACCCCAGGCAAGTCAGGACCATTGCCGACGAGGTAGAGCTGCAGTTGAAGCAGGCAGAGAGAGGAGCCCCGGCCCGGATCGAGGGTCTGGACGATGCCCGGTGGGTCCTCATGGACTACGGGGACTTCCTGGTGCACGTCTTCCTCGATGAGGCTCGGGAGTACTACGACCTCGAACACCTCTGGGCCGATGCGCCGCGCGTTCCCTGGGAACAGGCGCGCCCGGCCTAAAGACCTGGATCGAAGACCGGGGACGTCACCCCTCAGGGGGTGGCAGGTGTCGTGGTCACCGGCGCCTGTGGCGCGTAGTCGGCCCGAGTGACCGGTCCGGGGACCAGGTTCTCTCCTGGCGAAGTCTGTACGTCGATCGGCTGGCCGGCGATCTGGAACAGCACGCCGAGAACTCCGGGTTGCTCGGTGGCGGTGAAGACCACCTGAGCCACACCGAGGATCTGCGACTGTCCCACGACCTGGAACGGGTTGGTGGAGAAGTCCACCGTAGCGATGCCGTTGGTCGTGGTTGCCGACACCCGGTTGGACTGACTGACGACGAAGCTCTGGAGCCCGGATGCCGACTCCGCGGCCGTGGGGCCGTAGAGCACGGCGGTGATGATCTGAGACAGGTTGGCGGGCAGGGGCACCTCTCTGAGTACCGGTGTGACGTTCTGCCCAGCAACCAGGAAGATCGTCTCGTCGACCGAAGGAGCCGACGACGGGGTGGTGGACGACGTCGTCGGATGGAGGAGGTGCTCGGGAAGGGCACTCTTGGCGATGGCCTTCGGCGTGGCGCTGGTGGGGATCCCGCATCCGGCAATGAGCACGCTGACGAGGACGACACCCGCCACTGCGATCACGGTCCGGGGCCGGGCCGCACGGGAGGGCCGAGTCGCATGAGATCGGCGTGGTCGGGCGATCACTGGTCCTCCATCATGGAAGAGCGGCTGTCATCGCCGGAGCTCCCACTGTCACCGCTGCGCTGGCCTTCGGCAGGGTTCGACCCTTCGGCAGGGTTCGACCCTCCGGCAGGGTTCGACGGGTCCAACGGCAGCTTCACCACGAACCTGGCCCCGCCGCCGGGGACATCCTCTATCGACACCGACCCCCCGTGCAGCCGCACGTGCTCGGCCACCAGCGAAAGCCCCAGGCCGGTTCCCTCGCTCGACCCTCTGCTGCCCGAGGTGCGGCCACGGTAGAAACGTTCGAACACGTGTGGCCGGGCATAGCCGGGTACCCCGGGGCCGTGGTCTTCGACGGCCACCCGCACCGTGGTGATCCGGCCGTTCGTGGCCAACACTTCTGCTCTCGGGTTGGCAACCCCTGTCTCCAACGACCCCATCTCTGCCGCCCCCGCCCCCCCCGTTGCCGCCTCTGCCAATCCTGGTCCTGCTCCCGTTGGCCCTGGATCGATCACGGTCGGCGAGCCGTCCGCTGTGTCATGGACGGCCGGCAGGCCGTCCACCACCACCCGGGTCACACCACCTGCGTAGAGCGTGGCGTTGTCCACCAGGTTGGCCATGATCCGTTCGAACCGTCGCTTGTCCACTCGCAGCCGGAGCGGCTCCACCTCGGGAGAGACCTCGACCCTGAAGCTCACCGGCATCCGAGCGCCGTCCTCGCCGACAGGTGCAGTCGAGGCCACCGCTCGCCGCACCAGCTCGCCGGGGCTGACGTCGTCAAGCGACAGTTCGGCAGATCCGGCATCGAAGCGGGAGATCTCCAACAGGTCGTCGACCATGCGTCGGAACCGGTTCAGGTCGGCGCCCAGAAGGGACAGAGCCCGCTGGGCTTGGACGGGAAGCTCTTGCCGATGACCTTCGAGCACACCGACCGATGCAGAGAGGGTGGTCAGGGGCGACCGAAGCTCGTGGCTGACGTCCGACGTAAACCGGGCCTCCCGTTCGATGCGCGACTGGAGGTTGGCGGCCATCATGTTGAACGATCCGGCCAGGGCCTTCAGGTCGGTGTCGTCCTCCGCTTCCACCCGGGTGTCGAGTTGGCCACCGGCGATGGCGACCACCGCTTCGGAGATACCGGCCAGTGGCCGGAGCGCCCTCCCGCTCGCCCACCGGCCCACGGCGGCCCCGGCCACGGTGGTGACCAGGGCTGCAGCGCCCAGTGCCAGTGCCAGTGCCCGCAGCGTCCCGGCCAGCTCCTCGAGCGAGAAGACCTCGAAGTAGGTGGAGTGGACGGATGGAAGAGGAATCCCCACGACGATCTGCGGAGTCCCACCCAGCGTGTACACCTGTGTGGCCGGGGTGCCCGAGATCACCAGGCGCCGGGTGGCAGCCGGGATAGCGCTCTGGGTGACCGAGTACGTCGTGGCGAACCACTGGCCGTGATCGAGGAGGACGGACCGGGAGCCGGCCAAGGCATCCACCGACTCGAGTAGTTGGTCCACGTCGGTGCCCGGCGCATGCAGGGAGTCCTGGACCAACGACGCGTTCACGAAGGCCTGGTGTTGGACGGCGGACTGGCGCTCGTTGAGAAAGCTCTCTCGGGCGGCGAAGTAGGTGATCCCGGCCAGGAGGGCAGAGAGCACCAAGGCGCCCACCGTGAACGTGGCGGTGATCCGGGCGCGTAACCCCATTCGGGACCACGAACGGATCCGAGCCGGTCGCCGGAGCCAGGTCCGGTGTCGTTCCGATACGTCTCGCTGCTCCCCGACCGGGACGCTGGCCCCGGTGTCCGGTGGCCGGCCTCCCCGTGCATCGTGCGTGAGGCCGGTCATAGCGAGCGCAGTCTCAGACGGCCAGCTTGTAGCCCATGCCCCGTACGGTGAGGATGAACTGAGGGTTGGCCGGATCGGTCTCGACCTTGGTGCGAAGCCTGCGGACGTGCACATCGACCAGGCGCCCGTCGCCGAAGTAGTCGTATCCCCAGACCCGCTCGAGCAGCTGCTCCCTGCTCAGCACCTTGCCCGGGTTCTCGGCCAGCTCGCACAGCAGCCGGAACTCGGTCCGGGTGCAGTGCACCTCCTGATCGCCCCGCCGGACCACGCCCGCTTCGGGGACCAGCTCGACGTCGCCGAAGGTCAACACGTCCGGACCGTCGTTGACGGGACGGGCTCGTCGGAGCAGGGCACGGATCCGGGCAGCCAGCTCCTTGGCCACGAATGGCTTGGTGACGTAGTCGTCGGCTCCGGCCTCGAGCCCGGCCACCACGTCGTGGGTGTCCGAACGGGCCGTCACCATGATCACCGGGACCGTGCTGTGGCGGCGCAGCGTCCTGCAGGCCTCGAAGCCGTCGATACCCGGCAGCATCAAGTCGATGAGCACCAGGTCCGCCGGTTGCTCGGCGAAGCGAGCCACGCCCTCTTCGCCGCTGGCCAGGTCGTCGACGACATAGCCTTCGTCTTCCAACGCCATGCGCATGGATGAGCGGATCCGTTCGTCGTCCTCGATGATCAGGATGCGGCTCATAGATCCTCGCGAATTTAACCAGGTCCGAGTGGACCGATAGCACCGGCAATCGGTCCGAACGTGGCCTGACCTCGGGGGTGATCGGGTCGTGATGGCTTTCGACCTGTTCGAGAGGCTATCGCCCTCACGTTCCGGTTGGTCCGGGTTGGCCCCGGTTTGCCCAGGTACCCTGGAGGTATGTGGGAGCTCGAGGCGTTCCAGCGCTCGCTCGGGGGTCATGCGCCCTCGACGCTGCGGGCGTACGCCTCCGATCTGGAGTCGTTCACCCAGTGGGCCGAACGTGGGGGAGCAGCGGGTCCGAAGGACGTCGACAGGATCGTGCTCCGTCGTTACCTGGCGTATCTGGCCACCCGCCGATACGCCAAGGCCACCATCGCCCGGAAGGCCGCTGCCCTCCGCACCTACTTTTCCTGGTGTCACCGTCGGGGCCTCCTCGCCGGGGACCCTTCGGTGCGGCTGTCGGCCCCATCGCCTGACTCCCGCCTTCCGCGGGTACTGGGTCGTGCCGAGCTGAACCAGCTTCTCGAGCCGGCGAACCTTGCTGCTTCGAAGCCCTCGAACGACGCCGCATCCCCTCAGACTGCTACCCCCAAACCTGTCGACGGCGCCGTCCGCCTTCGAGACGACGCCGTGCTCGAGCTCCTCTACGGATCCGGGATCCGGGTGGCGGAGCTGTGCGGCCTCGATCTGGACCGGATCGATATCGAGCAGCGGCTGGCCGTCGTCGTGGGGAAAGGAGACAAGGAACGCCAGGTGCTGATGCACGACCGTTGCGTCCAGGCAGTGGCGCAGTGGTGCACCGCGGGGCGCTCGTTGCTGTTCAAGCCGTCGAGCCCCCCGAGGCGCTCTTTCTCAACCGGCGCGGCAACCGGTTGGGGACGAGGGACGTTCGTCGGATCCTCGATCGACGTTCGCCGGTCCCCACCCACCCCCACGCTCTGCGTCACACGTTTGCCACCCACCTCCTGGACGGGGGAGCCGATCTCCGGGTCGTCCAGGAGCTCTTGGGCCACGCCAGCCTGCAGACCACCCAGGTGTACACACACGTCAGCAAGGAACGCCTCCTCGCCGTCTACGAAGGGAGCCACCCCCGGGCCTGAGCTGTTTGACACGGTGGGGTATGGGGGTGATTGGACTCCACCGTGCCCACCATCGGCTCCTCTCTTTTCCTCGGCCCCGCCCTTTGTTCCTCTGGCCTCTCTGCCGACGGGCCGGTCCGGTTTGCCGGCGTGGTGGAGGAGGGGGCGCTTGACCTGTAACATTGCTCTGCTCCTCCGTGTGGAGGAGCGAATCGCGAGAACACTCACGCACCCGGCCGCGTCCACGGTCGCCCCGCTCTGGCGGGGTGCTGCAGCCGGGGAGGAAGAACCGTTGGTAAGGAGAGTTATGGCTGTCGTCACGATGAAGCAACTGCTGGGGGCCGGGGTCCACTTCGGCCACCAGACCCGCAGGTGGAACCCGAAGATGCGCCGGTTCATCCTGGGGGAGCGCAACGGGATCTACCTGATCGATCTGCGCCAGACCATGCGCGGGATCGAGGAGGCCTACTCCTACACCCGCGACCTGGTCGCTTCGGGCGGGACCATCCTCTTCGTGGGGACGAAGAAGCAGACGCAGGGCCCGGTGGCCACCTACGCCGATGCTTGCGGCATGCCGTATGTGAACGAGCGCTGGTTGGGCGGGATGCTGACCAACTTCCAGACGGTGTCGACCCGAGTGAAGCGCATGCAGGAGTTCGAGGCCATGCAGAAGGCCGGCGACTTCGACGCCATGCCGAAGAAGGAGGCCTTGCGCCACACACGTGAGCTCGAGAAGCTCCAGCGCAACCTGGGTGGTATCCGTGGCCTCGACCGCCTGCCCGACGCCATCTTCGTGATCGACACGAAGAAGGAGCACATCGCAGTCACCGAGGCCAATAAGCTCGGACTTCCCATCGTCGCCGTCGTCGACACCAACTGCGATCCCGACGTCATCTCCCATGTGATCCCGGGGAACGACGACGCCATCCGGTCAGGCACGCTCCTGTGCCGAGTGATCGCCGACGCGGTGGTCGAAGGCCGCTTCATCGCCCAGCAGCGCCCGGCCAAGACGCCGGCCCCCGAGCCCAAGGCGGCACCGGCACCCGCCGCCCCTCCAGCACCCGCCGCCCCTCCTACACCGCCAGCCGAAGCCGCAGCACCGGCAGCACCAGCACCCGCCGCCCCTCCTACACCGCCAGCCGAAGCCGCAGCGCCTGCTGCACCAATACCCGCCGCCCCTCCTGCACCGTCAGCCGAGGCCGCAGCGCCTCCTGCACCGCCAGCTGAGGTCCCACCGACTCCTGCCGCAGAGCCAGCCCCAGCCCCTGCCGTCACCCCGGCTCCAGTGTCCGAGGCAGCGCCAGCCGTTGATGAACCTGCTCCCGCCGGTGAAGCCTCCGTACTCACCGAGGAGGTCTGATCGTGCCCGAATTCACCGCCAAGGACGTTCAAGCTCTGCGCCAGTCCTCCGGTGCCGGCATGCTCGACGCCAAGCGTGCGCTCGAGGAGAGCGACGGCAATATGGAGGACGCAGTGAAGTGGCTGCGTGTCCAGGGTCTGGGCAGTGCTGACAAGCGTGCCGGCCGGGAGGCCACCCAGGGTGCCGTGGCCATCGGTCGCGACGGGAACACCGCCGCCATCGTGGAGCTGAAGAGCGAGACCGACTTCGTGGCCATGTCGCAGGAGTTCGTCAACCTTGTCAACGAGATCGCTCAGCTGGTGGCGGCCAAGGGTGAGGATGCCGCCGCCGAACGCCAGGACGAGATCGACCGGCTGAAGACGACGTTGAAGGAGAACATCTCGGTGGGACGGGTCGTCCGGATCGACGCCGGCAGCGACGGCGTCGTCGACTCGTACCTTCACCTGCAGGGTGGCAGGGGTGTGAACGCAGTGGTCGTGGCCGTTGAAGGCGGCACCGAGGAGGTGGCCCACGACATCGCTGCGCACATCGCCTTCGCCCGGCCCAGCTATGTCAGCCGAGACGACGTGCCCGACAGTGAGGTGGCAGCCGAACGGGCCACCGTCGAGGAGATCGCTCGCAACGAGGGAAAGCCCGACGCTGCGCTGCCCAAGATCATCGAGGGTCGGCTCAACGGTTGGTACAAGGATCGTGTCCTCGTGGACCAGGCTTTCATCAAGAACGAGAAGCAGACCATCGCCGACCTGCTCGGTTCGGCCAAGGTGACCCGGTTCGCCCAGGTCGTCATCGGCGACTGAGGACCTGGCAGTGGGAGATCCACGTCGGATCGTTTTAAAGATGTCGGGGGAGGCTCTCGCCTCCTCTGCCTCCGATGAGACCATCGACGCCTCGGTGGTTGAACGCATCGCCGTGGAGATCGCTGGTGCCAGAGAAGAGCTCGATCTGGAGCTGGCGGTCATGGTGGGTGGGGGAAACATCTGGCGAGGCACCACCGGTGCTGGAGCCGGGATGGATCGCGCCACCTCGGACACCATGGGAATGTTGGGGACGGTGATCAACGCGCTGGCCCTTCAGGACGCGCTGGAGCATCAGAACCAGGCCACACGAGTGTTGTCCGCTGTGCAGATGGCCGAGGTCGCCGAGCCGTACATCCGGCGCCGCGCCATCCGCCACCTGGAGAAGGGGCGAATCGTCGTCTTCGCCGCCGGGATGGGCAACCCCTACTTCACCACCGATACCTCGGCCGCCCTGCGGGCGGCGGAGATCGAGGCAGAGCTCCTGTGCAAGGGCACCCACGGCGGGGTGGACGGCGTCTACACCGCCGACCCGAAGCTCGACCCGACGGCCACTCGTTACGACGAGGTGAGCTTCATGGAGGTCGTGTCCAAGGACCTTCGGGTGATGGACCTCACCGCCATCACCTTCTGTAAGGACAACGGACTGCCCATCCTGGTCTTCGACCTGATGGGGCCGGGCAACATCCACAAGGCGCTCGGTGGCGAAGCCATAGGGACCATGGTCCGATGAACGCAGTGCAGGATGAACGCAGTGCAGATCTCCCAAACCCCCAGTTGGGAACGTCGGGCCGCTGCGGACCGACCATCGTCGCTACGCTGGTTCGCTAATGGATGACGATCTCACTGCTCTGGTCGTGGCTGAAGCACGGGAGCGCATGGAAAAGGCGGTCGAGCACACCCAGAGCGAGTTCAGCTCGGTACGCACCGGCCGTGCCACCCCGGCACTGGTCGAGCACCTGAAGGTCGAGTACTACGGGGTCGAGACCGAGCTGCGGCAGTTGGCTGGGTTCAACGTTCCCGAGGCTCGCCTGCTGATCATCTCTCCGTACGACAAGGGATCGCTCGGCGCCATCGAAAAAGCGATCCAGGGCTCCGACCTGGGCATCCAGCCGTCCAACGACGGTAATGTGATCCGACTGTCTTTCCCGGTGCCCACCGAGGAACGACGGAAGGACCTGGTGAGAGTGGTGAAGCAGAAGGCCGAAGATGGGCGGGTGACCGTCCGTAACCTTCGTCGATCTGCTCGTCACGATCTCGACGCCCTCGAGAAGGCCGGAGACGTTTCGAGTGATGAGATCGAGCGAGTGGAAAAGGACCTCGACAAGGTCACGCACGACCAGGTAACCGCCATCGACCGGCTCCTGGCCCACAAGGAGCACGAGCTCCTCGAGATCTGACGCACGGCGACGGCTCAAGGCCGTCGCTCGGGAGGAAGAACCGACGTGGACGACCGCGACGACCTGCAACAGGACGAGACAACCGAAGACGAGTCGTATCCGGGAACCGGCCCGAGCAGTGGCCGCGTGCGGATCATCGGCGCCGAGACGGCGGGCGAGGCAACGGGCAAGGTGCCGGTCGTCCGAGCCGACCCGATCGAGCCGGGGGATACCGTCCAACCGGGGGGTTCCGTACGCCCGGCCCGATCGACGCCGTCTGAGGTCGAACAGCCGTTGGGCCTGCTCGGATCCAACGAGCCTCCGGAGCCGGCGCCCTGGACGCTACCGCTCTCTCCGGAACCAGCAGGGGGGGTAGTCCTGCCGAACGAGCCGCTCGAGCACCGTGCCCCTGACCGACCGGAACCCATCGAGCCGGTCTTCTATCCGATAGACCCGGTTGCAGAGGCCCCGTCCGCCGACGCGTCGAGCGTCCTGCCCCACTGGACCGAGCCACCGACGGGCCAGGTCCCGCCGGTACTGGCCCGGGACACTGGAGAGTCGGGCAACCGGTCGGCGCCCACCTGGCGGGAGGAGCACAGCGACTGGGCTGCTCACGACGACCACTTCGACCCGGATCTCTACGCCGAGGAGACCTCGCTCGGCTCGCTCGACGAGAACGAAGCGCCCGATCCGGTGCGCCGTCCATGGGAGTTCGACCTTCCGGACGACACCGACAGGATCCCTGCCGTCAGTGCTGACACCGGTGCTCCTGCCAGTGGTGCCGGTGCTGCTCCCGAACACGGCGACTTCGACTACCGGTACGACGATGCCGGTACCGACCGCGGTGATCACGCCCCCGTCGACCCCGGTACTCCGTACTCCACCATCGACCCGGTCACCCAGGCGATCCCGGTGGTGCATCACGGTGCCGGTGAGGGTCCCGAACCGGAGATGGACCCGAACGCCGGCTTCACCGATCCCATCGACCCGATGACCGAACCTCCCGTTGCGGTCCGATCCGGGCGTTCGCGTCGCGGCGGACGGTCGAGCCGGATCCGAGCCCGTCGACCCGAGGGAGCGCTGGGCGACCCGAGTGCCGAGGCGTTGGCTGCCGAACCCCCGGGAGCATCGGTCACCGAGGTGCCCGGTGTCGGCCTTCGACGTGGCGGGATTGCCGGACTGGCCGCGGCCGACCGGTCGGCGTCCACCACCCCCGATCGAGCCGAAGAGCTGTTCGAACGAGAAGCGCCCGAGCGCTCCACCGACTGGGCCGACGACACCGATGCCCAGGACCCCGACTCTTCCCGTCGGCACCCGCACCGACCGTCCTGGTCCAAGCGTCCGCGTCGCTCTGCCGAGCGTCAGTGGCCGGAACAGGACTCGGACTCCTACGGTGCCGACGAGGAAAGGTCGTCGGGCCTTCGCCGCCGCGCACCCCAACCAGATGGGGGTGCAGCACGCCACCTGGATCGCGCAACCGGGGGACCGGACGACCACATCCCGGGAGGAGGCACCAACATCGGAGTCCGCATCGCCACTGGGGCTGCTGCCGCTGTCGTGGTCCTCGTGCTCTTTGCCCTGGGCACTGTGCCCGCTGTGATCCTGTGCACCGTGGCGGTGACCTTCGCCGCCGGTGAGTGCTTTGCCGTTCTGCGGCGTGCCGGGTACCACCCGGCAACCCTGCTCGGCCTGGTGGGAACGGTGGTCCTGATGATCGCTGCCTACGCCAAGGGCCCTTCCGCCGTCCCGTTGGTCCTGGTCCTCATCGGGGTGTTCACCTTCCTCTGGTATCTCGTGGGCATCGAGCGTGGAGCACCGGTCGCCGGGGCAGCAGCGACGTTTCTCACCGTGGGGTGGATCTCGCTCTTCGGGTGCTTCGCCGCCCTATTACTGGCTCCGTCGACCTTCCCGAACCGTCACGGCATCGCCTTCCTGCTCGGCGCCATCATCGCCACCGTGGCCAACGACATCGGTGGCCTGGTCGTCGGCAAGTGGGTTGGTCGTCACCCGCTTGCTCCCACGATCAGCCCGAACAAGACCTGGGAGGGGTGGGCCGGTGGCCTGGTCCTCTCGGTCGTGGTCTCGGCTGCTCTGGTGGGCTCCATTCATCCGTGGACTCCCGGCACGGCGGCGGTGCTCGGCGTGATGGTGGCGTTCGTCGCCCCCATCGGCGACCTGTGCGAGTCGCTGCTGAAGCGAGATCTGCACCTGAAGGACATGGGAACTCTTCTCCCTGGTCACGGCGGTATCCTTGACCGGGTCGACGCCTTGCTCTTCGTGTTGCCGGCCACGTACTACCTGGTGCGCGCCCTCAACATCGGCTGAGGATCGGGCAGGCTAGGAGCATGCCACCCACGACGAGCGTCAGCCTGATCGGTTCGACCGGGTCGATCGGCACCCAGGCCATCGAGGTGATCGAGGCTTGTCCGGACCGGTTCGAGGTGGTGGCGCTCGGCGCCCAACGCTCGGTCGAGCTCTTGGCTACCCAGGCCCGGCGACTCCGGCCGGAGGTCGTGGCCATCGGCGATCCGTCCCTCGCCTCGGAGCTGTCCCGGTCTCTCCCCCCGGGGGTGGAGGTGGTGTGCGGAACGGATGGGTTCGCTCATATCGCCACCGTGGCCGATGTGGTTGTCAACGGAGTGGTCGGGTTCGCCGGCCTCACCGTGACGCTGGCCGCTTTGAACGCAGGCCGCAGGCTCGCCCTGGCCAACAAGGAGTCGATCATCGCCGGTGCACCGGTGGTGCGTCGTGCACGTCAGGTCCCCGGGGCCGAGATCGTTCCGGTGGACTCGGAGCATTGCGCGCTCCACCAGTGCCTCCGGGCTGCCAATCGTGGCGGCCCTGACAGTTCTAGCGAAGCCGGTCCTGGTCCCGGTGACGGGGTGGCCCGACTGCTGGTCACTGCTTCGGGTGGCCCTTTCCGGGGTCGGACCAGCGAGGATCTGGCCAACGTGGGCGTGGACGAGGCGCTTGCCCATCCCACCTGGTCGATGGGCCCGAAGATCACGGTGGACTCGTCGACGTTGATGAACAAGGGGCTCGAGGTCATCGAGGCCCATGAGCTGTTCGACATCCCTTTCGACCGCATCGACGTCGTCGTCCATCCGCAGTCGGTCGTCCACTCGATGGTGGAGTTCACCGACGGAGCGGTGATGGCCCAGCTGTCCCAGCCCGACATGCGCCTGCCCATCGGTTACGCCCTCGCGTACCCCGAACGGCTCCCGGTTCCCTTCGGAGCCATCGACTGGAAGGCGCTGTCGCTTCTCGAGTTCGAAGAGCCTGACCGGGCGGTGTTCCCGTGTCTCGACCTCGCCTACCGAGCCGGCCGAACGGGTGGGTTGGCACCGGCGTGGCTCAACGCCGCCAACGAGGTGGCCGTGGCCGCGTTCCTCGACGGTCGTATCGGTTGGTCTGCCATCGCCGCTGTGGCGTTGGGCACTCTCGACGCATACGACGATCCCGGGTCGATCGAGCTGACGGTGGACGACGTCCTCCACGCCGACGCCAGTGCTCGCCGCGTGGCCGAGCGCGTGGTGGCCGGTGCGGAGCGGGCGGCGTGAGCGCCACCTCTGACGCTCCGCCCACCCAGGAAAGCCCACCGCCCCTCCAGCCATCGGCCGTCCCACCCTTACCGCCAACGCCGCCGACCGACCATGACCTCCCGTGGGGTGGCGGGTATCCCGAACGGGTGAAGTCACCTCGTCGGGCCGCCATCGAGATGGTCGTGGTCATTGCAGCCGTCGTGGTCATCGCCGCCGTCACCAGGTCGATGGACCTGTTGATCGTGATCGTTGCCCTCATCCTCATGGTGATGATCCACGAGCTGGGCCACCTGTTGGCGGCCAAGTTCGGTCGCATGAAGGTGACCGAGTACTTCGTGGGCTTCGGCCCCCGCCTCTGGTCCGTTCATCGCGGCGAGACCGAGTACGGCGTCAAGGCCATTCCTGCCGGCGGCTACGTGAAGATCCCGGGGATGACCAACCTCGAGGAGGTTGACCCGGTCGACGAGCCCCGCTCCTACCGCCAGCAGCCGTTCCGGTACCGCTTCCTGGTTGCCATCGCCGGCTCGACCATGCACTTCATCATGGCGTTCGTGCTGTTGTGGGCGCTGCTGTCCTTCGTGGGAGTGGGCCAGCCCGGCCAGACCGAGATCGCCGGGTTCACCCCCATCTCCGGTGTGGCCAACCCTGCCCGTGCCGGTGGCTTACGAGCAGGGGACGTTGTGGTGTCGGTCGACGGGAAGCGGGTCGGCGGAAACCTCGACGTCCTGACCGACACCATCAAGAAGAACCCGGATCACCCGATCACCATGGTCGTCGACCGGGACGGGCACCAACAGACGGTCACGGTGACGCCGACCAACGGCCGTGTCCACCACGAGCAGGGGACGTCGGCGCCGTCCGGATCGAAACCCGACGGGATCATCGGGGTAACGGTGGGCGAGCCCACCGCCACGGAGAGCCCGGTTCGTGCCGTGGGGACGGGGGTGGTCGACCTGGGGACGTTCACCTGGCAGACGATCCTCGGCGTGTACCACCTCTTCACGCCCCACCAGGTGGTGAACCGGTTCGACCAGGTCACCAGCGCCAAGGCCGCCAACCAGGCCGCTGCCAACGGCACCAGGGTCTCGTCGATCGTCGGGGCGGTGCAGATCGCCGATCAGGCTGCCCAGGCCGGGATCGGGGACCTGCTGTTGGTGCTGATCTCGATCAACCTGTTCGTGGGCGTGTTCAACCTCTTCCCCATGCTCCCCCTCGACGGCGGCCACGTGGTGATCGCCGTCTACGAACGGATCCGGAGCCGGCGAGGTCGGCCCATGTACCACGCCGACGCGGCCAAGCTCCTGCCGTTCGCCTACGTGTTCCTGGCCTTCCTGGGCGTGCTGTTCGTCACCTCGTTGGCGGTGGACCTGGCCCACCCCATGTCCAACCCGTTCGGCTGACCGGCTTCGTCCGCTCCCCGTTGCTGTTCGACGGGCCTCTGCGAGCCGTAGCATGAGCGGTATGGGACGAACTGCCTGGACGACCACCGAGCGTCGCTCGACCCGACAGATCCATGTGGGTGCCGTACCCATCGGTGGGGGAGCGCCGGTCACCGTTCAGTCGATGACCACCACGAAGACCGCCGACACCGAGGCCACGCTCTCCCAGATCTACGCGTTGGCGGCTGCTGGTGCGGACATCGTGCGGTGCACGTGCAACGAGGAGGCGGCGGCCGAGAGCCTGGCTCGGATCGTGCCCCGTTCACCCGTGCCGATCGTGGCCGACATCCACTTCCACCACGAGATGGCCCTCGCCGCCCTCGAGGCCGGGGTTCAGGGGCTCCGTCTCAACCCAGGCAACCTTCGCAAGGCGCACGAGATCAAGGAGGTGGCGGCGGAGGCCAAGGACCGGGGCGTTCCCATCCGGATCGGCGTGAACGCCGGGTCGCTCCATCCCGACCTGTACAAGCGGTTCGGTGGGGCAACACCCGAAGCACTGGTGGAGTCGGCCCGCATGGAGCTGGCCTACTTCGCCGAGGTCGGTTTTAACGACGTGAAGATCTCGGTGAAGGCTTCGTCGGTTCCCCTGATGATCGAGTCGTACCGGCTGGCCGCAGACACGTTCGACCACCCGCTGCACCTGGGGGTCACCGAGGCAGGTCCGCCTCCGGCCGGGCTGCTCAAGGGCACCGCCGGCATCGCCACCCTGTTGGCCGAGGGCATCGGGGACACCATTCGCTACTCGCTCACCGCCGATCCGGTGGAAGAGGCCCGTGCCGGTCGTCAGCTCCTCGAGGCCCTCGGGCTCCGTGAGCGCAAGGGACTGGACCTCATCGCCTGTCCCAGCTGCGGTCGGGCCGAGATCGACGTGATCGCTGTGGCCAAGGCAGCCCAGGAGGCGCTCGAGAACCGGAACCTCCCGATCCAGGTGGCCGTGATGGGGTGTGTGGTCAACGGCCCGGGTGAGGCCCGGGAGGCCGATCTCGGCATCGCTGCCGGGAAGCGTCGGGGGCACCTGTTCATCAAGGGCAAGATCATCCGGGTCGTTCCCGAGGCCGAGATGGTCGAGGCGTTGGTGGCCGAGGCGGAGCAGTTGGTGGCAGAGGGGGTCGAGGCCCGGTTGGCCCTCGCCGATGCCGGCGCCGAAGCCGAAGCCGAAGCGGACCGCCGTGACCTACTGGAGGCCAAGGGTGCCGATGCCAACGCGTCGGAGAGCAAGGTCGAGCTCATCAGGAAGAAGTTCGGCGAGGACCCAACGCTGTAGCTGTCCCTGCGGCGCCGGTATCCTACGCATCCATGCCCCCTTCCCCTGCTGTCCGTGACGTCCCCGCTCCCAAGGGGGCCAAAGGGGCCAAGGGGGCGCTCACCCCCCGGGACGAGGACTTCCCCCGTTGGTACCAGGAGGTCATCGCCCGAGCTGAGCTGGCCGACAACGGCCCGGTGCGGGGCACCATGGTCATCCGCCCCTGGGGCTACGCCATCTGGGAGCGGCTCCAGGCCGCTCTGGATACCCGCATCAAGGCAGCCGGGGCCGAGAACGCCTACTTCCCGCTCTTCATCCCCGAGTCCTACCTCCGGTTGGAGGCCGACCACGTCGAAGGGTTCAGCCCCGAGCTGGCCGTGGTCACCCACGGCGGCGGCCGCGAGCTGGAGGAGCCGGTGGTGGTTCGCCCCACCAGCGAGACCGTCATCAACAGCTACTTCGCCAAGTGGGTCCAGAGCTACCGCGACCTCCCGCTGCTGGTCAACCAGTGGGCCAACGTCGTCCGCTGGGAGCTGCGTCCCCGTCTCTTCCTGCGCACCAGCGAGTTCTTGTGGCAGGAGGGCCACACTGCCCACGCCACCGAGGCCGACGCCCGTGCCTACGCTCTGCAGATCCTGCGTGACGTGTACATCGACACCATGACGGAGGTGGCCGGCATCCCCGTGCTCACCGGCCAGAAGACGGCCCGGGAGCGGTTCGCCGGTGCTATCCGCACGTGGACGTGCGAGGGGATGATGGGCGACGGGAAGGCGCTGCAGATGGGCACCAGCCACGAGCTGGGCCAGAACTTCGCCCGGGCGTTCAACATCCAGTTCACCAGCGAGGAGGGTGCGCTCGAGTACGTCTGGCAGACCTCGTGGGGGGTGTCGACCCGGCTGATCGGGGCGCTCATCATGGCCCACGGCGACGACGCCGGCCTGCGGCTGCCCCCGGCCCTGGCCCCTGTGGAGGTGGTGGTGCTGCTGGTCCGGGACGAGCCCGAGGTCCGCAGTGCGGCCCAGGCCTTGACGGCCACGTTGCAGGCGGCCGGCCACCGGGCGCGGCTCGACGACCGGGTGGACACGTCCTTCGGTCGCCGGTCGGTGGACTGGGAGCTGAAGGGGGTGCCCGTACGGGTCGAGGTCGGTCCCCGCGACCTGGCCGAGGGAAAGATGACCGTGGTGACCCGGCACACCCGGACCAAGGCCACCGTGACAGTCTCGGCGGCAGCGTCGACGGTCACCGGCGTGCTGGCCGCCGCCGGTGACGAGTTGCGGGCCGAGGCCCTGGCGTTCCGCCAGGCCCGGACAGTAGACGTGTCCACGGTGGCCGAGGCGGCCGAGGCGGCCTCCACCGGGTTCGCCCGGATCCCATGGTCGATACTGGGAGAAGAAGGAGAGACCACCCTCGCTGCCGACGCCGTGAGCGTGCGGTGCCTGCAGCCGACCGGGGACGACGGGCTTGACGACGAGGCGTCGCTGTCTGCCGTCGTGGCTCGCTCGTACTGAGCTCGCAAGGCGGCCTTTCGGCCGCTTGGTCTTCGGTCGGGGGACGGTCCAGAGGAGCCGATAGGTCGTCTGTGGCGGGTTGTCCACACCAGAGGGCCAAACAGAAAACGGGGAGCGCTGCTATACTCATCTCCTGCCGTTCAGTCGAAGTGGAGTTGACGCTGAGGAAGCGTGGGCAGAACGCCCACGCTTTTGCTTTCTGCGGGTGCTCTCGCTCCACTCGGAGGGCGGAGACGAGAGACATGACACACGGACCGGATCGGAGAGAGGAGGGACCAGAATGGCTGCTTGTGACCTATGGCCCCTTCTCGAGCCCGTCCTGTCCGGCTCCTCTCTGGAGCTGATCGACGTCGAGATCCGGTCCGGGGTGGTGCTGGTCACCATCGACCGTGTCGGCGGTGTCGATCTGGATGCCCTCACCGAGGCCAACCGGGCGATCTCCGCCGTGCTCGACGAGCACGATCCGGTTCCTGGCCGCTACACGCTCGAGGTGTCGAGCCCCGGGGTGGAGCGCACCCTGCGGACGCCGGCCCACTTCGCCCGGGCCGTGGGCGAGCAGATCACGGTCAAGACCCGTCCGCAGGTTCCCGGTGATCGCCGGCTGACCGGCACGCTGGTGGCCAGCGACGAGGACGGCCTCGTGCTGCGGGTCGAAGACGACTCGTCCGAGGGCATGCGGCTGGCGTACTCCGACATCGACCGGGCCCGCACCGTGTTCGAGTGGGGCCCGGCCCCCCGACCGAAGAGCGGGCGGCAGCAGAGCTCTGCCGCCGACAGGCACTCCACCGGCGGTCAGCACAGCGCACCCGCCCGGTCCACGCAGAAGAGGAAGCAGGTCACGACGCCATGAGCAAGACGAACTTCGAGTTCCTCGATGCCCTGGGCCAGATCGCGCGCGATAAGGGCATCTCGGTCGAGACACTCCTGGATGCTCTGGCCAACGCCCTGGTGGCGGCGTACAAGCGCACCCCGGAGGCGGCGGAGGAGGCGGTGGTCACCATCGACCCCGAGTCGGGTGAGATCCGCGTCTACGGACAGGAGCTCGACGAGGACGGCAACGTCACCCGGGAGTGGGACGACACGCCTGACGACTTCGGGCGGATCGCGGCGCAGACGGCCAAGCAGGTCATCTTGCAGCGGATCCGAGAAGTGGAGCGTGACCTGAAGTACGAGGAGTACGCCGGGCGCGAAGGTGACATCGTCACCGGGATCGTGCAGCAGACCGATAACCGTTACACCCTTCTCGACCTGGGCAAGGTCGAAGCGCTGCTGCCCCAGGCCGAGCAGGTTTCGTACGAGCGCTACGAGCACGGCGCCCGGTTGAAGGCGTACATCGTCGAGGTCCGCAAGACGACCAAGGGCCCGCAGATCGTGGTCAGCCGGAGCCATCCGGGTCTCATCAAACGGCTGTTCGAGCTGGAGGTCCCGGAGATCTCGTCCGGCGCCGTCGAGATCAAGGCGGCGGCTCGTGAGCCCGGGCACCGGACGAAGATCGCGGTGTGGTCCAACGATCCGAATGTGGATCCGGTCGGTGCTTGTGTTGGTGCCCGCGGCTCGCGCGTTCGCATGGTCACCAACGAGCTCCGTGGGGAGCGGGTCGACGTGGTGCCGTACTCCGACGATCCCGTGGAGCTGATCCAGAGCGCGCTGGCTCCGGCCCGGGTGCGTGAGGTCCGTCTCGACGACGAGACGGGGACGGCCACGGTCATCGTCAGCGACTACCAGCTGTCGTTGGCCATCGGCAAGGAGGGGCAGAACGCCCGTCTTGCCGCCCGTCTGACCGGGTGGAGGATCGATATCAAGAGTGAGACCCAGCTGGCCGAAGAGGAGGCCGGGTACACCGGTGAGGAGTGGGCCCAGGGCGAGTGGGTCCAGAACGACGCCGGGGAGATGGTCTGGCAGCCTGCCGAGGGTGGCGAGGCCCTCTCGGCCACCCAGTGGTCGGAAGGGGCCGAGGGTGGCAGCGACGAAGCTGCTCCAGAGGACAGCGCTGACGGTGGGCAGACAGAGGCCGTCAACGGTGCTGCTGCAGGGGCTACGGCGGTAGACGGAGCAGCGGTGGAAGAAGCCACCGAGGCGCCGGAAGCCGGAGAAGCGCCGCCGGATGCGGGTGGCTCGGAGGTGGAGGCGAGCACCGACGCCGGCACCCTGGCGGAGGAGAGCTCGGCATAGCGCCGACTCGCACCTGCATCGGCTGCCGGCGCACTGCAACGCCTGACCAGCTGGTGCGGTTGACCCGGCTTTCGGATGGCTCACTGGTTGTCGGGCGGGATGCACCGGGTCGTGGGGCATGGTTGTGCCGTGCATCGCCCTCGTGCGTCGATCTCGTCGTGCGCCGAGATGCGATATCACGGGCTCTTCGGGGCCCCGTGGCTCCAGAGCAGGTGGAGCGGGTGCGAGAGGGCCTCTGACCCGTCGAAGGGGGACCAGGCCCTGTGATGTGCGAGGATAGAGGCTCGCATGTGCGAGTCGACGAATGCGAAGTGAACGAAGGACAGTAGGAGCCGTTGCCGAAGAAGATCCGCGTCTACGAGCTGGCCCATGAGCTCGGCCTGACCAACAAAGAGGCTCTTGACCTCTGCCTCTCTCTGGGGATGGGTGTCAAGAGCCACTCGTCGTCCATCGAGGACGCCCAAGCGGACCGCGCCCGCCGAAAGGCCGATCGTGAGGGTCTTCGTCGTCCGGTGCAACCGGAAGAGCCTGCGGCGCCGGCCAAGAAGGCGGCAGCGAAGAAGGCACCGGCCAAGAAGGCAGCTGCGAAGAAGGCAGCGGCTCCGAGCGAGAAGCCCGATCTCACACCGTCGAAGTTGGGTGACGACGCACCTCCGCCGCCGGCTCCCGCTGTCACCAGAACGACAGATGACGCTCCGGCCGAGTCCGGCGAGCCACCGTCGCCTACTCCGATCAAGCGCTCCGGCGCCCGGTTGGTCACCAGCCGTCCCGTCTCCGAGCAGCCAGGGTCGCAGAGCCCAGGGCTGGTGCGGTCGGGCTCGAGCCCGGCGGCAGCTCCGAGCGCGCCAGCGGCATCACCGGCACCGGCACCGGCAGCGCCAGCGCCAGCGGCGTCGGCACCGGCAGCGTCGGCACCAACAGCGCCGCCAGCCGCTCCGGCTCCTGCTGCTCCTGCCTCGACACCCCAGGCTCCGGCTCCTCCTGCGCCGCCGGCACCAGCACCGGCTGCCCCCGTGGTCCCAGCGGCACGGGCGTCGACGAGCGCTCCGGCCTCTGCACCAGCACCGGCTGCCGCAACGCCAACACCAGCACCTCCCACACCACCGACCGGCTCCGCCCCGGCGAAGCCGCCCACCGGCCACAGTGGCAAGCCGATCCCGCCGCCGCCCGGTGGCCCTCCTCGTTCAGTGAGCGGCCGACCGATCCCACCACCACCTGGTGCCGGTGGTCGGCGTTCTGCACCGGCGCCTGGTCGTCCCGGCGGTACCGGTCGTCCCGGTGGTTTCACCAGCCGTCCCAGCGGTCCCGGCGGTGGCGGCGGAGCAAGCCGTCCCGGGGGAGGTGGCGGCGGTGGTTACGGCGGCGGCCGTCCTGGAGGCGGCGGTGGTTTCAGTGGCGGTCGTCCCGGCGGTGGCCCTGGTGGTCCCGGCGGTGGCCCTGGTGGTCCTCCAGGGCGTGGCGGCCCCGGTGTGGGTCGAGGTCGTCCCAACCAGCGGCGGCCTCGCCGTCGTCGTCGGAACCTCGAGGAGCTCGAGCCGACCCAGCTCACCGCCTACACGCCGTCGACCGCACCGGTGCCGGACACCGAGGTCATCGTGGAGCGAGGCTCCACGGCACGAGATCTCGGCCCCAAGCTGAACCGATCGGCCGGCGACGTCATCCGCTTCCTGCTCTTACAGGGTGAGATGGTCACGGCGACCCAGTCGTTGACCGACGACATGATCGAGCTGTTCGCTGCCGAGCTGGGGGCCACGGTCCGTCTGGTCGATCCCGGCGAGGAGCGTGAGGCCGAGCTCCTGGCCAAGTACTTCGATGAGGAGGACGACGAGGAGGACGAGGCGGATCTCCGTCCCCGGCCGCCTGTGGTCACCGTCATGGGCCACGTCGACCACGGGAAGACGCTGCTCCTCGATCGGATCCGCTCGGCCAACGTGGTAGCCGGCGAGGCCGGTGGCATCACCCAGCACATCGGCGCCTACCAAGTGGAGCACAACGGTAAGGCGATCACCTTCATCGACACGCCGGGCCACGAGGCGTTCACTGCCATGCGGGCACGCGGGGCCGAGGTGACCGACATCGTGGTTCTCGTGGTGGCAGCCGACGACGGCGTGATGCCCCAGACCATCGAGGCGATCAACCACGCCAAGGCGGCCGAGGTGCCGATCATCGTGGCCGTGAACAAGATCGACCGGGAAGAGGCCGATCCCAACCGGGTGCTGCAGCAGGTCTCCGAGCACGGGCTGGTGCCCGAGGCGTGGGGTGGCGACACCATCACCGTCGAGGTCTCTGCACTCCAGAACCTGGGCATCGAGGACCTGCTGGAGCAGGTCCTCCTAGTGGCCGAGGTCGAGGAGCTGGTGGCCAGTCCCGAGGGCCCAGCTCGCGGTTTTGTCATCGAAGCCGAGCTCGAGGTGGGCCGGGGCCCGGTGGCATCGGTCATCGTCGAACGCGGCACCCTGCGGGTAGGCGATCCCATCGTGGCCGGGGCGGCATGGGGCAAGGTGAAGGCGCTGGTTGACGATCATGGCGATCAGATCAAGGAAGCGCCGCCGTCGACACCGGTACAGGTGCTCGGGTTCTCGGAGCCCCCGAACGCCGGCGACGAGCTTCGGGTGGCCCCCGAGCTGGCGCAGGCTCGGACCATCGGCGAGGCCCGCGCCCACCGCTACCGGGTGGCCGGCCATGTGCCTGCTGCCGCGTCGGCGCTGGGTGGGGCCAAGTTGGAGGACCTCTTCGAGCAGATCCAGCGTGGCGAGACAGCCACCCTCAACGTCATCCTCAAGGCCGACGTCCAGGGTTCGCTGGAGGCGATCACCGAGAGCCTCCGGAAACTTGAACGCGAAGACGTCAAGCTCAGCTTCGTGCAGCGGGGCGTAGGCGGTATCACCGAGAACGACGTACAGACAGCACAGGCATCGAACGCCACCATCATCGGGTTCAACGTCCGTCCCGACCGCCGGGCCCGTGAACAGGCTGAGAAGTCCAACGTCGAGATCCGTACCTACGAGATCATCTACAAGCTGCTCGAAGATCTCCAGGCAGCCATGCTCGGGTTGTTGGCTCCGGTCTTCGAGGAGATCGTCACCGGTGAAGCAGAGGTCCGGGAAGTCTTCCGGGTCCCACGGGTGGGCGCCATCGCCGGCTGCTACGTCCGAGAGGGTGTTATCACTCGCGGCTCGAAAGTTCGGTTCCTGCGTGAGGGTGTAGTGATCTGGAAGGGCTCGATCACATCGCTGCGACGGTTCAAGGATGACGCCCGTGAGGTGGCAGCCGGGTTCGAGTGCGGTATCGGGCTCTCCGACTATCAGGACCTGAAGAACGGTGACGTCATCGAGACCTACGAAGAGCGCGAGATCCCCCGGACCTGACGATCCAGAGGGGCCACGCAGAATCGAGACTCGAGGCCTGGAGCGGAGACGAAAAAGCTGATGCCTGGTCGCCGTCGTGACAATCGAGGTGTAGCGCCCTATGCAAGGTCGTTACGCGTCAACCAGGTGCTGCGCCAGATCCTGGCCGAGGAGCTCGAGCGGTTGGCCGATGCCGACGAGCGCCTCCGTCTGGTGACCATTACGTCGGTGGACACGGCTCCGGACCTGCGCAATGCCACAGTGTTCCTGAGCTCGATGTCCGATGACGCAGCGGAAGCGTTGGGCGAGCGCCGGGTACAGCTGCAACGGTCCATGGGGCGCCAGGTGCGGATGAAGCGCACGCCGTCGCTCAGCTTCGAGGTCGACCCGGCAGT
Organism: uncultured Acidimicrobiaceae bacterium; assembly: GCA_963812965.1. Lineage (GTDB taxonomy): Bacteria > Actinomycetota > Acidimicrobiia > Acidimicrobiales > RAAP-2 > DASXMT01. Next base: position 31,602 of record CAWEXG010000003.1, on the reverse strand, counting down.
CATTGCCGGGAGCCGGGTGGAGGACGTGCTTCGCCGTATCCACGACAGCGAGCAGCAGCACGGCAACGAGGGCGAGCGACCCGGTGGCGAGGGGACGGGCGAGCGGCCCGACGGTGAGAGCAAGGGGAGCGGCGAGCAGACCGACGACAGGCAGCAGCCGGATGGTGGGCACGACAAGGACCACCTCGAGCGATGAGCGCCGATGGCGTGACCGGTCTGGTCGTCGTGGACAAGGAGGCGGAGTGGACCTCCCACGACGTGGTGGCCCGTTGCCGACGGATCTTTGGACAACGTCGGGTCGGCCATGCCGGCACCCTCGACCCTGATGCCACCGGTGTCCTGCTCGTGGGTCTCGGCCGGGTCACTCGGCTGCTCCGGTTCCTCACCGCGCTCCCCAAGACCTATGAGGCCGAGGTGGTCCTGGGAACAGCCACCTCGACCCTCGATGCCGCCGGGGAGGTCACCGGGACCTGGGACATGTCAGGGGTCACGTTGGCCCAGATGTGTGACGCTGCCGCCGAGCTCACCGGGGAGATCGAGCAGATCCCGCCGATGGTCTCGGCGGTGAAGGTCGGCGGGAAGCGACTGCACACCCTGGCCCGTCAGGGCATTGAGGTGGAGCGGACCCCTCGGCCGGTTACCGTGTACCGCTTCGACGTGAGCGCTACACCGCAGTCCGGCGTCTTTCGTATTGAGGTCGAGTGCTCATCGGGTACCTACGTTCGGGTGCTGGCAGCCGATCTCGGCGCGGCGCTGGGTGGCGGTGCCCACCTCCGGAACCTCCGCCGAACTCGCATCGGGTCGCTCTCGGTGGACGAAGCCCGAACGGTCGACGAGCTGAGCCCGGTCGTCGTGCTGTCGGCGGCCCAGGCGCTCCGGGATCTCGACCAGGTCGAGGTGAGCACCGAGGTGGCCAAGCTGATCACCAGGGGCCTGGCTCTCGACCGGGTGTCGGTGGGAGTCAGCGGGGACGGTCCGTGGGGCCTGGTGGACCAGGGCGGCCAGCTGTTGGCCGTGTACGAGGCCACCGAGACCGATCGGATCCGGCCGGCAGTGGTGCTGGTGAGCGCCGGATGACCCCGTTCCTTGGCTCTGGCAGCTCTGACCGTATCCGTCCTGGCCCTGGTGGCCTTGGTTGTGACCTTGGCCGTGGTGGGTGTCTGGTGGTCCCGTCTGATGTCGAGTGCTGCTCGACCGGTAGCCTCGACCGATGATGGAGATCGTCACCGACCCGACGACGAGCACGCCCCCGGCCAGAGGCTCAGCGGTGACCATCGGCGCATACGACGGTGTGCATATCGGGCATCAAGCGTTGCTGGCAGAGCTTCGCGCTCGGGCGAAGCCGGACGGCCTGACCACGGTGGTGGTGACCTTCGACCGTCATCCGGCCACCGTGGTGCGACCGGACTCGGCTCCGCTGCTGCTGTGCGATCTGGCCCAGAAGCTCGAGCTGCTCGAAGCTGCCGGTGTGGACCGGACGGTGGTCGTCCCTTTCGACGAAGAGCGGGCCAACGAGTCGGCCGAGGATTTCGTTCGGGAGATACTGGTTCGGACGGTAGGGGCCCGGCGGGTGGTGGTGGGGGAGGACTTCCACTTCGGACACGGGCGGAAGGGAAACATCACCTTGTTGCGGGAGCTGGGCGCCGTCGACGGGTTCACGGTGGAGGGTGTGTCGCTGGCCATGGCGAGCGACGCCACCGACGGGACCGGGGCGATCTCTTCCACCCGTATCCGGGCGCTGGTCGCCGAGGGCAAGGTGGCCGAAGCAGCGGTATTGCTGGGCCGATCTCACCAGGTACGCGGCACGGTGGTCCACGGTGACGCCCGAGGCGGTGCCGAGCTCGGGTTCCCCACGGCCAACGTCGACGTTCCTGCGGGTATCGCCCTGCCTGCCGCCGGGATCTACGCCGGATGGTACGACCGACCGAACGGCTCCCGTTGGCCCACAGCGATCTCGGTCGGTACCCGTCCCACTTTCTACGACGAAGGCCGTCTGCTGGTCGAGGCGTTCCTGCTCGATTTCGACGGAGACCTCTACGACGAGGAAGGTCGGGTGTCCTTCGTCACCCGGCTCCGTGACGAGCTGCGGTTCGACTCGATGGCCGAGCTGGTCACCCAGATGAACCGAGATGTCGATGCGACCCGGGCCGTCCTCTCGCCCTAGGGGCGGGGTGTCGGTGTCGGCGGGTTCTTGAGCAGCTCGTCTCGGATGGCACGCTTCATCACCTTTCCGGCAGGGTTCCGAGGAAGCGGTTCGTTCCGGTACCAGAAGCGGGTGGGGACGTTGAAGGCGGCCACCCGTTCGTTGACATGACGGCCCAGCTCGTCCACGGCCACGTCGTGACCGGATCTGAGGACGACGACCGCACCCACCTCTTCACCCAGCACGGGGTGGGGGACCCCGATCACAGCACACTCGGCGACGGCAGGGTGTTCGAACAGCGCAGCTTCCACCTCGACGCAGTACACGTTCTCGCCGCCCCGGATGATCACGTCCTTGGCCCGGTCGACGATGTAGACGAACCCCTCCTCGTCGATACGAGCCACGTCACCGGTGTGCAGCCATCCGGCCGTGAAGGTCCGTGTCGTGTCCTCATCTCGATGCCAGTAGCCACGGACCACGTTGGGACCCCTGATCCACAGCTCGCCGATCTGCTCTGGATCGGGGTCGATGCCCGAAGCAGGAGGCTCGGCGCCTTCGTGCTCCTCGGGGACGATGGCGACGTCGCACACCGGTGCCGGCGGACCGACGCTGCTCGGCTTCCGGACGTAGTCGTCACCGATGTTCATCGTGGTGATGGCGGATGTCTCGGCGAGCCCGTACCCGTTGGAAGGCGCTCCTACCGGGAAATGCTCCTTGATCCGCTGTACCAGGTCCGGCGGCGTCGGGGATCCCCCGTACGAGATGTTCCGGATCGACGAGGTGTCCCGCTTCGAGAAGTCGGGGGAGTCGATGACCTGCATCACCATGGCAGCGATACCCCCGAAGCCGGTGATCCCTTCCCGTTCGATCAGCTCCAGCGCCCGCTCCGGGTCGAAGTGGTGCATCATCACCATCTTCCCGCCGACCAGGGTGTACGGCACCAAGATGGCGTGGCAGCCGGTGCCGTGGAAGAGCGGTACCGAGAGCAGGTTGGCGAGTTGGATCCCGTCTTCCATGGCGCTCAGACCGCCGGTGTTGCGAAGCGACCCCTGCGTGATGATGAAGTAGAGATTCATGAGGTTGGAGCACGAGTTTCGATGGGTTCCCACCGCCCCCCTGGGCCGGCCGGTGGTCCCTGAGGTGTAGAAGATGGTGGCGATATCGTCAGGCTCGATCGTCACCTCGGGCAGATCGTCCCTGCGGGTGTCTCCCATGGCTTCGGCAAAGGACAGGGTGTCGACCCACGCTGCTGGACCTCGATGTGACGGCGTGGTCGGCGGCGTGGTCGGCGGCGTGGTCGGCGGCGAACCTGCACCGGTGGGCTGCTGGTTGCGGTTCTCGGACGCCACCACCACGGTTCGCAAGAAGGGCAGCTCACTGAGGTGTGGGCGGATCCGGGCCTCGCGTTCGTTGTCGACAAAGAGCACGGCAGCACCGGAGTCGCTCAGTCCGTAGATGAGCTCGGCCCCCGTCCACCAGGCGTTCAGTGGCACCACGATCGCTCCGATGGACACCGATGCCCAGAAGGCGATGACCCACTCGGGCAGGTTGCGCATGGCGATGGCCACCCGGTCGCCCTTCTTGATCCCGAACCGTTCGATCAGTTGGTGGCCGAGGGTGGCGACAGCCCGGAAGTGCTCGGAGAACGTCAGCCGCTCTTCTTCGTAAATGAGGAAGTCCTGGTCGCCGTGGTCCCGTGTGAGCTCGAGCACGCTGCGAAGGCTGGGCGGGGCGTTCTTCCAGATGCGGGTGGGGATACCTCGGATCTCTGTCTGCTCCATCTCGAAGGTCTGTCCAGGTGCGGTCAGCCTGGCGGTGGCTTCTTGGAAGGAGAGCACGGGTTCGGAGTCGGGCACTGTCTGGTTGGGCTCGTCGGTCGTACTGACTTTGTGGGGCGCGTCGGGTTTACCGGCAGCATTGGCTGGATCAGCCATGCATGCTCCTTTCAACTGGGCTCGACGGCCCCCGTCGTCGAACGGAACACGGCAGACCGGTAGTAGACCAGCTCAGCCACGCTCTCTCTGATGTCGTCCATTGCTCGATGTCCACCGGCCTTCGTCGGTGCGGCAGCCAGTGCGTCCGGGTACCAGCGAGTGCACAGTTCCTTGATGGTGGACACGTCTATCGAACGGTAGTGCAGGTACTCCTCGATATCCGGTAGTTGGGCCGCCAGGAAACGACGGTCGGTACCGATCGAATTGCCGGCCAAAGGCACAGTGCGGGGTTTGGGCACGTGCTGACGGATGAATTCGAGGGTGGCCGCCCCGGCGTCGGCCAGGGACAGCGTCGACGCATCGATCTCGGCCAAGAGGCCACTCGAGGTGTGCATCGTGCGGACGAAGCTGTCCATCTCGGCCAGTGCGGTTGCGGGGGTGGCCACCACCAGATCGGGCCCCTCGGCCACGATGTTCAACTCATCGTCGGTGATCAGGGTGGCAATCTCGACGATGACATGGCGGCCAGGGTCCAGGCCAGTCATCTCTAGGTCCATCCATACGAGCACGGGAGGACGCTAGCGGCTGCAGGCGACTCATCAAAGCTCGGTGGCTGCGGGGTCGTATGCCAGGCACGCTGGACCCGGACTTCCCAACTCGCCGGACCTTTAGGGTCGGGCGGTCCGAACTACTGGCTCAGCGGCCTGAACCGTCGGCTCGGCGACCCGAACCACCAGCCAGTAGCGTCGTTCGAAGCGAATACAGGAGGAGGTTGGCGTTGTCGAGTCAAAGGGATGTGCTTGCATCGGTCGGTGACCTTCGGGAGTCGGTCCGGCTCGAAGTAGTCCGGCTCGACCCCGATCTCCCGCTTCCGGCATATGCCAAGGCGGGGGACGCCGGCGCCGACCTGGTTGCTCGCACCGGAGTGACGTTGGCTCCAGGTGGGGGAAGGGCGGTGGTCCCCACCGGTATCGCTCTCGCCATCCCGCCGGGCTATGCCGGCTTCGTGCAACCCCGCAGCGGTCTGGCCATGCGTCACGGTGTGACCTGCCTGAACACCCCTGGGCTGATCGACTCGGGTTATCGGGACGAGCTGGCTGTGTTGCTGGTGAACACCGATCCGGACACCGCCTATGTGGTGCAGCGGGGTGACCGGATCGCCCAGTTGGTCATACAGCAGGTGGAGTGGGCGGAGTTCGTAGAGGTGGCCGAGCTGCCTGCGAGCGAACGGGGTCTCGGCGGCTTCGGGTCGACAGGGCGTTGAGGCGCTAGGGCGTCAGGGGACCGACGAGGGTGGGAAGCATGCGCCGGATACAAGGACTGGATGGGGCGTTCCTGGCGTTCGAATCGCCGACCACTCACCTGCACATTGCCGGGGTGCAGGTTCTGGATCCTGGTGACATGCCCACCGGTACTGGCTTTCCGAGGATCCGGGACGCGGTGGCCGAGCGAGTGCACCTGGTGGAACCGTTCCGTCAACGGGTGGTCGAGGTGCCGTTCGGTCTGCACCATCCGCTGCTGGTGGACGACCCCGACTTCGACGTCGACTACCACGTGCGTCGGGTCAGCCTGCCACGACCAGGAGGGCCGGCCGAGCTGGCGGCGCTGGTTGGCGATCTGGTGGGCAGACCGCTCGATCGCAGGCGTCCGCTCTGGGAGTTTCACGTCGTGGAAGGTCTGGAGCACGGGCACATAGCCATGGTCACGAAGGTCCACCACGCCATCATCGACGGCGTGTCGGGGGCAGAGCTCATGGCCCACTTCTTCGACCTGTCGAAGGACGCTGACCCGATAGTGGCTCCGGCGGAGGAGTGGTCTCCAGAGCCGGTCCCTGGCGATGTCGACCAGGTTCGGAACGCTCTGAGTGGGCTGCCGACTCAGGGGGAGTTGGTGGCGCGGACGGCGAGACGGACGGTGCAGTCGATCAGGAGGTTGACCAGTTGGAACCGGTCGGTGGTTGGAACGTTGCCGCCGTCTCCGTTCGAGGCACCACGAACGTCGATCAACCGGTCCATCTCGCCGCATCGGCGAGTGGCGTTCACCGAAGTGCCGTTGGCCGAGGTGAAGCGGGTGAAGGACGTGTTGGGGGGCACGGTAAATGATGTGGCGTTGGCCATGGTGGCCGGTGCCCTACGAGATTTCTTCGCGCAGCGGGACGAGGAGCTCGAATCGTCACTGGTGGCGATGGTCCCGGTATCGGTGCGGCCGGACGATGAGCGGGACGTGTTGGGCAACCGGGTGTCGGCCATGCTGGTCTCGCTGGCGACGGGGGTGGAAGATCCGGCAGCTCGCCTGGGCCTGATCAGCGATGGAGCTGTGTGGGCCAAGGAGCAGGAGCAGACCGTCGGGTCGGAAGTGTTCTCGTCCTGGGCACAGGCGATCGCACCGATGTTCGCCACCAGGGCGTCAAAGTTGGTGAGCAACCTCCGTGCCTTCGATCACCTTCCACCAGTGTTCAACACCATCGTCTCGAACATCCCCGGTCCAGACTTCCCGCTGCATCTGGCTGGGTGCCGGTTGGTGGCGATGTACCCGTTCGGTCCGATCATTGAGGGAGTGGGTGTCAACGTGACCGCTTTCTCGTACTTGGGGACGATGTACTTCGGGGTGAACGCCTGTTGGGATCTGGTGCCGGACGTCACGGTGCTGGCTACCGGGCTCCGTGATGCACTGGACGCCTTGCTGAAGGAGGCCGATCGGCGAGATCGACCGGTGCCGTGGTGGCATGAGGACCCCTTGGGGTGACAGGTGGGCTCAAGACCGAGCTCAGCGCATCTCTGGGCGACGTGTTCGATGGAGAGTCGGCCCGTTGTGCCGGCTCATGCCGGAGGCTCCCAGTGGTTCGTTGGCGGGGGCTGCTGGGACTCGGCTGCTACAGTGGCATGCCTACGCGGACGTGGCTCAGCTGGTAGAGCACAACCTTGCCAAGGTTGGGGTCGCGGGTTCGAATCCCGTCGTCCGCTCCACGCGAATTACCTGTGGGCTTGCCGCCAGAGCTTGCGAGCCCGATAGAGCGGATCGCCGGCCCGTCCGCGATGGCCGAGGCGCTGTCGTCGGACCCGCCGGCGTGTCTGGTCGCCTTGGACTCAAGTGGTGACCGCGACAGCTTCTGACCAGGAGGTGTCGCATGTCCAGGGGCCGAGAGAGGTATACGCCGTCCGAGTTCGAGACGGCGGTCGAAGCAGTGCTCGCCGGGGCGAGCTACAGGGCGACCCAGGGTGTAACCGGCGTCCCGGCCAACACGCTGAGGAAGTACGTGGTGCGCCACGGTCTCGAGCGCCGGTCGGTGCCACAACGAGGAGCCAGGGCGTCCCCGCCACCGTCGTGAAGCGGCTCTTCCGGTGTTAGCGGGGTCTGACGACTCCGTGACCAAGAGGTCCGAGGATCAGGTGGTATCCACCGCGTAAGCACAGAGGCGCTTCAGTCTCTCTTTTGTGAGAAAGAAGAAGATCCTCCACGCCTCTGTGTACGTCGATCCTAACGAGATCGTCTCCCATCTCGTCGGGCTCAAAGACGTCAGCGTGCTCTCCTATGCCCGGCGTGGTCCCGTCGGCGAGATCACCCTCGAGCAACAGGTCAATGACCCCACCTGCCCTCAGTGTGGGAGCCGGGCCTGGGTCAAGGACCGCCCGGTGGTCTCCTATGTCGACCTGCCCTTTGGCGGGGTGCCGATGACCATCCGCTGGAAGAAGCACCGGCTCGTCTGTCCCAACCCTAAGTGCGGGGAGGGTTCGTTCACCCTCTCTGACCACCGGATCGCCGCCAAAGGTTGCATGTTGACGACGAGAGCGGCCAAGTGGGTGGTCAAACAGATCGGGGCGGGCGAGACCATCTCGCACCTGGCCCGTGAGCTCGGGTGCTGCTGGGACGTGGTCAACGCGGCGATGCGCATCTATGGCGCCGCCCTCTTGGCCGCCGACACCAAGCGCTTGAAGGAGACCACGGCCATTGGCCTCGACGAGACGCTCTTTGTGCGATCGGGCCCCTTCAAGGCGAAAACCTGGTCGACCACGGTCTGTGACGTGGCTAACCACGCCCTGATCGATGTGCTCGCCACCAGGGAGTTCACCGCGGTGGCGGGCTGGCTGCGCCGCCAGCCCCACCACGTCAAGGAGCGCCTCGAGTACGGCTGCTTGGACATGAGCAGGACCTACAGCGCCGTGTTCAAGGTGGTCACCCCCAAAGCGACGCGGGTCATCGACCGCTTCCACGTCATGCGCCACGCCATCTTGGCTGTCGACCAGACACGCCGGCGGGTCCAACAACAGCGCCTGGGCCATCGCGGACGGGCAGGCGATCCGCTCTATCGGGCTCGCAAGCTCTTGGTCATCAAGGCCACCGCCGCCGACGCCGAGCTGACGTCACGCCTCGAGAGCCTGCTCGCCCTGGGCGATCCCGACGGCGAGGTGGCCTTCGCCTACAGCGTCAAAGAGGCCGTGGCTCGCTTCTACGAAACCAACGATCCCGAGGTCGCCGAAGACCTATTGCGCGACATCATCGAGCACGCCTCGAAGCGTTCGGCTCCCCCTGAAGTGCGCACGCTGGCCCGCACCCTGTCGAACTGGTTCGAGCCCATCGTGGCCTGGCACCGCGCCAGGGTCTCCAACGGGCCGACCGAGGGCATGAACAACCTCTTGAAACGGGTCAAGCGGGTGGCCTTCGGCTTCACCAACTTCGAGAACTTTCGCATCCGGGCTCTGCTCTACGCCGGCAAGCCCAACTTCAGAGTGCTCGACTCGATCGTGGTGGCATGAGGTGGCTCACCCCGCAGAAACCGGAAGAGCCCGTGAAGCTGGCCCTCGATGCACTGACGAACGGTGCGAGCCCGGAGCAGGCGGCGGCGTCGGCAGGGATGGCGGTATCCACCCTCCGGACGTACCTGCGTGGCCAGGGTGGGGCGATGACACCACCGTGCACCGTTCGCGCCGGGCTACTGAGCGCGGTCGAGCGCGAGGAGATCAGGGTCGGGGTCACCACCGGCGAGTCCGACGCGGCCATCGCTGAGCGCATCGGTCGCCACCGCTCGACCGTGTGGCGCGAGATCGCCCGCAACGGCGGGCGAGGGCACTACCGGGCGGCCAAGGCCGAGGTGAGCGCCGCGCAGTCGGCCCTTCGCCCCAGGCCCGTCTGGACCGAGGACCGCCCGTGGCTGTGGACCGACGTCCAAGCCCTCTTGCGCACCAAGAAGTGGTCGCCCGAGCAGATCGCCAAGCGTTTGCGCAAAGACCACCCTGACCAGCCACAGTGGTGGGTGTCCCACGAGTCCATCTACCAGGCGATCTTCGTCCAGGCCAAGGGCGAGCTGCGCAAGGAGCTGGCCGCCTGCCTGCGCTCAGGTCGGGCCCGTCGCCGGCCGCGGACCCGGGTGTCGTCGGGGCGCGGCCAGATCGTGGGCATGGTCAACATCTCAGAGCGACCCGCCGAGGTCGAGGACCGGGCGGTGCCCGGCCACTGGGAAGGCGACCTGATCATCGGGGAACGGGGCGCCAGTGCGGTGGCCACGTTGGTGGAGCGCTCGACGCGTCTCGGCATGCTCATCAAGGTGGACAACAAGACCGCCGAGCACGTGGCCGCGGCGGTGGCCGACAACGTCGTGCGCCTACCCGAGCACCTGGCCCGGTCGATCACCTGGGACCAGGGTAGGGAGATGGCCTCCCACGCCGCCTTCACGGTCGCCACCGGCATCCAGGTCTACTTCTGCGACCCCCACTCACCCTGGCAGCGCGGCACCAACGAAAACTGGAATGGCCTCGTCCGCCAGTTCCTTCCCAAGGGGACCGACCTCTCGGTCCACTCCCAAGACGACCTCGACGAGATCGCCGCCCTGCTCAACGAGCGCCCGCGCAAGACCCTCGGGTGGGATACTCCAGCGGAGCGATTTAGCGAGCTTGTCGCGTCCATCGCTTGAATCCGCCCAATCACCGTCGGCCCACCAGGAAGTCAGGGCTGCCCACGTCGGGTCTGGGTCGATGACAGAGCTGACCAGGTCGCAAAGGCCGGCGTTGTTGTGAGATTCTTCGCTGTGCATCGGTGGGGAGTGAGGCTGTCGGCGCTGGCGGCGGTCGTTGCCGCCGTAGCTGCGACCTACCTCGATCTCGGGTCGCGAGCCCTGCCTGACGTGGGGTGCTGGGGCAGAGGAGGTCGACCGAACCATGCCGGGCGACGACCTCCTTCACAAGCCAGACGTCCTCTCGACCCGCGCCGTCTGCGATCAGCACGCGCCCCCAGTCATGCATCTGGCCATGGCTCATGCAGATGGGCAGCGGCAAAGGAGGTGTCTACACCTACGATTGGATTGAGAACCTCTTCGGCCTTCACATGCACAGTGTCGATGACATTCTGCCGCAGTTCCAGGACCGGAAGGTTGGCGACGTCGAGCAGCTGGGCCAGAAGGGGCCCAGGTTGCGGGTGCAGGTCTTAGATGCTGAAGACACGCGATGGTGTTGCATTCCGAAGACGGGAACTGGGTTTGGTCGTTCTGCCTGTATCCCGTAACTCCGGGCCGCACGCGGCTGGTCAGCCGAAACCGGATCGCCACCCCGGGAGCTGGCCGGTTCCAGCGAGCATTCGGCGTACTTGTTATGGAGCCGGGAAGCCTCATCATGGAACGCAAAATGCTGCTGGGGATCAAACGCCGGGCCGAAAATCTGGCTGCACATCAGCCACCGTCATCGTCGAGCCACAATGGTGCTGGCACTATGGCGGACACGAAGAGCGGCCATGGTGCCGAGTAGTGATGAGGTCATGACTCTGCCCTAAGTACAGACCTGCCTGGTCAAGGGGATGAGTATCTCATTGTTCGGACCCCGACGAACTCCCGATCCGCTTCCGGATCGCGTCACGGTCTAACCAGCTGATCAGGACTGAAGAGCTGCTTCGTGGAGGAGCCAAGGTCGGCGTTATGAATAAGTCAGTTCTCGCCGAAGAAGCCTGCTAGCGAAAGTGCGATCAATGAACGGTGCTGGGGTCTCCGGGAATGACGACGGTCCGTCCATTCACCGTGCCCGCCTCCATCCGTCGGTATGCCTCCAGCGCTTGGTCGAGGGGAACAGTTGTGATCGTGGGCCGCAGCAATCCCCGCGCAGCGAGGTTGAGCACCTCGATCAGTTCGGGACGGCTTCCCCAGTAGGTCGACTGGATTGACAGCTCATAGGGAACCGAGAAGAACGAGACAGGAAGGGTGCCTCCGGCAATGCCCACCAAGGTGAGATCTCCGAGCATGCGGGATGACGCAGCGCCCAAGGCCAGCGTTTCGTCGGCCCCAACGAAGTCGAGCACCACGTCGGCCCCGAGTCCGTCAGTTGCGTCCTTGATCGCTGCCGATGTTGTATCCCCAGATATCAGCGCGTGGTCGGCTCCACACTCCTCGGCGAGGTATAGCGCGTTGGGGCGATTGTCTACGGCAATGACTTGGGCCGCGGTGGTGGCCTTAAGGATCTGAACGGCGAGATGGCCGAGTCCACCAACCCCGATGACGACCGCTGTGCTGCCTGGAGGGAGTTTCGCCCACGATCGGCGCACAGCATGGTACGGCGTGAGACCAGCGTCAGTGAGGGGGGCGGCGATGACGGGATCGAGCCCAGCAGGCAGCGGAATCAGGTGCCGGGCATCGGGCACGAGCATGAACTCAGCCATTCCGCCATCGAGGCCGAGCCCGCCCCCGCCGCCAGGCACGGGAGCGCCGAGGGGGTTGTCGCAGTAGGTCTCGATACCCAGGCGGCACCGCTGGCATTTCCCACAGCCCCAGGGGCCGTACACGGCGACAGGCTGGCCGATCTCGAAGCCCACTACCCCACGACCGAGCGCATGGACCCAGCCGGCGTTTTCGTGGCCCAAGGTGAACGGTGGTCCCCAGGGCAACAGGCCGGCATCGAAGTCGTGCATGAGGTGCAGGTCCGAATGGCATGCTCCTGCGCCACCGATACGCACCACCACCTGGCCGTCAGCCGGTCGTGGCTCCTCGACTTCCACCAGCTCTGGCTCCGATTTCCATGCCATCAGGCGTAGCGCTTTCATCGTTCCTCCTCGGTGACGGTTCCCAGAGGCGTCGGGGCAACGCCGCGCACGCATCCACATCATCAGCTTGTTCGCCGTGGTCATTCCGTACTAGGGCCGAACGTCCCGACTGGCCCGATCGAATTAGGGAACGGGGGACCGTGATGCACGGAGGATGTGGGTGGTACAATCGGTTCCGGCCGACGATCTCGTCGACGTTAGGTCGAGAGGTCTGACTTCGACGAGAAGCGAGCCGCAATCCGTCGATCGGTCAGCGGCGGCTCATGGCAGCCAGCACATCCAGATCGTCCTGTAAGCCGCCAATGAACGTGGACGCGTCCGGACAGGTCAGGCGGTCGGCCAGGATGCCGAAGCTGAGATGGCCGTCATAGGACATCGCCGCCACCCCAAAGGTGAGATTCCCGGCCAGAGGCACGAAGGGGTACGCCTCGACCATGGCCGCACCCAATAAATGGAGCGGGTCCGATGGTCCGGGAACATTGGTGACCACCAGGTTGAAGAGGGGTTGATAGTTGATCAGGTTGGCAATGCCGCCGATGACCTGTTGCGGGGCGGCCGCGGCCAGGTCGAGTGCCGCCTCAGCAGCCAGCTCCTCATGGTGTACTCGAGCCTGAGCGCTCGATCGGGATACCGAGTGAAGCCGCTCGAAGGGGTCTGCCGGCCCGAGGGGCACCCGCACGAACCAGGCCGAGACCCGATTGTCGAGCGAATCGCGCTGGTCGGGTTCGAGCCCAACAGGGACCAGCACCTGGATGTCGCGGGGCCGAGGTTCCCCCCGCTCTTCGAGAAGCAGGTGTACCCCGCCACCGACGGCAGTCAGTACGAGTTCATTGAGGGTAACGCCCAAGGCGTGGGCCGTCGTGTAGAGGCTGGGGAGCGACACCCGCAGCCCGAGACTCAATCGCTCGGATCCGATGGCCCGATTCAACGATGTGGCTGGTCGAATGAGACCCGAACTGACAAGCGTGGCGAAGGCACCGCCGAGGCGGGCGGCGCCTCGTCCCGTCTGCAGGGGGTGGCGAGTTGCCTGTCTCACCCGCTTGATCCAGCGGCAGCCAATCGCGTTCAAACGATCGATGTCCTGCACGGTCCGGGTGCCGAGCGAGGGAGGCGACTCGGGACGCCATGTCTCGCTCGTCCGCTGATGTGATGCGGCGGCCGACCCGTCATCGGCATCGATGTCGAACAACAGTGTGGCCATCTCCACCCCGGCCAAGCCGTCGGCGAGGGCATGGTGGATTCGGGCCACCACGGCCACTCGCCCGTCGGCCAGCCCGTCAATGATGCACAAGTGCCAGAGGGGCCAGTCCCGGTCGAGAGGCTCACCGAGCAGCTGATTGCACTCCTCCCAGAGCTGTCCATCGCGTCCGGGACGGCGCAGGCGCCTCAGCTCGACATGATGGGCGATGTCGAAATGAGGGTCGTCGACCCATGTGGGGGGCGCGCCCGGCAGCACTGGCCGTTGGATCCGGCGTCGTAGTTTCGGCACGAGATCAAGACGACCCTCAATGCGGTCACGGATGTCCTTCAGGCGTAGGTGTCCACCGCTATCGCGCAGCGGCGGGCCCTCGAAGATGGCAAGCGTCCCCATGTGCATCGGCGTACGGGCACTCTCGACGTGCAAGAAACCGGACTCGAGTGGTGACAAGGCATGGGGGCGGCTCATCGGAATGCCTCCGACGATGACCCGGCCGCTTCGACTACTTCGGCAAACCCTTCGGTGAGAGACGCGACCAAGACTTCGTGGTCGGGTACGGCGCCGTTATCGATGTTGAGCCCGACGTGGCACCGGTCAGCGGTCGTCACCAGAGCGACGTTGAGGGCCGCGCCAGACGTAGGCGCGAAGGCATACAGTGCTTCCACCCGGGCGCCGGCGAAGTACACATCGGTCGGGGGACCGGGGACGTTGGTGGCGACGAAGTCAACCCCTTTCAGCATCCCGGCCATCGCCCAGGTGGTCATGGCCGCCGGCAACCGACCGAGGACGAAGCTGAAGAACTCGCTTGTGCTGAGTGCATCTGAGTGCTTCCACCTAGCCAGGATGTCAGGGACGACGCGAAGGTAGTCTCGGGCATTGGTCAGGTCGATCGGAAGCACGATCCGCACCGGGACGAACTTGTTCGCCTCGAGTGGATCCTCGGGGCGACGGGTGCTGACCGGCATGACTGCCCGCACATTGCCGATGTGAATGCCGTGTTGGCGGTGGTAGAGGGAGAGACCGTGGAGAATCCCGGCAACGAAGAGGTCGTTGAGGGTAAGGCCGGTGGCCGCAGCGGCTCGGCCCATCTGACCCATCTCGAGCTCGATGGTTTCGTATCGTCGAAGGGTGGTCCGCTTCGCCATGAGCGGGGACAGCGGACGCGGCGACGGGCTGACCAGGCGGCCGGCGTCGCCGAGAGCGCCGAGCCATTGGCTGACCGCCTCGGTCGGTTGTTGGGCCAGCCGAGATGCGGCGCCGACAGCGAATCCGGGGGCATCGATGAGCCGGGCCATGAGCGACCCGGCCCGCCCAAGGCGACCAGGGTGGACGTCGGTGTGCTCGAGCGGTTCGTTCCCTTCTTCGATGAGCGGGGTTCCGGCCCGATCCCTGTCCATCATGGTTGCTGCGACCAGGAGGCCCCCGACCCCGTCAATGAGGGCGTGATGCACTCGCATGATCAAGGCGGCTTTGCCGCCGATGACGTCATCCACCGCGATTGCCTCCCACAGAGGTCGTGCGGGATCAAAGGCCACGGGAGCCGTACCCTGGGCTAGGTCGAGTACCGCCCGAAGATCACCGGGACGGGCTGCCCGAACGTGTCTGACATGGGTAGAGACCTCGAAGTGCGGATCTTCCTGCCAGCGGGGCCGGCCCCAGGGTACCGGTGCGGATACCACTCTCGACCGGAACCGGTGAGTCCTACGGCACAATGCGTCAAACCGTTGCACGACTTCGTCGAAGGGAGGCTCCCGGTCGAAGATCACCACTGCGGTGATCGACGATCGCAACAGCGGGTCCCGGTCGAGAGTCCAGAGGACCGAGTCCGCGTCGCTCAGCCCATCCCGACGTGTTCCGCTCCTGCTGGCGGCTTCGAACATGCAAACTCCCCGCGATCGTGGGCGCCAAGACCCATGATGGCAGTCTGCACGCATCCCGTCGCCCAAACGAGGGTCGAAGGTCACATGTATCCACAACCTGTGGCCTGCCGTCGGAAGCTGCCGGTCGTGTTCGATCGGTGCAGATGAGGGAGTATGTGTCCCAATGGCGATTCGAGGCTTTGCCCGCCACGGGCTCTTTCCATGACGCGAGTGTGTTCGCACGAGGAGGCGGTCGCCCTCGTGCGGAGCGCCGATCAGATCGGATTTGGGCTGGGTCCGGCCATTCCTGATGGGTTCATGACGGCGCTGGGCGTCCGCGACGACTGGGAGAACTTGGTCATCGGCGGCGCCCTGTGCCTCAATCTCTATGACGTGTTCACCAAGCCAGGTGTCTCGTACCGCTGTGGGTTCTTCGGTCCCGCTGAGCGGCTCCTCTCTTCCATGGGCCATCACGTCGACTACGTGCCCGGGGGTTTCCGGCAGTTCGGGCCGATCCTGGCCCGGTTCGCACCGAGGGTGATGGTGGCCCAAGGTGCCCCTCCCGGAGAAGACGGAAATGTGAACCTGTCGTTGCACTTGGGCGCCACCCGTCCCGAGCTACTTCGGGCCGGGGCCGACCCGGACCGATTGCTGATCGTCGAGGTCAACCCGAACCTTCCCCGGACAAAGAGCCTGCAGCCGCAGTACGACAACACGATCCCCTGGGACCTCATCGACATCGTCGTCGAGAGTCAAGGCACGCCGTTCGCCCTTGACGAAGCGCCGGCTGATGAGGTCGATCTGACCATCGCCAAGCATGCCCTGGACTTCGTGGTCGAGGGGTCGACCCTACAGACGGGGATCGGTGCGATTCCAAACGTCGTGGCATCCGAGCTCGCCTCGGGGCCGTTGGGCCGCTTTGGGATCCATTCGGAGATGTTCACCACCGGACTCATGCGACTCCATCAAGCCGGCAAGGTTACGAACTCAGAGAAAGGCGTCTTCGGCGGAACCTCGGTCACAACGTTCGCCCTGGGGTCGGCCGAACTGTACGCATGGCTCGATGGCAATGACCAGGTGGCGTTCGTGGACGTGGAAGTGGTGAACGACCCGACAGTCATCGCCCAAAACACCAAGCTGGTCTCCATAAACGGAGGGTTATCGGTTGACCTCTTCGGACAGGTGGTTGCCGACTATGTCGATGGCAGGCAGATCTCGGGTGTGGGTGGGCACGAGGACTTCGTGGCTGGAGCCGAGATGCATCTTGATGCCCACTCACTGATCTGCCTCCGGTCGACCGCGGTGAAGGGAGCACGACCGGTGTCGCGGATCGTGCCCCGGTTGCCCGAGGGATCGATTGTGGCGACCCCTCGCCACCACACCGGGGTAGTGGTCACTGAATACGGAGCGGCGGAACTTACTGGCCTCACCGTGTGGGAGCGGGCCCACGCCTTGGTCGACATCGCCCATCCCGACTTCCGGCCCAGCCTCCGAGCGGCCGCCGACGAGCTGAGAGGCCACTAGGCCGAAGACTGTCCCTGCCGTTTCTGGCGAACGGCAATGGTCGCCGTCACGAGTGCGGGACGATTAACCCACACCGGGCCGAACGTGCTCGCTCCGGCGCCCTCGGAGTGGCGAAAGGATGCCGGACGGTGATGTCCGGTCACCGACAATCGCACCGTCGCACATGTCGATCGTGCGATGGGCGTGGTCGGCCACCTCGGAGTCGTGGGTCACCATGACCACCGTCATCCCTTCATCGCCAAGGTGTTTGAGCAGATCCAAGAACCGCTCGGTCGAAGCCGAGTCGAGACTGCCGGTGGGCTCGTCGGCCAAGAGGACCTTGGGCTCGTTGGCCAAAGCGCGGGCGATAGCGACCCGCTGTCGCTCGCCACCAGACAGCTCGGTGGGCAGCCGGTGCTCGCGGTCGCCGAGATCAACGGCATCGAGTAGCTCTCGAGCCCTGGCTCTCCTTTGCCGAGCGGAGCGGTGACAGCCGAACATGGCGAGCTCTACGTTGGAAAGAGCCGGTAGCTGGGGCAAGAGGTTGTGGAACTGGAAGACCAGACCGACCTCGTGACGACGGAACTGGCTGAGGTCTCGCACCCGGGCCAGGTCCTGGCCGCCCACCGTTACCGTGCCCCGACTCGGAGAGTCGATGGCGGCCAGGAGGTTGAGCAGGGTTGACTTCCCACATCCCGATGGGCCAGTGATGGCAACGGTCTCGCCGTAGGGCACCGAGAGGTCGACGTCGGCCAAGGCCGTGACGCCACCGGGATAGGTGCGACTCACCCCGCGGACGTCCACGGCAAGACGAGGATCGAGGGGCTCATTCATAGCTCAATGCCTTCAGGGGTGAGAGCAGTGCGGCACGAGTGGTGGGATAGAGAGCACCAATCAGGGTCATGACCAGGGCGGTGAACAGCGCTCGCCAAAACGCGCCCTCGGTGAAGTTCGGGTGGAGGATGCCTTTGAGCGCCGGGAGCTGGCCGAGCATCGCGGCCACGATAAAGGAAAGGCACACTCCGATGGCGGCGCCAAGCACGGCCAAGAGCAGACTCTCACCCAGCAGTAGGGCGACAGTGCGTCGGCGGGTCCAGCCGATGGCGCGCAGCAGCCCAAACTCCCGGGTGCGCTCGAAGAGGGACAACAACATGGTGTTCCCGACGATGACGGCGCCGATCAGAATGGCGAGCACCGTGCTCCCATTCACTGCGGCCTGGAGGTACACGAGGTTGCGGTCCGCCCTCCCGAACTGCGAAGCGGTGCTGATGGTGGTCAGCTCCGGTTGGGCGTAGTCAATCCGTGAGGTCACCGAGGCAACCGAGCTGCCAGGGTGGACCTTGACGAAGGCCAGCGTCACGATGCCGGCGACACGGTTGTAGCTCTGCAGGGCGGGGAGGGGAAACATTGCTCCCGAGTCACCGAAGGAGTTCCCCGTGGAGTAGATGCCGGTCACTGTGTTCCACGTTCCGTTGCCCTGGAATCGGTCTCCGACCCTTAGTCCCAGGTTGGCCGCGGTGCGCCATCCGATCATGACCTCGTGCTCAGCCGTGGGCGAGTAGGGGAGGCCGCGTACGACATGTACCCCGAACCCAGCGAGATCGCCGGGATTGATGCCGATCTCGATGAACACGGGATTGTCGGCATTCAGCCGTTCGGTCTCGACCAGAACCCCGATGGCACTCGCCACACCCGGTGTTTGACGGATGCGAGACAGTTGCTGACGATCGATTGTGCTGCTCAGCGTGTCCGAGGCGCCTTTCTGAGCCACGGTGAAGTCAGCCTTGCCTACCGACATGATGGCGGCGGCGGACTGCTCGAGGCCGCTACTGGTGACGGCTAGCGTCACTACGGCCATGACGGCAATGGCCACAGCGAAGGCCAATCCGGCCGAACGCCCCTTCTTCGACCAGAGGTTGCGGAGGATGAGGCCGAAGAAGGTCATGGTCGGCCTGTCTCGAACGGGCCCACAACCGCCCACGCGATTCGTCCACATGCGGGTCGCGACCTCTCGCATCCGTGGTCGTCTTCGCTCATGGAGCCACCATCTACGCCCGGGGGAGTCTCCACCAGGGCCAGAAGTCCCCGATCGACCAGGCCCAGGCGGGCGGGGTGATCCTGGACGTCGGACGGGTAGGGACGTTTGGCCCTATTGGTGCGACGTCAACAGGAAGACGATGGGGTTACGGGGTCAGGCGGCCCCACCGAGTGACGGAGGTCCCGATGACGGTGCGGCTGGCTATCAATGGATTTGGTCGAACGGGTCGGTCGTTCCTTCGTGCCGCTCTTGCTTCGACGCACCCATTGGAGGTTGTCGCCATAAATGACCTCGGTGCGCCCGAGGCACTAGCCAGGCTGTTCGCCCGAGACTCGGTTCACGGTCGGTATCCCGAGCCGGTCGGAGTCGACGGGAATGTCATGGAGGTCGGCGATAAGTCGATCTCCATATTTGCTGAAGCGGATCCGAAGGCGCTCCCCTGGGATCGATTGGGTATCGACGTGGTCATCGAGTCCACCGGGCACAACACCAGCCGCCAGCGGGCAGCGGCCCATCTTGAAGCAGGGGCGTCCCGGGTGCTGATTTCGGCCCCATCCAGCGATGCCGACAGTACGCTGGTCGTCGGGGTGAACGATGAAACGTTCGACCCCGACCATGACTTCGTCGTTTCGAATGCGTCGTGCACGACGAATTGCCTTGCCGTTCTGGCCAAGGTTCTCGATGATGCCTTCGGCATCGAGGACGGGTTCATGACCACGGTCCACGCCTATACCGGAGATCAACAATTGGTTGACTCCCTGCACAAGGACCCACGGCGGTCTCGAGGCGCGGCCATCAACATCGTACCGACCACGACCGGCGCGGCTCGGGCCACCGGGCTTGTGCTTCCGAGTGTGGCTGGCAACCTCGATGGTCTAGCGCTTCGGGTACCGGTGCCAGATGCTTCGATCACTGATCTTGTCGCCAACGTACGGGCCACACCGAGCGTGACCGAGATCAAAGAGGCCTACCGCGCTGCGGCCCAAGCCGGGCGCCTGGTCGGCCTGCTGGAATACTCGGACGATCCGCTCGTCTCCTCGGACATCGTCGGCTCCTCGGCGTCGTGCGTCTTCGACTCGGAACTGACGATGGCACATGGCAACCTGGTGAAGGTACTTGGCTGGTACGACAATGAAGCGGGCTATTCGAGTCGGCTGGCGGACCTGGCCGCCCTTGTCGGCACCACGGCCAGCAGTCAATCGGCGACGCGGTCGTTTATTCCGACTGTGGCCGATCTCTCTGTGCCATGAACACAACGGGAGGCCAGGCGAGCGGTCCGCCCCTGGCCTGGAAAAACGATGTTGCCCTCGAAATCTGGGTTGATGACAGTGGGCCCGCGATCGAGATCCGTCTTTCGGGCGCGCTGGATTGTGACACGGCAACCAACCTGGCTTCGCTGGTCGTCGAACTGATCGATCAAGGGGGTCGCCGGTTTATCCTCGAGACCCACGCCCTTCGGGTGACCGATGCGGAAGGCCATGCCGCTTTGGCCGAGATGTGCAGGCTCATCCGGGTATCGGGCGGCTCTCTGTCCTGGCCAGGATCAACCCGGAGCGAGGACATCACGATCCTTCGAGGACTTCAACCATTCGTTCCGGCGAGCACGTTCCAGAGTGTCGACAGGGACTGATCGCTCTCCATGGCGATGCATCTCAACCGCCCCCGTTGTGCCGGGCAGTCCGAGCTGGGTCTCGGCATGGCGGCTGGTCGACTGGATTGGAGTGCGTTTGAAGGATGGCGACAACTTCGTCATCAGGCGTGGGAGCGAAGTCCCGATACCAGAGACCCACGGCCACCAGGTACTTAGGCGTGAGCAGGCTGACGACCACGTCCGCGTCCCATTGCAGCCGATGGAGCGCAGCCAGCGGCGCCACGGGAAGGGCCAGTATCACCCGACGGGCCCCTCGCTCTCGGACCAACCGAACGGCCGCTCGGGCAAGGTTCTCGTTGTCCAGGCCATCAGCCACAATGATCGCGGTACGGCCGTCGATCGCTACCGGTCTCCGGCCACGGCGGTAGATATCGCTCTTGCGTTTGAGGTCCGCTCGCTTTTCAGACTCAACACGGACAAGCTCTTCGCCGCTTACCCCGGCGCGAGCCGTGACGGGGACATCGAGAAGAGCGACACCACCTTCACCCATGCACCCAAAGGCCGATGCCGGTCGGTCGACGGGGCTAAGTAGGTCGACCAGAAGAACATCCAGAGGAGCTCCCAACGTATCGGCGATCTCGACGGCAACGGGTACGCCGCCGCAGGGGAGCGCAAGCACAACTGGCGATTCGGCACGCAAGGGCATGAGACGTTGGGCGAGGATCCGCCCGGCCTCGCTGCGATCAGCCAAAACGTTTTCGGTGGCGGTGATACCGATGCCGGTGTTCTTCCCCCACCGGGTCGGGGAATGCCCGCCGAGGGATCGAAGACGAGCGCTGACAGTCCTGAGTCGGGTACCCAGCTGCATACCTCCACGATGCACGCATGAGGGCACGTCGACTAGGGCCGGAAGACCCTGTGGTGCGAATCAGGAGATCGAAGGCTGAACGGGTGGAGTGGCCCTGGTGTCGAGTGGTCAGAGTTGCTCCTGCCACTGGACCCTCGGATTACAGTGCCAGCCGGCGCCGTTCGCCCGGGTGCAGCTCTACGACCTCCCCGCCCAGGCCGATCCGGACCGTTCCGTCGCCCCAATCCTGGGCTTCGACCATCAGTTCGCCATTGGCCACAGCGAGGTTGAGCCATCTTCGCCTGTAGCGCACATCCAGAGTCAAGCTCTGAATCTCTGGGGGAAGCAGGGGATTCAGCCAGAGGACGTCGTCCCGGGTCTCCATGCCCAAATAGCAGCGCTGGAGTAGGTCGACAGATCCTGCCATTGCGCCCAAGTGGACGCCCTCAGCCGTCGTCCCTCCCTGGCTGTCGTCGAGGTCACTCCGGAGTGCATCTTCGAAGAACTTCCATGATTGCTCCCGATCAGATCGCGACAGCACCCAGGCGTGGACCACCTTGCTGAGAGTCGATCCATGGGAGGTTCGCAGCAGGTAGTACTCAATGGTGCGGGGCACGTTCTTGGGCTCGAAGGTATAGCCGAGGCGGTCGAAGATCGATCCGAGTTCCTCGGTCGATAACAAGTAGAACAGCATCAGCACATCGGCCTGCTTGGAGGCCTTGTAGGCATTGGGTGAAATGCCTTCTGTCTCGAGGATCCGGTCGAGCCGGGAGATGTCCCCATAGCGGCCGCGGTAGGCCGTCCAGTCCAGCTCGGCGAGTTGCTCGTAGCCTTCGAACTGGCTGATGACCCCGTCGGAGTGGAAGATCAGGCGCATTTTGTGGCTGATCTCCTCCCATCGAGCGAGCTCACTGTCGTCGATAGAAAGCTTCTTCCGAAGCTCACTTCGCCGGGGTTCGGGCAGAAGTCCGATCAGCTCGAGGCCGCGGTTGAGGACCCAGACGGCCATGATGTTGGTGTACGCGTTGTTGTTCAGACCTGGTCTCGTCGCTCCCGGATAGCCGTCGTGGTATTCGTCAGGACCCATAACCCCGAGGATCTCGTAGCGATCGATCTCTCGGCTGTAGGTGGCAGCGCTCGCCCAGAAGCGGCAGATCTCGAAGATCATCTCGGCGCCATAGGTGGCCATGAAATCGATGTCGCCGGTTGCCTGGTAGTAGCCCCAGACGTTGTAAGCGATCGCCGAGCTGATATGGCGCTGGAGATGTGAGGCGTCAGACATCCAGTTACCCGAGAGGGGATTGAGGTGTACGACCTGGGACTCTTCGCGACCGCTGCTGCCGCTCTGCCAGGGGAACATAGCTCCCCGAAATCCCGCCGCTTGTGCTGCCCATCGTGCTTCGGGCAACCGCCTATACCGATACAGCAACAGGGAGCGCACTAACTCGGGGAGGTGAAGGTTGAGATAGGGGAAGATGAACAACTCGTCCCAGAAGACGTGACCACGGTAGGCCTCGCCATGGAGTCCGCGGGCTGGGACCCCCACGTCTAAGTCGAGGGTATTTCGGGAAGTGGTCTGGAGTAGGTGAAAGATGTGCAGTCGCAGAGTGAGCAGCGTCAGGCCGCCGCCGTCTTTCAGCTCCATCGAGAAACGCTTCCACAGATGATCCCACTCGCGGATATGGCTAGTGAGTAGGTCCTCAAAATCTCCGGCGCGTCCCACCCAGGCACACGCATCGACGTAGGGCTCGCTGATCGACCGGTCCTTCGAGGTGAAGAGGGTAACCACCTTCTCGATGGTGATCGCCCGGGACGGCCCGATGTCCACCGCCAGCTCGTGAGCGATGAACCCCGGTTCTATTATCACTCGTCTCTGAGACACATGTGCAGTGCCCTCGCAAGTGATCCGGGTCCTGGCCGCTTCGGCGATCCGCACCTTCGATTGGCGGGTGCAGGCGCTCAGGGCGATGGTCTCATTGTCGATGGCCTCCACCTGTACGCCGTCAAGGTGACGGTCGTCGAACTGCCGGTATCGGGCGACGCCGGCATTGACGATCCGACCGTCGAGGCCAGATCGAACCGTGAGTTGACCCGACCAGTTCTCCGCCCGGATGACGGTTTCCAGCCCGGCCACGTGCGGATCGGCCATGGAGACGAATCGGCGTTGTTCCACCTGAGTTACCCGCCCAGCATCGTCTCGGACCCGCACGGTGCGATTCAGCGTCGCCCGACGGAGATCGAGGTCCTGGCGGTGCTCGAGCACCTCCGAACTGGCCGGATCGAACCATGGGCCGTCGTTGAACCGGAAGTTCATGACGAGCCAGTTGGGCACGTTGACGATGCTCTCGTTCTCGACGGAGCGACCAGCGACCATCGTGGAGCGCCGGTCGTACAGGCCAGCCACATAGGTCCCGGGGTAGTGGACCCCATCGGCAACGGCCTCCGGCGCCGCACCCCGAGTAGCAAATGACCCGTTTCCAAGCGTGCACAGGGCCTCACGCAATCCCTCATGGCCAGGATCGAAACGTCCGTAGCTCAGGATCCACTCGTTCACGTCTTCCGGTTCCACGTCAGGATGGCTCGTCGCGGGCATGGTCACCGCGGCTGCCGCCGGATCGGGTGACTCGGTGGCGCCGAGCTCCGTTCCTCCGAGCCCGTGTCATCCAGCTCGATGTCGGCCAGGTCGGCCACCACGACATCGGCACCGTGGTCACGCAGTGCTTCTGCTCGACCCTTTCGGTCGACCCCGACGACCATGGCAAAGCCGCCTCGGTGACCGGCTTCCACCCCGGCGAGCGCATCCTCCACGACCACAGCTCGACTCGGGTCGACACCGATGGCCCGCGCCGCGGCGAGAAAGATGGCGGGATCAGGCTTGCCGGGCAACCCGAGCCCGGCGGCGTCGTTTCCATCCACGACAACGTCGAAGAGGTCTGCGATGCCAGCAGAGGTGAGGACCCTCGACACGTGGCGACTCGACGAAATCAAGGCAGCCTGGATTCCGCGCCAGCGAAGCTCACGAATGAGGATGATCGTCGACTCGAAGGGCACCACTCCCTGAGTGTCGAGTGCATCCTCGAATCGCAGGGCCTTGAGGTTCCCCAATCCACAGACGGTCCGAAGCCCGGGTGGGTCCGACGCATCGCCCCATTCGAGTGAGAGCTCTCGAGCAGCAAGGAAGGCGGCGGCGCCGTCATAACGAGGTTTGCCGTCAACGTACTGGGCGTATTCGGCCATGGTAAATGGCCGAAGGGTCTGCCCGGTCTCATCGGATACGGACCGAAGAAGGGAATCGAAGGTCTGTTTCCAGCATTGGGCATGGAGCAGTGCAGTATCCGTGACGACGCCATCCATATCGAAAATGACGGCATCGATGCGACTGATCGGAAGCATGGGCCCGGGTGCTTGTTCTTGGAGATCGGAGGCGAGATGGGGAGCTCCATCAGTGAGACCCGGACTCATTGTCGGGCCGAGCAGCGACATCCTCCGTGGCCGCTGGTCATGGCGCTGGTGGGGTGGGGCCACCGAGGCGCCTTCCCGATACGACGGGGCGTGCAATGGCAATGTGGGACTCGTGGGCGCCACTCACCCACGGGCGAACGGCACGGGCCCGAGCGTGATCGGACAACGGGTCGATCGCATCGGAGATGTCCTCGCCTAGGCCCTTCACGACGACCACCCACCCCTCTCGACGCTCGCGATCGATGTCCTCGACCTCGAACGCCACGCGTGCCAGCGCTGCGTAGGACAACTTCACTCCGGGTTGCGTTCTGATGACGACAGTCCGGCCGTCGAGGGCATAGTTGACGGGAAAGATTTCCGGCTGTCCGTCCCGAACGACGACCAGTCGACCGAGATCCTGGTTCCCCAAGAGGGCGAAGCAGTCCTCCTCGCTGATTGCTTGGAGCTCTCGCTCCTCAAATTCCTCGTCAGTCCCGCCATCGTTCCGGGGCGCATCATCGTGTGAACCGGTCATGACATCATTGTGACGGCCAAGGGGGACCGCCACTAGTGCCGTTGGTCACATCTGATGTATCTCGCCCTCGGCGGCATAGGCTTGCTGGACGGTGCGTGTTCCCGTGCCTACGTCGGTGGACTTCACGCCTCGGCCAGGTCGCGATGGCGAAATCCGATCCCCCCGAGCAGGGCGGCGACTGCGCCCAGGCCAACGAGGATCCCGCTTGTAAACCAGTCCGGGCTGGTAGCTGGCGCTGCGGCCATCTGGTGAAAGACGGAGGTATCCAAGAGCCAGTGGTTGATCCCTACGATCCCCCCGATGAGCTCGACGAGGAACGACCAGGCCAGGAGGGCGTAGACGGCACCCGGCGCTGCTCGTGGTGCCCAGCCGAGGACCAAGGCCCCGATTCCGAGTAACAGCACGGCGGGGGGGACCAGGTTGATCCCGGCAGCAAGGAGGCTTACCAGCCCCACTCCCGAAGCCTGGGCGGCGGCCCCGGCCCAGGCGCTCAATCCGGCGGCCAGGCCCGCCACGGCAAGAACCACAATCGCTACCAGGAGGCGCCCGACGTACCACCAGGTCCGAGAGGTCTCGCGGACGAGTAGGTGGTCCAATCGACCGGTCGCCTCCTCACCCCTCGCCGCGCTGATCTGCTCGGCAGCTACCAGAGCCACCAGCACGGCGACAATGAGAAAGGCGACTCCGAGATAGGCCGATGGCCCTCCCCCGTGGGCGCCAAGGGTCGAAAACAGCTGTCGGACCCGCGTCGAGCTCATCAGGGCAGCCCCCGCCGACTTGGCGATGAGGCCCATCATGAGGCCAGCGAGGGCGATGGCAATGGTCCAGCCGATGGCGGCCGACCGGACCAGCCGCACCGTGAGGCCCCCCGGTCCGGCCAACAGGCGAGTGCGGTCCTTGGGGCGAACGCGATCGGCGATGGTGCTGGCGCCGAGGTCGCGCCTGCCGGCCAGATAGACCGTCACGCCAGAGAGGGCTACTACCAGGCCAACGATGGGCACGAGCATCAACGGGCGGGGAGCGGTGAGAGGCTGCAATTCCTCGACCCAGCCCAGCGGGGTCATCCAGCGCAACCAGGACAGGCTGGTACCCGAGTCAGCCACCATTCGGAGGGCGTAAGCCAACCCGAGGGCGATGCCGGCATAGGAGGCTGCTTGGCGGCGAGTGGGTGCCAGCTGGCTGGCGAGGGCTCCAACGGCCAGGAATATACCCATGCTGGCCACCAGTGCTGTCGCCAGGTAGAGGGAAGCCCCAGCGCCGATGTGCACTTCGGAGGACTGCCCCACGGCGATGACGATGACTGCTGTGACCATCCACGTGATGAGAGCGTCCACAGTGAGCCCGGTGATCCCTTGGCCCGCTGCCCCCCGACGGGTGGTCTGGCCAGCGAGCATGATCTCCCACCGGCCGGCGTCCTCCTCGCCGCGAAGGGACTTGGTGGCTTGGAGGAGACCCCAGACTGCACCCACGATGCTGAGGACGCCGAGACTGCGCCATGCGGTGAACCCGGCCACTGTTTGGATCTCATGAGCGGGGCCGATGATGGCGTTGATGCCGACATTGGCGCCGAAGGTCTGAGCGATACCGTCCCGTTGGGCCGTCGTCTTGTAGTTGGCCACGTAGCCGAGGGCCGATATGGACACGTAAGTGCCGAAAGCCACTCCCCAGAGTGCGGCCGAGCGCATCCCGTGGCGTGCTGTCTCTCGTGCGATGATCGAGGCGGGATGGCGATCGGCTCTTTTGAGCTCGAGTACGGCGGGGTCAGCCGACATGGACCGGCTCAGTTTCGGAAGCTTCGCCGTAGTGGGCGAGAAAGAGCTCCTCGAGCGACGGCTCGCGGCTCAAGAGCTCATGGACCCCAGCCGCAGCCAACACCTTCAATAGTGGTTCCACTGATCCGCGGACCTGGCATCTCACACTGCGCCCCTCGGTCTCGATGGCTGTTACCCCGGGCACCCGGGAGAGGTCGGGCACGGAGCCGTCAAAGGTGGCCTCCACGCTGAGGGAGGAAAGGTGGCGTAGCTCGGCCAGAGTACCGATATCGACAAGGGTCCCCGCTCGCAGGATTCCCACCCGGGTGCACAGTGCCTCGACCTCGCTCAGGATGTGGGAGGACAGGAAAACGGTCTGCCCCCGGGCGCTGGCCTCGTGGACACAATGGCGAAACGCCTGTTCCATGATCGGGTCGAGCCCGCTGGTGGGCTCGTCGAGAACGAGAAGATCGGGGCGTGTCATCAACGCCGCGATCAGGATGAGCTTTTGGCGGTTGCCTTTCGAATAGGTTCGGACCGCCTTCGACGGGTCGAAGTCGAATCGGTCGACGAGCTCGCTCTGGTAGGCCGGATCGAAGCGGCCTTGCACCCGGCTCAGGAGGTGGAGTGTCTCACCCCCGGTCAGCGAGGGCCACAAGTTGGCCTCCCCCGGGACATAGCCGAGGCGACGGTGAGCGTCGACGGGTTGTTTCCAGCAGTCCAGCCCGAATATCTCGGCCCTTCCCGTACTGGGACGGATCAGCCCGAGCAGGAGTCGAATAGTGGTCGTCTTTCCTGCCCCGTTGGGACCGAGATAGCCGAGAACCTCGCCCTGGGCCACCTCGAGATCGAGATTGGCCAAGGCGTCAAAGGAACCGTATCGCTTGGATAGACCGTGGGTTCGGATGGCCGGTACCGCCATGACATGTCTCGTTTCTGGATCGGTCAACGGTCATTGAGCAGCACGGCAGCCCCATTGACCCGATCATGGGCCAAGTCCGCTAGTGCGAGGTTGGCGTCACCAACCGCATACGGAGCGGTCGAGACCTGCACGCCGACCCGCGCCGCCAACTGGAGGAAGTCTTCGCCGTCTTGCCTTGTGTTGGCGGTAACACTGCAGACTGCTCGTTCCTCGAAAAGATGACGCTCGTAGTTGAGCGGAGGGATGTCGCTGAGGTGGATGCCGGCGATGGCGAGGGTGCCACCACGGTCGAGAGCCTCCAGTGCGGGCGGCACCAGGTCTCCGACGGGCGCGAATAGTATGGCCGAGTCGAGCGGCTCGGGGGGCATGTCCGTCGCCCCACCAGCACTGGAGGCACCCAGGCGCAGGGCGAGTTCGCGGGCTTCGGTCGCTCGTGTCAGGACGTGCACGCGAGCACCCTCAGCGATGGCCACTTGGGCGATGATGTGAGCTGAACCACCGAAGCCGTAGACTCCGAGGCGACCTCCTTGAGGCAACTGCGAGCGTATGAGGGCGCGATACCCAATGATGCCTGCGCACAAGAGCGGCGCCGCTTCCTGATCGTTGAACGAGTCGGGAATCGTATAGGCGTAGCGCTCATCGACGACCGCATAGTCGGCATAGCCGCCGTCCTGGTCCCAGCCGGTGAACCTTGGTAAGAGGCAGAGGTTCTCTCGTCCGGATAGGCAGAAGGGACATGACCCGCAGGTCTGGGCGAGCCAGGGGATGCCTACCCGATGGCCAATCTTGAATCGGACGCACTCGGGACCGCATTGATCGACGATGCCGACGATCTCATGTCCGGGGACGACGAGGTGATCCTTGGGTTGAAGATCCCCTTCGGCGAGGTGGAGATCGGTGCGGCACACGCCACAGGCGCGAACCTGGACACGCACTTGGTGCGGGCCGGGATCGGGCAACGGTCGATCGACCCGAAGTAGAGGATGAGTATCGATTGGGCCGGGCCTGTCCACGGCCCATGCCTTCATGGTCGTTGCTGTCATGAGACCTCCTTCGCTTCATGGTGGTCGGCTGAACGATTGCCCGATAGGGCCGAAGGTCCAATCCCAGCCGACGCACTTGGGCAGATTGGGACCTTCGACCCTATTGGTGGTAGGCGCCCTCTTCTTACTGTGGAGGCAGGAAGTGACTTTGGCCCGCACCGATGTGTCCGAGAGACACAGAGTGAGTTCCAAATCGATCGAGCCCCAAGCCTGGAGACCCCATGACACTGACCGAAGAAGAACTGGTAGCGACCGAGGTCATGCCGGCCAGCAGCGTGTATGTAGCACCGGGAAAGCCGGGCAGCATTGTCGAGGTTCGGGCCCAGTATGACAACTTCATCGGCGGGACCTGGGTGCCGCCGGTCAAGGCCGAATACATGGTCGACGTCAGCCCCGTTGACGGCCAGCCCTTCTGCACAGTGGCGCGATCCACCGCGGAAGACGTTGAGCTGGCTCTCGACGCCGCTCATGCGGCCAAGGACGCCTGGGGCGAGACGTCGCTGGCCGGGCGAGCCGCAGTTCTCAATCGCATTGCCGATGCCATCGAGGCCAACCTGGAGATGTTGGCTGTGGCCGAGTCCTGGGAGAACGGAAAGCCGGTCCGTGAGACATTGGCGGCCGATCTCCCACTGGCCGTCGACCATTTCCGCTACTTCGCCGGGGCCACTCGGTCCCTCGAAGGCCGTTCCACCGAGATCGATGCCGATACCGTCGCCTACCACTTTCAGGAACCACTGGGTGTCGTGGGCCAGATCATCCCCTTCAATTTCCCACTCCTGATGGCGGCATGGAAGATCGCGCCAGCGCTGGCCGCCGGGAACTGTACGGTCCTCAAGCCCGCATCGCCCACGCCCTGGTCCATCCTGAAACTGGCCGAGGTTATTGCTGACGCCGTCCCGCCCGGAGTCATCAATATCGTGACCGGTCCCGGCGCCGAGATCGGGAAGGCCCTTGCATCCAACCCACGTATCGCGAAGATCGGATTCACCGGAGAGACCACGACCGGGCGGCTCATCATGCAATACGCGGCGGAGAACCTCATTCCGTCAACCGTCGAGCTCGGGGGCAAGTCACCGAACATCTTCTTTGCCGACGTGATGGATGAGGACGACGAGTTCTTGGACAAGGCCATCGAGGGTCTCGTCCTCTATCGCCTTCAACAAGGGCGAGGTGTGCACGTGCCCCTCTCGGGCCCTGATCCACGAATCGATCTACGACCGGTTCATGGAACGTGCTCTCGACCGGATTCGAAAGATCACACAAGGCAACCCACTCGATCCGGCGACCATGATCGGTCCCCAAGTCTCGATCCAACAGCTCGAGAAGATCGAGTCCTACGTGAAGATCGGGGATGACGAGGGCGCCGAAGTGCCTCATTGGCGGCCGCCAGGCTGCGATCGGCGGTGGGCTGGACGGTGGCTATCTACTTCGAGCCGACGGTATTGAAGGGTGACAACCGGATGCGGATCTTCCAAGAGGAGATCTTCGGACCCGTCCTGTGCTGTGACGACGTTCAAGGATGAGGCAGACGCGATTGCCATCGCCAATGACACGCCATACGGCCTCGGGGCCGGTGTGTGGACCCGAAACGGGAACCTGGCGTACCGGATGGGCCGAGCCATCAAGGCCGGACGGGTCTGGACCAACTGCTATCACCTCTATCCGGCCGGCGCCGCCTTTGGTGGCTACAAGATCTCGGGGGTGGGCGCGAGAACCACCAGATGATGCTCGAGCACTACTCCCAGACCAAGAACCTGCTGGTCAGCTACAGCACCAAGCCCTTGGGGTTCTTCTGACGGTCAGGAACTTGGTTGCGGCCCATGAGCCGGCCCTGGCCAGACACCGCCCCCCACAACCACTACCTCAGGCATTCAGCACCTACTCCAAGGAGACAGCAGTGAAGGCAGCAGTCGTTCATGCGTTCGACCAACCGTTGCGGATCGAAGAGGTCCCCATGCCGACGCCGGGCCATGGCCAGGTGGTGGTGAAAATGGAGACGTGTGGCCTGTGCCACACGGACATCCATGCCGCCCACGGGGACTGGCCCGTAAAGCCCAACCCCCCATTCATCCCTGGTCACGAGGGAGTGGGGATCATCGAGCGTCTTGGCGCCGGGGTCACTGCCCTTCGTGAGGGTGATCGGGTGGCCATACCGTGGCTCGGCTATGCCTGTGGCGCCTGTGAGTACTGTGCTTCGGGACGGGAGACACTGTGCCCGAACCAGCAGGACTCGGGGTACACCGTAAACGGTGCCTACGCCGAATACGCAGTGGCCGATGCCGCGTTCGTCGGGCGGGTGCCCAATGGCCTCGATCCCTTGGATGCTGCCCCGCTCACCTGCGCCGGAGTCACTACCTACAAGGCGGTGAAAGTGTCGGGTGCCCGCCCTTCTGATCTCGTGGCCGTGTACGGCATCGGTGGCCTCGGCCACATGGCCGTGCAATACGCTCGCATTGCCGGAGCATCGGTGGCCGCCGTCGACGTCATCGACAGCAAGCTCGAGCTCGCTCGTGACCTCGGGGCAGAACACACTGTGAATGCCGCCATTGACGACCCAGTCGCGGCCATCCAGGCCCTGGGAGGGGCTGACCAGGCCATCGTGCTCGCCGTCTCGCCCACCGCCTGTGAGCAGGCGTTCAGAAGCCTGAAGCGCGGCGGCACGCTGGTGTTCGTTGCCCTTCCTGCCGACAACACCATGAGGCTACCCATTTTCGAGACCGTGCTCCAAGGCATCACGGTGACGGGGTCGATCGTCGGCACCCGGGTAGACCGAGCGATAGA
>CAWEXG010000002.1:0-544933 GCA_963812965.1 uncultured Acidimicrobiaceae bacterium | reverse complement strand
GGCGGCTGATCGGCTGGCCAGTGGGCCGGTACCTCGCGAACCGAAGAGCCGGCGACGCCAGAGTCGTTGGGGCGAAGTGGCAGAAGCCCAGGTGGCGGAGACAACTACTCCGCCCATGACTACGGCAGCCACTCCACCAACGGAGGCGACCCGTCGAGCCCAACGGGGGTTGGATCGCTGTAGCTCATGTCCCGCGGTAGGCGCAGGCTGTCCGTGCTCGCCGCTGTCCGCATCGTCTGTCGGGACCGACCGTTCGGCTGTGGCCGGCTCGACAGGTTGACGGGACACCAGGTCGGCGGCAGCAGTGACGGCGACCGCACCCAGAGCGCCGGCAGCCAAGGCTTTGCCGTAACGTCCCCTCCCGCAGCGCGAAGGGGTGGAGCAGCCGGGGCAGGACCAGGGGTACCACCAAGCTGGCCGTGCCCATGGTCAGACTGACGATCGTGTCACGACGCTCGTAATCGCCGGCAGTCGGTCCCTGCTGAGCGGATCGGCGTCGCAACCAGAGGTGCTCGATCCCCATGAATCCCCAGAAGGCTGGTATGGCAAGAAGGATGGGGTCTCTGGGACGATGAAGACGCCGGGCCATACATTCATTCTGAAGGATCGTCCTACCAGAGTCGACAGCGACTTCGGTACCTGGCACGCACCGGTTGAACAGACTCATTCAGGGTGGTCTTGAGTTTTCCCGATCCTGACGACATCCAACTGGAGATACTCCACCTTCAAGGCTGAGGCGTGGTGACGAGCTCCCCAACGTCGTGTGAGCCTTCCTGGTCGATAATGACGGTTGGCTCGACATGCACATCGGTAAGGAGCGAGTTGGCGACATAGCACTCACGGTGGGCTACTTCTACGAGATGCTTGACGCGCTCCTCGCTCGTTCCTGCAGCGACGCGGATAGCTGGTCGTAATGAGATGGACGTGAGGCGCATGGGAAGGTCGTCTTCCACCATGACTCCCTCACCTTCATCGTCGTATCCCAGCACGTCGATTCGGGCACGCGCTGCTACAGCCAGGAAGCTCAGGAGCTGGCACGACGCTGCCGCAAGCACCACGAGCTGCTCGGGGTTGAGGAGGTTGGGATCACCGCCGAAGGCAGGATCTGCAGAGAGCTCCATACGCGGTACTGCTGGAGATACTGAGACGGAGTGCGCTCGGTCGTATGTCTTATAGCCAACGCCGGTTGACCCGGACCATCGAAGATGCACGTAATACTGATGCGAGTCGTGGCGCTCTTGTGCAGACATGAAAAGAGCGTAATACCGAGGCGACCGGACCGGTCAGCTCGACTTGTCTCCGGACGAGGGCATAGTGTGGCCCCCCGTCCGGGGTTAGGGGGCGGGGGACCACACACTGTTGGCCGGTTCCCAAGCTGGCTGTACTGGGTTCCTGTGGCGATCTGTTGATGTTCTATGAATGGTGCCGTCTATCCGGCCTGCTGTCCCTGGGAACAACAAGCTTCCCAGGCACAACGACCGCTCGTCCTTCTTCGTTCTCCCTACGGTGCGATGGCAACAACCGGAGCGGTAAAGTTGCCCACTCCTGAGCCACTGAACGGGGCGTTCCCAAAGGTGAAGATGCCGCCGTCCTGTGCTGCGAGCCAGTAGCCACCGCCGTTGATGGTTGGCACGATGCTGACAACCGGGGCGTTGGACTGACCAGATGCTGAGCCGTTGAAGGTGGCGTCGCCGAAGGTGAAGACACCTCCGTCCTTGGCGACCAGCCAGTAGCCGTTGCCAGAAGGCGTTGCCGCCATACCGACCACTGGGGCGTTGAGTGACTGGCCACCCTCTGAACCGAGGAAGGCAGCATCGCCGAAGGTGAAGATGCCGCCGTCGCTGGCCACCAGCCAGTAACCACCGCCGTCAGGAGTTGCTGCCATACCGACCACTGGGGCGTTCAGGTGTTGACCACCTTCCGAGCCGTAGAAAGCGGCGTCACCGAAGGTGAAGATGCCTCCGTCAGCTGCGACCAACCAGTAGCCCTTGCCATCTGGCGTTGCGGCGATACCGACGATGGGTTGGTTCAGGTGTTGGCCACCTTCTGAGCCGTAGTAGCCGGCGTCGCCGAAGGTGAAGATGCCTCCGTCAGCGCCGACCAGCCAGTAGCCCTTGTTGTCGGGGGTTGCTGCCATGCCGACAATGGGAGCGTTCAGCGGTTGTCCAGCCTCTGAGCCGTAGTTTCCGGCGTTCCCGAAGGTGGACACTGCTCCGTTGGAGGCCACCAGGCGGTAGCCGGTGGTCGACGGGGCCAGCACCGTGAGGGTGGCTGGGTTGGTGGTGGCAGCTGGTCCTGCACCGTTACTGAATACGGCCTGGTACTGGTTGCCGTTGTCAGACGCCGTGGTGGCTCCTGTGGTGTAGGAGTCAGAAGTGGCACCACTGATGTTGGACCATGTCGATCCTCCATTGCTGGACACCTGCCACTGGACGGTGGGTGTTGGATCACCGGTTGCGGCAGCAGTGAACGTTGTGGTCGCTCCTGCACTGGCTGTCTGGTTGGTGGGTTGGGTGGTCACCGTTGGTGCAGTACCAACCTGGAAGTTGACCGGAGCAGAGGTCTGGATTGGTGTTAGACCGCCGCTCCACACTGCGGTCAGCGTGTGGTCACCGGGTGCCAGTGAGTTCGTGGTGAGGGTGGCGATACCGGCACCACTGTTCCCGGCACTCGGCACTCCGACCGTCCCGATATCGGTCGTGCCGTCGAAGAAGTCCACTTGGCCGATGGGGTAGCCATTGTCCGTAAAGTCAAACGGCGTCGGGTAGACCGTCGCCGACAATGTGACTGGAGCCCCCGGCGCTGCAGAACCGGTGGGGCTTGCGGTGAGGACCGTGCCCGACACCGTCACTTGCTGGACAACGGCTGGTTGGCTGGCAGGCTCACAGGCGAAGGTGTGAGCAGAGCCGAGGGGTCCTTGGAAGACGACGGTCGAAACGTCCACCGGCACTACCGTCCCTGGCGTGCCGGAGATGGGCACGGTGCTCGAAAGCCCCGTCCAGCTCAGCGTGATGGTTCCGTCGGCCTCGGTGGACGTGATCGAGGAAGCGTTGATCGTGCTCCCACCGGGCGAGAGAGAGACCGCGGCGTTCGGGATGGATTCGGGAGGTGTGCCCAGCCCGTACCCCGCCGCCTGAGGATCGATGTTCAGTGTCACATCGAGAGCGTTAACAGAGGCGGTCGATCCGCTCGGCGCCAGGTTCGGTACGTTGGCCACGGCGACGACAGACGCGTTGAACGTATTAGGACCCTGCTGACAGACGAACGGCGTACCGGGTGCCGGTGGTGCCACTGTGAATGTCTGCGAGTACGAGCCCGGAGCGTAGACCGGGCCGCCGGAGTACTCGACCGTAAGCGTGTGCGTCCCCGGGCTCAAGCCCGCCGTAGTTAAGTTGACATTCTCTGTGGTGAAGAAGTCGGTAGCGCTCGCACCAACGACCGACCCGTCGATCAGATAGGTCAACGTTCCAGTCGGGAATGGCGCGATCCCATAGGGATCTGACGCAGGCTCAGTTTGGATGTTGGGAGCGAGCGCGTATCCCTCTGGCACCGCCGGCCCTGGGAGCGCGCTGCTAAACGTCACCGGGGATCGTGCCCCGTAGGTCATAGTGAACTGGCCAAAGGCCTCGGGAGCGCCGGTGGACGTCGGTGCGACGGAGTTGAACGGGCTGTCAGATTGATTACACGTGTCCACTGGGTCCGTTGGGTCCGAGCAGCTTCCGTTCCACAGGACCGTGTTCAGTCCGACGGGACCGGGACCGGTGCCGTTCGTCGGATCGTAGGCGATGGACAGCTGCAGGTTGAGGGTGAGCGACTGTCCTGGGGCCAGGGAGAACGCATCTGCCTCTGTGCCGCACGGCGCGGTGCCGAAGCCGCTGAAGAACCAGTGGTTGCCGCCGCCGTTGGAAATGAGCGGGCACCAGTTCCCGGCGCTGTCCTGGTAGTTGACGGTCATGTCGGGACTTTGTGGCCCCCCGTTTCCTTGCCTATTGAGCCTCAGTTGCAGGTAGAGATCGTTACTCCAGTCCTGGCCACCCCCCGGGTTGCTCAGGATGACCGAAAACGGGGTGGGGGTAGGCGACGAGAGCGGCACGGTGGCAGGCAGGTTCATCGTGACCGAAGGCAGCGGTTGGATCGCATAGGGCACCGCGGCTGACGTGCTGGGGGCGTAGGTGAGGTCGCCGGAGTACACCGCTGTCAGTTGATTGGTCTGGCTCGACAGCGATGTCGTGGTGAACGTAGCTGTTCCGCTGCCGATCGGCACGGTATCGATCGGCGTACCGTTGGCGAGAAAGGTGATGTTGCCGGTGGCACCGGTAGCGGTGCTGCCGCCGGAGCTAACCGTGTCGGTCAAAGTTACTGAGGTGGTTGTCAGCTGTGGGCTACTAGGCGATGCCAACAGCGTGTTCGTCGTGGACTTCGCTGGCGGTGGTGGGATGGGCAGACCGGTGCCCCGCAGGTTAAGCGTGGTGTTGTTGTTGGTGCTGCCTGCCACCCCGGTGCCGACCGGACTGTTGGTATTGAGCGCACTTTCGGCGATCCCACAGGAGTCGGGGTCCCCTGGCGGCATGGGTGGGATGCCAGTGAAGTCGGGGATGTTGTACCCAGACGCCACCAGCGTCACATCACCACTAGTGGTGTCATAGGGCGCAGTCGACTGGAAGCTCATGTCGATCGGGGTCGACTCGCACTGGGCAGTGAGGGGACTGGTGACGTCGAGCACATACGTGAGGCTGTCGCTGAACGTGATGCTGCCGTCCGAATGGATCTGGCCCGTGGCTGCGCCCGGGTTGGCCTCCTGCTGGATGTAGTTCGTGCAACCCGCCGGAGAGGTAATGCAGAGGGTCTGTTGCGGCAGATCGCTCAGGGATGCATCGGTGATGACACCGGTCAACGGATCGACCTGGCCAGAGAGTGTGGTGGTGGTCTGGGCCGGATAGGGATTGGGTGCTGCGCTGGAGAGGACCGTCCAGGAGCCGGAGGCCATCTTGAGCGAGAACGGCTGTTCGCCACCGTTGCCCACATAGAGCGTGAGCTGGCCTGAGGTGGCCGTGTCGGCGGGGCTGGCCGAGTCGGTGACGGTGACGGCGAACGTGGCGGTGGCGTTGTCCGTCGGGGTTCCCGACAGCACACCGGTCGACGAATTCAGGCTCAGCCAGGTGGGCAACGTGGAGCCCGAGGCAACGCTCCAGGTGTAGCTCCCGGTGCCACCAGTTGCAGCCAGGGTGGTGCTGTAGGGGGTGTTGAGTGGGGCCAGCGGCAGTGGCGAGGTCGTGGTGATCGACAGTGGTGTTGCTGCGCTGGCGGCGGTGACGCCGATGCCGGCAACTGTGCCAGCTATTACGCCAATGACCAGGAGCGTTGCGGCTATGGCCGCGAAAAACCGGCGGGCATAGCCGCCGGTGAAGTGAGAATTACGTGACTCTGCGTGGGAAAAACTTAGGGAGTTACTCCCCCACCCCCCCCCGCGAGAACTTTCCCAGATTGAGAATTTCTCAGCCTGGAAATCGCGGGTTACTGCTGTGTTGCGGTGTCCCCGGAACATGTACATCCCCCTGCTTTCGGTTTGGTTGCTGAATCTGGTGTTTCGTGTTTCTCAACCAGATGGTACGCGCTTCGCGTTTCCCAAACTGGTCGCGATGGCATCTAACTCCAGGTACTTCAACTTGTCAAGAGGAAATTTCGAGCGGCGAGTGCTTGCAAGGACATCGGCGGCCTGAAACGGCGCCACGCTCTCCGCTCAGATCACCCGCACCGAACGACGAGAGATCGCTGGCGTAACCAGGGACAACGATGTACGGCTCGGGGGCAGTGCATCACCTCAGAGGGCCAGTGTCGCCCCGCCGTCCACCACGAGGGCGGCACCGTTGATGAACTTCGCCGGCTCCGAGCATAGGAAGGCGACCGCCTTTCCGAAGTCGGCGGGGTCGCCCATGCGCTCACTGTCACCAGCACCGAGCGCACGCATCCGGTCGGTGGCATGGAGGCCGGGGCACGCCACGTTCACCGTGATCCCGCCCCCTTCGTCAGCCAGGTCGTGAGCAGCGGTCTTCACCCACGCCCACAGGCCGACTCGGGCGGTGTTGGACAGCGCCAGGTTCGGGATGGGCTGCACGATCGAGTACGAGGTGATGCAGCAGATCCTCCCCCACGCTCGCTCCCGCATCACCGGCACTGCCGCTCGCACCAACCGAACGGACGACAGCAGGTTGGCGTTGAGAGCGGAGACGAGCTGGTCGTCGTCGACATCGAGTGCATGGCCGGGCGGTGGCCCGCCACAGTTGGCCACCACGATGTCGAGCGATCCGAAGCGGTCCACGGCGATGTCGACCAGGCGGGCCGGGACGTCAGGATCGGTCACGTCAGCTGGCACTGTGTGCACCTGCGCACCAGTTGTCGCCAGCTGCTGCTGCACCTCCGCCAGCGCTTCGTCACTGCGGGAGGACACGACTAGCCGCGCGCCCTCTCCGGCCAGGGCCTCGGCGGTGGCCCAGCCCAGCCCACGGGATCCGGCGGTCACCAGCGCCACCTTTCCGTCGATTCCCAGATCCATCGTCCAACTCCCCCTTTGCTAATGCCCAGCGTCGAAGCTCAGCCGTCGACCACGATCAGCGAGTGGTCGGCGTTGTTCAACGGGTCCGGGGCGCCGTCGTCGCCGATGACCACGATGTCCTCCAGCCGCATGCCGAACCGGTCAGGCAGGTAGATCCCCGGCTCCACCGAGAACGCATGACCCGGCTCGAGCAGCTCGTGGTTCCCGGTGACCAGGTAGGGATCCTCGTGCTCCTCGATGCCGATCCCGTGACCGGTGCGGTGGACGAAGAAGGCTCCGTATCCGGCATCGCCGATGATGCCCCTGGCTATACCGTCGACATACTCGGCGGTGACCCCAGCGCGCGCTGCGGCCACCGCTGCCTGCTGCGCGGCGAACAACACGTCGTAACAGTCCCGAACCTCGGACGAGGGTTCGTCGGTTACGACGGTTCGGGTGATGTCGGAGCAGTACCCGACGTCGCCGTCGAGGGAGAGCGAGCCGCCGAAGTCGCACACCACAGTCTCACCGGACCCGATGACCCGGGCACCGGGCTCGTGGTGGGGGCTGGCGGCATTGGGGCCGCTTCCCACGATGGAGAAGTTGACCCGATGATGTCCCTCATGCAACAAGCGGGCTCCGATGTCGGCGGACACCTCGGCTTCCGTCCGACCCACCAACCCGATCCGGCCGGCCTGCAAGGCTTCGGCGACCCGATCGGCTGCCGCTCCGGCAGCCCGGAGCGCAGCCACCTCGGCCTGGTCCTTCACGGCTCGGACCGGAGCCGTTACCCCCGACGCCGGAACCCAGGTGCAGTTGGGGAGCCGCTTCTGGAGCGCAAGCACCGATGCGGCCCACGCCCGATCTGAGATGGCCAGGCGCCGTCGGTCACCCTGGGTAGGGACAGCTTCCACCATCGCCGCCGTCAGAGAGATCGGGTCCTCATCGTCGGACCAGGGCCGGACAGCGAACAGCTCATCGGCAGCAACGACCCGCGGCGCTTCGAGCCCGGGGACCACCAACGTGGCATCACCGACCACCGGAAGCACCAGCACGGTCAGTCGCTCCAACGGCATGGCCTCGTAGCCGGTCAACCACGGGAGGTCGGCACCGTGGGACAGCAACAGCACGTCCACGCCCATCGCCGTCATGCGCGTCCGCACCCTGGCTATCCGCTCGACCCTGCGCACCCGCGCCGCCTCGCTCAGCACGGTCGCCCCGGTCACGACGTCGTCACTGCGACCGGCACAGCATCAGCAGGCAGTGCAGCACCAGACGGCACGACGCCATCAGCCGACGAAGCGGCGTCGGCCCCAGCGACAGCGCCCACCGGCAACGCAGCGTCGGCTGCCTCTCTGGCGTGATAGCTCGACCTGGTCAGCGGCGACGCCTGCACGTGCGCGAACCCCAGGGCCATTCCGGCTCGCTGCAGCTCGTCGAACTCCTCGGGCCGCCACCACCGAGCCACGGGCAGATGCTGCGCGCTCGGTCGAAGGTACTGGCCCATGGTCACGATGCCCACGCCCACCGCCCGCAAGTCGGCCAGGGTGGCCAGCACCTCGTCCTTCGTCTCGCCCATGCCGAGGATGAGGCCAGACTTCACCGTCAACCCGGCATCGGCGGCACGGGCCAGCACACCGAGGCTGCGGGCGTAGCCGGCCGACGGACGCACGGCCCGCTGCAGCCTGGCCACCGTCTCGATGTTGTGGTTGAGCACGTCTGGTCGCGCGATCGAAGATGGTTCGGAGCGAAGCCTCGTCGCCCTTACAGTCGGAGATGAGCACCTCGACGTTTGTCGAAGGACACATGCGACGGACGGCGTGAATGGTCCGGGCGAAACCATCCGCCCCTCCGTCGGGGAGGTCGTCCCGGGCGACGCAGGTGACGACGGCGTGGGCCAGCCCCATCCGGACCACCGCTGCAGCGACCCGTTCGGGCTCATCCGGATCGAGCGGAAGGGGGTGGCGGGTATCGACCTGGCAGAACCCACACGCTCTTGTGCACCGGGAGCCGTTGATCATGAAGGTGGCGGTACCGTCGGCCCAACACTCGTAGATGTTCGGGCATCCCGCTTCCTCGCATACCGTCACCAGGTCGAGATCGCGCAGGTCGTGGCGCAGGTCGAGATAGCCGGTCCCCATGGTCGCCTGAACGCGCAACCACGGCGGCTTCCGCTCCCGCAACGCGATCCCGGCAGCCGGGTCCACGCCGGCACGTCGGAGACGGCGATCGAGGGACCGCTCCCTGTCCGGACGACGACGTCCGAAGCTCACCGGGACCGGTTGGGACGACTGGGGTACGGAGGCCGGCTCCACACCGATCTGCTCCTCTGACACCCGTGGCTCGAAGCCGATGCCGTCGACGACGCGCGTCGAACTTGCACCGGAGACCCGGGCGGTCCCCAGCAACGCGCCGCAACCTCGATGGTGGCGTCAACCACGTCGGCCATGGTGACGGTGATCCCCTCCGCGAACAGCGACGTCACCGCCTTGTCCGGGATCCCGCACGGCACGATGTGTCCGAACATGGCGAGGTCCGGTCGCACGTTGAGGGCGAAGCCGTGCATGGTCCGGCCCCGTGACGTCCGTACCCCGATGGCGGCGATCTTTCGGGGGGGGCCATCGCCCTTCCCGGTCTTCCGGGGGGGCCCGTCGCCCTTCCCGACCTTCCGGGGGGGCCCGGTCCCGTCCACCCCCACCCACACGCCGGGGTAGCCGTCCAGGCGTCCGACGGTGGAGGCAGGAAGGCCCAGCTGCACCAGCGTGTCGATCACCACCTGCTCCACCTGGCGGACATGGGCCGGGCCGCTCCCCGGCTCACGTGGAACCGAGAGGATCGGGTACCCGACCAGCTGCCCGGGACCGTGGTAGGTCACGTCGCCACCCCGGTCGGTCCGGACCAGCTCGGCGCCGACCGAAGCCGGATCGACCAGGACGTGGGCAGGATCGGCTCTGACCCCGAGCGTGTAGACGTGGGGATGCTCGAGCAGCAGCAGGTAGTCGTCGGCAGAGCGCCGGCATAGGGCGCGTTGCAACGCCCACGCCTCTTGGTAGAGGACGCGCCCGAGCCAACGGGCTCGTAACGGGGCGCCGGTCACTTCTTCTACAGCTCGCTCGCCCAGTCGTGACCGGTGAGGATCTCCGACATCCGGGCCAGGAAACGGGCCACGTACGCCCCGTCCACTGCTCGGTGGTCAAAGGTCATGGCCAACAGACCCACGGAGTGGATGGCGATGGACTCGCTCCCGTCCGGCAGTACCACCACCACCGGTTTCCTGGACACCCCGTCGGTGGAGAGGATGGCCACCTGAGGCTGGTTGATGATGGCGCCGGTGAGCAGCGTCCCGAACGGCCCGGCGTTGGTGATCGAGAAGGTACCCCCGCTGATGTCGTCGGCACCCAGCCGTTTCGTCCGAGCCCTGTCGGCCAGCTCGCGAATCCTCCGGGCCATGCCTCGAAGAGTCAACTCCTCGGCGTGGTGGACAACGGGAACGATCAACCCTTCGTTGTCGAGATCGACGGCGATTCCCAGGTTGACGTCGTGGTGCACGATCAGCGCATCGTCACCGACCGACGCATTCAGGTACGGAAAGTCACTGAGGGCTTCCACGGCAGCACGAGCAGCGAAAGCCAGATAGGTGAGGCTGAACCCCTCCTCGGCCTTGAACCGCTCGCCGTAGGCGCGGCGTACCTGTTCCACCCGCTCGTAGTCGGCTTCCTTGACCATGAGGGTGTGGGCAGACGTGGCCTTCGAGCGAACCATGTGCTCGGCCGTCCGGCGTCGGATGTTGGTGAACGGAACGACTTGGTTGCGCCCGTTCGCCTGCGCTCCTGGGGGGGGAGCTGACGAAACAGGGGGAGACGGCGGAGCAGAGACAGCCGACGGAGACGGCGTCTGTGCCGGTACACCGGCAGGCGCGGGGGTGCCGTTGGCGCGTGCCCCACTCCCGGCGATGACCGCCTCGACATCGTCTCGGGTGATGCGGTTTCCGAGACCGGTCCCGGTGAGCTCCGACGGGTCGATCCCGTGTTCGTTCATCAGCTTCCGCACGACGGGCGATAGGACTTGGCCGGTGCGGGACGAGACGGGTGGTGTGGAGGTGCCGGAGGAGGTCCCCGAGGAGCCGACTGATGTACGAGAGGCCGTCGAGACCGTATCGGTTGTTGACGGCGCGCCAGGAGAAGCTGCCGGCTCGGGTGCGGGCGGGGTCGGCGGGGTAGGTGCAGGCGCCTCCGATGCCGGGGACGCGGCTTGAGGCGCGGCGGCTTCAGATGCGGGAACCGGTGCAGCAGAGCCGCCCTCCCCGATCACAGCCAGGCGAGCTCCGACATCGACGGTGTCGCCCTCTTGGACGATGATCTCGGACAGGACTCCTTCGAGCGGAGAGGGGACCTCGGAGTCGACCTTGTCGGTCGAGACCTCGAAGAGCGGCTCGTCCCGGGCCACCGTGTCACCCACGGCCTTCAGCCACTTGGTCACCGTGCCCTCGGTCACGGTCTCGCCCAGTTGCGGCATGGTCACATCAGGCAACGTGCAGCCCCCTTCCGGTCAACGCCAGCACCGTCTCGCCGAACGCTTCCGACAAGGATGGATGTGGCTGGATGAACTGTGCCACTTCGTCAGGCGTGGCCTCCCAGTTGATGGCCAGGTAGCCCGCCCCCAGCTGCTCGGTCACCCAGGGACCGGCCATGTGGACACCCAGGATGCGCCCAGGAGTACCGTCGGCGTGCTTCTCGGCGATCACCTTCACCAACCCCTCGGTGTCCCCGATGATCCGGGCCCGGCTGTTGCCCCCGAACGGGTCCTTCTTGACCACCACGTCGAACCCGGCCGCCTTGGCCGCCGACTCGGTGAACCCGGCGAACGCCACCTCCGGATGGCAGTAGATGGCCCACGGCACCCGGCCGTAGTCCACCGGCGTCACCGGCTCGCCCACGATGCTCTTGATCACCACGATGGCTTCGGCGAACCCAACGTGTGCCAACTGCGGAGCGCCGGCCACCAGGTCGCCGACCGCCCACACCCCGGGGCTGGCCGTGCGCATCAACTCGTCTGTCTCCACAAAGCCACGATCGTCGAGGACAACGCCGGTCCCTTCGCTCAGCAGTCCCTCCGTCCACGGACGGCGACCCACCGAGACGACCACCGCGTCCACCGACAGCTTCTCGCCGTCGCCGTAGGAGATCACCGTCCCCTTGCCCGACGGATCCGGCGTGTGGCCGTGGAGCTGTACGCCCACCTTGACGTCGATCTTCCGCTTGCGGAACGACCGGGATACGACAGCGGCCACATCC
Source organism: uncultured Acidimicrobiaceae bacterium (assembly GCA_963812965.1). Taxonomy (GTDB): domain Bacteria; phylum Actinomycetota; class Acidimicrobiia; order Acidimicrobiales; family RAAP-2; genus DASXMT01. The sequence goes on along the minus strand of CAWEXG010000002.1, from coordinate 533,107 downwards.
TCGTCGCATCCGTTGAGGATGGCCGGGAGCGCCTCCAACACGGTCACCTTCGAACCGAGGTCGGACAGCATCGACGCGAACTCGCACCCGATGGCACCCCCGCCGATCACCGCCACCGAGGCCGGGAGCTCCTCGAGGTCGAGGACCTCGTCCGAGGTCAACACCAAGGTCCCGTCCACGTCGAACCCGGGGATGGTGCGGGGAACCGAACCGGCAGCCAGGACGACGTTCGTTCCTTCGATCTCGGCACTGGTGCCGTCGTTGCCTTCGATGTGGACCCGATGATCGGACAACAGGGAGCCGGTCCCGGCGTAGACAGTGATGCCGCGACCCTTCATGAGACCTGACAGCCCTTTGAACAGTTGGTCCACGACCTTCTGCTTCCGGGCTTGGCTCACGGCGAAGTCGATGGTGGGAGATGGGGCCTGCGACTCTGCTTCTGTCGCTCCGGCTCCTCTGGGACCCTCTGCGATCCCTACCCCGAACTCGGCGGCACCGGCGACCGTACGGAAGACCGACGCCGTCTCGAGGAACTGCTTCGCTGGGATGCACCCGCGATGGAGGCAGGTGCCCCCTACTTTGTCGAGCTCGACAACGGCAATGGAGAGCCCGGCCGCCGCTCCGTAGAGCGCAGCGGCATAGCCCCCGGGACCCCCGCCGATGACAACGACGTCGTAAGAACCACCGGCGGGATCACCGCCCTCGGTTGCCGCTGTGTCCCCCTTCGATGTGTCCCCCCTCGATGTCGTGCCGTGCGCTGCCACCTCGGGTGCCGTTCGAACCACCTCCGTGCTCGCTTTGTACCAGTCGCTGGACGGGACCAGACTAACGGGCCGGCGGCGACACCTGGGCAGTGACAAACAGCACGACATCCCAGCTGGCCGGCATTCTGGCCGAACACCTCGGCGCCGACGACATCCGGATCAACCAGCTCCGCGCCCTTGGTCACGAGACAGGCGCATCGGGCTGAGCCACCCTGGTCGGCAAGAAGGCGAACGGGCTCCGTCGGCCAACGGCATCCGACCGGTACAGCGAGGTCCCGGGGCCAACCGATCCAGAGAAGCCGATCGGTGGTCAGAGGGGTCGATGACCCGAACTCGTTTGGTTTGGTTTGGTTTGGTTCAGAGGTCCGGAGGTAGCGGCAGAGGACGGCGCCCGGCGAAACCCTCCTCGGCGAAGTGCCACCACCCGAGATCCTCCTCGTCCCGCTTCCAGCACAGGAGGTAGACAACACCACTTTCGGTGATGGCCGGGAAGTCGAGCAGCCCGGTCATGGGGTCACGCAGCACGATGCCTTTCTCGGCCAGCTCCGCCAACGCCGTTTCGGCATCCATCGTCCCATCGCCCTGGGCAGGCACCCGATGGCCGTTGGGGGCAGCAGCGCTCGCCTGGGCCGCGGCTTGGGCGATGGCATCGATGAGCACGCGGAGACGCGGTAGCTCCTCCCGGGCCTCGTCTTCCGTCCAGTACCGCATTCGCGCAGCGTAGACGGCTTCGGCACTACTTCGGCGGCATCCGGATCCCACCGTCGAGGCGGATCACCTCGGCGTTGAGGTAGTCGTTCTTGGCGATGTGGGCGATCAGCTCGCCGTACTCCGCCGGCTGGCCCAACCGCTTCGGGAAGAGGACCGACTTGCCCAGCGCGTCACGCTGCTCCTCGGGGAGCATGGCCAGCAGCGGTGTGTCGAACAGGCCGGGTGCGATGGCCACTACCCGGATGCCCACCACCGACAGGTCACGGGCGGCAGGCAGGGTCATGCCCACCACGGCGCCCTTGCTGGCCGAGTAGGCGAGCTGGCCGATCTGGCCGTCGAAGGCCGCCACCGACGCCGTGTTCACGATGACGCCACGTTCACCATTGGGTCCCGGCTCGGTCTGGGCAATGGCCGAGGCTGCTTTGGTCATCACGTTGAACGTTCCGATGACGTTCAGGTTCTGGATGAACTGGAACGCACCCAGATCGTGGGGTGAACCGTCACGGTTGATGACCCGGCCCACCCAGCCGGTGCCGGCGCAGTTCACCGCTATCCGGAGCGTGCCACCGTCGGCGGCCTGATCCACGGCTCGCTGGCAGTCGTCAGGATTGGTGACGTCACCGGCAACGATGTTGGCGCTGACGCCGACTTCGCCGGCTACTTGTTTGGCCCGCTCTTCGTTGCGGTCGAAGATGGTCACCCGTGCCCCCTCGGCGACGAGCTTCCTGACCGTGGCCTCGCCCAGACCTGAGGCGCCGCCGGTGACGAGTGCTGAGCTTCCGTTGATCTCCATGGCAGCAGATTAGGAGAGCTGGGCGCTGCCGCCAAAAGCAACCGCCACAGTCGGTTGCCAAACAGTCCGTTGCCAAGAGGCCCAGTGTCTGTGCCTACGAGTCCTGGCGGTCAGCGGCTCGTGTGGCGAGCTGGTCGACTACGTCGTTCATCCGGTCCCCGGAATGACCTTTCACCCACTCGAACGTCACGTCTCGGCCGTCGTCGAGGACCAGTGCCAACAACGACTCCCACAGGTCGCGGTTGGCTACGGGCTTGCCTTGGGTGTTGCGCCAGCCTCGACGGCGCCATCCGGCCCACCATTGCTGCCGGAAACAGTTCACCACGTAGGTGGAGTCACTCACGACTCGAACCGGACCGGGCAGAGCCCGGAGCGCCTGGATCACGGCGAGGATCTCCATCCGCTGGTTGGTGGTGTGGGGCTCACTGCCGGACCCGGACGGCCCGCCGTCCACGGCCCATCCCCAACCGCCTGGACCCGGGTTCCCTCGACATGCGCCGTCGGTGTACACCACGGTGACAGTGTCAATGGTGGAGCCGGTGTCAGTGGTAGAGCCGGTGTCGCTGTCGGGTCCGGTATCGCTGTCGGCGCCAACCCCGGCGGCGGGCGCCCGGCCTCTCTTTGCACCCTTTCGACCTACTGGCGTCACCGTCTCCTCACCCAGCAGTGATCCTTGTGACGGGTCGCCGACATCGGCGCTACGAGCGGTCATGGAACACAAGCATGCCCGGTCTGTGGTGACAGGGCGTGACGCGCCGGTCGAACGGGTAGTTCGTGCCGGATCGGTGGGATCACGATTGCCGAACAATTCCCATCGCTGGCTTTCAATTGTCGGCACCACGGTGGAAGCATGGGCTATGTGCTCTTCGACGGTGTCAGCCATCAACTCCCCGATACCGATGCGGGGGAGACTGCCGAGTGGCTCGACGCCTTCGACGATGTCGTCGAGACCTACGGAAGGACTCGGGCGCGCTATCTGCTGATGCGGCTCTTGGAGCGGGCCAGGGAGCAGACGGTCGAATTCCCGGCGACCGTGTCGACGCCCTACGTCAACACCATCCCTACCGACCAAGAGCCGGAGTTCCCCGGGGACGAACACATCGAGCGGCGGATCCGGGCCTTCATCCGGTGGAACGCTGCCGTCATGGTCACCCGGGCCAACGCCAAGTCCGAGTCGATCGGCGGTCACCTCTCCACCTATGCCAGCTCGGCAGCGCTGTACGAGGTCGGGTTCAATCATTTCTTCCGCGGCAAGGACGACGGCGCTGTCGGGGACCAGGTGTTCTTCCAGGGTCACGCGTCACCGGGTATCTACGCCCGAGCGTTCGTCGAGGGGCGGCTGACCGAGCAGCAGCTGGACAACTTCCGGTTCGAGGTGGGCGATCAGGATGGGGAGACTGTCGACGTCGATACCGGTGCCAGTGCCAGTGCCAGTGCCGGTGCCGGTGCCGGTGCCGACGCCGACGCCGACGCCGTTCGGACCGTGGACGGCCAGACGGCCAACCGCGGGCTGTCGTCGTACCCACACCCCCGCCTGATGCCCGACTTCTGGGAGTTCCCCACCGTGTCGATGGGTCTCGGCCCCATCAACGCCATCGGTCAGGCCCACATCAACCGGTACCTTCACGCCAGAGGCATCGTCGACACGTCGGGCAGCCGGGTGTGGTGCTTCGTGGGAGACGGGGAGTTCGACGAGCCCGAGACCGTCGGTGCGCTCGGGGCGGCGGGTCGTGAGCACCTGGACAACCTGACCTTCGTCGTCAACTGCAACCTCCAGCGGCTCGACGGTCCGGTCCGTGGCAATGGCAAGGTGATCCAGGAGTTCGAAGCCTTGTTCCGGGGGGCGGGGTGGAACGTCATCAAAGTGGTGTGGGGTGGCACCTGGGATCAACTACTGGCCAAGGACGTCGACGGTGTCCTACTGAACAAGATGAACTCCACCGTCGACGGAGAGTTCCAGAAGTACGCCGTCGAGTCGGGTGCCTACATCCGTGAGCACTTCTTCGGTCCCGACCCTCGGCTGTCGGCTCTGGTCGAGCACATGACCGACGAGGAGCTCCAGGCCCTTCCCCGTGGCGGGCACGACTACCGCAAGCTGTACGCGGCGTACAAGGTGGCCAGCGAGCATGTGGGAGCACCGACCGCCATCTTGGCCAAGACGGTCAAGGGGTGGACGCTGGGGCCGGAGATCGAGGCTCGCAACGCCACCCATCAGATCAAGAAGATGACCAAAGCACAGCTCCGAGCTCTCCGGGACCGGCTGTTCCTCAACGACGAGATCCCCGACGAAGCACTCGATGCCGACCTTCCCCCCTACTTCCGCCCACCGGCGGGATCTCCGACTGCCAACTACCTCGCGGCTCGGCGCCGTGAGCTCGGCGGGCCGCTCCCCCGACGGGTGGTGCACCCGAAGATCCTCGATACTCCAGCGGACAAGACCTTCGGCGACCTGTTGCTCGGCTCCGGTTCCCAGGCCGTGTCGACCACCATGGCCTTCGCTCGACTCCTCCGGAACCTGGTGCGCGATCCGGCCGTGGGACCCCGCATCGTGCCCATCGTGCCCGACGAGGCGCGTACGTTCGGCCTCGAGTCGCTGATCAGCGAGGTCCAGATCTACGCCCCCGAGGGCCAGCGCTACACGCCGGTCGATGCCGACCTGGCCCTGCACTACGCCGAGAGCGAGTCCGGTCAGATCCTCGAGGAGGGGATCACCGAGGCCGGAGCCACGGCTGCCTTCACCGCTGCCGCCACTTCCTACGCCACGTGGGGCGAGCCGCTCATCCCGTGCTACCTCTTCTACTCGATGTTCGGCTTCCAGCGGGTGGGTGACCTGCTGTGGGCGCTCGGCGACATGCGGGGTCGGGGGTTCCTCCTGGGGTGCACTGCCGGGCGTACCACCCTGAACGGCGAGGGACTGCAGCATCAGGACGGGCATTCGCTGATCCTGGCCTCGGTCGTGCCCAGCGTTGCCGCCTACGACCCTGCCTTCGCCTACGAGGTCGCCATCATCATGGAGAACGGGATCAGACGGATCACTGGTCCGGATCCCGAGGACCGCTACTGGTACCTCACCCTCTACAACGAGAACTACCCGATGCCGGCGCTCCCTGCCGATCCCGCCGACGCCGATCGGGTACGCCACGGGATCGTCACGGGCATGTACCGGTTCACCGAGTTGCCAGAGGTCGGTTCAGTGAGATCCGGGAAGGCGGGCACATCGAGTAAGTCGAGGAAGTCGAAGACCCCGGCTGAGACCCTCACCGCCACCATCCTCTTCTCCGGCTCGTCTTGGCAGGCGGCGATCGAAGCCAGGGATCTCTTGGCATCCGAGTGGGGGGTCGCTGCCGAGACGTGGTCGGTCACCTCGTACAAGTCGCTGCGAGAGGAGGCGCTGTCGGTCGAACGATGGAACCGGCTGCATCCCGATGGCCCTCGGCGCGTGTCCTTGGTTACCGAGGCGCTGAGCGACGTCGCCGGTCCGGTGGTCGCCGTCACCGACTTCATCCGCGCCGTGCCCGACCAGGTGGCTCGATGGATCCCGCGCCACTTCACCTCGCTGGGCACCGATGGTTTCGGTCGATCGGACACCCGCGACTCGCTCCGTCGGTTCTTCGAAGTGGATGCCGCCCACATCGTGGTCAGTGTCCTGGACGGGCTCGCCGCCAGCGGCACGGTGCCCACCTCGGTCGTAGCCGATGCCATCGCCCGGTACGGGATCGACAGCGACGGCGACGACCCCTGGTCCTCCTGACCCAGCGGCGACGGCGTCGCTGAACACGGCCTCCAGTGTCGGCAAGGTCCCTACCGGTCAGGTGGGACCATTGTTGCTATCATATTGAACGATCTGCTATCATTTTACCATGAAGCAGATCATCACCCGTGTTGACGATGAGCTGGCTGACGCCCTCAAACACCAGGCTGGACGAACAGGTGAATCGGTGAATTCCTATGTCAACCGCCTCCTCCGTGTCGCCGTGGTCGGACCAGACTCACCTCGCCAGATGTGGAAAGCAGCAGCGATGGCCGACGGTCGATTGACGCCACGCACACCCCGGACCGGGAGGCCGCGACGTTGGGCGTTGGATCTCATGACCACTGTCACCACTCGTGCCGGCTACGCCAGTGATCTCGTGAGCGCGGAACGCGATGAGCGGTGATCGTCTTCGTCGATACGAGCGCACTTGGAAGTGCATACCTCGGTGACGAAGAGGATGGTCCTTGGATCGGCGATGCCATCTTCAACGGACCGGATCCGGTGGTGATCTGCGAGCTCGCGGATGTCGAGTTCGCAAGCCTGCTGGCCCGTGCGAAGGACAGTGGCCGTATCGACGAGGACGGGGTGGCCGAACGCCTCGATGCGTACAGCGATCACACCGCTGATGACGGTCCGATCGGCGTCGTTTCTCTGACCCACGACACACTGATTCGAGCGCGGCAGTTCGTGCTCCAGACAGCAGTGCGCACACTCGACGCCCTGCATCTGGCCGCAGCACAGCTTCTCGCCGATACCAGCGATGACGACGTCGTTGTCCTCACCTGCGATTCTCGCCAGGCTCGCGCTGCCGAGGATCTCGGTTTCATGTTGTACCCGAGACCAACGGAGCCCTCCGTATCTACGGACTGAGACCGGGCGTCAGGACTACCAGCCCGTTCGGAGTAGACGACTGGCCGGAGCAGGGGCTCACCGTTGGCAAGACTTTCACCGGCACTTCGTCATTGCCGCGTCCACGACAGCCTGGCTGGGCGGGTTGTCGAGCGGTGTCCACGAGGCGCGGTCAGCAATCAGACCGTCCAGGATGAGCAGCATGTAGCGCTGCCACAGCTCGGCGTTCTCCGTACCCACGTAATCGGATACCGCCCCGAGCATCGTGACCAGCATCGGTATGTCGTTGACGACCACGTCGGGACGCAGCCTGCCGGTCACCTGGGCCCGCTCGATGATTTCGGTCAGAATCGGGGCGACGGCGTCGCGAGTCCTGGCCGCGCCGGCGCAGGCAAACTCGCTGCGTAACAGGACGTCGCGCAGACCACGATTCCGCATCTGACGCTCGAGCGCATGCTCGATGAAGTAGACGAAGCCCTCCCAGGGATCTTCGAACGCCTCCGCTGCCTGAGCGAGCACGATCATGTTCTCGACCTTGTCCTCGAACAGGGCGTCGATCAGTGCCTCTTTGTTCGGGAATCGCCGGTAAACGGTGCCGACCCCAACGCCGGCGGCATGAGCCACCTCATCGAGCGACACATCGAGCCCGCGCTCAGCGAACACCTGGGCCGCTGCTGTGAGCACCCGTTGGCGGTTGCGGGCTGCATCGGCCCGCAATTTGTGCTCGTCAGATCCGATACCGACGACGTCAGCCGACCCGCTTTCAGTGACGTCCACCACGAAATCGGTACTCCGCTCCACGGATTCGGTACTCCGCTCCACGGATTCGGCACTCGGCTCGCTTTTGGTGGCATTCGGGTGGGTCATGGAATGTTCATCTCGATCTGGCGTTGATATGGAGGAGGTACCTCCACATCCTGCTACTGTAGTCGTTATAACTGGAGGTTGGTTCTCCGGTTATACCTTTCCCCCACGACCCCATCCAGACCCAAAGGACACAGGCCATGGCCAGCGAACTACTGACGGATCCGGCGGAACATGCACAGCCGGCGACACCAAACCCCCACCACGCGCGGCGCTGGCTGATCCTTGCTGTTCTCGGCCTGGCTCAGCTCATGGTGGTGCTGGACGCCACGATCGTGAACATCGCGCTACCGACAGCCCAACATGCGCTCGGCTTCTCCGACGCAGACCGCCAGTGGATCGTGACCGGGTACGCCCTCTCCTTCGGCAGCCTGCTGCTGCTCGGCGGCCGCCTTTCCGACATGATCGGCCGCAAGCGGGCCCTCATGATCGGTTTGGCCGGGTTCGCCGGCGCTTCGGCTCTTGGCGGTTTCTCCACCAGCTTCACCATGCTCCTGTGTGCCCGGGTGCTCCAGGGCTCCTTCGGCGCCCTGCTGGCGCCAGCGGCCCTGGCCATGCTGACCACGACGTTCATCGACCCGGGCGAGCGCGGTCGAGCGTTCGGCATCTACGGCGCCATCGCCGGCGGCGGCGGCGCTATCGGCCTGCTGCTCGGAGGCATTCTGACCTCGTATGCCTCGTGGCGTTGGACGCTGTTCGTGAACCTGGCCATCGGAGCGGTGGCCATCACCGGTGCCGCTCTCCTGCTCTCCAACAGCCGGGCCGCCAAACGGCCCCGTCTCGACCTACCTGGCGTCATCACCGCCACCGCCGGGCTCTTCGCCCTCGTCTTCGGGTTCTCCCACGCCGAGACCACCTCATGGGGTGACACCTACACCATTGGCAGTCTGGTGGCCGCTGGCGTGCTGCTCACCATTTTCATCGCCATCGAGCGACGGGTGTCTCAGCCGCTGCTCCCGCTACGCGTCGTTGTGGACCGCAACCGAGGCGGTGCTTTCATCGCCATGTTCGCTGCCGGAGCCGCTATGTTCGGCACGTTCCTGTTCCTCACCTACTACATGCAGGACACGCTCCACTACTCCCCAGTCGTGACCGGGTTCGCCTATCTACCGATGATCGCCGGGCTGATCGCCTCCGCTCAGGTCGCCACCAATGTCCTGCTTCCCCGGTTCGGACCGAAGTTCATGGTGGCCGGCGGCATGGTCACAGCGGCCGTGGCCATGGCCTTGTTGACCCGTACCGGACTGGACTCGAGCTATGTGACGACGATCCTCCCGGCCCTTGTCATCTTGGGCCTCGGCTTCGGTCTCATCATGGCCCCCTCGATGAGCGTGGCCACCGTCGGCCTGGTCAGTGAAGCAGGGATCGCCTCGGCCATGGTCAACACCAGCCAGCAAGTAGGTGGCTCGGTCGGCACCTCACTCCTCAACACCCTGGGTGCCAGCGCAGCGACGGCCTACGTCCTCGCCAACCGAGCTACTGCGACTTCGGTGACCACGCTGCAGGCCCAGGCCACGGTCCACGGCTATCACATCGTGTTCACCTGTGCGGCCATCTTCTTGGCAACAGGCGCCATCATCGCCGGGCTACTGCTCCGGCGCGGTGCCGTGGCGTCGCTGGCCAGAGTGACACCGGAAGCGACAGAGGGCGGCCAAGCCGAGCCGGTCCTGATCGGAGCCTGAGCCGGCGCTCTCCTGACCACCGGCGCTCTCCTGACCACCGGCACGGTCCTGCATCGCGGGTGGCACGGCCCGGCCACCTTCCACTTCTGGTGCTTGGCCAGGTCCGAGCCGTCGCTAGCTTCCGAGAGACGGCAGTGGATGGAAACTCGCATACGCTGGCGTTATGTCCCTTCATCTGACTGGCGACGGCGACGCCACCAACTTCTGAGCACCGATCCTCTCGCCCTCTTGATTGGAATGGTCCTGGACCAGCAGATGCAAGAAGCATGGAGTCGTCAGTAGCGGCGAGCGAGTGTCAGGGCATCGATGCCGCGGACCGGGAACTCGGGTAGAGCATTTCTACTTTACTTTTTTACTCAAACTACCATTTTCCTCGGCAGGCAGGTTACATTTTTACTCAAACTGCTATCCTCAAGCGTAATGAGTAAAAGAGTAAAGCATCAAGAACAGCCCCTGAGTCAAACGACATCCATCCATGAGTGAGACCGAGACCGTTCCAGAGGTCATCGAGCGGCTCTTCGCTGCCCGGACCTACATCACGTCATCGGAGGTAGCCGCCGCCGCCGGGGTCACTCGGCAAGCGGCTCATTACCACCTCAGCAGAATGGTCAAATCGGGGGTGCTCGTCACAGAAGGCGCTCGTCGCTCAAGCCGCTATCGACTCAAGGCCCAGTACTCCAGCGAATACGAACTCGCGGGGCTGAGTGAAAACGAGGTCTGGGGCGAGCAGCGCTGGGCGTTCCGGAGGATTGACCCGGACATCCTGGACACCCCAAACCTCATCCAGATCCTGAACTTCGCCTTCACGGAGATGGTCAACAACGCCATCGACCACTCGAAAGGAAGGACCGTCAACGTACGGTGGTTCTTGAGCCAGGAGCAGGTGGTCTTCGAAATCGAGGACGATGGCGTGGGAGCCTTCGCCTCGATCCGCGAGTCCCGCGAGCTCAACAACGACTACCAGGCGGTCGGCGAGCTTTCCAAGGGAAAGCAGACGACGGACCCGGCCCACCACAGCGGCTTGGGCATCTTCTTTACCTCCCGGATGGTCGACAAGTTCTCCATCTCCGCGAACCAGCTTGTATGGACCGTCAACAGTGAGATCGACGACTATGCGATCGGCTGGCTGGACAGAGCACGAAACGGAACGCTGGTGCATTGTGAGATTCGACGCGACACTCGAGTCACCCCCAAGGAGGTCTACGACGAGCTCTCCGATCCGGTCTCCAGTCGATTCAACAGAACCACGATCCACGTCGAACTCTTCCGCGAGGGCGACTTCGTGTCGCGAACGGAGGCCAAGCTGATCGGAACGCGCCTGGAAGGTTTCGAAGTCGTCGAGCTGGACTTCGCCGGCATTGACCAGATTGGGCAGGGATTCGCCGACGAACTCTTCCGGGTGTGGGTGAGCGAACACGCCACATCCCATCTGGTACCCGTGAATGCCAATCCCGCTGTGATGGCGATGATTACGGCGGTCCAGGCCTGAGCGCGACGTAACCGATCTCGGGCGTGCCCCGAAGATCCACTGCGGCGTCATCGCATGTCCCTCGAAAGGCTGTGATGCCGCCGGCTGGGACGACTCGCTGGTGACACGGGCCGCTGACGGGGGCGAGCGGTGATTGGAAACTCGCATACGCTGAACCCATGTCCCTGTATCTGAGTGGCGATGAAGCTGCCGACGACCTCCTGAGCACGGACCCGCTGGCCCTTTTGGTGGGCATGGTCCTGGACCAGCAGATCCCGCTGGAGCGGGCTTTCCGCTCCCCTGCCGACCTCAAAGATCGTCTGGGCGGCTCCCTCGACGTCGGCGCCATCGCCACCATGGACCCGGACAAGCTGGCCGCCATCTTCAGTGCGAAGCCGGCACTCCATCGCTTCCCGGGATCGATGGCCCGACGGGTCCAGGAGCTGTGCCAGGTGGTGGTCGACTCCTACGACGGTGACGCTGCCGCCGTGTGGACATCAGCCAAGGACGGGACCGCGCTCCTGACCAACGTCAAGGCGCTCCCGGGGTTCGGCGAGCAGAAGGCTCGTATCTTCGTCGCCCTCCTGGGCAAGCAGCTCGGCGTCCGACCATCTGGATGGGACGAGGTCTCGTCACCGTTCGGCGAGCCTGGATCGTTCCGATCGATCGCCGACATCGACTCGCCGGAAGCGTTGGGCAAAGTACGCCAGTACAAGCAGCAGATGAAGGCGGCAGCCAAGGCCAAAGCGAAGGCACCCGGCAGCTCCGGTTGAGCCGCAGCCCTCACCCTGTTCCTGGAGAGACGAGCCCCGCCGACCGATGGTCGCTCCACACCCGGCGGCTGTACCTGTGCACACCTGATCGTCCCGACCTGACTGACTTCCTCGCCGCCTGCATCGGCGGGGGCGTCGACATCGTGCAGCTCCGGGACAAGGTGCTTCCCGAGCACCTACTGGTGCAGCGGGCCGAGCTGGCTCAGCGGGTCTGCGCCGACCACGGCGTGCCGTTCATCCTGAACGACCGACCGGATCTGGCCGCTGCACTCGGTGCCGACGGCGTGCACGTAGGGCAGGACGATATGACGGCCACCGACGCCCGACGTCTGGTGGGAGCAGGGTCACTCGTGGGGCTGTCGACCCACTCGGTGTCCGATCTCGATGCCGCTCTGGGCGCAGCGCCGGGTGACGCCGCGGATACAGCACCGGACATGGCAGCCGTGCCGGTTGACTACCTCTCCGCCGGTCCGGTCGTCGCCACCCCGACCAAGCCCGGCCGGCCCGGCACCGGCTTCGAGTACGTGCGAACGGTGGTGGACCGATCTCGTTGGCCGGTGTGGATCACCGGGGGTGTGACCCCCGAATCGGTGGGTGCGCTGATCGATGTGGGCGCTCGGCACTTCGTGGTGGTCAGATGGCTGACCGAGGCTGCTGATCCCCGAGGCCATGCTCGGGCGTTGCGCACGGCCATCGACGCCGCCATCGAGGCGACCCCTGGCTCACCCCGCTGAGCCCTACGAAGCCCCCGAGCTCGACGCCAGCGTCTTGAACTGCATCAGGGTGATGTGCGGCGCCGAGTTGATGGAGGTGAACACCAGATGATGGAGCTGGGTGGACGGTATGGCCAGCACGTTGACGGTGATCGACCGCACGAAGCCACCACCGATGGTCACCGACATCTGCACGGTGGCCTGCTGCCAGCTGTAGCCGGGAAGCACGGTGTGCGGGATGGACGACGAAGGAACCCTGAAGATGTACGTGGAGCCCGACCCTTGCACGTTGGACGCCTGGCTCACAGCCTGGAGGTATGCGGTGACGGGCGACAACAACTTCTGGGCGGCGTTCGGGACGTTGTGCCCCACGCCGGTGACATCGAGTGTTCCGAGCCTGCTGGTAACGGCAACGCCCCGTTGGTACAGGGATGAGCCCACGGCGAACGAGGCGCCCGTGCCCAGAAGCTTGCGGCTGCTGGTTCCGGTCAGGACGACTGCCTTGTCAGGCGCCTGGTAGATGGTACGAGTCTGCGACGCGACGGTGACGGAACCGGACCCATTGGCCGACGAGTACGGCGTGAGCGACGTCTGCACCGAGCTGGTCACCGTATAGCTCTGTGCGTGCAGGGTGGCGTTCACTGCACTGGACAGCTGCTGTGGCATCGGATCGGAGTCCAGGGCAACCCCCAACCCGATCCCAATCCCAACCACAGCCACGAGCAACCCGAGTAGTAGATAGCTGATCAGTCTCCGCTGAGAACCCACTGCTCACACCCTTTCGGTGATCTCTGTACCGTTTCCGGCGGCGAGACTATCGTGCCGGGCTGGCCGGCCAGCGTGAACCGTCTCTCCGCTGAACCTCTAGCGTCTCTCAGCCCCCGGAGCTCGTCGGGGGACTTCCGGGAAGCAGCGACGACGCACGAGGCAGCTGGACCAGCGGGGATGAGTTGACCCTTGAGAAGGTGATCCGAGCCGAGCCCCCGCTCGAGACGGCCACCACGCTCGAGAGGTACTCCCCGGCCACCGTATAGCGGTACAGGGCCGAGCCCCCACTACTGGTCAAGCCGAAGCCGTAGACCAAGCCGTTCTTGTGCATCGTCTCGGTCTGCTTGGCCGCAGCCACGATGGACGGCAGCGGGTCAAGCTGTCCCGCCACGCCGCTGGTGTGTATCACGTAGAAGTGCAGGGTCGAGATGGAGGCAGTGATCGACGTGACCGCCGTCTCGTACACCGTGTTCCCGTCCGCCACCAGGTAGACGCGCCGAGCACCGCTCTGCTCGTACCCGGCATACCGGTCAGGTGCCTGGTACACCAGATGCAACGTCTGACTACCACTCGTCGCCGACGTCTGGGTCAGGTTCTCGGTGTAGCTGGTTGCAGCCTGGGTGTTCTCGGCCGCGAACACGAGACCTGCCGACGGCAACGAGGGCGACTCGTTCACAGCGAGCGCAGCCGCCCCGCCCGCAACCACGACTACGAGGGCGAGCAGCAGCCAACTCGAGATGTATCTGGAGTCCTTCATCCGAGAGACGATACGCCAGTACAACCGGACAGTTGGTCAGCGTCGCCAGAAACGACGGCGGGGGGTGCCCGGAGCAGGGGGAGGAAAGGGAAGGTCACTACAGATCCTGTACAGCTCACCGAGCGTGCGAGCGACCAGGACACGGTCCATCCGATCGTGGAAGTCCTCGGTGGTGAGCCGCCCGTGGGCATAGTGGTACTGGACCAGGTTGGCGAACCGATCTCGGTCCTCTACTGACGCCAACGGGTCCGACCAGCTGCTGGGATTCCCTCCAGAGGTCACGTTCTAGTATCGCCGTTCAGTGCCCCACGCCGCTCACCGGCGCCGGCACGGGCATAGGCGCTGGGACGGGCGCAGCCGCCGGACGTACCGAACGTTCAGATGCCGATGCGCTGAGCCAGCAGCTCCCGATGGTAGGCCGGGTCTCCGAAGAGGAGCTCGCACGACTTCGCCCGCTTGAAGTAGAGGTGCGCGGGGTGCTCCCAGGTGAAGCCGATACCCCCGTGGATCTGGATGTTCTCGGCCGCAGCGTGGAAGTAGGCCTCCGAGCAGTACGACTTGGCCAAGCTGGCCACAGCAGGGAGCTCGTCCGAGTCCTCTGCCGCCGCCCAGCCGGCGTAGTAGGCAGCCGACTTGGACGACTCCACCTCGAGCAGCATGTCGGCGCACTTGTGCTTGATGGCCTGGAAGCTGCCGATGGGACGACCGAACTGGATGCGGGTCTTGGCGTACTCCACCGCACTGTCCAGGCATCGCTGCGCACCCCCGACTTGCTCGGCGGCCAACGCCACCGCAGCCAGGTCGAGCGTCTTCGACAACCCCGGCTCGGCGCCACCGTCTGTCCCGATCAACCATGCCGGGGTGCCGTCGAACTCGAGGCGAGCCTGCTTCCGGGTCTGGTCCATGGTGGGCAACGGTGTACGAGTCAGGCCGTCGGCACCCCCCTTCACCCCGAACAAGCTCACGCCGGCGTCCGTACGGCCTGCCACCACGATGAGGTCGGCCACATGGCCATCGAGCACGAACGACTTGTGACCGTTCAACACCCAGCCCTTGTCAAACGGCGTAGCCGCCAACGTCACACCATCGATGTCCCAACGACCGCTGTCCTCGGTGAAGGCCAGCGTGGCGATGGTCTCTCCCGATGCGATACCCGGCAGCAGATACTGCTTCGCCTTCTCGTCCCCCGACGTGAGCACGGCGTTGGCTCCGAGCGCCACGGTCGAGAAGAACGGCGCGCACAGCAACGCTGCCCCCATCTCCTCCAGCACCACGATCAGCTCCACATACGAGAAGCCCGATCCCCCGTACGCTTCGGGAATGATCAAGGAGTGGAGCCCGAGCTGCTCGGCCATCTGGGTCCAGACGGCAGGGTCGTAACCCTCGGTGGTCTCCATCAGCCGCCGGACTTCGGTCTCGGGCGACTTGTCCTCGAGGAACCGACGAACCGACGTGCGAAGCTCATCCTGCTCCTCGCTGAAAGCGAAGTTCATCCGTGCTCCCTACCTTCTCCCTGCCCCGTGATCGCCACCCGACCCAAGCCCGGTACCGGGGCCTCCCCCGGTGCTCTCCCAACAGGAGAACGACGACCAACGTTGTCTACCAGACCCCTACCAAGGTGACCAACGCTCACGGTACGCTGCATTGCGGGCAGGGAGGTCGGATGTGAGCAGCACCATCATCGACTACCAGGATGCGGCGGTCGAGGTTCACCGTGTGGTGGTCGGTCCGCTGGACAACAACGTGTACATCGTCCGGTGCCGGTCCACCGGCGATGCCTTGCTCATCGATGCGGCCAACGAGCACGACCTGCTCCTGGAGCTGTGCGCCGACCTCGGGGTCCGCCAAGTGGTGGAGACCCACGGTCACTGGGACCACATCCAGGCAGTGGAGGCCGTCCGTGACGCCGGGTTCGAGGTGGCGGTCACCGCCGCCGACGCCGAGATGCTCCCTGCCTACGACCTGCTCCTCGAGGACGACTCCACCGTGACGGTCGGCCGGCTCCGCATCGGGACCATCGCCACCCCTGGCCACACCCCGGGATCCATGTGCTTCACCGTGGAGGGAACCCCGCTGCTGTTCACCGGAGACACCTTGTTCCCCGGTGGCCCCGGCAACACCTCGTTCGAGAACGCCGACTTTCGCACCATCATCAGCTCCATCGAGGACCGGCTGTTCCAACGGTTCGGCGGGAACACCCTGGTGCTGCCGGGCCACGGCGCCGGAACCACCATCGGGGCGGAGTCGCCCCATCTTCAGGAGTGGATCGACCGGGGCTGGTAGCCCGGTCTGGCAAACCAGTAATAGAACCAGTAACAGAAAGAGCCAGTCGCTACAGTGTCCGGGTGGCGCTTGGCGGCAATGTGGCGCAGCAGTACCATCGGCGTGAGCACTGGGCCGCTCGTGCCTGGCCATTCCTGGTCCTGATCGGCTGTTTCATCGCCTCCCGGGTTGCCTGGTTCATCGCCGGGGTCCGGTACGACAACGCCCCCTTGAGCGGCAAACGGTCGGGCGACCTCTTCCAGCTGCTCGACGTCCACCTGCTTCGGGACCATCTGGTGGAGAGCGTGTGGCACCTGAACAGCCAGCCACCGCTGTTCAACCTGTACTGCGGCCTGATCGTGAAGCTCCCCCACGCCGCACAACTGCCGTTCGAGGAGGTGTGCGCGCTCCTGATCGGGATGCTGATTGTGATCGGCACGTACCTGCTGCTGGTGGAGCTCCGGGTTCCGAGCTGGCTGGCGGTCACGGTCACCGTGGTGTTCGTGGTGGCATCGCCGTCCTACATCCTCTTCGAGAACTGGCTCACCTACGCCTACCCGAGCGCGGCCCTCGTCATCCTCTCGGCGCTATGCCTCATCCGGTACCTGCGCCGTCACCACTCCGCATACGGTGTCGGCTTCTTCGGCTCGACATCGGCGCTGGTGCTGCTGAACAGCACGTACCAGGTCGAATGGCTGGTCGTGGCGTCGGCAGCAGCCCTCCTCGTGGCATGGCCGCTTCTACGACGACACCGGCGCCAGGTGGCAGCCGTCGCCGTCGTACCCGTGATAGCCGTTGCCGTCTGGTGCACGAAGGACGCCGTCATGTTCGGGACGTCGACCACCAGCAGCTGGGTGGGCATGAACCTCGGCCGTGTCGTCCTCTACTCGTCGACCTCGGCACAGATCGAGACACTGCAACGAGAAGGCAAGGTCTCTGCTCTGACGTCCATCCTGCCGTTCGCCCGGCCGGGCCGTTACGTGCCCCGCTTCGTCCACCTGTCCCACTCCCACTCGGGCGTACCTGCGCTCGACCAGGTGCTGAAAGCAGACGGTGCACCCAACTACAACGACCCGCTCTACATCTCCATCTCCTCCCAGTACCTGCACGACGACATCGCCATCATCCAGGCTTATCCGGCCACGTACTTCTCGGGTGTCGCTACCGCCGCCCGGGTGTGGTTCACACCGAGCGATCAGGCGTTCCTCAACCTGCCCAACTTCGGCACGGTGCGAGGCTTCGCTCAGCTCTACGACCACACCATCGAGGTGAGTCCCCAGGTGATCCCGGCCGAGACCACCGACCTGTTGATACTGCATCAACCGCCTGCTGCCTCGATGCTCTCGTACCTGGCCGTCGTCACCATGGCGCTCACCGTGCTCGGAGCACCGCTGTTGGTATGGCGCCGGAGAAAAGACGATCCCGCCGCGGCCGCCACCATGACCTACCTGTGGGTGACCGTGGTCTTCGCCTTCGTCGCCACGTCGATGCTCGAGATCGGCGAGAACGAGCGCTTCCGCTTCGAGCTCGGCCCGGTTCCCCTCGTGGTCACGGTTGCCGTCCTCACCGCCGCATGCCGAGCTCTCTGGAACAGACGGCGCGGTGCCGAGCTACCGGTTGACAGGCAGCAGGACAGGGCTCATATACCAGTCACAGGGTGTCCGGTCGGTGTCGAAGCGCCCGCCGACGAACAGCGAGGTGGTGCTCATGTGCTGGTCACGCAGGGTACCCAGGAGTCCTGAGGCGCCCGCCGACGAAGGTCAGACGACGAAGGTCAGAACAGCACTCAAACAGCGGTCGACGGGCGGCGAGGCTGGCGGATGAGCTCTATCTCCGGTGGCAGCCCGGTGACGGACACCCCTCCTAACACCTGATCGCCGACCTCGATGGTCACCCGTGACCCGGCCAGGGGAATCCCCTCGACTTTCAGGTACGAGATGCCCTCGGGCAGGTTCGGGGCGAGCCACGTCTTGCCGTACGGGATCCACGGGTCGAGCCGCAGCAACGTCCGCAAGCACAGAAGCGGCGATGCCGCCGACCACGCCTGGGGAGAGCACGACGTCGGATAGCCGACGGGGATGCTCAGCTCGCCGCGATCGAGCCCGCTGAACAGCTCGGGCAGCCGGCCACCCTGGGACACGGCGGCGTCGAGGAGGCCGAGGATCAGCTGTTGTGCCCCGCCGTCGAAACCGTACCGAGCCAACCCCGCCGCCACGATGGCGGTGTCGTGGGGCCACACGGATCCGCAGTGGTAGCTGATCGGGTTGTAACCGCCGTTGGAGGTGGCCAGGGTCCGGACACCCCACCCGCTGAACATCTCCGGAGACAGCAGTTTCTTGGCCACGACCTGGGCTTTGTCCTCGTCGACGATCCCAGCCCACAGGCAGTGGCCGATGTTGGAGGTGAGCGAGTCGATCGGCCGCTTGTCGGCATCGAGCCCGACAGCGAACCACCCCTTGTCCTCGAGCCAGAAGTCCTGGTTGAACGACTTCTTGAGCTGCGCCGCCTTCGACCGGAACCGCTGATAGGTGGTGTTGTCCCCGACCTCGAAGGCGAAGTGGGCCCGAGCCAGGTAGGCGCCGTAGACGTAGGCCTGGACCTCGCACAGGGCGATCGGCGCCTCCGCCACCCGCCCATCGGCGTACCGGATCCCGTCCCAGCTGTCCTTCCATCCCTGGTTGGCCAGACCCCGATCGGTGGCACGGTGGTACTCCACGTACCCATCGCCGTCGGCGTCGCCGAACTGCTCGATCCACTCGATGGCCCGTTCGGCATTGGGCAAGAGCTCGTCGACCAGCTCCCGGGCCACCCCCCAGCGACGCATCTCACCCAGCAACATCACGAACAGCGGCGTGGCGTCGGCCGTGCCGTAGTAGATGCTGCCCCCACCCAGCGAGAGCGATGCCGCCTCCCCGAACCGCATCTCGTGCAGGATGCGCCCCGGCTCCTCGTCGTGGCGCTCGTCGACCTCGGTGCCCTGGAACCGGGCCAGGGTCTGGAGCACGCCCCGAGCCAGATCGGGGTCGACGAGAAGTGCCATCCACGCCGTGAGGATCGAGTCCCGGCCGAAGACGGTCATGAACCACGGCGCCCCCGCTGCTACCACCACCCGCTCCGGGTAGTCGGGATCGAAGATGCGCAACGCGCCCAGGTCTTCGGCGCTTCGCCGCACGACGTTCGCAAGCCCGGCGTGGTCGGTCTCCACCTGAGGGACCTGTCGACGCCATGTGGCCATCCGCTCGGCGGGCGCCGCCCGTTCCACCGGATGACCACAGCGATACCGAGGATCGATCGTGGTGGCATCGATGACGGGTGCCACCTCGATACAGGTGGTCCACTCGCCGTGAGCAGGCACGACCACCTCGAACGTGGCCAGACCGGGCACCAGGCGCGCCCCGTCGTGGAACCGGATCTCGGCACCACGGGACACGCCGCCTCGCCGGTAGGAGAAGGTCATGGAAGCTGGCCGGGCATCCGGCTGATCCTGTTCCTCTGGGACCGTCGTGCCCGCCTCAGAGACCACGGCCTCGATCGTGCCCTGCGACGTGCCCACGTCTGCCCGGCCTTCCTTGACCGCGAACAAGTCGGCGAAGTCGGCGTCGACGAACAGCTCCACCGAGCAGAGGGACGGTTCGTCGCCGAAGTTCCTAATGGTCAGGTCCTCCCGCATGCCCTGCCCCACGTAACGGGAACGGAAGACCATGAGCGTCGAGTCAGCCCTGCCGTGAGGAGGGAGGCAGCGGGACACGAAGGTGGCGGAGAACGGATCGTCCGTCACCGAGGCCAGTGGTTCGGTCGGCGTACCGTTGACCAGGACCTCGAACCGGCTCACAATCCTGGTGTCCCGTACGAAGAGGCCCTGAGCCGAACCTGGCGAGATATCGCCCGCACGTCCGCTGATGGTGAACGTCGACTCGTCGACCAAAGTGACCACCCCGGCAGCGGCGTCGAGTCGGGTTACCGAGCCCGCGTAGTTCCAGGGGTCTGCCATTGCGGGTCACCGTACCTGTCTTCAGCGCTCTCCTGGTGAAACAGACAGATATTTCTTACCCGCTCCAATTCCCCTACGCCCGTAGGAGAAATACCGGCGAAAGGCTAGACTCCTCGGCGTGAGCACCGAACAATCCTCAGAGCTGAGGACCGGGTCCAGCATCGGATCAGCTCCTCTGCTGCAGGTGGAGGACCTCCACGTCTCGGTCGACGGGGCGCCCATCCTCCGGGGTGTCGACCTGTCGGTGGGAGCAGGTGCCGTCCACGCGCTCATGGGACCGAACGGGTCGGGGAAGTCGACGCTGGCCAAGGTGCTGTTGGGCCATCCGGGCTACGAGATCACGTCGGGAACGATCCGCTTCAAGGGTGAGGACGTCACCCACTGGCCCACGGACGTTCGGGGCAAAGCCGGTATGTTCCTCGCCTTCCAGGATCCCGAGTCCATCGGGGGCGTCCCGGTCATCCAATTCCTCCGCCAGGCGCTCTCCGCCCGTCAGGGCATCGATCTCTCCGTGCTCGAGGTGCGACTGCTGATGACGGAGTGGATGGAGAAGCTGGGCATGGACCCTGCGTTCGGGGAACGACATCTGAACCAGGGCTTCTCCGGTGGGGAGAAGAAGCGCAACGAGATCCTGCAGCTCGCCATGCTCGACCCGGAGCTGGCCGTCCTCGACGAGACCGACTCCGGGCTCGACGTCGACGCCCTCCGAGTGGTGGCCCGGGGTGTCCGCACGGTACGGGAGACCCGGAGTGAGCTGGGTGTCCTGGTCATCACCCACTACCAACGCATGCTCGACGAGCTGGCACCCGACCACGTGCACCTCCTGGTGGACGGCGTCATCGTGGCAGAGGGCGGCCCCGAGCTGGCCCACCGTCTCGAGGTGGAAGGATTCGACGCATGGCGACCCTGACCGGAACGAACGGCGGCGTGGACGCACAGCTGCTCCGTAAGGACTTCCCCCTTCTGGCCCAAGAGGTGAACGGCCACCCCATCGTGTACCTCGACTCGGCGGCATCGTCGCAACGCCCGCGCCAGGTGCTCGACGCCATGCGGGCCTACGACGAGACCACCCACGCCAACGTGCACCGTGGTGTCTACGGGATCGCCGAGGAGGCGACCCGGCGCTTCGAGGCGGCGCGGCGCACCGTGGGTCGTTTCATCGGCTCCACGGCCCCGGAGCGAGAGGTCGTCTTCACCAAGAACGCCACCGAGGCGATCAACTTGGTGGCCCACACCTGGGCGCGTGAGCATCTCCATGCGGGAGACATCATCCTGCTCACCGAGATGGAGCACCACGCCAACGTCGTTCCCTGGCTGATGCTGGCCAAAGAGCGCGACCTGGTGGTGCGGTGGATCAACATCGACGACAACGGGGTGCTCGTCCTCGACGACCTCGACCAGCTGCTCGACGGCGTGAAGCTGGTCGGTGTGACCGCCATGTCGAACGTGCTCGGCACGCTGAACCCGATCACCGCTATCGCTGCGAGAGCGCACGACGCCGGAGCGGTGGTGATGGTGGATGGCGCCCAATCCGTTCCCCACACGCAGACCGACGTGTCGTCGCTCGGTGCGGACTTCCTGGCCTTCAGCGCGCACAAGATGCTCGGCCCCACCGGTATCGGCGTGCTCTGGGCCGGCGAGGAGCTGTTGGAGTCGATGCCACCGTTCCTGGGTGGCGGTGAGATGATCCTCGACGTCCGGAAGGACGGGTTTACGGCCAACGACATTCCCTGGCGCTTCGAGGCCGGGACACCTCCCATCACCGAGGCCATCGGTCTGGGTGCTGCCGTCGACTACCTCTCCGCCATGGGCATGGAGCAGGTGAGGGCCCACGAGCTGGCTCTGACGGAGTACGCCATGACGGCTCTGTCCGAACGGTTCGGCGACGATATCCGGATCTTCGGACCAGCGGACCCGGCTGGTCGAGGAGGCGTCCTGTCCTTCGCCTACCAGGACATCCACCCGCACGATCTCTCACAGATCCTCGATCAGTACGGTGTCTGCATCCGAGCCGGCCACCACTGCGCGAAGCCGTTGATGCGCAGGTTGGGGGTCAACGCCACCGCTCGGGCATCGCTGGCGCTCTACAACGACGAGTCCGATGTGGACGCCCTCGTCGAAGCACTGGCCGAAGCCGGGAGGTTCTTCGGATGACGGTCCGCCGGTACCCTGGAGGCATCATGCGCACCGTCTTTCATCCTTGCCTCGTCCGGACTTCGCTCGTCCGGGTCACAGACCACGGTGGCCACTGATGGCGGGCCTCGAAGACCTCTATCGGGAGATCATTCTCGACCACTACCGCTCACCTCGGAACCGGGGCGAGCTGGCCTCTCCTCCGGCACAACGGGTGGAAGGCTTCAACCCCCTGTGCGGTGACGAGGTGGTGGTGACCCTGCAGGTCGAGGACGGGCTCCTGTCGGACATCAAGATCGGCGGCACCGGATGCTCCATCAGCCAGTCGTCGGCATCACTGATGTCGGCGGCGGTCAAGGGTCGCCCTGTCACCGAAGTCCGGGGGCTCATCCACACGTTCAAGGGGATGATGTCGATCCACGAGTCGACGCTTCCCGGTGCAGACGGTAACGGCGACGGCCGAGTTGTCGATCTGGCCGATGCCCAGCCCGTAGACGTCAGCGAGCTCGGCGAGCTGGCTGCGCTTCAGGGCGTGGTGAAGTTCCCGGTCCGTATCAAGTGCGCCACCCTGAGCTGGAACACGTTGGCCCAGGGCCTCGACGAAGCAGGAACCACCGGCTCCTGAGCGACCGGCTGCCATGCATGAGGTATGGGCCAGCCACGCGCAGACCCGGAGGCCAACGAGCCCGGGCTGCCTGTTCGCTGAGCGTCTAGAGCGCTTCTACAGGTACTGGGCGTACCCGGTCTGGTCGACCTCGTTTGCCAACTCGGGACCACCGGATGCGACGACCTGTCCCTGGGAGAGCACGTGCACGGCATCGGCATGGAGCACGTTGAGCAGGCGCCGGAAGTGGGTGATGGCCAGCACGCCCAGTCCCCACTCCTCGGTTGCCGCTTCGACTCGCCGGGCGACGGCCGCCAGCGCATCGATGTCGAGCCCGGAGTCGATCTCGTCGAGGATGGCGAACCGGGGACGGAGCACGCCGAGCTGTAGGGTCTCGTTCCGTTTGCGCTCCCCGCCGGAGAGATCCACGTTGAGGGGTCGGTCCAGGAAGCGCTCGTCGAAGCCGATACGGCGTGCCTCCTCCAACAGGCGCTCGTCGACGCCGTCGCCATCCGTCCAGTTGCTCCCTGCCGACCCGGCAGCAACCAGGGACGTCGCCAGGGACACGCCGGGAACCTCGATGGGGTGCTGCATGCCGATGAACAGTCCGGCTCTGGCCCGCTCCCAGGTCGGCAAGGCCAGCAGATCGACGCCGTCGAGGGTGATGGAGCCACCCAGTACCTCGTAGCCCGGTCGCCCCATGATGACGTGGGCCAAAGTGCTCTTCCCCGAGCCGTTGGGGCCCATCACCGCGTGCACCTCGCCGCTCCGGACGACCAGGTCGACGCCGCGCAGGATCTCACGTCCCGGAACACCGACCCGCAGGTCCTCGATCTTCAGCTCACCGGTCGTCATGGAAGCACCACCGAGACGTCGTCGCCCTCGACGACCACCGTGTAGACAGGTACGGGTTTGGTCGCCGGTAGCGAGCAGGGCTCGCCGGTGCGGAGGTCGAACGTAGAGCCGTGCTTGGCGCACTCGAGCTCGCACTCATCAGGCCACACCTCTCCTTCGGCCAACGAGTAGTCCTCGTGGCTGCAGCGATCCCCCACGGCGTAGAAGTCGTCCTCGATCCGGACCAGGGCGATCCGATTGTCGGCCACGTCGAACCGGCGGGCCTCCCCAGGGCTCACGTCGTCCCGACCGCACAGACGCACCGTCTCACCCATGTGCAGCACCTGCCCCTGGCGTGCCGGCAACGTCGAGCGGTCCGGCCACAGCCATATCGAGACGGTGGGCGAGCGCCCTTTGGACCAGAGGGCGGACGCCGTCGATGGGGAGCTGCTGGGCGATGTCGGCGAAGAACCCGGCCACGATCAACTGCTCGGCGGTCTGCGGATCGACCCCGCGGGACTCGAGGTAGTAGCGCTGGTCCTCGTCGACCGGCCCCACGGTGGAACCGTGGCTGCAGCGCACATCGTTCTCCTCGATGTCGAGGTTGGGAACCGAGTCGGCGTGTGCCCCCTCGTCCAACACCAGGTTGTGGTTGGTCTGCATGGCGTCCGAACGGACCGCTCCCCGATGCACCCGGATCAGGCCGCTGTAGACGGAGTGCGCACGGTCGGCCACGGCGCCCTTGAACAACAGATCGCTCCGGGTGCGCGGCGCAGCGTGGTCCTGGAGCGTACGGAAGTCGAGCATCTGATCGTCACGTCCCAGATACACAGCTCGCAGCTCGCTCGATCCGCCGTGACCAACGAGCGCGGAGTCGGTCCGCAGGCGAGCAAAGGATCCGCCCAACGCCACGGCGAAGCTCCGCAGCGACGCTTCGGCCCCGATACGGCTGACCTGGTGAGCCAGCTGCCAGGTCGTAGACCCGAGCGCCTGGATGCTCACGTAGGCCAGCGATGCGTCGTCACCGACCTCCACCTCGGTCACCGGTACGACCAGGAGCGCGCCATCAGGCCCGGGCGATCCCGGTGCGCCGGTCGGCTCTCGCAGCCTGGCGCCCACCGCGTTCTCGGATACGTCGAGGACGATCTCCACAACGCTGGCTTCCGCCTCGGCACCGGCACGGATCACCGTCCGCGGGAACACTGCCCCTGCCATCTGGGTTGACGAGTCGACCAGGTGCAGCACCACGATCGGGGCCGGCACGACTGTCTTCGGGCTCACGTCGATGACGAGGGGGTCAGGAGCGAAGGCCTCGTTCAACAGCACGAAATCGCTGGGGTCCGAGGCGACGGCACCGAACAGGCGCTCGGCATCGTCGTGGTCGGGCAACGGAGCCAGCGAGAAGGAGGCGTCACTGCCGGCTTCGTCGAGGCTGGCCAACACGCCGTTGTACGTCACCACCAGACCAGCCCGTGGACCGATCCCGTCAATCAGCGAACGCGCCCGTTCCATGAGCGTGGCGTCGGGACCATCCCCTGGGGTAGGGCCGACAGGATGGAACCGTTCGAGGTCGAGCTGGTCGATACGGCTGTACCGCCACACCTCGTCCTTCTCCGTGGGCAGCGGTGCCGAGGCGAACTGTTCGGCCGCGGCCGTCCGTCGTCGCTCCAGCCACGACGGACCAGAGAGTGCGGCAGCAGACTGAGGGGTAAAGGCAGGCAGAACGAAGACCTCTCGCAGGGGTTTCTCGCGATACGAGGCCCGTCAACGAGCCTCGCTCCTCATACTACTCCCTGCTCTCAGGGTACTGACCGGGCAGAAGGTGGGTGCGGGGACCGCAATCTACGCTGGAGACATGGGCTCCGATGCTGTCACTCCGACTCTCACCAACGTCTCGTCCGATGTCCTGACCGTCCAGGTCGACGGCCACGTGGCCACCGTCTGGCTGGACCGACCGGAGCAGCGGAACGCGATGGGGCCTGCCTTCTGGACCGACCTGCCTCGGGTGATGAGCGCCCTGAGCACCGCTCCCGAGGTCCGGGCAGTGGTCATCGCCGCCAAAGGTCCTCACTTCAGCGTCGGGCTCGACCTGAAGTCCTTGCCGGACCTCGGCGCCACGCTCCAGGGGGGCGGCGGGTCCCAGAGGAACCGAGATGATGACAGTAGCGATCCGGAGACCCCAACACCGGCAACCTCGGCACCGTCGATGGCAGCGCGAGCCGGCGCTGCACGCGCCGAGATCCTTCGGCTCCAGGCGTCGGTCACCTCGGTGGCGGCGTGCCCCAAACCGGTCATCGCCGCCGTGCACGGCTACTGCATCGGCGGAGGGGTGGACCTGGCTGTAGCGTGCGACATCCGGCTGGCCAGTGCCGACGCTGTGTTCTCGGTGCGAGAGACGAAGATGGCCATGGTCGCCGACCTGGGGAGCCTCCAGCGGCTGCCCCACATCATCGGGAAGGGCCATGTGGCCGAGCTGGCCTACACCGGCAAGGACGTCACCGCCGAACGGGCAGCACAGATCGGACTGGTCAACGAGGTCTTCCCCGATGCCGACGCCGTGGTGACAGCAGCTCGTTCGTTGGCCGAGGCCATCGCCGCCAACTCACCACTCGCTGTCCAGGGCACCAAGGCCGTGCTGGCCGCCGGCGAGAACCGATCGGTCGCCGACGGGCTCGACTACGTGGCCACCTGGAATGCTGCCGCCCTGGCGTCGGACGACCTGACCGAAGCGATGGTGGCGTTCATGGAGAAGCGGCCGGCCAGGTTCACTGGGGCACCCGACCTAAGATCCTGTGCGCCGACTTCTGCGGAGCCTTCTTGCCTCACTTCTTGCGGCGGCGCCACCAGCGGGATGAGCGGCGTCCCGCCTGCTTCCGTTCTTCCGCTTCGACCTCGGCCAGCACATCGGGGCCGATGGTGTTGACGATGTCCTCGGCCTCGTCGAGCACGGTGGCGGCATCCATGTCCGGGACATCGGGCATGTCTTCGAGGGCAGGCTCCACCAGCGAGCCGTGTCCCCAACCCACGTCGGCCAGACGGGCCTCGTAAGCAGGACAGTTCTCCGGACATTTCCACGGTGCGTCAGGGGCCAGGTCGAGAATGCAGAACCTCGCCACTTCGCCGGAGTCGTATGTCCGGCTCTGGAAGTGCTTGCACTCTTCCCGCATTGCCATGGTTCTATTCTGCCCCCATCACCTATCGTACCGCTCCGCTGCCACAGCCGTCCGGCTGTGGCGTGGCGGCGGAACGCCCCCGACAGCCTCCCTCAGCCGACCGATCCCTCCATCTGCAGTTCGATGAGCCGGCTCCACTCGACGGCGTACTCCATGGGAAGCGTGCGGGTGATCGGCTCGATGAACCCGTTCACGATCATTCCCATGGCCTGCGTCTCGGACAACCCCCTGCTCATCAGATAGAAGAGCTGGTCGTCACCGACCTTGGACACTGTGGCCTCGTGACCGATCCGAGCGTCACGCTCGGCCACTTCCATGTACGGCTTGGTCTCGGACACCGCCGTGTCGTCGAGGAGGAGGGCGTCGCAACGAACAAAGCTCTTGGCGTTCTTCGCCCCCTCGTCCACGTGGACCAGACCCCGGTAGGTGGTGATCCCGGCGTCCTTCGAGATGGACTTCGAGACGATGGTCGACGTGGTCTCCGGAGCAGCGTGGACCATCTTGGCCCCGGCGTCCTGGTGCTGACCGGCACCGGCGTACGCGACCGAGAGCACCTCGCCCGAAGCCTTCGGGCCCATGAGGTACACCGACGGGTACTTCATGGTGAGCCGTGATCCGATGTTGCCGTCGATCCACTCCACATGGGACTCGGCTTCTGCCCTGGCCCGCTTGGTGACCAGGTTGTAGACGTTGTTGGACCAGTTCTGGATGGTGGTGTACGTGATCCGGCTCCCCTGGAGCGCCACTAGCTCCACCACGGCCGAGTGCAGCGAGTCGGTGGTGTACACCGGAGCGGAGCACCCTTCGATGTAGTGCACCTGCGAGCCCTCGTCGGCGATGATCAACGTGCGCTCGAACTGGCCCATGTTCTCGGCGTTGATCCGGAAGTACGCCTGGAGCGGCTGGTCGACGACGACACCGGGTGGCACGTAGATGAACGAGCCGCCCGACCATACTGCCGAGTTCAGGGCGGCGAACTTGTTGTCGTTGGGTGGGATGATGGTCCCGAAGTACTTCCGGACCAGTTCCGGGTACTCACGAACGGCGGTGTCCATGTCGCAGAACAGGACGCCCAGCTCCTCCAGGTCGGCCCGGTTGCGGTGGAAGACCACCTCCGACTCGTACTGGGCGGTGACGCCGGCAAGGTACTTCCGCTCGGCCTGAGGGATGCCGAGCTTCTCGTAGGTGTTCTTGATGGCGTCGGGAAGGTCTTCCCAATCCTCGACCTGCTCCGACGTTGGCTTGATGTAGTAGTAGATGTCGTCGAAGTCGAGGTCGGGCATGTTGACGGCGAACCACTCGGCCATCGGGCGCTTCTCGAACCGCTGTAATGCCCGGAGCCGGAAGTCCCGCATCCAGTCGGGCTCCTTCTTCATGGCCGACATCTCGCGGACGATGCTCTCGCTCAGCCCCTTCTTGGGCTTAAAGATGTAGTCCTCTTCGTCGGACCATCCAAGCTTGTAACGCCCGAGGTCAAGATCGGTAGTCGTCATACGTACTCCAGACGGGCGGCCTGAGCAGGCGGCCGATTTCTCCTATACAGATAGTAACAACCCTTAGGGCCGGATCGAACCCCGCTCGCCAAGGATCGATTGCCACGTGCCATCCTGGGCCGATGTCCGACGAGACCCACACCGATCGATCAGGGCCGGCTGGCCCCCCGGCTGGCCCCCCGGCTGGCCCCCCGGCTGACCCTCTCTGGCCCCCCGGCTGGCCCCCCGCTGGCCCCCCGGCTGACCCTTCCGGCCCGACCCGCCCTCCCGGCCCGGCCGACCCTCCCGTTGCCGAGCGGCGCCCGGTGGAGCTCCGTGCCCACGGCGACGTGCGAACCGACGACTGGTACTGGTTGGAGGACAAGGACGATCCACAGGTCATCGAGTACCTGACGGCGGAGAACGCCTTCACCGAACGTGCCACCGAGCACACCACCCAACTCCAAGCAGAGCTGTTCGACGAGATAGTCGAGCGCATCGAAGAGACCGACCTGTCGGTCCCCGCACGCAAAGGCCCGTGGCTGTACTACCACCGGACAGCCGAAGGGCAGAATTACGGCATCCACTGCCGCCGGCCGGCCACAAGAGCTGACGGCGACAGGTCACCTGATGGCGCCGGTCCCAACGACGGCACCCCCAACACTGTCCCCAACGACGAACAGGTGGTGCTCGACGAGAACCTGCTCGCTGACGGTCACGAGTACTTCGCCCTTGGCAACCTGGCCGTCAGCCCCGATCACCAGTGGTTGGCGTACTCCACCGACACCACCGGCGGCGAGCGGTACACGATGCGGTTCCGCCGGCTCGAAACCGGCGAGGAGTCTCCCGAGTCGCTACAGGACACCACTTACGGCATGGCGTGGGCCAACGACAACGCCACCGTCTTCGTGGTCCGGGTCGACGAGGCCATGCGCCCGTTCCAGCTCTGGCGTCACGTGGTCGGGACCGACCCGGCTAAAGACCAGCTGGTCTACGAAGAGGTGGACGAGCGCTTCTACCTCGGGGTTGGAAGAACCAGGGACGACGAGTACATCGTGCTGGGGCTGGACTCGAAGGTCACCTCGGAGGTGCGGGTCCTGCGGGCAGACGACCCGTTCGGGAATTTCTCCCTGGTCGATCATCGCCGGCAAGGCATCGAGTACAGCGTCGACCACGATCGGGGCTCTGCGGGAAGGCCGCCACGGTTCCTCGTCGTCACCAACGACGAGGCAGAGGACTTCCGGCTGCTCGAGGTACCTGACAGCGGCGGGACCGGCAAGGACGGGACGGTCGGCAACCGCTCGACATGGCATGAGCTCATCCCCCACCGGACGGGAGTACGGCTGGATGCGGTCGATCCGTTCGCCGATCATCTCGTGATCTACGAGCGAGAGGACGGCGAGACCCGCATACGGGTCGTCGATCCGGCGTCGGGGACATCGACTCCCATCAACCAACCGGAGTCACCGTCGACCGCATGGGGCGGCGCCAACCCCGAGTACGACTCGACCACGTTGCGATACGAGTACACGTCGCTGGTCACACCGCGTTCGGTGTACGACTACGACGTCCCCACCGGCTCGGCGACGCTGCGGAAGCGCCAGCCCGTGCTGGGTGGGTTCGAGCCGGAGCGCTACCGGACGGAACGACAGTGGGCGACAGCCGACGACGGCACGCGGGTGCCCATGTCGGTGGTCTACCGGATCGATCGGCACGCCGACAACGACTCGGGCGACGGTGCCCCACAAGACGCCCCCTGCCTCCTCTACGGCTACGGCTCCTACGAAGCGTCGATGGACCCGTCCTTCTCCTCCTTGCGCCTCAGCCTGCTGGACCGGGGGTTCGTCTTCGTCATCGCCCACGTCCGTGGCGGTGGTGAGATGGGTCGACGGTGGTACGACGAGGGCAAGCTCCTGGCCAAGCCCAACACCTTCACCGACTTCGTGGCGTGCGCCAGGGCCTTGATCGCTGCCAGGACCACCACCCCCGAACGCCTGGTTGCTCGAGGAGGCAGCGCCGGAGGCCTGCTCATGGGAGCGGCGGCCAACCTGGCACCGGAGCTGTTCCGGGCCATCGTGGCCGAGGTGCCCTTCGTCGACTGCCTGACCACCATCCTCGACGAGACCTTGCCGCTCACCGTGCTCGAGTGGGAGGAGTGGGGCAATCCGGTGGAGGATCCCGACGTCTACGCCGTGATGAAGTCGTACTCCCCCTACGACAACGTGCGGTCCACCGACGACCACGGGCAACCGATCCGGTACCCGGACATCCTGGCCACCGCCGGGTTGTCCGATCCCCGTGTCGGGTTCTGGGAGCCGGCCAAGTGGGTGTCCAAGCTGCGAGCCGCCAACCCCGAGAACCGCGTCCTGCTCAAGACCGAGATGGGAGCAGGGCACGGTGGCCCGTCAGGACGGTACGACGCGTGGCGGGACGAAGCCTTCGTCTACGCCTTCATCCTCGATGCGGTCGGCATGCTCACCTGAGAGGCCGTGCCGGCAGGCAAGGCCGTGACCCGATCGGCTCAGCGGCGAAGCTGCCGAGAGCGGGGGGCAGCGGCGTTCGCCCTCCGGTCTCGACAGGTTTCGGACAAGAGGCTCGGCTCCTCTGGACCATCGGCTCTATGGCGACGTGGCGGTGTCGGGTGACGTGGCAGTACCAGGTGTCGCACCCGTGTCGAACGTGGCCGTAAAAGGAGTGTGCACCCCGACCGGCAGCATCACCGGAACGTCGTTCAGCGTCATGCTGGCGCCGAGCGCGCCCAGCTCGACGGTCATGTCGCCGTTTCCCGAGATCGCCTGGCTCTGGCCTGCCTGCAACGTACCGGTCCACACCGTCGTGCCCGTCGCCACGGATATCGCGTCCACCCAGCACGGACCGGTCGTCGTCACCACGAGCTGGTAGCTGGTGGTGGGAGCGGGGTATGTGGCGGTGATATCGGTGGCAGTGGTGGCCACGATCTGTTTCGGGATCGTCGTGGTGGTTGTCTTCGGCTTCGTGGTCTTGGTCTTCGGCTTCGGCTTCTCGAGTTGACGGCGCTCGTTGGCCTCGTGGTATGGCTGCCGGTTCCAGACTCCGGCGACGTGGTGTGGGAGTGCGAGGGGTGCGACGTGGTCGGGGGCGACGCAGTGGCGTGCGGATGCCGGTGACTGCCGACGATGGCCAGTACACCGAGCCCGAGGAGCACCACCACGATGAGCGTCGTGACCGCCCATCGCCGAGGACGGCGGTTCATGCTCGACAACGCGTGGCGGCGGGCCCGATCCGAACGGAAGATCGGTCCTGTCTCGCCGACCGGAGCAGGGGTCGCCCGATGGGCCGACTGGGTATCGTCGAACACCAACGGCACCTCTGCGTGCGGCCGTCCATCGTCGCCCAGAACAGGAGCACGGCCCGACGCCGGAATATCGGTTCCCGAGTTCCGGCCGGCTATGTGCTCGATAGTCCCCAGGGCAGTGTGGTAGTCCTTGATCGAGTGGACTTCGTCGTTGCCCGAGCGCCAGGTCAGCCTGGCCACCACCACGACCACGACGACCACAGCTACCGCTATCAGGACGACCACCATCCCGACTATTCAACCCGAACCGACAGCGCTTGTGCGGGCACGGGCCCTGGCTGCGGCTGCGAAGCCCGATGATCGACCTCCGACCGCCGTCGATCACCGGGGGTCAGGGGGTTCTCCGGGGGCCGATGCGCCAGAGGAGCCGACGCACCAGAGGGCCGATCCGGCCATCCCGGAAGGCTCAGGGACTGAGCAGAGAGGCAGGGTGGCGGATCAGGTTCGAGGGCGGCCGTGGGGACGGAGGGCAGGTTCGATCTCGGCTCGCAGGGGGTTGTTCCGATCGCGTTGCGAGATGACCGGGTCGGTGACCCCCCAGTCGGCGGCAACGGCGGGATCGTCCCACGCCACCCCCAGCTCGTCGTCGGGGTTGTAGTAACCGTCGACCAGGTACCACAGGGTCAGGTCGGTCAGCGAGGCGAACCCGTGAGCAACACCCGGGGGGATGAACAGGCCGCGATCCTGCTCTCCGTCGAGATCGATGGTCAACGTCGCCCCGTCGGTCGGCGAGCTGGCGCGCAGGTCGTGCAGCACCACCCGAGCCCGGCCTCGCAGTACGTACCAGTAGTCGGCTTGATGGAGGTGATAGTGCAGTCCGACCAACGCTCCTGCTTGTTTCTCGGACCGGTTGGCCTGTGTCATCTCCCGGCCGAGCGGGAACCAACTCCTGCGATAGGTCTCGACGAACCGACCCCGCTCGTCTCCATGAGGATCCGGCTCCACCACGATCACGTCGGCGATGACGTCGGACTCGTTGATCACGGGCATGAGCTACTGCCTCCCGCCGGCTGATGTGGGGCTGTCCGCTTCGAGCTCGCTCAGCTGTCCGAACCCGCTCCGGTAGTACAGCAAGGGGCTTCCTTCCCCCAGCCCGAGCTCGAGCACCCGACCGATCACCAGCTCGTGGTCGCCGGCGTCGTGCACCAGTTCGAGCTCGCAGTCGACCCACGCCAACGACCCCTCGATCACCGGCGCACCACCTAAAGACGCCGAGTGCCATGAGACGCCGACGAACTTGTCGCCTCCGGAGACGGCGAAGTTCCGACACACGTCGGCTTGGCCTTCGGACAGGACGTTCACGCAGAAACTGCCGGCTCGGGCAATACGCGGCCAGCTGGTCGACGACTTGGCAGGGGCCAGAGCCACCAATGGCGGGTCGAGGGAGAGCGAGACGAAGCTCTGGCAGGTGAAGCCCACCGGCAGGCCCTCCTCGAGCGCGGTCACGATGGTCACGCCGGTGGCGAACCTGCCCATGGCCTCTTTGAACTGTGCGGCATCGAATGTCGTGGTCATACCTTCCCCAGATCGATCGTCCACCCTTCGCAGGCAGCCGTCACCTCGTCGAGACGGTAGTGCGAAGCCAGGCGAACGGCATCGGCGAGCATACGATCGATCTCCTCGTCGGTATGCAACGGATCGTGATGGAACAGCGACAGCCGGCGGGCGCCCGACTCGGCCGCCACGTGCATGGCGTAGGCAACCGTCGAGTGGCCCCAGTCGGACTTCGTGGCGAACTCGTCGTCCGTGTACTGGGCATCGTGGATGACCAGATCGGCGCCGTCGCACAGCTCGAGGACACCCTCCTCGATGGTGCGGTGATCTGTCGGTGCTTGGTGGTCGGGGAGGTACGCCACGGCTTGCCCCGCCGCCTCCACCCGAAAACCGAGCGTGTGGCCACGGTGGAGCACCGACCGAGCCTTCACGTTGATGTCGCCCAGCACCAGATCGTCGGCGCCACTGAGATCGTGGGATCGGACCTCGCCCGGGAGCTCGCTCAGAGGAATGGGGAAGAACGGGGGCTGCACCGCCGACGCCAGCGCGTCGTGCAACGTGAGATCGGTCTGTGTGGAGTCGGTTGGTGCGGGGCTCTCCTGCGAGAAGTCGGTCTGTGTGGGACCGTACACGGTGAGTACCGTGCCGGGATCGCGCAGTGGTGGGAAGAACGGGAGGCCGAGCATGTGGTCGTAGTGCAGGTGGGTCAGCAGAGCGTTGGCTTCCAGTGGCGCACCGGCACGCTGCGGTAGTTGCCGCAGCGTCTCTCCCAGGGCTCGCAGTCCGGTTCCCAGATCGAGAATGAGCGGCGGTTCTCCATCGACCTCGACGAGAACGCACGACGTATTGCCCCCGTAACGACGGTGCTGGTCGCTCGAGCATGGGCACGAGCCCCGGACTCCGAAGTAGGTGATGTTCACCGAGGGTGAGGCTACTCGCCGAGCAGGACGACGCCGTCGAGCGCTAACTTCCGTCCCCATGGACCACCAGACCGTCTCGGCCAATGGAATCGAATTCGCGTACCTGGACGACGGGCCAGCCGACGGACCGTTGGCCCTCTGCCTCCACGGGTTCCCTGACACCGCCCACGGCTGGCGATACCTTCTCCCCCGCTTGGCCGAGGCCGGGTACCACGCCGTGGCGCCGTTCCTTCGGGGCTACGCCCCCACTTCGGTTCCCGCCGACAGTCAGTACGACACCGGCACGCTGGCCCTGGATGCCTGCCGCGCTGCACGAGGCGCTGGGTGGCGGCAACGACGCCGTGCTCATCGGGCACGACTGGGGCGCCTTCGCCGCCTACGGAGCGTCGGCCCACCAACCCGAACGTTGGCGGCGCGTCGTCACCGCAGCGGTGGCCCCGCAGGGGTCGATGGCCGAAGGGTTCTTCCAGTACGACCAGCTCCGGCGGAGCTGGTACGTCTTCTTCTTCCAGAGCCCCTTGGCCGAGTACGCCGTCGGCATGGACGACCTTGCCTTCATCGATCGGCTGTGGGCCGACTGGTCTCCCGGCTACGACAGCTCGTTCGATGCAGCCCGAGTCAAGGAAGCCATCGGCACCCCCGAGAGCCTGGCAGCAGCGATCGGGTACTACCGGGCGATGTTCTCCGGGCCACCGAACGCTCCCGAGGCGGCTGCCGCACAAGCGGCATCGGGGACGATCGCTCCACAGCCGTTCCTCTACCTGCACGGTGCGGACGACGGCTGCATGGGCATCGACACCATCGGACCGGTCACCGACTTCCTCGCCCCCGGTTCGGAGATGGTGACGATCAAAGGTGCCGGTCACTTTCTCCACGTCGAGAAGCCCGACGAGGTCAACGACCACATCCTGCGTTTCCTGGCCGACTGAGCGGTCGGGGGGTCGTGGTGGCCGGTACCTCGGAACACACACTGCAGTGGGAGCCAATGTACCGGGAGAAGTCGGTATGACCCTCTTTCAGGAGAGTCCCTCGGCCGCCACCGAAACCGAGAGGGAGCAAGCACAGGCCCTCTTCGAAGAGGCCCGTCGTCGACGACGCCGGTGGCTGATCTCGGGAATCACCATCGTGGTCCTCGTCATCGCAGCCGCGACGACGTTCCTCACTGTCGGCGGGCACACCGGAGGAAGCCAGCCCAAGGCCGGCCGTCCCAAGCCGGCTCCGCATGTGTCGGCACCGGCACCGGCGCCGGTGCCGACCTCGACCTCGACCGCATTCGCCAGAGCGCTCCACGAACCGACAGCCCTCGGCATCGCACCGAACGGCGGCGTTCTCGTCGTCAATCAGGGATCGAGCCAGATCATCGAGCGTGAGCCCAGCGGCGCGCTGCACGTCATCGCCGGTAACGGGCGTACGGGCTTTGTGGGCGACAGTGGAGCAGCGACGTCAGCCGAGCTCGATCGTCCACTGGGGATGGCGATAGCGCCCGATGGGACCATCTACATCGCCGACTCGGGCAACAACCGGGTCCGAGCCATCTCGCCTGCAGGAATCATCACGACAGTGGCCCAGGTGCCGACGCCGACCTCACTGGCCATCGGCCCGGACAGCACGCTCTACGTCGTCGATGGCCGAGGTGTCCAAACGATCGGATCGAACGGCACGGTCGCTGCTGCTACAGCGGTCGTCCCCGTGACCGGCGCCACCCCCGGTGGGGGGATCAACGATCTCTCGGTCGGGGGGACACCCATCGCATTCGACCCCGATGCCATCGCCGTCTCTGCCTCTGGCGACCTCTATATCGCCAACTTCTCCCCCAAAGTGCTCCTCCAGATCTCCCCCGATGGCACGGCGAGCCCGGTGGGAGGACAGAGCACCATTCAGTCGGGAGGGACCTACGTGACCCCGGCCGGGCTCGCGAGCGATCCCGATGGAAGCATCGTCGTCGCCGACTACGGCATGTTCGCCATCGACCGTGCCACAGGGACGAATGTGACGCCGGTCGTCACGTTTCGGCTCAACTCGGTCCCAGGACTCGAAGGGTCGTTCAGGCCGTCAGGGGTCGCCGTCGCTCCGAACGGCGAGATCTACGCCGACACCGACGGAGCCAACGGGGGAAGCAACGACTCGGCGCTCATCGCCATCGATCCGAACGGCGACATCCACGTCCTGGCTATCGGAGAGGGCGCCCTACCGGCATCTCAGTAGGTTCCCCGGGGCCCACCCCCGGGGGGCCCTGGGCCCCTGAAGACACAGCCCCTCAACGAGACGTTCGCCGGGACATGCAGACCGAAGAGCTGATCGCCTCACGGCAGGGTGAGCACACCGGTGTCGGCGTGGCAGACCAGTCCTTCCTTCACCAGGTCGTGTAACACCCGCTCCGCACGGTGGTGATCCTGCGCCCATCCCATGACTGCCGGTGCCTCGGCCACCGCCACCGGTCCCACCCGGAGGGCGGCGACCAGACGTCCTCGTCCCTGCCGGTCCGAGCCGTGGAACGCCGACTGGGCGGTCGACACACCGGCCGAGCCCAGAGCCGGGTCCGGATCAGGCCAACCGTCGAGCGCCCATCGACACCGACGTCGGACCGGGCAGCGCTCGCACACTGGACGGCCCGATACACAGACCAGGGCCCCCAGGTCGAGAAGCGACTGGCCGAACAACCACCCCCGACCAGGCGGGACCATGGCATCGACCAGAGCCTGTGCCTCGGCCCCCCGAAGCGACCGACCGGCGACGGCTCGGGACAGCACCCGACCGGCGTTGGTGTCCACCACACCCACATCGGCCTCGAACGCGAACGCCAGCACCGCCCTGGCCGTATAGGCACCCACGCCGGGAAGGGCGATCAGATCGGCCAGCGTGGCCGGCACGCTGCCGCCGTGATCCGCCACGATGACCTCTGCTGCCCGGTGCAGGTTGCGAGCCCGCCGGTTGTAGCCGAGCCCTGCCCACGATACGAGCACGTCGCCCATCGGTGAGGCCGCACACACCGACGGCGTGGGAAACCGAGCCATGAACCGTTCGAACACCGGCACCACCCGTGCCACCTGGGTCTGCTGTGCCATCACCTCGCTAACCAGGACCGCCCACGGGTCTCTGGTCCGACGCCACGGAAGGTCCGATCGACGTGATGCCGGGCCATCCCGATCCCCGGCGCCGGCAGCGGCTCCGACAGCGCCGCCGGCCTCACCTGCGTCGGCAGTGGCAGCGTCTCCGGCCTCGCCCCACTCGGCAACAGCTCGGCCGAACGCCCGGAGGCGTGCTGGTCGATGTGGCGGTGGCTGCGACGACCGGCGCTGTGACCGACTGGTCCCAGACGCCGTCGGGTCAGTCCCAGACGCCGTCTGCATACGGGCGACGCCGCTCCGGCATGGCCGCTCGCTTCCACACCATGACCTTGCGCCGGAAGAAACAGACCTCGTCCCCGTGCTGGTTGAACGCCTTGGTCTCCACAGTCACCACACCACGGTCGTCCCGGGACTTCGACGCCACCTTCTCGATCACCTTGGTCTCGGCGTAGATGGTGTCCCCGTGGAAGGTCGGGGAGCGGTGAATGAGCGACTCGACCTCGAGGTTGGCGATGGCGGCACCACTCACATCGGGCACGCTCATGCCGAGCGCCAGGGAGTAGACCAGGTTGCCGACCACCACGTTCTTCCCGTGCACCGTCTCGTGCTCCGCAAACCATGCGTTGGTGTGGAGCGGATGATGGTTCATGGTGATCATGCAGAAGAGGTGGTCGTCAGCCTCGGTGATCGTCTTTCCCGGCCAATGCCGGTAGACGTCGCCCGGCTCGAAGTCCTCGAAGGCCCGGCCGAAGGGGCGGTCGTAGGTGGTCACGGGGCTCAGGGCTCTACCGGCACGGCGGGCCGGGTCGTGAAGCCGAGCATCCAGTCGTCGTGGGACTCCCCGTCGATCGACATACGCCAGGTGTACCTGGTCCCCGGCACGAGCGGGAGCGGCCCGAGGTTCACGGCCAACGCCACGTCGATGGGCGACCCTTCGGGAATACCCGGCGGGCGACCCACCGTGAACTCTCCCCGCACTTCGACCGAGTGCTCGCCTTCGGGCGTCTCGATCATGACCGGCTGCCCGTCGGCATTCTCCAGGTAGAGCTCCCAATGGTGGGCCATGTCCGCCTCGTGCCAGCCGACATCGATCTTCAGGGCGATGGCGGACGGGACTGCATCCGGTCCCGTCATACTCCACCCACCACCCAAGATGTAGAGCTTGCCGTCGGCCACTTGGGCTGAGTCACACAACATCATCATTACCTTCACGAACATCGAGGTTACTGGTTCCTGTGACCGGGATAGCGTGTGCGGGATGCAAGGGTTGAGGGACGACGTCTACCGCCGACCGCTCGCAACCGCGCTGGACCGGTTGGCGATCGGTCCTGGCTGGACGTGTGTCGACGTCGGCGCCGGCGGAGGCGACGTCTCGGTGGCGCTTGCGGAGATCGTCGGGCACGACGGGCGGGTCTACGCCGTGGACAGCGATCCGGCCGCACGTGACGAGGTCGCCGAGGCTGCGGCGGCGCACAGCCAGGTGCTCGCCATCACCCAGGCGGGAGAGGACCTGCGCCTTCCCGAGCTGGTCGACCTGGCGTGCTGCCGGTTCCTGTTGCTTCATGTGATGGACCCGGCGGTGGTCCTGGCGCGCATGGCCGCAGCCGTCAAGCCCGGTGGGTGGGTGGTGGCCCAGGAGCCGATCACCTCGGCCGGACGGATCGACGGAAAGCCCTTCTCGATGCCCAGCGCCCGGCACCCCGACATCGGGGCCATGCTCCCCGCGTTGGCGCGGGACGTCGGTCTTATCACCGTGGATGCCTGGGCCGAAGCGCCCGCCGGGGTAGGGCCGGGGCCGGTCGCCGACTACCTGACCATGCTCACCGACGTGGACCCCGGAGACGATCCGGTGGTGCTTCCACCATTGGTCACCGTTGTGGCTCAGAGGCCCAGCAAGTGAGGCGACGAGTCGTCGGTAGCCTTTGCGCGTGACTCCCGACCCGTTGCCGTCACCCGATCTTCCCGCTGCCGCCGAAGCGGTCGCCGTCGCCACCTCCGTCGTGGATGCCGGTATCACTGCTCTGTCCGCTGCCGGCGGGCCCGACCACGCCCAGGTTCTCGCTTACGACCTGGCCCACGCCGCCGCTGCCGTCCGCACCGCTGAGGCCGTCCTCGGCTACGGCGCACGCGGCGCCACCGAAGCCCGCATCGCCTGTGCGTTCACCGCTGACGCGCTCGCCGACCTGGCCGCACGGTTGGTCGGCCGGGAGTCGCTGTGGGGCGTCTCACCGGACTGGCTGGCGCCGGCAACCACGTTCCTGTCGGCGTTCCGACGGCCGGAGGTTCTGGCCTCGCTGGCGGAGGAGCCAGGACCGTCGCACCTAGACCCCGACTTCGAGCTGGTGCGCGACACCTTCCACCGGTTCGCCGAGGAGCAGATCCGGCCCCGGGCCGAGCGCATCCACCGGGAGAACACCGACATCCCCGAGGAGATCATCGAGGGGATGGCCGAGATGGGCGGCTTCGGCATGTCGGTCCCCGAGGAGTACGGCGGGTTCGCCACCGGCGGCGAGAGCGACTACCTGGGCATGGTGGTGGCGACCGAGGAGCTGTCCTGGGGATCGCTGGGTGCTGGAGGCTCGTTGATCACCCGGCCGGAGATCCTCACCCGCGCGCTGGTCTTCGGAGGCACCGAGGAACAGAAGCAGTACTGGCTGCCCAAGCTGGCCACGGCCGAGGTGATGGGAGCAGTCGCCGTCACCGAGCCCGACTTCGGCTCGGACGTTGCCGGTGTCGTCACCGCCGCGACCCGGACAACCGGTGGCTGGTTGATCAACGGGGTGAAGACGTGGTGCACGTTCGCCGCCCGCGCCGATGTCCTGATGCTGCTGGCCCGGACCGACCCGGACAAGACCAAAGCCCACCGGGGACTGTCCATGTTCATCGTGGAGAAGCCACGTGGCGACGGTCACGGGTTCGTGTTCGACCAGGAGCCGGGGGTGAGTGGCAGGCCATCAGGATCGCCCGGTCGCCTCGAAGGCCGGCCCATCGACACCCTCGGCTACCGGGGGATGCACTCCTACGAGCTGGCCTTCGAGAACTGGTTCGTCCCCGACGCCAACCTGGTCGGTGGAGAGGAAGGACTGGGCAAAGGGTTCTACCTGCAGATGCAGGGCTTCGAGAACGGCCGCCTGCAGACGGCCGCCCGGGCGCTGGGCCTGATGCGGGCCGCATACGAGGCCGCGCTCGAGTACGCCCACAACCGCACGGTGTTCGGCTCCGCCATCGTCGACTACCAGCTCACCCAGGCCAAACTGGGCAGGATGGCCGTTCTCATCCAGGCCACCCGGCAGTTCTCCTACGAGGTGGCCCGGCTGATGGCCAAGGGTGAGGGTGCGCTCGAAGCGTCGATGGTCAAGGCCTACGTGTGCCGAGCGGCGGAGTGGGTCACCCGAGAGGCACTCCAGATCCACGGCGGCATGGGCTACGCCGAGGAGTTCCCGGTCAGCCGTTACTTCGTGGACGCCCGGGTGCTCTCCATCTTCGAGGGCGCCGACGAGACCCTGGCCCTCAAGGTGATCGCCCGCGGCCTGCTCAAACGGTAAGACTCAGCCGGCCGTACGAGCGAGGCCGGCGCGTTCGCCACGGATGACGAACTTGGTGGCCATCTTCCGGCTGGCCTCGTCGATCATCTCGTCCCCGAACATGACCGCT
This sequence comes from uncultured Acidimicrobiaceae bacterium, assembly GCA_963812965.1. Lineage (GTDB taxonomy): Bacteria > Actinomycetota > Acidimicrobiia > Acidimicrobiales > RAAP-2 > DASXMT01. Next base: position 492,272 of record CAWEXG010000002.1, on the reverse strand, counting down.
CCGGTGCGATCGTCCTCGGTGGCACGGCGATAGGCATCGAGAATGTCCCACGCCCGGTCGAACTGCTCCTGGGTCGGCGAGTACACCTCGTTCAGCACGCCGACCTGATCGGGCGTGAGCGCCCACTTCCCGTCGTAGCCGAGCACCCGGGTCCGCTGCGAGAACTCACGCAGACCGTCCAGCTCGCGGATCTTCAGGAACGGACCGTCGATGACCTGGAGGCCGTTGGCTCGGCCGGCCATCAGGATCTTGGAGAACACGTAGTTGAAATGGTCACCGGGGTACTCGGGGATGGCCACGCCTCCGGTCAGCACCGGCATCTCCATCGAAGCGGCGAAGTCGGCCGGCCCGAAGATGATGGTCTCGAGCCGAGGTGAGGCGGCACAGATCTCCTCCACGTTGATCAGGCCACGGGTGGTCTCGATCTGGGCCTCGATGCCGATGTGGCCCACCGGAAGCCCGCTCTTCTTCTCCACCTGGCTCAACAGAAGGTCGAGGGCGACCACTTCTGCCGCCGACTGGACCTTGGGAAGCATCAGCTCGTCGAGCCGCTCGCCTGCGTTGCTCACTACCTCGATGACATCGCCGTAGGTCCACTCGGTGTCCCACGCATTGATGCGCACGCACAGCACACGGTCGTCCCACGCCAGGTTCTTGATGGCGTCGGCCACCTTCAGCCGGGCCCCCTCCTTCTCGAGGGGAGCCACCGAGTCCTCCAGGTCCAGGAAGCTCATGTCGGCCGGGACCGTGGGGGCCTTGGCCAGGAATCGCTCGTTGGAGCCGGGCGACGACATACAAGACCGGCGAGGCAGGTTTCGTGATCGTGCTGACATGTCTTGAATCGTAGAGCCCAGCTGAGAGCCTCAGCGAATGGGTAGTATGGTCCTCCGTCCGGGGTTAGGGGGCGGGGGCCACATGCTGTAAGACCGGTTCCCAGGCTGGCTGTGCTGGGTTCCCGTGGCGTTCTATTGGTGATGCTGTCTTACCATGACCGGCCATCCGGCTACCGACATCTCCATCACCACACCACCGTTCGTGCTGGTGAAAAGCGGGTTCAGCTGTCGAGCTCGGAATCTCGTCGACCATCGTCATCCTGGATCGGACTGCGCCGTGTAAATGTGGTCCAAACCGCTATCAGACAGTGGTCTAGATCGTAAGTCGATGATGGTCTAAATAGCTATCCATCTATGGTCCAAATCACCACCCGCCGGGCATTGAGACTCTTACCTCGTTCTTGACCGAAGAGACTGCGTGGTCCCCCGTCCGGGGTTAGGGGGCGGGGGGCCACACACTGTTGACCGGTTCCCGGGTTGGGGAACCACTGGCGATCTGTTGGTGTTCTGCTGCTGGCGTTACCGGCCGTCCGGTTCGTTGTCCCTGGGGGCCGAAACAAGCACCCCAGGGACAGCGACCGCACGTCCTTCTTGGTTCTGGCGCTCCCTACGGCGCGATGGCAACCACCGGGGCGCTGAAACTCCCCGCCCCTGAGCCGTTGAACGGTGCGTTGCCGAAGGTGAAGATGCCTCCGTCTTGTGCACCTAACCAGTAGCCACCACCGTTGGAAGTCGGTGTGATCCCAATAACAGGTGCATTGGATTGACCAGATGCCGAGCCGTTGAAGGTGGCGTTCCCGAAGGTGAAGATGCCTCCGTCTTTGGCTACTAGCCAGTAGCCGGAGCCGGTTGAGCTCGTTGCCATACCGACTACCGGGGCGTTGAGCGACTGTCCTCCTTCAGAACCAAGGAAGGGGGCATCTCCGAAGGTGAAGATGCCTCCGTCGCTTGCTACGAGCCAGTAACCATTGCCGTCAGGAGTAGCTGCCATGCCCACGATGGGCTGGTTTAAGTGTTGTCCACCTTCTGAACCGTAAAAGGCAGCGTCACCGAAGGTGAAGATGCCGCCGTCAGCTGCAACTAACCAGTAGCCCTTCCCATCAGGGGTTGCTGTCATGCCAACAATGGGCTGGTTTAAGTGTTGTCCACCTTCTGATCCGTAGTAGGTGGCATCGCCAAAGGTAAAGATCCCTCCATCAGCTCCGACCATCCAGTAGCCCTTGTTGTCAGGGGTTGCTGCCATACCAACAATTGGTGCATTGAGTGGCTGTCCAGCTTCTGAGCCGTAGTTGCCAGCATTTCCGAAGGTAGAGACAGCTCCATTGGCAGCTACCAGGCGGTAGCCGGTGGTTGACGGTGCCAAAACGGTCAGGGTGGCTGGATTAGTGGTTACAGCTGGTCCTGCAGAGTTGCTCACGATGGCCTGGTACTGGTTGCCGTTGTCAGAGGCTGTTGTGGCTGGTGTGGTGTAGGAGGAAGCGGTAGCACCAGAGATGTTTGACCAGGTCGTGCCTCCATTGGTGGAGAGCTGCCACTGGAATGTGGGGGTTGGATCACCGGTTGCTGTGGTGGTGAACGTTGTGGTTGCTCCTGCACTGGTGGTCTGGTTGGTGGGTTGGGTGACAATCACTGGGGCGGTGCCTACCTGGAAGTTCACTGGAACAGAGGTTTGAATTGCCGTCCCACCGCCGCTCCACACGGCTGTCAGGGTGTGTTGACCGGGGGCCAGCGAGTTGGTGGTGAGGGTGGCGATGCCGGAGTTGGCGTTTCCAACGCTCCCAACAGGGGCCGTTCCGAGATCGGTGGTGCCGTCGAAGAAGTCCACTTGACCACTAAAGGGAAGACTGCTCTCCCCGAAGCTAGGAGGCGTCGGGAACACCGTTGCGGTCAGCGTTACCGGTGCGCCGACAGCGGCTGAACCACTTGGGCCCGTGGTCAACGTCGTCCCAGACACTTCGACCTGCTGCACGACGGCAGGTGCCGTCGGGTCGACTGGGTTGCAGGTGTAGGAGACGTTCGCTCCGCCAGTGAAGCTCAGGGAAGAGACCCCGACGGGGACGACCGAGCCCGGGGTGCCGGAGATCGGCACCGTTGCAGAAAGCCCGGTCCAGCTCACAGAGTCGACGCCGTTGGCCTTCGTCGGGGTCGCCCCAGGAGGCGCGATCGTGCCACCACCAGGAGAGAGCCCAATGGTGGGGTTGCTCACAGGCGCAAAGGTTTGAGGTCCACCATTCGGGTCCATGTTCAACGTCAGATCGAGAGCACTGACGGCCACGGTCGAACCGCTCGGTGCCAGAGCTGGCACGGTGGCCACGGCCTCCACTGATGCATTGATCGTTGGGGTGCTCGGATGAGTGGTCTGACAGACGAACGATGTGCCAGGAGCTGGTGGCGCCACGGTGAACGTCTGGGAGTACGAGCTCGGGGAGTAGACCGGGTCGCCGGAGTACTCCATGGTGAGCGTATGGGTCCCTGGAGTCAGACCAGCGGTAGCGAGAACGACACTGCCCGGACCAGTACCTCTCGTGCCGCTCGTAGCGACCTGCACACCGTCAACGAGATACGTGATCGACCCTGACGGGCCGGGCATGATGCCGTACGGATCTGACGCAGCCATCACAAAGACGTATGGAAGGATCGTGTACCCCTCGGGCACCGGCGTCGTGGGAATACTGTTGTTGCTGAAGCTCACCGGAGACCGTGCCCCATAGGTCATGATGAACGTGCCATCGGCTTGGGGAGCGCCACTGGGTGTCGAGCGCGATGGAGTTGAACGGGCTGTCGGATGGAGTGCACGGGAAGAGGCCCGTGACCGGAACCGTGCAGCTCCCGTTGTAGAGCGTTGCAATGACGTCCGCTTCGCCGGGACCATACTGATTGGGGTCATACGTAAGTGAAACCTGGAGATTGAGGGTGATCGAAGCTCCAGGAGCAAGCGAGAACGAGCTGGGTGGTGTGCCACATGAGGTTGCGAAACCGCTGAAGTACACGAACAGCCAGCCGTTGAAGATCGTTGGCATCTGGCACCAATCGCCCGCACTGTCTTGGTAGGCGACTGTCGCATCGCCAGTTTCGAATCCGTTCGGGTTCTGGATCTGGATTTGGAGGTAGTTGGAACTCCACGTCTGGCTCGTCGAGGGGTTGGCGATGGTCACTGACATCGGGGTCGGGGTCGGCGACGACAGCTCGACTGCGGTGGGCAAGTTCAGCGTGACTGATGGCAGCGGTTGGATTGTGTACGGCACCACCGCCGAGGTGCTGCCGGAGTAGTGGAAATCGCCGGAGTAGATCGCCGTCAGCTGATTGGTCTGGCTCGGCAAGGTCGTTGTTGTGTAGGTGGCAGCCCCGTTGCTAACCGGTACTGTGGCAAGCACGTTGCCGTTGGCGATGAAGTTGATGTTGCCCGTAGCGGTAGTGGCCGTGGCGCCGCCTGAGCTGATCATATCGGTCAGGGTCACCGAAGTCGTTGTCAGCTGCGGGCTGGCAGGGCTGGCCGAGAGCACGTTCGTGGTGGCCTTCCCTGGTGGTGGTGGGATGGGAAGACCAGTGCCCTGGAGGTTGAGCGTGGTGTTGTTGTTGGTGCTGCCTGCCACCTGGAACGGGTAGTTCCCATTATTAAGCGAGCCTTCAGCGATCCCACAGGAGCCTGGGTATCCTCCCGGCGCAGGGGGAGCCCCTGGCACATCGGTGAAGTCGGGGATGGTGTAGTTGGATGCAGCGATCGTCACATCGCCGGTGCTTGAGTTATAGGGAGCAGTGGACTGGAAGACCATGTTGATCGGGGTCGACAGGCAGCTCTCACCGGCGGCTATCGGTGGTGAGGTGATGTCGAGGGTGTACGAAAGGCTGTCGTTGAGAGTGATGCCACCATTCGAGTTGATCTGGCCGGTGGCCGTACCCGGATCGGCCTCAGTCATGATGTAGGTGGTGCACCCTCCAGCAGCTGCGCTGCATGTATTCGGTTGCTCCGGCAAGCTCAACGTTGCCCCAGAGATGACACCGGTGAGCGGATCAACCTGGCCAGTGAGCGTGGTGGTCGTCTGGGGTGGGAAGGGTTCCGGAGCAGAGCTCGACAGCACCGTCCAGGAGCCCGACGTCATGTTGAGCGAGAACGGCTCCGTCCCGCCGTTTCCGGCATACAGCGTGAGCTGACCCGAGGTAGCGGTGTCAGCAGGGCTGGCCGAGTCGGTGACGGTCACTGCAAAGGTGGCAGTGGCATCTGTCGTTGGGGTGCCAGACAGCACACCAGTCGTTGTATCCAGGCTCAGCCAGCTGGGCAGTGTGGACCCAGTAGCTACGCTCCAGGTGTCAGAACCAGTGCCACCAGTGGCTGTCAAGGTGACCGAGTACGGGGTATTCAGCGGTGCCAATGGCAGTGGCGAGGTCGTGGTGATCGACAACGGGGTGGCTGCACTGGCTGTGGTGACGCCAATTCCAGCCACAGTGCCTGTTATTACGCCTATCACCAGGAGTGTTGCTGTTATGGCCGCGAAAAACCGGCGGGCATAGCCGCCGGTGAAGTGAGCATTACGTGACTGTGCGTGGGAAAAACTTAGGGAGTTACTCCCCCACCCCCCCCCGCGAGAACTTTCCCAGATTGAGAATTCTCAGCCTGGGCATCGCGGGTTACTGCTGTGTTGCGACGTCCCCGGAACATGTACATCCCCCTGCTTTCGCTTGGTTGATAAAAACTGGTGTTTCGTATCTTCTCGATCAGATGGTACACACTCTTCGTTTCCCAAACTGGTCGCGATGGCATCTAACTCCAGGTTCTTTATCTTGTCAATAGCGCGATCTGATCTTTTCTGGCGGCGCGTGGGGTTCCGGAGGAGCTGAGCTGGGATGAAGCCGGTTCCAAATACCCAGACGAAATTGGCTCAAGGAAGAGCCGAATCAGTGAGGAGATCGGCGGGGGTGAGCTGCTCGGAGAGCAGGCGGTCGAAGCGGGCAGGATCCCCCCCGACGAACCGGCGGCACAGGGGCAGCCCTTCGACGTAACAGGTGAGGTACGCCCTCCAGGTGGGATGCACCAAGAACTCGACGGCCTTGGCGGCGCGCTCTTGTGGGAGCAGGCCCCACCGAGCCACCTCGGCTGTCACCACGTGCGGATCGGCACCGTCTTCGTGGAGACGGAACGCCGCGTTCTGGCGGACACCACCCAGCGCCTCTCCGACCTCCGACACCGCCCGCACCACGTCGGTGTCGTAGCGGATGCCCAGCGGGTGCAAGTGCTCGGCCACCGTGGCCTCCGGATGTCTCCCCATCACCACTTCCAGACCCAGATCGGCGAGCCCTTCGGCCAGCAGGCACTGGGGCGTCCCCACCAAGAAGATCGACTCCTCCAACCAGTGTCGGCGTCGGACCAGCCCGATCTCCTTCCGGGTGTGCTCGGTGTGATGGCCCGGGTAGGCCTCGTGGGCAACCAGATGAGCCAGGCTGGTGGAGAGCACGGGAAGATCGGTGTTGACCGCTACCCGGCTGCGAAGATCGCCGAGGTAGTAGTTAAAGCCTGCCCACGGTTGGCCGGTCACCAGTTCGAACTCGATGTGCTCGCCGTCAGGGAGACCGAACAAGGTGCGGGTGCGAGCGCGCAGGTCTTCGGCCAACGAATCGATGGCGGAGCGGAGCTTGTCCACTGGCACGGCATGAGATTCACGCCAGAGGATCAGTCGATCAGCGAGCGGTCCCGTGCCGGGGAGCACCTCGGCGAGCTGGCGGTGGGCGTCGTTGAGCGTCTCCTCGGAAACGCGAGAGGGTCGCACCCCGTAACACGCCTCGACCTCGTCGACGTACGCGATCGGCTCGCCATGTAACTTGCGCGCCGTCGTCGCCAACCCCAGGACCTGAGCGCGGAGCCAGCGACGTCGTGCCGGTGCGGCACCGTCTTCCGAACCAGACCGAACAAAACCGTCGCCGCCAACACCGTCACCGACAGCGAGTGAGGTGCCGGCATCGATGTCGGCGAGCAACGCTCGGGCATCGACCATCAACTGCTCCGGCGGAAGCACCGGCTCCACCTGCACCCGATCGAAGCGCTCACGAAGTCCGTAGTACGCATCGACCAACCCGTCGATGTGCCGCCCCAGTCGCAGTCCCAGGGTCAGATACCGGTCGATCACTCCGGGGTCGCTCATCATCCCGGTCGTCCAGACCCTGATGCCCCCGGATCACGATCCGAAATCATGATCATCCGTATTCTCCCTTGTGAGAGCCACAGAAGCAGCCCCGATCGATGACCTCTGTTGCAAGCAATTTCGATGATCTCGTTGGCAGTAACGACAATATCGTGGGCTCTGCAGTGACCATGTCTGGGCTGTCTCCGCGGGATGACGCAGAGTCTCTCCAGGTCACAGTGGCAATTAGTGGTGGGTCCTTGCGGCTCGGAACCTGGTGTACTAAACAATTGACTCGTTGTGACTGACGTCGAGAAGCAGTATTCGACGGCGAAGATAGGTGCAAAAGAGGTACGCAGAGGGATCCGGCATCGGGTTCTAGCGATGCTCACCCTAGCTATCGTCACAGGGCTCACCTCGGTGGTAGCCCTCGCTCCGCAGCCGGCCGGTGCGGATGCTATTTCTGACGCCCAAGCTCAGGCTGCGTCCGTCGAAGCCCAGATAGCGTCGACCCAGGCACACGTCGCTTCCCTCTCACAGCAGTACGACGAAGCCAACTACCAGCTGCAGCAGGTCAACAACCAGATCACGAAGACGCAGGCACAGCTGACCCAGACCCAACATCAGGTCTCCCACGATCAGGCCCAGCTTCGTCTCGAGGCCATCAAGTCGTATGTCAACGGCGGCACGTCAACGCAGATCACCGATCTGTTCACCTCGGCCACGGACGCAGCGGGCATCCGCGCCGAGTACTCAGGCATCGCCGCCGGTGATGCCACCATCACCATCGACAACCTCCACACCGCCCAGGCCCAGCTCCAGGGCCAGCAGACCACGCTGAAGCAGCAACAGTCGCAGGCGTCTGCTGCCCAACAGAGCATCTCGAACGCCACCAGCCAGGCCACCGCCTTGGAGGACCAGGAGAACGCCACGCTGGCCAGTGACAACAGCACGGTGTCGACACTGGTCGCCCAGCAACAGGCTGCGCAGCAGGCACAGCAGCAGGCTGCTTCGGCTGCCGCTGCAGCAACGGCCAACGCCAAGGCGGCGACAGAGCAGACCGCACAAGACACCACCACGGACAACGGAGGCGGCGGAGGCGGAGGCGGTGCGACCGCACCACCACCTCCTTCCGGTTCGGGAGGCGGTGCAGCCGTTGCCGCTGCCGAGACCCAGCTCGGTGTGCCCTATGTGTACGGAGCCGAGGAGCCGGGCGTGGGCTTCGACTGCTCGGGTCTGACCGCATGGGCGTGGGGCCAGGCGGGCGTGAGCCTTCCTCACTACTCGGGCGCGCAGTACGACGACTCCGCACCGGTACCGGTATCCGACATGGAGCCCGGCGACCTTCTGTTCTACGGTCCGGGCGGCTCCGAGCACGTGGCCATGTATATCGGTGGCGGCATGATGATCGAAGCACCTGACACCGGAGCGTTCGTGGACATCACTCCGATACGCACCGGTGACGGCTTCGTGGGCGCCGGACGCCCCTAAGCAGGTCCTTGATAGCAGTAACCATGAGCGTGACAACGCCTCGGCGATTGCGGCTCAGCCTAGACAGAACCGGGTATCCACTGGTCGAGCGGACACCTATGCCATTGTAGTGATGGACTTTCAGCGACAAAATTCTCTCATGTACGAAAGCTGTCGGTTGCTTATGTACTTGACCAGCACACGCGAACCTTCTTCGGTCGGTGAACAAACGGGAAGCCCGGCCACATCGCAGCGGCGGACACGCCTTCGTCGTGGACAGCGACGCTGGACCACCACTGTGCTCGCCGCCGTCATCGCTGCTGGAACGACCGTTGTCGTGGCACTCCCGCTGAGCCCTGCCGGAGCCGATGCTGTCTCTGACGCCCAAGCCCAGGCTGCAGCGGTCGAGGCTCAGCTCGCTACCACCAACTCGCGCATCGATGCCCTGTCGCAGCAGTACGACGCAGCCAACTACCAACTGCAACAGGTCAACGTCCAGATCACCAAGACGCAAGCACAGCTGACCCAGACCCAACATCAGGTCGACCACGACCAGGCCCAGCTTCGAAAAGAAGCGGTTCGCGCGTATGTGGACGGCGGGGCGTCGTCCCAGATCTCCGACCTGTTCAACTCCGCCACGGATGCAGCAGGCATCCGCGCCGAGTACTCGGACATCGCCGCCGGGAACACCGACGTCACCATCGCCCACCTTCACTCGGCACAAGCGGTGCTGGAGAGCCAGCAGACCACGTTGAAGCAGCAGCAGTCGCAGGCGTCCGCTGCCCAGAGCAACATCTCGAACGCCACGACCCAGGCCAACGCCCTGGAAGCCCAGGAGAACGCCACGTTGGCCAGCGACAACAGCACGGTGGCGACATTGATCGCCCAACAACAGGCAGCGCAGGTGGCCCAGGCCGAACAGCAGAAGGTGCAGGCCGCTGCCATCGCCGCTGCCCAGCCCACGGCACAGACCCAGAACGCAGGAACAACACAACCCGCTACCCAACCTGCAACGACACCGGCAACACAGACACCCAGCAGTGGCGGAGGTGGCGGGGGCGGGGGCTCGGCACCAGCGCCCAGCTCGGCAGGGCAGGTGGCCGTCAATGCAGCCGAGACCCAGCTCGGTGTGCCCTACGTGTGGGGCGGCGCAACCCCTGGCGTCGGGTTCGACTGCTCCGGTCTGGTCATGTGGGCATGGGGCCAGGCGGGCGTGAGCCTTCCTCACTACTCGGGCGCGCAGTACGACGACTCGACGCCGGTGCCGGTCAACGACATGGAGCCCGGTGACCTCCTGTTCTACGGCCCGGGCGGCTCCGATCACGTGGCCATGTACATCGGCGGCGGTGAGATGATCGAAGCGCCCGACACCGGAAACGTCGTGCACATCACTCCCATCCGGACCGATACCGCTTCCGATGCCTCCGACGGTTACGAGCCTTTCGTGGGCGCAGGCCGGCCCTGATCCCACCTGCCACTCCACCGACCTTCTCACCCCGCTCTGCCCCTTCCTGAGCCGAGGTCTGTCTTCTTGAGGCCCTGGTGCATACTGGGAGGACGCCGGCAGCGAATGAGGCCGGCTCGTTGCCGACCTTGAGCCGACCATGAGACCAATCCCCGTCGCCTTCCACATCTGGTTCATCGAAGTCCATACCTACGGCATCGGCCTGGCTCTCACCTTCTGGTTCGGCCTCCGGTACACAGAACGACGGCTCCGGAACAACGGCTACCCATGGCAGTGGGTCACCGGGATGTTCTTGTGGGTGATCGTGGCCGCCATCGTCGGCGCCCGCGTATTCAGCGTCCTCCCCAACCTGTCGGACTACCGGAGCGATCCGTTACAGATTTTTGCCATCTGGCAAGGCGGTCTGTCCTCGTTCGGTGGCCTCATCTTCGCCGTTCCCGTCGGCATCATCAGCTCCCGGCGACGGTGCCCTGAGATCTCGACCACCCGCATGCTCGATCTGATCGCCCCGGTGCTCATGGCGTGCTGGGGCATGGGTCGACTGCTCGGCCCACAGCTCATGGTGCGGGGAGGTGGGCACCCCACCACCGCTTGGTTCGGGATGTACTACGCCGGCGAGGTCGGGAAGCGGCTACCGGTGCCGGTCTTCCAGGCCATCTGCGACTTCTCCATCTTCGGCATCTTGCTCCTGGTGGAACGGTGGCTTCGCAACCAGGCGCCACAGAACGTGTCTCTTGCTGCCGCGGATACCGGCGATACCGCCGGCGCCGTCGACACCGCCGGCTCGGTGATAGCGGACAGTGCGAATGGTGCAGCCACCGGCCAGTCGGTCGGTCGGTCGTTGCCACCGGCAGGCATCGTCATCGGAGTGGGCATGGTGCTGTGGGGAATCGAGCGGTACTTCGATGAGCACCTGTGGCTCAGCGATCCCAGTCACGTCGGCTTCGACCTGGTGGAGCTGGCCGGCGTCGCCCTCAGCGTGGCCGGCCTCATCGTGCTGGCCACCCGCATCAAGCCGTTCCTGCGGTGGCGCTCCGGCGACGCTGATACCGGCGCTGATACCGACACCGACGGCGACGCCGGAAGATCTCCGATTACCGGCAGCGACAGGGTGGACGGCGACAGCGGGACGGCGACGACCCCGTCGACACCTGTGGCCGTGTCGGCGGTCGGGATTGAGGTTGGGGTCGGGATTGAGGTCGGGATCGGCGACCCAGCCCGAGAGCACGACGCCGGGCTGAACCCAGAGCCACGAGGGGGCCGACCGGAGCCGGCCACCCCATGGCCCCTCGCTACTTGGCCCCTTCAGCCTCCGCCTTGGCCTTCGCCTCGGCCGCCCGGCGGTACTCCTCGAGCTGGTCGATCAGTGGCATCCGCTCCTGTCCGACGGTCGTGTCGAAACGAGCGGCGATCTGCTCGGGCGTCCACCGGCCGTCGGCGTAGACGGCACGGACCTCTCGGGGCTGGTTCCAGACGGCGATCTTCGAGCCGACGACCGTGTACACCTGACCGGTGACGTGCTTCGCCTGGTCCGAGAGGAGGTAGATCACCATCGGCGCCACATCTTCGGGATCGCCCATCTCGGCCAGGTCCATCGGCACGTTGGCCGACATACGGGTCCGAGCCACCGGCGCGATGGCGTTGGCGGTGACGCCGTAGCGATGCAAGCCGGCAGCGGCCGAGCGCACCAGCGAGACGATCCCGCCCTTGGCCGATGCGTAGTTCGCCTGGGCGACGCTGCCGGCAAAGGCGCCAGAGGTGAAAGCGACCAGGGAGCCGCCGCCCTCTTGCTTGCGCATGATGGCCGACGCGGCTCGGAACACCGTGAAGTGCCCCTTCAGGTGGGTCTCGATGACGGCGTCCCACTCGTCCTCGGCCATGTTGAAGAGCATCCGCTCCCGCAAGATCCCGGCCACTGCCACCACCCCATCGATGCGTCCCCACCGCTCGGTCGCAGTATTGATGATCCGCTCGCCACCGGCGAGCGTGGTCACGCTCTCGGCCACTGCTACCGCCTCGCCGCCGGCAGACTCGATCTCCTTGACGACTGCGTCGGCCACTTCGCTCTTCGGGTCCTCACCAGCCATGGAGACCCCGATGTCGGCCACCACGACCTTGGCGCCCTCGGCGCCGGCAGCCAGCGCCACTGCCCGGCCGATACCGCCCCCAGCGCCGGTGATGACTACGACTTTGCCGTCCAGGAATCCACTCATCTGTGCGTTGCCTCCTCATCCACACCGGCACGCCGGGGGGTTGACCCAATACGAGAACATGTTCTAGCGTCTGCGACCAGGACAGCGCCACCTCGGCCGCGCCACTCTGCACTATGCCATCGCGAACGTCGGTGCCGCGGTCGACAGTATCCAGGTGAGCCACGCAGGCGCGCACGCTGTCCTTCGGTACGACAATGAGCAGCGTAGGGGAAGGGACCACCATGGGCGATCTGGGATTCTGGGCAATGGCGCACGAGGAGCCCGAGCACATAGCGCTGGTGGCACCGGACGGGACCGAGCTCACCGCCGGCGAGCTGCTCGGTCGGGCCAACCAGCTCGTGCACGGCCTACGGCGCTTCGATCTTCGACCCGGTGACGTTGTCGCCACCCTGCTCCCCAACGGCATAGAGATCTTCGAGCTCTACTTGGCCGCCCTGCAGGCCGGTTGGTACCTGGTCCCGATCAACCACCATCTGGTGGCAGCCGAGGTGGCCTACATCCTTCAGGACTCGGGGGCCAAGGTGTTCGTCGCCGACGAGCGCTTCGCCGACGTGGCCCTCGACGCCGCCGACGAAGCGGAGATACCGGCGTCGGCGTGCCTCGCCGTCGGCGAGATCATCGGCTTCTCGTCGCTGGCCACCATGCGTGACAGCCAGCCCACCGACGACCCGCCGGACCGGGCCATCGGCGACGTCATGAACTACACGTCGGGGACCACCGGCAACCCGAAAGGGGTGTTCCGCCCGCTGAGCGGGGCCACGCCGGAAGAGTCGGCGCTCGGCCTGTGCGGCATCCTCTTCCTGTTCGGCGTCCAACCCAGGGACAACAACGTCCACATCGTGGGCTCCCCGCTCTACCACACGGCCGTGCTGCGCTACGCGGGAGCCTCGATCCACCTGGGGCACACCGTGGTCCTGATGGACAAGTGGTCGCCCGAAGCCATGCTCCAGCTCATCGAGCAGCACAAGGTCACCACCTCACACATGGTCCCCACCCAATTCCACCGGCTGCTCTCCCTGCCCTCAGGACGTCCGCACGAAGTACGACCTGTCGTCACTGCAGCACATGATCCACGCTGCCGCTCCGTGCCCGGTCGACGTGAAACACAAGATGATCGAGTGGTGGGGCTCGTGCATCGACGAGTACTACGCCGCCTCCGAGGGCGGCGGCACGTTGGTGACCACCGACGAGTGGCTCAAGAAGCCCGGCACCGTCGGCAAGCCCTGGCCCATCTCGGAGATCGCCATCTTCGACGACGCCGGCAATCGCATCGAGGAGCCGGGGGCCATCGGCACCGTCTACATGTCCATGCAGACCGGCGACTTCACCTACCACAAGGACAAGGAGAAGACCGAGTCCAACCGCATCGGCTCGTTCTTCACCGTGGGCGACGTCGGCTTCCTCGACGAGGACGGATACCTGTTCCTCCGGGACCGGAAGATCGACATGATCATCTCGGGTGGCGCCAACATCTACCCGGCGGAGATCGAGAACGTGCTGCTCGGCATCCCCCAGGTCGGGGACGTCGCCGTGTTCGGTATCCCCAACGACGACTGGGGTGAAGAGGTCAAGGCAGTCGTGGAGCCGGCCGAGGGTGTCGAGCCGTCGCCGGAGCTGGCAGAGCAGATCCTGGCCCAGTGCGCCGACAAGCTGGCCAAGTTCAAGCGCCCGAAGTCCATCGACTTCACCGATGCGATGCCCCGGGACCCCAACGGCAAGCTGTACAAGCGCAAGCTGCGGGACCCGTACTGGGAGGGGCGGGAGAAGATCTGAACGGCAGGCACGGTCTCACCGGGCCTGCCAGGCGGCGTGGGTAGGTCCAGAGGAGCCCGGTCCAGTTGGACCGATCCCCTGGTCCCTACGAGTCTTCCTAGCCCTACCGGCCCTCCGCCATCCGCTCGGCCTCGACCCTGATCGCCTCCACGACGGCGGGGTCGGCGGCCCCGATGTTCCCTTCGGCGATGGCCAGGAACTGCTCAGGGTGGACCTCGATGAAGATGCCCTCTGCCTCGGCGGTCAAGACGTCGCCGTGGTAGATCCCGCCCCACGTCTTGATCTTGCGACCGGTCCGACCCAGACACCGGGCCTCGATCCGCAGGTCGGTACGCAGAGGGGTGGGCCTGCGGTACTTCACGGTCAGCGTGCCGGTCATGCCGGGGTTGTCGGCGGCGATGTTGGCCGCCCCCAACATCTCGTCGAAGGTCTCGGCGATCACGCCCCCGTGCACGCAGGTCGGGGGGCCCTCGTAGGGGTAGTCGAAGTTGGCGTGGCCCCGGATCTCTCGCATCCCGCCGTCGACGCCGTCGACCACCGAGATGAGCACCGGAGGGGCCAGCGGGTTGGCGAAGCCGATGACCGGGCTGGTGGGGAAGAACTCCTGGGGGTCCTGGCCGGCGGTGGGGCGGTTGCGGGGGCGCCGTCCGTGTTTGGCCGACGCAGCGTCGAGCGTGCGGGCAACCTCTTCGATGGTGGAGGCGGCGGCATCGACCATGTCGTCGTCGAGCTCGGCGGCGACCGATGCGGTGATGATCCGTCGGACAGCGGCAGCCAGACGGTTGTGGGGCGACGCGTTGGGGGCAGCAGCACCTGGCGCGGTAACAGCTGCGAGCGAGGCGGCGTGGCGGCGGGCGGCGGCCTCACCGGTCACCGGTGCTCGGTAGTCCTGGAGCGCGTCGGTGGAGGCCGTGTCGGGGGAAGCTGCATCGGCGGAGGTCGTGTCGGTGGGGAAGGAGCCATCCTGCGACTGCCCCTCCGGTTGACTGCTCATCGACGCCCCTCCGGTGTGATGGTCATCGACGTTGGAAGTTGGCCGGGCGCTTCTCCGCAAAAGCCTTCTGGCCTTCCTTTGCGTCTTGCGACGCGAAGACCGGCCACCCGAGCTCCAGCTCCACCTTCAGCCCCTCCTCTTCGGACAGTCCTTCGGTCGCCTTGACCGACGCCTTGATGGCCTCGACGGCGAGCGGGCCGTTGGCCGAGATGGTCTCGGCGATCTCGAGTGCTGTGTCGAGTGCGGTGCCGTCGGGAACCACTCGCCCGATCAGACCGATCTGCTGGGCCTCCTGGGCGGAGACCTCACGGGCGGTCAACAGGAGGTCCATGGCCATGGTGTAAGGGATCTGGCGGCGCAGTCGTACCGTGGAGCCTCCCAACGGGAACAGCCCCCGCCTGGCCTCGAAGACACCGAACTTGGCTCCCTCGCCGGCGACCCGGATATCGGTGGCCTGGAGGATCTCGGTCCCCCCGGCGACGGCCCAACCCTCCACGGCGGCAATGAGGGGCTTCCGCAACGAGTAGTGGCGGAGGAGCGCTTTCCAATGCAGGTCGGGGTCGTCTGCCATCCGCTGCTGGACGGACTCCATACCCGGTCCGCTCATCGACTTCAGGTCCATCCCGGCGCAGAACGTGCCGCCGGCACCGGTGAGGATGGCGCAGCGGATGTCGTCGTTGGAGTCGATCTCGAGCCAGGCGTCCACCATGCCCACCAGCATGGGGCCGGAGAGGGCGTTCTTCGCCTCCGGCCGGTTCATGGTGACGATCGCCGTCGCCCCTTGACGTTCGAAACTCAGGTGTTCGGTACCGCTCACAGTTGCTCCTTCCGATGGATCGGACTCAGGTGTGGGCTCCGGCCGGACGGCGCGGGCTCAGGTTGGCTGATGGGGACTTCGACCGGTCGGTTCAGATCCGCTCGATGATGGTGCCCGTTGCCAGCGCGCCACCACAGCACATGGTGATGAGCGCCAACGATTGATCGGTCCGCTCGAGCTCGTGGAGCGCCGTGGTGATGAGCCGTGCTCCGGTGGAGCCCACCGGGTGGCCGATGGCGATGGCGCCGCCGTTCACGTTGACCTTGTCCCAATCGGCGTTGTGGGTCTTCCCCCACGACATGACCACGGATGCGAACGCCTCGTTCACCTCGAACAGGTCGATGTCCCCCATCGTCATACCCGCCTTCTTCAGCACATCGGCGGTGGCGGCAATGGGACCGTCCAGGTGGTAGTACGGATCGGAGCCGACCAGCGTCTGGGCGACGATGCGAGCCCGGGGGCGCAGGCCCTCCGCCTTGGCCCGGTCTTCCGACATCCAGAGGACGGCGGCGGCACCGTCGGAGATCTGCGAGCTGTTGCCGGCAGTGTGGATCCCATCGGGGATGACCGGCTTCAGGCCGGCCAGACCTTCGGCGGTGGTGTCACGTGGGCCTTGGTCCTTCGTGACCAGGTTCCGTTCTCCCGTCGGCCCCTCTGGACCGACAACCGGTGCCTCGAGCGGGGCGATCTCACGCTCGAACCGGCCTTCCGCCACCGCCACTGCTGCCTTCCGCTGCGACTCGACTCCCAGCCAGTCGACGTCGGCACGGGTGATCCCGTACTTGCTGGCGATGCGCTCGGCTGCATTGAACTGGTCGGGCATGTCCCACGGGAAGTTCTCCGGCTTGGACTTGCCCGGACCGTTGATGGCGTTGGCGCCGAGCCCGACCCGGCTCATGGCCTCCACACCACAAGCAATGCCGACCTCGATGGCGTCGGCACTCACCAGGTTGGCGATGAAGTTGTTGGCCTGCTGGGCCGACCCGCACTGGCAGTCGACCGTGGTGGCCGCCGTCTCGTAGGGAAGGCTCTGGCTCAGCCACGCCGTCCGGGTCACGTTCGATGCCTGCTCGCCGGCCTGGGTGACGCACCCGCCCACGATCTGCTCCACGGCACCGGGGTCGAGCCCGGCTCGCTTCACCAGCTCTACCTGGACGTTGCCCAGAAGCTCGGCGGCATGAAAGCCGGAGAGCCACCCGTTGCGCTTCCCGATGGGCGAGCGAACTGCTTCGACGATCACTGG
The DNA here is from genome assembly GCA_963812965.1 of uncultured Acidimicrobiaceae bacterium. Taxonomy (GTDB): domain Bacteria; phylum Actinomycetota; class Acidimicrobiia; order Acidimicrobiales; family RAAP-2; genus DASXMT01. The sequence goes on along the minus strand of CAWEXG010000002.1, from coordinate 475,351 downwards.
TCGGGCCATGGCGAACTTCCCCTCTGAGCCGGTGGAACGGGCATCTGCGTTGCTCCGCACCGTGTACGGCACCAAGTATAGAACCTGTTCTAGGTATTCGATCTGTGCCGGTCGGGAAACCAGCACGGGGAGGCGGACAGAGGGGCCCTACCCCAGGAGGGCTTTGGCGATCACCACCCGCTGGATCTGGTTGGTGCCCTCGTAGATCTGGGTGCTCGGATCTGGGGGTCCAGCTGGTTGCCTCCAGTGTGCTGACCTGCGTCTATTCCGGATCGAGTCGTCCTGAATCCACCCAGATTCGCAGAGTTGTAGGGATAGAGTAGGGATGGAATCGGTCCTCGGAGCCAGTGAGCACGTGCTCAGCGGTCGACCTGGTTCACAGTCTGTTCGGCGATTCGCACCATGCGTACCGCGGCGGTCACCGCCGCCTTTGCTTCGGCTGCGGAGATCGGCTCGGGGTCGTACTCCGCCCGGTTCTTCAGTGGCAAGAGTCGGCGGAGGTGAGGGGCCGCCTTTCGGCCCGCAGGAACTCCCGTGCCTTGTTCAGATACGCCCGGGCATCCGCGGCTGATGCGGGTCTCGTCTGCGTCTGGCGTGCAGCCGTCATGATGCCATCTTGATTTCCGAGGGAAAGGCGCCGATCAGTACGACCCCCTCCTCGACAATCGTTCGCCACGGTGCCCGCTCCCGACGGACCAGGGTCGGCAACTCCCCCACGGTCGCTTCAAGGAGATTGACCGGATTGCCAGCTATCCGAGCTGCCCGGTCCGACCACTGGCCGAGTGTCGCAGTCCACGGTCCACTGTCAGCCTGAGCTGCGGGTGGCGGTACGGCCAGAACGTCGAGGTCGCTGCTCTCGTGCGCCTCACCACGAGCGAAGGAGCCGAACACCGCGAGGCAGGTCGGAACCGGTCGGATCTTCCTCGCCTCCACCGTCAGCCGAGCCAAGACGCCCTCACGGAGTTCCACGAGGGCGAGCACGGACCGTGCCGCCTCGTTCTCCCGAACCAGACGCACCAGGGCGGCCGCTCCCACCTCCCGGCGCTCCACGAGGCCTAAGCGCACCAGCCGGTTGAGTACGATGGTGGCCTGATTGGCACTCACGCCAGCCAGCTCGGCGACCGATCGCATGGTCAACTCGGCTTCTGTCCGGGCCAGTACGGTCAGGACGCGGCCTTGGACGCCCGGAATCACCGCCTCCACTGGGTTCCCGTAGTCCATAGCCTCATTATCGCACTTTTTCGCACATATGTGCGCTTTATTGCGACATCGGTCGGTTACCGAAGTAGCCGGTGCCTGTGGACTCAGGGACCGCCCCACGAGCTGCGTCGCTTGACGAGCGCCTTGCGGGCCGCTTTGGCCACAACCTTCGTCGGGTGCACTTGAGAGATCGCTGTCAGGACCAGTTCAGTCATCGGCGACGGCGCCTTCCACATGCCGGCAACGACCTCGACCTGTCGGCCATGGTCTCCGGTCAGCGCCAACGTCGAGAGCAAGCCGTCTGGCCCACCCGTCACCATGCGATATCCGAGAACGTCGACGAACCCAGGCACGTCCGATGGGTCGAAGAGTTCTTCTTCACCGGCTTGGCCGTGATCAACCAGCCAGCACAGAGCGAAGCCACGGGTGCCGGCTTCCGAAGCGAGCCCACGGACGTACGGTGTAGCGACGTCGGGGCCAATCTCCGCCAGGATGGCCAGACCGAGGTTCCGTAGGACGGGGTCGTCGAGCTCCCGCACCGCCTCGGACATTTCGGCCGCTGCCTCGGCGGGCTGACGAGCAGCACGCCACGCCATTGCCTCTCCATAGGCGACGGAGACCTCCTCCCCGTCCGTGCCCAACAGCAGGTCCGTCGCGCTGACGTCGGCGAGTCGACCGGCGGTGGGGGTGTCGTACCCAGCGGCAGCGAGTAGCCGTCTCGCGGAGACCACGCCGGCCGGGGTGAGCCCCACCGATCCCCCCGGCCTACGACGACCATCTCCCGGGTCACCGGCATCGATCCGCTGGACCATTCCAGCCAGCTCAAATGCATCCATGATGTCGGTGACGTCGGTCGTCACTCTCCGCCCCACCTCATCGTCCCCAACCTGGAAGCTGAATGCGTCGAGCACCACCCCCGTGGCGGTGGCGGCGATGGCCTCCAACGGGAACGCAGACTGGGCACCGTACGGTGCGATCAGGAGGTGGGCGCTCACCGAGTCGAGGACCTCGTCGACTTCGGGCCATCTGAACCAAGCGGCGGAGAACCGCTGGGAGGTGAGCGGACCGATGGCCAGCAGGGCGTCAACTGCCCGGTCAAAGGACCCGCCGAGACCATCAGCAAGCCCCAAGCCGCGTTTAGTGGCGACCACCTTGCCGTGGGCCACCCGCACGACACCCGCCTTTTTAGCCCAGGCGAACACCTGGCGGAGCCGATAGAGCTCGTCTGAACTGGTAGTTCGGAATGTCCGGCCACCGATCTGTTTGTCCATCACGTCCCCGGTTCCCAGCAGCTCGACCAGGGCCCGGGCGTCAGCCAAGGTCAGGTGACCCTTCTGCGTCAGCTTGCGCCCTGCGCCCACATAGGCGGCGAGGTCCCGAAACATCGTGAGGATCGGTGCCGACTCCCTGGAGGCGGCCACGACGTCTTCAGCCGGTAGCGCCACCGGTGGCAGGCTCCGGCGGGCCGATGGCCCCGAGAATGCCGAGTCGGGCAGCAGCCGGTGGCGTTCCGCCTCCGGCCGGTCGTTGAAGTCGGCCATCCAAGCCTCAAGCTCGACGAGGTCGGTCGTGTCGACCCCTTCGTCCCTGGCTGCGGTGACCATCGATTTGGCCAGACCGAATTTGGAGCGGTCACCCATGGCCACGACGAACTCGTCGACGAGCGATGTGACCACGTCGAGGAGCCGGTCAACCCGGGCCGACCCGGGGCTGAGAAGGGCCTCGCCGTCGAGGAAACTCAGGAACGAGTACACCGCCGGGGGGATCGTGATGCAGTCGGGCTGGGTCACGCTGAGTTTCTGCGGGCACCACTCAAGGAGGAACTTGGCCACGTCACCGGTGTGCCACGTCGCCAGCTTTCCGTCGCCATAGCCCCACTTCCATTCGAGGGCAGTGTTCGCGTCTCCGACTAGTCCGTCGATCTCTTCGACCGAGTACCGGCCCTCCCCCTTGAGCCAGTCGGAGAATCGACCGAGCAGCATCTCCCTGGCCGCTGCGAATCCCTCCTCATCCTCGAGATCGATGTCGAGCCGCATGGGCTGAGTTTTCCATGCCATGTCAGGCCGCTGCATGCCCATGATCCGTCCCGGGCTTGCCGGACCGAGGATCGGCCGGCGCTCGACCGATGAGACAGTCTGGAATGTCGTCGAATATTTCGCGTCCCCGACCGGCACTTTTGGGACGATCATCGAGTGGCTCCGCCGAGCCCCTAAGGTTGGACGGCGAGGACATCGAGATTGTGACGGTGATGAAAGAGCGGTCATGGCGAAGCTGATCTACGCGTCGAACATGTCCCTCGACGGCTGCACCGAGGACGAACGCAGCGCCTTCGACTGGGCTCCGCCGGACGACGACGTCTTCGCGTTCATCACCAAGCTCATGCGGTCCGCAGGCACCTATCTCTACGGGCGGCGCATGTACGAGACGCTGGCCGTGTGGGAGACCGACTCCACCCTGGCCGCGCTGTCAGACCTTACGGCCGACTACGCCAGCGCATGGCAGGCGGCGGACAAGGTCGTCTACTCCTCGACCCTGGCCGCGCCGCCCACTGCGAACACTCGGCTCGAACGCCACTTCGACCCCAGCGCGGTACTCGACCTGAAGGCCGCCGCCAGTAGGGATCTGTTGGTCGGTGGCCCGAACCTCGCAGCACAGGCTCTCGTCGCCGGGCTGGTCGACGAGCTCGCCCTGTTCGTCTGGCCAGTCATCCTCGGTGGGCGCAACCCCGCACTGCCAACCGACACCCGCGCCGATCTCGAGCTCATCGACGAGCACCGATTCAGCAGCGGCGTCGTCCACCTCCGCTACCGCCTTCAGTAACGACGCAGGGAATCGCACCCTCGCGCACTGCCCCAGAACGCCGGGTCAATGACCCTCTCTCCGCCGCCTGCGACATGCGACACCTCCTGGTCAGAAGCGTCACGGTCACCACTTGAGTCCAAGCCTCCCGATCGGGCCACTCAACATCGATAATCGAGTACATCGCCGAGTCCCTGAGCCTGCCCTCCTCACCCGGCGCCCATGATGGTGACCACTTCCGCAGGATGCCCTCGAATGTTGCCCCCAGTCCCTCGATCGCATTGCGGGACCGACTGTTTCGAACGTCGGTCTTCAGGTCGACGCGGACTACGCCCATGACCTCGAACGCATGTCTCAAGAGAAGGAGTTTCGCCTCGACATTGATTCCGGTGCCCTGAGCCGATGCTGCCAGCCAGGTCCAACCGATCTCCACTGCGCATGGTTCTTCGGGACGTCCGGGCCAGGCCCTTGGGTCCCAGTATGCAGTGCAGCCAACAGCACGATTGTCGGCAAGCCGGATTTGGGCCAGAGGAGTGAGCTTGCCTGACTGAGCCTGCTCCAGTTGGTGTCCGATGTAGTCACCCATGCCCTCCGGGTCAGGCACCCACGTATGGCCGAAGCTAGACCGGTCTTCCTCAACAGCAGCCGCCAAATCTGTGGAGTGGATCAGTGAAAGGGGCTCCAACCGAACGAAGGCACCTTGGAGGACAGGAATATCAAGCACCAGGGACACAGGGCCTCCTCATCGTTCCTGGCGTTGGCACCTTGCCGCTGAGCAGGTTGCCGGATCTTCACTGGGCCAGGTCCCTCGGATCCTCTGGATGAACAACGACACAGTATCCGATGCTGACCGTCCCTAACCGCCGGGTCGTGGTCGATTACCGACGGGGCAGATCGGTACCTCGGGGACGGTGTTGAAACCGAACTATGTTCGGACAATGCGGAAGGCGTACGGGGTCGTCGTACTTTCTCTGGCACTTGTCGCTGGCTGTAGTGCGTCCGCTACACCAGGCGGCACTCGGTCAGTCTGGTCGAAGCCGATGCCCGCCGAATCCACCGGCCACTCGTCTCTGTACGGCGTCTCCTGCCCGTCAAGCACGCTGTGCGTAGCGGTGGACGAGAACGGAGCCGCGGTCTTCTGGCGACAGGGAAAATGGTCGATACCCCAACCGACTGGCAGTGGCGGCACGCTGACCTCGGTCTCCTGCTCCACATCGACGTCCTGCGTCGCGGTATCCGCCGGTGGGGACTCCGTTTCCTATGACGGCAGTTCGTGGACATCTCCGCTTTCCCTCGGATCTTCAGCCACGTACCGAATCTCCTGTCCAACTGCAACCTTTTGCGCAGCTGTTGGGGCGAGCGGGGCTCCTGGATCCCCGAGCACTGTCGGTACGTTCAATGGCCACTCGTGGTCGACGTTCCAGACGCCCTCGACCGGAGCGGCAACCGATCGTCTGATGGACGTGTCGTGCCCGACGCCAACGATGTGCGTGGCCGTGAACCTCAATGGGCACGTCCTCGCCTTCGATGGGATCACGTGGTCTACCAGTCAGAGGGCCCTCACGAAGGGGTTGCTCTCAGTGTCATGCCCGTCGTCGTCGTTCTGCTTAGCCGTGGCCGGTTCCGGTGACTACGTGACATTCGATGGGCAGAGCTGGTCGACACCGGCAGTTATACCTGGATTCCAGACCAGCTTCGCATACTCGGTCTCGTGTGGATCTGCCTCGGCGTGCACCGTGATTGGTCTGAGCGGTAGGGCTGTCGATTGGCACCCGGGGCGCTGGTCCACGCCCGCGCTTGTGTTCCCTGGCGGTGCGACAGGAACCGTCTCGGTTTCTTGCGGCAAGTCCAATGACTGCGTAGCCGTGAACGGCAACGGCAGCGCTTCTTCCAAGCGATCCTCCGTGTAGCCCTAATCGCCGGCTCGAGGTCGATATCGATTACCCGGGAGTCGGGTCTATGACCCGGATCATCAAGATCAGGCTGTGGGCCTCAGCTCGACGTTGACCTCGAGTCCAAGTGCGGTCGCGGCCCGCTGGAGAGTAGTGATCGTGGCCCCCACTCCACCCGACTCGAGACGGTCGATCGCGGCCTGACTGGTACCCATTCGTCGTGCGAGCTCTCGCTGACTGAGCCCCGCGGTTTCACGGGCGTCGTGAATGCGCTGCCCGACCTCTGCGGCGAGCCGAGCTTCGGCGTAGGCGCGGTCATACTCGGCTCGCTCTTCCGCTGTCATGGTGTCGACCTTCTGGTTCTTCAGCGCGGTCCAACTCGTCCTCGTCATTCATCCTCCTCGTCAGCGGTATGGGCCTGTTCGACGCAGACCCTCATGGCCAGACGTGCTCGAGCTACCTCTGCTCATTCGTTCTGCCGTTGCTTCCTAAACACCGTCAACAGGACAATCCGACGATCGCCCGGGAAGTAGAAGCTGATCCGTTGAGCAACACGGCCCAGATCGAACCGGAGTTCGAAGAGGCCGTCTCCGAGCGAACGGGATCGAGGCATCCGAATGGAAGCCCCGGCGTCGGCCAAGTAGTCGACTCGCGAGGTCGCCACCGCGAACAGAACGGGGGGCAACGACTCCAACCACTCCTCGACCTCGGGCTCCATCTCGACCGACCACTGTGACACCACAAATGATGTCGCTCGTCCCGGCACCGGTCAACCCTCAACTCCGCCCTCCCGGGCTGGTCAGTGTTGGCTGGCTCTCCCAACCGTAGAAGGAGAGCCATGTCTGTACTCGACTCAGATTCCACCACCCTGGCCGTCATCATCGAGGACCCTGACTTCGATGAAGCTCAGGTGGCCGCAGCTGCATTCCTCGCCAGGTACAACGGGCGCACGCTCGATGCCTACCGCTACGACCTGAGGACGTTCTTTCAATGGGCCGCTGATGCCGGCGTAGCCGTCCTGGGAGCCAAGCGTCCCCACATCGAGCTCTACCGAACCGCCATGGAGGACAAGGGTCTGGCTCCCTCGACCATCGATCGCAGACTCTCGACAGTCTGCGGCTACTACCGGTTCGCCCACATCGATGGACGAATCTCCGCCAATCCGGCCCAATACATCCGGCGTCCGATGGTCCACCCTTCCGAGGGACGGGGACTGGATCGCCGAGAGCTGGGTACCTTCCTCTTCAGGGCCGAACGCTTCGACAGGAGTCACGCAGCGCTCGCCGTCCTCCTCGGCCTCAACGGGCTCCGGGTCAGTGAGGCGTGCGGAACGAACATCGAGGATCTCGCCTTCACCCAGGGACATCGAACCCTCCGGATCATGGGCAAGGGGAGCAAGCCGGCGGTGATCCCTCTGGTCCCGAGGGCGGCTCGAACCATCGACCTGGCCATCGGCGGCTTCCCACCACGCGGCATCCCCGAGCAGATCGGGGTACACGCCGCCGTGGATCATGGCGGCGGCAGAGATTGCGTACTTGCTCTTGTAATGCTGTGTCTTGCCAGAAAAGCGGAACTCGCCGAGGTAACGCTCCCGGATCCCCTCGAAGTCGATGGGGTCGTTCGGGGTGGCGCCAGAAACGGCGATGGCATCCGAGGCAAGCTCGAGGAGCTCTTCGGCCGGGAAGGTGTCGTTCCGGGTACGTAGGCCCGCGAGGTTGGCGAGCGTCGTCTCGGGCACCTCCCCAGTGGCAAGGGCGACCAGCGCGATCCGGACCGCATCCTTCCGATCCTCGGGCGTGGGTAGCTTCCTCGGCGCCATCGTGTCAACGGTAGATCGACGAGAGTCCTTATGCAGATATCGACCGCGAGCCGGCGTTCAGGGATACTCCTGATCCTCGACTGTGAGGCCCAGTGCCACGGCGGCTAGCTTGGTGAGTGCAGAAACCGACATGGGAGAGCCACGATGGGAACCGACGACTGCAAGCCCGTGTCCGTTTCCCGACGAATCGGGGCCCCAGCCAGCGTCATCTTCAAGCTTCTGGCCCACCCAGATAGGCACCCGGAGTTCGATGGCTCAGAGATGTTGAGGACGGGTGCCAGCAATGAAGTCGTCACCGGCGTCGGAGACGTATTCGTCACGAAGATGTACTTCACGGCGATGGGTGAATACGAAATGCATAACCGCATCGTGGCGTTCGAGCAGGACCGGTGTATCGCTTGGGAACCTGGCAACCCCGAACTCGCCCGGAACGGATCCCTCTGGAGGTACGACCTCATCCCGGATGGACCGAATGCAACTGTGGTGACCGAAACTTACGACTGCACGGAATCCCCCGAGAGCGTCCGAGAGGCCGTCGACCATGGCAATGCATGGTTGGCGGGCATGACCAAAACGCTGGAGCAACTCGACGAGTTGTGCACCACGCAGTAGGGGCTGCCAACGATCCTATTGGATTCGACCGGGGCCCGGATGCGTCGAATCCCCGGTTTGATAACCGCTGCTGACCCGGCGTTCGGGGACAGGTCGTCAGCTCGTCCGCAGGATCGGTCATCGGCGTGTGAAGGTCAGGTGGGTGACGCCGCTCGGTGACGAGACTGCCTCGCGGTTGTAGCGCTCCTCGATGCCTTCGAGGCCGTCCCAGAGTCGAACGCCGCGGCCGAGCAGGATCGGCACCTGCACGACGTGGAGGGCGTCGATGAGGTCGGCGGCGAGGAAGTCGCGGACGACCGTCGGGCCACCGCCGATGCGCACGTCGAGGTCACCGGCGGCCTCCCGGGCGAGGTCGAGTGCCTCCTGCGGAGAGGCGTCGACGAAGTGGAACACGGTGCCGCCCTCCATCTCGATCGACGGGCGCGCGTGGTGCGTCAGCACGAACACCGGCGTGTGGAACGGCGGGTTCGGCCCCCACCAGCCCCGCCACTCGTCGTCGGTGCCGACATCGGTCCACGGGCCGGTCTGCGGGCCGAACTTGCCCCGGCCCATGATCTCGGCACCGAACCCGACATTCAGGCGTTCGGCGAACGAGTTGTCGACACCGGTCGTGCCACCGGCTGACCCATGATGATCGAGTGCCCGAACCGGGTGGCGAACACCCACTCGTGCAGACGATGGCCGGCGTGGCCGAACGGGGCGTCGAACGTGAGGCCCTCGCCGGTCCCGAACCCGTCCAGGGAGATCGAGAAGTTGTGGACACGGACCTGGGACATGGCTGCCTCCGAAGCGATTGGGTGATTGCGATATGCAACTGGTTGACGCTAACCTAGCCGAAGCACTTGCAGAGCGCAAGCACTTTGGAGGAGCGTTCATGGACACCGCCCCACGCTCAGGATGTGCGATCAACGCCGCCGTCGAGGTGCTCGGCGACCCGTGGGCGATGCTCGTGCTGCGCGACATCATGTTCGGCAACCGCCGCTACTTCCGCGAGCTGATCGCCGGCTCCGAGGAGGGCATCGCCACCAACATCCTCGCCAGCCGCCTCAAGCAGCTCGTGGCCGCCGGGCTGCTCACCCGCGACGACGCCCGCCGTGGGCAGCGGGCGGCCTACTCGCTCACCGAGGCGGGCATCCAGGTGCTTCCGGTCATGGTCGCGCTCGGCAACTGGGGCCTGGCCCATCGCACCGGCGAGCGCCGCCTACGGGTCCGCGCCGAACTGCTTCGCGACGGGGGCCCCGAGCTCGTCGGCGGCGATGATCGACGAACTGCGCGAACTCCACCTCGGCGTCCCGCGCCCCAACCCGGACGCACCGCGTGCCAGCGATCAGCTGCGCGCCGCCTACGAGGCCGCGGTACTCGACAAGACGACCAGCGAGGTCGCCGGGAGCTGACCGACCTCGAACTCGTCGTTCGCACGAGATCGTCGACTCAGATATCCCGCCCCGACCGCCTCTCTAGAAGCACGATTCCGCCGAGCGAAGCCCGGCCGCCTGTCCCCGAAGTGCCGGTAGGGGACGCTGTCCGAGTTATGCGATCCGCCGGATCGAGATCGTCAACGACACCCTGTCCCCCTTGCGAGGTCACCTGGCCGCCCACACCGATGTCACCTTGAAGGTCACCCTGCCTGGTCAGCCGCTTGGACCAACCGCTGCCGCGACTTTCGGCCTCCGGAGCTGAGCACGTGGTCGCCGTCGGCCCTTCCGATGGGGCAATTCAGAACTTCCCTCGTCGCTCCATCCGGTAGCCGCCACCAGATCGGGGTCGAGTACGACCCCAGCCGTTCACAACCGACGATTCCAGGGTCTCGGTCTCCGTCTATCGGTTCATCAAAATGGTGAACCTGGGCTTGGCCCACTCCAATCCATTGCCTCGGACCCCACCAGCATGGCGCCGCCCTTCGAGGCGCTGTGATCCGCCTGCGGGAGTTCGTGCTCCTTGGGCAGCCGGTCCCGGATTGCGGAGGCGAGCAAGCCGCCTCGGTAGGCCTTCAGGCACACTTCCCGGCGGGGAGTTCGCCACGCCGGGAACCCATTCTCCCTCCGCAACACGTCGACCCCTCGACCAGCGAGGGTGACGTTGGCATTGCTGAATGCAACTGTGTGGACATGATCGTCAAGCTTCAGTCGCAATGGTCGGAGTCACTGCCTTCGGCGGCCAGCTGAGCCCCTCTCGCTCCCACGGCACTGACTGGCACGGGAATGCCCTCCTGAGCTGAAGAGCGGGCACCAGCAGTGAACGAGCCGGGACCGAGATCGATGATGCACAGGTGTGGAGGTTTTGTGCCGCTCCGGCTCCGCCGACCTGAGTCCATCCTTCCCACGACCATGGCGGGTTCGACGCCCGCCGTGGTCGTCCCATGAATGAACTGAGCCGCACAGAGTTCCCCATGTTGCTGTCGTGTCGGGGCGGTGGACGCTCCCGCTGGCTGCTCATACCTCGATGTTCCGGCAACTCCAGCGATTTGGGGAAGCCAACCAGGGCGGCTGGAGAGCCTGTGTTGGAGCGGGATCCACTCGACGCCGGGGTGGTGAGAGCATAAACCCTATTTTAAGAGGGCTTTGGCGATCACGACCCGCTGGATCTGGTTGGTGCCCTCGTAGATCTGGGTGATCTTCGCGTCGCGCATGAAGCGCTCCACCGGGAAGTCCTGGGTGTAGCCGTAGCCACCCAGGAGCTGGACCGCATCGGTGGTCACCGACATCGCCGTGTCCGACGCGAAGCACTTGGCCATGGCCCCGACTTTGGTGAGCTCATGCTCGGGATCGCCGTTGTCGATGAGGGAGCACGCCCGGTACACCAACGTGCGCGCCGCTTCGTTCCGCATCTCCATGTCGGCGAGCATGAACCGGAGACCCTGAAGATCGGCGATCGGCTTCCCGAAGGCCTTCCGCTCCTGCATGTACCCGGCTGCGACGTCGATGGCGCCTTGAGCGATGCCGACAGCCTGGGCCCCGATCGTCGGGCGGCTTCGGTCCAGCGTGTGCATGGCAATGGCAAAGCCCTGCCCCTCCTCGCCGATCCGGTTCTCCACCGGGACCCGGACGTCGTCGAAGAACACCTCGCCGGTCGGGCTACCACGCACACCGAGCTTGTGCTCGAGCTTCGGGACGCTCACCCCGGAGGCGGCCTCGACCACGAAACAGGTGATTCCCCGGTGCCCCGCGTCGGAGTCGGTCTTGGCGAAGACGGTGTAGGTGTCGGAGATGCCGGCGTTGGTGATCCAGTACTTCGTCCCGGTGAGCACGTAGTGGTCACCGTCACGGACGGCACGGGCGCGCATCGACGCCACGTCGCTTCCGGCGTCCGCTTCGGACAGGCAGTAGCTGGCCTGGGCCTGACCGGACGCCACTGCAGGGAGGTACTTGCGCTTCAACGCCTCCGATCCCCAGTTCATCACCGGCAACATGCCCAGCTTCGAGATCAGGATGGTCAACGAGGTCGAAGCGCACACCCTGGCCAGCTCCTCGGCCATGATCGCCTGGGTGACGTGATCGGCGCCTGCTCCTCCGTACTCGCTCGGGATGCCGAGCGACGGCAGCTCGAGCTCCACGCACGCGTCGAACGACTTCCGAGGAAACGACTCCTGTCGATCGACTTCGGCGGCGTTGGGCGCAATGCGGTCCTCGGCGAACTGGCGAAGCGAGTCCCGAAACTGCCGGTGGGTGTCGTTGAGGGCGAAGCTCGGCGTGTCCATCTCCCTAAATTAGAGGCCGAGTCGTGAAGCGACGCCAGTGGCCGAGCACGAACACAGACACCTGGCGGCGCTCGTGCCCAACGAGAGGTTCAACGAGGGGTTCAGAGCGAGGGGTTCAGCGAACAGACGGTCCGGGCTCGGCGACGGACGTCGTCACCATGCTTCGCCAGTCCCCGAGACGGGCTCGCACCTCATCCGGCGTCAGCCGGAGCGTGTCGTCCCCGACCCGATCGGCGATCGCCCGTTGGGCCAAGTAGTGGTGCGAGCACGACCGGAACAGCGGTGCTCGTTCGGCGATCAGGTCATCGGGAGCGTCGCCCAAGAACCCCCACAGGGTGAAGGCAAAGGTGAGGTCGTGGATGGACGGCGCCCGGCCGAACCGTGCGGCACGACGCATCGCAACCGCCGTGCACCCGGCCATGGCGTCGTGTGCGCTCTCTCCCTCGACCAGCTCCACCCGGTCCTCGAACCGACGGGCCAACGACAGCGCAAATCCCTGGTCAGGGCCGGGTGTGCCCAGGTTCCGACCCGAAGGCTGTTTCGTACCGCGGAGCTCCGAGGGCCGTGACTGGGTCCAGATGCCAGGCACCCGCAGCCGATAGGCGGGGCGGACCTGGTCGGCCTCGACGATCGGTACGAAACTCGGTTGGGTCATCGCTTCACTCCTGATGCTGGGTCATGGGGTGTGGAGTTCTGGGGTGCTGGGTTCTGGGTGTTCAGTCACGAGGTGCTGCGTCGAGCTCGTCGGTGGACGTCGACGCACGGAGCAGACCGTAGACGATGGAGTCGAACAGGGCCTGCCACGACGCTTCGATGATGTTCTCCGAGACCCCGATGGTGGTCCAAGTGCCGTCGCCGTCGGTCGAGTCGATGAGGACGCGGGTGATCGAGCCCGTTCCCTTCGCCGTGTTGAGGACCCGGACCCGGTAGTCCACCAGATGAATGTGGTCGAGAGCCGGGTACCGGTCGCCGATGGCCTGGCGCAAAGCGGCGTCGAGGGCGTTGACCGGTCCGTTCCCCTCGTTGGTCGCCACATACCGCTCCGAGCCGACGAAGAGCTTCACCGTCGCCTCCGTGCTCAGGGTCCCGGTGTGATCGGAGATCACCCGGAAGGAGTCGAGCTCGAAGTAGTCCTGTTGCCAACCGGTCGAGTTGCGTAGCAACAGCTCCAACGACGCGTCGGCCACTTCGAAGTGGTAGCCGGCGTGCTCCAACCGCTTCAACGAGTCGAGGACCGAGGTCATCGCCTCGGAGTCAAGCTCCAACCCCAGCTCACTCGCCTTCAACGCCAGCGTGGAGCGACCGGCCATCTCGGAGACGACAAAACGGGTGCCGTTCCCCACCAGCTCCGGGTCGATGTGCTCGTAGGCATCAGATCGGCGGGCAATAGCGCTGGTATGCAGCCCGGCCTTGTGGGCGAAGACCGATGCCCCGACGTAGGGCTGCTGCGGGTTGGGGGCGATGTTCACCAGCTCGGCGATGTGGTGGGCCACCGGCGTGAGCCGCTCCAACCGCTGTACGGGGATGGTCGAGACGTTGAGCTTCAGCGAGAGGCTGGGGATGGTGGCGGCGAGATCAGCGTTGCCGGACCGCTCGCCATACCCGTTGATGCAGCCCTGTACGTGGGTGGCGCCGGCCCCCACCGCGGCAAGCGAGTTGGCGACAGCACAGCCGCTGTCGTTGTGGAAGTGCACGCCGACCTGGGTCTCGAACGAACCCAGCACGGTGGGGACGATCCCCGCCACCTCGTAGGGCAGCGTGCCTCCGTTGGTGTCACAGAGCACGAGGGTCTCCGCGCCCGCCTCCTCGGCGGCACGGAGAATCCGCATGGCGAACTCCGGATTGGCCTTGTACCCGTCGAAGAAGTGCTCGGCATCGAGGAAGACCCGTAGGTCGTTGTGGCGCAGGAACTCGACCGAGTCCGCCACCATGGCCACCGCCTCGTCGAGGGTGGTGCGCAACGCATCGACGACGTGCATCTCCGACGACTTGGCCACGATGCACACCGCCGGAGTCTGGGCAGCCACCAGATGGCGGAGGGTCTCGTCGTCCTCGGCCTTGACACCGGCCCGGCGGGTAGACCCGAACGCCACCAACGTCGCCGTCGACAGATGCAGCTCGGACGGAGCCCGTTCGAAGAACTCCGCGTCCTTCGGGTTGGCCCCGGGCCATCCACCTTCGACGAAGGTGACGCCGAGGTGGTCGAGCTGTTCGGCCACACGCAGTTTGTCGTCGACGGTGAGCGACAGGCCCTCCTGTTGGGAGCCGTCTCGCAACGTGGTGTCGAAGACGTCGACGGCGTCCGGCATCACCGGAAGGTCGAAGTCGTGACCGTGGCCTGCTCCCGGCGCATGGCTGTGGCCGCGCTTGACGTTGTCGTGCGCGTGTTGGCCGGCGGTGCGGATCCGCCCCGACTCGGCCGCGTCGGGCGCGGCTCTGTTCGAACCGGCCGCGTCGGGCGCGGCCTTACTCGACATGGTCCAACCAGTCTTTGTACTGGTCGACCTCTCCCCGCACGGTGGCAAAGTAGGTCTGCTGCAGCTGGCGGGTGATCGGTCCCGGCTTCCCCGTCCCCACTTCCCGATCGTCCACAGCTCGGATGGGAACCACTTCGGCCGCGGTCCCGGTGAGGAACGCCTCGTCCGCCGAGTAGAGATCGGTCCGGATGAGCTGCTCGTACGAGACCTCGTAGCCGAAGTCCCGGGCGATGGTCTCGATCGAGTTCTGGGTGATGCCCTCCAAAGCGCCCGAGTCCGACGTGGGCGGGGTGATCAGCCGACCGCCGCGGACCACGAAGATGTTCTCGCCGGTGCACTCGCTCACGTTCCCGTCCGGAGCCAGGAGGATGGCCTCGTCGTACCCGGCCTTCAACGCCTCCACCTTGGCGAGTGACGAGTTGACGTACATCCCGGTGCCCTTGGCTGCCGTGGGCACGGCGTTGGGGTCATGGCGACGCCACGAGCTGATCTTCACCGACACGCCGTTGGCCACACCTTCGTCGCCGAGATACGTGCCCCACGGCCAGGCGGCGATGGAGACGTTGACCGGACACGGCATGGGATTCAGGCCCATCTCGCCGTACCCGAGGTACACCAGGGGACGGAGATAGCAGCCGTCGTCCAGGCCGTTGACCCGGACCAATGTCCGGGCGGCTTCGATGATCTCGTCGACGGAGAAGGGGATGTCGATCAAGAACACCTTGGCCGACGCGAACAGCCGCTCGATGTGCTCTCGCAGCCGGAACACGGCCACGCCGGTAGGCGTGGGGTACGCCCTGATCCCTTCGAAGACACCCGAGCCGTAGTGCATGGTGTGGGTCAGGACGTGCACGGTGGCGTCCGCCCAGTCGACGAGCTCGCCGTCCATCCAGATCTTCTCAGTGGGTTCGATGGGCACGGCTCAGAGCCTTTCTGCGATGGCGTCGCCAATGGCGGCGGTAGAGAGTGTGGGATCAGAAGTGGAGGCTGCCGACACGATGTACTCCCGCACGGCCTTGCTGACACGGTCGGCGGCGTCGGTCTCGCCCAGGTGCTCCAACATGAGAGCAGCGGAGCTGATGGCGGCAGCCGGGTTGGCTTTCCCGGTGCCGGCAATGTCGTGAGCGGCTCCGTGGACCGGTTCGAAGAGCGACGGTCCGGTCCGGTCCGGGTTGAGGTTGGCCGACGCCGCGTACCCGATGCCTCCAGCCACCGCCCCGGCCAGATCGGTGATGATGTCGCCGAACAGGTTGTCGGTGACGATCACGTCGTAGCGACCCGGGTTCTCGACCAGGTAGATGCAGGTGGCGTCCACATGGTTGTAGTCCCGGCTCACCCCGGCGTACTCAGGGGCCACCTCGTCGACCGTGCGCTGCCACAGATCGCCGGCGAAGGTCAGCACGTTGGTCTTGTGCACCAAGGTGAGCTGATGACGAGGGCGCTTGGCCGCCAGCTCGAACGCGAACCGGGCGCAGCGCTCCACGCCATGGCGGGTGTTGACGGAGCCCTGGGTGGCCACCTCGAACGGGGTGCCCTTCCGAAGAAAGCCACCCTCGCCGGCGTAGGTGCCCTCGGTGTTCTCCCGGATGACCACGAAGTCGCAGTCTGGAGCGAGCGCTCCGGGAACGCCGACGAACGGGCGCATGTTGATGTAGAGGTCGAGCTCGAAACGGAGACGGAGCAGCAGCCCCCGTTCCAGAGTGCCAGGAGGGACGTCCGTGGAGCCGACCGGCGGCCCGATGGCGCCGAGCAGCACGGCGTCCTGGCCCCGGAGCTCGTCGAGGACGGCGTCGGGCAGCACGTCGCCGGTTCGCAGGTAGCGGTCGGCGCCGAGGTCGTACTCGGTGGCGTCCAACGAGACCCCGGAGGCCTTCACCACCTTCAGCGCCTCGGCCACGACCTCGGGCCCGATTCCGTCGCCTCCGATGAGGCCAACCTTGTACGTGCTCACGTCTGTTCTGTCCTGTTCTGCTCTGGTCTGTCTCTGCTCTGGTACTGCTCGCCGGGGGTGATCGGGATGATCGAGCGGCACTTCACGGTACGCCGGAAATTGAAAAACCGCCCACCTTGTGGACGGTCAGAGGCACACACCGAGCGTGGCGTGTGCCTACTCAATAATGGATACGGTGCTGTGGACCAAAGCGTTCATGTTCATAGCCTGGCTATTTTCCCTCGTACACGGTGGATCCGTCAACCGGACCCTCGCCACGGGGTGTGGGCCCGTCAACCCTGTTCGCACAGCAACGACCAGGGAATGGCTCCGGGCCGAAGGCAGCGAGGTACCGGGCCGAGGCACTCCACCACCGTCGACGGGGCTCCGTCACAGGCCCCACCGTCGAGAACGAGAGCCACACCGGCACCGGCGAAGGCGGCCGCCACCGACCCGGCATCGGTCAGCGGTGGCTCACCGTGACGATTGGCGCTGGTGACGGCCAGCGGCCCGACCGACTCGCACAGCGCCTGGACCACCGGATGCGCCGGCCATCGGATGCCGACGGTGGTCGATGCAGCAGTCGGTCCACCGAGATCGGCGGTGAACGCGCCGCTCCGGGGCACCACCAACGTCAGCGGTCCGGGCCAGAACCGATCGGCGAGCCGCTGCGCCAATGGTGGGAGGACACCGGCCACCAGCTCCACCTGGTCCCACTCCCGAACCAGGATGGGAAGGGCGACATCGTCCGGTCTCGACTTGGCAGCGAACACTCGGCCCACCGCTTCGGGCTGGAACGGGTCGGCAGCCAGCCCGTAGACGGTATCGGTGGGGATCCCCACCACCTGCCCGCTCGTCAGTGCCGTGACCACCTGCTCGATCGCCGACGGATCGTCAGCTCGCACCACTCGTGTCATCGCAACCCGGTCATCACTGTTCCCGCCTGGCCACCAGCGCTCGGAGACGTCCGGCCAAATCCGGCTCCACCCGGACATCGACGAGACCGGCGTGGCGCGCCATGGCAGCAGCAGCGTCGGCCTGGTGCGGCGCCAGCTCGAGCACGAGCACCCCACCGTCGGCCAACCACCGTGGGGCTCCTTCGATGATCGTCTCGATATCAGCCATACCGTCCATGCCGTCCTGCTCACCGAGAGTCGTGCCATCCCCCGAGCCGGCAGGCGCGCCGTCTTGCCCGCCACCACCCCCACCACCAGGCACCAGCACGCCACGCGGCTCCCACTCTCGAACGGTGGGATCGAGGTCCAGGAACTCGGCCGGCGATACGTACGGCGGGTTGGACACCAGAAGGTCGACCGAACCCATCAGAACATCAGGGAGCGCGCCGAACCACGACCCTGCCACCAACCGGACCCGATCAGCGGCAGCAGGGTGAGCGGCCCGGAGCATGGCCAGGTTGGTCTCGGCCACATCGAGCGCGTCAGACGACCTGTCGCTGCCCCAGACAGTCAGAGGTCCAGTGGAGAGGGACGAGAGACGGTCACCGCCTTCGAGCGCCAGCGCCAGCGCGATGGCGCCCGAACCCGTCCCCAGATCAACCGCGACCATCGGGCCGGTGCACTCTGCAGCCACACCAGAGAGCTCACCCAGCGCCACCTCGACAACCTGCTCGGTCTCGGGTCGGGGAATCAGGACCCGACGGTCGACCACGAGCTCGAGCGTTCGGAAGGGCCACCGACCCAGCACGTACTGGAGCGGCTCACCGGACTTCCGCCGGGCAACGAGGGAGTCGACCGCCATGGCCAGGTCCAGAGGAGCCGGCTGGTCGCAGAGCAGATCCGGGGAGCCCTGGAAGCCGTGGACGAGACAGGCGTGCTCCACGATCCAGCGAGCTTCGGGACGTGACCCCAGGCGACTCGAGGCGTCCTCCACCAACCGGCGGAGCGACCGGCCTGTTCGCTGGGGGCGCGGCTGACGGTGCGTCGGCTCCGCCATCGGTGAGCTCACGCTTCCTCGAGTTGGCGACCCCGCTTGTCCGCCATCAGCGCATCGGTCAGCTCGTCGAGATCGCCCATGAGGACACGGTCGAGCTTGTGGAGGGTGAGCTTGATGCGGTGGTCGGTGACCCGGTTCTCCTTGTAGTTGTACGTCCGGATCTTCTCCGACCGGCCTCCGCTGCCGACCTGGCTGCGGCGCTGGGCCGAGAGCTCGGCGGCCTGGCGGTCCTGCTCGGCCTTCAGCAGCCGGGAACGGAGCACGACCATCGCCTTGGCCCGGTTCTGGATCTGGCTCTTCTCGTCCTGCATAGCCACCACGATCCCGGTGGGGAGGTGGGTGACCCTGACCGCCGAGTCGGTGGTGTTGACCGACTGGCCGCCGGGACCGGTGGACCGGTACACGTCGATCTTCAGGTCTAACGGGTCGATGGCCACGTCGACCTCCTCGGCTTCGGGCAGGATCGCCACCGCTGCCGACGAGGTATGGACCCGGCCTTGCGACTCGGTGACCGGAACCCGTTGCACACGGTGCGGACCGCCTTCGTGCTCGAGCCGCTGCCACGCATCGTCGCCCTTCACCACGAAGGTGATCTCGTTCAGCCCGTCCCGGTCGGAGGGACTCGACGACAGGACCTCGACCTTCCAGCCGCGGATGGCGGCATACCGGCTGTACATATCGAACAGGTCCTTGGCGAACAGGTTGGCCTCCTCGCCCCCTTCGGCGCCACGGATCTCGACGATGACGTTTCGGCCGGCGTTGGGGTCACGAGGCACCAAGAGCAGCCGGAGCTCCTCCTCCAGACGCACGATGTCCGACTCGGCGCCGTCCACTTCGGCACGGGCCAGGTCGCGCTCGTCACCGGCCGAATCGGCAACCATCTCTCTGGCCGTGGCCAGATCGGACTCGGCACGCTGGAGCTTCCGCCACGTGGCGATGACCTCGTCGAGCTCCTTATGGCGCCGGGACAGGTCCCGGAGTCTCGCAGGGTCAGTCGAGGTCGCCGGGTCGTTCAGCTCGTCGATAACCGATTCGTACTCCGCGGCGAGACGGGTGAGCCGGTCGTTCATCACAGGGCAAGGGTACCGGCCGGGCCGACACCACCTGCCTCAACTGTGGCTGCGACTCCGACTCCTACGCCTTCTTCTTCCGGGAGCCGGTCTTGGCGTAGCGGCGCTGGAAGCGCTCGACACGGCCTCCGGAGTCCACCAGTTTCTGCTTGCCGGTGAAGAAAGGGTGGCACTCGTTGCACAACTCCAGATGGATGTCGTCCTTCGTCGAACGGGTCGTGAAGGTGTTGCCGCACGAGCAGTGAACGGTGGCTTCCACGTAGTTGGGATGAATGTCTGTCTTCATGAGGTCTCTCCCGTAATGGCTGCAGACAACCGGTCTGCGGCGAAGTGAGTGTACCGGAACGTCCGGACAGGCTGATCGGCTCAGGTGGGCAGGCCGGTCGAACCGGTCGGCTCAGGTGGGCGCAGCCGGACCCTTGGCGATCTCGGCCAGGAACTCGTCATTGCTCTTCGTGGTCCGGATCTTGTCCATCAGCAGCTCGAGGCCAGCAGCAGCGCTGCCTTCGTTGGCCAGGGCGTTCAGCACCCGGCGCAGCTTCCACACCTGCTGGAGCTGCGACCGGTCGAAGAGGAGCTCCTCGTGCCGGGTGGAGCTGGCGTTCACGTCGATCGACGGGTACAGCCGGCGTTCTGACAGTCGACGGTCGAGGCGGAGCTCCATGTTGCCGGTGCCCTTGAACTCCTCGAAGATCACCTCGTCCATCTTCGAGCCGGTCTCCACCAGCGCCGTGGCCAGGATGGTGAGCGAACCGCCCTCTTCGATGTTCCGGGCTGCGCCGAAGAACTTCTTCGGGCGGGTACAGCGCACCGGAGTCGACGCCACCGGACATGATCCGACCGGTGGCCGGAGCAGCCAGGTTGTAGGCACGGGCCAGGCGGGTGATGCCGTCGAGGATGATGACGACGTCCCTGCCCATCTCGACCAGGCGCTTGGCCCGCTCGATGGCCAGCTCGGCCACCGTGGTGTGCTCATCGGCCGGGCGGTCGAACGTCGACGCCACCACCTCGCCCTTCACCGAGCGACGCATGTCGGTCACTTCCTCAGGACGTTCGTCCACCAGCAGCACCATCAGGTGCACGTCCGGGTTGTTCGCCTCGATGGAGTGAGCGATGTGCTTCATCACCGTGGTCTTGCCCGCCTTGGGCGGCGACACGATCAGCCCACGCTGACCCTTGCCGATCGGGCGAGAGCAGGTCGACGATACGTGCCGTCATGTTCTCCTTCTCGCCGGGCATCTCCAAGTGGAGCCGCTCGTCGGGGAACAGCGGGGTGAGGTCCTCGAATCGAGGCCGCTTCCGGGCCTCCTCGGGGTCGAGCCCCGACACCGTGTCGATGCGCAGCAGCGCAGGGAACTTCTCCGTATTGCCGGCCGGGCGGCACGCGCCCTCGACGTAGTCGCCCCGCCGGAGGGCGAAACGACGGGCCTGGCTGATCGAGACATAGACGTCCTTGTTCGACAGGCAGGTACCCGTCGCAACGGAGAAACCCGTAGCCCTCGTCCCGGAGGTCGAGCAGACCACGCACCGGGATGAGCTCACCCTGGTACTGCTGCTCCTGGCCGCCGCCGGCGCCCTGCAGCTCCCGCTCACCGCCGCCCTGACGGTCGCGGCCTCGACGGCGCCGGTTGCTCCGGCGATTGCCCAGCTCGGAATCGGCTCCGCCACCCTGGCGATTGCCCTGTACCCTGAGTGTTCTGGTTGTTCTGGTTCTGACTGCCCTGACTGTTCTGTCGGTTCCCCTGGTTGACCCTTGGTTGCCGCCTTGGTTGTTCTGACGGTTCCCCTTGGTTGCCCTGGCCTTGCCCTGGTTGTTCTGGCCAGACTGACGGTCGCCGCGATCGACTGGACCTCCCGGCGTCCCTGGTCCGGTCCACCCTGGTCGTCCTGGCCGTCCTCGCCCGTCCGACCGGTTCGACCGTCATCGGCTCCCGGACATCAACGCCAGCGTTCCGACTTCTCGACCCGTTCTCGGACGGCTCGGCTCGTCGTCGCCGTCTTCGAACGTGGCGCCCGTGGACGACCGGGTCTGCGACCGCAACGGTTCCCGTTTCGACCGGACGGCGACCCGTCGTCGCTGGCACCGTTCTCCAGGCCGACGGCGTAATCGAGTCGACGATGGTGAATCGTCCACCGTCGTCATCGGTGTTGGTGGCTCCGCGCGTATCGGTGGCATGGCCGTAACTGCGCCGTCGGACCGGGCTGAGCCTCGAGTCCTCCGGGCCGGCGCCTTCGCCGTGGCGGTGCCTCGGAAGCGGAGCCGTTGCTGGTCCCGCCCGGTGTATCGCCGTTGCCGGCACTTCCGTCATCCACGGCCACACCGGTGGCCTTCAGAATGCCGTCGATTATGTCCGCCTTCTTCGTCCTGGTGGTGGTCTTCACAGACAGTGCCTGTGCAATGGCATGAAGCTCGTCTCGCTCCTTGCCTTCCAACACCGAGCGCTCGAGCTGCTGTTCGGCAGTCATCGCCCTCCTCGTTTCGACTTCCTCGTGGGCGAATGGGTTGAACCATTCACCAGGGAAACAGGGTGGGGAGTGCATGGTCCGAGAGAACTCTCGTCAGCAACTCCCCCCAACGCCGTCTACGGGCTGAACACGCGCCAACTTATGCGTTTCAGAGGATCCCGCCCACGGAGCCCAACCGGGCATGTCGTGGAAGCGAAGGTATCGTCCATGATACCCGCTGAGCCGCCATTCGGCAACAACCTCCAGGTGACGGCCCGATCCAGAGGCTGGTTCTCGGCCCATACGGAGGCTGGATCTACAGTGCGAGCTCGTCCAGAACCGCACCCAGGTCGGCATCGATCACGGTGGGAACTGAGATCTGGCTGATGGCGATGTCGGGGTCTTTGAGGCCATGCCCGGTGAGCACACACACCACGGTGGCGCCAGGCCCCAGGTCGCCTGGCAGGCCGGTCTTCAGGATGCCGGCCACCGACGCTGCCGACGCCGGCTCGCAGAACACCGACTCCTCTGGCGGCCAGGAACCGGTACGCATCGAGGATCTCCGTCGTCGGTGACGGCAGCAATACCTCCCCCGGACTCGCTCGCCGCCGATGTGGCGCCGTACCAACTCGCCGGATTGCCGATGCGGATGGCCGTGGCCACCGTCTCGGGGTGCTCGATGGGATGACCGTCGACGATCGGAGCGGCACCCGCGGCCTGGAAGCCGAGCATCTTGGGCAGCGTGCTCGACCGTCCGGCTTCCTTGAACTCGTAGATAACCCTTCCAGTAGGCGGTGATATTGCCGGCGTTGCCCACCGGGATGCAATGCACGTCCGGCGCGTCGCCCAGCTCGTCGACGATCTCGAAGGCGCCGGACTTCTGGCCCTTCGATCCGGTACGGATTCACCGAGTTCACCACCGTGACCGGCGCCCGTTCCCCCAGCTCCCGGACGATCTCCAAGCGACTGGTCGAAGTTGCCCCGCACCTGGAGCACCTTGGCCCCGTGGACGAGCGCCTGAGCCAGCTTGCCCAACGCGATGTGGCCTTCGGGAATGAGGACGGCACAGGTCAGTCCGGCCCGGCAGCGAACGCCGCTGCTGACGCCGACGTGTTCCCCGTCGACGCGCACACCACCGCCTTCGCTCCTTCTTCGACCGCCTTCGTGATGGCGACGGTCATCCCGCGATCCTTGAACGATCCGGTGGGATTGGCCCCCTCCACCTTGAGCAGCACCCGTGCGCCGACCCGCTCCGACAACCTCGGTGCCGGCAACAGTGGCGTGCCACCTTCCAACAAGGTGACCACCTGTGTCCGGTCCGACACCGGCAGGAACGCCCGGTACTCCTCGATGACCCCGCGCCAGGCGCCGCCTTGCTCACGGCTCACGACCGTTGCTCCTTCTTCTCTTTCTCGCCGATCTTCTCTTTCTCGCCGACGATCCGCAACACACCTCCGGTGCGCATGACGGCGGGGTGTGTGGCCAGCTCGTCCAGCGTCGCCATGACATCGCCTTCACGTGCCACATGGGTGAGGAAGATGAGGCGAGCACCGTCGTCCAGACCTTCTTGCTCCATGGACCGGATCGAGACGTGGTGCTCACCGAAGACAGCGGCCACCGCGGCCAGCACCCCGGGGCGATCTTCCACATCGAGGGTCACGTAGAAGGGAGACTGAGCGTCGGCCATCGAGACAAGGGTGGCCGGCAACCGGTCGGGCGCCGGACCAGTCGTCCCGGCCAACAGATTGCGAGTGGCATCGATGAGGTCCCCGAGGACGGCGCTTGCCGTGGGACGACCCCCGGCACCCAATCCATAGAGCATGAGCTCACCGGCGGCCTCACCTTCGATGAAGGCGGCGTTGAAGGCGCCCCGAACCCCGGCCAACGGGTGCGACTTGGGCACCAGGGTCGGATGGACCCGCACCGACACCTTGTCGTCGGCCGTCCGCTCCACCACGGCGAGCAGCTTCACCACGTAGCCGAACCGGTCGGCGAACTCGACGTCGGCAGCCCTGATGTTGGTGATCCCCTCCCGGAAGACGTCGTCGCCGGACGACTTCGTAACCGAAAGCCACCCCGGCCAGGATGGCCGCCTTCGCTGCGGCATCGTGGCCCTCCACGTCAGCGGTCGGATCACGTTCAGCCAGCCCGAGCGACTGGGCTTCGGCCAGCACCTCGTCGAAGCTCGAGCCGTCCTCGCTCATCTTCGTGAGGATGTAGTTGGTGGTGCCGTTCACGATGCCGCTCACCCGTTGGATCCGTTCGCCCGTCAGCGATTCCCGGAGGGCGCGGACCAAGGGGTATGGCCCCGGCGACCGCTGCCTCGTAGAGAAGGTCGACCTCTTGCTCACGAGCCAGGGTCCGAAGCGCAACGCCGTCGGGCGATGCCAGCAGCTCCTTGTTGGCGGTGATCACCGGCTTCCTCGCTTCGAGAGCCAGTGCGAATCGAGGCTCCCGGCCGGTTCCAGGCCACCGATCAGCTCGACCACGATGTCGATCGACGGGTCGGCGACCAACGCCGCCGGATCGTCGGTGAGCAATGTCGTCGGGATCGTCGCCGGCCGAGACCGGACAGGTCGACGACGGCGATGCCGCCGAGTTCCAGCCGGACCCACTCTGGACAGCGATGGCTCGGCGCGAGTTTGCAGCAATTCGACCAGGGCCGTGCCGACGTTGCCGCAACCGAGCACGGCCACACGCAGCGTTGCCGGCGCTGACCTTGCCTGCGCTGACCTTGCCTGCGCTGACGTTGCCTTTGGCGATGTTGCCTTCGGCGACGAGGTCATCTGGTCACGCTACCGCCTGGGACGGCGACCTCAGTGTCGTAACGGAGGAGATCGTCGAACGTCTCGCGCCGCACGACGAGCCGGGACTCCCCGTCGGCCACGAACACCACGGCCGGGCGCGGGACCTTGTTGTAATTGGAGGCCATCGAGTGACCATAGGCGCCGGTGACGGGGTGGCCAGGACGTCCCCCACGGCGAGATCGTCAGGCACGTATCCGCTCCGACACGACGACGTCGCCGGACTCGCAGTGCTTGCCCACCAGCCTGATCGGGCGCACCCGATGGGTGTTCGTGGCCCGGGGCAGGAATGCCTCGTAGCCACTGCCGTAGAGGACGGGCCGAGGGTTGTCGCTGATCCCGCCGTCGACCGACACATACGTCCGGTAGCCGGGCACGTCCTTGATCGTTCCCACCCGGTACAGCGTCATTCCGGCCGTCGCCACGATGGACCGACCCGGTTCGGCCGTGACCCGGACCGAGTCCGGGATGCCGGCCTGTCGACACGCCCGGCGGACCGACCGGCCCAGCTGCGCCATGGTCGGCGCTTCCTCGCCGCTGACGTAGGCCACACCCAGACCACCGCCCACCACCAGTTCGGGTAGACCAAGAGGAGCGAAGAAGTCGGCGATGACGTCGATGGCTTGGACGAACGCATCCACGGCGAACACCTGACTCCCGATGTGCGCATGCAATCCCCACGAACTCGACGGGTCCCGGCGTTGTGGAGCCGGCGCAGTCGGTCGATGGCCTCTGCGGCCGCGCCGGACGCCACCCCGAAACCGAACTTCGAGTCGTCCTGGCCGGTGCGAACGAATTCGTGGGTGTGCACCTCGACCCCGGGCGTCACTCGGGCCAGCACTTTCGGCCGGGCGCGAGGGGTGTCGGTGGGTGGAGCGTCGGTGGGTAGAGCACCCTCCGCCCCGATCCCGGCCAACAGCTGCTCGATCCGGTCGATCTCGTCGAACGAGTCGATCACGATTCGACCGACCCCACCGCGAGCGCCGACCACAGCTCGGCGTAGGACTTGTTGTTGCCGTGGAAGCACCAGCCGGTCGGCGGTGACACCGGCAGCCAACGCCACGTGCAGTTCACCACCGGTCGAGACGTCCAGGCACATGCCTTCCTCGTAGGCCACACGGGCCATCGCCATGCACAAGAACGCTTTGGTGGCATAGGCGACGCCGTCTCCCCACGCCGCCACTGCCTCCCGGCATCGTTCCCGAAGGTGGGCCTCGTCGTAGACGAACAGCGGGGTGCCGAACTCCTCGGCCAGGTCGAGACGTCGACACCACCCACCCGGAGACGGCCGCTCGGCTCGACTGAGGAGTGCATGCAGGCAACAAGCTGTGGCTTACCGGGTCGACGTGGAGCCACTGGACGTGCCTTCGCGATGTCCGGCTTCGGGCTCGTCGTCGGCCGGGCCATGACTACATGGACTCCGGAGCAGAGACGCCGAGCAGGCCGAGCCCGATGGCCAGATCCGATGCGAGTGGCCTCGACCAGCCACAACGAGCCTGCGCCAACCCGGCGATCGACGTCGTCGGCCAGGATCGGACAGTCGTGGTAGAAGCCGTGGAAGCACCCGGCCAGCCGGCGGACCCAGGTGGTGATCTTCGTCGGAGCACGGTCGGTGGCGGCGTCGGCGACCACTTCAGGCAGCTCCTCCAGACAACGGAGTCAGCTCCAGCTCCCGATCATGGACCAACAAGCGAGAGGTCGGCGTCGGCCATCTCGACCCGAACGATGCCCCGCTCCGACCGCCTTGCGACCGATCGCAGCGATACGGGCGTTGGCGTACTGCACGTAGTACACCGGGTTCTCCATCGACTGCTCGCGCACCGCTGGCAGATCGAGCGAGGTGGACTGGTCGAGCGAGGTCATCAGGCTCAACAGCCGGGTGGCGTCGGGCCCGATATCGGCGATCAGGGAATCGAGGGACACGAAGTTGCCGGCTCGCTTCGACATCTTGGTCTTCTGATCGCCGTCGAGCAGGGACACCATCTGACCCAGCTTGACCTCGAGACGACCGTCGGGCACCCCGAGGGCCTTGACGCCGGCCATAAGGCTGGCCACCTGGCCGTGGTGATCAGCACCGAAGACATCGATGACCCGATCGAAGCCTCGAATCAGGAACTTGTCCCGGTGATAGGCCAGGTCACCGGCCAGAGTAGGTGGCATCGCCGTCTGACTTCACCAGAACCCGGTCGCGGTTGTCGCCCAGCTCGGTGGCTCGTAGCCAGGTGGCCCCGTCCTGCTCGAACACCAGTCCCTTCTCGGCCAGAAGGGCGATGGTTTCCTCCACCGCGCCGCTCTCTTCGATCGAGGCCTGGCTATACCACTCGTCGAAGATGATGTCGATCGATTCCAGCGTCGTGCCTGATATTGGCGAGAATCCGATCTGCGGCCCACCGCCCGGCAACAGTCACATCGTCGGGACCGTCGTAGGAAGCCGCCAACTCCGCTGACGTACTCGCCCTGGTAGCCCTCATCGGGGACCTCGGTGCCGTGATAGCGAGCCAGCAGGCTCTCGCCCAGCCGTCGGATCTGTCCACCGGTGTCGTTGACGTAGTACTCCCGGCTGACCTCGTAACCGGCGCGGTCGAGCACTCGGGCCAAGGCGTCGCCGTAACTCCCCCACCAGCCGTTGCCGACATGGATCGGACCGGTCGGGTTGGCCGAGATGAACTCCACCTGGACACGTTCACCGTGCCCGACGTCGGGTCGGGCGTAACCTGCTTCGCCCTCGGTGACGATCTCAATCAGCGCGTCGTGTAACCAGCCGGCATCGAGGTGGAAGTTGATGAATCCCGGACCAGCGATCTCGACCCGTTCGACATGGGGAGGAAGGTCGGCGCTAAGAACCTCGATCAGGGATTCGGCCAGCTCCCGGGGAGGGCGGCCGACCGATTTGGCGTTGGCCATTGCCACATTCGTCGACCAGTCCCCGTGCTCTCGGCGCCCGGGTCGCTCCAGGTGCACGCTTTCGGGGCTCACGGCCAGGCTGTCCCCAGTACTGCCCTCGCTCGCCGCCATGGTGGCGAGGGCAGAACTAACTGCTTCGGCGAGCTGGTCACGGATCGACATGTTGCGCCGAGGATAGGGCGTTCCGGGAGCAGATGGGCTGGAACGGGTCAGGCAGCGCAGTAAATGAGGCCGGTCGATAGGCAGGATGGATCTCTCACAGTGATCAGGTCCCCGGTGCGGGGCTGAGCCTCCCAGGTGGGCATCGAAGTAGAGTGGTCCGTCCGGTGGCGGCGTCGCGCAGCGCGACGCACCGTCATATGCCCTCGTAGCTCAGCGGATAGAGCATCGGCCTCCGGAGCCGTGTGCGCAGGTTCGAGTCCTGCCGAGGGCGCTCTTGTGATGTCTCAAGGGATAGGTGATAGGGCCGTTCGAAACGTCCTCGACGTGCGAGGCCGGTCGCACGGCTTTAGGTTACGCGCTGGGTCTATTGAAGATCCCTGGTCGGTGCCGTCGGGCCGTCCCGAACTCGGTTTCAGTGGGAAAAAAAATGGGGGGGGAAATGATTCCTAATGCGTACCCGGTGTCAGGCGTTTTCTGAATACTTCCCGAGTTGAAACAATGCCTTTTCGATCTCATCAGGAGCGACCGTGTGTTTGCATCTCATCGTGGCTTCACGTGCCCAACGATGAGCCAAGGTGCAGTATCTGCTGTACGTGGATTCAGGCCACGCACCGCGTGTCGAAAGACTCGCCCAACCGCACTCGTTGTGCAGCGCAGTTGCAACGACCCTGTCAAGGATCAGAGACGGATGCTTCTCTGAACCCCCTCCAGCAAAGTAGAGAAACTTTGTGGCGAAGGATGGCCCCAGGTACTTCACAAGATTTCGCCTAGTGGTCGGACAGACGGCTTGATAGGCGGAACTGGGATCGGTTTGCGATAGTTCGGCGGCATCTTGTAGCCCCTCTTTGATACTTTGGCCGCCTTGGGCAACTGCCCTCATGCGGAGATCGCATAAGCGACGGCGCGGTCCCGCCCCCCAGCCCAGACTGTGCCACAGCAACGCGTAGACGCCGTCAGGATTCGACGGGAGTTCAGCCGCGCATCGGAAGACATCGGCTCGCGTTACAGACACCGTCCCGCTGTTGACGACCTTGCCATCATGATGAACTGTGATAGGGCCCCCCGGAAGCCCATAGTCACGAAGTCGCGGGTTCCACCAATCAAGGTTCACCTGAATTGAATGTTGAGCAACTGCAGTATCACGGTTGTGGCTTAGCTTCTCCAAGACTGCTGTCGGTAACGTCAGATCGTCGAGTTTGGTGGGTTCCACACGGTCCTTTCGATGTTTGACCAGGCTTGAGTGTCGACCGTCACGTAATTCCCTGGCGCTGCCGTCACGGAATTCCCTCGTCCGGCGTGCGTTTCATTTAGTTTCTACTCGATTCTGTCTCCTTCCCGGGTGAACGCGGCGTGACCGGCGGCGACGACCAAGCGATCGTCCACGGTGACGGCCCGGCCGGTCACCGGTCCTCCCGGCGATGGGTCGGGCCGACTCCCTGGAGGAAGTGGCGCAACTCGGTTGCCACCGCCTCAGCGGTGAAGTGACCGAGTTCCCGGCGGACGGGGACTGTGTGCGCCCCTCGCCGCAGCCGCACGATCCAGTCCCGGCCCGGCTCACGGTCCTCAGAGTCGTCCTGGACGAGCTCGACCACGAGTGCTTGTCTGGCCAAGGTCGGTCGGCACGCCGGCGAGCAGTAGACGGGCGGACGCCCGACCCGTCCCGGTCGCCGCACCACCGGGTTGTGGCAGTCCGGTGCCGCGCAGATCACCGCCGGGCTCATTTGCCTGCACCCTTCGGGGTCTGCCCCGGCCGTTTGTTGGGCCGGTAGGACTTGCCGTCCATGTGCACGTGGTGCGCCGAGTTCACGATGCGGTCGAGGATCGACTCGGCGACCACCGGGTTGGGGAACAGCGAGTACCAGTCCGAGGCCTGTCGGTTGGCGGTGAAGATCGAGGACTTGGTCATCCGGGCGGTGATCAGCTCGTAGAGGTCGTCGGCCTGAGCGAGGGTGAAGTCCCGCATGGCCCAGTCGTCGAAGATGAGCACCTGGGGCCGGCTCCAACGAACGAGTCGGTTCTCGAAGCTGCGATCAGCATGTCCTCCGGCCAGGTCGGCCAACAATCGGGAGGTCTTGGTGAATACAACTGTGTAGCCCCGCCGGCAGGCCGCATGACCGAGGGCCTGGGCGATCATCGACTTTCCGACCCCGACCGGCCCATGGAGGATCACCGACTCTCCGGCTTCGACGAAGCGCAGGGTGGCGAGGTCACGGATCTGGCTGGCCGGGATCTTCGGGTTGAAGGAGAAGTCGTACTCCTCGACGGTCGTGGCCTGCTCGAAGCGCGCTGCCTTCACCCGGCGCTCGATCCCCGCCACGTCGCGCCGGGCGGCCTCGTCCTCGCAGAGGACCTGGAGTAGCTCGACATGGCCAAGCTCCCCGGCGGTGGCCTGGGCCAGCCGGGCATCCAGGGTGTCGAGCATGCCGAAGAGCTTCAACTTCGACAGTGTCTCTTCCAGCTGGTGCTGTTTCATCGGGCCACCTCCCCGATGTCGAAGAGGCCCTCGGGCCCGTGCAGGTGGGCGGCCGCCAATGGTGGGACCTGGGCCTCATCCTCCTCGTCGAGCTCGACACCGGCGGCCAGGATGCCCTTGACCGTCTTGTAGGACGGATCGCCGGCGAGCAGGGCTTTCTTGCAGGCGGCATCGAGACGGGGGGCGTCGTACTTGTCGGCCAGTCCCACCACCCCCTGAGCCTGGCGCAGGCGATAGAGGGCGTTGACCTCCATGATGGCCGCCACCACCTGGGCCACCGACTCACCGAGCTCGGTCGCTCTCCGGCGACACCAGGCCGGGGTGCGCATCATGAAGGCGATCTTCTCCGGCGGGTAGTGGTCGTAGTTGGTCTGTTTGCCCCGCTCGACCCGCACGTGGGTGGCCACCAGGGTTCCCTCGAGGTAGATCTCGACGGTGCGGGCGCTCTCCCGGGCGTCGACCACCTTGCCGATGTGGATCCACGGGACGCTGTAGATGGCCCGGCCGACCTTGATGTGGATGTCGGGCGGGACCTTGGGCCTCGACCACCTGGCCAGTTCGAACGGCGAGCGGGGCAAGGGAAGGAGCAGGGCCCGCTCCTCGGCCTCGAACAGCACCTGGGGCGCCACCCGTTCGAGGCCCCGATGCGGGCGCTGGTTGGCCACCTGTCGGCACCACCGCAAGGCATCGGCCTGCATGTGGGCGAGGTCCTTGAACTCCGCCTCCCGCCCGGCGAAGAACGAGTCCCGGCAGTAGGGCACGCAGCGTTCGACCCGGGCCTTGTCCCGGGGCTTCACCACCCGGGCCGGGTCGACCAGGCAGCCGTAGTGGGCGGCGAACTCACCGAAGGCCTTGTTGATCAGCGGGTCATAGAGATCGGGCTTGATCACGCCGGTCTTCAGATTGTCCGGAACGATGCGGGCCACAGCACCCCCGAAGAACTCGAACGCCGCCACGTGGCTCTCGACCCATGAACGTTCGTCCATCGAGAGGACCGGCCGCAAGAAGATGAGGCGGCTGAAGGCCAACACCATGATGAAGCCCTGCACCCGCCGGAAGCGTTGGGCCACCGGGTCGAACCAGCGTCCGAGCAACCCGTAGTCCACCTGGACCTCTTGGCCGGGAGGGGGCGTGTCACGCAAGACCCGGACCGCGGCCCGGGCCACCTCCTCTTCGAAGTTGGCCCAGATGTAGCGACGCACCGAGGACTCCGACGCCCCGAGGCCGTGGTCGTCGCGCAGGCGCTGGTGCATGGTGGCGATGGTCACCGCCCCGATCCACCCCTTGATGCGGTCGTGGTGCGGGGCGATCTCCGGCCACGTGGTCTGGCGCCGGGAGGGGTCGACCAGCTCGGGGAACCAGCCTTCGGCCAGCTGGGCCCACTCCTCGGCACCGAGCGGCGGCCCGCCCGGGACGATACCGGCCTCGATCGCCGGCTTGCAGGTACTTGCGCACGGTCTTCGGGTCCAGGCCGAGCGACGAGCTCAACTCGCCGATGCGGCGCCCGGTGTGCCAATGCTGGAACAGTTCGACAACGTCGATCACTCTGATCGTTCTCCTTGCCACTCGTCCTCCTCGTCTCGACGACGAGGGGGATGCTCAACGGATCTGTGGCCGGAGCGAGGGATCCCCACCAACCAGGGAATTCCGTGACGGCGAGTCAGGGAATTACTTGACGGCAGGTGAGGGAATTACTTGACGGAAAAGCGCCTGGAATAGGGAATTACGTGACGGCTGACAGCTTGAGCGCAGATCACGAAAATCATACGCTTCATGTTCTTGCTGGCATGTTCGACAGCTCGCCTCAAACATGTTCGCTTACCGGCTGGCGAACCCCCCAAACGACACAGGAAGTACTACGCGTCTGGTGCCTATGACCGGGCCAGGCAGTGCGAGGTGCTTTATCTTCCAGCGCCGGGCTCACGACGAGTCGGCGGCTTATGAGGTGCCCGACCTCAACGGCTCAGCGTTAGTGACATGGGTGTTCTCGCCTCCAGTGAGCGCAGAATTGTCCATATCAGGCTCTTCGGGAGGCCGAGGACGTCGCTCGAACGAAACGAGAGATCCAGTCGGCTGTCTTCCCCACCCTCGAAACCGGCCACGATCCTGTGGAGTGGGACCGGTCATGTCGATCCGGGCAGCGAATATGTCTGAGTTTGTCCATTCTCATTAACGGTCAAGGTCTGGAAGATCAGTCCGTACTGAGTCTGGCCAGGATTACTGAGGGTCACTGACGCCGCATAGCTTGTAGAGGACCCCTGCGGACAGTTGATGTCGCAGCTCCCAGTGACATAGGTACCAGAGCCCGTCGCTGAGGTTGCTGTCCAGCTCGACCAGTCGATCCCTTGGACCAGGGTGTTGCCACTGGCACAGGCGAGGATGATTGTTCCTGGGTCGGACAAGGGAGCGTTATCAGCACAAGCGAGAACCGAGGGGGGTGCTGCGATAGTCGTGGGGACAGCGGTCGTTGTGGTAGTCGGTGCTCCGGTTGTAGTCGTGGTCGAGGGCAGCGTGGTGGGAATCGAGCTGACGACCGGTGACTTAGCAAGCCGCTCTTTATGAACCCCCATCTTATGAGCAGATCTGGCCTGTTGTCCCGTTGTCGAGGATCCAAGAAAGTAGGCACCGATTCCGACCGCCACGACGAGAACGGCGATACCAACAATGAAGAGCACTCGACGGCTGACGTGAAACGTCAGGCTGTCTGAGCGGTTGGGATCCGAAGGGTTCGTCACTTGCTGTCTCCACTGAAAACTTGGATTCTGCATGCTATCGCGTGTAGTGCTATAGCATGCAACCGGGCACATTGGGTCGATGGGACCCACGAGCCGGGCCGATCAGCGGTCTGCGGTCGATACCGAGTTCGGAATCGTGCTGCGTTCCTTGCGCATGGAACGTGGGCTCTCTCAGGAGAGTCTTGGTAACGCAAGTGGAAGTGGTCGAACCTACGTCGGGCAGTTGGAACGGGGTGAGCGAGGCCCTTCGCTCAAGACTGTGTTCAGCCTGTCGCGTGTTTTTGATATAGAAGCTGCCGAGTTAGTTCGTCGAGTCGAAGAGCATATTTCTACTCAGTAGCCAAGACATCATCCGATCACGTTCGACTTTAAGCCAGCGACCACGCTCTGCTAATACTTCACTCCATTGGTTCGGTGGCTTTCGCCAAGGTTGCCAGAGCTTCCCAATGTCTCGGGTGTGGAATCGCGTCGTCCGGCCCGGATCTTCGACGCTGCCGACGTTGACATACCGGTAGCCGCTGCAATTGTAGTGAGTGTCACGGTTGAGAGCTGAGGCAAAACCTTCGCTTCGAACCACTCCGGGTCGTAGATTTCTCCACGGTGTGTTCGGTCCCATGCGTCCTGTTGGGCGCGCTGGTTGGTGTTGCCACCTTGGCGTCGGGCCGTTGCCTCACCTGAGTGCGTCGGTCGTGTGCCAGTGTGATGAGTGAACACATCGCTGTGGGCAGCAGAGGCGGCCGGAAGAGCACTCCCAAGCTCACGACGTCGGTTGGCCAAGCATTGAGAACAATATGTCCCCCGACGACGTTTCCGATCTACTTCAGGAGCGAGCACGACTCCGCACCCCTTGCAGATGGGCAATGGTAATGACGGCTCCAGCGTTGGCGGCGGTTTCTGACGGCGTTTCTTCCGAGGACTCATGCCGGGAATTCCTGGCCCGACAAGAGCAACCTCACGAGCGGCCTCTCCTGAGCTTGGATCTAACCGTCTCCGCGCAGCTGCTCGATGCTTCTCCTGGGTCAGTATGGATGGCATGGTCACGTCGTAGGGGCTAGCCGAAGCGAGCAACGTGGCGACGTGTTCGACAACCGGTGCGAGCGTGACCGCAAAACCCGGCATAGCTTCGGCCAAGCGATGCGTGAGCGGTGGCAGTACTCGCACCACTCCGCGGGAGTCTTCATGGAAATCTCGCCACCGAAAATGCTGCGTCCGTACGAGACGCAAGAGATGGCGTTCAGCAAGAGGCCGTGCTGCTTCGATCAGATCGAGAACGAAACTGGCCCGCCCTTTCAAGTCGGCGTGGAGGACTCCCATTCCAGGGTCGAGCCCAACAGCGAGGGTGGCCAAATGTCCTTCCGCCTCGATGAGCCGATACAGATAGTTCAACATAGCGTTGAGAGGGTCGGTGGCATGTCGAGACGTTCCAGGATTGATGGCAGAACGACGGCCTTCGAAACGAGACCAGTTGTTCGGTACCCGGATGGCATCACGGGTCACGAAGTGAACATCGACGCTCGTCCACGCTGACCAGTAGAGGTGGGCTGCCGAAGCTTCCAGTTGCCGGGTCTCTTCCAAACTGGCCGATTCGGCCACCAAGTTGGCAAGGCGCATGATGGTTTCGGTTGTCTCGGGAGACGCCAGTTCCTCCGCAGTAATGGAGGCCTGACGAGGCTGTCGCACGAATGCGTGCGCAGGGCATGGAGCTGGGATTTCTCCAGCAGATCAGCCGTAGAGTCGGCGCATCATTCGGGCCGAGCGGCTCAGCCGACCGCCAGTCGCCGGTTCCGCACCTTCAAGAGGTTGTGCACCGAGCAGATCAGGCGCCATTCGCTCTCGACCGCTGACAACCCGCGTCCCGAGAACCGTCTGTGGCGCAGGTTGGCCTTGATGTTCCCGAAGACCGGCTCGGTGGTGACCTTCCGTTTGGCGTAGCGGGCACGACCCTCCTCGGTATCGAGCCGGTCGAGCATCGCTTGTCGGAGCACCGCCGCGTCGCCGCGGCCATGTCGGTGGGCGTCGAGGAGATGGAGTGCCCAGTTGTAGGAAATACCGAGCTCCTGTGCGGCAACGGTGAGGGTGGTCGACCCCGCCTCGACCTTGGCGAACACGTCGGCTCGCCGTGCGATGGTGTTCGGGTCGTGGTCGAGCTTGCCTCTGGTGGCGGGCATCGGCGTGATCAGGAGTTCGGCGGACGTCTCGACGATCAGGTTCTCGGTGCTCCAGTAGCCGGTGTCGGCGGCGAAGGTCCCCGGCAGCTGCGCACCTGCAGCCGCCAGGTTGGTCTCGGTGGCGGTGACCATGGGAACGAACATCGTCGAGTCATTGGCCGCGTTGGTCACTTCGGCAGCGACGATCACCTGGTCGCCGCTCACCGCGGCCTGTGCGTTGTAGCCCTGGAGGAACCGGTTGCGGGCCCGCAACATCCGGCTGTCCGGGTCGGTGGTGTTGGCCAGGCGCTCCTTGTTCGCGAGATCCGCCGGGTAGGGGCTTGCGACCAGGAAGTTTTCGCCCTGACTCGGCTTCCCGACGGGCCCGCTCGGCCTGGTGGGCCTCGAAGTTTGCTGCTCCTTGCTCGTCGAGCTGGCGCAGGGCCTCGCGCACCCGGGCCCGGCGGTCTGCCCCGGGGGCGAACCGCTCGGGCAGCTCGTCGCCTCGGGCCTTGCCGAATCGCTCGTCCTCGGCCGAGTCGACCGCTTCGGCCTCGGCCAGGATCTCTTCGGCCAGCTGTTGGCGTGTCCGGTTCGACCAGGCCGACGCGTTGGCCTCCATCTTCGTGCCGTCAATCGACACCACCGCGGTGTCGACCAGCCCTTCGTTCACGCACAACCCGAGCACCTGGCCGAACAGCTCGGCGAGGGACGCCTCGTGGCGACGCCTGAACCGGGCGAGCGTCGCGTGGTCAGGGGCCTGGTTGGCAGCCACCACCCGGAAGGCCACGTCTTCGACCAGGCGTCGCTCGATCCGTCTCGAGGAGCGCTCCCCGACGCAGTAGGAGTAGAGCAACGTGGCGAGCATGAGAGCCGGGTCGTAGGTGGCACCACCCCGGCCGTCCTCCCGATAGCCGGCGTAGAACCCAGCGAGATCCAGCTCGGCCACCACGTCCACGATGAACCAGGCCAGGTGGTCCTCGGGCAGCCAGTCAGCCACTGAAGGCGGCATTAGAAACTGCTGGTCACGATCTCCTTGGCGCACGTTGATCGGCATGCCCCATGATCCCACGCGGCGCGAAACGCGGGTGGGACGGTCGGGATTCGTGCGACAGCCTCGTCACCGCGCCTATCTTCGACGGTCGGAGACCGGTTGTCCCAGTTGGTCGCGGCGGGCTGGACCTGCGACGCTCGCACTCACAACCCGTGCAGGGTCGTACGCGGCCCAGCGGCGCGCGAACGAAGAAATGCGAGGACCATCCGCTCGCCGTCGGGCGTCAAGGCGACCGTGTGTGGGGTGAGTTCTCGGGCGGTGCCGTACTCCCACGTCGCCTCGACCTCGTCGATGGTGTCGAACAGCCGCCACCACCGAAGTGGACGATAGACGGCCGACGAGACGTGGTTCACGGTGATCGGACTGCCACCCGTCGACCAGCCCTGCGCAACAAGGATCGGAGCGACCTCGGCGACGAGCTCGCGTTGCTCGACCCGTCCCTGAAGGAGGCGTAGGCCAACCAGCTCCGTCACGGCACGGGTGAAGTCCTCGCCGTCTTCGGCCGCAGAAGCGACTTGTGCCCACAGCCGATCCGGTGAGGCGAGAAGCTCGACACCGTGGGTCGTGAGGTGCAGCCGTCGACCGCGTCGTCGAACCAGCCGTAGTCGGTTCGCTGCATCGCGCAGCGTCGAGAGCCGATGGACATCGGCCTCTGAGCGTGGTGGCTTGTCCCAATCCCACCAACCGAACAGCTCGACTGCGGCCAGTACCGTCGCCCGTGCGAGGTAGTTGCTCTGGGTCAACTCGGTACCACCTGGCTCCGCGGCGCGTTCCAACAACCAGCGCATCGGCGCCACCGCACCGCACGGGTCGGACGGCGGTTCGATCGAGTGCAGAAGGCGGTTCGCAACCGCCGATCGCCACTCTTGGTGTGTCGGGTGGCGGGCAGAGTCGATCCAGGTCCCGATCCTCTCGGTGGTGACGAGCCCGGCGAGGGTTTGCCCAGGTGGAAGGTCGAGCGGCCGGCTGAGCACGGCTTCGGTGATCGACGCGGCCTTGGCGTGCCAGCGTGGAGCACCGGGCACCAGGTTTCCAGCAGCGATCGCATCCCCGAGCGCCCTTTCGACAATGTCGAGGGCGCGTACTTCGTCCACGCCCATGATCGACCCCCAGGCGAGGAGTGTCGTGTCTGGCGGCTCTACTCCGGACTTCGCGTGTGCGGAGCGGAAGGCGACGGCTCCTTTTTCGCGACCTTGACGCCACACGGCGAGCACTTTCTCCGTCTCGCTGGATCGGGCCAGGTCCGCCAGGTGCTTCAGCCCAAGCTCGTCGAGCAGTAGCGCCGTGGCCTCGACCAGTCCATGCCATTCGTCCTCTGGGTAGTCGCGCGGCAGGTGCCACCAGAGAAATTGTTGGAGCGCGGCTTGGTGGATCATGTCCACGCCTTCGCCAGCGGTCAAGCCACCGGCGACCGATTGCACCGCCATGTCGAGGTCGGGACGACGAGTCTCGATCCGGCGCACGGCACGGTCGACCTCTTCGCCGCTCACGAGCGACCGCCTTGATCCCGGACGACGCGAAGTTTCGGCTGCTTTACGTGGTCCTCATCCCCGATGTCCACGCCGGTGAGCGCCAGGCAGCGTCGGCGCAAGTGCCCTTGATGGAAGCCTGGGCGATCCGCCGCCCGGAACACCTCGAGCGCCAGCTCCCGGCGTCCCGACCGGAGCGCGGACTCGGCCATGGCCTCGATGGGCATCCAGTGCTCGCTGCCGAGACGGGTCGCGGCGTCCACGTACTGGCCGAAGCGCCGTCCGGCAACGGCAAGCCATGCGAGCTGCTGGAGTGCCTCCTCGGCTTGGTAGTCGAGGTAGTTCGCTCGGCACTCGGTGGCCAGGTTCAAGAGGTAAGCCGCGATCAGCTCGGCCTGGCCGGTTGGCACCCGTCGCCAGGGGAGGGTTTCCTCCTGGTGGTCCGACGCGTAGGGCTCGAAGACGACGAGGTCGCACATGTCAGCCCAGTAGTCCTCGGCACTGATTCCCGCTGCCTGCCAGTCGATCCCCAGGTACGTGCGCCATGCGCCGACACGCAGCTGCCCGACATTGCCATGGGAATCGTCGGTGCGGTCGGCCAGCTCCAGTCCCGCGGTGTGGAAGCCCCGGTACAGCGCCAGCCGCTGCGCCGCGCTCAGTGATGGCCGGTCGAGGCTGCGCAATCGCTCTTCGACGCGGTCGACGGCAGCGAAGCTCTTGTACTTGGAGATGTGGTCCTTCACCTGGACGTGACGGCGGAAGGACTTGTAGTACAGACCTGGGTCGACCGGGAAGGCACTCCAGTGGCCGTACCGGGAGCGCCGCACGAGACGCACTCGCGGCGTCTCGACCATGGCGGGGGTCAAGGCCCGACCCTCCAGCCAGGAGTCGTTCACCTTCTTCCTCGCCTTGGCCAGCACCCGCTTGTCGGTCATCACCTCGGGCGTGGCGATATCGGCGGGTGAGAGGCCGGCGTCCCCGATCCTGGACCGCAGGTCGCTCAGATGGCTGAGCTTCGCCTCCACACCCTCCCGGCCGCCGAGGGGACTTCGTAGCCCGCCCACGAGATGTGCTTCGAGCTCGTCCATGCCGCCGGCGTGGTCAGAGACGACGACGGCAGAGAACCACAGGTCCCAGTAGCTCCAGGACCGTCCCGCCAATTCCGACCATGGTTCCGGACCGAACACGGGCGGCTTCCGAGGTATGCCGGTCGTCATCGCTTGTCGCCGGTCCACTCGGCCCGGAAGCCCGAATCGTCGCCGAGGTGAAAGAAGAGGTGACCTCGAAGCGCGCCGTCCTCCTCGATCACCGCCCACCCCCGACCGGTGGTGTGGTCACCCTCGTCGAAGCCCTCCCAAGAGAACTCCACGCCGGGGCACCCACTACGGGGTGCATCGCGCCAGTCAATCCCAGCTTGGACCGCAATGAACCCGAGACTTCCCCTGTGGTCCGGTTCGAACTCGATGAACCCTGGAGCAACGAGGTCGACATCCTCTTGGGCCCAGAGGTCCATCTCCATAATCCGCCACCTTCCCACAAGGGCTGTCATCGCTCGTTGGGACTTGCCGGGCACGCTTCCTCCTCCTTTCCCACAGGTCAGCGATCGTCCGTTGGCAATGACCACACGCCGCTCGCCGGATCCCATGCGAAACCGGCGGCCGTCTCGCTGACGACGGGATCCGCGAACGAGACGACCGCCGAGACCACCTCGGCGAACTGGTCGGGGAGACGGTCCTCAAGCTGCTGTCTTCTCCTCCAGGCTGCCCATCGCTCCTGTCCGATCTCCCCGTAGCCGTCGAGAACCCGAGTGAGAGGAACGAGCTCGACCTGTCGGTAGCGCGCCACCTGGCGGACCGACTTGGTGAGCTCCGCACCCGCCAGTGAATGACGACGGCTCAGAAGATAGACATCGGCGAAGTCCCTCCAGCGCGTGTTGACGGTCCCGCGGGCCACGGCGGTCACGATCTTCTCGGCTTGCACCATCACGAGCGGATACCCCCGCACGACGACCTCACCGCCGAGCAGGCGTGGAAGGTGCAGCTCCTGGGGTGCGGGCGTGATCGGGTCACCCACGTTGACGTCGACATGGAAGTGGGGACGGGCCGTCGCCAGCTCGGCGTTCATCGTGACCCGGACACCGCTGTAGGCGTCCTCGTCACGGATCACTGCTGCGGTCGCTCCGTCCACGTCGAACGCGACGCCGTCGTCGAGGCGAAGGTTCGCGACCTCGCAGATGACTGTCCGGACGTTGTCCGCAT
The DNA here is from genome assembly GCA_963812965.1 of uncultured Acidimicrobiaceae bacterium. Lineage (GTDB taxonomy): Bacteria > Actinomycetota > Acidimicrobiia > Acidimicrobiales > RAAP-2 > DASXMT01. The sequence continues at coordinate 435,451 of CAWEXG010000002.1, read as the reverse complement.
CGTTGTCGAGGGCCTCGGCCTGGAGATCGACGTCGCGGGTCGGCCGGCGTTCCCCGAAGGCGGCCAGGAGCACCCCGCCTTTCAGGACGAGCTGGTCGGCGAAGCGCGACTCGGCCAGGCGGGCGAGGAACGACTCCAGAATGTAGAGCTGCAACAGCTCGTCGACCGGGCGGCGGTCGCCACGGGCCTTGGCCCGAAGGTCGAGGTAGGCCCGACCCGCTCGGGTGGCCCGGGAGGGAGCGGTCACAACAGGACTTCCAGCGCCCGGCGCAGTGCGGGCTCGGTATGGGGGAATTTCTTCGCCAGCTCGATCAGCTGGGCTGGGCTGCGGCCCGAGCGGCCCAGCCAACGCCGCAGCGCTTCCCAGGCGACCTCGCTGCCCTCGAGGTGGCGAAGGCGGACGACATCGATCAGGGACCGCTCTGCCGAGTACAACCCGAGTGGCCGGCGGGCGCCGACTTCCAGCTCTTCTCGGCCCAGGTCGAAGGTGCGAGGATCGAACTGGTGAATTCGAGACGGCGCTTGAAGGACTGGACGAGTGCTTCCTCGGGGGATGGCGATGTCGATGGCGACCGGAATGGCGTCGATCAGGCCATGGCGAGCGAGCGCAGTCTCCAGGCACAGCGTGGCGCGTGGGACTCGCTCAGCGATCTCGATCAGGTCGGAGTCGGCAAGCGGCGCGTCGGCCCAGCGGTAGACGCCCCCGCCGAGCGCGATGATCTCCCCGCTGTCGCGCAAGGCGTACAAGCGCCGGTCGCCGACGCCGGCCTGCTTGGCCTCGCCGTAGGTAAACGTGTCGCCCAGCTGCTCTCGGAGATCCGAGGCTCCGATCGTATCCATGGGAGGAAATCATACTCACATATCGCCAATCTGGGTAGGATTTCCTCCGATCGGCTCCACTGCGACCGGCGGCGGCGGTAGATGATCTCTGTGTGGGTCACGGTGATGGGCTCCTTGGGTCTGTGGAAGGAACCACAGAGTCCATCGCCGGACCCCTCAATGGGGTGGATGTGCAACCTCAACACTCGGACAGGAAGCTCAGCCCGTTCGATTTCAAACTTACTACCGGGAAGTGTGACGTTCATTTAGGGGGGCGTTGTGAACATCAACGCCGAAGAATCGTGAACGTGTTCTCTTTTGTTTTGTTTCGATCGACGGATGTTTCGAATGGCCCTATCACCTATCCCCTGTGATGTCCTGGGACATGGTGTCCACTAAGTCATGGAACCGGACACTGCCGAGGGCGCTCTTGTGATGTCTCAAGACATCGGAGACCGAGTTCGGCCCTGATCAACTCTGCGACTGGTAGTCCCGCCCGGTGACGACAAAAGCACCGCTCAATGAGCCATCCGGGGCCCACCCGAGACGGGAGAGCGGGTGAGGAGAGAGGGACACTTGTCCGGCCGTTCCAAAACTCCACAAAGCAGCATCAAGGAACTGGCACGTCACCGGGAGTACACACATAGACGATCGAATGAGATTGGCAGTGGGATGTAATCCACAGCATCCTCGGATCGCGACTCTTCCCTAATACCAGAACGACGTGGAACTTACCTTGTCGGATGTAGGACTTCAGCTGGCTCACGGTCGGCTCGGGAATAGAGCCGGTGAATCCACCGATGGGGAGGATCTCCTTGCCGCTTACATCGATGAACTCTGACGCAACCGCAGACGTATAGACCGCCATGACATATGGAGACCCCATCTGGAGCTTCTCCAGCTGGGGAAGGAACGACCCTATCGCCTTCGATGATCCGAGCAGGGCGTTCCACTGCGCGGCTGTCTTCGCCGATTCGAACGGAGTATCGAAGGCTCCTCGCTGCTGGGAGACGACCAGTGCCGATCCGGTCGCCGGTATGACGAGCACTGCGGCCGCACCGGCGATGAGCGCAACGGTCAGGAGCTTTCGGTTGGACCACACGGCCGAGATCACAAGGAGCGCGACGGCCACACCCCCGATGGAGATCGCCAGGGGCCAGAGCCAGTTCGGCGCAACCGCTCCGGACGATCGGATCAACCAGACGCTGTAGACCACGGTTCCTGCCACGACCACGGCGGCCGCAGCACGGTGACGTGCCACCACCGACCTCACCTCGGTTCGGGATTCCCACAGACCGACGACTCCAGCGCCGATGATCGCCGCCATCGGTGGGGCGAGCGCTCCCAAGTAATACGAGTGGAAAATAATGATGTCGGAAAAAACTGGAACCATTGTGATCAGCCACCCGGCCCAGAGAATGAAGTAGCTACGACGTCGAGTGAAAAGTCCTCCGACGCCAACTATCAACGCCGCAGGCAGCAGCCAGCCGGCGTCCCGCCCATATCCGTCTTGCACGAGCCGATTCCAGGCCGGTGACGGCCCGTCGAGAATTTCCGACGGAAGATGAAGCCCTGCGGTGAACTGTTGAAATCCGCTTTGCGGGTTGGTACGTCCAAAACCGTTGTAGACGAATACTTGCTCATAGACAGAGTTGTTTTGGCTTCCGTCCACGTAAGGACGGTTGGCGGCCGGGGTAAGGGTAACCATGGTCATCCACGACAGGGACACCACGACCGCCACCAGCCCACCGATGGCCACTTGTCGTAGCTTGTGGCTCCACCGATCAGTCCGGGCGAACAGGTAGGCCAATGCAAAAGCCGGTAAGACCAGCCAGGCCTCGAGCATTTTCGCCTGAAAGGCGAACCCGATCCAGAGCCCGGCAAGCACCAGATGTCGCTGCCGCCCTGACATGATGGCGGCCGAGACGGCGTCGGCCGCCAAGACCAGGAAGAGCGTCATGGTGGTGTCGGCGATGTTGCCTCGATTGAGGGCAACAGTGGCGGGACTGGCCGCGAGGATAACGGCGGCCGCGATCCCCGCCGCCGTCCCCATCAGTCGTTCAACAGCCTTGAAGAGGAAAACGACGGTGAGCATCCCGGCCACAACCTGGGGGAGGACCATGGTCCACGTGTGATTGCCGAAAGCGCGGACCGACAGCGCCTGCAGCCAAAAGGCACCGGGGAGTTTGTCGATGGTCACAGTGCCCGCCGGGTCGAAGGCGCCGTAGAAGAAGTTGTGCCAGTTCAGGGCCATGCTGCCCACGGCTGCCTGATAGAAGGGTTCTAGAAGATCCTTGGTCATTCCCCACGAGTAGGAAAGGCCAGATAAGCCCGTGATGACCGCCACGACGGTCCAGACAAGGGTCCGCGAACGGCCCTTCACAATGGCAGGGTTGAAGCCGACTGGCTGGGGGGCCATCCCATCGGTCTGGCCGGTTGGTTCAGGAGCTGGATCTTCTAGCCCGTCGGCCAATTCACTGCTCAGGTCACTCTCGACCACACCCGCCATAGATCCCCCCTCGTTGGCCCGAGCCTGTATATCTGCAATCGACGGGCTCGTCGAGCGACCCTCACGCACCACCCCACTCGCTACTTATCAGTCACACCCTCCTGTCATCCTGGAGGCATGGATCTTTGTGCCCTGAAAACCCTGGAAGAGGCCATCGACGACCTGACGACAGCCGACCCCACCATCTTTGGCGACGCCGAGTCCATGGAAGCCTTCCAGCGTCAGTTTGCCCGTCTCGATGCCGTTGTCACCAGAGCCACGGCCTGCTTCGACACTTCGGGAGTGTGGGCTCTGGATGGGGCACAGACCACGGCATCCTGGCTGGCTGCAAAGTGTCATCTGCCGAGCTCACACGCTCGGCGCCTGGTCCGTCGGGCCCGGGCCTTACGCCACCTGCCTCATAGCGAGCACGCCTGGTCACGAGGCGAGCTCACCGTCCACCACGTCGACACCCTGGCTGCCGTGTGTACAGAGGTCACCGAAGATGCCTTCCAGAGGGACGAGGCCATGTTGGTGGACCAGGCCCGTACCTTGCGGTTCGAGCCTTTTACCCGAGCTCTTGGCTACTGGCGTCAGCTGGCCGACCCCGATGGCACCGAAGAGCGAGCCGAACGCCAACGCACTCGCAGAGACGTCTATCTGGAAAACAGCTTCTCAGGCATGTGGCTCGGACAGATGACGCTGGATCCGCTATCGGGTGTCATCGTCTCTGGTGAGCTGGAACGTCTGGAACAAGCGTTGTTCGACGCTGACTGGAAGGATGCCCACGCCACCCTTGGTCGAGAGCCCACGATCAACGATCTGGCCCGCACCCCATCACAGCGCCGAGCCGATGCCCTGGTCGAGATGGCAACGAGATCGGCCACGGCACCACCAAACGGACGACGACCGGCTCCCTTGTTCTCTGTGCTCGTGGGCTACGAGACACTCCACGGCCGCATCTGCCAGCTGGCTGAGGGCACACCGGTTGCACCAGGATCCCTGCTTCCCTTCTTAAACGAGGCCTTCATCGAGCGAGCCGTGTTCACTCCGGCAGGTCGAGTGGAAGTGAGCGCTACCGCCAGACTGTTCACCGGAGCGACTCGTAGGGCTATTGAGCTGCGAGACCAGAGATGTACTCATCCCACCTGCGACCGTCCTGGATACGCCTGTCAGGTAGACCACATCATCCCTTATGCGGCCGGTGGACCGACAACCCAGGAGAACGGCAGGTTGTTGTGCGGGTTTCACAACCGGCTACGGAATGAGCGGCCGCCACCTGATGGGTAGGGGTTCTTCTGTCTCAGAGATGTCGGGACAGAAGATACGGATATACAGAGTGCGAGCGACCTTGTGAACACCGTTTACTCCAGTTAATGCTGTTCACTCATAGCCGGCTCGTTACTATTTACGCGTTCGCTGAGTAGTCCGGCCTGGCAGAACAAGCACGGGGCATCCGGAGACCCGCGCTCATGATCGCCCGTATCACGGCAGCGGCATTCATGGCTTGGTCGTTCTAGAATCTGAAGATGGCTCCGATCACGCCCTGCCTATGGTTCGACGGTGATGCCGATGCTGCGGTCGATCAGTACATCTCGATCTTCCCTAACTCGAAGCGGCTCACAAACAGCACGTACGGCCCTGACACGCCCGGCGACGAAGGCTCGACTCTCATGGTGACTTTTGAGCTCGACGGAAGGCCGTTCATGGCGCTCAACGGTGGGCCCACGTTCCACTTCACACCGGCTATCTCATTCGTCGTCGACTGTGAGACCCAAGAACAAATCGACTACTACTGGGACCGGCTCCTCGATGGAGGTGAACCTTCGCAGTGCGGTTGGCTCACAGACCGCTTCGGGGTCTCTTGGCAGATCGTGCCCACCCGGTTGGGCGAACTGATGAGCAGTGCCGACGCCGAGAGCGCAAACCGGGTTATGCAGGCAGTGCTGAAGATGGTCAAGCTCGACATCGCCCAGCTCGAGGCTGCTGCAGCTGGATAACCATCAACGCCGCCGCAGTAGGGCTGACCAGAGCCCATCGACGGCAGCGTCCCGCACAACGACAGATCACCGGTCTTCTCGACAACAACACCGACACCGGCGTTCTCAGGACCTGTTCACAGCCGCGAGGTAGCCCGTGCCGTGCGCCCTGAGAGTATTGACTGGTGACGACAGAGGGGAACCAGATGGCGTTGGGCCGACGGGAGTTTGTCAAAGGGGCGCTGGGGGCCTCCGGCATCGTGCTTCTGGGCAGCAAGCTGGCACAATCGCCGGCAACCCCGATGGAACTGGAACGATCTTCTGTTCCCGATGTCGTCTTGCCGGAACCGGGTCACTCGGGGATCGAGCACGTCGTGCTCGTGATGATGGAGAACCGTAGCTTCGACCATCTACTGGGCTGGCTTCCGGGTGCAGACGGTCGCCAGGCCGGGCTCACCTACGTTGGCCCCAGCGGAAAGAGCCACAAGACGTACCACCAGCATCAGTTGGACGGCTGCGGCTTCGTGGACCCCGACCACTCCTATTCGGGTGGCCGGATCCAGTACAACAACGGCCGGATGGACGGGTTCCTCACCGATACCGCCAACGACTCCTTCGCCATCAGCTACTACACGGCTGCCGACCGCCCGTTCATGAGCAACCTCGCCCGTCAGTACACCACCTGCGATCGCTACTTCTGCTCGATTCTGGGCCCCACCTTTTCAAACCGCGTCTTTCAGCACGCCGCGCAGACCGACCGCCTCGCCGACACCTTCGAGGTATCGACGCTTCCTACGATCTGGGACCGGCTTAACCAGTTCGGAGGGCCCACCGGCCACTACTACTACAGCGATTTTCCGATCCTCTCTCTCTGGGGGCCGAAGTACAACTCCATCTCGTCCAAGATCACCCAGTTCAAAGAGGATGCCGCTGCTGGCGCCCTTCCGAACGTCTCCTTCGTCGATCCGGGTTTCGGTGGTGAGTCGAACGGAACCTCCGACGACGACCACCCGCTGGCCGACCTCCGCGCCGGCGATGCTTTCTTGTCCCAGATCTTCCACGCGGTGGCGTCGGGGCCGGGCTGGGCCAAGACGGTGCTCGTCATCAACTACGACGAGTGGGGCGGGTTCTTCGACCACGTTCCGGCCCGTCGGGTGACCGCCGGTGTCCCCATCGGCGCCAATCCCAACACCGGCGTCGATCGGGACCTTGACGCCAACAACAAGGTCCTCACTGGCTTCCGGGTGCCGTGCATCATCGCTTCTCCGTTCACCCGCGTCGACAAAGGGTCGGCGACAACTTCCGGCCGTATGAAACGAGTGCCCATCACCCACAACCTCTACGACCACACATCAGTCCTGAAGCTCATCGAATGGCGATGGGGTCTCGAGCCTTTAACCCAGCGTGATGCGTCAAAAGCCCCAACCGACCCAGGCAACCTGGCGACCGCCCTCGATTTCACCGCTCCGGACCCAACGGTCCCGGGCCTGCCCGTACTGAGTACCTTCGTCCCGGCCGCGTGCCCAGCCCCCACGAGCACATCGACGACAGCGACAGGACAGCCAGCGGCCACGACGACCGCCGCCGGCCGGGCCGAGGTCGTCCAGACCGAGGCCACGGTGCAGGCGCCAGCTGATCGTGAACCTTGGGCCGGCCTGCGGCAGTCCGGACTACTCGACGGCTGGAGCTAAGAGACCTCAGCAAACGAGGCGCACCGAAGTCGTCTTTGGTCGCGCTGGCGGCGGTTCTAGGAGGCGGGGCCAGCAAGGTGATCCGGACACCCAGATCGATCCGGGCTCAGAGGGCTCGCTCCCCCAGGCCGGCGACCCGCAGGCTCAAGGAGAGTGCGGGGTCGTCACAACAGTAGAGACCACCGTGTTGCCCCGCATGGTCACCACCACGTTCGGCCAGGTCGGGTCAGGGAGAGGGAACGGATCGCTCAGGGCAGCCAACGCCGGAGGGATACCGGTCTGCCGGCCGTCAGCAGTCAACTGCCAGACCACGCTGGTGGCGTCCCGGACAATCTGAGACTGCAACGACTCGTCAGCGAGATCTTGATCCGAAAGACGAAGCTCGAAAGCGACCGGCCCATGGGGAACGGCATGCTCGATCGCAGCGGTGATGTTGGCAACCTGGGTGACGGCCCCCTGGTCCTGAGCAGTGAACGGAGAGGTCGGAGGGTGCCATATGCCGACGACCCCGATCACAAGGATCACAACAACCGCCACCACTGCCAGCCATCTCTCCACGGGTCGCTGGGCAGATCCTGCCCCTCTCACTGCCCCCGTCGCTGCCCCTCTCACTGCCCCCGTCGCTACCCCTGTCACTGCCCCTCTCGCTGTCCCCGTCGCTGCTCGTGCACCGACAGCATTACCGTCCGGATCCGCCACGGATGACTGCCGGCGGAGACGGAGGCGGAGACGGAGACGGAGACGGAGGCGGAGGCGGAGACGGAGGCGGAGACGAGCACGGCGAGAGGCCGTAGAGACAGCATGGACGAGCACGGCGACACTCCAGATGGCGATGACCCAGAGCAGGATGCCCACGACCCATAGCGAGAAGGCCAGGTAGGCCAGGCTGCCGAAATTCTTCAAGGGAAGCGACGCGACGCTAGCGACCAGGCCGATCGAACAGACGAAGCCGACGCCGGCCAGTGCAGCCAGATCACGGTGACCAGCCCACCAAGCAATCACGCCAACGACGACCAAGCCACACACGATGAGCACACCCCCAGCACGAGGAGCATGAGTTCGGACAAAAGTGAAGTAGTCACCGAGATAGCTGGTCGGATAGTGCCTCAACCAGATAGGTCGCAGTGAGCCGGCACTGGCCAGCAGGCGAAACCCGAACTCCGTGCCTACCGATGGGCCTCGGCGTCCCTCTGTTGCCAGCAGGGTCATGTTGCCCGGATGGCCGGTCACCTCCTGGATCAGGGGAGCGATCCAGCAAGCGAAGCCGACGGCGATGCCGCCCACCAACCAGCGGATCCGGTCGGGCCAACCCGAACGGGCCAATCCGAGAAGAGGGGCGCCAACCGTGAGCACGACCGCGGTGATGGTGAAGAACATGTGCGACTGCGCGTCGATCGACCCGACGAGCACGAGCGCGGGCCACCAACGAAGCGAGCCGGTGGCGACCACCCAGGCCAACACGATGGTGGCGACGAGTAGGAACAGCCCGAAGAACGCATTCCACGGTGGATCGGCGAAGAGCGGAGGAGCCAGCCAGAGAAGGTCGACAACGACGAAGGCAACCACCGCGCAGGCCTTCCACCCCTTGGTCCTCCAGACAGCCTCGACACACAGCGAGAGAGCAGCCGCGCACCACAGCGCTGAGCCCCAGAGCGCACCCTGTTCGGGATCGAGACGAACAGGCACGGCCAGCAGCCAGAACCACAGCGGGCCGAGACAGTAGAAGGTGTGGCTGATCGGGCTCGATGCCGACGACCACGTGCCGACCAGGGGTATCCGTAGAGAGAAGACCTGGTACGAGCGGAACGAGACGTACGCGTTGTCTCCGAGGGCCCGCCAACCTTGCGCCATCTGGATGACGGTGGGGACCAGGAACGCCGTCCAGATCACGACGTGGCTCGTCACACGAACGGCCTGCGAGGCCACAGCCCTGCTCGGTTTCACCCCGACCCGTGCGCCGTCAACCGACTCCTGCTGCACAGCGCCGTCTTCATCAGCCGGCGTCGCCGTCGTGCGGAGCGTCACTCCCGGGGAAAGTAGCAGGCACGTCAGGAGATCAACGGCAAAGTGAGGAGCAGACGAAGGGGTAGCAGAAGAAGAAGCAGAAGAGGCAGACAGGATCACGGGTCACGAGATCGAGGACCGCTAGTTTGCGTCCCGACCCCTATACGCTTGTCCCACGTCAGTCCCCGAGAACCATGCTCTTTCCCACAATCGATTTCGCCATCTTCTTCGCCGTCGCGTTCACCGCGAACTGGCTGCTCAACCCCTATCCGGTCCCATGGAAAGTGGCCATGCTGGCGTTGAGCTACTTCTTCTATGGCTGGGCGGACTGGCGCTTCGTCTTCCTGCTGATGGCCTCGACAGCCATCGCCCATGTCGGTGCTCTCGCCATCGATCGCAGCAGTTCCGAGCGAAACCGACGCATCGCGCTCATCGCAGCCTGCGTTGGGCTCTTGGGCTTACTCGGGTACTTCAAGTACTACGGCTTCATGGCGGTCAATGTCGACAACATGCTCCGGTCGATCGGCTTGAGCAACCTGATCCCGCTGATCCAGCCAACCTTGCCGATCGCCATCTCCTTCTTCACCTTCATGGCGCTCAGCTACGTCATCGACGTCTACCGCGGCCAGCTCGAAGTGTCCCGACCGATCGACCTTGCTGTCTATCTGTCCTTCTTTCCTCACTTGGTAGCGGGGCCGATCGTCCGTGGCAGCGAGCTGCTCCCCCAGATCCGGCACCGCCGCGACCCGAAGAACATCGACTACTCCCGGGCCATGTGGATGATCATGGGCGGACTCTTCAAGAAAGTCGTGGTCTCCTCCTACGTCTCCTCGGCCATCGTCAACCCCGTGTTCGCCGCACCCGGCCAGCATTCGGCGCCCGAGGCGATCTTTGCCGCCTGGGGCTACGCCATCCAGATCTACTGCGACTTCAGCGGCTACACCGACATGGCCATCGGGTTGGCCCTTCTGCTCGGCTTCCAGTTTCCGATCAACTTCGACGCCCCCTACACGGCACGCAATCTCCAAGACTTCTGGCGCCGATGGCACATGACCCTGTCCCGCTGGCTGCGCGACTATCTCTACATCCCACTGGGGGGCAATCGGGGGTCGGAGTGGAGAGCGTCTCGCAACATCATGATCACCATGGTCCTCGGCGGGCTCTGGCACGGCGCCAACTGGACCTTCATCATCTGGGGCGCCCTCCACGGCATCGGCCAGGTGGTCGGGCATCTGCACCGCAAACACCGGGTGAATCGGGGGCTCCCTCCTGCGGCGCAGGGAGGGTGGCGCATCTGGTGGGAGCGCTTCTGGACCTTCCAGTTCGTCTGTCTGGGCTGGGTGTTCTTCCGCGCCACCTCGTTCTCGAACGCCATGGCCGTGCTCCGGCGTCTCTCCTCCTGGAACGGAGCGTCACCTCTCATCACGCCGCTGCTGGTGATCACCGTGGTCTTCATCATCGCTGTCCAGTTCGTGCCAAAAGACGTGTCACAACGCGTCCAGTCCTACTTCTCCAACCAGCGAGCTGCGGTGCAGGTGCTCGGGCTCGGGCTCGGGCTTTTGGTCATCACCACCCTCGGCCCCACCGGTGTAGCCCCGTTCATCTACTACCGCTTCTGATGGCCGCGCCGGACACGCCATGATCACCGACGAGGAAACCGGTGAGGAGCGCGGCCAAGAGCTCGACGACCAAGACGACGCCACCCAGCCCCGTCGCCGGGTCCCGTGGACGTACGCCCTCATCGTCTCGTTGGTCGCCTTCACGCTCTGGCTGCTGCTCGACGCGCCGACTCTCCAACACAACGCCCAAGTCTCTCCGGTCGGGACTCGACGCACGATCTCGCTCGCCGTGCTCCGCCCCATCGCCACGGTCAGTCGGGACCTCGGGCTCTCCCACGTCGTCTCGGTGGCCGACGGGGTGCTCGGGCGCCACGGCAACCAACCGGTCGACGGCTCCGGCACGTTCACCGCCGGTCCCAGTGCCCACGGGAAGCAACCGAAGCCACCCCCGTCCCAACAGACCAAGGCGACGATCCCCGGCGCCACCACGACCACCACCGTGCCCGCGTACGAGAGGCCGACGGCGGCCGCCCCACTACGGGTCCTGGTGATCGGCGACTCGCTCGGCATCGACCTCGAAGACTCGCTCGTCAACGACCTGGCCAACACCGGTGTGGTCACCGCCACCGGCGACGGACAGGTATCGACCGGTCTCACCAGGCCCGACTACTACAACTGGCCGGTCGAACTACAGACCGATCTGTCGAAGTACAACCCGCAGGTGGTCGTCATCATGCTCGGCGCCAACGACAACCAGGACTTCCCCGGCCCTCCCGACATCCCCTACGGCACCGCGCAGTGGAACACCATCTACGCCCAACGGGTCCAGAGCTTCATGGCCGAGGCAGCCTCGAACGGGGCCAAGGTCATCTGGGTGGGCATGCCGCCGATGCAGGACCCGGGGCTCAATGCGGACATGCAGAACCTCGACTCCATCTATCAGGCCCAGGCGGCGCAGAACCCCAGCGTCACCTACCTCAGCAGCACCAGCGTGCTCGGGACACCGCAGGGCGGGTACACGCCCTACATCATCAGCAACGGACAGGAGGTCAACGTCCGTGAGGAGGACGGCACGCACATCTCGCCCGGCGGTGGCGAAGTGCTGTCGCAGGCGGTGATGGGCACCATGCGCAGTCAGCTCCACATACAGCTGCCGGGCTGAGCCTTCTTTGGGAGGGTCGAGGTCTTACTTCCCGACATCGGTTCCTCTCTTTCCCCTGTCGCGCCCTGGGAACGTCTCTTACTCGGGAACATTCCTCTCGTACGCTTCTCGTGCCGCGGTCAGGAAGTCGCAGATGACCTGTATCTCCTTCGGCGTGTACTTGGCCATGGCGGCCCTGAAGTCACGCACCATCGGCTCGTGGTAGCGAGCAGCCTCCCGTTGCGCTGCCGGCACCAGCTCCAACAGAACTCGTCGACGGTCCTTCTCGTCTTGCAGCCGACGAACGAACCCGGCTTCTTCCAGTCGGTCGATGGCGAACGTAATGGCTCCGCTGGTCAGGCGAGTGGCCTCTGCCAAAGCGCCAGCGGTCATCGGTTGGTACTGGTCGATGATGTCCAGACAGCGGAAGTCGGTCCGGTTGAGACCGAGCCTGTTGGCGACGGCATCGTCGAACACGTCGAGCGCTACTTGGTACGCCCGGATGGCTGCCGCCAGCGGGCGCGTACCGGGTGGTCCGGGAGGAATAACCGGAGGAGGGTGGGGATCAAGGCTTTCGTCGGAGGTCGATTGCGACTTCGACGACCCGGTTCGCTTCGACAACCCCTTCGGCTTCAATGAACGGGGAGCGCACGGTCGGCGTCTTGACACGGCTTTATTTTAATCATTAAGATAACTAGAAGTAAAGGTGTTGCCGCATCGGCGCCACGCCAACTGCTCCTGCACGAACAGTCGGTCAGTTGCCGCGCACCAGGACCCAAGACCGCTACTCGCAGACGGGAAGCCATGACCCACGCTATCGAGGCAGACGATCTCCGTAAGACCTTTCCCGGCAAGCCAGAGGTACGTGCCCTCGACGGGGTCAGCTTCTCCGTCGAAGAAGGGACGGTCTTCGGTCTGCTGGGACCCAACGGTGCCGGCAAGACCACGGCCGTCCGCGTCCTCACCACCATCCTGAAGCCCGACGGCGGAGTGGCACGGGTCCTCGGTCATGACGTCACGAGAGAAGCCCCGCTCGTCCGCACCATGATCGGGCTGGCCGGGCAGTATGCCGCCGTCGACGAGAACCTCACCGGTCGGGAGAACCTGACCATGGTGGGACGGCTCAACCACCTGCCCAAGAAGGCGGTGATCGGCCGAGCTGACGATCTGCTCAAACAGTTCCAACTCAGCGACGCCGGCGATCGGCCACTCAAGACGTACTCCGGCGGCATGCGGCGGCGCCTCGACCTGGCTGCCGCCTTGGTGGCGAGACCCACCGTGCTGTTCCTCGACGAGCCCACCACCGGCCTCGACCCCCAGAGCCGCAACGACTTGTGGGAGGTGATCGAGAGCCTGGTCGACGGCGGCACCACCGTCCTCCTCACCACCCAGTACCTCGAAGAGGCCGACCGCCTCGCCAGCCAGCTGGCGGTCGTCGACCACGGGCGAGTGATCGCCGAAGGAACTCCGACGAAGCTGAAGGCCGACCTCGGCGCCACCGTGCTGGAGGTCGGACTGCATAACCACGACGACGCCCAACGCGCCGTTACCGTCCTGGACCCAAGTCGGTTCCCACGCCCCCAACGCCAACGGCACCGTGGTGGAGGTCACCGTGGACAATGGGCCCGAAGCCGCCATGGAGGCGCTCCGGGCGCTCGACCAACAGGGGGTCGACCCCCACCGCGTTCACCTTGCGTGAGCCGAGCCTCGACGATGTCTTCCTGGCACTCACCGGACGGCGAGCCGAGGAGGAGCACCCGGACGACCCGAGTACGAACACGAACGCGAAAACGCCCACGACACCCCCGGACCAGCGGGGCGGGATGCCAGCCGAGAAGATCAACGCCGGAGGTAGGCCATGAGCACCGCCACGATCACCGTTCCCACCCTCACCGGTGCTCCCCTGTCCACCGGGGTGGCAGGCCGGGCCAAGTGGGCCATCGCCGACACGCTGACGATCACGAAGCGGAACCTCATCGCCTACACCCGTATCCCCGAGGCACTGTTCTTCTCCACCGTCCAGCCGATCATGTTCGTGCTGCTGTTCCGGTACGTGTTCGGCGGGGCCATCCATCCAGGCGGCGGCGTCAACTACGTCGACTACCTGATGCCGGGGATCTTCGTCCAGACCGTGGCCTTCGGAGCGGTGAGCACCAGCATCGGGCTGGCCGAGGACCTGCAGAAGGGTCTGATCGAGCGGTTCCGTGCCCTGCCCATGGCCCGCTCTGCCGTGCTGGCCGGCCGGACCACGGCCGACCTGGTCCGGAACATCCTGGTCATGATCGTCATCACCGCGTCGGGTTCGCCGTCGGGTTCCGCCCGAGCACCGGGGTGCTCCCCTACCTCGCCGGGGTCGGGATCATCCTCATCTTCGCCTACGCCCTGTCCTGGGGTTTTGCCACCATCGGCCTCTCCGCCCCCAACAGCGAGACCGCCCAGGTCATGTCGTTCCCCTTGCTCTTCCCGCTGACCTTCGCCTCCTCCGCCTTCGTGCCCGTCAAGTCGATGCCCAGCTGGCTGCAGGGGTTCGCCACCTACCAGCCGGTGAGCGTCACCGTGACGGCCTGCCGCCACCTGATGCTCGGGGGGCCGACGGCCACCTGGGTCATCCAGTCGCTGGCCTGGACCATCGGGTTCTTGGTCCTGCTCGTCCCGGTGGCCGTCTGGCGCTACCGCACCCGGACCTGACCCCTTGACCTCCACCCCCTGACCTCCACCCCCTGACCTCCACCCCCTGACCTCCCCGCCTCCACCCCCGGATCTCCGCCCCCTGACCTCCACGCCCTGATCGACGGCGGCACCGGTTAGCCGATCGCTGCCGAGACGAGCAGAATGGGTCCATGGCTCCGTCTTCCTCCTCGAACGCCCCCAACAGCTTCGGTGCCCGAGCCGACCTCGCCGTCGGTGACCGGACCTACGAGATCTACCGTGTCAGCGCGCTCGCCGATCGTTTCGACGTGGGCAGGCTCCCCTACTCGATCAAGGTCTTGCTCGAGAACCTCCTCCGGCACGAGGACGGGCTCAGCGTCACGCCCGCCGACATCGAGGCCGTCGCCGGCTGGGGCCGTCACCCCGAGCGCCACGGCTTCGGTGGAACCGACAGTGCCGAAATTGCCTTCACCCCCGAACGGGTCCTCATGCAGGACTTCACCGGGGTGCCGGGCGTGGTCGACCTCGCCGCCATGCGAGACGCCCTCGCAGCGCTGGGGGGCGATCCGGCGCGGGTCAACCCGCTGGTCCCGGTGGAGCTGGTCATCGACCACTCGGTCATCGCCGAGGTGTCAGGTGTCCCTGGCGCGTACGACCAGAACGTCGACATCGAGTACCAGCGCAACATCGAGCGGTACCAGCTGCTGCGCTGGGCCCAGCAGGCGTTCGACGGGTTCCGGGTCGTGCCTCCCGGCACTGGCATCTGCCACCAGGTCAACCTGGAGTACCTGTCACGGGTGGTGTTCGCCACGCAGGACGGACGGGCATACTGCGACACCCTGGTGGGCACCGACTCCCACACGACCATGGTCAACGGGCTCGGCGTGCTGGGCTGGGGAGTCGGCGGCATCGAGGCTGAGGCAGCCATGCTCGGCCAACCGCTGTCGATGCTCCTCCCCCCGGTGGTCGGCTTCCGGCTGACCGGCGAGATGCCCACCGGTACCACCGCCACCGACCTGGTGCTCACCATCACCCAACTCCTCCGCGCCCACGGTGTCGTGGGCAAGTTCGTCGAGTTCTTCGGCCCCGGCATCGCCACCGTGCCGCTCGAGAACCGGGCCACCATCGGCAACATGTCCCCCGAGTACGGGGCGACCTGTGCCATCTTCCCCATCGACGAGGTCACGCTCGACTACCTGCGGTTCACGGGAAGAGACGAGCATCACATCGCCCTGGTGGAGACGTACGCCAAGGAGCAGGGGCTCTGGCACGATGCCGGGGGGAGTGAAGAGCCGGTGTTCTCCGAGGTCATCGAGCTCGATCTCGGCACCGTCGTCCCCAGCATCGCCGGACCCTCACGCCCCCAGGACAAGGTGTCGCTGACCGACGCCGGGACGCGCGTTCCGCAACGCGCTTGGCCGGGACAAGCGACAGGAGACCGCCACCCTGGCCGACGGCGCGACGGCCGACATCGAGGACGGTCATGTGGTGGTGGCCGCCATCACCAGCTGCACCAATACCTCCAACCCCCAGGTCATGCTGGCAGCAGGACTCCTGGCGGCCAAGGCCGTCGATCGCGGCCTGCGGCCCAAGCCGTGGGTGAAGACCACGCTGGCCCCGGGATCACGGGTCGTCATGGACTACTTCGACCGGGCCGGCCTCACTGCGCCGTTGGCAGAGGCGGGCTTCGACCTCGTCGGATTCGGGTGCACCACCTGTATCGGCAACTCCGGACCGCTCTTGGCCGGCGTGTCCGAGGCCGTCCAGACGGGCGACCTGTCGGTGGTCTCGGTCCTGTCGGGAAACCGGAACTTCGAGGGCAGGATCCATCCCGACGTACGGATGAACTACCTTGCCTCGCCGCCACTGGTGGTTGCCTATGCCCTTGCCGGCACCATGGACATCGACCTGGACACCGACGCGCTGGGGACCGACTCGAACGGTGCGCCGGTGTACCTGGCCGACCTGTGGCCCACCGCCGAGGAGGTCACCGAGGCCATCCGAACCTCTCTGACCTCGGACATGTTCCGCCAGCGCTACGGGGCGGTGTTCGACGGCGACCAGCGGTGGCAAGCGGTCGAGACCGCCACCGGCGACACGTTCACCTGGGACAGCGAGCTCGACCTACGTGCTGCGGCCGCCGTTCCTCGAAGACCTTCCCCATGACCCGGCCCCGGTCACCGACGTCGAGGGCGCTTACGTACTGGCCGTGCTGGGCGACAGCGTCACCACGGACCACATCTCCCCGGCAGGGAACATCGGCCCGTCGACACCGGCCGGGCAGTACCTGTCAGAGCACGAGGTGGCCCAGGGTGATTTCAACTCCTACGGCGCCCGTCGTGGCAACCACGAGGTCATGATGCGGGGCACGTTCGCCAACATCCGCCTTCGCAACCACCTGGCGCCCGGTACCGAAGGCGGGGTGACGCTCCATCTCCCCAGCGGTGAGCAGACCAGCATCTACGACGCCGCCATGCGCTACGCCGCCGAGGGCACGCCGCTGGTGGTGCTGGCTGGGAAGGAGTACGGCTCGGGCTCGTCCCGGGACTGGGCCGCCAAGGGGACCTCGCTGTTGGGCGTCGTGGCGGTGATCGCCGAGAGCTACGAGCGGATTCACCGTTCCAACCTGATCGGCATGGGCGTCCTGCCGTTGCAGTTCGCGGACGGTGACAACGCCGGCACGCTCGGCCTCACCGGGCACGAGGTCTTCGAGATCACCGGGATCTCCGTGCTCAACGACGGTGAGGTGCCCAAGGAGGTCTTCGTACGCGCCGTCGACGGCGAGCGAACCGTCGAGTTCTCGGCCCGATTGCGCATCGACACGCCCATGGAGGCCGAGTACTACCGCAATGGCGGGATCCTCCCGTACATGCTCCGACAGATGGCCGGAGAGTGAGCCAAGAGGCCCAATGCTGAACCGCCGTCAGAGCAGGGGTGGGCCCGGCGGCAGCGATACGAACCGGCGCAGCAGCCGTTGCCCGACGGTCTCCACCTGAGCCAGCCGCGCCGGGTCGAACGAGGATCCTTCGGGCAGCAGAGGCGCCCATGCCTGGGCCAGCTCCCGATCCACCTCGACGTGGAACTGCAGTCCGTAGGCCCGAGCGCCCATCCGGAACGCCTGGTTGGGAAAGGCAGGTGTGGCGGCCAGATGGACGGCGCCATCAGGGATGGCGAACGTGTCCTGGTGCCAGTGGACACAGGGGATCGCCGGTTCGGCCAACCCTCCGTACTCTCGACCCAGCACCGGGTCGAGACGACCAGCGGCAGTGAGCGTGACCGTCCCCGTTCCGATCTCGGGAGCGGGTCCGGTGGTGATCGGCGCTCCGAGGGCAGCGGCCAACTGCTGTGCCCCGAGGCACACGCCGAGCACCGGAAGGCCCAGGGCCACCGCGGACGCCAGCAGTGTCCGTTCCGCCACCAGCCACGGGTGATCGGCCTCGTCATCGACACCCATGGGACCGCCCATGACCACCAGGCCACCGAGGTCGCTCGTCGATGGGTACGCATCACCCAGATCGGGCCGGATGACCTGGTAAGGAAAGTCGGCCTCGCACAGAGCCTGCCCGATCAGCCCGGGGCCCTCGTAGGGGACGTGTTGGACGATGACCCATGGAAGCCTCGGCCTCGGCACTGGCGTCGACGATGAAGACGCTGACTCGCCTACCGACCTCGTATGACGGGAAGCGGTCAGGCTGCGTCCTTCGACGGCTGCCACTCGGCCAGATTGGCCAGGCGTGGATCGTTGGAGAAGATCTCCACGATCGGCATCTTCAGGCCGATACGGGTCTGGATCCGCTCCACTTCGAGAATCTGGTTCCACTGCACGAGGGTCACTACCACGCCTGCCTCGCCGGCCCGGGCCGTCCGGCCCGAACGATGGAGGTACGCCTTGTGGTCCTCGGGCGGATCGAAGTGGACGACCACGTCGACCGCGTCGATGTCGAGGCCCCGGGCGGCGACATCGGTCGCCACCAGCGCCGGGAGCTTCCCGTCCGAGAAGTCCCCGAGCGTCCGTTCGCGATTGACCTGGCGCAGATCCCCGTGGATGGCGGCGGCGTCCACACCCTCTTTCCGAAGCTGCTCGACGAGCCGGTCAGCACCTCGCTTCGTCCGCACGAAGACGATCGACTTCGTCACGTTCCGACAGATGGCTGCGGCAACCTTGACCCGGTCCATCTGGTGGACCTGCAGGAACCGGTGCTCCATGGCCTCGACTGTCGTCTGGGGGGAGGCGACCTCGTGAAGAACCGGGTCGGTGAGATAGCGAGACACCAACCGGTCAACCGCGCCGTCCAACGTCGCCGAGAACAGCAGCGTCTGATGGTCGCGCTCTAAGCGGCGCAGCACCCACTCCACCTGGGGCATGAACCCCATGTCGGCCATACGATCCGCCTCGTCGAGCACGAGCGTCTCGATGTCGGCCACGGACAGCTCGCCGCGATCACCGAGATCGATCAGCCGGCCCGGCGTGGCGATGACCACGTCGATACCGCGCCGCAACTTCTTCACCTGGCGATCGATGTCGGCACCGCCGTAGACGGCGACGGTCCGAAGACCGACCGAGTGGGCCAGCGGCTCCAGCACGTCGTGCACCTGCACCGCCAGCTCTCGAGTCGGCACCAACACCAGGGCTCGGGGGCGTCCGGGTTCGGTAGCGCCATTGTCCATGGTCCGCTGCAACAGGGGGACCCCGAAGGCGAGCGTCTTGCCCGAACCGGTCTTGGCCTTACCGCAGACGTCGCGTCCGGCCAGGGCGTCCGCCACGGTCATCGCCTGGATGGGGAACGCCGTCGTGATGCCCTGGGAAGCGAGGACCTTCACCAACCCAGGATCGACGCCGAGGCTGTCGAACGGCACAGCATCGGTGAACTCGGAACCTGAGGAATCGTCGGGAGAAAAGGGACCGGAAGAAGAATCGGCGCGTTCAGGCCGTCTAATTGTGGAAGTCATAGGGATGTCTTGCTCTCTCATCTGTTCGGTGCCGACGTGTGCGGCCGACGGTCGGTTTCCGCCCGGTCGGCAGAAGGGGCGGATGTGGGCCCGCCTCGGGTGGTTCCGCTGCACCAGTTGGCGGGCGAAAGAACAGGGTGAGGAAGACCCCGTCACCCAGCCTCGAGCTGGATGACGGTCGCCAGTGTACCCCGGGAGTGCCCAACACCAGCGGCATGCCGCAATCAGCGCAGGTGAAGAGGTGAAACGACAGCGCTGACGGTGGCGTCCTCGCCCTCTCTCTCCCATCGCTGCCACGCCAGGGCCCAAGGCATAGGCCGGCACCCGTGGCACCGTTTGGGCCGCTGATGCGGCGGTCATGCGGCATCCCTGTCTGGGCCGCTGGTGTACGGCCGGCCGTATGGCACAGTGAGGACTGTCATACCGGGACAACCGGTCCAGAGGAGCCGGTCGTCATACGAGAAGGGACACCACCCCATGGGAAAGCTCGCCGCCGGCGACAAAGCCCCCACGTTCACCTTGACCGATCAGGACGGGAAGGACGTCTCACTGGCCGACTTCGCCGGGAACCCGGTCGTCGTGTACTTCTACCCCAAGGACGACACGCCGGGGTGCACCAAGGAGGCGTGCCAGTTCAACGACAACCTCCGGGCATTCTCGAAGGCGAAGGTGCCGGTCGTGGGGATCTCTGCCGATAGCGCCGAGAAGCACCAGGCCTTTCGATCCAAGTACGGGCTGAAGTTCTCACTGCTGACCGACAAGGATCACTCGGTCGGCGAGGCATACGGAGCATGGGGCGAGAAGACCCTTTACGGCAAGAAGTCGATCGGGGTCATCCGCTCCACCTTCCTCATCGGCCCGGACGGGAAGGTCCTCCGCCCCTGGTACCACGTCAAGGCCGACGGCCATGCCGACAAAGTGCTGGCGGAGCTGGAGAGCGCCGGCCCAAAGTAGCACATGTGCTATAGTTGATTCATGACAGCAGAGTCCGTTGGGTTACGAGAGCTACGGCAGGATGCGAGTGCCCTGGTCCGTCGAGTTCAGAACGGCGACGTGATCGTCGTCACCGTGAATGGGCGAACGGCGGCACGGCTAGTGCCGCCCGAGCGAGGGTATTGGCGACGTCTGGACGACATCGACGAACTGTTCGACGGCCCGTCCGATGATCGAACATGGGATGAGGACGTGCACCAGTTCGATGCCATGCCGACCGACCCCTGGACCCGCACGTGAGGACCGTCCTCGACACATCCGTTCTCATCGGGCCACGACCCGACACACTGGGTAACGAGCTGGCAGTCAGCGCCATCACGTTCGCCGAACTCCACTTCGGTGTGCTAGTGGCTCACGATGATGCGGTTCGTGCAGAACGACTTCGGCGCCTGGCAGTACTCGAGCGAGAATTCGACCCTCTCCCCGTCGATGCCACGGTTGCGGCCGCCTACGGTCGTATCGCGGCAGAGACAGCCCGGGCAGGTCGCAAGCCCAGAGCACGGTCCATGGATTTGCTGATCGCCGCTACAGCCGCAGCCAACCACGCAGCGCTAGCCACCAGAAATGCCGAGGACTTCACGGGACTTGAGAAGTTCATCACCGTCGTCCCGGTCTAACCGACCCCGTAGCCCGAGAGGAATCGCACCCCGTCCTCACAGACCCGGACGTGTCAGGATTCCAACGGCTCAGACTTGATGGAACGAGCACCACCAGGTGGTCCGGCCCCCTATCTCGGACCGGTTCATCTCCGTGCCGTCCTTCGGGCACCGACCACCGTGACGACGCTCGTCCATGAGATCGCCGTAGTGCGAGCCACCCCGCTCCTGGAGGTCGATCAACGTCTGTTCGAGGTGCTTCTTCAACTCAGTGATCTCCGAAGTGTCGAGCGAGCTCGCCGGGCGGATAGGCGAAAGGCCCGCCCTCCACAAGGACTCGTCCGCTACCAGGTTGCCGATACCTGCGACCCTCGACTGATCGAGAAGACGGCCCTTCAGCGGGACGCTCGTCCCGGCCAACGCCTCGGCCAGCTGTGGCACGGTGATCGAGGCGGCATCGGGGCCGAGCTTCGACATGTCCGGGTTGAGCATGACGCCGCCCAATCGCCGAGGGTCGTGGACAACGAACGAGCCACCGTCCTCGAAGCAGAGCGTGAGCCGGTCCCACGCCGAGTCGGACCGCTTCGGTGCGTAGATCAACTTGTCAAGAGCAGCCTGCCCGTCGACGACGAGTGTGCCGGTCATGCCGAACCGCATGCCGATCGTCTCGTCCGTATCGGTGTCGAGTAGCAGCACCTTCCCGTGCCGCCGGGCACCAACGAACTGATGCCCAATCAAGACGTGACACAGCGTTGCGGTCGTCGTCCCTTCTTTCAGAAACCATGGATCGGGGGTGGCGAGCGACACCACCGTTCGATGACAGGCCATCATCGCCAGTTGTCGGTAGAACTCCACCTCGGGAAGCTCGGGCATCGGTCATAAAGTATATGCCCAGCAGCGACGTAGCAGAGAATTTACATTTTTTATGAAAGTGTTACTAGGTTGATCAGGGTTATCTCTGAGACCGTGCCATGCAGGTGGCCAAGGTGGCTTGCCGATGTGGCTGAGGCACCGTTGGTACGGGCCGCTGGTAGCCGAAGTATCGCTGCGAATGGACCCATAGGGAGGTCAGAGCGTTACTAGGGTGGTTCCTATGCCTCCCGAGAAGCCACAATGGGCCGAGCTCTACCGTGAGGTCGTGACGTCGGGACTGTGCACCGGCTGCGCCGGCTGCATCGTCGCCTGCCCGCACGACGTCCTCTCTTACGACGACACCGGCGGGAAGTACAAGCCCTTCCACATCGATGCCGACGGCGGTCCCGAGGACTGCACCCACGGGATCAAGGGGTGCACGATGTGCACCCGGGCGTGCCCGAGGTTCCGGCTATGGGAGCCGGAGATCGAGACACACCTGTTCGGGAGGGAGCGGACTACCGAGGAAGTGGCCGGGGTCTCCTCCGACATCCTCCTGGTCAGAGCCACCGACCCCGACATCCAGACCGCCGGCCAGGACGGTGGGTTGGTCTCGGCTCTCCTGATCTGGGCACTCGAGCACGACATCATCGACGCCGCTCTCGTCTCGCAGCTCGAGGGAGACGGACGAACCTGGAAGGCCGTCCCTGGTGTCGCCACCACTCGGGCCGAGGTGCTCGCCGCCGCTGGCTCCCGGTACACCTACTCGGCCAATCCCCTGGCCTACCCGAAGGCCATCGAGGGGGGCGCCGAACGGATCGCCCTGGTGGGCATGGGCTGCCAGGCGTCCGCACCCCCGGTGATGGCCGCCCGCAAAGCAGGAAAGATCGCCCGACGGCTGTCACTGACCATCGGCCTCATGTGCTCGAAGACGTTCGACGACGCCATCTTCCCCGAGCTGTTCGAAGCAAAGTACGGAATCTTCCGGGCAGACATCGCGAAGATGAACATCAAGGGCGTCTTCCAGATCTGGACCCGGGACGGCGGCTACCACGAGATCCCGCTCAAAGAGGCACACGCCTGGACCCGGGAGGGGTGCACCTCGTGTCCCGACTTCGCCGCCGAGCACGCCGACATCTCCACCGGTGGCATCGGTGCCTTCAACGACTGGACATTGACCATCGTCCGGACCGAGAAGGGACGGGATCTGTTACAAGGGATGATCGACGACGGCGCCGTCGAGACCCGCCCGGGCGACGAGGACCCCGGAGCCATCGAGCTGTTGCGCAAACTGGCCCGGGTGAGCCGCCGCCGCTGGCCGGAAACAGCAGTGCCGATGCCGCGCCGCCTCCCTTCCCCGACCTGACCCTGCTTCGACCTCCCCACTCCCTACCATCACCGGCAAGCCGGGTTGCGTCGGTAAGCCGGGGTATCAGGGAGAAGAAGTGACCACGCAGAAGCTCAGACCGTTTCGATGCGGAGCCGGCGGCCGGCGGCCCTGGCGATTCGACGGATGTGCTCTTCGTTCGAGGTCACCACGCCGTCGTCACGTCGAAGTGCTCCTTCGACCACCGTCACGTCGACGATGTCGTCGTGTTGTGCTTTGCCTGCGAGGACACCGACGTGGCGAGCCTGCTCCTCGCTCATCTCCTCCACGTCGCAGAGAGCCAGAAGACGGGAAAGACTCGCCTGGCGGGACCCGCCTCGCCATGCTTCTGCCAGGACGGGAGCGGGTACAACCGGCACGACCTCTTCGGCGAGAAGTCCGGCGTGCAGTGCCCACATGCGCCGATCGTTCCGTTCCCCAGCGATCAGTGCGCCGGTGTCGTACGTGACCCCCACAAACCTAGAACCTCCTACGCCGAACGCCGTGACGGGCGTTTGGCAGCGGAGCGCCCGAGCAACGCCCGAGCCCGAGCGTGACCATCGGCCAGCTCGTCTGGTGTGAGCGGCCCTTCTTCTTGTTCCCATTCGGCAATAGCGTGCCGGCCTGCTTCGAGCCGAAGCCGGTGGGCGGCACTCTCAGCCAGCCAGGCGCTGAACGTGGTGCCACTGGCTGCCGCGGCGGTATCGATTGCACGGGCAAGCGTGGGTGGAAGTGACACGGACCGTCTCTCGCGCTGTGCCATGGCAGGACGGTATCACAGGAGTAGGACAGGCGTGAGCGTGGCTGCTCCGGAGGTTGCCTCCGGTAGACTGATAGCATTGCTAGCACTTTAGGGGGTCCATCGTGGCAGCAGTGAGCATTCGAGGTCTCGACGACCAGGTGAGGGATCGGCTGCGGGTCAGAGCGGCCCGCCATGGCCGGTCGATGGAGGCGGAGATACGCGCCATTCTCATCGATGCCGTCGGCGAGCCGAACACGCCAGAGGGTCTGTTCACCACCTTGCTGAACCGCTTCAGCGATCTCGGCGGAGTCGAGCTCGATCTGCCACCGCGCACGACTCCGGCTCGGGCCGTTGACCTCCGTACGTGATCGTCGTCGACACCAACGTTGCGTCAGAGCTGATGAAGCCTGCCCCGTCGCCGGTGGTTGCGGCTTGGGTGCGAGCGCGCAGCGCCACGGAGCTGTACACAACGTCGATCACGCTTGCAGAGATCGGCTACGGCATCCAACGACTGCCCGATGGCCGCCGCAAGGACCTACTGAAGACCACTGCAGACGACGTGTTCTCCAGGTTCGCGGAGCACGTCCTGCCTTTCGACGCGGCGGCAGCAGTGGAGTACGTCGGGATCGTCGGTCGTCGTGACCGGGCCGGGACGCCCATCGATGGCTTCGATGCACAGATCGCATCTATCTGTCGGACACGGGAGGCGACCCTGGCCACCCGTAACCTCAAGGACTTCAAGGACACGGGGATCGATGTGATCGACCCATGGCGCGGCAACATGTGAGATCTTGTGAGATGCGGCACGAAGGCTTCCCGATGCACGACGGGCGTGCTGGAGAGCGCAGGCGGCGACTCTCAGGGACCGAGCAGTGCCGCCGGTACGACGGCGATCCCGTCCGAACGTCGGTACGCTGCCGGCCCGGTCGTGACGACCAGGGCATCGATCAGATCATCGCCGAGCTGGTCGTGGAGCCAGAGGAGATGACGCACGTCCCGGTCGTCAGGCGTCTGGCCTAGCTTTACCTCGAGCGCGAGCACGCCGCTGCCGCGTTCGATGATGAGGTCGATCTCTCGATCACCGCTCCAAGTCCGGAGATGGCTGGTGCGCGCCTCAGCGGCCTGTGCGTAGACGCGGACACATAGCGTCACGAGTGACTCAAAGAGCGCTCCGAGAAGTGTCCCCTCCCGCGGTATCGGAGGACCTGCAGGTCGCGCCTGTAACAGCGCTGTGGCATCGACCCCAAGAAGGCGTGCCGCCAGCGCCGGGTCGGCAAGATGGTGTTTGGGAGGCGATGAGAGCCGCACAAGCCGGTTGCGAGTCGGGAGCCAGGCTGGGACAGGGTCGAGAATCCATAACCGCTCGAGTACGTCCCGGTAGGGCTGAGTCGTCGCTCTCGTTGGCTTCTCGCCTCGCTCGTTCGTCGCTGCATCACGGATCTTCTCGTACGAAGCCGTCGTCGCGGTTGCTGCCGCATATGCCTGCATCCAACGCTGGAGCGTTGCCGGTCGTCGCACCTCTCGACCAAGCTCCTCGAAGTCGTGGTCGACAATGCGCTCGAGATAACCGTCGAGCTGTGCCCGTAACAGCCGATCCGGCAAGCTGCGGATGCCAGGGAAGCCCGACGCAAGCACTTCGTGCACATAACGCTCGAGACCGACCTGGGTGCGACCCGTCACAGGCGGACGACCACCAGCAAGGAGCGCGCCCAGGCTCACGGTCGGCGAGTCGACGCCACGCTCGGCGAGGGTCATGGGCCGCATCCGTACCCGGACGATTCGCCCAGCTCCGGAGTGCGTCGGGGGGTCGGTTGGTGACGCCGAACCGGTCAGGAGGTAGCTCCCTGGCTGGGCGCCATCGTCGACTGCCCGCCGGACACGATCGAACGACTCGGGAAGGCGCTGCCACTCGTCGATCAGGACGGGCGGAACACCCTCGACAAGCCGTGATGGGTCGGCTTGGGCGATCGTGCGCTCGGCGTCGTCATCAAGCCGGTAGACCGTGGTTGCCCACTGCAGGGCGGTGGCAGTCTTGCCGACGGCTTTGGGGCCTTCGAGGGCAATGGCCGGCAGGCCGGCAAACAGCTCGTCGAGCTCGTTGTCCACGACGCGTCGCACGTAGCGAGGTTCGTTGATCGTCTCTGCGCTGCGTCTGCCGTTCTTCACCACGCACCTACTATACTGTTTCGCGTACAACTACTAAACTGATACGCAGGTCATAGCAAGACGTCCCGTAGAGCACTACAGAACGGTTTCGCAGCCCAACTCGATGCCGCTGCGGTTCTCGGCACCCCCTCCAGTCAGGTCCAGCGCGCCACCATGTCGAGCAACTCCCTCGCCGCCCACCAGCGCAATCAACAGCTGCCGAGACAACGGCAAGATTGTCGGCCACCCACAGTGCAGGCCGGTGATCAAAGATGTGATCTCGGCCGCGGCAACCTCTTCGAGGGGAGCGCGAACCTGCTCCTCCTTGAAAACGCAGAAAGTTTTTCAAGGGTTACAGCTTTATACCTTGGAAAACCAAGACAAAGAGGTCGAGCGGATAGGCAGGTTGGATCAGGGAGCCGTTCTCCAGGCAAGCAGGGTAAGGCGGAGGAGGAAGGCCATGTCGGAGCCATGCCTGACGACGACAACGCCGCAATGCACCGGCTGGGGGCGGCGAGCCCAGCATGCCTATCCGCTCGACCTCAAAGTCAGGGAGACGACCCAGGAGGCGCCGAGCCGGGGTGCTTCTCTGCTGAGTCTCTGGAGATGGTGTGGTCCCCCGTCCGGGGTTAGGGGGCGGGGGACCACACACTGTGAGCCGGTTCCCAAGCTGGGGGCGCTGGGTTCCTGTGGCGATCTGTTGGCGTTCTTGTCGTCCGTGAGCTCGCTGTCCCTGGGGCCAGAAACAAGCTCCCAGGGACAGCGAGCCTCACGTCCTTCGTGGTTCTCCCTACGGTGCGATGGCAACGACCGGGGCGGTGAAGCTACCCGCTCCCGAGCCGTTGAACGGGGCGTTGCCGAAGGTAAAGAGGCCACCGTCCTGTGCTCCGAGCCAGTAGCCGCCACCGTTCGAGGTTGGGATAATGCCGACCACCGGGGCATTGGACTGACCAGATGCCGAGCCGTTGAAAGCGGCATTGCCGAAGGTGAACACCCCTCCGTCCTTGGCGACCAGCCAGTAGCCGTTGCCAGAAGGCGTTGCCGCCATACCGACCACGGGGGCGTTCAGCGACTGACCGCCTTCTGAACCGTAGAAGGCGGCGTCGCCGAAGGTGAAGATGCCGCCGTCACTAGCCACCAGCCAGTAACCACCTCCATCAGGAGTTGCTGCCATACCAACGACTGGAGCGTTCAGGTGTTGACCGCCTTCCGATCCGTAGAAGGCGGCGTCACCGAAGGAAAAGATCCCTCCGTCGGAGGCAACCAGCCAGTAGCCCTTCCCATCTGGGGTTGCTGCCATGCCCACGATGGGCTGGTTCAGGTGCTGGCCGCCTTCTGAGCCGTAGTAACCAGCGTCGCCAAAGGTGAAGATGCCTCCGTCAGCGCCGACGAGCCAGTAGCCCTTGTTGTCAGGGGTTGCTGCCATGCCGACGATGGGGGCATTCAACGGTTGTCCAGCTTCAGAGCCGTAGTTTCCAGCGTTCCCGAAGGTAGACACGGCACCGTTGGAGGCGACCATTCGATAGCCAGTGGTCGACGGTGCGATGACCGTCAGTGTGGCTGGATTGGTAGTAGCAGCTGGTCCTGCAGAGTTACTGAATACGGCCTGGTATTGATTGCCGCTGTCTGATGCTGTAGTAGCTGGTGTGGTGTAGGAGTCAGAGGTGGCACCACTGATGTTGGACCATGTCGATCCTCCGTTCGTAGACACCTGCCACTGGACCGTTGGGGTCGGGCTCCCACTGGCTGCTGCCGTGAACGTTGTGGTTGCACCGGCACTGGTCGTCTGGTTGGTCGGTTGGGTGGTCACCGCAGATGCCGTGCCGACCTGGAAGTTGACCGGAGCAGAGGTTTGGATTGGCGTTCCACCGCCACTCCATACCGCCGTCAGTGTGTGGTCACCGGGGGCCAGGGACGTTGTGGTGAGCGTGGCGATACCGGCACCAGTTTGGCCTTGATGATAGAAACACGGCAACCCTACCGTCCCGATATCGGTCGTTCCGTCGAAGAAGTCTACCTGTCCAAGAATCGGAAAATTCTGAGCGGAGCAAAAAGGGGTCGGAAACACCGTTGCGGTCAGCGTCACCGATGCACCGACAGCGGCTGAACCACTTGGGCTCGCTGTCAGCGTGGTGCCCGACACGGTGACCTGTTGCACAACGGCTGGTGCCGTCGGGTCGGTCGGGTTGCAGGCGTAGGAGATGCCCCCGGATCCGCTCGTGATGCTCAGGGATGAAATAGCAACCGGGACGACGGTGCCCGGTGTGCCGGAGATCGGCACCGTGGAAGACAGCCCGGTCCAGCTCACCGAGTCAATGCCGTTGGCGTTCGTCGGAGTCACCGACGGAGGCGTGATGGTCCCGCCACCAGGAGAGAGCCCGATGGTGGCGTTGCTCACAGGCGCAAAAGTCGCAAGCGAACCATCACCCGGGTCGATGTTCAGCGTCAGATCGAGAGCGCTGACCGGCACGGTCGAACCGCTCGTTGCCAGACTTGGCACAGTGGCCACGGCCACCACCGACGCATTGAGCGTTGGATCGGACGAGTCGGTGGTCTCACAGACGAACGATGTGCCTGGAGCCGGTGGCGCCACTGTGAACGTCTGCGAGTACGAGCTCGGGGAGTAGACCGGGTCACCGGAGTACTCGAACGTGATGGTGTGGGTCCCTGGAGTCAGACCGGCAGTAGAGAGATAGATCTCGTACGGGGTGACGACGCCGGCTAGATTTTGCACGTTGCTTGTAGCGACCTGCACGCCGTCAACGAGATATGTAAGCGACCCTGTCGGAGCGGGCATGATGCCGTACGGATCCGATGCGGCCGTGACGACACGCCCGAAGCCGAATGGCTCGATCTGGTAGCCCTCTGGCACCGGTGTTGTCGGTACGGTGGTGGGTTTCCAGGTAACCGGGGATCGTGCCCCATAGGTCATCGTGAACGTGCCAATGGCCTCGGGAGCGCCAGTTGGCGTCGGCGCGATGGAGTTGAACGGGCTGTCGGACGGGGTGCACGTGTCGTATGGGTCCGTTGGGTCAGTACAGGTCCCGTTGTAGAGCGTTGCAAAGACTTGCGCCCCCTGACCCCCAGCGCCGGGACCATACTCATTGGGATCGTACGTCAGTGAAATCTGGAGATTGAGGGTGATCGAAGCTCCGGGAGCAAGCGAGAACGAGCTGGGTGGTGTGCCGCATGAGGTTGCGAAACCGCTGAAGTATACGAACAGATTGCCGCCACTGAACGTTGTTGGCATCTGGCACCAATCGCCTGCGCTGTCTTGGTAGGCGACTGTCGCATCGCCAGATTCAAATCCGTTCGGGTTATTGATCCTCATTTGGAGGTAGTTGGAACTCCAACTCTGACTCGTCGAGGGGTTGGTGATAGTGACCGACATCGGGCTCGGGGTGGGTGACGACAGCTCGACCGCCGTGGGCAAGTTCAACGTGACCGATGGCAGTGGTTGGATCGCATAGGGCACGGCTGGCGAGGTACTGCCGGAGTAGTTGAGATCGCCGAAGTAGACCGCGGTGAGCTGGTTGGTCTGGCTCGGCAACGTCGTTGTCGTGTAAGTGGCGCCTCCGTTACTGACCGGTTCAGTGCCAATCACGCTGCCGTTAGCCATGAAGTCGATGGTGCCCGTGGCAGCGGTGGCTGTGCTGCCTCCCGAGCTGATCGTGTCGGTCAGGGTCACCGAAGTCGTTGTCAGCTGCGGGCTAGTGGGGCTGGCCGTGAGCACGTTCGTGGTGGTCTTCCCCGGTGGTGGTGGGATGGGAAGACCAGTGCCCTGGAGATTGAGCGTGGTGTTGTTGTTGGTGCTCCCTGCCACCCCGGTGCCGGGCGGACTGTTGTTATCGAGTGCGCCGGAGACGAGCGAGTTACACCCATTGGGATCCCCGGGCACGTCGGTAAAGTTGGGGATGTTGTAGTTGGTGGCCACCAGCGTCACATCACCGGTGGTGGTGTCATAGGGGGCGGTCGACTGGAAGACCATGTTGATCGGGGTCGACTCGCACTGGGTGACGATGGGATTGAGGACGTCGAGCACGTACGTGAGGCTGTCGTTAAACGTGATGCTGCCGTCTGAGTGAATCTGGCCCGTGGCCGTACCCGGGTCGACCTCCTGCTGGATGTATTTCGTGCATCCTGCCGGCGTGGTGATGCAGAGGGTCTGTTGCGGCAGATCACTCAGTGATGCATCGGTGATGGCACCGGTCAACGGATCGACCTGGCCGCTGAGGGTGACGGTCGTCCCGGCCGGATAGGGATTGGGCGCCGCACTAGCGAGGACCGTCCAGCTGCCCGAGGTCATGTTGAGTGAGAACGGCTCGGTGCCGCCGTTGCCGGCATAGAGCGTGAGCTGCCCCGAGGTAGCGGTGTCAGCTGGGCTGGCCGAGTCGGTGACGGTGACCGCAAACGTGGCCGTGGCATCCGCGGTGGGTGTCCCCGACAGCACCCCGGTCGACGAATTCAGGCTTAGCCAGCTAGGCAAGGTGGAGCCTGAGGCAACGCTCCAGGCGTAGCTCCCGGTCCCACCAGTTGCAGCCAGGGTGGTGCTGTAGGGGGTGTTCAGCGGGGCCAAGGGCAGTGGCGAGGTTGTGGTCACTGATAGCGGGGTAGCCGCACTAGCGGCACCCACCCCAATCCCAGCCACCGATCCGGCGACCACTCCTATGACCAGGAGCGTTGCCGCTACGGCCGCGAAAAACCGGCGGGCAATGCCGCCGGTAAAGTGAGAATTACGCGACTCTGCGTGGGAAAAACTTAGGGAGTTACTCCCCACCCCCCCCCCCCGCGAGAACTTTCCCAGATTGAGAATTCTCAGCCTGGGCATCGCGGGTTGCTGCTGTGCTACGACGTCCCCGGAACATGTACATCCCCCTGCTTTCGCTGTAGTTGGTGAAACTGTG
The DNA here is from genome assembly GCA_963812965.1 of uncultured Acidimicrobiaceae bacterium. Classification (GTDB taxonomy): domain Bacteria; phylum Actinomycetota; class Acidimicrobiia; order Acidimicrobiales; family RAAP-2; genus DASXMT01. Next base: position 404,573 of record CAWEXG010000002.1, on the reverse strand, counting down.
TTGGTAAATCTGGTGTTTCGTACTGTCTCGATCAGATGGTACACACTCTTTGTTTCCCAAACTGGTCGTGGTCGCATCTAACTCCAGGTTCTTGATCTTGTCAAGCACACGCACGATTTCTTTCTGGCGAAACCGGGGTCCCGGAGGAGCAGAGTTGGATGAGAGCCGGGTCGCCATACCCGAGGAATCGGTACAGAGCACCAGGCCATCCATGTCGAGAACGCGGGTGCTCGTTCCGGTGGGCATGCCTGTGCGGACAGCGCCTGTCACGCTCCGAGCTCACGAGCCCGAGCGAAGACCGCGTCGAACATCGGCTCGGTCAGCACGCCGGTGAACGTGTTCTGTTGGCTCGGGTGATACGAGCACAACAGCGTTCGGCCATCGGGAAGCCGAGCCTCGACCAGGTGACCGAACTTCGGTCGTGGCCGGAGACCGAACAGGACGGCCACCACTTGGTAGGCGAACTGGCCGAGGACCACCATCACCCGAAGGTCGGACAACAGATCGAGCTCACGGACGAGGTACGGACGACATCGGTCGCGCTCGTCCGGAGTCGGCTTATTGGCCGGTGGCGCGCACCGGACCGCAGCCGTCATCCACGCGCCGTCGAACACGAGGCCGTCGTCGACAGAGACACTGATGGGCTGGTTGGCGTAGCCGGCCCGCCACAGAGCGCTCACCAGCCAGTCAGCCGACCGGTCCCCGGTGAACACCCGTCCGGTGCGGTTCGCACCGTGGGCTGCCGGAGCCAGCCCGATGATGGCGAGCCGGGCTTGGGGGTCCCCGAACCCGGCGACGGGGCGGCCCCAGTAGGTCTGGTCGGCGAACGAGGCCCGCTTCTCCTCGGCGATCGCTTCACGCCATGCCACCAACCGGGGACAAGCCCGGCACGACTCGATCTCCTGGGCCAGGGCGGCGAGCCCGGCGGGTTGAGAGGGGTCGGTATCTCGGGAGGAGTCGGTATCACGCTCAGACTCGGCATCTCGGGAGGGCGTCGGAGACGGCACCCGGACAGAGTACGGTCAATGGGCGTGCCGAGCCGACGGACCATCCGCACCCGCCCCTTCACAACGGCGGCGGAGAACCAACCGATGACAACCCCGAAGACGCCCCGATCGGCACCGAGATCAGGCGTGCGGTCCGGGAGCCGAGCACCACGACGAGGACGGGGCGCCCCTCGCCCCACCGTGGTCCTCCTGGTGCGTCATGGCCGCACACCCACCACCGGCACCGTGCTGCCCGGCCGGGCGCCTGATCTCCACCTCTCGCAGGAAGGGTTGGCCCAGGCCGAGACGGTTGCCGAGCGCATCGGCACCCTGGCCTCCGGAGACAGCCCTGGCCCTGTCGCCGTCTACGCCTCTCCGCTGGAACGAACTTTTGAGACCGCCCGGCCCATCGCCCGCCGCCTCGGGCTCCGGGTGCGCTCCGATCGCGGCCTGCTCGAGTGCGACTTCGGATCGTGGACCGGCATGGAGCTCAAGGCCCTGGCCAAGAAGCCGGAGTGGGCCCAGGTGCAACGTTGGCCCAGCGGGTTCCGCTTCCCGGATGGCGAGTCGTTCGCCGAGATGCAGACCCGCATGACCTCGACGCTCGCAAAGCTGGTTGCCGCCCATCCCGGTGAGACCATCGTGGCCGTCTCGCACGCCGACACCATCAAGGCGGCAACGGCAGCAGCAGCCGGCACCCACCTCGACCTCTTCCAGCGGTTGGTGATCTCTCCTTGCTCGGTGACTGCGCTGGCATACAGCGACACCGGGGCTCCACGTGCTGTGCGTCAACAGCACCTCGTCCCTCGCCGAACTGGCGATCTCATGAGTGGAGTGAACCGATGAGCGAGGGACACGACTTCTCGTCACCCGACCGGTTCACGGTAGGGGCGATCGGAGAGCCGGGCCAACGCCTGTTCCTCCTCCAGTGTCGACAGGGACCGGTACTGCTGACCCTGAAGATCGAGAAGCAGCAGGTCGCCATCTTGGCCGACTACCTGGCCAGGATCGTCCGGGATCAGGAGCGGCCCGGCCACCTCCCCGAAGACGTCGTCCTCGAAGAGCCCACCGACCCGGCGTGGGCTGTTGGGACCATCGGCGTCTCCTACGACGAGGACGACGACCGGGTGGTCATCGTGATCGAGGAGCTGGTGGCAGAGAACGAGACAGGAGCGATGGTCCGGATCGCCATCACCCGGGAACAAGCGGGAGCGTTCGCTATCCATGCCACCCAACTGGTGGAGTCCGGTCGCCCGCCCTGCCCCCTCTGTGGTGCCCCCCTCGACCCATCCGGTCATGAATGCCCGAGAACGAACGGCCACCGGCCACCGGCCGCTTGACCGGTTGGCGCCCTGGCGGTGCGGTAAGCCTCGCCGAGGCGACCGACGTATTGGCGCGGCGACGATGTCCGTCGAGGGTCGCCTGCCGTGGAGCTCCAACCTCACCTTCCTGGTCACCCTGGATGGTGGCGACCACGATGTGCGCGCCGTCTACAAGCCCGCCCAGGGCGAGCGGCCCCTGTGGGACTTCCCCGGCGATCTCTACCGGCGTGAGGTCGCGGCGTGGGCCCTCTCCGATGCGTTGGGTTGGGGCTTCGTGCCGCCCACCATCGAGCGGGAAGGCGGGCCGTTGGGGATCGGGTCCCTCCAGCTGTTCGTGGACGCCGACTTCGAGCAGCACTACTTCACGCTCTACGACGACCGGTGCCCATAACGCTGTACTCAAGGCTGTCTGCGCGTTCGATTTGGCCGCCAACAACGCCGACCGGAAGAGCGGCCACGTTCTGTTGGGCACGTGCGGCGACCTCTGGGCCATCGACCACGGGGTCTGCTTCAACGCCGAACCGAAGCTGCGCACCGTGGTGTGGGACTTCGCCGGAGAAGCGATCCCCGAACAGCTGGTCGACGACATGGAGCGCGTGGCGTCGAACCTACCGCCGGGGCTGTCCGACTCACTGACCGAGAGAGAGATCGAGGCCCTGGTCGATCGACTCACTGCCGTCGTCGACGAACCCGTCTTCCCCGAGCCGGACCCGGACCGCCCTCCTTACCCTTGGCCTCTGGTCTGATCCTGATCAGACCGTCTGACCCAACTGACGTCTGTCCTCTCAGCGCGCTGAACCTCATCCCCTCCGCCGGCAGGCGGCAAGAGATAGCGACCAAGGGGCCTCTCAGCTGCGGGCTTTGAGGGTCTCGATGAGCTTCGGGACGACCTTGTGGACGTCGCCGACGATGCCGAGGTCGGCTACAGAGAAGATAGGAGCGTCCTGGTCCTTATTGATGGCCACGATGTTCTTCGAGCTCTTCATGCCCACCAGGTGCTGGGTGGCGCCGGAGATGCCGCACGCCAGGTAGACGGTGGGCTTCACGGTCTTACCGGTCTGACCGACCTGGTGCGAGTACGGGACCCAGCCGGCGTCCACGATGGCTCGACTGGCGCCAGGCGCGCCCTTGAGCAGTCTGGCCAGCTCTTCGATCAGGGCGTACTGGTCCGCCTCGCCCAGACCACGGCCGCCGGAGACGACGACGTCCGCCTCGTCGAGCTTGGGGCCGACCCGCTCCTCCACGTGACGAGCCACGATACGGGCGGCGTTGGTGGCGCCGGTGTCGGGGGCCGGCAGCGCCGCAACCTGGGCGGTAGCACCACCGGAGGCCTCGGCTGGGAACGACTTGGCCCGGATCACGAAGATCCCCGGCCCCTCGCCGGTGAAGTGGGCGGTCACCACCTGCTGGCCGCCGAAGATGGCGTGCTGGGTGGACAGGCCGGAGCCGTCGGCAACCAGGCCGACCACGTTGGTCAGCACGGGGCGGTCGAGCTTGGCCGACAGGCGGCCGGCGATGTCCCGACCGTCGTAGGTGGCGGGGCACAGCACGGCATCGGGACCGTTTCCAGCCTCAACGGCAGCAGCGATAGCGGCTGCCACCGGGACACCGGGGAGGGCACCGCCCAAGTCACCAACGTCATGGACGGTGGTGGCGCCGTACTCGCCCAGGGTGCCGGCAACAACGGCGGTGTCGTCGCCCCAGGCGACGGCCTCCACCGTGCTGGCCAGGGACCGGGCGTGGGACAGCAGCTCGAGGCTGGTGGTGATGGGCTTACCGTCAGCCGTTTCGGCGAGGACCCAGATCTTGTCGATGGACATCGTGTTCGTTCTCCTACCGATCCCTACAGGACCTTCAGCTGCTCAAGGAATTGGACGATTCGGTCGGCGCCGTCGCCTTCGTCGACGACGATCTCGCCGCCCTGGCGAGCCTCAGCGTCCGAGACGTCGGTGATCTCCTGGCGGGCGCCCGCCGATCCGACCTGCGAGGCGTCGATACCGAGATCGGCCACGGTCAGGGTCTCGATCGGCTTCGACTTGGCCGCCATGATCCCCTTGAACGAGGGATACCGGGGCTCCACCACGCCGGCGGTCACGGTGACCACAGCCGGAAGTGGGCTCTCGACCTCGTCGTACCCGGCTTCGGTCTGCCGCTCCACCTTGACGGACTGGCCGTCCACCTCGACTTTCTTGGCGAACGTGACCGAGGGGAAGCCCAGGAGCTCGGCAACCTGCACCGGAGTCGTACCGGTGTAGCCGTCCGAGGACTCGGTGGCGGACAGGATCAGATCGGGCTGCGCACGCTGGATAGCGGCAGCCAGCACCTTGGCCGTGCCCAACGCATCGGTGCCGGCCAGCGTGTCGTCGCTCACCAGGATGGCCTTGGCGGCGCCCATGGCCAGCCCGGTGCGGAGACCGGACGTCTCCCCATTGGGGGCCATCGACACCAGGGTGACCTCCCCACCACCGGAGGCCTCAGCCAGCTGCAAGGCCATCTCCACCCCGTAGGCGTCGGAGTCGTCGAGGATGAGCTTTCCGGCCCGGGACAGGGTGTTCGTCCCCGCATCGAGGGCCGGCGGTGCTGCCGGATCAGGGATCTGTTTCACAGTCACAACGACATTCATGGCTGTGCATTGTTGACGAAAAGGGCAGCCCAGGACCAATTGGGGCTGCTCACGCAGGTCAGGACGGCAGCACGGTACGTCCGACGCCTCGGTCGGGACTCTCAGGGTGGGCCCGTACCTCCACAGCGGGAAATTCCCTCTCCAGCCGATGAACGGTGCGCTGCGACACCCGGTACTCTGTGCAGAGAGCGCAGGTCGTGCATAGAAAATTGCTTGCAACGGCCAGCGCCGATCATTACTCTAGAAGCACAACCCCACATGGCAGGCGACTCATAAGCGCCGAGCTATGTGAAACAGTTCACAATGGGGATAGCTCGGAAATCGAGAGCGGAGGAAGCAGCGTGGCCCTCGTTTGGAATCGCACGGTCGAATGGGACGAGAACGATTGGCGTGATGTTGCGGCGTGCCGCAACACCGAGCCGGACCTGTTCTTTCCGATCGGTACAACCGGGCTGGCCATCGACCAGATCGAAGCGGCGAAGCGGGTCTGTAACAGCTGTGAAGCCCTGGAACCCTGCCTCGATTTCGCCCTGGCCACCAACCAGGAGTCCGGCGTCTGGGGTGGGACTTCGGAAGAAGAGCGTCGGAAGCTCCGGAAAGCGTGGTTGGCAGCACGCCGCCGTGCTTCCTGATCGCTGCCTTCGCAACCGCTGAGCATCCTGAACGCCAACTCCGCAACGAAGTACCTCTCCCGCAACTGTTGAGCACCCCGCTCCCCCTCTGAAGCGCCCGGGAGCTCCGGCGCGTCTGTCGCGCTTGCGCTCCGTCACTCGACCTACTCCACCTGAGGCGTGCGGTCCACCGGAACATCCAGCACGACCAACGTGCCGGAACACTGCGGGTCTGCGTCTCTCCGATTGCTCATGGTGATGGTCCCATCGAGCTGGCTCCGCACCAGGTCCCTGACGATCGACAGGCCCAAGCTCTGCGTCAAGTCGATGTCGAAACCGTTCGGAAGCCCCGAGCCGTCGTCTCGCACCTCGACCACCAACCGGTCACCCCGGGTGTCGAGGTTGACGTCGATGTGCCCTACCGACGCCGGCTCTCGCTCCCGGTGTCGGTGTCCCCTTCAACGTCGCTCTCAGCGGCAACGTCGACAGCAGAGTCGTCGTTCTCCACGAACGCGTGCTCTACCGCGTTCTGCAAGGTCTCGGCCAGGACCACCGCCAACGGCGTAGCGATGTCAGCGGGAACATCCCCCAGCGCACCGGAGACGCCGAAGATGATCGGACGAGACGACACCACCGAGTCCTCCGCCATCCGTATCAACGACGTGACGATCTCGTCGAAAGGCACCTGGTCGCTCGGGTCCCGAGACAGGATCTCGTGGACGATGCTGATCGACCGCACCCGGCGCTCGGCTTCGAACAGCGCCACCCGACCTTCACCCGGATCGAGCCGTCGTGCTTGCAGCCGTAAGAGCGCCGAGATGGTCTGGAGGTTGTTCTTCACGCGGTGGTGAACCTCACGGATCGCCGCGTCCTTGGACAGCAACAACCGGTCCAGGCGTCGAAGATCGGTGACGTCACGCAGCAGGACCAGACAGCCGGTGACATCTCCTTGGACCAGTAACGGAATGCAGTACAGCAACACGGCGACATCCGGACGCCGCTCCACTTCCTCCACTACCGGGAGCGCCGACGCCAACGCCCACTCGATCGCCGACTCCTCGACACCCAGGTCGTTGAGCCGTCGTCCCTCGAGCTGCGAGTACATACCCATTCGATGGAGCGCGTTGGTGGCGTTCGGCGACGCGTAGCGGACCCGACCCTCTTCGTCGACCAACACCACGCCGTCGCCGACCCGGGGGACCTCTTCGGTGGCCACCTCCTCGCTGGGGAACGGGAACGTCGACTCGGCCAGCATGACGGCGAGCCGGTCGAACACGTCCCGGTACGTCCGCTCCAGATGACCAGGTCGGCGACCGGCCCCCGCAGAGAGACGGGCCAGCACGGCAACGGTGACACCTTCGCAGCGGACGGGGATGCACTGCAGCTTCACCGGATCCTCGGCCGGGTCGAGCTGTATCTCCCCCCGGGAGACCTCGCCAGACTGGAACGTCGATGTCACCAGGGGCCACTCAGCAGCTCCGACCGTCTGGCCCACCAGGTCGTGCTGAACCACCGTGGCGCTGTTGGACGGGCGCATCTGCCCCAGAACCACCAACAACGGTCCGGCTGACCGCTGCTGGGGAGCCGTAGGGGCCATGGGAGCGAGCAACACCAGGTCGGAGAAGGCCAGGTCGGCGAGGATGCCCCAGGTACCCAAGAGCCGCTGCAGGTGGGCCAGCTCCTCATCGACAAGGTCGGTGCGCTCAAGGGCCAGCTCCACCGGCGTGGCCATGGTCAGGCCTCGCTCACCACATCGGCCGTTCGGTCAGCCCGGCCGTCTGGGTCAGCCCGGCCGTCTGGCCGTCCCGCTGGTGGGATATCGGCCAGAGGTACATCGTGAGGACGCCGGCTCCGGAACGCCCGAAGCTCGGACACGCCCACACCGGTGAGCAACGACTGTAGGTCGGACGCCCGATCGGCCACGTCGGGCAGGGTGTGAGCGTCCGAAGCGGTGGTGAGCGGCACTCCCCGATCGATGAAACGCTGCAACAACGGGGGAGCGGGGTAGACCTCACCCACCGGCTTCCGCCATCCGGCCGACGAGACCTCTGCCGCCATGCCCGAGGACGCTGCCGCTTCGGCGATGCGGTCGTAGAACTCGTCGGGCACCCGGGGGACGTGACCGGCCACCTTCACCAGATCGGGGTGGGCGTAGACGTCGCACGCCCCGGACTGACCCAGCTCTTCCATGGCCCGGGTGTACTCGTCCCAGACCTGGTCGACGTCCCGTACCTCCCACTCCGCCATGACCTGCGGATCGCCCAACACGTCGAACCGCCATGTCCCCAGCCAGTGCACCGACCCGAGCAGGACGTCGAACGGGTAGTCGCGCAACAGCGCAGCGACCTCGTCCATACGGCCCTCGTAGTAGTCGACCTCCATGCCGAGCACGACCGGGAGACCCTCGGCCTTCACCGCCTGGACCACCTCGACGTAGGTATCGAGATCGACACGGGCGTGATGGTCCCAGTAGGCGGCCATGCCCGGGTCGAAGCGCTTCCCCGGGAAGATCGTCCCAGAACCCATGCAGCAGTTTGTCCGTCTGGACGAACCGGAAGAGGTGCTCGGTGAGAGCGATCTCGGTCACGCCCGCGGCAACCGCATGCTCGCAGTAGGCAGCCACCTGCTCAACGGTCGCCTCGGCATCACGCTGCGTAGTGGGGCCAGAGATGGAGGTGGTAGTCGAGCACTGCAGTCCGCCCGTTCACGTATCAAGGTCACGGCCATCCCGCACCGTGGTCTGTACAGTTCGAGGGAGCTCAGTCGGCCCGGCGGATAAGGGTCACGCCGTCGCGACCGTGGTCTGGACGGCGACGACCCGGGTCGTCTGCCACCCGCTCGTTGAAGGCCCGAAGGTGCCTCGGTCGTCGCCGAGGTGTCGCTCGGTCCACCACGGCCCTCCACAAAGTGTTGTCGGCCGCGATCAGTCCACGAGGAGCCAGCTTCGGGAAGACGGCCTCGAAGTAGTCCGAGGTACCCGGCCTTGTCTGCATCGATGAACACGAGATCGAACGGGCCAGGCAGCTCGGCAATCGACTCGAGCGCCGGGCCGACCACGACTTCGATGCAGTCGGCGTACGGGCTGAAGGCGATATGGCGCTGAGCTATCTCGGCGTGGACCGGGTTGAGCTCGCAGGAGACGATCGTGCCACCGGGGGCCAACCCCGCTGCCATGGACAAGGACGAGTAGCCGGTGAACGTCCCGATCTCCAGGATCCTGGTCGCTCCGGTGGCAAAGACCAGCAGCTCCAGGAAGCGCCCTTCCAGGTTCCCGACCATCATGCCGAAGTTGGGCAGTGTCGCCTCGGTCTCTTCGGCGACCGCCGCCAAGTACGAAGGAGGAGCAGTGGTGTGCGCTACCGCGTAGGCCTCGATGGCCGGATCGATGATGTCAGTCATGGCTGCATCGTAAGGCAGGTAGTCGAGCGGGTCTCCCCGGGCTCCATCACGACCAGATCTGCTCGCCCAGCCGCACCAACCCGGACAGGTCGAAGATGTCGGTATCGAAGAACGGGACGGTGGCGAGTACCTCAGGCGTGTTGGCCAACTGCGCCTGCTCCTCGGCCTCACGACGAGCCACCACCGAGAAGTTGAGGTAGCTCTCCGCCACCTCGATGAGCACCCGTCGGATGTTGGCCTCGTCTGCCAGCGCACCGTCCGCACCACCGAGCGACGTGACCAAACCCTGGGCCAGCTCCGGTGCCCGTTCCTTCAACGTCTCCGCCACCGCCGCCGACGGCCCATCCCGAAAGTAGTCGGGGAGCACCTTGTTCAACACGATGGCTCCGAGGTGCAGATGGCGGGCGGTGAGCTCATGGGCGAAGAACTCCGCCTCACGGAGCGGCACTGCTTCGAGGGTCGACACCACCATGAACGTTGTCCGCCGGTCCGACAGCAACCGCCCTACCGCTTCGGCTCGCTCGACGAACCCATCGTGCATCGACTGGAACAAGATGAAGAACTCGGAGATGTCGGCCAGGAACTGTGTCCCGAGGATCCGGTCGGCGATCTGGTAGAAGGGCTTCGTCGCTGCGTTGACCAGCCTCGACCGGTAGGGGACGATGAGCCACCGCAACAGCCTGGACGAGAAGAAGTCGGCCAACCGTTGCGGTGCGTCCAGGAAATCCAAAGCGTTCCGGGTGGGAGGCGTGTCCACGACGATCAGGTCGTAGTCGCCCTCGGCATGGATCTCATAGAGCCGCTCCATGGCGATGTAGTCGTGGCTCTGGACGAACCGGCCCGAGATGTTCTGGTAGAGCGGGTTGGCCAAGATCTCATCTCGGATCTGTTCGTCGGGGGCGTGGCGGCGAACCAGGTCGTCCCAGGACTCCTTCGTGTCGAGCATCGCCGCCCACAGCTCACCTCGTGGCTTCAGACCTGCGTCCCGGAACGCCTCGTCCGGGATCCGCAGCTCAGTGTTCCCGATCCCTCCCAGACCGAGGGCGTTGGCCAGACGCTTGGCCGGGTCGACGGTGAGCACCAACACCTTGCCGCCGTGGTGGACCGCAGCCATGACAGCGGCGGCGGCGGTCGTGGTGGTCTTCCCCACCCCGCCAGGACCACAGACGATCATGATCTCCTTGGATGCCAGCAGGCCATCGATCGATCCCGAGCCGGCGACTTTGGTTATGGCGCCTTTGGCTGTGAATCCTTCGGTTCTGGTGGTTCTGGCTCCTGTGGCTGTGGCGGCCTTGGTGGCGGCGGCCTTGGTCCTCCGTGCACCTGGTTCACCCGACTTGGTCGTCGACTTCCTCAGCTTGGCTGCGTTGTTGACCTTGGTCGTCCGCTTGTTCGGTTCGCTCGACTTGCTCGGTTCACTCGGCTTGTTCCGCTTGCCCGGTTCACCCGGCTTGCTCGGCGCCATCAGAAACCGAGCTCTTCACCGAGGGACGCGGCTACCTGCTTCGTGGTCCTCAACCCGTGGGAGCGGGTGAACAGGTACGGCAGGTACAGCATCGGCACCGAGGGATCGATCCCGGCTCGTAGTCGCTCGAGATGGGTCGCACGGGTCCGGCGCATGGTCACGGCCAACGTGGCCGCCTGGAGCACCGGGGTGACATCGCCTCCCGCCAGCTCACCGAGCTCCTGGGCGGGTCCGGTCGTGCACAGAGCGTCGAACACCGCCTCCTCCTGGCGACCGAAGAGCTCGGGAAGCACCCGGTTCACCACCACGCCTGACAGCTGCACGGTCGTCTCCTGGCGCACCCGGTCGGCCAGCTCGATGGTCTCGTTCACCGGCATCTCCTCCGGCGTGCACACCGCCACCAGGCCCGTCTGGACCGGATCCGAGAGGATGTCCAGCATCCAGTCGGTCTGGAGTCCGGATGAGGCCGACCTTCACCAGCTCGTTGATGGCCTGGGGTGCGGCCAGCTGCCCGACGATGTGACCCGATGCCGGAGCATCCACCACCACCAGGTCGTAGTGGCGCTCCCGGACCTCGTAGCAGAGCTTGCCAACAGTGAGTATCTCCCGGACACCGGGCGCCGCGGTGGCGACGAAGTCGAACGCCTTGGCCAACGGACCGATCCGACCGACCACCGGGATGCGGAGCTGGAGCTTCAGGTACTCCCGGAGGGACGCCTCGGTGTCCATGGACATGGCGAACAGCCCCGGCAACAGCTCCTTCTCCCGAAACCTCGTCGGTCCCGCCTCGTAGAACCCGGCGACATCGCCCTTGGCGTCCACCTCGCAGATCAGGACCCGCTTGCCGTGCTGCGACGCGAGCAGGGCGAGAGCGGACGCCACCGTGGTCTTACCGACACCGCCCTTTCCCGAGACGAACACCAGCTTCAGATCGAGGAGCGTTGTCACCTGATCACCCGGCGGGCGGCGTCAGAGACGGTGCCAGAGGAAGGGACTGGCCGAGGAGCAGGCCAAGAGATCACCTCATAGCTCAGGAGAGATCACCTCAATGGCTCAGGAGATCCCGAAACCGACCCGTCGATCGGTCGACGGAGCATCGATCTCGATGTACGCAACCTTGCGCGCCGGCACACCCACCTTCCGGCCCTTCCGGTCGGTCAACCACAGGACGCCGCCGTCGCCGACCAGGGCCCCTTCGATATCGGCCAGGATCTTGTCACGATCTGTGTCCTCGGCCAGCTCGATGTCGAGCTCCTTGACCGACTGGACAATCCCGATACGCACGTCCACCTGGCACGCTCCTCTCAAAAGGGCGCCGGCAGCTCTGCCGGCTGCCTCCGACGATACAACGATCCCTGTCCCACCCGGCGCGGAAGCCGTCGGTCACACCGGTGCGGCACACTGGAGGGGATGTCGGACGAGACCGAACAGGACCCCGAAACCGAGCGAACGCAGCAGTGGGCAGCGACCATGGCCGGCTTCTTGGGCGACGGCGTCAGGTTCGCCCATGCCGACAGCCATGCCGGGGCCGGGGCGAGTGGCAGCGTCATCCCGTTCGACCGCACCGAACGCGAGCTGGCCGAAGGTGGGCAGCTCGCCTCGGGAGCCACCCATGCCAACGGATCCGGCAACCGAGCACGGTTCGAGGAGCCCGATCCGTGGCGAACGTGCTTCGAGCGTGACCGTGACCGGATCCTGCACGCCACGGCTTTTCGGCGGCTGGCCGGGAAGACCCAGGTGTTCGTGTTCCCCGACGACCACCAGCGAACCCGTCTCACCCACGCGTTGGAGGTGGCGCAGGTTGCCACCGGCATCGCTCGAGCCTGCCGGCTCAACGTCGCGCTCACCGAAGCCATCGCCCTCGGCCACGACTGTGGCCACGGCCCCGGAGGCCATGCCAGCGAGGACGCGCTCGCTCCGTACCTCGACGGCGGCTTCGACCACGCCACCTGGGGAGCCGACGTCTCACTGGATCCCCTCAACCTGTGTACCGAAACACTCGACGGCATCCGGAACCACTCGTGGTCCAGGCCGGCACCGGCCACGGCCGAAGGCGAGGTGGTGAGCTGGGCGGACCGGATCGCCTATGTCTGCCACGACTTCGAGGACGCAGTGGCGAGCGGGATCGTCACCCCCTCGGTCCTTCCGGACCAGGTGCGGGAGCAGTGCGGCGAGCGGCGAAGCCAGCAGCTCGGGACCTTCATCGGTGGTGTGGTCGACACCGTGCTCCGGACCGGCCGGATCGGCATGGACGAGGACCTCGCCGACGCGCTGGCAGCGTTCAGGACCAGCAACTACGAGCACATCTATCTCCGTCCCAGCTCGGTGGCCCAGGGCAGGGCGGTCGTGGCGGTACTGCGAGCCCTCGTCGAGCACTACGCCGACCGCCCGAATCAGATCCCGTCGGTCAGCGAGGCGGGACAGGACCTACGCGGTGGTGAACCCGAGGCGTTACGCGCCGGTGTCGAGTACGTCGCCGGGATGACCGACCGCTTCGCGTTCGCTCAGGCAGTGGCGGTGCTCGGCTGGGACCCTGCCAAACTGCCGGTGGGTGTGGGGGTTGCCAGCCGACCCGCTGTGGGGTGACATCGGTGACATGACACACATGGGGGGTGTGGGTCACCCCGTTGAGAGACCGGTCTACCTGGATGTCGACTGCTGCTTCCGCACCGGGCTTGAGCACCGCACTTCCGCACCGGGCGGTGTTCGGTTCAGTGGTTCAGCGGACGGTGAGCTCTTTGCGGTACACGCGTGCTGGTCCCAGCTCGACCAGTCGCTGCGCCAATCCGACGAACGCCTGAGCGGCCTCGCCGTCGGGCTCGGCCACCATGACCGGCACCCCATTGTCACCACCTTCACGCACGGTAGACACCAGGGGCACCTGCGCCAGTAGCGGCACACCGAGCTCGTCGGCAAGGCTCTGGCCCCCGCCGGCACCGAACAGCTCGTAACGGGTCCCGTCATCCCCAATGAACCAGCTCATGTTCTCGATGACGCCGCGCACGGAGAGCTTCAACTTGCGAGCGGCATAGGCAGAGCGCTGCGCCACACGCTGCGCTGCAGCCTGAGGCGTCGTCACCACGAACACCTCGGTCTTCGTGAGGTACTGCCCGAGCGACAGGGTGACATCCCCGGTGCCCGGAGGCATGTCGATCAGCAGAAAGTCCGGCTCTCCCCAGTATGCGTCGACCAGAAACTGCTCGAGCGCCTTGTGGAGCATGGGGCCCCGCCAGATGACCGGCGTCTCGTCGGGAACGAAGAACCCCATCGACAGACACCGCACACCGTTGGCTGTCGGCGGGATCACCAGGTCGTCGATGATCAGCGGATCGGTGCGCACCCCGAGCATCTTCGGCACAGAGAACCCGTAGACGTCGGCGTCGAGGATCCCGACGTCGTACCCGGCTCTGGCCAGAGCCACGGCGAGGTTGACCGTGACCGAGGACTTCCCCACCCCACCCTTGCCGGACGACACCCCGATCACTCGTGTTGAGGACCGGGGGAGCATGAACCGGTTGGGGCGGCCCTCCTCGTGCCCGAGCTGCCCACCGTGAGAGTGGCCGTTCTCGTCGGAGTAGGCCGAGACACCGCCGTCGAGGGCTTCGCCACGCAGCAACATACGGAGACGGTGGCGCTCCTCTTCGGTCATGGTGACGGGCTCGATCGAAACCTCGTCGACGCCGCCGATGGTGTCCACCGCTGCCCGGACACGGGCGATCAGCTCGTCGACCTCCGGATAGTGACCGACCGGCAACGCCAGATCGATCGTGACCCGGTGGCGTCTCGCCTTCACGGATCGCACCATGCCCAACTCGCCCAGTGGCCGGCGGAGCTCTGGGTCGACCACTGCCTGGGCAGCCGCCCGCACCTGTGCTTCGTCGATGGACATCTGGGGGGCTCTCCTCGGAACAGATTGGTGTCGCCGGTAGAAAATCGGCTTCACCGGTAGACTAGGGGACGTGCCGTCGAACCCGCACCGCCCCGCTGTCGTGGCAATGCCGGCACAGACTGAGGCCGCTCCCTCCACCTCGCTTTCCTCTACCCCCGTTCCCTCCGACGACAACTTCTCTGCTGCCGTGGCCGCAGTGACGTCGGCCTTCGGTGACCCGACACGGAGAGAGATCTACCTCTTCGTGCGGTCGAACCCGGGAGCAACCGCCTCGGAGGTCGCCACCCGGTTCTCGCTCCATCCCAACGTGGCTCGGCACCATCTGGAGCGCCTCGCTGCCGGCGGCTACGTCGACGTGACCATGGAACGAGCGGCGGGGCACGGTGCCGGACGACCATCGAAGCGGTTCCGGGTGATCGGGAACGATCCCACTCTCGAGCTCCTGACCCGTCGGGACGACCTGTTGGTCTTGTTGCTGCGAGAGGCACTCGAGCTACTCGGGCCGACCGCTGCCGAGTCCATGGCCGAGCGGGTGGGCGAGGAGTACGGCCGTTCCCTGGCCGACCAGATGTCACCGGGAGACGGCCAGCGATCACTGCGGACGGCCATGCACGCCATCGCCGACACGCTCACCGCCCACGGCTTCTCCGCCCACGCCGAGGACCAGGATGGCTCCACCGCCGTGGTGGCCGACAGCTGTCCGTTCGGCAGACGCGGCGTCGCAGTACCCGGTGCTGTGCGCCGTCGACCGGGGCATGATCAAGGGACTCCTGGCTGGACTGTGTGGCGAAGACGGCGAGTCCAGTATCCCAGTGGTGCTGTCGTCTCGAGCTCGGGGCGACGACGCCTGCGTCGCACTGGCTTGACGTCGTTCTCTCTCCGCTGGCCGGCGGGTAGCGGTCGTGGTGGCACTGCCGGCCGGCAGGAAGACGATGCTGTCAGCCACCGGAAACGTTGACGGTCGACCATGACCCGCCACTACCTCGATCACGCTTCGACGACACCCATCCGCCCCGAAGCCACGGCAGCGATGGCGGCGTGGCAGTGCACCGGCATCACCGCTGATCCTGGCCGAGTGCACACCGAGGGACGCATCGCCCGAGCCACCCTGGAAGAAGCTCGAGACCAGGTGGCCGCTCTCTTCCGCGTCCGCCCACGTCAGGTCGTCTTCACGTCCGGTGGGACCGAGGCGATCAACGCCGCTGTCTGGGCCAGCACTCGGGCACGACCAGGTCCGGTGATCTGCTCGGCCGTGGAGCACTCCGCCGTCCGGGAGTCCTCGGCGAGGTCAGCGCCGGTCGTCGAGCCCGGTGTGGATCGCACCGGGCGCATCGATCCCGATGCCTTCGACGACGCCGTGGCTCGTGTCTTGGCCGAGACAGGCGCCCTTCCCTCGCTCGCACACTGCCAGTGGGCCAATCACGAGGTCGGCACGGAGCAGCCGGTCGCCGAGATCCTCGACCGCTGCCGACAGCTGCAGATCCCCCTCCACGTCGACGCGGTTGCCGCCGCCGGGCACGTCTCGGTCGATCTCGGTGCTCTCGATGCCGACCTGGTCTCGGTGTCGGCCCACAAGCTGGGTGGGCCACCCGGTATCGGTGCGCTGATCGTTCGCCGGGGGCTCCGGGTCGAACCGTTGCTGGTGGGAGGAGAGCAGGAACGAGCCCGCCGGGCCGGCTTCGAGAACATCGCTGCTGCCGTCGGCTTCGGCGCTGCCGCCGGCGCGTTGGCCGCTGCCGATCGACTGACGGACGAGTACAAGGTCGCCCTGGAGCAGACGGCCAGGCTCCGGGACGTCGTCCTCGGCGTCGAGGGAGTCGCCGAGTACGGGGATCCCGTACGCAGGCTCCCCCACATCCTGTGCGTAGGCGTCGATGGCGTCGAGGCCGAGCCCGTCCTGTTGGGCCTGGACCAGGCCGGGATCGCCGCCCACTCGGGCTCTTCGTGCTCGTCGGAGTCCCTGGAGCCTTCGCCGGTCCTGGAGGCCATGGGCATCGAAGCCGATCGATCACTCCGCCTGTCGGTGGGGTGGTCCACGTCGCAGGCCGACATCGAGGCGGTCGCCACCGCCTTTCCCACGGTCGTCGCCGGGCTGCGATCTCTGCGGTCCTAGAAGAGTCCTGGAAGTCTGGTCGACCCGGGGTGGCAAAGTCGCCGAGTGCAGGCCCGGGCTGGCGGCTCATCCGGACGAGCCGGCGTGATCAGCTGCGATCAGCTGCGATCAGCTGGTGGGCACCTGCGCAGGAAGCGGTACACCCGCTTCCTGGTACGCCTGGCGTAGGTAGGTCGCAGCCTGTTTCACGGTGGCGGTGGGAGGCGCAGGATCGGCCCCGAGGAACTGGTTGTACTGCACGACGGCCCCGGCGGCATCGTGGTCCTGGAGCAGGATGATCGTCCCCAGGTAGAGATGGCCGGCAAAGTCGTGGGGGGCCAGCTTGACCGCCTCCTCCAGCTGGGCTCGCCCCTGGTTCATCAACGTCGTGCTCTTGCCGTCCGCTCCCACCTCGTAGTCGAGCCAGCCCAGCTGCTCCAACGCCTGCGCTTGCCTCGGGTTCTGGCTGAGGATCGAGCTGTAGAGCTTCGCAGCCTGGCTGTCCTGCCCCTCGTTCTCGTACACGCTGGCCTGGTCCAGTGTCTGGACGATCTTCTGCTGCGCGCTGAGCGTCACGGTGCCGGTCACCGTCTGGCCGGGGAGCCGGGTAGCCAGCACCGACACCACCCCGACCACAGCAGCGGCGGCGAAGGCGGCGATGGCACCGCCGATGAGAAACCGTTGCCGTCGAGACCGTGGACGGCGAGGTGAGTGGCCCGTTCGGATGGGAGCAGTACCGTCGGCGACATCGTGAGCATTCGACGCGACGCCCACCGGGGCGTCGCCGAGATCGACCCTCTCTCCACGTGATGCGGTGGCAGGGAGCGTTGATGACAGAGCAGCAATGCGGGTGTCGATGACGGCCAGGCGTGAGCGGTCTCGCTGGGAGAGCGTCTCGTAGTCCTCGTCCGACAGGTCACCGACGCCGTGCTCCGCCTCGGCATCAGCCAGAGAACGCTCCACGAACAGCCGTTGGTCAGCAAGCGCATCCATGCTGTCGCCATCGGTCACCGAGCGACTGACGTCCAGACCTCCGTCACCAGAGGAAAAGCGACGTCGGCGACGGACGAAGGACAGCACCAGCGCCCCGACGGCGACGGCACCCGCCAGTGGAGGGAGGATCCACACCAATACAGACCATCCACTGGTCGGGGGACTGAGCACGATGGTGGACCCGTACCGGGCTACCAGGTAGTTGTCGATCTGTTGATCGGTACGCCCCCTCGCCACCTGGGCCTTGATCGCCGCCCTGACCGTCTGGGCCGTCTGGGCATCGGACTGGGCCACCGAGAGGTCTTCACAGCTCGGGCATCGGATCCCCGCCGCGATCACCTCGACCCGCTGCGCCTGGGTCAGCGGCTTCGACGAGAAGATGCCGCTCCCCACGAGCAGAGCGGCGATCAGGACGACGCCGAGGACCACCCAGATCGGGAACCGGCGCCAGTTCACGAGCCGACCGCCCTGCATACCGTCCTGCATACCGCCCTGCATGACGTGGCGCCCCTCACGACTTTGTGTCCTTCAGCTGCTGGATGATGGTGTCGAGGTCCTGGGCCGTGACCGGACCGTCGTAGTAGGCCACCACCCGGCCGCTCGGTGCGATGATGAAGGTCGACGGTGGCGCTCGCACCCCGTAGGCCAGCCGGATGCTCCCGGTCGGATCGGCCATCGTGGGCCAGGTCGCTCCCAGGGTGGCTTGGTAGTTCCGTGCCGCCGAGGTCGTGTCTTCCAGAACCACGCTGAGCATGGTGGCGTCACCGGCTTTCTGGTGCTGAAACTGGAACGCCACGAGCTGAGGACCTTCCTCCTGGCATGGTTCGCACCAACTGGCGAAGAAGTTCACCACCACGTACTTCCCCGGCACCGACGGCAACGCGTAGTGGCCACCATCGACGGTCAGACCGGCAATAGGTGGCGCCTGTTTGTCGACCAGCGGGCTGTAGACCTGGTCCGCCGTTGCCGAGGGCCGGGTGGCCAACACCGCCGTCAACCCGGCAGCGATGACCAGCACGATCAGCGCGATCCATCGCGCCGTGTGCCGGGGTCGGGTCGGTGGGATCGACCCTGGATGCCGGGGTCGGGTCGGTGGGATCGATCCTGGGGCATCCGGCTCCGCTCCGCCGCCTTCTCCGCGAGTCGGCCCTGAGACACCCGCTGTCGCTTCGGCAGGCGTCTCGGTCACAACCGGTCTCCGCTGCCCACCGGGACCTGGTGAGGTCCGGCCGGCGACTCCGTCTCAGGCGCCCCCGTCGCCTGCTCGGTGCCGTCGAGATCGTCCCCTGCACCCGGTAGGGCCACAGTCCCGTCCACCGGCGCGGACACCGGGTCGGTGGGCCGACGTCGCCGGCCGGGAACGGCGGACAGGACGGTGCCCACGGCGATCAGGATGCCCCCGGCCCACAGCCAGGTCACCATCGGCTTCACCACCACGCCGAGGGCAACAGCCGATGTCGAAGGGATGCTGTCGATGGTGAGGTAGACGTCGTCCCGCCAGCTCGAGTCGATCGAAGGGGTTCCCACCGGGTCGGTGTTGGAGCCAGGCCCGAACTGGGTGATGGCCGGATACAGCACCGCACCGCCGTCCACCCGCACGATCGCTTCGTCTGCGGTCGCAGCAGAGGAGGCCACCGTGCGGTAGCCGAGGAACTCGACGCTATGGCCGTCGAAGGTAGCGGACTGTCCTCGCACCAGATGGATCTCGCCACTACGACCGAACGACGAGGCGGCAGCCAGACCCACGGCGAAGACCACCACCCCGATGTGCACCACCATGCCCCCGTTGGCCCGGCCCACCAGCCCCCGCCATCCCGCCAGCACAGCTCGTGTCGTGCTCGCCCCGGCGGTGCGGGCACTGCGCCATGCTCCACCGATCGACAGCACGAGGGCTCGGCCGGCCGATGCGGCGGCAAAGGCGCCGAGGCCGAAGGCGATCAACGGTTCCACTCCGTGCACCCCACCGATGACGCAGGCCACCACCGTCACCACGGCGATCACCGCCGGGACGACCAGCCGATGCCGCATCACGGCAGCGGTCGTCTTCCGCCACGGCAACGCCGGAGCCACCCCCATCAAGAAGAGCAGGGCCAGACCCACGGGGATCGCCATGGTGTCGAAGTACGGGGCGGCCACGGTCACCTGGTTGTTGGTGAGGGCCTGGTAGAGCAGCGGGAACACCGTGCCGAGCAGCACCACGAAGGCGAACGCCACGAAGAGCAGGTTGTTACCGAGGAACGCCCCCTCCCGACTGAGCGGAGCGTCGATGCCCCCGGGAGACCGCAGCCGATCGCCTCGCCAGGCGATGAGGCCGACGCCGACCACCACCACCAGACCGAAGAAGGCGAGGAGCAGCGGGCCGATGGTCGAGGAGTTCGAGAAGGCATGGACCGACTGGATCACCCCGGAACGGGTCAGGTAGGTGCCCAGGATGGTCAGGCTGAAGGTGGCGATGACCAACGAGAGGTTCCAGACGCGGCAGCAGCCCCCGGCGCTGTTGGACCATCACCGAGTGGAGGTAGGCGGTGCCGCACAGCCACGGGAGGAACGACGCGTTCTCCACCGGGTCCCACGCCCAGAAGCCGCCCCATCCCAGCACCTGGTAGGACCACCACATGCCGAGGATGATGCCGATGGTGAGGAATCCCCATGCGAACAAGGTCCATCGCCGAGTCTCGCTCTGCCAGTCCTCGTCGAGACGCCCGGTGATCAGCGACGCCACGGCGAAGGCGAAGGGCAGGGTGAAGCCCACGAAGCCGAGGTAGAGCATGGGCGGGTGGAAGGCGACCAAGGGGTTGTCCTGCAACAGGACGTTGGGGCCGTTCCCGTTGACGGGGATGGCGCCGGTGATCCGCTGGAAGGGGTCGCTCGGCCCCAGCATGAGCATGAAGAAGAACCCGGCGACCACGTAGACCACCAGGGTGGCCCAGGCCACCAACCGATCGGCTCCACGCTTCCGGAACCGCCACACCATGGCGGTGGCGTAGCCGCCGAGGATCACGCCCCACAGCAGGATGGAACCTTGGAGTGCTGACCACATACCGGTGATCGAGTACAGCAACGGCGTGGACCGGCTGTTGTTGTCCGCCACGTAGGCCAGCGAGAAGTCGTGGGTGATGAGGGCGTGCTCCATCGCAGCAGTGGCGATGAGGCCACCCAACAGGATCACTGGGGCGTAGATCTGGCCATTGCGAATGGTGGACTCCCGGCCCCGGACCAGGCCCACCGCGATCACCACGACGCCCACTACGGCGGCGGCGAAGCCGAGCAGGACGCCGGTATCGCCGAGGGTCGAGTTCACGAGGAGGCTCCCTGGGTGAGCAACTCCAGTCGATGCTGGCACGATCGATGTCGGTTCGATCGATGTCGGTTCGATCGATGTCGGTTCGATCGATGTCGGTTCGATCGATGCTGACTGGGTCAACGCTGACCGGGTCAACGTTTCGTCCCGTTGGGGGCGGTGACCCGTTGCGGGTGGGCGGCGATGTAGGTCGCCGTGTGCTTCACCAGGATCTGGTTTGAGGTGAACTCGCCTCCCTGGAAGTGGCCGACGACGACCACGGGGATGTTGGGCTGGAACAGCTGCGGTGGGCTCCCGGTGTTCACCACCGGTTCGGACACCCCGTTGCTCTCGACGGTGAAGTTCACCCCGTCCGGCGTGGTGCGTACCGATCCAGGTACCACCACACCTTCCAACCGGAAGTTCGAGGTGCCCAACTTCGCTTGCTCGTGCACGGCCTGGTTCACAGGGAGGTAGTAGTTCAGCGAGCTTCCCAGCCCTTCGACCAGAAGGAACACGACTGCACCGACCAAGACGGCACCCACCCCGATGTACCGGATGCGGTGGGACTTCTTCCGTACCGTCGCTGCGGGCGGAGGAGTTGGGGGGGGCGGTTCCGAGCCCGTGCCCGGCTCAGCCGGAGGGGCCACTGTCACGCCGTGCCCGGCGGGTGCTCGTCCACGGTTCGATCTGCTTCGGCCATGGCCACCAGACGTTGCAAGCGTCGGCGGCGCCACACCAGCTGCACCCCGTAGAGGAAGAGCAGACTAAGGACGATGCTGTAACCGGCGATGACGTAGTTCACGGGCCCACCTCCCCGGTGGCATCGACGTGTGCCGTCAGGACAACGCCCTCGGCCCTGCGTTCACGGATGGCCACATCCAGCTCGCCGGTGCCCAGACGGTCCTGGAGGACGCCGATCCGGTAGCGAACGAGGAGCATCCACACGAAGACCAGGGTCAGGGCCACGAACCCCAGCAACAACGTCCACGCCATGGAGCCGTGGATAGTCGTCGACCCGTCCGCGTTCAAGACCGTCGCTCCTTGGTGCAGTGTGTTCCACCACAGCACGGAGAAGTAGACGATCGGGACGTCCACGAACGCCACCAAGGCGGCGATGGCGCACCGCTTGGCTCGGACGTCCGGTTCGGCCGGCACCCGCCGTAGGGCCATGTAGCCGAGGTAGAGAACCAGCAGCAGCGCAGTACTGGTCAGTCGGGCATCCCATGCCCACCACACTCCCCACGTGGGTCGTCCCCAGATCGAGCCCGAGATCAGCGTGCAGACGTTGAAGATCACTCCCACTTCGACCGAGGCCGCGGCCAGGCGATCCCAGAACAGCGACCGAGTCCGGGGCCACAGGTAGAGAATGCTGGATATCGCAGCCATGCCATAGGCCAGGTAGAGCGCCACCCACGCCACGGGGGGGTGGATGTAGACCAGGCGGACCAGGTTGCCCTGCACTTGGTCGGGCGGCGTGATCCAGATGCCGAGCCAGATCGTGAAGGCCACCCCCACCGCCGCAGCGATGCCGATGATCCGAGTGGTCAGAACCGCTCGCCGGGACTGCTCCCACGCCTTCGGTGCTGGGACGGCTTCGACCTGGGAGCTGCTCTGCCGACCTGGTTCGGCATCGGCTCGCTGCACGGTGGTGTTCGTCATCACGCTGACTCCTGGATCGGGCCGTACACGACCACTCCTACTGCCAAGTAGACGACATCGAACACGATGAGGAGACGAAGCCACGGAGCTCCGTCACTCGGCGTACCACCCGTCAACGCTGCTTGCCAGATGCGGGTACCGGCCAACAGCACCGGTGTTACCACCGGAAGCAGGAGAAACGGCAGCAAGGTCTCCCGCACCCGCAGTCCGGCCGAGAGCACCCCGTACAAAGTGCCTGCTGCGGACAGCCCGATCGTGCCGGCCACACACGCTGCCAGTGCCAACCAGACACTCTGCATGCGCGCCCCGTAGAGCAGCACCGCTCCGGTTCCCAGGATGACCTCGAGGATGATCAGCTGCGCGGCGACCGCTGCTGTCTTCCCCAGGAATACGCCGGCGGGATCGAGACCGGAGAGACGGAGGCCGTCGTGGGCACCGTCAGCCGACTCCACGGACACGCTCCGCTGAATGGCGAGCACTGTCGAGAACAGCACCGCCACCCAGAACAGACCGGGTGCAGCCTTGACCATCGGGCCGCGGTTCGGTCCCAGGGCGAACGCGAACAGGACCAGGGCGATGACGCCGAAAGGAGCCACCTGGCTCAGGGCTACACGGGAACGAGCCTCGATCTTCAGGTCCTTTCCTGCCATCAGGAGCGTGTCACGCCACATGGGCGGTCCTCGCTGAAGTGGGGGCGGCGTGTCCGGCCGGTGACGGCTCGGTTGGTGACGGCTCAGTTGGTGAAGGCTCAGTTGGTGACGACGGAGCTGGTGACGACGGAGCTGGTGACCGGAGCTGGTGACGACCCCTGCCGCGTAAACGCCATGTCCCGGATGACCCGCTCACCGGTCACCCGGCCCCCGGTGATCGTCACCGCCCGGTGGACCAACGGCTCTACCAGCTCCGGTTCGTGCGAGGCGACGATGACCGTGGCCCCATCGGCCGAGATCTCGGTGATCAACTCGGTCAGCAGAGCGCGGGCCGAGGCGTCGAGGCCAGCGTGCGGCTCGTCGAGCAGCCAGAGCTCAGGTGATCGAGCAACCAGGATGGCCAGTGCCACCCGGCGACGCTGACCGGCCGAGAGCTTCGAAGCGCTGGTGCGCAGCAGCCTGCCGGTCAACTCCAGCCGGTCACAGGCGGCAGCGATTCGATCCGTCGACCCTCCGGCAGCTCGCACCGCGAACCGAACGTTCTCCCGGACGGTGAGGTCGTCGTAGAGGTGGGACGCATGAGCCAGGAACCCAACCCGGCGACGCAGAACGCTCCGACTGCGTATGGGATCCAACCCCAGAACAGCCACGTATCCCGAGGCCGGCGCCACCAGACCGGCGCACAACCGAAACAAGCTGGTCTTCCCGGCACCGTTCGGGCCCTCGATCAGGACAGTCTCACCGGTGGCAACTTCGAGGTCGACGCCAGCGAGCAGTGGGAACCGTCCAGACAACGCAACCGCGTCGTGGAGGGACAGTGCGAGAGAAGAAGGGACTTCAGGGGCCATAGCCGTCGCCCATGCTACGGGCGTGGGGGCACCTGGAGCCAGGCGGGGGGCACCTGGCTCAGCTCGTGGCCAGGCGACCCAGGTGAAGGTCGTTGAGCAGGCGGGAGAACTGCACCGACACCCAACCCAGGTTCCCGGTCACCAGGAGCAGGCCGAAGACCACCAGGATCACGCCTCCGACCAGGTCGACGTAGCGAAGCCTGCCTCGTACCCGGGCCAGGAGGTCGGTGAGCCGGCCAAAGGCCACTCCGCTGACCAGGAACGGCACCCCCAACCCCAGCGAGTACGCGATCAGCAGGGCGATGCCACCGGCCAGGGTCCCCTGGCGGGAGGCGAGGGTCAGAACGCTGCCCAGGACCGGGCCGAGGCAGGGAGTCCACCCGAAGGCGAACGCCATGCCCATCACCGGTGGCGCCCAGGCACCGAGCAACGACGGTCGAACAGCGATCCGCCGCTCACCGACCACGATCATGGGAAGACGGACGCCGGCTGCCATGGCTAACAGCACCGCGCCGAACACCACGATCACCAGTCCCGAGATGGTGTTGAACAGGTGCTGGTGGGTGACAAGCAGGTGACCGAGCGCCGATGCAGTCGCCCCCAGCGCGGTGAACACCACGGTGAAGCCGGCGATGAAGCCGAGGATCCCCCGGAAGAGGCGGCTCCTCTGCCGGATCAGCTCTTCCCGGGTTGGCGCCGCCGCCACGCTCGGCTCGGATTCGACCAGCATGTCCCCGTCGCTCACCCCGACGCCAGCGCCGGCGCTCACCCCGCCGCCGGCGCCGACCGGTGCCAAGACCACTTCTCGGGCACGGGATGGAGCACCCACTGTCGTAGCCGACAGCTCGGCGGCAGTGAGCCCGGAGACCATCGAGAGATAGCCGGGCACCAACGGCAGGACGCACGGCGAGAGGAACGACAGCATCCCTGCCCCGAAGGCCACCAGGATGCCGAGCGGATCGGCGCTGACGGCAGCCGGCCCGAACATCACATACTTCCTAGACGAGCTGGCTTCGCACCAGAGCGAGATCGGCCTCGACCATCATCTGAACGAGAGTGGGGAAGTCGACCTCTCGACGCCAACCCAGCACTTTCTCGGCTTTGGTCGGATCCCCTACCAGGAGATCGACCTCGGCCGGCCGGAGGAACCGCTCGTCGATCGTCACGTACTTCTCCCAGTCGAGACCGGCGGCAGCGAACGACAGCTCCACCAACTCCCGAACCGAGTGGGTCTCGCCCGTGGCAACGACGTAGTCGTCCGGCGCGTCCTGTTGCAGCATCAGCCACATGGCCCGCACGTAGTCGGCGGCGAATCCCCAGTCACGCTGGGCGTCGAGGTTTCCCAGTGCCAGCGTCGTCGTCGATGCCGGCGGCGATGCGGGCGACGCCGTGGGTGACCTTGCGGGTCACGAACTCCAGGCCGCGGCGAGGACGACTCGTGGTTGAACAAGATCCCCGACGAGGCGTGGAGGTCGTAGCTCTCCCGATAGTTCACCGTGATCCAATGGCCGTAGACCTTGGCCACGCCGTACGGGCTCCGTGGGATAGAACGGCGTGCTCTCCCGCTGCGGGACCTCCTGGACCTTGCCGAACATCTCCGACGAGCTGGCCTGGTAGAAGCGGATCTCCGGGGTCGACCGTCCGGATGGCATCGAGCACCCGGGTCACCCCGAGCGCGGTGGTCTCACCGGTGAGGACCGGCTGGCTCCACGACGTCTGGACGAAGGACTGCGCTGCCAGGTTGTACACCTCGGACGGCCGGTGCTCACGCAGGATGCCGATCATCGAGACCTCGTCGAGCAGGTCGCCGGCGACCAGAGTGAGTCGGTCCTGGATGTGGGCGATCCGTTCGAAGGTCACCGTGCTCGACCGGCGCACCATGCCGATCACCTCGTAGCCCTCGTTCGAGCAGCAGCTCCGCCAGGTAGGAGCCGTCCTGACCGGTGACTCCGGTGATCAGTGCTCGCTTCGCCATCGTGATGTGCTCCTCAGGTCGTCTCGGGGTCGTCGGTCGGGATGGTCTTCCACACCGGAGGACGTTTCTCTGTGAACGCAGCGATGCCTTCCGCTGCCTCTGCCGTCTGACTGGTGATCGTCAACATGGCATGCAGCTGAGGAAGCGCCTCCGGAGCGGCCGAATCCCATACAGCGTAGAACGATTCGCGACCGAGCCTCATCGCACCGGGAGGCTTCGAGGCGAGCGTGGCGGCCAGGGACTCCACGGCGGCGTCGAGCTGGTCGTGAGCTACTACCGAGGTGACGAAACCGATGCGGTCGGCTTCGGCGGCGTCGACCACCCGGCTGGTCAACATCAGCTCCAGCGCCTTCTTCGGCGGCATGGATCGCACCATGGGCACGGTGACCATGTAGGGCCACAGCCCGACATTGAGCTCCGGAGCACCAAACCGGGCCCGCTCCGACGCCACCACCAGATCGCAGGCCAGTGCCAAGCCGAAGCCACCCGCCATGGCCCATCCCTGGACGCGGGCGATGGTCGGCTTGCCCATGTGCCACATCTCCTCGAAAAGCGAGACGAGCCAACCCCGGGCGTCGTGATGATCGGCGAAGGCATCGCTGCCTCCACCGCTGTCGTCGGGGATCCATGCCCGACAGGTCGGCCCCGGCACAGAACGCCTGGTCTCCGGCGCCGGCCAGTACCACCACCCGGACTCCGGCGTCGACCTTGGCCGCTGCCACCTGTTCACGGAGTTCGAGCGATGACGTCCCAGGTCATGGCGTTTCGCCGCTCCGGCCTGTTGATCGTGAGCGTGAGAACGCCAGCCGACGTTGGACCAGGAGATCGGAGTCGCTCGTTCTGCTCGAGTCCTCAGGCACCGCACGACGGTAGCCCGCCTCACGGACATGAGGGCAGAACAGACACCCTGAAAAGCAGAACGACCCCCTGGTTGCAACCTCCCGTCCGCTGGGCTCTAACGTCTTCCCATCCCACCGCCGCACTCGTCTCGTTTCGCCTCGGAGGGTCCGACGGTGTATCGCTGTCGAGGCCCGGAAGTGGCAGGGTGCCCTTGAGACCCTCGGCTACGACGTGTACTCGGTGGCCGGTGAAGGACCGGTCGACCATCTCCTTCCGGGCCTGTCCATCGGAGCCGAGGAACCGCCAACTCGTGCCGAGCTGGCCGATGCGCTGGCCGACGCCGACGTGGTGGTCGTAGAGAACCTGTGCTCGCTCCCCCTGAACCCGGCGCTGCCGATGTGGTGGCCCGGACGTTGGCCGGCCGGCCCGCCCTGCTCCACCACCACGACCTTCCGTGGCAACGGCCGCACTTCGTCGACCATCCGGCGCCACCCGACGACTGACGATGGTCCCACGTCACCATCAACGAGCTGAGCCGAGCCGAGCTCGACGAACACGGCATCACCGCCAGCACCGTGTACAACGCGTTCGACACCAGCGAGCTCCCCGAATGACGACGATGTCGCTGCCGTCCGAGCGCCGTCCGTCGTCGGTTGGGTATCGGCGACGACACCTGGCTCGTACTGCAACCAACCCGGGCCATCCCGCGGAAGAACATCGCCGGTGGCATCGCGCTTGTCCGAGTCGCTGCGGCGCGACCTACTGGCTGCTGGGTCGGCCGAGGACGGCTTACGGCTCCGGAAACCGACCGGCTGCTGCGAGCCAGTCGTGCCCCGGTGATCTTCGGCTGGGACAACCCGGACCGTGTCCCTCCCGGCGGTGCATCTCCCGGCGGTGCATCTCCCGGCAGTGCATCTCCCGACCGTGTTCCTCCCGGCAGTGCATCTCCCGGCAGTGCCCCTACGACGCACGGCGTGGTGGCCGATGCCTACATCGCGTGCGACGTGGTGGCGCTGCCCTCCACCTGGGAAGGGTTCGGGAACCCGACCATCGAATCAGCGATCCACCGGCGCCCGTTGGCCATCGGGCCGTACCCGGTCGCCGACGAGCTGTTGGCATTCGGGTTCCAGTGGTTCCCACTCGACCGACCCGACGACCTTGACGCCTGGCTGTCGACTCGAGAGCCCGACACTCCTCGACCTCAATGCCGCTGTGGCAGATAGATCACTTCTCACTACGCGACCTGCCGCGATGCCGATCAGCCGTGTGCTGCCAGACCTCTGACACGATGCCGGTGATAGATGGCCAAATCAGAACCACGAGTACTATGAGCAGGATGACCGAGGCGATGGCCGCCGGCTCACCCGATGCCGACAACACATCCAGACGTCAGGGAACTGGCTCACCCGTGCGGCGATTAACCGCCAGCCGAACGGCGGAACCAGCTCTTCGACGTGGCCCTGTCCCTCTTTGCCGAGCGTGGCTATGCGGCCACCACCATGGACGACATCGCCGAGATCAGCCGGCGTCACGAAGCCGCTCGTGTACCAGCACTTCGAGTCGAAGCGAGCCCTGTACCTGGAACTGATGGACGTCGTCTCCCACGAGCTGATCCTGGCTATCGCTTCAGCGACGGCAGAGGCTGACGGCCCTCGCCAACAGGTCGAGCTGGGCTTCGCGGCGTACTTCGAGCTGGTGGTAGGGAACGAGCAGGCGTTCCGGTTGCTCTACGGTCGGGGTGCGCCCGACGACCCCGAGCTGGGTGATGCCCTCCGGCGGGTGGAGGACGTCATCGCCCAGGCCATCGATCCGCTCATCGATGCCGGTCTCGACCCTGACCACCGCTTGTTGTTGGCGTACGCCGTCGTGGGGATGGCCGAGGGGGCCAGTCGACAGTGGATGGCCGAACGGGGTGAGCGCGATCGGCTTTCGACCGAAGACCCCGGGCAGAGCGATATCGATGACGCACGAGTTCTGGCGGCGCGATTGGCCGATCTGGCCTGGGCGGGACTCCGCCAAGTGCACCGGGTCTAGATCGGATACTGCACTACGCCAAGCGCACCGGATCTGAAGCCGGGTGCTCTGTGATCAGGCCGCCGATACCTGCCCTTGGACAACCGGCGAATTCGTTGTCGACACAACGCCGCCAGCCTGTTCGGCGGTGATGGCGAACGTCGAGACCGGAACGTAGGGATCGACAGAGAATGCGGTGACACTGGGTTTCGAGCCCAGAAGACCCAGGGAGATCCGCTGTCCCTTGATGACGCCCCACAGCTGATAGGTCTTGTTGCCGGGTAGCGCTGAGAGCTTCTGGGGAATGACGTAACCGGTCCCGGACGAGGTGAGGACCACCTCCACCGAGGACGAGCCTGATGATGTGGAGCCCGGGGGGTTGAGCATGACCCGCTTCGTGGAGGGATCTTCGAGCGCGGTCTCGACAGCCCCGGAGAGCGCTGGTTTGGAAGCGGCAGCGCGCAGCTGACCAACCTGGTTGTTCAGGTGGGCGACCTGGAACCCGAGCACCACGGCCAAGACCGCTGCCGCCGTCGCCACCACCGTGATGCTCCTGATCACCAGCCGGCTCCGACGGCGGGACTGGTCCAAAGGAAGCACCGTGGCACCGTCGGCGCTGTCAGGAGCAGCGATGTCGGCCACGAGAGCCTCGTCATCACGTTGAGCGTCCTCAACGGAAAGAACGTCGAACGCGTCCGGAAGGTCGCTGCAAGCGTTCTGCCAGCTGTTCCCACTCCGGGTTTCCCGGTCGAGCCAGTCGGACGGCGATGCGGTCCCACAGCTCACTCGGCGCCGTCGCCACCCGAGTTGGCCAGCAGGCCGGCAACCTCGTGGTGTTGCGCTACCTCTGCCGCACAACGGGGGCACTCCTGGAGATGGGCTTCGACCAGCTCCATCTCCGCCGGTTCCAGCGCGTCGAGCGCGTAGGCACCCAAGAGCTCGGCGATGCTCTCATGATCGACGTCGTGCCCGGATGTGCTCATCGCTCTGCTCCTGCGGGCTCCACGCCTCGCTCGGCGAGGTTGGCACGCAATTTGGTCAATCCCAGCCTGATCCGGCTCTTCACCGTTCCTTCGGGGGCGTGCAACATGTCGGCGACCTCCCGGTAGGTGTGGCCGCCGAAGTAGGCCAGTTCGATCGGCTCACGCATGTCGTTCGGAAGGGCGGCCACCGACTCCTTCACCTGCTCGGCCACGACCAGATCCCATACCTGGTGCTCGAGGTCGTAGCCGGCCGTTGCCGTCTCTCGAGATGTCCGCTCCTCCCGGCGCTTCCGCGCCACCTCGGACCGGACCATGTCGACGGACTTCCCATGGGTGCGAGCCAGGAGGAACGAGCGAAGCGTTCCCCGTTGGGAGTCGAACTTCTCCGGGTGGTTCCAGAGATCGAGGAAGACCTCTTGGGTGATCTCCTCGGCGGATGGGTCGTGCCGAAGGACACGGCGAGCCAGCGCGTGGACGGCCCCGCCGTGGCGTCGGTACACCTCGGCCATCGCCGGCTCGTGCCATCGGGCGATCGCCACCACCAAGGTGGCATCACTGGCAGTCTCGAGATCGATCATTGCAAGGTGCTCTTCGGAGCTGCCGACCACCATGGATGAATCGGCGAGGGGTTCTCGGAGCACAGCCGAACCATCGTCGTGCCGCTCCCGATGCATGAGCAAAGGGTACTGCCGCGCGTCACGGAACGAGCACAGCGGACAGCGGTCCGACCAACAGTCCGACCTGCGGCTTCACGCATCCATGGCCAGATGCTCCCGATTTTCGTCACCCGCTCGTCATCCAATGGCATCTCGGTGCCGAAGACCTTCTGATGACGCCCGACCACGAGACCAAGTCCGCCCCTCGCCGACCCAGGCATCTCACCTTCCGCCATGTGGCAGCGGTGGCGGTGCTCTGCGCAGGCTTCTCTCTCGCTGCGTGCTCATCGAACAGCTCGTCCGGCTCGGCGACCCCGAAGACCACCACCGGTAGCACACACATCGTGATCCACAACTTCATGTTCATGCCCCCCAACCTGACGGTGAAGCCCGGTGCCACGATCACGGTGACCAACGAGGACAGCGTGGCCCACACGCTCACGTCCAAGTCCAATGCGTTCGACACCGGTGACATCCAGCCGGGGAAGACCGTCACCTTGACCGCCCCGACGAAGCCAGGGAGCTACCCCTACTACTGCATGATCCACCAGTACATGACTGCGACCCTGACCGTCTCCGGCTGACAGCCCTGGAGTAGCAGCAGCACTTCGTTCTACCGCTGCAACGCAGTACTTCGAGCTACGCAACTTCGACAAACAGGAGGAAGATGATGAGCGCAAAGTTGGAGAGACGCTCCACAGATCGTGTGGACGGCGCCGACCTTGACCCGCAGGCCATGAGCTTGTTGATCGAGGAGTCGGAAGACGTCCAGAGCGACGCCATGCGCACCACTGAAGTGTCGCTGCACGAGATGGTCGAGTCTGGACACGAAGCCCGTGCCAACGGTGAGATCGACCCCGACGAGTCGCGTGACGTCGCACGTCGCCGGTCACAGCTCCTGACCGGTGCGGCGTTCGGAGGGGGCATCCTCGCCGCCGCCGGCATCGGAACGGCGTTCGAAGCAATCTTCGCGTCGCCGGCGTTCGCAGCCCAGGCCACCGACGTCCAGACGCTGCAGACCGCGGCATCCATCGAGGTGCTCGCTGTGGCCACGTATAAGTTGGCGTTGACCCTTCCGTTCATCGGAGGGTCATCGGCCAATCCGGTGGTCAAGACGTTCGCCACCACGACGATGCAGCAGCACAGCCAGCACCTCGCTGCGTTCAATGCGGCCACCAAACAGTTGGGCGGCAAGGCGCAGAACAAGCCGGATCCGGTCCTGCTGAAAGTGGTCAACGCAGCCAAACCGAGCCTCACCACAGCTCCGGCCGTCGTCAAGCTCGCCCTTGAGCTGGAAGAAGGTGCCGCCGAAACGTACGTCGCCGATGTGGCATCGCTGAAGAACGCCAACGCCAAGAAAGTAACGGCATCGATCATGGGTGTCGAGGCGCAGCACGCCTCGATCCTGCTGGCCGTGCAGGCACTCCTGGAGGCCAACGCAGCCAACCTGATCACTCTGGCTCCGGGGAACGTCGCCAACCTGCCGGCCGCCGCCGGTTCGCTCGGCTTCCCCAACGCGTTCTACCCGACCAATCAAGCTCGCAGCGCCATAGAAGGAGCCGTGAAATGAAGCGACGTTCAAGCAAGCCCGAGGTGATGGCGATCTCCGAGCATGAGCTCACGGTGATGACCAACGACCTCGATCGGATGCACAACGACGTGAGCATGCCTGCCATGCACGAAGCAGTTCAGGAGTGGACCGAGAAGATCCGTAGCGGCCGCAGCAGCCGTCGCGGTTTTCTGGTCGGTGCCGGTGCGGTTGCCGGCGGTCTGGCCCTGGCAACGGTCCCCATGGGTGGCATCGCCGGTGCTGCCACCACCAAGGGTGCCACGGGCAAGACAGTCGCCAACACGACGTCGCCAACCTATCCCGGCACGTTGACCGGGGACCTTCTGGTGGCCGCACTGGCTGCCAGCTTGGAGAACCTCGCCGTGGCCGCATACGGGGACACGCTCTCTGCCGCCTCAGCCGGCAAGCTGGGGACCGTTCCTCCGGCAGTGGCCACCTTCGTCACCACGGCGAAGGCGCAGCACACTCAGCACGCAGCCGCCTGGAACTCGGCCATCACCGCTGCAGGACACCCGAAGGTCACCGAGCCCGATCCCGCGTTGACTCCCACGATCGACGCGGCGTTCGCCAAGGTGACCGATGTCACCGGAGCCGCCACGCTGGCACTCATGCTGGAGAACGTTGCCGCCCAGACCTACCAGGCAGCAGTTTCGGCCGTGAAGGCGACCTCGTCCGTGAAGGTGGCAGCGAGCATCCAGCCGGTCGAGATGCAGCACGCCGCCATCCTGTACTTCGCCACCGGCCAGTACCCAGTGCCCAACGCGTTCAACCCGACGTCCGATGCCAGGTCGACCACCGATCTCACCGGCTGACCGCTCGTCGCAAGACCTCCAGGAGCGAGCCCCCGCTCTATCGCTCTTGGGAACGAAAACGACCGGCTCGAAAGAGCCGGTCGTTTTCGCGTCTGGGCTCCGTGCACACGGAAACGGTTGCCGAGGTCACCGATGGTTTATACGCTTGCGTTGGGTACGCGCACAGTATGGAGTTGTCTATGGTCATCTCGGAACGGCGCAGCAACGAAGAAGAGACATGAGCTTCGACATCGATACCTACCGTTCGATCTCCGGAAAGCTCGAGATCGACGACATCGACTTCTCCTCCTTCCGGGACCAACCGCTGGCACCCGACGCGCTTCGCTGCCTGCGCTACATGCACGACGTCGAGAACCACACCGTCTGCTACCTCCGGGACGTCCTGGTCACCCGGGCCCATAAGGACCCTGACGTCACGGCGTTCCTGACCTTCTGGAACTACGAGGAGTACTGGCACGGCGAAGCCATCGCCGAGGTGCTCGCCGCCCATGACGAGGATGCAGGAAGGGGCCGGATCTCCAGCCTCCGCCAGAAACTGCCCAAGCGGGATGCCTGGCGGCCACTGACATTTCAACTGGGGTCGGCGATCACACCCCATCTGGTTGCCGTGCAGATGACGTGGGGAGCGATCAACGAGTGGACCACCCAGGCGGGGTACGCCCGCTTGGCCAAGCTCGCTGATCACCCCGTGCTCTCCGACCTCCTGCGCAGGATCATGAAGCAGGAGGGCCGTCATATCGACTTCTACGTCTCACAGGCCAAGAGTCGGCTGTCCGACAGCCGTGCCGCTCAGCGACTGACCCGCTGGGCACTCCGGCGCTTCTGGGCACCGGTGGGGAGCGGGCTCATGCCCGATCGTGAAGTCCACTTCCTCAGCTCTTACCTGTTCGGTGACGACGACGGGAAGGTCATGGCGGAGCGCATCGATCGCCGTGTCGACCGCCTTCCCGGGCTCGAAGGGCTCAGTCTCATGCAAGGCGTCGTCACCGCTGCCTGACGGCGGTACCCCTATGGTCGCAAAATGCGACCAACCCGATAAACTTCATGGGGTCAACGAGGCCGTACCGTCGTCGGATCCCAGAACCACCGGTTCCCGACAGTCGGTGAAGGAGCTCCTGCCATGCCGACATCGCTCACATCCGTGTTCAGCTTCCCCAATCCGGTGAACGACTACGCGGCGCGAACGGTGGCAGCCGGGGTGGTCGTCCTGTGTGCCCTCACCATCGGCTTTCGGCAACCATGGCTGCTCATCCCGCTCGCCTACGGCTTCTGGGCTCGGGTGGCGACCGGACCGACGCTGAGCCCTCTGGGTCAGCTGGCCACTCGGGTGATCGCCCCACGGCTCTCCGTGGAGCCGCGGCTGATCGTGGGTCCTCCGAAACGGTTCGCACAGGCCATCGGCGTGGTGTTCTCGACCACTGCCCTCATCCTGTGGTTCGGCTTCGGGCTGTCCACGGCCACGTGGGTGGTCACCGGGCTCTTGGGTGCAGCAGCGTTCCTCGAAGCAGCGTTCGGCCTGTGCCTCGGATGCAAAGTATTCGGCGCCCTGATGAAGCTCGGCGTCATCCCCGATGAGGTCTGTGCATCGTGTGCCGATCTCTCCCTTCACCACCCGCAGCTCGTTCGACAAGTCAACGGCTGAGAGGCTCGGCTCAGCACCGAAAGCGAAGCAGCCCGGGCTCGCCCATCCCAGGGACTCAGCCTCTTATCGCAACCGTTATCGCAACCGGGGCGCCAGCTCGCCACTGAGATCGAAGAGATCCTTGGCGCACGCGACGTAGACGTCCTCCTCGCCGCCCGCTGGATCGTCGACGTCTTCCCACGCTTCGAGAGCGACCGAACCCAGTTGCAGTGCCGCCACCCGATCGGCGAGCAGCTCGGGCCCATCGGACAGGTCACGAACCAGCCGGCGGATCGTCCCCGTGCGGTTCGCGGCATCAGGATGGTGGCGCCGTACATAAGCAACGTGCTCCCCGGCCATGGCGATGATCAGATCGGCGCCGTCGACATCGGCAGCGGTCAACTGGTGGCTCCGGTGCACCGGCGTTGCGACGATCCCAACCGATGCCAGTGCGTCCCTGGTTCGCCAGCTCATGGGTTGGCCTTCCACCACGAAGGTCCCAGCTGTCGTCACCCGTATCGGCAGGTCTGCGAGCATGGCGCCGGCCATGACGGAGCGAGCGGCGTTACCGGTGCACAGCGTTACAACATGAGGATTACTCAATTGATGTGGATACCCGAGATGGCACGGCTGATGATCAACCGCTGGATCTCCGACGTCCCTTCGAAGATCGTGTAGATCTTCGAGTCCCGGTGCCACCGCTCCACCGGATGCTCTCGGATGTAGCCGTAGCCGCCCATGATCTGGATGGCCTCTTCGGTGACGTACACCGCTGTCTCACCGGCGTACAGCTTCGACATGGACCCTTCGCCGGCGGTGAACTCCTTGCCGACTCGACCCATCCACGCCGCCCGCCACACCAACAGTCGGGATGCATCGATACGGGTCTTCATGTCCGCCAGCTTGAAGGCGATGGCCTGGTTCTCGATGATCGCCCGCCCGAACGCCTTGCGTTCCTTGGCGTAGTCGAGCGAGTACTCGTAAGCAGCTCGGGCGATCCCGAGCGCCTGTGCACCGACCGTGGGGCGAGACGCTTCGAACGTCTTCATCGCCGCCTGACTGGTCGACCGCTTGCCCTCCCGGGCACGGGCCAACCTCTCATCGAGCTTCTCCTTCCCCCCCAACAAGCAACTGCCCGGCACTCGCACATCGTCCAACACCACTTCGGCCGTGTGGGAAGCACGAATACCCATCTTCGAGAACTTCTGCCCCTGGGACAGGCCCGGGGTACCCGGCGGCACGATGAAGCTGGCCTGTCCCCGGGAGCCGAGCTCGGAATCGACGGACGCCACAACGACGTGAATATCGGCGATACCACCGTTGGTGATCCACGTCTTGGTCCCGTTGATGACCCACTCGTCCTTCGCTTCGTCGTACACGGCACGGGTGCGAAGCGACGAGACGTCCGATCCGGCATCCGGCTCCGAGACAGCGAAGGCCGCAAGCTGGATCTTCTCCGGTGTTCCGAAGCACTGCGGTCCCCACTCCATGAGCTGCTCGGGCGTGCCGTTGGCAGCGATCCCCGCCAACCCGAGCGTGCTCCCGAAGATGGACAGCCCGATACCGGCGTCACCCCACGCCAGCTCCTCGTTGGCGATGGGCATCAGGAGCCCGGTCTCGTCGAAGAAGCACTGGCTGATGAAGTCGAAGGAGTACAGCCCGATCCTGGCCGCCTCCTCGATGATGGGCCATGGGGTCTCTTCCCGCTCGTCCCACTCGTGGCCGGCCGGCCGCACCACCGACTCGGCGAAGTCGTGCACCCACTTCTGAATCTGGAGCTGGTCCTCGCTGAGGTCCATCGAGAAGTCGGACATTACGTCCCCCTTCCTTCCGGCCCGAGCCGTCGCCGGGGGGCCTGATCGTCTGTCAGAGGAAGCTGTCCCTTCGGGGTCCTGGGGCTACTCCCCTCAGACTGTTCCTCTGGGACGTCATCTCTATGTTACTCAATGGTAACCATCTGGGGGGTTCACTGCCAGTGATGCTTGATCTCCCAGGTCAGAGCTTGAAATTTCCCGCCCGTTCGCCATCACTGCCAGCGATGCCACCACGGCGACCACCGTGACCCCGGCTCCCACGATGAAGGCGCCCGCACCACCGTGGGCGGCGAAGAACCATCCTCCGAACGCCGGCCCGATGATCCGGGCCAAACTGCTCAACGCCTGCTGGATACTGAGCGCCCCACCCCGCCGCCATGCGGGGGCACGCCCTGCCACCAGGAGGGACAGCGTCGGGCTGACCAGTCCCTGCCCGACGGTGAGGACGACCAACGGGAGTGCCAAGCCAGCCACCGAGTGCGCCGATGGGAGCAGCAGCAGGCCGACTGCTTGGATGACCAGGCCCGCGGTGAGGGTGGCCGCGTCACCGAGCCAGGCCACCACCCGGTGCACCAGCTGCGTCTGAACGACCACGATCAGGACGCCGACGACGGTGAACACGCCACCGGTGCCGGCAAGACCCAACGACGCGCGACGGTTGGCGAAGAGTGCGAACACCGCTTCGAACGCGCTGAACGCGCTGACGCTGCACACGGTGGCGACGCCGAGGGCCAGGAGCACCCGACGGGACGAGCGGCCGGCCGGGTGGCTGTGGGTGGCGCGGGAGCCGCTCTCGGGCTGCGCTGCCCTGGCCTGGGCCTGCGCCTGGCCTGGCGCGCCGTGGGTCTCCGGCAGCCTGACGATGCCGGCGATGCAGTTGGCACCGGCGATCCCTGCGGCAATCAGGAACGGCAGGCGGGGGCCGCCGAGGGCCGACAGCGACGCCAAAGCCGGGCCGGCGACGAAGCCGACACCGAACGCAGCCCCGAGCAGCCCGAAGAGCCGAGCCCGTTCAGCCGGCTCCGACATGTCGGCCGCGGCCGCTTGGGCCACACCGAGCGAACCGCCGGAGCCTCCATCGATGACCCGGGCCAGGAACAGCAGCCACAACGTCCCGGCCAGGCCAGTGACCAGGCTGGCCAGCGCCGTCCCCAACAGCGAGACCACCAGGACCGGCTTCCGGCCGATACGGTCGGAGAGACGCCCCCACAGCGGCGCCAAGGCGAACTGCGCCGCCGAGAACGCTGCGATCAGGAGCCCGATCGTGCCGGGGACGCGCCGAACCGCTTCGCATACAGCGGCAGGATCGGCAGAACCATGCCGAAGCCGACCAGGTCGACGGCAACGGTGGTCCAGAGGATGGTGAAACCGGGCGGTGTACGCGAACGGCGACCGACCGGAGTTGGCGGCGCTGATGGCGGCGACCCGGCCGGCGGACCGGCCCGGTTCCTGGCGTTGAGCCGGCCCCTCATCGTGATGGACGCCTCGATAACAGGCGTCTCACTGGCGCGCGCCGAACTGGCGAGAGCCGAGAGGAAGACCGGGAGTCCGTCAACGGGCCGATAGCCCGTCCGGACTGGATGTTGTTAGCCCGCTGCTGGACGGACGTCGACTGCCTGAAGCCCCTTGGGCCCCTCCTGTACGTCGAACTCGACCGCTTGCCCTTCTTCAAGGCTGCGGAAGCCGTTCATCTGAATGGCGGAGTGATGCACGAATACATCAGGTCCGCCGCTTGGCTGCGAGATGAAGCCGAAGCCCTTCTCGGCGTTGAACCACTTCACTGTTCCGGATGCCACGGTGGCATTCCCCTTTCACTGCAAACGTGTCTCTTGCAAAGAGGGACCGCCTCGGAGGGCGATGCGATGCCACCCGACTGTGGGCAACTCGACGACGCTGAACCTTCTCGGACCTTCTCAGCCAGAAACGCTAGCAGCCTCGGCGCCCACGTCCCACAATTGTGGTCCTGTTCACGGGACGTTCATACACGGCGTACCTGGGCTCATGCACGGCGGACCCGGGTACCTTCGCTCGAGTCCTCCACCAGCCAGCCGAGTTGGACCAGCTGCTCACGAAGGGCATCCGCTCGGGACCAGTCCGACGCGGCTCGGGCCGCGTCCCGCTCGGCGATCAGCGCTGCTGTGGCTGGGTCGATGTCGTCGCTCGTTCCGGGGCACAGTGCAAGGCCGAGTGCGCCACAGAGCACGGCGACGGTCGTAGCCAGCGTTGCCGCTCTGTCACGGTGACCGTTGTCGGCTTCCCGGTTGGCCTCACGCACCAGCTCGAAGAGGACAGCCAGGGCACCGGGCGTGTCGAGATCGTCGTCCATCCGCTCGGTGAACCGGGCAACAGCGTCAC
This sequence comes from uncultured Acidimicrobiaceae bacterium, assembly GCA_963812965.1. GTDB lineage: Bacteria > Actinomycetota > Acidimicrobiia > Acidimicrobiales > RAAP-2 > DASXMT01. The sequence continues at coordinate 366,114 of CAWEXG010000002.1, read as the reverse complement.
GATCCAGGTTACGGGCCACCCCCTCACCGTCGACCACCGGCCCGGCGGCGAGCAGATCGGTGAGGTCGTGCTGTCGAGCCAGCTCGTCGAGCCTGGCGAGGCCCGCTTCGGCGTCGGCCACCGTGTCCGGCGTCACCTCGATCTGCGACCGGTAGTGGGACCGGAGCACTAACAGTCGATAGGCACGGGCATCGCTCCGCTGCAGCAGGTCGTCGAGCGACGTGAAGTTCCCCAACGACTTGGACATCTTCTCGCCGTCGACGGTGACCCAGCCGTTGTGCACCCAGTGATGGGCGAAGTCGCGGCCGAGGGCGACCGCCTGGGCCCGCTCGTTCTCATGATGGGGGAAGATCAGGTCCAGGGCGCCGCCGTGGAGGTCGAAGCCATCGCCCAACAGATCGAGAGACATGACCACACACTCGGTGTGCCAACCTGGACGACCCGGCCCCCACGGTGAGTCCCAGGTCGGCTCGCCGGGCTTGGCCTTCTTCCACAGGACGAAGTCGTGAGGGGACCGCTTCTCCTCGACCGCCTCCACCCGGGCTCCAGCACGGAGGGAGTCGAGGGGCTGGTGCGCCAAGAGTCCGTAACCCTTGACCGTCTCCACCGACAGGTAGACGCCGTCGGACGTCTCGTAGGCAGCGCCCCGGGATACCAGCTCCCCGATGAGCTCCACCATCCGATCAACGTACGCAGTGGCGTGCGGGGTCTCGTCCGGCCGGAGCACACCGAGCGCGTCCATCGCTTCGAACCACACGCCCTCGTAGTGGGCGGTCAGCTCAGGCGTCCCGATCCCCTGCTCCGCCGCCCGCTCGATCACCTTGTCATCGATGTCGGTGATGTTGGAGACGTAGGTCACCCGGAGCCCGGTGAACAGGAGGTACCGCCTGAGCACGTCGAAGACCAGGGAGAACCGTCCGTGGCCGAGATGAGGCGCGTCGTAGACGGTCGGCCCGCACACGTACATGGACACCTCGCCGGGTGACCGGAGCACGAGCGGTGACACCTCGCCGGTCGCAGTGTCGTGAAGGCGCAGCACGCAGGGTACGGTAACCCGATCATGAGTGCCGACGCGACCAATCCGGGCCTCGAAGGGCACACGCCGAAGGGCATCCCGGAGAAGCCCGGTCTCGAAGGTCTCGAAGGCCGTTGGTCAGAGCAGTGGGAGAGTGCCTCGACCTATGCGTTCGACCGGTCGGCTCCCCGGGACCGGGTGTTCTCCATCGACACTCCCCCTCCCACCGTCTCCGGCTCGCTCCACGTCGGTCACGTCTTCTCCTACACCCACACCGATACGGTGGCTCGGTTCCACCGGATGCGGGGAAAAGCCGTCTTCTACCCCATGGGCTGGGACGACAACGGCCTTCCCACCGAGCGGCGGGTGCAGAACTACTTCGGCGTCCGGTGCGACCCCGGGCTTCCGTTCGACCCCGACTTCACACCCCCGGCCAACCCGGGGAAAGAGCCGGTCCCCGTCTCCCGGCCCAACTTCGTGGCGCTGTGCCACCAGCTGACGGCGGAGGACGAACGGGCCTTCGAACACCTGTGGCGCACGCTGGGCCTGTCGGTCGACTGGTCACATACCTACGCCACCATCTCCGAGCAGTCCCAACGCACCTCGCAGCAGGCGTTCCTCCGGTTGCTGGACGGCGGTCATGCCTACCAGCAGACCGCCCCCACCCTGTGGGACGTCGATTTCCGCACCGCGGTGTCCCAAGCCGAGCTCGAGGACCGGGAACGTCCCGGCGCCTACCACCGGCTCCGGTTCCCTCACGTCGACGGCGACGGTGTGGCGGAGGTCGGTACCGTGGGCACCGGCACCGACATCGGAGCAGCGGGTATCGACATCGAGACCACCCGTCCCGAGCTCCTGCCGGCATGCGTCGCCCTGGTGGCACACCCGGATGACGCCCGGTACCAACCGTTCTTCGGGTCAGAGGTCCGCACCCCCCTGTTCGGGGTCCGGGTCCCGGTGCTGGCCCACGAGCTGGCCGACCCCGAGAAGGGATCGGGCATCGCCATGATCTGCACCTTCGGCGATACCACCGACGTGGTGTGGTGGCGGGAACTGGACCTTCCCACCCGGACCATCGTCGGCCGAGATGGTCGGCTGAGCCCGGTGGCGTGGGGTGAGCCTGGCTGGGAGTCCGACGACCCGAAGGCCGCAGCCCGCCACTACGACGAGCTGGTCGGACGGACGGTGAAGCAGGCTCAGAACCGGATCGTGGAGCTGCTCGGCGAGTCCGGAGCGCTCATTGGCGAACCCACGCCCATCACCCACCCGGTCAAGTTCTTCGAGAAAGGTGAGCGACCTCTGGAGATCGTCTCATCTCGCCAGTGGTTCGTGCGCACCATGCCGCTGCGAGATCGGCTGCTGGCTCGGGGCGAGGAGCTGCGTTGGCATCCTCCGTACATGGCGCACCGGTTCCGCTCCTGGGTCGAAGGGCTGAGCACCGACTGGAACATCTCCCGGCAACGATTCTTCGGTGTGCCCTTCCCAGTTTGGTACCCGGTCAGCGATGACGGAACCATTGAGTACGACGCGCCACTGCTTCCCGACGAGGACCGGCTCCCAGTCGACCCTTCCACCGACGTCCCGAATGGGTACACGGAGGACCAACGAGGGAAGCCCGGTGGGTTCATCGGCGATCCCGACGTGATGGACACGTGGGCGACCTCGTCGCTGACGCCCCAGATCGCCGGAGGATGGGCGTCTGACCCCGACCTGTTCGCTCGGGTGTTCCCCATGGACCTCCGTCCTCAAGCGCACGACATCATCAGGACCTGGCTGTTCTCCACCGTGGTCCGGGCCGAGCTGCTGCACGGCTCGCTCCCCTGGACCGACGCCGCCATCTCAGGATGGGTCCTCGACCCAGACCGGAAGAAGATGTCGAAGTCCAAGGGCAACGTCGTGACGCCCCTGCCGCTGCTGGAACAGCACGGGGCCGATGCCGTTCGCTACTGGGCGGCGAGTGGTCGGCCCGGCACCGACACTGCGGTCGACGAAGGCCAGATGAAGGTAGGACGCAGGCTGGCCATCAAGGTGCTGAACGCCTCCCGGTTCGCCCTGGGACGTCTGGTCGACGAGGGTGGGGACACCGTGCATGAAGGCAGTGCGGTGGTCGCTCCCGGTCCCGACTCGGTGACCGCCCCACTCGACCGAGCCATGCTGGCCCGCCTGGCCACCGTGGTCGACGAAGCCACGACGGCCTTCGAGAACTTCGACTACGCCCGGGCGCTCGAGCGGACCGAGGCATTCTTCTGGTCCTTCTGCGACGACTACGTGGAGCTGGTCAAGACCCGCGCCTACGGCGACCCGGCGTTACCGGCAACCGCATCGGCTCGCGCCGCCCTGGCCTTGGCACTGTCCACCCAGCTCAGGCTCCTCGCTCCTTTTCTGCCGTTCGTGACCGAAGAGGTCTGGTCGTGGTGGCAGCCCGGCTCCGTCCACCGGGCATCGTGGCCTGAGCTCGACGAGCTCGCCGGTCCGGTGACCGGAGCCGACCCTGCCGTCCTCGCCGTTATGTCCGAGGTGCTCGGTACGATCCGCCGGACCAAGACCTCGGCCAAGCGGTCCATGCGAGCGAAGGTCGCCATCCTCACCATCACTGACACGCCCGAGCGGCTGGCGGCATTGCGCCTGGCAGAAGACGACCTCCGCGACGCCGGCGGCGTCGAAGAGCTCATCACCCGAGAGAGCCCCGAACCGTCCGTCGACGTAGTCCTGTCCGACAACGACTGAGCACAGCACGACGCCAGCTGTCATCCAGAGAAACTGCGTGGTCCCCCGTCCGGGGTTAGGGGGCGGGGGACCACACACTGTTGGCCGGTACCCAGCTAAGCCAGGTGCTGGGTTCCTGTGGCGATCTATCGGTGTTCTTTGGCGTTGCTGGCCATCCGGCCCGTTGTCCCTGGGGGCCGAAACAAGCACCTCCAGGAACAACGAACCACACGTCCTTCGTGGTTCTGACGCTCTTTACGGTGCAATCGCAACCACCGGGGCGGTGAAGTTACCCACCCCCGAGCCGTTGAACGGAGCATTGCCGAAGGTGAAAATGCCGCCGTCCGTGCTCCGAGCCAGTAGCCACCACCGTTGGAGGTTGGCGCGATGCCGACCACCGGAGCATTCGACTGACCAGATGCCGAGCCGTTGAAGGTGGCGTCGCCGAAGGTAAAGACACCTCCGTCCTTGGCAACCAGCCAGTAGCCGTTGCCAGAAGACGTTGCTGCCATACCGACCACTGGGGCGTTCAGTGACTGGCCACCTTCCGATCCATAGAAGGAAGCGTCGCCAAAGGTGAAGATGCCACCGTCGCAGCGACCAGCCAGTAGCCCTTGCCATCTGGGGTTGCTGCCATGCCCACGATGGGCTGGTTTAAGTGTTGTCCACCTTCTGAACCGTAGAAGGCGGCGTCGCCGAAGGTGAAGATGCCTCCGTCAGCTGCTACGAGCCAGTAGCCCTTGCCATCAGGCGTTGCTGCTATGCCGACGATGGACTGGTTCAGGTGTTGGCCACCTTCTGATCCAAAGTAGCCAGCGTCACCGAAAGTGAAGATCCCGCCGTCAGCGCCGACCAGCCAGTATCCCTTGTTATCAGGCGTTGCTGCTATGCCGACGATGGGGGCGTTCAACGGTTGTCCGGCCTCAGAGCCGTAGTTACCGGCATTCCCGAAGGTAGAGACGGCACCGTTGGAGGCCACCAGGCGGTAACCGGTGGTCGACGGAGCCAGCACCGTGAGGGTGGCTGGGTTGGTGGTGGCAACTGGTCCTGCAGCGTTACTGAACACGGCCTGATACTGGTTGCCGTTGTCGGACGCTGTTGTGGCTGGCGTGGTGTAGGAGTCAGAGGTGGCACCACTGATGTTGGACCATGTCGAGCCTCCGTTCGTGGACACCTGCCACTGGACCGTTGGGGTCGGGCTCCCACTGGCGGCTGCTGTGAATGTTGTGGTTGTACCGGCACTGGTCGTCTGGTTGGTGGGTTGGGTGACAATCACAGGGGCGGTGCCTACCTGGAAGTTGACCGGAGCAGAGGTTTGGATTGCTGTCGGGCCGCCGCTCCACACTGCGGTCAAGGTGTGTTGACCGGGGGTGAGGGAGGTTGTGGTGAGGGTGGCGATGCCGGCACCAGAAAGCCCGGCACTCGGGACAGGGACCGTCCCGAGATCGGTGGTGCCGTCGAAGAAGTCCACCTGGCCGACGGTGGGATCATCGTTCCAGTCCGAAGGGGCGGGGTTCACCGTGGCGGTCAGGGTCACCGGTGCACCGACAGCGGCTGAACCACTTGGGCTCGCCGTGAGTGCGGTGCCCGACACGGTGACCTGTTGGACGACGGCTGGTGCCGTCGGATCGGCCGGATTGCAGGCGTAGGAGGTGCCATTGTTTCCTTCCTTGAAGCTCAGGGATGAGACCCCCACAGGAACGACCGAGCCTGGCGTGCCGGAGATGGGCACCGTTGAAGAAAGCCCGGTCCAGCTCACCGAGTCGATGCCGTTGGCGTTCGTCGGGGTCACTGACGGAGCCGTGATCGTGCCACCACCGGGAGAGAGCCCGATGGTGATGTTGTTCACAGGTGCATAGGTGCCAGGTCCACCATTCGGGTCGATGTTCAGCGTCAGATCGAGAGCGCTGACCGACACGGTCGAACCGCTGGGTACGGGGTTGGGGACCGTGGCTACGGCCACCACCGACGCATTGAGCGTTGGATCGGCCGAACTAGTGGTCTGGCAGACGAACGACGTGCCAGGAGCTGGTGGCGCCACGGTGAACGTCTGGGAGTACGAACTCGGGGAGTAGACCGGGTCACCGGAGTACTCCATGGTGAGTGTATGGGTCCCTGGAGTCAGACCGGCAGTAGAGAGAACGACCAAGTAGTCCGGCTGAAGGTCGGTTGTGCCAGCACCCGCGTCGCTCGTAGCGACCTGCACACCGTCAACGAGATACGTGATCGATCCTGTCGCCGGGGGCATGATGCCGTAGGGGTCTGACGCAGCCGTCGGATAGGCATTCGGAGCGATCGTGTAACCCTCGGGCACCGGCGTCGTTGGGATGCTCTGGTTAAAGCTCACCGGCGACCGCGCCCCATAGGTCATCGTAAACGTGCCAATGGCCTCAGGGGCACCACTCTGCGTCGGTGCGATGGAGTTGAACGGGCTGTTGGACGGGCTACACGTGTCGCCTGGGTCCGTTGGGTCAGTACAGCTCCCGTTGTAGAGGATCGCCTTGACCACTTGCAGTCCTGGGCCGGTTCCGTTATTCGGGTCGTAGGCGATGGAGACCTGCAGGTTGAGGGTGAGCGACTGTCCTGGGGCCAGCGAGAACGAGGTCGCCTGCGTGCCACACGGCGAAGTGCCTAAGCCGCTGAACCAAAATTCAGGACCTAAGCCGTTGCCGCCGCTCGCCAACGGGCACCAGTTCCCGGCACTGTCCTGGTAGTCGAGGGTGCCGTCGGGAGTGCGTGCCCCAGTGCCGGTGAAATTGGAACGGCAGGTCCAGGTAGAGATCACTCCACGTCTGGCTCGTCGAGGGGTTGGTGACAGTGACCGACATCGGGGTGGGGGTGGGTGACGACAGCTCAACTGTGGTGGGCAGGTTGAGCGTGACCGACGGCAGCGACTGCATCGTGTACGGCACCGCTGGCGAGGTGCTGGCGTCATAGTTGAAGTCACCGGAGTAGACCGCCGCCAGTTGGTTCGTCTGGCTCGGCAATTTCGTTGTCGTGAAGGTGGCACCCCCGTTGCTAACCGGTACAGTGCCAATCACGTTGCCGTTGGCCATGAAGTTGACGTTGCCCGTAGCAGCGGTGGCTGTGCTCCCACCCGAGCTGATCGTGTCGGTCAGCGTTACCGAGGTCGTTGTCAGCTGCGGGCTGGCAGGACTGGCCGTGAGCACGCTCGTGGTGGCCTTCCCTGGTGGTGGTGGGATAGGAAGACCAGTGCCCTGGAGGTTGAGCGTTGTATTGTTGTTGGTGCTGCCTGCCACCCCGTAGGGAGGTTGAGGATAGTTAAGCCCTATGTTTGAGCCACCCTGTGCCAAGCCACAGGAGTTGGTACCGGAATCAGGGTTTCCGTCCGTGCCCGTGAAGTCGGGGATGGTGTAGTTGGCCGCCACCAGGGTCACGTCGCCGGTGCTGGTGTTGTAGGGCGCCGTGGACTGGAAGACCATGTTGATCGGGGTCGACAGGCACTGGGCGGTGAGCGGCTGGGTGACATCGAGGGTGTAGGACAGGCTGTCGTTCAGAGTGATGTCACCGTTCGAGTTGATCGAACCGGTGGCAGTGCCCGGGTCGGCCTCAGTCATGATGTAGTTGGTACATCCCCCTGCTGCCTTGCTGCACACACCGTTCTGAACCGGCAGGCTCAGCGTTGCATCGGTGATGACGCCGGTCAGCGGAGCCACAGTGCCGGTGAGCGTGGTGGTGGTCTGGGGCGGGAAGGGCTGCGAGGTCCCGGGCGGTGTCGACAGCACCGTCCAGGAACCAGACGTCATGTTGAGCGCAAAGGGCTCCGTGCCGCCGTTCCCGGCATAGACCGTGAGCTGACCCGAGGTAGCGGTGTCAGCAGGGCTGGCCGAGTCGGTGACGGTCACTGCAAAGGTGGCAGTGGCATCTGTCGTTGGAGTTCCAGACAGCACACCAGTCGTTGAATCCAGGCTCAACCAGCTGGGCAGTGTGGACCCAGTAGCTACGCTCCAGGTGTCAGAACCAGTACCACCAGTGGCTGTCAAAGTGACCGAGTACGGGGTATTCAGCGGTGCCAATGGCAGTGGTGAGGTCGTGGTCACCGACAACGGGGTGGCTGCACTGGCTGTGGTCACGCCAATTCCAGCCACCGTGCCGGCTACGACACCTATGACCAGGAGCGTTGCTGCTATGGCCGCGAAAAACCGGCGGGCATAGCCGCCGGTGAAGTGAGAATTATGTGACTCTGCGTGGGAAAAACTTAGGGAGTTACTCCCCCACCCCCCCCGCGACAGTTTTCTCATTTTGAGAATCGCGGGTGGGTTCTGCGCTGCGGCGTCCCCGGAACATGTACATCCCCCTGCTTTCGCTGTTGTTAGTCAAATCAGTGTGAGTGAATCTGGTATTTCGTACTTCTCGACCGAATGGTACGCGCTTCGCGTTTCCCAAACTGGTCGTGGTCGCATCTAACTCCAGGTTCTTTATCTTGTCAATGAGCGCGGAGCGAACTTTTTTGGGGAAGTTGGGGTCCCGGAGGAACCGAAGAAGACCGGGACCGATTCCAGCAACCTACGAAATTAGCTCGAGAGAGCAGGTCAGGAATCGGAGGAGAGGTAGACGCTGAGGGCGGCGTCGGCCATCTCCTCGGGCGTGCCTTCTTGTTGGATCTGGCCGTGAACCATGATGGCGGCCCGGGTAGCCACAACAAGCGCGGTGGTAACGAACTGTTCCACCAAGAGCACGGTGATACCCGTGCTCGCCAACCGCCCCACCAGCTCGTAGAGCTCAGAGACAATCAGCGGTGCGAGGCCCATCGACAGCTCGTCGAGGAGGAGCACCTTCGGGTCGGTGACCAACGCTCGAGAGATGGCGAGCATCTGCTGCTCGCCACCTGACAGAGTGCCGGCGAACTGCTTCCGGCGCTCCTGGAGACGAGGGAAGGTATCGTACGTCTTCTCCTCGACATCGGCGAACGAGATCCCGCCCCGGTACGTCCAGATCCGGAGGTTCTCCCTGACGGTGAGATTCGGGAAGATCCCACGCCCTTCGGGGATGGAGCACACCCCGTTGCGGGCCAGTGACTCGGTCGAGGTCTTCCCGATCGGCTTGTCCCCGATCATGATCTGGCCGGCCGACGGCCGCAGCCGGCCACAGATCACCTTCAGGAGGGTGGACTTCCCAGCTCCGTTGGGACCGAGCAGTGCGAAGATGCTGCCAGCGGGCACGGTGAGATCGACACCGTGGAGCACCTCGATACGTCCGTAGCTGGCACGGATCCCTTCGATGGAAACTACCGGCGGCAACGTCGTCGGGGAGGTGGCGAGTCGGAGATTCGACGGTCATGAGCTCGTGTCCGCTGGTGACGTCGGCGCCGCCGGAGCCGACTCTTGTCCTTCGTGGTGATGGAGGTGCTCGAGCTGGGCACGGACTTCGGCCACCCGTCGTGTTGCCTCTTCTTCGAGTGGGGCGCCAGCCTGGTCCGCGGTAGCACTCGCTCCCAGGTAGGCCGCCTGTACGGCGGGGTTGCTCCGGACCTCGTCAGGCGTTCCCGACGCAATCACCTCGCCGAAGTCGAGAACGTGGATCTGGCTGCACACCCGCATGACCAGCTCCATATCGTGCTCCACCAGCAGCACGGCCATCCCGCTCGCCGCCAGCCGGGAGAGGAGATCGCCCAGGGATTCGGACTCCGAGTCATCCAGGCCGGAGCCCGGCTCGTCCAGCAACAACAGCTTGGGGCCGATGGACACGGCCCGGGCCAGCTCCACCATCCTGGCCGATCCGGTCGGCATAGCGCTCGCCTGATTACCTGCCTTTCCCGCCAGCCCGACGCCGGCGAGCAACCGCTCGGCGGTCGTAGTGGCCAGCGAGCCAGGACCGGTGGCATCCTCCACATCGGGGGACTCGCCGCCGGCGGACAAGGGACCGCGCCGCCACGGGAATGCCTCGCGCAAGTGACGCCACTGCCACCACTTGATTGCCGACTCCAGACCGACCTGTACGTTCTCCCCTGCCGTCAGGCTTCCGAACAGCTCGAGTCGTTGAAAGGTGCGTGCAATGCCGAGTCGTGCCCGCTTGTGCGGCGGGATGCCGGCCATGTCTCTTCCCTGAAAGAGGACCTTGCCCCGGTCCGCCGGCTGGATGCCGTTGATGACGTTGAACAACGTCGTCTTACCGGCGCCGTTCGGACCGATGAGCCCGGTCACCGTTCCCGGCATCACCGTGAAATTCACATCAGCGAGCGCAGCGACCCCGCCGAACCGGACTGCAACCTCCGAGACGACGAGCACCGGTGCCTCACCGTTCGACGGTTCAACAGCGGTGGCTGGACCACTGTCAACGAGGTCGTTGTCAACTGGCGGCACGGGCACCTCCTTCGAGTGCGCCATAGCCACCCGGAGCAGACCCACTCGACGCATCACCGACACCGATCGAGGTCTCGCTTCGCTTAGCCCAGGGTAGATGGACCCGATCGGTGAACCACTTCAGGCCCAGGAGGCCATTGGCGGCACGACCGATGAGGATGACGCCGGCGCCGGCGAACAGACCTTGGACCTTGGTCAGACCCTGGATGTTGGTGAAGATGGCGTAGGTCAACGAGGCCAGGAAGGCACCGCTGATGGTCCGTACACCCCAGATGACCAGGAACAGCAGGAACATCACGAAGGAGAAGATGTCGAAGTCCTGGGTTCCTGCGATCCCCTCGAGCGTGCCCCACAAGGCGCCGCCGAGGCCAGCCAGGCCAGCGGCGATGGCGAACACCGCCACCTTCGTGAACATGACGTTGAGCCCGACGGTGGCACATGCCGCCGGCGAATCGTTCAGGGCCACCAGTCGCCGCCCGAACAGGCTGCGACGAATGGCCAGGACCAGAAGCGCGACCAACACGAACACGACCGTGAGCAACATGAACTCGGCGTGGTCCCCTTCGAACGACAGACCGGGCAGCACGATTCTCCCGATGGTGAGACCCCCACCCTGAGGGCCGAAGAAATGACTGTCGGGGAACAGGCCTTCTTCGACGGCCTCGGCGAAAGCGAAGGTGGCCAGGGCCAGGTACAGCCCCCGGAGCCGGATCACCGGTAGTGCTACCAACGCGCCCACGGCAGCACACACCACCACTGCCACCACCACGCCGAGCAGCGATCCGCCACCGGCCACCTTCCCCATGCAGAAGGCCCCGATGCCCATGAAGGCGAACTGGCACAGCGAAACCTGCCCGGCGTAGCCGACCAGCAGTACCAGGGACAGGGCGACGACGCCGTACACCATGGTCTGACCAGCGACCGGGCCGATCGTGCTCAGGCCGGCCGATAGGAACGTGGGGCCGAAGAACATCGAGAAGATGACAGCAGCGACGATGAAGGCAGCCCCAGTTGCCAGTGACTCCTTACCCCCCGCCACCCGCGGCATCCGGATGGTGCTCAACCGTCCCACCGCCCGGAGACGGACCGAGGGCAGAGCCACCAGCGCGATGAACAGGAAGATCATCGGAAGGGCGGTGGTGATCTCGACACCGACGTTTTGCGGCAGGTACTGCGGAACGTAGTTCTCGAAGTAGATCACCAACATCCCCAGGACGATGCCGCCGGCGAACGTCATCGGGATGTTCTTCAGGCGGCCCACCACGGCAGCGGCGTAGCCGTTCACAACCAGGAGCGTCATGGTGGGAACGATGAAGGCCGGCCCAAGGGTGGGAGCGATCAAGATCCCTGCCAGAGCAGCCAGGAAGAACCCGAGCATCCACCCCGTCCGGCTCACTGCGTTGGGTGACGCACCGGACATGGTGAGCAAGTCCGGGTCGTCGACCACCGCCCGCATGGCCAGGCCCAACCGAGAGTTGTAGAAGACGAACCGGAGCCCCACCACCACGACGATGGCGACGGCGGCGATGAGCACGTCCTGCCACAGGATGCTCGCCCCGAAGATGGAGAAGGATCCACCGATCAACGGATTGAGAACCCTGGGTGTCGCCTCGCTCCAGATCAGCTCGCCGATACCCAACAGGATCAGGAGCAGGCCCAGGGTGACCATGATCGGACGTTCGGCCGTCGCGCCGTGCATTCGGCGCATGAACACCCGTTCGACCACCGCGCCGGCGAGCGGCGCACCCACGACCAGGACGATGATCAGGCTGAGCACCACGTTCACGTGGTGCTGCTGCAGCTCCCAGTAGCTGAACGCAGCCATCATGCCCACCGCGCCGTGAGCGAAGTTGAAGACTCCCGAGGTGGTGTAAGTAACCACCAGCCCGGTGGCCAAGATGGCGTACGTCGCCCCTACGGCGATCCCGATGACAGTGAACTGCAGAAAGAGGCTCACCTCACATGATCCGTTTCTGCGTACCTCATTACACCTGTCCTCGGGATCGCCTCACCTCACGGTACCGTTGCGGCGAGGGGCTGGCTCAAACTATGCGCTCGGCGGTACGTAGTACTGGTAGTTGCAGCGGTAGCCGTTCGTCGCGCTCTTGATGGGCGGGTCGGACTGGCGTACCCACTGGCCGTTCACGATCCGACCGATCAGGTAGCAGTTCGACGTGGTCCTCGCCGACGGGTTGGTCGGGGCAGTGAGGTTGCCACCAGTGAAGTTGGTGACCTTGCTCAGGGCCTGCAAGATCGAGCCCCGGCTCGGGTTCTGCCCGGCGTTTCGCAGGGCCTGGGTGAACAGCTGAGCTGACAGCCACCCGTACAGGGTGAACAGGTCGATGTCACCATTGGCGACCCAGGACGGGTTGGTTGTCTTCACCCAGTTGAGGAACGTCTGGTCGGCAGGGATCTGAGCAGCGTCCTGACCGTCGTACAGCGGCAAGTTCTGCTCCAGATAGAAACCGTTGGTCGCAGAGACGGGGCCGGACTTGGAGATGAGCACTGGCGAGTACGTCGATGCCCCCAGCACCACCATGGGATGGAAGTTCTCCAAGGTCAATGCCTGGATGATCGGTGCGGCGTACAGCCACGGCGCCTGCTCGATGAAGAGCATCTTCACGCCTTGGTGCTTCATCGCCAAGACATCAGCGTCGAAGTCAGCGGGGGTAGCACCCAAAGAGAAGGTGTCGTCGTAGATCACCTTATAACCTATGTGCTCCATCGTCGCCTTCTGGCCGACCCAGGCATCGGTAGCGGATGCCTCATCTGCCACCGAGCGCGCCCGCCTTCGTCACGGCCGACGGGTTCACCGACTTAAAGTATTGGAGCGAACCCTCCTGCCAACCGCCCTGCAGCGGTACCGGGCTGTACACGTTCGACAGCTTGTTGGTCGTGGGGTCGAGAACCACTGACACGTCGGGGACGTTCGGGTTCTGGGCCAGCACCTGGCCTCCGTAGTTGTCCTGCAAGGAGAAGCTGCCGACCATGGCAGCGTCCTGGGCGACGTCCTGCTGGGTCAACGACTTGTTCAAGTTGGGTTCGAAGTTGTCGTCCCCGGAGTTCACGATGATCTTCCGGCCGTTGACGCCACCGGTGGAGTTCACGTAGTTGAAGTAGGCCTCGGCTCCGACATCGGCACCGGTGAACAAACCGCCCAAGTGAGTCGACACGTTGCCGACGGTCACGGTCGTCTTCGTGATCCCGGTGTGGTCGCTGAACGCGCTCGACGGGATCTTACGGCTTCCCGATGTCGACGAACTGGCACCGGTCGGACTGGTCGAACCACACGCTGTGAATACTGCTGCCATCAACACGGCCATCCCCGACATAGCCGTGCGCATCTTCCATGAGGTTGTCCTCAACGCTCCCCCTTATAAATTTATGCTCCACTTACTTTCACTAGCTCTACTGCTCCAGTTACTGCTCCAGTTCACCGAGTTCGCGCTGAAGACCGGAGCGTGTTCGATTGACTCTAGGTGATAAAGCCGTGGTTGTGTCTAGCACCTCCCAGGCGGCCCGTGTGTAAATTCTGAGATTTCCCTGGGCGCAAATTCCGAGATCTCCTCACCGCCTCTCAGACGGCTGGATACCAGGCAGTGGAGGAGAGCCCGAAGTCGGGCGATCTCGAGCCCTCTGCCGGATCCCCTCCAGGAACCGCACCGCCCCTATCGTCGTGTGCCGGCATCGGATCGATGCCAGAACGTCGAAGGCGTGCTCGCGCGCGTGGCAGCTCCGCATAAGCGACCGTCGACCTGGACACTCGCCGAAGTCGGGCCACGAAATCTCGGGCCATCTCCACCGGCACCAGCGTGTCGTTCGTGCCGTGGAGCACGAACATCGGTGGGGCTGCAGCTTGGACCCGATAGGTCGGGGACGCATGACGGAAAAGCTCTGGATGGTCGGCGGCGGACGTCTTGAACACCTGCTTCTCGAGCAGCTCCACCAGGCCGGGGCCGTACTTACCCGAGGTCAAGGGGTCACCGGTGAGGTCGTAGACCCCATAACAGGGTACGCAGGCCTGCACCGAGGTATCGGCGTCCTCGAACCCCGGCTGCCACTCCGCTTCGTTCGGGGTCAGCGCTACTAGGGAAGATAGATGGCCGCCGGCCGAACCGCCGGACACGGCGACGAAAGTCGGGTCCCCGCCGTACTCGGCGATGTGCTCGTGGATCCACGCCATCGCCCGCTTACAGTCGACGATGTGGTCAGGCCAGGTGGATCGAGGGCTCAGTCGATAGTTGATGGCGACGCACACCCAGCCTCGCTCGATGAGCTCATGCATCAGAGGGATGCCCTGCTGACGTTTGTCCCCGGTCATCCACGCCCCGCCATGGATGTAGAGCAGGACCGGACCGTGTTCGGGCGGACCGTCCCGCCTCTGTAGAACATCGAGCTTGTGGCGGTAGATGCCGTCTCCCCAGTAGTCGATGTCCCTGATACGACGGATTCCCCGCCACCGGAACGGCACGGCGATGGCCAGGCGCCACCAGTAGTTCCACGCCGGAGAGAGGTCGACGCCTTCGGCGGTCACCGGGCCTCTGGTGGCCTGGTCGCCGCCGCTGGCCTGGTCCAACGACTCGGCTACCAGGTACTTGACCTGATGGCCGATGACGGCCAGTCGGACCAGGCCGCACCAAGACACGACGGCGATCCCGAGGCCGACCCATCCCGGCCAGGCGTGAAAGGCACCGGCCCAGGCGAAGATCCCCGTAGCTGCTCCCTCTACCACGAGCAGCTGCAACGGCAGCTCACCGACGATCCACCCGAAGGCGAAACTGACAACGGCCATCGGCTCTCGGCGCCATGGGGAGAAGGCGTTGACCACCGATATCGCACCGGCCAAGCTGACAGCCACGAAGACCCAGGACACAGCTCTATCAAACACCGCCCGATGGCCGGAGGGAAGCCACCCCTGTCTGCTCTTCGGAAATTCAGGTGCCCTGGAAACCTGCACTCTCGAAAGGCATGCATCCCGAAGCCCGGTGCGGAGTCAGATGCCCCGCTGTCCGATCTTGACGGCCTCAGGGTTCAGCTCTGACAGGCTCGAACAAGCGCTCCTTCGGCTTCCGCAGCGAGGGCAGCAACGAGATCGGTCGCTGAGGACAGCTCGGTGATCAGGTCGATCGCCTCGCTCGCCCATACCGGGAGTACGGTGAGGTCGCCCCGTCCGACAGCCTCTTGGTACTCCTGTTTCGCATTCGCATCGGCGTCGAGCTCGTCCTCCCGATCACGCCAGCGGTCGAGGAACACGTTGCGCAGGGTACGGGCCATATAGCGCTCCGGCCAGGGCGCGCCCGCGGGCGATATCGAGCACCCGGCTGCGCTCCGTATCCTCACCGCTGCCCTCGAGGATCGCATCGGTCACCTCGGCAGAGACCAGGGCTTCGAGGCTGGCTTGAAACCGAGTTCCGATCAGCGCACCGGCAGCACCGAGCACCAGCGCCGCCGCCAGACCCCGACCATCAGCGATTCCCCCAGCGGCAAGTACCGGAGTCGGAGCGACGAGATCGACCACGACGGGCACGAACGGCAGGGTGGAACGACGGCCTCCGTGACCACCTGCCTCTGTCCCCTGGGCCACGATCACATCGGCGCCGACATCCAGTGCCTGCCTCGCTTCATCGAGGTCGGTGACCTGGACAATCAGAGTCGCCTGTGCGTTACGCACCAGCTCGGCGAGCCGGCTGGGATCGCCGAAAGACAGCATGACCGCATTCGGCCGGTACGCCAACGCCCGCTCGACTGTGTCGACCCCAACCGACCAGGACAGGAACCCGACACCCCAGGGCTCATCGGTTTGTTCGGTCACAATCGTCAGCTCACGCTCGAGCCAGTCACGATCGCCCCGCCCGCCGCCGACTAATCCCAGGCCACCACCGTTGGATACCGCCGCGGCGAGAGCCCCGCCCGCTGACTCCCCCATGGGCGCCAGCACGATCGGGTGGTGCACCGACAAGGACTCAGTAAATGTCGTACGTAGTGACATACCCCATCCTGGCGTACGTTCGAGGAAGGAAGAAAGGCACAGGACGCTGCGTCATGCACTGTGTTCTCAGGTGCCCTCGGCGTTCTCAGGTGCCCTCGGCGCCGTTGATGCTGCGGCTATGCATGCCTGGAGTGTCACCCAGACCCCAACTGATGACTCGCCGTGGGTGGATACGGATGAGCTCGGGACTGGTGTACGTCGAGGGGGTCTCCTGATCGACCAGCGCCTCGGCGTGCCCGCGGATCTCCACGCCTCGCACAGTCCACGGATCACGAGAAACCAGGTCGTCGACGACAAGGGCAACAGCACCATTGTCCGCCACGTTGTGGAACTTACGGCTTGCTCCCAGCGCCCGGCCGGCAATGTCAATGGTCCCGGTCTGTTCGTCATAGCTGAACCCGACAGGGTTGTTCTGCAAGGACCCGTCCGGACGGCGAGTCGCCAGTCTCCCGAGCGGCTGGGTCGCCAGATACGCACGTTCTGCTTCGGTAAGTGTCATCCCAACAGCTTGCAACCTCAACCATAGTTGAGGTCAAATGCCACCCTCATCTGGTGCCAGAGCGCTCTCGAACAGCTTTCTACGTCGATCCTCGCTTGATTCTGCCTCGAAGGGCAGCGAAGCACATGGTCATGCTGATCAATCCGACGATAGCGACGGCCAAGAGCGCCTCACCGAGCTGGCTCCACTGCCAGCTGTTGCCGATCAAGAGTGATCGCAGGCCGCTGAGTAGATAGGTGACCGGGTTGAACCCCGCAACCGTGTTCAGCCAGCCCGACAGCTGATCACGAGGTACATACGAAGAGGTCAGGAACAAGAACGGGAAAAACAGAAGGAAGGTGGAGTTCACCGCCGCCGGGTTACCGGTCTTGAGCGCAATGGCGTAGGCGAACCCGGCGAAGGCCAGGCTCCAGAGCGCTGCCAGCAGTATGAACAGCAGTACGCCGAGTGGTCCCCCATGGAACCGCACACCGAGGATGAACCCCAGGACCAAGATCGGTACCGTCAGAATGGCAGCCACTGCGACGTCGGCCGCCATGTGGCCGACCAAGATCGCCGTTCGCCGTACGGGGGTGAGAAGAAGCCGATCGAAGTACTTGGTCTGCACATCGAGGACGAGGGCGGGAGCACGCGAAACACCGGTCACACCGAGCAGGATCGCCGTCGCCATCTCGAAGGACGTGTAGTTGAAGCCGGGGATGGAGGAGGTCACCTTCTTTAAGGTGGCGATGTTCACGACGAAGAAGAAGAGAGCGATGAAGATCGGTGGGATCACCACCATGACGTCGCGGGGCACGGCACGAAGTGCTCGGCCAGCGATGGAGGTCAGATCCTGGAGGAATCCGGCTGGACGGGCCCGAACCACTTCATCGGGCGAGTGGAAATCAATAGTGTTGGTGACCGCGGTCATGACCCATCCTTCTCGGTGTCCGTCCGTTCGATATGCGTGCCGGTCAGCTCGAGGAAGACATCGTCAAGGGTTGGGGTACGCAGCGTCAGGTCACGCACGACCACTTCGCTCCCGGCGAGCGCAACCGCCACCGGGCTGATGGTTGCCGAACCGTTGCCGGTGGCGATGACCAGCTCGCTGCCGTGCGTCTCGACGCTACGCACACCCGGCACCACCTCGACCACCGCACGCACACGTGCGGCATCGCCCTCCACCCGGGCGACGATGACATCGGAGCCCACCGACTGCTTCAGCTCGGCCGGTGTGCCCTCGGCCACGATCCGGCCATTGTCGATGATCCCGACCCGATGAGCCAGCTCGTCAGCCTCTTCGAGGTACTGCGTCGTGAGGAAGATGGTCATGGCCAGCTGTTCGTTGAGCCGGCGCACCTCGGACCACACCTGGGCCCGGCTGACCGGATCGAGTCCAGTGGTCGGTTCATCGAGGAACAGGACCTCGGGGTTGTGGATCAGCGCCGCAGCCAGATCGAGGCGACGCTTCATCCCACCCGAGTATGTGCCAACCAAGCGGTCGAGGAAGTCACCCAGGTCGATGAGCTCAGACAGCTCGGCGACTCGCTGGCCCACTTCCCGTCTCGATAATCCGTAGAGACGACCCTGGAGGCGCAGCAGCTCGGTACCGGTCTGCTTCGGATCGAGCGCCGCCTCCTGAAGTGCCACTCCGATCCGAAGTCGAACCTGTCCTGGCTGGTTAGCGACGTCGTGGCCGGCTACCAGTGCCCGACCCCCAGAAGGTGCCAACAGTGTGCACAGCATGTGCACCGTCGTCGACTTACCCGCACCGTTCGGCCCCAGAAATCCGTAGATCTCTCCCGCCGGGATCTGGAGATCGACCCCGTCGACCGCGTTGATCCCATCGAACTGCCGCACCAACGCCTCGGTGTGAATGGCGTTGCCGTTGGGGAGCATGTTCGAGGACGTTACCGGTGGGCAGGCGGTTTGATCCACCACAGGTGCGTTCTGTGCTCGCATGCCGGTACAGACGGTGCCTGTTGTCCGAACTAATCGGTGTTGGCAAACAAGAGGTAGCGGACGGGGGCTCAGGACTACAGAAACCTGCGTTCTAATTCTGCAAAGAACGCCGTCGAGAGACGCTCGAACTCTTCCGCCGTGAGACAGATCTGGTCGCCAATATTGAGCTTCACAACGGATTGATCAGGAATGTACTTGATCACATTGTTGCCTCGTAGGAGTCCGTTGTTGTTCATCAATGAGTCACAGATCAGCTCGACTTCATTGAGCGGGTTACTGTCCTTACCTGCCACCATCCGGACCCTGTGGACGAAGTAGCGGTCAAGCACCAGGGTCATGTTGTTGAAGAACAGCCGCTCGAAACCCTCTAGCGCAGACTGGACCTTCTTGTCGGTTGTCTTGCTCGCAGTGGCCTTGGCAAGCTTCTTGTACTCGGCAAGCTGCTTGTCAACAACGAACTTGGCCTGGTCGAACTCTCCCTGGGTGTAATCCTTTCGGCCGAGCACAGTAGGGCCTCCTTTGGTCTGGTGCTATCTCTGATTGGGATGTCGATGGAGAAACGCCAAATGCTAAGTCACCACACCAGCCGAACGACCGATCGTTCGCCCGGTCTCCGGTGGCGCATGTTGTAACGAGCTATCGGCCGCACCCACTGACGAACGATGGCCTGACGAACTCGTAGCAAGACACGGCTACTACGTCTTACGGGTTACCTCCAACCGAGCCAACAACCGTCCCAGGCCTCGTACCAGTCACGAGCGGGTCAGCTACCCCCAAGCGCTGCTCGTACCGCGGCTAACCGCGTGGGATTGACTCGCCACCACATCCACCGGCCACGCTTCTCGCTCATAAGAAGCCCGGCATCGGCCAACACCTTGGTGTGGTGCGACACGGTTGGCTGGCTCTTTCCCAGGGGAACTTCGAGGTCACAGGAGCAGATTTCGTCCCTCGAGGCGACCAACGAGAGCAGCCGAAGACGCACCGGGTCGGCCAATGCACCGAGAACCCGTGCCAGCTCAGCCGCCTCCTCTTGGCCAAGCGGCGTGTCGACAACCGAGGAGCAACACAACCCGCCGTCGGTCACGACAGGGATCGTCTTCACCTTCGTTGCGGTCATCCACTCACCTCATACATTGACAGATATAGATATGTCATGCAGACTGAACATCGATCAACATAAATGTATCAGGAGACGCCCATGTCCCGTGTCCAGCTCGCTCTCAACGTCGCCAACCTCGACGAGGCCATCACCTTCTACTCCAAGCTCTTCGCCACCAAGCCGGCCAAGGTCCGCCCCGGCTTTGCCAAC
Organism: uncultured Acidimicrobiaceae bacterium; assembly: GCA_963812965.1. GTDB lineage: Bacteria > Actinomycetota > Acidimicrobiia > Acidimicrobiales > RAAP-2 > DASXMT01. Next base: position 346,332 of record CAWEXG010000002.1, on the reverse strand, counting down.
TTCGCAGTGACCGACCCGCCGCTGAAGCTCGTCCTCATCGAGGACGTCACCGAAACGCTCGGCTCGCTCAACCACCTCGGTATCGAGGTGGCAACCACTGACGAAGTAGCCGCTGCACAGACTCGCTTGGCCGCCGCCGATCTGCCGACCATGGTCGAGGAGCAGGTGTCGTGCTGTTTCGCGATACAGGACAAGGTGTGGGTCGACAGCCCCGACGGGGAGCCCTGGGAGATCTATGCCGTCCTCGCCGACACCCAGATTCCCCCTGATGGGCTGCGCTCGGCCGATCCGATCGGTGCGGCGTGCTGTACCGCTCGTCCAGACTCGGCACTGCCCAGACCTGCTGTTTCATCCTGTTGCTCAACAACGTACCGACGATCGAAGACGGCTCAGCAGTGAAAAATACGATGACTGAACGACACCTCTGGCGATGCCTTCTGGCCGAGCTGCTCGGAAGTGCCTTCCTCGCTGCCATCGTCATCGGCTCGGGGATCGCCGCCCAACAGCTCTCGCCTGGAGACGTCGGGCTGCAGCTGTTCGAGAACGCTGCGGCAACTGCAGCGGGGCTCTTTGCCGTCATCTTGATGGTCGGTCCCGTATCCGGCGCACATCTCAACCCGATCGTGTCGTGTGTCGACGCCGCGTTCGGAGGTCTGCGCTGGCGACACGCCCTCGCTTACCTCCCCGCCCAAGTAGCCGGCTGTATCGGCGGGGCTGTGGTGGCGAACGTCATGTTCAGCCGTGCGGCGGTCAGCGTCTCAACCAGGCATCGGGCCTCCGGCGCCCACTTCCTCTCCGAAGTCGTCGCCACACTGGGACTGTTGCTCATCATCTTCGCCCTGGCCCGAACCGGCCGGGGGCGGTCCACCCCTGCGGCAGTGGGCGCCTATATCGGCGCCGCCTACTTCTTCACCAGCTCGACCAGCTTCGCCAACCCGGCGATCACCATCGGGCGCATGTTCTCCGACAGCTTCGCCGGCATCGCCCCCTCCTCCGTACCGACCTTCGTCGGTGCTCAAGTGGTGGGTGGGGCACTCGCCTTCGTTGTGATCAAAGTGCTCTACCCGAAGTTGACGTCCGCCGAGGCCGCCGAGGTAGTCGTTCCTCATCCTGACGCACTTACTGCGGCCGTGACGATAGAACAAGCGGCTCCTTCGGCCGCTTTCGCATCGGCGCTACGTATCGAGCCGGAAGAATCCAAGTGAACGACAAACCCGTCGTACTCTTTCTGTGCACCCACAACGCCGGGCGCAGTGTTGCTGCTCGCGTCCTGCTCGACCACTACGCGGAAGGCCGAGTCGAAGTCCTCTCGGCCGGGTCCGAGCCTGCCACCCAGCTCAACTCCTCCGTCGTAACAATCCTGCGTGAACGGGGCCTTGATCCGAGCCACGAACTCCCCAAGCTCCTCAGCGATGACCTCGCACAGACCGTCGACATCATCGTCACCATGGGCTGCGGTGATACCTGCCCGCTCTACCCTGGCAAGCGCTACGTCGAGTGGGAGCTCGACGATCCTGCCGGTCAACCGGTGGAAACGGTCCGCCACATCGTCGAAGAGATCGACAGACGCGTCCAAGCCCTGCTGGCTGAGCTCACAGCCGCCCCATGAGAAGATGCCGAGCTCGAACACAGCAACCGTCACCAGATGAAGGGAATGAGCCGCTTATGCGTGGTCGCGTAGTTGCGGTAGTCATCCCCGAGATCCTGCAGTAGGGCTCGCTCCTCCACCCGGATCCGGAACACGAGGCCGCATATCACGGCAACGGTGAGACAGACGAGCGACCACCAATTTCAGGGTGGAGAGACCCAGACCCATGACGGCCAGGAGAACCCCGGCGTAGCTCGGGTGTCGGATCACCCGGTAGGGCCCGTCGGTGATCACTGGCTGATCCGTGCTCGTTTGGACAGTGAAAGTGAAGTATCGACCCAGCGTCCGGAAGCTCCAGAACCGCAAGGCGATGCCGCACCAGAGAAGGCCGAGCCCGATCCAGGAGGCGCCGGGCCGGATCGCCGCGCCTGGCGCCGCTCGTGAGACCACGATGGCCATGACAACGCCAACCAGTACGGCGAGTCGCAGGAAAGGTCGGCTGCCCTTGTCGGCCGTGACCGCTTCGGGTCGGTAGTTGACACTCTGGCGCAGCTCCAGCACCACCCAGATAACCACCGTGCCCACCAAGAGTCCTCGAGCAAGGGGTGGCGCTGCCGCCAAGGAGTGCACGAGACGACGTTACCTGCCGTATGGCAACCCACGGCGTTGCAACGCAGCTCATCCAGGCAATACCCGCTCTCTGGGGAAATTCGGTCTAGGCATGCGGTTAGCCCATATCTGGCAATACCACCAGGAGCAACCCATCACTACAATTACTAAGTGCCGTAGAAGTGACCGCAGAACGCGGGTATCGAACGACCAGAGAGGAGACCGACCATGGCCACGTACCTCCCTCCCATCGAGAAGCCGAGGGGTCTCATCATGAAGGTGGTGTTTGCCTTCAGTCGTCGCCAGTTCGGCAAGGTGATGACACCGCTCAGCGTGTTCGCAGCGCGCATGCCAGTCTCGTTCGGCAACTTCTACGGCAAAGTGTCCAGACTGGACAAGAAGCTCCAGCTGCCGTCGAAGACCGCTGTGCTCATCCGTGAGCGGGTCGCGAGCATCAACACCTGTCTCTTCTGCATGGATGCCGCCAGGTGGTATGCCATGAAAGAGTCAACGGACAACGCGGCGCGCTTCGATGCGCTGGAGGAGTACCAAACCAGCCCCCTGTTTACCGACGCGGAGCGCGCTGCGCTGGACTATGCGACGGAGCTCACGAAAAACAGAGAGGTCGATCCCGATACGTTCGCGCGGCTCGCTCGCTACTACAGCGAGCGCGAGATCTGCGACATCGTATGGCTCGTTGCAAGCGAGCACCTTTACAACATCAGCAACATCGGCCTCAACATCGGTTCAGACGGTTTCTGTGAGCTCAACCTGCAGCAGCATGCGACCAGCGCTCAAACAACACAAGCGCTGCCGGGCGCCTGATCCGTCCTCAGTCCAGCAACGCTGGTCGCATTGCCCTCAGGGCGATGAAGTGCCCGACCCAAACAGTCACCAGGTGTTCACCCGGGTGTTCAGCTGTCGAGGTAGCGCCCCAGAGCATCGAGCCACTCGGCCGTGCCCTGCTCTCGCCATTCGGGTAGCTCGCGGTTGTCGAGATAAGCGCCCTGTTCGATGAGCACGAGCATCGTGCCACCGTTCTCGGCGACGAGCTCGACGGTCGCTTGCGAGACGGTGGCTACCGTCTCTCCTTCGTAGAGCACAGCGGTGTAGACGATGCGCTCGTTCGTCACGATCTCACGGTAGAGCGCTTCCCAGGTGATGGTTTTGCCGTCGTAGACGGCGGTGGTCCGTTCGATCCCACCGACACGGAAGTCGAGCTGGTAGCTTGGCTCGCCGCTGGCGAACCAGCGGGCCTTCGTGTTCGGATCGGCCCAGGCAGCGAACACTTGGTCAGGCGAGCATCCGTAGTGGCGCTCGAGGGTAATAGTGGCGTGCGCGACGTTTCGTTCGGTCATAGCTCATTTCCTCTCTCTTGTACGGTCTGCGGCTCGGGATTGCCCGCTCAGCTCGGTATCAAGGCGATCGAGACGGCGTTCCCAGACGGTGTGCTGGGCGACGACCCACGCCTCGACAGCACGTAGGGCGGTTGGCTCGATCCAACAGCTGCGGACCCGTCCCGCCTTCTCGGTGTGCACAACGCCGGCTTCCTCCAGGACGCCAACGTGCTGGAGCACCGCGGGCAGCGATATCGAGAACGGCTCAGCGAGCTGGGTCACCGACGCCGGGCCAGCCACCAGGCGCTCGACGATGGCCCGCCTGGTTGGGTCCGACAATGCTTGAAGCACCCGGTCGAGGCTCAGCTCATACTTAACCATATACCTAAGTGTAGATTTTTTAGACAAGAATAGTCAAGTGATGTGTTAAGTAATTTCGAGATTGTGACCAACCTCGAGGCGAGGCCTGCGGCGCGGAGAGTACCTGCGCCGCCAACCCTCCGTTGACCTGCTGAAGAGCCGATCAGCCCGGTCGAAACCGCAGCGCCGACCAGACGTTGTCCACGGCAACCTGACGCACCGGTTGGACGCCACTGGCTGTGAGGGACGCTGCAAGGGAGTCCCGGTTCAGATCGGTACCAAGCTGTCCTGACTTCGGATACGCCACCCAGGTCAGGCGATCGCTCGCCACAGCGTCGACGATCCGCTTCCGGTGCGCCTCCAACGCGGCGCTGTCGACGACGAAGACGAACAAGGCCGCCTCGTGCTCATCGGCCCCAGCCCCGGCCGTTCCCGAGGAAGGCAGTGCCGATACCACCGAGTCGGGAATCTGCACACTCTCGATGCGCTGGCCGGGTTTGAGCTGGAACTTTGCGCCGAGATCCACATGAGCAGCATCGCATATTCGAAAGTCTTGGTCGGTCGGCGAGCCATCATCGAGCGATGAGTTTCGTCCGCCACAACCGTCGGACTCATCATCGGTGCTGTTATGAACGACAGAGCATCTGATCATCAGAGGAGGAAGTCATGGGCAAGGTCGTCGCAGGGATCACCATGTCGGTAGACGGTTACATCACCGGACCAAACGACGGCCCTGGCTGTGGCCTCGGGATCGGCGGTGAGCGCCTGCACTACTGGGTCTTCGGCGGGCCATGGCGTTACGACTCACCCGAGCGGGGTGAGGCGACCGGCAAGGACAAGGCCTGGCTGGAGGAGGTCCTCGGGGCCAACGGTGCGGTGATCGCCGGGAGGGGAACCTATGAAGCAGCCGGGCATTGGGGTGACAAGAATCCCTGGGAAATCCCGTTCTTCGTGGTCACTCACCGTCCCGAGGAGCAACCACCGGGCGAGGACTTCACCTTCGTCGGCAGTCTGTCCGAGGCGGTCGAGCGGGCCGGGGCGGTCGCCGGTGACAAGCAGGTACATGTGATGGGAGGTGCTCAGGTCATCCGCCAAGCCTTGGCTGCTGGACTCGTCGACGAGCTCACGATCATCATCGCCCCGGTAGTGCTCGGTTCCGGAAAGCGGCTCTTCGAAGGGTTCTCAGACTCGCTGGAGCTCGAGCATCTCGGAGTACGTCAGTCGCCGTTTGCCACCTTCATCGACTACAGGGTCGTGAAGTGAGGTTGGTTCGTTCAATTCATCGGTGTCACGATCCCCTGACTTGACTCTCCACATCCTGGTCGCCACAGTTATCTAGGTTCTTCGCAAGACGGTTCGTTCCGCCATCGACGAGGAGATCGCGTGACTCCGGTCCTCGAGGCGAAAGGCCTCGGCAACAAGAAGCAGCGCTGAACCGGTTCAGGCCGACCGAAGTCGAGGAGTGAGGACCGACCCGACCTGATCTGCCAGGGCCACAGCGACTACCCGTCGCTGCAGCGATACCGGTAATCCCGGGGTTGGTGTGAGTACGAATCGACCAAGTAGCTGTCCTCGGCCCTGGACCTGCAACTCGATCTCGGGTCCCGGGAGGCCCATCTGATCGACTCTCCAGAGCAAACCCCCGTGAATGACGCGGCCGTCGTGTTGGATACGCGCCATAGGCCGCTCAGACCGGCCTCCATCGTACCGACAGGACCGTAGGTGCAGAAGGGTGACGAGCTCGCTCCGCGCCCACTCGATCACATCATGAGCCGGTGCACCGGACGCGGCCAGCTCCGACATGGCGTAAAGCAGCCCTACGTAGTCGGACTCCTGGGTAGCTGCCTGATGGTGGAATCGATTACGAGCCGCCAGCTCGGTGACGACAATACCTACGACGAAGAGACTCACCGCGGTCTCGATGTCGGGGCGGTGGGTGATCGTGAACTGTTCAAAGGGCCGGGTCAGGAAGAAGTCAAACCATACGGTCGCAGAGAGGGTGGCCAGGAACCCAGCAGTTCGGTTGCCAATCACCGCGATGGCAGCGATCACAGCGACGAGAACGAGTGCCGAGGCGGTATTGGCGAAGCTCGATCGAAAGGGTACAAGGATCGCGGCTACCCCAAGAGGGAGGAGTACGGCCAAGACGTTGACGACTCCATTTCGATGACGATCGAGACGCTCCATAACCACCTCGCTTTGTGCCTCCATCCAGTCTGCCACTTCAACCCTTGTTGAGCTCTTCCGGACTGGAAGGTTGTATCAACAGCAGGCTGAGATTCAGAAACGCCAACGGGTGGCACCGAACGGTTCGGCCGTACCGAACGCGTACACCGTGTTCGGTACGACCCGATACACGGACCACGGGGGCGGCCCGGCACTGGGTGCACTGAACTCTACGTAAGCGAACCATTGTCCTGGAGCACCTGAGTCGCCCGGTCAACAGATGAGAGAGCCTGTCTCGTGGCGCCCGCCAAGGCCTCGGTCAGGTGCTGACGTAAGCAGCGAGGTACTCGCCGGTGAGGGTGGAGCGGGTAGCGACGAGGTCGGCGGGTGTGCCCTCGAAGACGATCCGGCCGCCCTCGTGGCCGGCGCCGGGGCCGAGGTCAATGATCCAGTCGGCATGGGCCATGACCGCCTGGTGGTGCGCGATAACGATGACCGACTTCCCGGAGTCGACGAGCCGGTCGAGCAAACCGAGTAGCAGCTCGATATCAGCGAGGTGGAGGCCGGTGGTCGGCTCGTCGAGAACGCAGACGCCACCCTTCTCGGCCATATGAGTGGCCAGCTTGAGCCGTTGTCGCTCGCCACCGGACAGCGTAGGGAGCGGCTGGCCGAGGATGAGGTAGCCGAGGCCGATGTCGGCGAGCCGATCGAGGATCGCATGCGCTGCCGGCGTGTGGGCGTCGCCGGCGCTGAAGAACTCCCCGGCCTCGGTCACCGACATCGCCAATACCTCACTGATGTCGCGGCCGCCGAGGTGGTACTCCAACACCGATGCCTGGTACCGCTTCCCCTCACACTCCTCGCAGGTGGTGGCCACCCCGGCCATCACGGCCAGATCGGTGTAGATGACGCCGGCGCCGTTGCAGGTGGGGCACGCACCTTCGGAGTTGGCACTGAACAGTGCCGGCTTTACGCCGTTGGCCTTCGCGAATGCCTTGCGGATCGGGTCGAGCAGCCCGGTGTACGTCGCCGGGTTGCTCCGTCGTGAGCCGCGGATCGCGCCCTGGTCGATCGACACCACATCTGCGCCGACGGGGATCGACCCGTGCACGAGTGAGCTCTTGCCGGAACCGGCGACACCGGTGACGACGACAAGGACCCCGAGGGGAATGTCGACGTCGACATCGCGCAGGTTGTGCGTCGTTGCACCACGGATTTCCAACGTGCCGGTGGGCGTCCGCACCGTCTCCTTGAGGGCGGCCTGGTCATCGAGATGGCGGCCAGTGACGGTGTCGCTAGCCTGTAGCCCCTCAACGGTGCCCTCGAAGCAGACGGTGCCACCCGCCGTACCGGCGCCGGGGCCAAGGTCGACAACGTGATCGGCAATGGCGATCGTCTCCGGCTTGTGCTCCACGACAAGCACCGTGTTGCCCTTGTCCCGCAACTGCAGCAGCAAGTCGTTCATCCGCTGGATGTCGTGGGGATGCAGGCCCGTGGTGGGTTCGTCGAAGACGTAGGTGACATCGGTGAGCGAGGAACCGAGCTGGCGGATCATCTTGACACGCTGTGCCTCACCACCCGACAGCGTGCCCGACGGCCGGTCGAGCGAGAGGTAGCCCAGCCCGATCTCGGCGAACGAGTCGAGGGTCTGTTGCAACGCGGTGAGCAGCGGTGCCACCGACGATTCGCCGACGCTACCGACCCATGTGGCCAGGTCGCTGATCTCCATCGCGCAGGCGTCGGCGATGTTGATCCCCTTGATCTTTGACGACCGAGCCTCCTCGCTGAGCCGGGTGCCGCCACACTCGGGGCAGACGGTGAACGTCACCGCCCGCTCTACGAACGCCCGGACGTGCGGTTGCAGCGCGTCGACATCCTTGGACAGGAACGACTTCTGGATACGCGGGATCAGACCCTCGTAGGTAAGGTTGACGTTGTCGACCTTGATCTTGGTCGGCTCCTTGTAGAGCAATTCTCGGAGCTCGGTCTTGGTGTACTTACGAATCGGCTTGTCCGGGTCGAAGAAGCCGCAGCCGCTGAAGATGCGGCCGTACCAGCCGTCGATGCTGTAACCGGGGACCGTGAGCGCACCCTGGTTGATCGACTTACTGTCGTCGTACAGCTGAGACAGGTCGAAGTCGGTGACCGAACCCCGGCCCTCGCAGCGCGGACACATACCACCGAGGCGCTTAAAAGTCTTCCTCACGGTCTTGCGCGCACCGCGCTCGACCGTGATCGCACCGCTCGCCTGGACCGAAGGGACGTTGAAGGAGTACGCGTTAGGCGAGCCGATGTGCGGTTTCCCCAATCGACTGAAGAGGATGCGCAGCATGGCGTTGGCGTCGGTGGCGGTGCCGACAGTGGAGCGGGCATCAGCACCCATCCGCTCTTGGTCGACGATGATCGCGGTCGTCAGTCCTTCGAGCACATCGACCTCGGGCCGCGCCAGCGTCGGCATGAAACCCTGCACGAAGGCGCTGTAGGTCTCGTTGATCATGCGCTGCGACTCAGCAGCGATCGTACTGAACACCAGCGAGCTCTTACCCGAGCCGGAGACGCCGGTGAACACCGTCAGCCGACGCTTCGGGATCTCGATGCTGACGTCCTTCAGGTTGTTGACGCGCGCGCCATGCACGCGGATCAGATCGTGGCTGTCGGCAACGTACGGAGTAGACGACTGCGTGACCGCGGTTTTCTTGGTGGCTGTCTTCTTGACCGCAGGCCTCTTGGTGGCCGCCTTCCTCGGAGCAGCAGTCGTGGTGGTCTTCCTCGTGGCCATGCTTATCGTGTCTCTCTATTAGACGGAGCCATCTTCACGGTCTCCGTCGGCATCGCCTGGCTCGATCTGACCAACTTCGAACGGCCTGACCGTGAGCACCTAGGCGTTAGCCGGCGGCTGCCTCAGTCCGATGTCGTTGCCGTCGGCGTCGCTGACCTTTGCGACGAGCATCCCTTGGCCCACATCGGTCGGCTCTTGAACCACCTGCGCTCCAGCACCCTGGAGGGCACCGAGGGTAGTGGAAATGTCATCGACATCGAAGAACGGGATAGGTCCTGTCATGCCTTGGTCGTGTCCGCTGGGAACGAGGCCGATCTCGGCACCGTTGACAGAGAAACCGACGTAGTAAGGCGAATCGACATGGGGATCGGCACCGAACAAGGTAGTGAAGAGCGCCCTCGCCTTGTCAAGATCTTTCACGGGATAGAGCACGGTATTGCACTGAACTGGCATGGGATCTCCTCCTGTCACGTTTCACCACGCTCGTGGGTCAATGTCTATGACACCGGAGCCTAGGAGAATGTGACACATGGATCAGGCGAGATCACTGGCGGACCAATTCGAAGCAAACCGGCCGCATCTTCGTACCGTGGCGTTTCGGATCCTCGGCAATGTGGAAGACGCCGACGATGCCCTGCAGGAGACCTGGCTCCGCCTGTCGACGGCAGATGTAGGCGATATCGAGAACCTCACAGGCTGGTTGACGACCGTCATCTCGCGGATCTGCCTCAATACGCTCCGAAGCCGGCAACGGCGTCCCTCCGAATCCATCGACGACTCCGCCAACGTCGAGCAGTTCCCCTTGCGATCTGCCATGACGCCTGAGGATCAAACCATCCTCGCTGAATCGATTGGTGAGGCACTCCTCATCGTTCTCGACAGACTCACGCCAGCCGAGCGGATCTCTTTCGTGCTCCACGACACGTTCGCCGTCTCCTATGAGGAGATTGCCGAAATCCTTGGCAAGTCTCCAGAAGCCTGTCGACAGCTTGCCAGCAGGGCACGTCGGCGGGTTCGCATAGCTGAAGATCCAACCTCTAACCCGCAGCGGCAACACGAGATAGTCGATGCGTTCCTCACCGCTGCGAAGTCCGGGGACTTCGAGATGCTGCTCTCGCTCCTCAGCCCTGATGTCGAGCTCGTGGCCGATCTAGCCGCAGTCGCTATGGGTGCCCCACCGAGCTTGATTGGACCCAACGACGTTGCATCGCGGTTCTCTGGCGGGGCGAAAGCCGCTCGCACAGCACTGCTCGACGGACTCGCTGGGGTGGTGTGGTCACAGGGTGGCACGACGAAAGTTGCTTTCGATTTCACGGTGGTGGCAGGCAAGGTGACCAAGATCGAGATGATCGCGGACGACGATGTCCTCGGGGAGATCGAAATCGAATTCCTCCGTCAGGGGAGAACTCAGTGAGCAGCTCCATGAAATGCCATCGCGATGCTGGAAGTTGAGGTGTGCGGGACGCTACCGACGATCACGGTCCAACGGCGAGGTCGTCAGAACGTCCAGCTTCGAGTCGCGACCACTGAGCAATAGGCCGTCCGTTCGTCCGCAAGCCGATTTGCCACTGTTGTGGCCAGCCAGGGGGCGAGCTCTCCCACGACTCCTGGCGTCCGTACACAGTGAGGTCCATGAGCGCGAGGCTGTAGTCCATCACCTCTGCACCGCGACGAGTCGTCCAGTAGGTCTCGAAGACGCGGTCGCCATCCCGCACGTAGCACACGAGGTGGAACAAGCCGATTTGGCGGCCGACGAGGAGTGCGTCGAGAGAGGCATGCGCCGAGTACCACGGCATGTCCCAGTCCATGAAGTCGCGGTAGCGAACGCTTTCCTCATAGGGTCCCTGGCAGAAGACCGCGTAGGTGATGTCACGAGAGTGAAGGTAGGACAGCTCCGCGACCTGAGTGGTGATCCACGTGCAGCCCTCGCACTGTTCTGCCGCGGGTCGGCCGATGTTCCACATGAAGTAGTAGGCGATCAGCTGTCGGCGCCCCTCGAACGCTTCGAGCAGAGTGACCGGACCATGCGGGCCGATCAGCGGAATGGTGGGGTCCACCTCGACCATGGGCAGGCGCCGACGAGCTGCGGCGATCGCGTCGCCTTCCCGGGTATGCGCCTTCTCCCGAACCCGTAACCTATCCAGTTCGGCCTGGAAGGTGGCTCGGTCGACAGCCGCGGGCAGACTTGGGGTTTCGGCGGGGCCGGCCCCGGACCCGCCGAGATTTCCTGATTCATCCTTCATGACTGTCTCCTTTGCTGGTCTCGTGTCATAACTGGTTTCTGGTTGGGGAATCTTGAGCTTCGAGCGCTGCTCGGGGTGTGAGCGCTCCTTCGGTCACACCATCACGACGAGCATGTACGCCATGGTGATGCACATAGCGACGTGGGCTGCAGTCTTCAGACCTGGTGCCGGCCACGCCTTCAACTGGGTGTGGCTCGCGCTCCCGGCCTGCGCAGTAGCAAGTGCGATCGCTGCAGTGGGTCCGCTGAAACCTGAGAAGGCATGGGCCCGAGAACTCGCTGTCCTCGTAGCAGAGAGGGGCTGGGTGGCATGGCTGGCAACGTTGAGCTCCCAGGCCCCCAAAACAACCAAGGCGACAAGGAACAGAAACGGAAGGCCCACGAAGCCGCCAGCATGCGTTGTATCACCCATCACCATCCCGCCACTCGTAGAGCCCATCAACGAGGCCGTGGGAACGATGTACATGTAGAGCATGGCGAAGGTCATCACGAGGTGGGTCAGGCAAGGACAGCGGACACTGTCGTCAGATGCGCCTGCGAACCTGCGAGCAACCACGGCGAAGGTACGCCAGATGAACCAAGCAGCGAGCACCGAGAAGACGCCCTCCCACACGCCGGACGGCAATGGATCCAGGCTCGGTATCAGCATTCCGGCCATCGCTACACCCATACAGAGATGCGTCACGTCGACGTCGAGATCGACACGCCACGCCGCCGCGAGACGAGCAGTCGTATCAGGCTGAGCACCGCGACGACGGGCATCAGCGATCCGAAGCCGTCACTGAGCCAGGTGGGACCAGCCATCTCAGGCTCCTTGCCGGACAAGGACGGGGACACCAGACGCCGCTCCAACCGAGACAGGTAGCGACGACCTGTCACTTCGATGGTGATTGGTGTGCTTGTCGTCAGCGATGGGAGCGCTGTCCCGGTCCACACCTTGAGTCTTCTGCATGGTTCCCCCCTTGACGACCTGCAACCATTAGTAGCACTTCTTGTCGATATATGCAACCAGAAGTTGCATGTTTCCGAGGTCCCCTTTGGTTGCCGAGATGCAGTCAGCAGTACGCATGTAGACCTGACGTGCTACTATTGGTTGCAGATCGTCGGTGACGGTCGTCGCCGAGCAGTAACCCCACCGCCCACCAAGATCCGCGGTTGGGTGAGCACAAGGAACGGAGACCGATGGGCGACCTGAAGATCGAGCGGGAGGTTCTGATCGAAGCACCAGCAGAGGTGGTGTGGAGCACCATCACGGAGCCTGACCAGATCAGCCAGTGGTTCGCCGACCGGGTAGAGCTAGTACTCGAACCTGGTGCTCACGGATACATGCACTTCGGAGATCAAGGCGGCCCGGTCGTGGTGGAGACGGTAGATCCACCTACCCGATTCTCGTTCCGCTGGAACCACCCTCGCGAAGAAGAGCCGGTAGCCGGCAACTCGATGCTCGTCGAGTTCATCCTGGTGCCCGAGAGTGAGGAGCGGACCCGTCTCCGAGTGACAGAGAGCGGCCACGAGCTACTCGCCTGGCCCGACGCGGAGAAGAGCCGTTATGCCGAAGAGCACCAGGGTGGATGGGAGACATACATGAATCGTCTCGCCACACTGGTCGCGCAGCGCTCATCTGAATGACCGATTCGCCCGATGACGAGTTATGGTCGGCCATCGGCGACCCCTCTCGACGCCGGGTCCTCGACCTCCTCGTCAGCAACGGTGAAGTGAGCGCGAGCTGGCTGGCTGGAAAGGTGCCTTTCTCCCGTCAAGCCGTCTCGAAACACCTCGTCGTTCTTGAGCACGCCGGGTTGATCAGCCGGCGCAAACAAGGCCGGGAGGTTCTCTATCGAATCGAAGGCGACCGCCTCGATCAGGCCACCCGGGCCATGACTGACGCCGCCGCCGAATGGGACCGGCGGCTCGCCACGATCAAGCGGCTCGCCGAAACCGCACACACACAAGTCAAGAACAAAACCCGTACGCCCTCCACGACGCACCAGGACATAGAGCGCCATCTCGGAAAATGACCCGGTGCCGTCGATGGTGGCGCCAGCACCTGTCAGTCGCTCCTGTTGCTTGCCGGTGGGTACTGGCTGAAACTGACGAAGTCCCCAGAAACGCGCCTTACAGTGACGGTCAGCGTGCGAAAACCTCAGCGAGACGCTCCAGCGTTCCGCTCATCGTCTCACGATTGCGGGCCCTCCTGTCGTCGACTCCTGAGACTCGCTTGCTGAACTCCAACGCAGACTCAGGCCGGAGGTCTTCGCTCCACTCGGTGACCCGGCAACCTGTCCCTGTGGGTTCGATGCGATAACCCCACGTCGAGTAGTGGAAGTCCAACATCGAACACTCGAACGCGAACGCACGACCCGGTTCCGCCTCGATGACCCTGCCCTGGGTGATCCATTCGTGGTCGCCGTGACGGTTGTGACCATCGAAGACGGCACCGACGATCGGTCCGTCGAATCCCTCGTGCCATTCGCAGGCGTAGCACTCCTCGGACCACTCACCCATACGGGTCACATCCGAGATGGCGGCGTAGACCTGCTGGGGCGGTGCGGCGATTTCACGGGACACCTCAAGCTTGTCGGCCACGGCAATCCAGTCAAACACACACGGAAAGCGTCAGGGGTCAGACGTGCTGCCATCAGGGCTCACCTCTGAACAGGTCAAAAGCCGGTATGAGGGTGAGCAGCCAGCCGGGCGATACGACGGAATCTGCGTAGACGCGGGACTGTCTGGATCGCTCGGATACGAGCGCGCGGTACCCGCAATTGGCCGGGCGTCGAAATAGTGGTGATGCTTCGAACGGAAACAGAGTGAAAGGATCTTGATCTGTGCCCGAAGTTGTCCGCTGCCGATTCGACCATGCGGCTGCCGGTAGTTCCGGTGCCGTGAAGTTGAGCGGACTGAAGGGGCAGCTGGAAGCGTGGAGTCCCTCGGATATCTCGGTCCTGCTCTCTGAGGTCGAGGCCGCAGCCCGTCGTGGATGGTACGCCGCGGGCTTCGTGGCATACGAGGCAGCGCCTGCCTTCGATACAGCGCTTACCGTTCGTTCCGGTGATCCGATGTCGACAGAGGCCCCGCATCTCCCCTTGGCCTGGTTCGGTCTCTTTGCCGAGTCCCACGCCACCCCGACGCTTCCTCGAATCGACAGAGGTGCAGTGCACCGTCGGACGGAGTCTGGTGGCCAGGAGGACTCATCGACTTGGTCGTGTGAGACCGATGCTCCGACACACGAAGCAGATGTCGATACCATCCGCGGGGCCATCGCCAACGGAGACGCCTACCTCGTCAACTACACCACCCGGTTGCGCAGTCCCTGGTTGATGACACAAGACCCTTTCTCCCTGTACCAACGACTGGTTGCCGGGCACTCGACGGGATACCACGCCTACCTCGAGACCACCGATTGGGCCGTCGCCTGTGGTTCGCCTGAGCTGTTCTTCGAGCTCGAATCTGGCTATCTGACCACTCGTCCCATGAAGGGAACCGCCCCACGAGGCCGATGGCCAGAGGAGGACCACCGCCAGGCCGAAGCGCTGCGGTTGTCTTCCAAGGAACGAGCCGAAAACGTCATGGTTGTCGACTTGCTCCGAAACGACCTCGGTCGCATCGCTGTGCCAGGCAGCGTCGCTGTGCCGGAGCTATGGCAGGTCGAGCGCCATCCCACCCTTTGGCAGCTGACCTCGACTGTGACGGCCAGGGCGCGGGTTGACGTGTCGCTCGGCGACGTCTTCGCCGCACTGTTCCCATGTGGTTCGGTCACCGGCGCGCCCAAGGTATCGGCAATGAGCATCATCTCCGACCTGGAGCGCTCGCCACGCGGCGTGTACTGCGGGGCCGTGGGCCTCGTACAAGCAGGATCGACCTTCGATTCCCAGACGGAAGGCGTGTCTGCTCGCTTCGCCGTAGCGATCCGCACGGCAGTAGTGGACAAGGCCCGTCAAGTGGTCGAGTACGGCTCGGGCGGAGGGATCACCTGGGACTCGGCAGCGGCAGCGGAGTGGAGCGAGGTCTTGGTCAAGACCAAGGCGCTGACCGACACAACGTTGTTCGCCCGAGCTGGCGATGGCCTACTCGAGACCATGGGCTTCGACCCAGCTTCAGCCGACGACGCCGACGGAGGGGTGCACAACCTTCGGAGGCATCTGGCCCGCCTCAGGTCATCCGCCGCGTACTTCGGCATGCCTCCTCCGATCGATGCGGAGATAGATATCGCCAAAGCCGTTTCGGGCCTATCCATTCCAGCTCGGGTACGCCTCATCTTCCATCTCGACGGAACCATCCAAGTGGAAACCTCGACACTCGAGAAGGAAGAGCTCCAGCCCGATCCTCTGAAGCTCTGTGTTGACCACAAGCCGGTCATCTCCTCAGACGTAGGGTTGTTTCACAAGACGACGGATCGGCGTCGCTACGAGGATCGGGCCGGACGTCATCGCCAAGCCGACGACGTTGTGTTGGTCAACGAACGAGGTGAAGTTACCGAGACGACCCGAGCCAATCTGGCTGTTCGCGTGGATGGCCGATGGTGGACGCCGCCACTCGATTGTGGGCTGCTGCCAGGAGTCGAACGCGCCGAGCTTCTCGCCTCGGGCCGCCTGACAGAGCGAACGGTGACCGTGGATCAGCTGCACCGGGCCGACGAGGTAGCGACCTTCAGCTCACTGCGGGGTTGGCGATCGGCTCACGTGTATCTCGTCTGCACCTGCTGATCCGGGAAACTCGGCAACAGTCACATCGGTGAAGACGAGCCTGTCCGGCTCGACGGTCTCGCCCACATCAGTACCCAGACTCAGCACCTTCGTTGACGAGGGGCAACCGGAGCCAGGAAATCATCTGATGAAGTTGCTCGTACGCCTCCAGTCGAGCCGATTCAGTGCCCATGTCCTCTGCCTTCTCGATAACTGCCCAGAGTCGATGCACCATCGACGGACCGAGTTCAAGGAGGCCACCACTGCCGGCCGACGCCCACTTGGCCAGCACGTAGTGAACGACCGCACCTTCAGGGATGTCCATCGCTGTGGCAAGCCGACTGATCGTCGCCATCGGATCAACGTGAGAGTAAAGAGCCACGTCGGCTTTGAAATTGGCGTCAGGGTCGTCCGGGTCCCATGGCCCGTCCCAACCAACCAGACTGACTGTACGAGGGTTCACCGTCACCTGAATGAGGCTAATCGCCCCTGTGCGAGCGCACTTCTGGCCTTCCGACTCAATCGGGCGCCGGGGACCCGCCAACGGAGATTTTCAACGTACGGTCAGTAGTGGCCATGTACCACCACCAGTTCCTGCTTTCCCCAACCCCATACCCCGCGACCTGCGAGCAGCCAGAAACGCAAGCCCACAGAGCCCGCCAGATTGCAGACATCGAGAACAGGAAGACGACGAATGAACTCCGCTAAGACTCCTGAAGAGCTAACGACCAAGACCAGCCCGCTCTCCGTCGGTGCCACCGTGGCCACGCTCACTGGCTTGATCGACGCCAGAGGAATGAAGATCTTCGCCGTCATTGATCAGGCCGCCGAGGCACGTCAAGCAGGACTACACCTACGACCCACCACGCTGGTCATTTTCGGCAGCCCCGTCGCGGGCACTGCCGTCATGGACGCCGCACCTGAAGCCGCGATCGACCTGCCGCTCAAGATCCTCGTATGGGCCGATGGTGACGAAACGAAGGTCACGTACCTCTCACCTCGAGCTCTCGCCGCCAGGCACAACCTCGGCCCAGAGGTGGCAGCGAACGTAGCCGGGATCGATCCGCTCACCGAAGCACTCGTAACGAGCTAGCCGATCGCTCACATCGTCGAGCGTGAACCATCACCGCCATTAACAACGTAGCGCGAGGGAGGGGGCTTGCCGCAAGCGACCCAAACGTGCTGATCATGACTCGTTCACTGAGCCGATCACGGCCAGAACCTATGGAACCAGGGAGTTGTGGAATGCGTGTGTTGCCTTCGACAGAAGGGTCGATCGGTACGAGATGGCCATCCCTGTCCGGTGCGGCGTTTGTCGGGGAGCGGCGGTGACCGAGCATGCGGTGGTGATCGCCGGAGGCGGTCCGACCGGGCTGATGTTGGCGGCCGAGCTGGCGTTGGCGGGGGTCGATGTCGCGATCGTCGAGCGGCGCGCCAGCCAGGAGCTCGACGGCTCGCGCTCCGGCGGTCTGCACTCGCGCACCATCGAGGTGCTCGATCAGCGCGGCATCGCCGATCGGTTCCTCGCGGAGGGGCAGGCGATGCAGGTCCAGGCGTTCGCCGGGATCCCGTTGGACATCAGCGACTTCCCCACCCGCCACAACTACGGGCTCGCGCTGTGGCAGAGCCACTTCGAGCGCATACTGGCCGCCTGGGTCAGCGAGCTGGGGGTGCCGATCGTTCGCGAACGTGAGGTGACGGGCTTCGCGCAGGACGACACCGGCGTCGACGTCGAGCTGTCCGACGGCCGGTCGCTCCGGGCGGACTACCTCGTCGGGTGCGACGGAGGACGCAGCGTGATCCGAAAGGCGGCCGGCATCGAGTTCCCCGGGTGGGATCCGTCGACCAGCTGGCTGATCGCCGAGGTCGAGATGGACGAGGAGCCGGAGTTCGGCCTGCGCCCTGGCGGTGGCATCGGCCGGGTGGAGGATGGAGGGCCGAATACGGGTCGTACTGACCGAACAGCACCTCGAACACACCGGCGAGCCCACCCTGCAGGATCTCAGCGAGGCGCTCATCGCCGTCGACGGGACGGACTACGGGGTGCACAGCCCGACCTGGATCTCCCGTTTCACCGACATGACCCGGCAGGCGGCGTCCTACCGCAAGGGACGGGTGCTGCTTGCCGGCGACGCCGCACACGTGCATCCCCCGCAAGGTGGACAGGGCCTCAACATCGGTGTGCAGGATGCCGTGAACCTCGGATGGAAGCTGGCCCAGGTGGTCAACGGGACATCACCAGACGGCCTCCTGGACACCTACCACGCCGAGCGGCACCCGGTCGGTGCCCGCGTGCTGCACAACACCATGGCGCAGATCGCGCTCAGGGGCACCGACGAGCGCACCGAGGCGTTGCGCGACACCATGACCGAGCTGCTGAGCATGGACGAGCCTCGCAAGCGGATCGCCGGCGATGATCTCCGGTCTCGACATCCACTACGACCTCGGCGAGGGACACCCGCTGCTCGGGCGCCGCATGCCCGATCTCGACCTGGTCACCGCCGACGGCCCGCTGCGCGTATTCACCCTGCTGCACGACGCCCGGCCGGTGCTGCTCAACCTCGGTGAGCCCGGCGGGTTCGACATCTCTCCGTGGGCGAATCGAGTCCGGTTGGTCGACGCCAAGTATGCTGGCGTGTGGGAGCTTCCGGTCCTTGGCGAGGTCGTCGCGCCCCCAGCCGTGTTGATCCGACCCGACGGATATGTCGCCTGGGTGGGAGACCTCACGGACCCAGAGCTGCCTCAGGCACTGACGACCTGGTTCGGAGCAACCAACCCGACTCATTAGAGCCCGACAAACGCGGTCACGGTCACCGGTATCGTTACGGTGCTCGCTTTCCACGCCTATGCCAACAGCAAGTTCTCCGGGTCAGTCGTTCTTAGTCCGCACCGGTCGTTTTGTACTCTTCGACCCGTGCCTGCATGAGCGCCTTCAGGAGTTCGATCGGTAGCTCGTTGTCGTAGGGGAGCTTGATGAAGCCTTCACCGGCCTCATAGCCGGCGGCCTCCACTGCGGCCTTCTGGGTGGCAAAGAACGGTGGCGAGAACCGCAGAGAGCAGTGGTTCTTGAAGTTCTGAAGCATCCACAGGTTCGTCTTCTCTCCGCGGACGTACGCCGGCAGGTTCCACTTCAGTTCCTCCCGCGCCTGCGGGTCGGTATCGAGGCTCAGTTTCCTGAGCACCTCGAGGTGCGGCCGCTGGACATCGTTCAATTGTGCGAAGAAGTCATCGACACTTGACCGCTTGGGCATCGGCATCGCATAAGCGTACCGACCTGTAGCGGACAGGAAGCCACCGTGTTTCGCTCGACCCGCCTGGTCGCGAAAGCGCAGCTTGCGGGCCGCTCGAGTCCCGATGTCCCGAGAATCGCAGCCGTAGTTCGTCGTCGAAACGAGGGTTCGATCTCCACCTGGACTAATGGGGCTGGGGCTCGGCAGGATTAGGTAGCAAACGCTACGTACTGATGCACTGATCGTACAGACGCCGATCCCTCACCTACGGCTGCTGCGACTCGCTTGGTGGATCCCGACCGCAGATCGCCGGCCGCAAAGAGACCCGGGTGACTGGTCTCGAACGGCAACGGCAACCGGCTGAGGGCCTCCCAACCCTCACCAAGCTGATCAGGGGTCAGCGACAAGTCGGTGAGTACAAACCCTCGTTCATCCAAGGCAGCGCAGCCAGAAAGCCAACCGGAGGAGGGCTCCGCTCCGATGAACGAGAACAGCCCAGCACAGTCAACGCGGGTCTCGCCCTGAGGTCCGTTCAGACGCAGCGCCTGCAGAGTGCGATCTCCTTCCAGCGCGACGACGTTGGTGCGCGTCCGGACGGCGATGCGAGGATCGGCTTCGATCCGCTCCACCAGGTAACGGGACATGCTCTTTGTAAGATCGGCGCTGCGGATGACCAGAGTGACGGCGCACCCGCCCTGGCTCAAGAAGATGGCCGCCTGCCCGGCGGAGTTACCACCACCGACGACGGCAACCGGCGCTGTTCCGCACATGCGGGCTTCCATCTCGGTGGCGGCGTAGTAGACGCCGTTGCCCTCGAACTCGCTCAGACGTGCCGCTTGTAGCCGGCGGTAGGCTGCTCCGGTCGCAGCAATCACCGCCCGCCCGGCGACGTCGGTTCCATCGCTCAGGCGGACAACCAGATGTCCGGCTTGGTTGCGCAACGACACGGCAGTGCAAGGAGCGGTGAGGATCGCCCCGAACTTCTCGGCTTGGATCACCGCCCGTTCTGTCAGATCAGTGCCGGAGATACCCAAAGGAAAGCCCAGGTAGTTCTCGATCCTCGAACTCGTCCCCGCTTGCCCGCCCGGCGCTGTCATCTCCACCCCGAGAGTTCGCAGCCCTTCCGAAGCCCCGTATACCGCGGCGGCCAGACCGGCGGGGCCGCCGCCCACCACCACCAAGTCAAAGCAGCGGTCCGGCAGGCTCTCTACTGTCAGCCCGAGGTAGCTGGCCAGGTCCCCAGGAGTGGGTCGTCGCAGTACCGTCCCAGTGGCGATGACGACCGGTAACTCAGCCGCCGAGATCCCGAATTCCCGTAGGACGTCCTCTACCTGAGAGTCACGATCCGGATCCAACCACTCGTGCGGTACTCGAATTCGAGTCAGGAATTCGCGGACCCGAAGCGACTCTGGAGAAAAGTGAGATCCGATGACCCGGACGGCGGGCGCGGCGCCCGTTAGAAGAATCGACCGGCGAGCCATGAAGGCAGCGAGGATCGTGTCGCCCAATCGTGGCCTGGTATCCATCAACTGTCGCAACCGGTCTCGGGCGACCACGATGACCTCGCCTGATTTGACGACCCGTGCGGACACGAAGACTCGCAGCCCACTCAGCATGTTGAGCTCGCCGAGAAACCGGCTGGGCCCGTGATGAACAATGACGTTTTCGCCGCCGTCAACGTTCACCACGATGTCGACTTCGGCGCTGACCATGACAAAGAAGTCGTAGGTGACGTCACCTTCTCGAAAGAGGTACTCCCCGATGTCGACTTGGCGCCGGATTCCTAGTTGGGCGATCAGCGCCACATCGGCGGCGTCCAGGGTGGGGATGGCCGCTGTCTCATCCACTGTGGCGCAGACCCTCCCGGGCGAACCCTACGAGACCCGTCGAGAGCCCGGCACCGCATTGGTCTGCCAAAGTTCAGCCTCCCGGTGATGACCCGAAGCCCTGAGGGCGCAGGCGAGTCCGACCCGATACTGAGGGTTGTTGCTCCAAGACGTTACTGGCCGAGGTGGTCGATCGCGCATTGGTGCAGGTCTCCGGCACCAAAGTCACGCTATGACGCCGGCCGCTTAACGTTCCGGGACCGATCGATTGCGCCAGGTTCTCACAATCGGTAGTCGCCGCTGCGTCTCCGGGGTCGCTCCAGTCTGATGCCCCATATCGATAACCTCGGTGACATGCCTTCCTCGTTCTATGCGTCGGTGAGTCAGTACGTCGACCGCGCCGCCGCGCTGCTCGACATCGAAGACGACGTGCGAATTCTCCTGGCTGAGCCCTACCGCCAAGTCGATGTGCAAGTACCCATCCACGCTGACGACGGCTCGGTCCTGTCTTTCCGTGGCTATCGGGTCCAACACAACGGCGCACGAGGACCGTTCAAGGGGGGCCTGCGCTACCATCCCGATACCGACCTTGACGAAGTACGAGCCCTGGCCTCTTTGATGACGTGGAAGTCAGCCCTGCTCGACCTGCCCTTCGGCGGTGCCAAGGGAGGCATGACGCTCGACCCGGCAACGCTCTCGCCGCGGGAACTCGAGGCAGCTACCCGGAGTTTCATTCATGCCATCTCCGGAGTCATCGGCCCGAACCTGGACATATTGGCGCCCGACGTGAACACCGATGCCCGGGTCATGGGGTGGGTTATGGACGCCTACTCCTCACACGCCGGCTGGTCACCTGCGGTCGTGACGGGCAAACCACTCGATCTTGGTGGCGTCTCTGGTCGGGTCCAGGCGACCGGGCGGGGCGTCGTGGCCGTCACCGCTGCGACGCTCACCGCATTGGATCGCAGTATCGCCGGCCAGCGACTGGTCGTTCAGGGATTCGGCAACGTCGGACGCAACGTGGCCGAGATCGCCACGGAGCAAGGCGCTGTTCTCGTGGGTATTTCCGACGTGTCGGGCGGACGCCACGTGGCCGATGGCATTGACGTCCCAGCTCTGCTAGCCCAGGCTCATCCTGGCGTACTACTCAAGGAAGTGGGAGTAGGCGACTTCGTCACCAATGCCGAGCTCCTCGCTCTCGACTGTGACGTGCTCATTCCGGCAGCCTTGGAAAATGCCATCGATGCCACGAATGCCTCGGACATACGAGCTCCCCTCATCATCGAGGCGGCCAATCACCCGATCTCGCCCGAGGCCGATGCCATCCTCAGCGAAGGTGGTGTGACCGTGGTCCCCGACATCTTGGCCAATGCCGGAGGGGTCACCGGGAGCTACTTCGAGTGGACGTCAAACCTCTCTGAGTTTCGCTGGTCTGAGGAGCAGTTCAACGGGCAGCTCTTGAACTTCTTGGACCGGGCGTTCCGGTCGGTCTGGGAACGCCACATCGAGCGCGGGATAGATCTCCGGACGGCGGCCTACATGGTCGGGATCAACCGAGTGGCTGAGGCCACCCGGTTGCGCGGTCTGGCTTGACAATTATCCAATCGTGGGCGGCGTTCCACAGGGAGAAGCGCCCAGGATCAGACGCCTACCACCCTAGAAAGCACATCCCCGAGCAGCGCCACTCGACCCTCGATGTGGCAGTTGGCGGGCGCGTTCACGGTAAAGCCGTCGACTCCCTCGATGAGGCGTGCCGCGAAGATCTCACCGACCTCGTCCGGGTCACCGAGGGTGACCATCCCCCGGACGGCTGCGGCATCCTCGGTGCTCATGGAGGACAGGTCGATGCCGCGGGCTTTGAAGAAGGCGTCCGCTTCGGCTTCGGCCAGCTCATGGGTCGGCGCCACGCAGGCGTTGGCTTGCACGCTGACCGTAATCTCGCTCCGGTCACGCCCCAGCGTCTCGCAGTGCTTGGCCAGGGCATCGAGCTTGCGCCGTACTTCGTTGGGTTGGCAGATGATGTTCGACTCGTCGGCGTACTGTGCCACCAGGCGTAGGGTCTTCTTCTCTCCGCCACCGCCGACCATCAGTGGGATCTTCGACAGTGGTGCCGGTGAGTTGACGGCGTCGACCACGGTGTACCAACGGCCCTGGATGGTCGGACGGTCGCCGGCCAGCATGCTCCTGATGATCTGCAGCGATTCCTCCAGCCGCTCGAAGCGGTCCGTGAAGGTTCCGAACTCGAAGCCGAGGCTGTCGTGTTCGAGCTCGAACCAACCGGCACCGATGGCGAGCTGTCCACGGCCACCGGAGACATGGTCGAGCGTGGTGACTTCCTTCACCAGCAAGGCCGGGTTCCGGTAGGTGTTACCGGTAACAAGTGCCGACAGTCGAACCCGTTTCGTGTGCTGGGCCAGGGCCGAAAGGAGGGTGTAGCACTCGAGCATCTCGTTCTCGGGTGGTCCGAGCATGGGCAACTGGTAGAAGTGATCCATCACAAGGACGGTGTCGAAGCCTGACGCCTCCGCCTCCTGCGTTTGGCGCACGACGGTGGGGAAGAGGTCGGCTGGAACTGTGTCCGGATAGGTGAAGTTGGGGATCTGGTAGCCGAGTCGGGTCATTTCGCCACCCTAGGGGGCTAGAGCTCGAGCTCCACCTTCTGGCCCTGCATCACAAAGCCCGAGATCAGGTGAGTAATGGTGCAGGGTGAGTTTTTGAATCAAAACCCTGACCACATCTTGCCCGGCGATGTTGGAACGACGCCCCCCTACAGGAATACGTCCAGAGGAGTAACGACCTCCTCTGTGATCTGAGTCAGGAGATTGGTGAGGGAAAGAGGCACTTCCCAATAGCCTTGAAGTTCAGCCTCCTTGAGGACTACTTCGATTCCGCCGCTCGCCTCCACCTGAAACTCCACTTCTGTGGGCCACCAGGGGAGGGTGGCGACTACTGCGCCGTCCATACCTGTCCTGTCGCTTTCTACGATCCAGGGCTCGTAGTCAGACACGGTGACTACAGTCATCGGGTGGTAGAGCATGCCACTCATGACATGCAGAGTTCGGTGCTTGTCTGCATTGGAGAGGCGACGCAAGACGGCGAGCGGATCAGTTTCGGGGAACTGCGGGTAACGCATGTACGGCTGAAGCCGCTTGATCAATGTGAGTGCTCCACTTGGCACCCCACGGGTGTCCTTCTTGAAACGATCGCGCCTCGGCTTGTTTCGGTCCCTCCCGGAACTCGGATCGAGGTCGGGTTGCCAGATATCACTAGCCCCGCCTCTTCACGCCGCTATTCGGCGGTGGCCTGATGTCGTCATTCCAGTGGGCTGAGCGGTCGGACCGGTGATTGTGGCTCCGTGGTGATGACGACGGCGATCGTTGTGCGCTTTGTCGGGGTCGGAAAGTGACCAGGGACATGCTTGAGGACGCGCGTGGTCACGCTGGTGCCGCCTCACGGGTTCTCTGGAGTCGGTCAGGTGATGAGGTCGATGCGTTGGTAGGCATCGAGGAGCATCTGGGTTGTCGGCCAACCTTCGATGATGCGCACGACGCGCTGGCGTGCCCGGTGCACGAGACGTCCCGGTGCGTGGAAGATCCCCCAACGAAGTGCCTTGGGTCGGGCGTCGCTCCAGCTCCCGTCGAGGCACAACAGCTGGAACCACCGCACGAGGTCGGCAGCCAGGGTGACGGTCATCAGCCAGTTGGTGTTGGCCTCGAAGCTGGCGAAGGGGAACCGACAGAGCCCCGACTCCTTCAATCGCTGGATGTGGGACTCGACGTGGGCGTGGGCCCGCATGGTTGCATCCAGGTCTCTCGGGTCGCCGTCCTGGTCGGTGTAGAACCCCCAGTAGCGGTAGTCGAGGCTCGGGAACAGGCTGCGCTGGGCACCGGGGTGAAGGGGTTCACGTCGGATGATCAACCGGGTTCGAGAGGGGAACCTCTTCCCGTCGATCAGCGAGGTGAGCTCGGCTACGTGAGCGCCGTCCTTCAACTCACCGTTCTGAGCGAGGGCGTCCAGCCACACCTCTTCGACTCCGATGGCATCGAAGATGGCGGCGGTGACCTGGGCGTTCGACCGGGCAGACACGTAGAAGCCCACGTTGCGGGCCCGGCATGCTGCCAAGAAGTCCTCGGTGCACCCGGCCGAGTCGGCCCGCATGATGACGTCACGGTTGACCAACTCGGGATCGTCGCCGACATGGTGGCCACGAGCGATCTCTTCGGGCAGCTGGGCGACAGCGTCGTCGAGCACGGTGATGTGATCGGCCACGGTGTTGGACCCGGCGTTCCCCGGACGCAGCAGCGCGGAGAGCGTCTCACCGGTGGCGTCGGCGAAACAAAAGATCGGATGGAACCCGAACCCGCCCTTGTAGGTGGGTGCCGCCTGCTCCTTGCCTTCGGAGTGGATCTCGACCAGGGAGGCGTCGATGTCCAAGAGGACAGGAGCAGTGCCCGTCGTCGCCGACGAACGGGACCACACCTGAGCTCGCATCTCCGCCATCGCTCGTGCGATCCCCAACCGGGTGGACGGGGCGATCTCGTGGAACGTGCGTGCGACCGTCGTGTCCGACGGTACCGAGCCGAACAGGTCCCCTCCGATGCGCAGGTGCTCGATGTCGAGACAGCTCTCGCCCCCACCGGCCAGCATGAGGGCGGTCTGAACGAGCACCTTGCCCCGGTCGTGGACCGGGAAGCCCGATCCACTCCACGGGATCCGGGACGAAAGCGCATCACCGAGTCCCAACCGGTCGGCAAAGGACCCAAGAGTGTGCAGTCCGACGTGGGCCACCACGCCGGTTCCACCGGGTTCCACAACGACGCGACGAGTGCTGTTACCGTTCACTTTGGAAGTGCCCTTCTGTTGGGTGATGCTGTTGCCTCGAGAACAACAGTTTCCCCTACTGGGAGGGCTTTTCCGCGGACGCGGACCGGTCAGCTCAAATGGCGGCGTGAAGAGGCGGGGCTAGTGAGGATAGGGAAATGCGCCTCGTCGCTGCCCGTCAGCGCCGTCTCTATGTGGTCGAGGGCATCTCGAATGTTGGCCACTACGTCACCGACAACTGCGGCCAAATCATCGTCACCAGCGAAAGGGAGAAGGTGCCCCCATACGGTCAGGAAGGAGCCATTCTTATTGGACTGGACATCAGTCGTAACATCGTAAGGCTGTTGTGCATCACGCAACCGGACCCATTCGTCTTGGAATTCTGCCAGATGCTTCTCTGCCCGCCTGAGCTTGACCCACCACGTTCGTCTGACTGTCAAGCACTACCAGTTTATGCATCAAACGATTACTCCACATTAACCGTCACCCCACCCGCGAACGCCAAGTCATGAAACCCCAACTACGGCTGGATCACCGTGACCGTCCAGTTGCACTCGGGCATTCGAGACCCGAATGCAGACTGTTCTGCGACGGTAGATCCGTGACGAAAGCTAGCCACCACCTCAAGATTCGTCACCTGATCATTGTTAGCTATCGACGGAAATCGGGTCAGTGACCTGATGGACACCGTCGTCGGGCAGGGCTACGTCGACCTCCACGCCGAGGTTGGGGACGATCCGGTCCAGCCACGCCGGCATCCACCAGTTGGCCCGGCCCAGGAGCTCCATGATGGACGGCACCAGCACCATCCGCACCAGGGTGGCGTCGATGAAGATGGCCGCGGCCAGGCCCAGGCCGAACACCTTGAGCACGTGGAGCGGGTCGCCGATGACGAACGACCCGAACACGCAGATCATGATGGCCGCCGCCGCGGTGATGACCCGGGCCGTCTTGGCCAGCCCGTCGGCCACCGCCGTCGAGTTGTCGCCGGTGCGACGCCACTCCTCCCGTATCCGGGACAGCAGGAAAACCTCGTAGTCCATGGACAGCCCGAACAGGATGGTGAACATCATGAGCGGGATCCACGGGTCGATCGGGCCGGTGGACCCGATCCCGATCAGCCCGCCGAGCCACCCCCACTGGAACACGGCCACGATGACCCCGTAGGCGGCGCCCACCGACAGCATGTTGACCACCACCGCCTTCACCGGGATGGCCAGCGACCGGAAGACGGCCATCAGCAGCAGGAAGGCCAGCAGCAGCACCACGGCGATGACCCATACCAGTCGGGACGACAGGTAGGCCGAGGCGTCGACCGACCCGGCCGTCTCACCCCCCACGTAGGCGGCCACACCAGTCCCGGCCGTGGCCGCCGGGATGGCGTCGTTGCGCAGGGTGTGGACGAGGGCCTCGGTCTGGGCCGCCTGGGGGGAGGTGGTCGGGTAGGCGATGATCACCGCGTCGTGACCCGAGGCCGAGAACTGCACCGGCGTGGCGAAGGCCACGCCCGGGGTGGCGGCCACCTTGGCCCGCAGGGTCTCGACGGTGGCCCGCTGGCCGTCGGGGACCGAGGCGGCCACGATCAGCGGGCCGTTGAAGCCGGGACCGAACCCAGTGGCCAGGGCGTCGAAGGCCTGGCGGGTGGTGGAACGTCGGTGGGATCGTTTCCGGCGTCGGTGAAGGCCAGCCGCATGGAGAAGAAGGGGATGATCAGCACCAGCAGGCAGAGCAGGGCGGCGCCACCGGCCACGAGCGGGTGGCGCTGGACGGTCCGGCTCCAGCGGTACCAGAAGCCGCGCGGCGAGGGCTCGGCGGCGTTCTGGAGCAGACCGGGGACGTGGAGCTTGTCGATGGCCAGGCCGGAGAAGCCCAGCATGGCCGGCAGCAGGGTGATGGCGGCCAGCATGACCAGCACCACGGCGGCGATGGCCCCGACGGCCAGGCCCCGCATGAAGGGCAGCTGCAGGATGAACAGGCCGAGCAGCGAGAGGATCACCGTGGTGCCGGCGAACACCACCGACCGGCCCGAGGTGGCCAGCGAGACCGCGGTGGCCTGGCGCGGGGTCCGGCCCTCGGCCAGGCCCTGCCGGTAGCGGGTCACGATGAACAGGGCGTAGTCGATGCCCACACCCAGCCCGATCATGGCCATCATCTCAGGGGCGAAGGTCGGGGTGGTGATCACGTGGGACAGCAGGTCGAGCACGGCGAAGGCGATGGCGATGCCGAACAGCGCGGTGATGATGGGCAGGCCCATGGCCACCACCGAGCCGAAGGCCAGCAGCATGATGATGATGGCGGCCAGGATCCCGATGCCCTCACTGGAGCCGGGCTTGCCCCCGGCCACCAGGCTGATGGCCTGGCCGCCCAGGGCCACGTGGTACCCGGGGGCGGCGAACGACTGGGCGGTGGTGATCACCTTGTTGATGGCGGCCTGGGGCAGGTTGCCGGCCTGTCTCGTCGAACTGCGACCTGCACGTAGGCGATGTGCCCGTCCGCGGAGATCTGGTGGGCACCGGCCGGCGAGAACGGGCTGACCACCTCCGACACGTGGGCCAGCGGGGTGAGGGCGGCCACCATCTTGGCCGTCCGGTCCTTGACCGACGCCGCGGTGATCGGTCCGGTGGTCGTGATCACCACCTGGGCGGGGCTGCCCTTCTGGGCCGGGAAGGCTTGATTCAGGATCTGCTGGACCGGTTGGGCGCCGCCGGTGAGGTTGTTGGAGAAGTTGCTGCCGGCGGCCTGGGCCACCACGTTGGTGCCGACCAGTGCCACCAGCCAGAGGACTAGCACCCACCAACGGTGGTCATGGCACCAGCCGGCGATCCGGGCCAGCCCACTCTCTTCGGCCGGCTGGGACGGAGCCTGCTCTTTGGACGCTCTAGATTGCGACAACGTGACCGTAGCGATGGTCAGAGGGTAACCGACAACCGAGCACTTCCATGAGGTGGAGTTGACCCAGGGTCTCGCCCGAAGAAGCGAGCGTGACGGGGTGGAGTTGACCCGGTACCCGACTGGGAGGGCATCGTCTACTACGCAAGGAGAAGGACCTAAATGGCTGTGACCTGCGCGTGTTGTTCGAATTCGGTCGATTGGTGGGTGAGGCTGCGCTCGCACCCTGATCTGCCGATCTGCCACGACTGTCTTGTCGGGCTAAACGGCCAGCGAGACGGACAACTCCAGCTCATGTCAAACACCTGGTTGGTCAGGCGCTTTGAGCCGATCTTCAACGTGGCTGATGTGACCCGTTCGGTCGCCTGGTTCGAGCGTGCCGGCTTTGAGGTGTCGTTTCACGATAAGACCTATGCCTTCGCTCACCGAGATCGTGACCTCACCATTCACTTGGCCCAGGCGCGAGGAGACGACGTGGCGGGCCAAGGGGTCCTCTACATCCACTGCCAGGATGCCGACAGGGTGGCTGACGAGTGGCGACAGGCGGGCATCGAGGTCGATGCCCTCCGCAATGAGGATTACGGCAAGAGAGAGGGGTCGATCTCCGACCCGGACGGGAACGTGATCCGCTTCGGCAGCCCGATTCCCAGGGTGGCTCCGAGTCGCGCCCCCGGGGATGCCTGACGTGGATCACGCCCGTCGCAGCTTCAGGTCTTCAGTGGGCGTTCGTTCGGATGGCCTTCGGACCGATAGCCGGTTCTGGGTAATAGACGGTGCCTTCGGAACCAGTGAAGAAGCTATTGCTGGGGCAGACAGTTTCGTCGGATCCCGATGCTCTGTGGACCGACTCGAACCGCTGATGGTCGTCGGCAACTTCATCATCCCCCCTTCAGATGGGCCCGCGAGCCGTGACTTTCAGACACTGCACTTCGACTTCGGGTTGCCGCTCGACCCGAAGGTCGCACAGGATGTCGCTCGCTACACCGCTCTCTCCATCACCCAGCGGGACTTGGAGGTCACTGCGGTTACTCGGCTAGTGCCGCTCGTCCCACTTCTCGCGCAGCGTGACTGGCCTGAACGCGCTGAGCTGATCGAGAGGTTTGCCGCGTACGGTCGGACCCATGGGGCATGGGATGACAGCAGGGGCTATTCGGAGGGCAGCTTCGCCCGTGTCATCGAGGCGGCAGCGACGAGTCCGCCGCTGCTCCCAAGCGTAAAGACCGACTCTGACTTCTTGTGTGGAACGGAGTTCGACACTCTTGGTGAAGAACTTGCGTTCTTCCAGCGTCACGGCTTGGACGTCGAGGACATTGAGATCGATATTGTTCTTCGACCGGGACAACTCCTCGTCTTCGACAACCTGGCGTTCGCTCACGGCCGTCGGGGGTACCGTCAGCCGGGCGAGCTGCATCAGCGCATATTCGGTCACCGACGGTTGAGCCCGGCCGGCCAGCAAGCAGTACGCGAGAAAGTGCTCGAAGCGTTCTACGCACCGTCCACAGATAAATTATAAGACCTTTTCGGTCTCCATTCGTAGGCAGCAATGAAGCGACCGAACTCGTCGTCAACACCTGAATGGAGAACGCGGTTGGAAACGAAGGCCAGACCATGGACCGATGGGTCCTGCCGAGGTGGGATCACAGCAGTCAACACATCTTCACGCTGCATATTCCGTGCGAAGCTCCGCCACCGGAGTCCTCAGAAATGTTCTACCTCGCGGAACGGCGTCGATCTTCGGGTTAGACACTCCATTAGGTGACCCGATGAGGCAGTTTCGATCGGGAATCAATCATCGGGGTAGCAGCTGGTAGTTCCCAATGACCGTTGCGTCGGACGGTAGTGGTCCTTCCACGCAACAATCTTTGATGCCGGACTCAAACTAACTGAACGTGGCCGACGTACGGCGTCTCCTCGGTCACGATCCGGCAGCTGTCGGTGAGATCTTCGGCACCTCCGAGAGGCGTTTCAAGGTACCCAGTGTTCGCGAAGGTTGATCGACCCGAAACGGCCCGATCCGGACACCTTCGTTCGAAGTCGTGCATGTCGCTGAGGACTCAGCTGTCGGGCGTGACCGCATCCAATCGGCGCCGAACCTCCGACGTGTTCACGCCGAGAGCGCCCAGCAGCACCGCCGCAGGATCTGGTGGTCGGAGAGTGAGGATCTGGGCCAGCACCTGCTGGGCCGTGACCTGGGCCTTCCGGCGATTGGGCTTGACCGCCTCCTGAAGCACTTTCTTTGCCGCGGGCGTCATGCGGAGGCGATCTTTTTTCATGACGTCTCTGATCGTCGGCTTCTTCGGCACGGCGCGCATCGGCAACGGGGGAGCGTCGGTGCCGGACCCCAGGCCCAGGGCGCCCAGGGCTTCGTGATCGAGCGACTCAAGGGCGTGGCGAGCTTGCTGCAGGCTCACGCCCAACACGACCTCGATCGAGGGATCCTCCAACAAAGCGAGTAAGAGGTGATCGGTGCCAGTTCGGCGATCACCTCGGCGACGAGCCTCCTCACTGGCCTGCAAATAGACGGCCCAGGGGTGAAGCACTTCTGACGCAACGGATTCGGTGGTCACGATGACTCCTTGTTGTATTTGGTGTGTACGGATTGGCGGGTGACGCCCAAAGCGTCTCCGATCTGCTGCCACGACCAGCCCTTTTCCCGGGCCGACGCGACATGGTTCGCTTCGACCCTCTCAGCCAGGCGATGGAGCGCCAACGAGGCGCGAAGCCCAATTGCCGGGTCATCCGACGAGAGATTCACGCTGAGTTGTTCGAAGTCCATGTCTGTCAGTATGGACTGACAGACATGATGTGTCAATCTAAACTGACACAGCAGATCGCCACACCGGAGTGCCCCAGATGGCCTGTGCAGAGGACACGATTCTTTGGCTGGTGCGAGCCATCCGCTTACTGTCGCTCCAAGTCAATGAATGCATCGATCACCTCAGGCGCCTCGAAGGCTCGATTGCGCCGACCGACGGTGACCTGCCGGAGGATGCCCGCATCGACAAGTCGTTCGATGGCGTCAGCCGCAGGCTTGAAGGTCCGCCCGATCAATGCAGCAGCGCTGTCTACTGTGAGGATCGGGGCGCCAGGAAGACTCCGCAGGAGTCGGTCCGTTCCGGAGTTGGCACGGATCGTGCCGAGGCGCTCTCGCCAATTCTCCTCAAGGGCAGCAGCTCGTTCCTCGAAGGTGGTGGCGTCGGCGACGGAGCGAGTGCACGCTCCGGCAAAACGCCCGACCCACGTGTTGAATCCCTCGACCGCTTTCGGCGAAGTGGGTAACCCGACGAACCGAAACTGCGTGAGACCATCGATGTAGCTCTGCGCCCACGTCGCTAGGACAAGCGAGACGGGAGGGAGGACACGGACCGCCAGTCCTCTCCGGCGAAGGATGAGATGGATGAGTGCTCGTCCCGTTCTGCCATTTCCATCGACGAAGGGGTGGATGGTCTCGAACTGCGCATGAGCGATGGCCGCTTGTGCGACGGCGGGAAGGTCGTCGGTGCTGACGAAAGCGCAGAGGTCCGCCATCAACTCCTCGACGTACTCATGAGGGGGTGGGACGAACGCAGCAGAACACGGGTTGTAGCTGCTTCCGCCGATCCAGTTCTGTTCTTCCCGAAACCGTCCTCCGTACTCCTCAAACCTGGTGCCAGCCAAGAGACGCCGATGAACTTCGAGGAGCACATCGACCGTGATGAGGGCTCCGGGCTCGACGGCATCGACGCCGTAGACCATGGCGTCGATGTTCCCGAGCACCTCAGTAGCGATGACATCGGAGGAGGCTTTCTTCAACCCACGGATGACCTCGGCATGAAGGAGCCGTTGTGCTCCGACTTCCAGCCCCTCGATGCGTGACGAGGCAACGGCCTCGGCCCGCAAGAGGATGCGAGCAAGCGCCTCAGTGTCAACGAGTGCCCGAGCGTCGGCGTTGAGACGGACGATGGCAGCCTCGGCGTCAGCGACGTCAGCAGCGACGTCGCCGTCGAAAACAATCTTGCGACCGATGAGCGGATCGGGGACGTAGACTTCGTAGTCGCAGGGAACACGGTCTCTTCGGGGAAGCCCAGACCCTCCGAGGTCGCTCTGCCAGCGGCGCTTCAGAACCTTTGACATAGAGTCTCCTTATTAGAGTTTAGTGTACAACCTCTAATAAGAGTGCAGAGTACGGGAGGTTGTCGTCCTCCGTCACCAGATGAGGGCCCTCAGACCCCGCCAGAATCCGATGGTCCGGATTGCCTCGAAGATTTGGGACCGGGCAGCAGAAGGGCCGGTGCTTTCGCACCGGCCCTGACCTGCACTTTCTCTGGTGGCGGGGGGTCCGCCGGAACTGGCGACCGATGGCCCCAGCGACACCAAAGGTGCTGGTTACCCGGCCGTGCATATGCAGCACCTGGCGCGTGCACTGATCAATGTGGGGACCCATCGGTCCGAGGGACCCCATAAACGCCGTGACTGTTCAAATCTCCGGAAACTCCTCGTAACCCACGAGCATGACGTTGCCCACAAAGTTGACCCGCTTCACATAACCCATCCGCTGATGAAGCGGCCGAAAGCGGCTTCGGCGACGACTCTTCTTGATCCGATTCGTGATTAGTCTGTTACGACTACGAACCTCACCGAGATATTTTCCGTCCGGCCCGTAGACCTCGTCACCGGCGAAGCGCCCGACGTGACGGCCGTTGTAGGTCCATAGGTTGTCACCGTTGCGGTAGCCGAAGCAGCGCCCCTTCCAGGTCCAAAGCCAGTCCACGACTATCCCTTCGCCCTGACTTCCAAAATGTCTAGGCCGACAAGCTCACTGAACAGTGACCCGATCTCGGTTGCCAGCTGGTCCTTCTCGAACTCGATGTACCCGAGGTCGGAGAAGTCGCTGGGGAACTCGACGTCGCTCTCCTTGAAGATCACGATGCGGTTCTCGTAGAGGATCGACGTGGCGCCCAAGCTCGAACACCACGTTCTCGCTGGGACGCCAGACTTCCTCGGGTTCGCCGTCAGGGACTTCCTTCAAAAACCGCTCATCTGCCGTGAAGATGAAGATGCCAGATGAGCACTCGTCTCGCATCAGGGAGGCCACCTTCTTGCTAATGGGACGACCCTTACTCGGTTCGTCTACGGCAACGGCATACTTGACCTTGAAGGTGTCGAGCGCCTTCTTCAGCTGTTCGAGTGGCACCCTGTTCTTGCCGTGCGCAATGAACACCTTCTTAGGGGCTGCTGGCTCTGCGGAAGGAGCAGCTGGTGGGATGGGTGGCTCAACAAGCATCTCAGGCATTCCATCCAGTTCGTCGTCAGCCGCGTCCTCGTCCCTGTGGCCCGTTTCCCCGTCCTCCTCGTCGCCCCTCGGAGCGGCCACGGGCTCTGCCCCGAAGTCGACGTAGCGCCCACCCTTGGTCATCCGCAGGAACCCCGCGGTCTCAGCATCGGCCAGCAGATGCTCCACGGCCTGGTCCACATGGTCCTGTGGTACTTCGGCCTCCTTGACCAGGAACTCTTTGAAAACAACCAGACTGGGGACCTTCTTGTTGTTGAAAGTGACCAGAAATTTATTAAAAGGAGCCACATTCCGGACTGCCTTCTTGAGCCCTTCGACCACAGCCACCTCGTCGCCACCCACCGCCTGCGCTCCGAGCTGGGTGATGGCGAACTCGTCAGCGTTGATACCGCCCGAGCTGAGGCCGTAGAAGCGCGATGCGGCAATGAGCTCGCGGAATCGGCTCGATGATGGCGACACGGAGAGGAGCTCCGCGAGCGTCAGCCTGCTCACCGTCGTTCCGGACGCCTCATCCTGAATCTTTCGGGGAACGAGCAGGGCCTCTGCGAGCCCCAGGGGCGGGAAGTTTCGGTTCGGTACTCCGGGTCGACGTCCGGGCATCTCATTCTCCTTGAGCGGTTGAGTAACCCTACTCTAGGGGAACGCACGATCTTTTCAACACTATCTGGCATATTTTTCAGAGTTGATATCATGAAGTACCGGTTCAGAAGCACGAACAGACGTTTGTACGCCTTTTCTGAATTCTGTGCCGCATGTAGCTGTGCGTGGTTACGGTCCTTGTGCCAGGTTGTGCTTCCTTGTGCCACCAGGCACATCAGCTCGAAACGATCTGTGATGTGGACGCCGTGCCCGTGGTCGAGGTGATCCGG
Organism: uncultured Acidimicrobiaceae bacterium; assembly: GCA_963812965.1. Classification (GTDB taxonomy): domain Bacteria; phylum Actinomycetota; class Acidimicrobiia; order Acidimicrobiales; family RAAP-2; genus DASXMT01. Next base: position 311,659 of record CAWEXG010000002.1, on the reverse strand, counting down.
GCTGCGATCGCCGAGAACGTCGAGACCCGGAAGCAGGACTCCGAGTCCCAGCGGAGCCCGAAGGAGCACATAGAGCGTGCTCAGGGAATGCTTCGCCCGCAACAGTGCCTCCCGCCGGCGTGCTCGCGTCCGGGCTCGGACTAACCACCTGACGAGAAGTACTCACCTGCACGCCCAGCCTCCTGATCCGGGGTCCCGGGTTGCTGGAGGAGTTGGATGACGTTTCCGTCATCGAGCTGGATGCGAACCGTAAGTGGATCCCGAGCGGGCACCTCGACCCTTTGGATGGTCCGCCCGACAACGGCTTCGACCTCAAATCCGAGGTCCGCGGTACGGAGGGCATCGAGTTGGATGAGCGCGTAACGCAACTGCTTGCGGGCAACTTCGCTGACAGACGCGACCTTGACCACATCGAGGCGATCGATCGTGCACTGGTAGGTCAGATCGACGACGCATTCGGTGATGAGTTGCTCTGGGTGCGTCGGTACCGGCAGGTACCCGATGACCTTCCCCGCGAGCAGGTTGCCACGGCCACCACGAAGCTCGGCGGTATCAACCAGCGGGCTGACTACCAGCGTTCGATCGAGCGTGGCATCGGCGCTGGCGTCGCGTTCGGCTTCGTCGGCCTCCATCCCGCCCCTCTGTAACTCGCGGACCCGCTGATTCCACTCCTTGTCGAGCTGGCAGTCGTGCGTGACAACCATCGCAAGACCGATGCCGGCCGAAATACTCAGCGGCTTCCCCTCCTCCCAGGCGTCGTCAACCTGGAGGAAGTGCGCATCAATGGACTCCCACTGAGACGGACTATGACGATCATCGGCGATGATCCGGGAGACGCCACACAAGACGATGTCGCCTTGTCGTGGCTCATCGTGCCACTCGTAGAAGTCGTCCGGGCCCATCATCGGTATCCTCTGCGACTCCTTCGAACCGGTTCGTCAGCCAGGAGGTTCTCCGCTTTCGAGAGGTCCTGCTCGTAGTCCGACTCGGGGCGCACGGTGACTGCTCTGCCGAATGGCTGCAACTCCCCCTTGAGGTACGCATCCAGCGCGTTCTGATGAAGCGGACGCTTCGTCGATCGACGGTGGGTGACCGTGACCGATGGAGATGCTCCTTGAAATGCCCGCCAGGCCTGGGGATGGTTAATCCGTCCGGCTGCGATGTGGTCGAGGAGGTCCCATCCCGCAGCGCGGCTCAACAGCACCTCCGTCGAGCGGCCCGGCTCTGTCGCGTCGATATCTCGGACGACATCAGAGAGGGTGTGCAGACGCTCCAACTTCTCGACGCTTGGCGTGGCGTCACCTTTAACCCATGCACTCATCGAGCGGCGATCGACACCGACGGCCCGAGCGATCTGTTCTCGGGTGAGGCGGGTCCGACGAGCGATCTCATCCCGCAGTCGCTGTACCTCCTCGCGGACAGGCCGAGGGGTGCCGGGATAGGTGATCCCACTCTCCGTCGAGCTGATATACGTCCGCCAGAACTGGCCGACCAAGCCAGAGGTAGCGCCAGTCATCTGTTCGGCGCCACCAAAGAGATCATCGAGTTCGGGCACGACAAACGGCATGCCGAGCCGCGTCGTCGTCGAGGATTTTCGTTCCAGGAGCGTGTCGGCAATGGGAAGGATCGACCATGGCCCCGCCACGTCGGCCTCGTCGTGTCGACGCATTGACCGTGCCTGTAGCTGTGGACTCATCGCTCAGCTCCAAACTCATCGAGGAAAGTGTCGGTCACAGCCCACCGAAAGAACGTGTAGATGCGATCGCAGAAGTCGGCCACCTTGCCGCTAATCGCGGCATGATCAAAGTCCTCGGGTTCAGACGTGTAATGGTCCAGGTCGAGAACCCAGGAAGGTTCTCGCGCCGGTTCGATCCCAGGGTCATAGGTGGCCCCGGCAGGAAGTCTGCCCCATCGCCCGCGGAGCTGCGACGCATCCTCCAACTGGAACAGCGTGTCCGACAGCGCATGGATGACCTCAGTGCCACCGAGCACAGATTCATCACCGGCAACACCGAGAATCTCCGAGCGGACGAGCGTGCTGAGGCGAGCGAGATGATCGCCAGTCACGCGATCGACGTAGCGCACACCGACACGATCACAGACATTGGGATGGAGCCAGCCCTCAAGGGCGTGCAGAACCACGGTCAGGCGGGCGATGAGGTCACTGCGCCGTGTGTACCGCTTGGCCGACAGTGACACGAAAGTCGGCGCCAAGGTGACCTGCCAGGCATCAGGGTCCTTCGTCTCAAAGCGCCACACCGTCCCAGCATCCTGTGGCTGGATGCCCGCCGGTCCGATCATGACCCCGAGCTGCCGCTCGGGGCGCAGGATGGGGTAGTCCTTCCGGATCAGCTCCTGGAAGGTCGCCACGAATCCGCTGTCAGCCTCGATCTTCATCACGGCCGGGAAGCGAACCTGAGCAATCACGTTGACCAGCGGAGCCCTGCTCAGGGGCACCTCCTGCACAGGTCCACCGAACGGAGTCGTCATCGTTGTCACCTTCCCACTATACTTCCCAATACGTCGATTGGGAACCACCGGAGGCGTAACAGATCATGGCAGAGACCGAACGAGGCAAGAAGGTCATCTACGTCCACTCCTACAAGTGCCAGGACGGAACCGCCGTGCCCGCCCACGAGCGTTCAACCCCGAACACGTCTCACGGGCAAGAGCCGGCACGACGCCCGCAACGCCCGGCGGACCTCTCGAGGGTCGTCCCGATAGCAGTTACCAAAGACAGCTCATCGATCTGAAGCGATCGGCCCGGCGGCCTCGGTGCCGAGCCTTTCGAGGATCCTCAAGTGGATGGCCTGATACCGCCTGACCGATGCGGCGGTCACGTACTGGGCTCCGTTGCTATCAGTCTCGGGGTCAGCTTGAGCTCGCCTCTCTGGACAAGCAGTTCGACCGTACTCCGAGCAAGCCTGAGCTTGTAGGCCGCCGCGGCGAGCTTCATCGACCGCCGTTGGAGGGCCTTGATTCTTTCCCACTCCGCCCGCAAAGTGGCCACGGTCTCATCGTCCACCTCGTATTCCTGGCTTCCGGGGCGTCGAGCCAGCTGGTCACGGCGGGCCCGTACTGCACCGAGCCGACACCATCGGCGCGGGACTCCCTGGGCGTCGGGAGCATGCACGGTTGGCAGCGTGCCGTCGGCCATCCACCGTCGAGCAGTCGTCACGAAGATGTCCAGTTCGTCGGCGACGCGCTCGGACCGACAGAGCGGATCGTCCGCTCCACCAGGATCCACCAGCCACCCTGTCGCCCTCAGTACCGCTGTCGACGTGCTCGGCTCGATCGAAGAGCGGGTTCGCCCGGCCCCACTGCACCGTCCGGGTAGTGGGCACGAGCAAGCTACCAACGGTGCCCGCGATGTTGTCCTGGAGCATTTCGACGACCATTTGGAAGGGCGCCATCGCCGGGTGGTCCAGCGAGTAGATACGGCCAAAGACGTCCTCGCCTGCCCGATGGCCCATCAACCGGCGACGGACCGCGTCGTCGAGGCCCGCTTCCCACGCGAGGTCGTAGCCAGGCTCTTCCGGAGCAGATGGGTGGACACTCGGAAACCCAGATCATTGCTCGCCAGCCCCTCGGCGGCCGTCGCCACAGTGAACGCGGTCTGGTAGCAGTTGCTGCCAGCCCGGTCTGCCCGTTGGATGCCGGGCACCAGGCGGGCAGCGCGATCGACTCGTCCGGAAACCGGGTCGGTGTGGAAGGCCTCGATCGCCACCCGGATCAGCTCCATGAGCCCAGGCGGCACGACGAGGACCCGAGATCCCGCGGCGGTCTTCGTGATCATCTTGTCGGGCACAGTGACTATGAGCCCATCGTCGTTCCGGACCTTGAAGGACCGTCCTCCTTGGCGTTGGACCTCGAGGGTCCCTTCCGCACCGAGGTCGACAATGTCGCCGACCAGCACGCCGAAGGCCTCGGAGATCCGCAGGCCCATGATCCGCTGTCAGTGGGAACAACGTTCCAGCTCGGACCCCGGTCATTAGGAGGGATCAGGTTGGTATCGAAGGCCCGGACGATCCGCTTGGGGTCGGAGTGGAGGTCGAAACGCCCACACATCGATTGGAGACTGTGGGCAGCGATTCGCCGTGCGCTCGCTGCGCGAGGCGCCTGGTCGCTCCCTCACAGACCAATCGACGCCGACAACGGATCGCCTTCCTCCCAGCGCTCCATGGCCTCCTGCACCCGGGTCCGCTCATCCTTCCGGACCGACTCGTACCGGGCGTGCTCACGCAATAGGAGGCGGTCGAGCGAGAGCCAGAGCCGATTGAGGTGTTGGGCTAGGTCGGCCCAGGCGGCTGCCGCAACCTCGTCGTGCCCCGGGTCCGATGCATGCGACCAGATACGAAGCAGCAGTCGACCCGAAGGGGCTGGGTGGCCGCCCATGTCGCAGTGTCGCCAATACTCCATGTTCGAGAAGCCTCCAACCTCCCGCATCGTCTTGGGCGCGAAGGTATCTTCCAATTTCCTCGGGGGATGCCCTTGCCCATCGGGCGGCCTCGGTGAAGTCCGCCCAGAAGGCCGCCAAAAGGTATTCCGCCTCAAGGAGCTGACGGACGAGCGCGGACCCTGCGAACAGCAGATCCTCATTGAACAGCGTGACGGCTCCAGAGGCGAGATCACTTGCCATCTCCGCCACCACTGCCATCGCACGGAATGAAGCCATTCGATCCGGATCTCTGTCCTCGCCCTGAGGCGACGCCGTCGGCAAGTCGCCACCACCCAACCAGGCATCGAATCCAAGCCAGCTCGTGACGCTGGCGAGGGACCGGGTCAACTCAACACAGAAGGATTGCCGGAGGTCTCGGCACTCGGGCTCTAGAAGTAGTTCTCGAAACGCGGCTCGAGCCTCTTCTAGTTCCTCATCGGCTGGCACGCTTCATGCACCCAGTGGCGCCAAGCCGACACCACCAAGAGTGACGACGATTTCGTTCACACAATCGATGGCCGCCTGCCGGTGTCGGTCGATTTCTTGGCCCAGGCTGCGGTCGGCTCGCAGGTGGTGACCGTAGTCATCGAAAATGCCCCGGCCGTAGCCACCGTGGTCCATCTGCATCAGGTCAAGATCAAGGCCGAGGTCCCGGCGCAGTGCAGCGTGGGCAGCATCGACCTCGCCAACGGCCTGGTCCAGCTTGGCCCGCCACTCCGGGTTGATCACCTGACTCTTGCCCTTGGCCCGCTCGATGACCGCCCCGTCTCGGGTCCGCCAGAACCCGGTGTTGATCGCCAGACTGGTGTCCTCCAGGGCCTGATCGAAGTCCGCAAAGCTCAGCTCCAGGTGAAACCACGTCCGGAAGGCTGGACGGTCCAAGCACTGGACGTAGAAGCCGATCAAGGCGATGTCGTGCTCCCACGACTCGCCACCGGGCCGCAGTGACGCCTGTTTCCCAGCCAGGTCGACGGTTCGCGCCAGGTGACCCCGAAGCTCCGCGTCGGTATACCGTCGAGTGGTGCGGCCCACGGCCTGGCCGGCGTGCACTTCGTCGTGACAGTTCGGGCACAACGGGATGGCGTTCGAGGCGTCGTCCGAACCGCCATCGGAACGCAACACGATGTGATGCACCTGGACGCCACCCGTCCGGTTGCAGATGGCGCACATCCGTCCCGTCTGGACCAGGAGGGAATCGACAACGGTCTGTGGGAACCCCACTGTCCCTACCCCAGGCGGGCCGAGGCCCGAAACGATTCGTGGTCATCCAGCTGGAGGGGCCGGCAGAACGCAGACCAGGCTGCCCAGGAGTCCTCGATCAGCTCTTCCAGGCCGTAGAACTGTTGACCCATGTCTGGGTCATCCCAAACGACCATCCAACGCTCTCCGTACCGACCGCCGGTGGGGACGTACTCCCTCAGAAACCCGATCCGATTGGTGATCCTGACCTTCCCACGGCGGACGTAGTGCTTGGAGTTGTTACTGATGTCTTCGCCGAGCCGCAGGGCACGGCTGAACTCCCACAACATCTCCAACTGGAACGGCGTAGCTGCCCCGCTGTTCCGCAGCCAGTCCCGCAGGTGGTGGGACGCCTGAAAGTAGGCGTAAACGACGTCAAAGTCCTCTTTGCCGAGAGCGCCGTTCTGGGCGCGAAGAACGCTGAGAAGCCGGCCGTGCCAGTGCCCCACCCGACGGAGCTGCTCCTCCCAGCCTTCTACGTGCTGAAACCGATCGGGGATGATCATTGGGTCACCTCAGGATCGCCCGGCCATCGGTCGTGCGGGGTTCCGTCCGCTTGTCCCACTCCCATCGGGGCACGCGGAAGATGGCTGGCCCAGACGTGCCGTTGAGGGCCGACGTCCGGAGCCCCAGCTCCTTGACGATCCACGCCAGCCGTGGTTCCGTCGCAGGGAGGTACCCCGGCACCCAGACCTGACCCGTTGTCGGGGACGCCGTCACGGTGAAGCGATGGTGCTTCCCTGTTCGGTCGATGTAGCTCACTTCCTGGTGACTGAGGACAGACATTGCCCCTCCTTCATTCTTCCTGACGGTCAGCGTACGGCTTCGAGAGGTGCACCGGTGGAGCGAGTCGCTGCCTCGGTTCTCCCGCTATGCGGATCGATGGCGCCTAGCTGCTCCCGCCGGCGTCCCCGCCGCGCTGCATGGTGCATTCGAACGACCGATGATACCGATCGCGCCTGGGTGGAGATCGGCTCAAGAACTTCAGTCGATGCCATCGGTGAGTTACCTCTTCGTGTCGCCACATCTGAGCTCACGTTCCAGGCGGAAATCTCCGTTGGGAGGGGTAGCGCAGTCGCCCTTCTTGACTTGCGCCGGCCGACCGGACACTCGATGCCGAGCTAACTTTTGGCGCGCACGTCCGCCGTTCGAAGACCGGATAGGTGCGTGTGGCCGCAAACTCGGCGAAGGGAAGACCGCATGGACACGAGTGACACCACGGCTCTGGTCAGTCATCACCTGCAGATGATGACTGATGCTCCAGTGCACGACGATGCGACCGCGCACCAGGCACTCGCGTACGCGTTGTCAGCAGTGGCCGGAATGAACCAGGGTCTCACCCTTACCGAAGAGCAGTCGGCCACGGTGATAGGCCCGGTCGACGATATCGTCAAGAAGCTTGAGGACTGGATCAAGCGGCTCGTCGCCAAGCTCACCGAGATCGCGAAGCAGCTTAAGGCGAGCTTCTCCATCACTGTCGGGACGAGCGTCTCGGTGGCGATCAGCTGCGGCCCCTTCGACTGATGCTCGCAAATGTCACGCGCTCTACTTTCATCCAGGCACGCAGGCTCGACGCGGTGAGCCGGCACGTGCCGCGACCGGGAACCTCTTCAAGAATGCCGGCCCGCACGAAGTCGAGCAGCTCAACCCGGCTGCGCCCGGTGAATCGAATGACGTCGGCAAGCGGCACCGTCGTTTCTTCGAGTCTTCTTCTCGGCGAATCGCCGCTGCGCGCGATTCGATACTCCTCCACCGAGGCGCGGGTGACGAAGCGCGCCTTGCTGCTGTCCGTCTCGGGATCGATGTCGAGCTCTCCCCGCTTCGCCGTCAGACCAACGGTGCTCACCGCAAGGTTGAGCTGTTGCGCCGCAGCCGCCAGCTTCATCGAGCGCTCGTGCAGCGCACGAACACGGGCATGTTCTGCGCGTAAGCGTCCTGCGGCCTCGGATGACACCTCGAATTGTCGGCTCGTTGGATGCTGCTCTAACTCGAGGCCGAGAAGGCGGGACACCCGGTAGAGGTCGTGATAGCGGACACCGAGCTCCTCGGCGAGGTCCGGCAGGAGTATCCGGTCAGCCAGTCGATCACGCAATGCCCAGACTTCGCTCAGCCGCGCCCAACGCCGCCGCACGCCGCCGCCGCCGCCGCCGCCGCCGCCCTGAACGATCACACACCTCAAGGTGCCGTCCCGCATCCATCGCCTTGCGGTCGTTTCCGCGATCCGTAGCTCCGACGAGACCCGCTGCGCATCGCACAATGGGTCCTCAGAGCGGTCGGGATCGGTCGACCAACCCGCTGCAAGAAGCGTCGCCTCCACATGGGCCGCACGATGGAAGTTCCGATGCGAGTGACCCCAGTGGATACGCCGAGTCGTCGGAACGAGCAGAGAGCCGATTGAACCTCGAATCAGCTCGTCGAGCACGCGTGCCACCTCTGCGAGTGGCGTGAGCTCGGGGTGGTCGAGCGTATAGACACGCCCGAAGACATCGTCGGCAGCGCGATGTCCCATGAAGCGCCGACGTACCCCGTTCTCGATCCCCGACTCCCACGCGATGTCCGTTCGCGACGCTCTTGCGCAAGAGATGTGGCGACACCCGAAAGCCGAGATCATCGCTGCCCAGCCCCTCGGCAGTCGCAGCGGTCTCGAAGGCCTCGCGGAAGCTCAGCTGACCGGACTGATCCGCCGTCTGAATACCAGGTACGAGACGCGAGGTTTCGTCAATCTCGTCGGTCTCGGGGTCGGTGTGAAATGCCTCGATCGCGACCCGCAGCAGCTCCAACATGATCGACGGCAGAACAAGCACTCGCAACCCGGCCTCGGTCTTCGTCCGCTCCTTGTGCTGGACAACGACGATACGGCCGTCGTCATCGCGTACCCTGAAATCGCGACCTCCCTGGCCCCGCACGAGCAGCAGTCCGGAGTCCCCGAGGTCGACGACATCGTCGACCAAGAGGCCAAACGCCTCGGAGATTCGGAGCCCCATCACGCGCTGCAGCCACAGCACCAGCTGATGGACCGGATGAAGATGCGCAGCGATCCGCGCGCACTCCGGAAAGTTCAGCGGACGCGGTTGGGACGTCGGGCGTCGCGCACGAGCAACCGCAGGGTCAGGCGCCGGCGCCACCAAGCCCTCGGTGGGATCGAAGCCGGGTGGCACCAACCCGTTCGCCCGGGAGAACGCCAGGACTCGGCGAAGCACCCACAGGGCGTCGACCACGACCGACTGGGCAGAGCCCTACCGGCCGGTTCGGTTTCGCTTTGCGGAGTGCAGCAGCCGTCGACTCCGGCACACGGACGTGTCCGTGTGCGTCACGGTACGCGCCGGTGAGCTCGCCGTCGCGCCAGCGTCGTCGGGCCGTGGCCAGGCTCACCTCACCCATCGCTGCCACCTCACGAAGAGAGAGCTCACCACCGACCCCGGACCCCCCGTGTGCCGCTGGCGCCCGACGAGAGTCGTCGGGCGTGCCCTCTCCACGGCCAACGAGGTTGAGCAGCCAGTCGTGCACCATGAAGTAGCTGATGTCGCCGACCGTGCTCGTCCGGGGGCCGAACCAGGGGATGACGTAGCTATCGAGGATCCGACGTACCTGCTCCGCACGATCCGGGCCCGCTCGGCGGAGATCGTCGTAGGCAGCGTCCACCCACATTCGAGCGACCGACAGCCACGTCGGCCCTGAGCTCTCGCTCCGAAGTCGCTGGACGACCGGAATCCGGATTGACGGTTCGGTCCACCCGTATGTGTTGACCATGCGACAAGGCTTACAAAACACCTGGTCGCACGCACATCGGCGTCCGGTCGCCGGATGAGAGGCCGGTCGAGGGTGAGATCCTGAAACTACCGGAACGTCCTCGGTCGCACCGTCATCACGTTCGTAACGGCGCGACCGAGGGTTCAGATGGTGGCGGGGGGAGGATTTGAACCTCCGACCTTCGGGTTATGAGCCCGACGAGCTACCAGACTGCTCCACCCCGCGGTGTGAAGGATGACGATAGCACTGGTCCACAGTGTTTCGTTCAAAACAAGCGCTCAACCAGGAGCGAGGAGCCGCACCGCTACCTGCGAAGCGCAGCCTCTTACGCCGGAGCGGTCGTGGTCGTGGTCGACCCCGGCGTGGTGGAGGTGGTCGAACCCGAGCCCAACTTCGTCGAGGGAGTCGTGGTCGTAGTCGACTTCTTCCCGGTGTCGGTCGAACCCGAACTCGACTTCTTCGGAGTCGTGGTCGTAGTCGTGGTCGACGTGGGGCTGGTCGACCCTGAACCTGACCCCGACCCCGAGCTACTCGACGTACCGGTGAGCTCCTCGATCTGCTGAAGATCCTGTTCCATCTGGTTGGTATCGCTCTGATACGCCCCCAGGTTGCCGGCCTTCAGGTCCGTCTGGGACTGCTGGTAGGCAGCCTGAGCGTCGGCCAAGAGGCTCTGGATCTGAGGTGACAACGTCGTGCTTCCTGTCGTCGGCGACGTGGAGACCGGCGCTTGGAAAACCTGACTCAACGCATCGCTCAGCGTGGTGCCCATCGCCGCTTGCTTGCCGTAGACGGCGATCACGTCCTGGAGCTCGGGAAAGTTGTTGCGTGACGACTGCACGTAGACGGGTTGCACGTAGAGCAGCGAGTCAGAGATCGGGATCATTAAGACGTTGCCCAGCACCACGCTCGATCCGTTCTGGTTCAGCAAACTGATCGCCGAAGAGATCTTCTGCGTCGCGTCGATCCGCGCCGCTACCAGGGATGGCCCGTCCACCGGGTTGTTCCCAGGCGTTACGAACATCTGGAGCTGCCCGTAGTGACCGGGGTCCGACCCGGCGATCATGAACCCGGACAGCGTCTGGATCTGACCGCCTTGCGAGACGGGAACGAACGCGTCAAGCAGTGTGAACGACTGTTTGGTCTGGCCCGGAATCTGCAGGACTTGGTAGAGCGGCGCCATGCTCTGCACCTGTCCGGTGGACACCTCCTGACCCTCTGCATTGGTGGTCTGAGTGGTGGCCAGCGCGTTGGTGGGAGAGCCGGAACCCGGCGTCTGAGAAAGTGTCCACGCTCCAGCAGCACTGAAGAAGTTGGCAGCGTTGGTGATGTGGTACTTCCCATACATCGAGGCCTGGACGGTGAAGATGTCCTCGGGATAGCGGAGGTGTGCCTTGAGCGCGCTGCTCATCTTCGATGCCGGAGTGAACATGCCCGGGAAGGCCCGCTCGTAGGTACGAATGATCGGATCGTTCGGGTCCATCACATAGAACGTCATCTTCCCGGTGTACGCGTTCATGACGACCTTCACCGAATTGCGGATGTAGTTGAAGGTGCCCGGAAGCCCACTGTTCGGCGACAGAGCCGACGTGTTGGCGTTCTGCGAGTACGGGTAGTTGTCGGTGGTCGTATAGGCGTCCTGGATGAAGTCGATCTGCCCGTTGACCACCACGGGATAGGGGTCGGAGTCCAGACTGAGGAACGGGGCTGCCTTCGATACCCGAGTGCGTATGTCACGGTCGAAGATGACCCGGGACTTATCGGTCAGCTGATCGGAGATCAGCAGGTTGAGATCGCTGAACCGGAAGGCGAACATGATCCGGTTGAAGAAGTTGGAGAGCTGGACACCTCCATCGCCCTGATAGTGGCTCTCCTGGCTGTTGCCGTTGTTCTCCTGGTAGTCGAGCTCCGGCTGTTTCGTATTCGCAACGACGTACCCTGGCTCGTTCAGCCCGAAGTAAACAGAGGGTTGGGTGATCGTGGGTAGTCCGCTGCTCGAAGATGGCGGCACTCCTCCCACATCGAAGACCGGATCGCCGTTCGAGGTCGCCTGGTTGGCCGGAGACACCACCATGCCGTAGCCGTGGGTGTACTGCAGGTGGGTGTTCACCCATGACGTGGATGGAAGATCCTGGGAGTTGATCTCCCGCACTCCCACGATCACTGGCGTCTCCTGGCCTTGCACGTCGTAGCGATCCACACCCAGCGAATCGAAGGTGTAGTAGGAGCGGATGTCCTGGAGCTTGTTGAACGTCGGTTGGGTCAACAACGGGTCCCACAGCCGCACATTGTTCAGCGTGTCGCTATGGGCGTTCAGGGTGTTGGCGGTGAGATCCTGAGAGGCGGGGAACGGGACGTTCTGCACATCGTTGAGACCGTACGCGTCCGGGTCGCCGTGATATTCCGCTGAATGTACGGGCGCTCCAAGGTGTTCTGGGCCGGATTCACCTTCAACGCCTGGACCGCTGCCGGGTAGATGGTCCCCGCGGTCAGCGCCACGACGAACCACATACCCACCCCGAGTACGGGCAACGCCCACCCCTGCCGCCGGATATTGAACAAGAGGAGCAGAGCCGCGGCGATAGAGACCAGAATCAACAATTCCAGTGCTGGAAGCCGCGCGTGTGCACATCGGTGTAGCCGGGACCTTGGACGTAGCCGTTGGTGGAGTTGTCGAGGTTGTAGCGCGCCAGGTAGTAGCCGATTGCCTTGACGATGGCGATCAGCCCCAGGATCACCGAGATGTGGGCCTTGACCGCTGGACGGACCCTCGGCTTGGGACCCTGGATCCGGATGCCCCCATTGAGATAGTGAGAGAGCACGGTGAACAAGAAGATGAGGATCAGCGCCACCAGGGCCCAGTGCACGAGGAAATTCTCGAACGGGAGCTTGAAGACGTAGAACCCCACGTCTCTGTGCCACTGAGCGTCCTTGATCCCGAAAGGGACCCCGTTCCGGAACAAGATCCAGTTGTTCCACTGACCGAGTGCCTGCGATCCAACGATCAGAGAGAGGACCACAACCAACGCGATACGAATCCACCGTGAGTAAGGACCGACGATCTCCCGGTACCTCCGGACGAACTCGTCCTCGGCGTCTCCGGCAACGTCATGAGGAGCAAGCCGTTCCGCCACGATCAAACTGGTCAGGAGCAGCGCTGCGAAGATCACGCCGAACGTGACCATTAAGCCGGCTTTGATGTCGAATAGGCTCATCCATACCGAATGCAGATCCACCGACGAGAACCACAGCTCGTCGGTGTAGAAGACAGCGAACGTCTTCAACGACGCGATGATGGCGACAACGATGATCAGCGCAACAATGATCCAGCGACGACGCCGGTGAGGGGTTGAACCAGAGGTTGCGCGTGGAGGCCTCGGCACGTCATCCGGTCTGCGCACGGGCTGCAGCCTAGGTGGCGGAGGGGGCCAGAAGACAACGGCACCCGGAATGCACCGGGGGACGCAGGTGACCGGTCGGGAATGCCTGACCAGCCTGCTGGGGTCCGTTCAGTGCGTTGTCGTCACAGTCAGGACATGGCACAGCACCGTCGGTTGCCACCGCCACCCACTCCACCGGGTCGGACGCACCGAGGATCGAGCCAGTCGAGAATGCAGCAATAGCGAAGTCGCCGGCCAGCCGTTCGATCCGCTCACCCTTCCACTCCCTGTACGCGGCACCGACCTGTTCGGCTACGACCGACTCGTCTCCGGTGGCAAGTCGCTCGTCCTCGATCAGTCGGCGGCGCAGCGGACCGACGATGGTGGCGGCCAGATCGTGAGCGACACCCACCACCTGGTCGGTGACTTGGTTGGCCTCGGACTCGTGTCCTACAAAGAGGCTGCCGGCATGAGCCGCCTGTTCGAGCTGCGGAAGGATGGCGGTGGCGTAGCTGTCGAGCTGCTCGTCGTCCGGAGCCAGCAGCTCCGGTGACCACACCGATCCGTTGTGACGCAAGCGGTCGAGCAGATCGTTCTGGTCGTCTTGGAGGGTGCGCTTCAGCCGGCGCGACAGCGCCTTGACCATAGGAGCGATCAGCTCATCGCGCGCTGCCACCAGTGGATGCGCCGACTGACCAGCGACATCGCTCTCGTTCTCAGGAGACTCCACCTCATCTTCAGGGGACCTCTTCGGCTCTTCACCGGTCGGCTCCTCACTTACCCGCCCTTCACCTCCCTGTTCCTCGGCCGATGCTCCGTCCGCTGTCCCGGCATCATCACTGTCGTCTGTACTCGCGGCCCGGAGCTTGGCGAAGAGCTCGTCGACAGACGGTGCAGAGCCATCAGCACCCTCGATCTCAGGAGTCTGGGCGGTCTCACGGGTCTCAGGGACCTCGACCGTTGCATCAGGGTCGGAGTCACCGGAAAACGACTGCTCTGCCTCCCATGGTCCAGCGGTCTGGGGTGAGGCTGCCGGTTCGGGCTCCACGGCCGGTTCGAATGACACTGTGGGCTCGGACGATGCTGTCTGTTCGAATGACGCTGCGGTTGGGGGGACGCTGCCGGTTCGGGCAGTACCGTCTGCCCCGACTCCACCGTCTCATCTGCCAACAAGATGGCAGCCTCTTCCTCGGGTGTCCCTTCCGGAGGCCGGGACACCACCTCACGCCCCGCCACTTCCGCCGCCAACCGAGCCTCGTCCTCAGCCCGAAAGAGCTCGTCGGCGATGTTGTCCACGGAGCGACGAACGTCTCGCACCGTTTCGGCCAGATGTTCCCGCCCGGCCCGGAGCTGCTCGATCTGCGCATGGAGCACCTTGCGGCGTCTGGACAGATCGGCCAGGGTGCGGGAGCGGAGCGATTGGGCCTCGTCGACCATGTTCTGGCACTCGGCGCGAGTCTGGGCGATGAGCGCCTCCGACTCTTCGTGGGTCCGGTCTCGGAACTCTGCCAGTGAGGCCTCGACCTCGGCCGTACGTTCGGCCAGCACGGTCTCGGCTCGGGTCTTCGCCTCCGCCATCTCCTCACGGGCAGCGATGACCAGGCGCCTGGCTTCGGCCTGGGCCTTGGCCACCATCTCGTTGGACGCATCGTGGGCACTCTGGAGCACTCGGGCCGTTTCCTGACCGAGCGCCGTGGTCAGGGTCGTTTCGTCCAAAACGGGGTTGGCAGCTCGATGCTCGGCATCTGCCACTTCACGACGGAGCTCCATCTCTCGTTCGGCCGCGGCAGCCAGGGCATGGGACACGGCATCGAGATAGGCACGCACCTCGGCGACATCGAACCCTCGGCGAACCGTTCCGAATGTATGGCGAGCCACCTCGTCGGGCGACAGGGTCTGTGACGACGAGATGGACAACCGGTGATCCTCAGGCATAGCGAAGAGCCTACGACGGCCGCCATGTCAAACGGTTCATCCCGACGAAGTCGTTTGAGCCACGGAAGGTTGCGGCGGAACGTGCCCGCCGTGATCGGCCAAGACCTGTAAGGCCTGGTTGAGCGTCGACACGGCATAGACGTGCAGCTGAGGGGTGTCCTTCGACAGGCCGCTCCGTACTCCTGAGGAGGGACCAGGAAGATCGTGGCCCCGGCTCGTTCGACGGCCACGGTCTTCTGGGCCACCCCACCCACGTCGCCGACATCACCCTGCTCGTCGATGGTCCCGGTGGCTGCAACGTCCTGTTTACCGGTGAGATCCCCCCCCGACAGCGTGTCGATCACCCCGAGCGTCATCGCCAGTCCGGCGGACGGTCCTCCGATATTCGTGACGTCGATCGTCACCGGGAACGGGTAGGTGAAGTCGACCTGGTCCTCGACCTCCACTCCGAGATCCACCGTCGCCGTCTGGCCACCACCCAGGTTCACCGTCGTCGTCTTGAGCCGTATCGACAGCGGTTGTGGACGGCCGGAGCCCCCCTTTGCCACTGACAAGATCACGATGTCGCCGGAGTGGTACTTCTTCAGCGCAGCGGTCAGAGCCTCGGCTGTGGAAGTGGACGATCCGTCCACGGCGGTCACCACGTCGCCAACGTTGAGGGCCCCCGAGGCGGGCGTCCCGTCGAACGTGCCGGAGACCGCCGCGCCGGCTGGTGTCGCCGGGACCGTGTAGCCCAGTCGTCGGAGTGCCGCCGCTTTGGCCGCCGCCTCTGCTTGGCTCATCTCCAGGTTCCCCTGGGCGTCGAGCTCCGAGGCCGGCGTGCCCCCGGTGATCTCGTCGAGCGGGTACAAGCTGGTGTCGCTCTGGGTTTTGAAGAAGAGGTAGGAGAGGGCCGAGACCCGGCTCTCCTCCACGTCGGTCAACTTGACCGGACGGGCCACTGGATGGGCCTTGTCCGCCGGGACCGTGATGAACTGCTGCACCGACTGTGCCGTGCCGGGTTGCAGGGCGTAGTAGTTCAGATTGACTCGAGACGCCACGATAACGGCGAGCACGATGACAACAGCGAGCACCACCATGACCTGTAGCCAGCGGCTGTGGCGCCGAGGGGCCGGGAGCTCCCAGGTGGGTGAGGGCTGAGTAGGAGGTGGGGGCCGCTTCTCGATGTCATCGTCGGGTTCGGTCATAGTGGTGCGGTGGTCGCTTCTCGGTCATCGTCCGGTACATCGGAACCCGCCCCAGGGAAGAACGGTGCTGAGAACTCCCAGCCTGCCATGGAATCCGTGGGGGGCGACGTCGCCGCCCGTCGCCGCGCCGTCGCCGTTGCCGGGCACGTAGGGGATGTCCCACTCGCCCGGCATGGACTGACCGATTCGATCGGCATCGTCCGCGTGACCGCGCTCGGTGCCCTCGACCGGCTCGGCGCTCTCGACGCCGGCGAGCTGGCCACAGCGTTGACCGACGAGGACCCGGCGGTCCGGCGCAGGGCATGTGAGCTGGCTGCCACCCGAACGGAGCTCGATATGGCCGGAGCGACCGAGGATCCTGATCCGTCGGTCGTGGAGATGGCGGCGTGGGCGCTCGGAGAACGAGGCGAGGTAGAAGCAGTGCCGGCGCTGTGCACACTGGCCGATCCCCACACTGGTCATGCCGACCCGCTGTGCCGGGAAGCTGCCGTGGCCGCCCTCGGGGCCATCGGTGACGATACCGGGCTCGCCGCCATCCTCGCCGCGCTCGGCGACAAGCCGGCGATCAGGAGGCGAGCGGCCGTGGCACTTGCCGCATTCGACGGGCCCGACGTGGAAGCCGCCCTCCGCTCGTGTCTCGAAGATCGAGACTGGCAGGTGCGTCAGGTTGCAGAGGATCTCCTGGAGATCGAGCCATGAGGTAGGGGCAACGGCCGTGGCCCGAGCTCATCCGTCGGCGGCAGCGAAGATGTCCCGCAGGTTGTCGAACGTGTCGAGACACTCGCCTGCGCCCAACACCACACACTCGAGTGGGGTGGACACCAGGTGCACCGGTACCGCTGTCTCGTTGGCAAGCCGAAGTGCGAGTCCTCGGAGCAGGGCTCCTCCTCCCACCAGGTGGATACCGCGGTAGATGATGTCCTGGGCCAGCTCGGGAGGAGCCTCGCCCAGGCACTCGATGACGGTGCTCACGATGAAGCTGACCTGTTCGTCGATCGCGCCCCGGACCTCCTCCGGCGTGAGCACCACGGTCTTCGGCATTCCGGTCGAGACTTCGCGCCCGTGCACCTCGGCCTTGACCTCACCGGCGTAGGGCATGGCCGAACCGATGGCCAGCTTGATCTCCTCACCGGTGCGCTCACCGATGGCGACGCCGTACTCGGTGCGCAGATAGCTCTGGATGGCGGCGTCGATGTCGAAACCGCCACATCGAATGGCCCGCGCCGCCACCACACCGCCGAGCGAGATGACCGCGGTCTCGGTGGTCCCGCCACCTACATCGACCACCATGTTGCCCATCGGCTCGTGAATATCGAGGCCCGCCCCGATGGCAGCGGCCATGGGCTGCTCGATGAGGTAGGCAGCTGACGCCCCGGCACGCCTGGCAGCCTCCTTGACCGCCCGGCGCTCCACGGAGGTGATCGCTGACGGCACGCAGATCAACACCCGAGGGCGGTTGAGCTTCGAGATACCGGCGCGTCGGAGGAGCAGACGGATCATCCGTTCGGTGATGTCGAAATCGGTGATCGCTCCTTGTCGCAGCGGGCGTACAGCCACGATGTAACCAGGGGTTCGGCCGATCATCTGCCAGGCCTCGTTCCCCACGGCGAGCACGTCATGGGTGCGCGTGTTGAGCGCGATGACGGTCGGCTGGTTCAACACGATGCCCCGGCCCCTGGCGTACACAAGCGTGTTGGCCGTCCCAAGATCGATAGCGAGGTCCCGAGCCACAGAGCCATCGTAGGGCTCTCCTCTACCTCTGTCGGTCCCAGCGCTCCTGACCGACCGATGGACCTGAGGCGGCCGGTCCCACGATCCACCTGGCCGGTCCCACGATCCAGGTAGGCGACACCCCTGAGCACGACGAGATCGGTAACCTCATACCGATGGACGGAGGGTTCACGGGAGCCGACGAGCCGGACCCGGATGACAGGAACGCCAGAGATTCGGAGTTCGACGGGATCCGGGGCTGGCTACCGCCCGACGACCGCTTGTGGCGACATCCGTCCGAGATGGGTGCCCCCGTTCCGCCGAAACGAGAAGTGTCGGTCGACCACAGCCGATCAAGTCGGTGGTTCACCAGCGCCGCAGTGGTGTGCATGGCTGGGGTCTTGATCGGTGGTGTCGTCATGGCCACGATCGGCGCGTCGCCACTAGGCAACGCCTGGTCCGGTAACCACGGCGCCGTCACGACGGCCGCCGTCAAGGCCGTCAGCCCCACCACGGAACCGGGTGTCATCGGGGCGGCCACCAGCCATGCCCTCGCACAGACCGTCTCGGCCGTCAGGCCATCAATAGTCGCGTTGGCGATCACGACGAAGCACGGCCGAACCGTGCGGAGCACAGGGGTGACCGTGGAGCGGGGCGGCATCATCGTCACGCCGGCCAGCGCCGTGGCCGGAGCCACCTCGATCTCTACCGTTGACGCCGATGGCCAACGGAACTCAGCCTCGCTTGTCGCCGTTGATCTCGGGTCGAACCTGGCCATCGTCCATGTGCAGCGCAACCTACCGGTCGCTCCGTTCAGCAAAGACGACAACGACATGAACGCGGGGGCGGCCGTGGTGGCCGTAGCCCTGAAACCCGACCCCGACCATTCCGGAGAAGTCACCGATGCCGTCTACGCCGGGACGGTCGCATCGTCAGGCACGACCGTGGACGCCGACATCACCACCGAGGCCATGTCGGCGACGACCCTCGAAGCTCCCATGAGCACCAGTGACGTTGGCGGTGCCCTGATCGACCATGCCGGTGACGTGGCCGGGATCATGGACACCGCCACCACGATGAACGGCCACCGGGTGTCGGTCTTCCTCCCTGCCGGGCTGGTCGTTGGCGTAGCCAAGCAGTTGCTGGCCAATGGGTCGGTCCAGCATGGCTGGCTCGGGATCGATGCCAGCGATGTCCAGACGTCAGCCTCGACCTCCGGCGGAGGTGCTCGGGTGGATTCGGTGCAGGCAGGTGGTGCTGCTGCTCAGTCAGGGATCGAGGTCGGCGATTCCATCATCGATATCAACAGTCAACCGATCCGTTCGCTGGCCGATCTGCGAACCCGCCTCTATGCCGAGCCACCAGGATCGATCGTCGCCGTGACCTACGACAGGAACGGGACGGACGTCACGGTGGACGCACAACTGACCGGAATACCTGTCAGCGCTTCACAGCCGATCCCGTAGCATGCAGTTATGACACCTCAGGACCCAGGCGATCGGGGCAACCCGCTGCAGTTCCTCCTGGGGGACTTGATGAACATGCTGGGTAACGCCGGAACCGACCGGTGGGAGCTCACCCGGGCCTTCGGTCTCAACGTGGCCACAGGAGGGGCGCCAGAGTCCAATGTGGAGCCACTGCAGCGCATTCGCCTGGAAGGACTCGCCCGTGTCGCCGAACTGCACGTCAGCGAGGCCACCGGCATGCCGGTGTCGTCCGACGGCCGACGCCTCACCTGTGTCCCGGTGAGCAGGGGTGAGTGGACGATTCGGGCTCTCGACGCATGGCGCCCGATCCTGACGGCCTTGACTGCTCCGACGAACGAGGGTGGAGCATCGGACACGCCGGCACAGCACCTCGATGCTCCGGACTCGACAGAGGGAACCGGCGACCTGCTCAGCCAGTGGGCCGCGGCCATCGGGCCCATGTTCGCCGGGCTGCAGATGGGCTCGGTCGTCGGTCACCTGTCACATCGGGCTCTCGGTCAGTACGTCCTGGCACTTCCGTGGCCGCCGGCTGACGAGCTGTTGATCCTCACTGCCAACATCGAGTCGTTCGCAGACGACTGGAGCCTGCCGGCAGAAGAAGTGCTCCTCTGGGTCTGTGCACGTGAGCTGGCTACCCACACGGTCATCTCACGTCCGTACGTACGGGCTCGCCTCGATGAGCTGCTGGCCACCATGATCGAGTCGGTTGCCGCCACCCAGAGTGGGCTGACCGAGCAGCTCGGCTCGCTCGGCGAAGGAGGCATGGACCTCGAGTCGTTACAGTCGATGTTCGGTGACCCTGAGGCGCTTCTGGGAGGACTGCTGACGCCCGAGGCGCGCCGGTCATCCGGTCAGCTCACCGCCCTGGCAGTGGTGATCGACGCCTACGCCGACCACATCGCCGAGGTGGTCGGTGCCAAATTGGTCAACTCCCACAGCCAGCTGGCCGAGGCGTGGTACCGACGTCGGATCGAACGTGGCAAAGGCGAGGAGGCGGCCGGGTCCCTCTTCGGGCTCGACTTGGAACAGGAGCAGGTCGACCGGGGACGTGCATTCGTCAGCGGTGTACTGGAGCGAGCCGGGGAGCAAGGACTGGCCCGGCTGTGGTCGTCAGCCCGCAACCTCCCGACCCCCGCCGAGGTTGACGCCCCAGGACTGTGGTTGGAACGGATCGACCTTCCGCAGCTCGACGCGCCCGAAGACGGCTCCTGACTGGTCTGGGGTCAGCTCCGGCTGTCGACCCCGATTATGGAGTCGACTTGCCATAGGTGGCGAACGAGGGTCAGCCCTCGGTGGGTGCGGCGTCCGTGGTGGTCTCCTCCGCTACAACCGGATCGGGAGCTGCGGACTCGTCGACCACCCCCGCACTCTCTTCGTCCTCAGGGACACCGAGATCCCACTCCAACAGAATGTTCTCACGCTCGGCATCTCGAACCACCCGCTCACGATTCCGCCGGTACTGGGGATCGTGGGGTGGCAGCAACACCAGCCGGGCCTGGGTCCGCTGGCGGAACTCTTCGATCAGCTCACGATCACCGAAGTCAGACTGCACGTCCCAGTGGGGTGCCACCGGGCCGAGATAGATCACCCGGGCGTGGCCTCGCGGGGGCTGGGGCTCTTCGCCCTCTACAACCTCTTGTTCGTCGGCAACCGGGGACATCGCAGTGGGTTCCTCCTGAAAAGACAGGGTGTCAGCCTACCCGCCGCTCGGAGACGTCCCGAGCGTCACGTTGATGGTCATCTGTGTGGCCCCCCGGTAGATTCCCACCTTCACCTGGTCCCCGGGTTGCAGCGGGTGGATGGCGGCCGTCAGGTCGTCGACGGTCCGGATAGCGGTGCCGTTGAACGACACGATGACGTCGTTCGCCTCGAGACCTGCATGGCCGGCAGGACTCCCCGACTGCACCGTGGCAACCAAGGCCCCGGTCGAGGGGGTCAGATGATCCTGCTGCCGAAGCGAGGATGTGACCGTTTCCACCGTGACGCCCATGTATGCGGTGTTCGCTGCCGGGGTCGGCTGCGTGGTGGTGTTCCCGGGCCCACCTGGGCCACCTTGCTGGAGGCTGGCCAACAGCGGCTTCACCGAGTCGATGGCGATGGCGAACCCGATGTTCTGGGCGGGAGCATTTCCTGCAGTGCTCGACGCCACCGCGGTGTTCATGCCGATCACCTGTCCATCGGAGTTGACCAGTGGTCCTCCCGAGTTACCGGGGTTAATGGCGGCGTCCGTCTGCAACAGGCCCGACAGGTTCTCCGTGATGCCGTTGTCGTCCGAAGTGGACAACGACCGGTTCTCGGCCGACACGATCCCCTGGGTCACCGAAGGACCGCCCGCCAGCGCCAGCGCATTGCCGATGGCCAGCACGTCATCGCCCACCCGGGTCTGTCCAGAGTCGCCCAGCGTGACCGTGGGCAGGTTGGAGACGTTGTCGATCTGCACGAGCGCCAGGTCATGAGTCGGATCCGTGCCGATGACGTGGGCGGCCATTGACTTGGTCTGCCCGAACAGTGTGGCGGTGACCGTGGTCGCCCCGGCGATCACGTGGTTGTTGGTGAGCACCTCTCCTTGGGGGGTGAGGATCATCCCGGTACCGGCGGCCTCGACGTAGTCACCACTGCCTGAGCCACCCTCGGGGGACTCACTGTCGATGGACACCACCGCCGGCTCGACCTTGGCCAGGATGGCCTGGATGTCATGGGGTTGGGTCAGCTCGCTCTTGTTGGGGAAGAAGGACTCGACCATCGTTCGTTGATGGTTGATGCCGACCTCGGCGCCGGTGATCGCTCCGATGACGACCGGCCAGCACGGCGACCACGACCACAACCACCAGCCAGCTCTGGCGGGTGAGGGTGTGGCGAACGACCTGACGCCGGGGAGGTGGTCCGAGATAAGGGGGTGAGGGGTAGCGGTTTCCGTAGCCCGGAGGCGGTCCGTAACCGCCGCCGTGCATCCCGTAACCACCTCCGTACGGGGTGCCGTAGATCGGGAACGGGTACGGGGCTGCCGGTGTCCCGTAACCCGGCTGCACGTGCTGGCCGGGAGGTGGGTACGCCTCGGCGGAGGCGGAAGCGATGTGGGTGGAGGCGGGAGTGGCGTGGCGACGGGCGCTTCGGGAACAGGAGTGGGAGCGTCGGCAGGCGGTGGGGTCTCTCCGGACGGCGGATCGGACGGCGGGTCCGACGGCGGATCGGACGGAAAACCGCCGGATGTCTGGCCACCCATCTGACCGGACGGCGGCTCATCAGGACCGACATGAGAACCCTCAGAGGGCTCTACTCGGCGGTTCGGCAGACACCTCTTCATAAGAAGAGCCTGGTCCCCCATAAGAAGATTGTGAGGATTCCATCAACTCTGGCTCATTTCGCGCCGAATAACACCTTGGGATGGGAGAATAGCTGTGGAACAGGCAGAGGCGGTATCGGTAAACGATCGCAAGCTGCCGATGAGCGCAGGGAGGACGTCATGGGAACTGACTGGATGAGCCAAGGCAAGTGCCGAGAGTTCTCTCCGTCTTTCTTCTTCCCCAGCGACGGGATCGGTGTGCAGGAGGCACAGCGCGTCTGTGCCGAGTGCCCGGTCAGCGAACAATGTCTGCAGTACGCGCTCGAGGAACGAGTCGATCACGGCGTCTGGGGCGGCAAGTCGGAGCGGGAACGTCGGCGCATCCTTCGTCGCCGTCGCCTCTCTCACGCCAACCGGTCTGAGACCTACCAGTCCGAGACCAGCCGGCTCTGAAGCTCAAGACGGTCTTCGGGTCCGGGGTCGATCCACGCCCGTGCTCGTCGAGTGCGTCATCAACATCAGCGAGGGACGTGACCGTTCACTCGTCGATCGCATCGGCACAGCGGCGGGGCGCACACTTCTCGACACTCACTCCGATCCGTGGCACAACCGTTCGGTCCTGACCCTGGGCGGCGAAGCGGACGACGTCGCATCGGCATCCCAGGACATCTTCAGAGCCGCGTGTGACCTCATCGATGTGAGCGCACATCAGGGGGTGCACCCCCGGCTGGGCGCCGTCGATGTCGTGCCCTTCGTCCGCGACTCGACGGCACGCTCGACGGCACGCTCGACGAAGCGGTCACCATGCGCAACCGCTTCGCTCGTTGGGCCGGAGACCAGCTGCGTGTTCCCTGTTTCTACTATGGCCCAGAGCGAAGCCTTCCCGATGTCCGCCGACACGCGTTTCGCTCCATCGACCCTGATACCGGCCCCCTCACCCCTCACCCCACGGCAGGAGCATCGGCGATCGGCGCTCGCCCGATCCTGGTGGCGTACAACGTCTGGATCACCGGACCGGACACCACACCAGAGTCCGCCCTGGCGCTGGCGTGCCGGATCGCCGACACCGTACGCGGGCCGGGAATTCGGGCCCTCGGACTGCTCGTGGGCGACCAAGCCCAGGTGAGCTGCAACCTGATCGACCCGCTGACCGTTGGACCGTCCCAGGCCTTCGACACCATTGCTCGGTTGGTCGTCGAAGGAGCACGGAACCGTCGTCCGGTCCGAACTGGTCGGCCTCGTTCCGGCAGCAGTCCTGTCAGCGACTCCCCGTCATCGGCACGTCGAGCTCGACCTCGCCGAAGACCGCACGATCGAGGCGCGTCTCGACTCCTCCGACGTGCTTCTCAGGAAGCGTTGACGACAGCGCGTCGCTGCAGGGCCCGCGCCCGGCGCAGCCGGCGGCGCTCGCGTTCGGAGAGCCCACCCCAGATACCGAACTTCTCGCCATTGGCGAGGGCGTACTCGAGGCAGTCCTCTCGGACGACGCAGCCGCGACAGACCTCTTTGGCCTCGCGCGTCGATGCTCCTCGCTCTGGAAAGAACAGATCGGGATCAACACCCATGCAGTTGGCCTTGTCCTGCCAGCTGCGCTCTTGGCGTCCGTACAACACAGACACGACGTCCATCGGTACGCCTCCCCTCACCACTCAGCTCTGCGGCCACTGCTGCTTCCGCATAGCACGTATGTAACTACAGTGGTGTCATCTTTCACCATCGATGCGGGAAACGCAAGGTGTAATCACTCGTGTCACCACATCGTCACCTGGGTTGTCGCGCATCGACACCGTGCCACCACACAGTGTCACCGCATGCGAACACGCACCTTGGCATGTGAACAGAAGCACGAACTCGGGCGCTGACTCCTCTGGCGCGGGCTTTGACACACGCCCTGGCGCACCGCCGTGGCACCACCCGCCGGCCACCGTCGGCCACCCGTCAGCCGGCCCGGCGACCCCGTGCCCGTAACGTCCGCTTGTGCTGCAGGAAGTCGACCAGCACGTAGTCACCCAGCTCTCCCGGTGAGGTGGCGAACGTACGCCCTCGGTTGATCCGGGCGAGCTGTTCGACGAACCCCTGCAGGGCCCGATCCGGCTCCAACAGAAAGGTGTTGATGGTGATGCCCGCCCGAGTGCACCGCATGACCTCGGCCAGGGTCACCTCGAGCGTCTCGGGTAGAGGCGGATAGTTGAACTCGACGTCGTACTCCACGCCCCCGTCGAACGGGACCAGGTGGGCCGTGGGCTCACCGTCGGTCACCAGGATGATCTGTTTGGTCCCTGGCTGATGGGCCAACATCTTGCGGGCCAGGATCAGCCCGTGCTGCAGGTTGGTGCCGTAGACGTAGTCCCAACTGACGGTGGGCAGGTCGTCGGCCTCGATGACCCGGGCCACCTCCGAGAACCCGACCACTCCGAGATAGTCCCGGGGGAACCGGCTGGTGATCAACGCATGGAGGGCCAGCGCCATCTTCTTGGCCGGTACGAAGTTGTCCCGCATGGGCATCGACAGCGACAGATCGAGGAGCAGCACGGTGGCCGAGCGGGTCAGTGCCTCTGTCTCGATGACCTCGAAGTCGTCAGGGGCGAGGCGAACCGGTACACCGCTCCCGGCCCGGCGGACGGCGTTGTGCACGGTGCGGGACAGGTCGAGGTTGAACGGATCCCCGAACTCGTAGGGCTTCGTGGTCTCCTCCCGATCGTGGCCGACACCGGACCATGTGGCTCGATGGTTTCCCACACGGTCCTTGTCCAGCTGTCCGAACAGATCGGCCAGCGCTTGCTGGCCGATTCGACGGATGCCCTGTGGGGTCAGCTCGTAACGACCTTCGCGCTGTTCGATGAGGCCGGCGTCGGCCAGCTGCTTGGCCAGTGCGGCCAGCCGGTCCAAGGATCTGGCCGCATCGTCGCCCAGATGACGGGCCACCTTGTCCAGATCGACCTCGGACAGCGACGCTCCGGAGTTGGCCGACCGCAGGAACACCTCGAGCTCGTCGAGGTCGCGCGAGGCGGCCAACAGCGTCGGTGGCCCCCGCCATCCCCAGCGGCTCGTCGCCACTGAAGCCGAACCGTTGCTCCCACCCGGCGTTGGGGAACGCCCGTCGCAAGTTCTCTCCCAGGCGGTCAACCTGCCAACGCAGATCCATGTCCTCCAGGAGCGATTCGGCCAACCCTTGCAGCTGAGCCCGCTGCTCGGGCGACATCGAGTTCCACATGGCTTGAGCCGCAGCCATCTGGGCGGCCAGCTGCTCCAACAGCTCGTCCAGGTTGGCGGGCCGGCCGGGAAAGAGGTCCCCGAACCGATCCATGAACGACTCGAACGACGGGTCGAGGGGCTCGCCTGCCTCCCGCTGCTCCAGCATGCGGTTGAGAGCGTCGAAGGCGTCGCGCATGCGAGCCAGCTGCTCCGGGTCCGGGTTGGCCATCGCCTCGGAGACCTGCTCGAAGTAGGTCCTGGTCACTTCCTGGCGAAGCCTCTCGACCAGCTCCTCGAAGTGCTGTCTTGCCTCGGACGACACGAACTCGTAGTCCTGCAGGCCTCGCACCGTGCCAGCCAGGTCCGGAGGAAGCAGATCAAGCTGCATCCGGCGCTCGGTGGCCACCTCGTCGGTGACTTGTCGCCGCCGCTCGTCGCCCGAGAGCCGGGCGTCGTCCTCCAGCGCCGCGATGCCCACGCGCTCTTCGGCCAGCACGTCCTGGAGCTCCTCGGCGATCTCGCTGTACGCACCGCCCAGGTCACCGCGGTCCAACTGCTCTTCGCGCTCCAGACGGAGGCGGTCCAGGAGCTCACGGAGGCCCTGGACATCCTCGCCATCGGGTGTGTGCCACCCCCGATTGAGCATGCGCTGCAACGCTTCGTGCAAGTCCCCGTTGGCCAGCAGGTCGTCGGTCAGCTCGGCCAAGATCGCATCGGTGTCGTCGATCACACCCGCCTGGGTGCCATCCCAGCGTCGGTACTCGAACTGCCACACCATCGGATCAGCCTCGACCCCGATAGGTCGCCCGTCTGCCCGCTGCCTCCTTGTTCAGGCGCTTGGTCAGATGCAGGCCTTCGAGGACGAACTCGAGTGCGCTGGCCACGACGGCCGGATCTTCTGATCCCGCTTGCTGCGAACCAGCCAGAGCCAGGACCGGAGCAGAGAGGACCGGCAGCCGGGTCAACGTATCGGTATAGGCGGACGACGGCAGATCGTCTCCGGCATGGACGACGGTGTCCTCGCTGAAAGCGGCCACCACCGCCTTCGGATCGGCCAGCACGCACTCGCCGCCTGAAGACGGCAAGGACGGATGCCGAGACCAGTTGAGACAGCAAGACCTCCTCCCGGCCCTCCTCCAGGGTCTCGACCTCCACCTTGCCCTGGGTGGACGCCACCAACGACTCCAGGTCGGAGACTCGGGGCACCACCTCGGTCTCACCGTTACGGAGGGCTCGCCGGGTGGCATTGGCCACCAGGATCTCGTAGTTGGCGATGGTGAGCCGGACCGAGACACCGGACCGCTGGTTTAAGTGGGGGCTCTGGCGGGCGAGCTGGCTCAGCTCGGCCACCACCTCAGCCATGAAGTCGGGGACCACCACCCGGATCACGCCGGTTCCCTCGCCACTGACGGTCTCCGGAAGATCCGCCTCGGACTGGGCGATGGCCAGCTCGGTCTGTGCATCGGGCGGGTAGTGGGTACGGATCTGCGACCCGAAACGGTCCTTCAGTGGCGTGATGATCCGACCCCGGTTGGTGTAGTCCTCCGGGTTGGCGGTGGCCACCAACATGATGTCCAGAGGAAGGCGCACCCGATGACCACGGATCTGGACGTCACGCTCCTCGAGCACGTTGAGCAGCCCCACCTGGATCCGCTCGGCCAGGTCGGGGAGCTCGTTCACAGCGAAGATGCCCCGGTTGAGGCGGGGGACCAGCCCGTAGTGAATGGTGAGCTCGTCCGAGAGGTACCGGCCCTCGGCCACGCGGATCGGGTCGACCTCCCCGATCAGGTCGGCGATCGAGGTATCGGGTGTGGCCAGCTTCTCGCCGTACCGATCGCTGCGATGGACCCAGGCGATGGGCGTGTCGTCGCCGAGCTCGGCCACCAGGTCCTTGGCGTAGCGGGAGGTCGGATCGAAAGGATCGTCGTTGATCTCCGAGTGAGCGACGATGGGCAGCCACTCGTCGAGGAGGGAGACCAGCGAGCGGATGAGCCGGGTCTTGGCCTGTCCCCGCTCCCCCAACAGGATGACGTCGTGCCCGGCGAGCACGGCATTCTCGAGTTGCGGCAGCACGGTGTCGTCGAAACCGAGGACACCCGCCACCAGGGGCTCACCACGAGCGATCCGGGTGGCCGCATTGCGCCTGATCTCGCCGGCAACCGTCGACGGCTGCCATCCCGACGCTGTGAGCTGCCCCAACGTGGTGACTTCTGGCGGCGGTCCGGCCGGTGTGTGGTGAAGAATCAGCGGCTGAGGCGGGCTCCGGCGGCGTCATTGGCACGAGCCTACGCGTGCCTCGGGGCCGGCCGTTCGCCGCCGTTCGCCGGCCGTTCGCCGGCCGCTGCTCCCGAAGTTTCACGTGATGCCCGCCGGAGTGAAAAGATGATGCACCGTCAGCGCTTCGGGCCCAGTGGTCCGGCGCGTAATTCGTGGCCTTCGCCGGCCGGTACAGGGAGGATTGGCTTGACCACGTTGGAGGACGCAACAGCGACCCCTGTCGTTCTGGGGGGCGTGCGAGGAGGACCATCGGTCCCGACCTTGCGCCGAGACTATCTGGTGGGTCCAGCCGCTGGTCACCGTGACCGTGCTCACCGTGTTCGTGGGCTACGCCACCTGGGCCGCCTTCGTGAACAAGGACTACTACGCCGGTCCTGCCCTGCATCGGGACCTCATCTCACCGTTCTACTCACCGTGCCTCACCGAGAGCTGCGTACCCGGGCAGCCATCCGGGAACCATCATCACGTGGTGGACGATCTCTCCGGCCCTGTTGATCCTCATCTTCCCACTGGGCTTCCGGCTGACCTGCTACTACTACCGGAAGGCCTACTACCGGTCGTTCTGGTGGGCGCCCCCGTCCTGCTCGGTGGCCGACGCCCACGGTTCCTACACCGGTGAGTCGAGGTTCCCTCTGATCTTCCAGAACATCCACCGCTACTTCTTCTATGCCGGCCTGGTGTTCAACGTGATCTTGACCATCGACGCCGTGATGGCGTTCCGCCAACCGGGCTACGGCATCGGTATCAGCGTGGGCACCGTGGTCCTCTGCATCAACGCAGCGCTCTTGTGGCTGTACTCGCTGAGCTGCCACTCGTGTCGCCACCTCTGCGGCGGAGGGGTGAAGCAGTTCTCGAACCATCCGATCCGGCACAAGATCTGGCAGAGCCTCACGCCGCTGAACGCCAAGCACATGGTGTTCGCATGGATGAGCCTGGTGTTCGTCGCCCTGACCGATCTCTACGTGCGCCTGGTGGCCAGCGGCGCCATCCACGACGCCGGCTTCCACTTCTAAGAGGACACGCAACTATGGCTGAGTACGAAACCCACGAGCTCGACGTCATCGTCATCGGCGCCGGTGGCGCCGGCCTGCGAGCCGCCATCGAGGCCAAGGCACGAGGACTGCGCACCGCGTTGGTGTGCAAGTCGTTGCTGGGCAAAGCGCACACGGTGATGGCCGAGGGCGGCGTGGCTGCCGCTCTGGGAAACGTCTACTCCGAGGACAACTGGGAGGTGCACTTCCGGGACACCATGCGGGGCGGGAAGATGCTCAACAACTGGCGCATGGCCCAGCTCCACGCCCAGGAAGCACCGGACCGGGTCCGCGAGCTCGAAGAGTGGGGAGCCCTCTTCGACCGGACCAAGGACGGGCTGATCCTGCAGCGGGACTTCGGTGGCCACCGGTTCGCCCGCCTGGCCCATATCGGTGACCGCACCGGCCTGGAGCTCATCCGGACACTGCAGCAGAAAGCGGTCGCCGACGGCATCGACGTGTTCATGGAAGTCAAGGTGCTCCGGCTGCTCCGCGACACGGACGGCACGGTGTCAGGCATGGTCGGCTACTGGCGGCCCAGCGGTAAGTTCGTGGTGTTCAAGGCGAAAGCCGTCGTCCTGGCCACCGGCAGCATCGGCAAGAGCTGGATGTACACCTCCAACTCGTGGGAGTCGACCGGTGACGGCCACGCCATGGCGCTGTGGGCCGGGGCAGACCTCATCGACATGGAAGCGGTGCAGTTCCACCCCACCGGCATGGTGTGGCCCCTCTCGGTCCGGGGCATCCTGGTCACCGAAGGGGTACGTGGTGACGGCGGGGTGCTCCGGAACTCGGAGGGCGAGCGGTTCATGTTCGACTACATCCCCGAGATGTTCGCGGCGGAGACGGCGGACTCCGAGGACGAGGCGGACAGATGGTACGACGACCACGCCGCTGGTCGTCGCCCGCCGGAGCTCCTCCCCCGTGACGAGGTGGCCCGATCGATCAACAACGAGGTGAAGGCCGGCCGAGGCAGCCCTCACGGTGGCGTCTTCCTCGACATCGCCACCCGCCGCAGCGCCGAGGACATCCGGCGACGGTTGCCCTCGATGTACCACCAGTTCAAGGAGCTGGCCGGCGTGGACATCACGGCCGAGGCCATGGAGGTGGGCCCGACCTGCCACTACGTGATGGGCGGCATCCGGGTGGACGCGGACTCGGCTGCGGCCACCGTTCCTGGCCTGTTCGCCGCGGGTGAGGTCGCCGGCGGCATGCACGGTGCCAACCGCCTGGGTGGCAACTCGCTCTCCGATCTCCTGGTGTTCGGCCGGCGAGCCGGCATCGGTGCCGGCGAGTTCGCAGCAGGGAGGACCGGATCGGTCTCCATCGACGAGTCCGAGATCGAGTCGGCCATCGCCGCCGCCGAGGCTCCGTTCACACGGGACGAGGGCGAGAACCCGTACGACGTCCACCATGATCTGCAGCGGACGATGCAGAGCTTGGTGGGGATCATCCGCACCGGCTCGGAGCTCGACGAAGCCCTCGGCAAGATCGAGGAGCTCGAGTCCCGTGCCGCCGCCATCGCCATCAGCGGCGGCAGTGCTCTACAACCCCGGTTGGAACCTGGCCACCGACCTGCCCTCCATGCTGGCCGTCTCCCGCTCCGTCACCCAGGGAGCCATCGCCCGCAAAGAGAGCCGGGGCGGACATACCCGGGACGACTATCCCAAGCCGGACCCGGAGATGGGGAAGGTCAACTTCGCTCAGCGGATCCCGGCCGGCGCGGACACGAGCGGCGGTGCCGGTGGCGTTCCACCGGTGCGCAGCATCACCGTCACCCCCGAGCCCCTGCCGGTCATGCCCGACGAGCTCACGTCCCTGTTCGAGGAGGCGCAGTGATGACCGACGACACCTTGTCCGAGGAGCCCGTGCAAACCCAAACCGAGGAGCCCGGCGTGATCGAGTCGCCGGTGGCACCATCGTCCTCGGCGCCAGCCGAGCCCGTCCAGTCCGAGGACACGGTGACCATGCACATTTGGCGAGGTGATCCTGGCGGTGGGGAGTTCGAGACCTACGAGCTCCCTGCCCAAGAGGGTGAGGTCGTTCTCGACGTCATCCACCGGGTACAGGCCACTCAGGCGCCGGACCTGGCGTGCCGATGGAACTGCAAGGCAGGGAAGTGCGGCTCGTGCTCGGCCGAGATCAACGGCAAGCCCAGTCTCATGTGCATGACCCGTATGGACACTCTGCCGGAAGGCGAGGCGGTCACGGTGGCGCCGATGAAGGCGTTCCCGGTCCTACGCGACCTGGTGACCGACGTGTCGTACAACTACGAAGTGGCCAAGCGGATCCCGCCGTTCGCACCCCGGGCCAAGACCGAGGACGAGGTGGCAGCGGGCGGCTACCGGATGGCCCAGGTCGACGTGGAGCGCAGCCAGGAGTTCCGCAAGTGCATCGAGTGCTTCCTGTGCCAGGACGTCTGCCACGTCATCCGCGACCACGAGGAGAACAAGACAGCGTTCGCCGGCCCTCGGTTCTTCGCCCGTTCGGCTGAGCTCGAGATGCACCCGCTCGACACCAACGACCGGCGGGATCTTCTCCAGCACGAGCAGGGCCTGGGCAAGTGCAACATCACCAAGTGCTGCACCGAGGTGTGCCCCGAGCACATCAAGATCACCGACAACGCCATCATCCCCCTGAAGGAGCGGGTGGTCGACGCCACCTACGATCCGGTGGCGTGGCTGGGGCGGAAGATCCGCAAGCGGACGAAGCGGTCGGCGGCCGAGTCGGCTGCATCGTCACCCGCCCATGGTCCGGCGGCCGTCCGGCCGAGCGAGGCCGAGTCAACCGAGGCCGAGCCGGTCGAGACGGCGTTGGTTGACTGAGCACTCGGTGGGGCCGATGCAGCAGTTCAGGTCGACTCAGAACTTTTGGGTAACTTCCCAATTCCGCCAGACTCGGTTCCTGGTGGGACCGTTGTGCCCCGGTTCCTGACCGCTGAGTGGGCGGCAGCCTTCGACGCCGCCCTCCGGGACGTGGTCCTGCCCGACTTGGGCGAGGACGTCGGTCTGGCCGCTGCGGACGGCAGCTTCACCGTGGCCCAACAGATCCACGGCGGCCCGGAGGGAGACGTCACGCTGCTGTTGACGGCAGAGGCGGGAACGCTCCACCTGACGCTCGTCGACGGGACGAACGAGGCGCGTACCGACGCCACAGAGGACCCCGCCCGCCCGAGCGTGACCGTCATCCTGTCGTACGACGATGCCGTGGCGCTGTCGAGCGGGGAGCTGGCCGCCGCCGAGGCGGTCACCAGCGGTCGCGTCCGGGTCCGTGGCGATCTCTCCGTGCTCGCTGCCGGACAGGCCATGCTCGTCGCCGCTCAGCCCCACATGAAGGATCTGGCCGCCGCCACGACGTACTGAGGACGTATCGAGGACGTACGAAGGAGGAGCCGTGGAAGTGCTCAGCAGCCGGACGATCATCCGACCGACCGACCTCGAACGCTCGCTGGAGTTCTACGGCGACCAGCTCGGTCTGGCCGTGGCCCGCCAGTTCGGCACCGGGCCGTCTCGTGGCGTGGTGTTCTTCGTCGGTGGCGGTTTCCTCGAGGTCGTCGGCCACGGTGGGCCGACGGAAGGTGGCGGATCGGCGGGCGTGGACCGATCGGTGCCGGTTCCTCCCCTTGTGCTCTGGCTCCAGGTCCGAGACGTCACGGTCACCGTGGCCGAGCTGGCCGAGCGTGGCGTGCCCATCGTTCGCCCGCCGCTCCGTGAACCGTGGGGCCTCGTCGAGGCGTGGGTGGACGACCCCGACGGGCTGCGCATCCACCTGGTGGAAGTTCCGGCCGACCATCCGCTCCGGCGTGACGTGCGATCGCCGGATCCATCGTGAGACACCGATGCTGACCAGGGATAATGGTCGTGCAGTGGGGTGGCGGATACCGGCACGAAGTGCCGATACGAAGCTCGTCGGAAGTCCGGCCAATCCCCAGTGACAAGCAGACGGCAGACGGGTAAGGTCGGGCGAACGTAGTCGATCCAGAGGAGGATGCCCGTGGCACTGTCCGGATTCGTGGACGACCAGGTGCTCCAGCGCTACCGCCAGCTCCTTGATGCCGAGGACGGTGCGTTCGATGCGCTCGAGCACGCATGTGAGGACGGGGATCGAGGACGCTGGGAGGCTGACGTGGCCGCTTGGCAGAGGGCACTCACGCAGAAGATGGCCTTTCTGCAACAACTGGGAGTGGAAATTCCCGAGATGGTCAGCACCTGATCCATACGGTCGAAGACCGTTGGGGACAGGAAGATAGCGTGGCCCCCCGTCCGGAGTGAGAAGCTCAGCGGCTGGGACCACACACTGCGTATGAGTAACGAGACTGCGTGGCCCCCCGTCCGGGGTTAGGGGGCGGGGGACCACACATCGTGAGCCGGTTCCCAAGCCAAGCTGGGTTCCTGTGGCGATCTGTTGACGTTTCTGTGTCCGTGGGCTTGCTATCCCTGGGGCAGAACAAGCTCCCAGGGATAGCCAAGCCTCACGTCCTTCTTGGAGTCCCTACGATGCGATTCCGACAATCGGGGCAGTCGTGGTACCAACGGCCGAGCCGTTGAACGGAGCGTTGCCGAAGGTGAAGATGCCGCCGTCAGCTGCCCCGATCCAGTAGCCACCTCCGCCTGGGGTGGGAGTGAGGCCGACGACCGGAGCGTTCGACTGGCCAGCGGCCGATCCCTGGAACGAAGCGTCACCGAAGGTGAAGACACCTCCATCTTTGGCCACCAGCCAGTAGCCGTTGCCCGACAGGCGTAGCTGCCATGCCGACAACGGGGGCGTTCAAGTGTTGGCCACCTTCTGAGCCAAGGAACGTGGCGTCGCCGAAGGTGAAGATGCCTCCGTCACTGGCCACGAGCCAGTAGCCCTGGCCGTCTGGGGTTGGTGCCATGCCGACGACCGGCTGGTTCAGGTGTTGGCCGCCTTCCGAGCCGTAGAAGGTGGCGTCGCCGAAGGTGAAGATGCCTCCATCAGCGGCAACGAGC
This sequence comes from uncultured Acidimicrobiaceae bacterium, assembly GCA_963812965.1. Taxonomy (GTDB): domain Bacteria; phylum Actinomycetota; class Acidimicrobiia; order Acidimicrobiales; family RAAP-2; genus DASXMT01. The sequence continues at coordinate 277,780 of CAWEXG010000002.1, read as the reverse complement.
CAGTAGCCCTTGCCGTCAGGGGTTGCAGCCATGCCGACGATGGGAGCGTTCAGGTGCTGGCCGCCTTCGGAGCCGTAGAAGGTGGCGTCGCCGAAGGTGAACACCCCTCCGTCTGCTCCTACCAGCCAGTAGCCCTTGTTGTCAGGCGTTGCTGCTATGCCGACGATAGGAGCGTTGAGGGCTCCGCTCTCCGATCCGTAGTTCCCGGCGTTCCCGAACGTGGTGACCGTGCCGTTGGACGCCACCACTCGATACCCGTGGTCGACGCAGCGATGACCGTCAACGTGGCCGGGTTCGTGGTGGCGCTGGGCCCCGCACCGTTCGAGAACACGGCCTGGTACTCGTTGCCGTTATCTGCAGCCGTGGTGGTCGGAGTGGTGTAGGAGTCCGACGTTGCACCTGCGATGTCGGTGAACGTCTTCCCGTCCGTCCGTGGACACCTGCCACTGGACGGTTGGAGTCGGGTCACCGCTGGCAGCGGCCGTGAACGTGGCCGCCGCTCCGGCCGAGGCTGTCTGGTTCGTCGGCTGGGCGGTCACCGATGGCGCCGTGCCCACTTGGAAGTCCACCGGATCGGACGTCTGCGCCGGTGTGGGACCGCCGCTCCACACTGCAGTAAACGTATGTGGTCCAGGCGCCAGAGACGTTGTGGTGAGCGTGGCGATGCCGGCATTGGGATTATTACTACTATTACAGCCAGTGCTTGGGGCACCAACGGTCCCAATATCGGTGGTCCCGTCGAAGAAATCCACCTGTCCCACAATGCAGTCGCCGGGGTTGTCCGAAGGTGCCGGATATACCGTGGCGGTCAGGGTCACCGGCGCACCGACGGAGGCTGAACCAGTCGGGCTCGTCGTCAGCGTCGTCCCAGACACGTCGACCTTTTGGACCACGGCCGGTGCCGTCGGGTCGGCCGGGTTGCAAGCGTATGAGGCGGCGAGGCCTCCTCCTCCGGTGAAGCTGAGGTTAGCGACCCCCACGGGGACAACCGAGCCCGGGGTGCCAGAGATCGGCACGGTGGCAGAGAGTCCGGTCCAGCTCACCGAGGTGATGCCATTGGCGTTCGTTGGAGTCGTTGCAGGTGGCGTGATCGTGACCCCGCCGGGAGAGAGCCCGATGGTGGCGTTCTTCAGAGGGAACCCGGACCCGACGTTAAGCTGACCCGTCGGGTCGATATTCAGCGTCAGATCGAGAGCGCTGACGGGCACGGTCGAACCGCTTGGTACGGGGCTGGAAACCGTGGCTACGGCCACCACTGACGCATTGATCGTGGGGGTGGCCCCACCAGCGACCTCACAGACAAACGGCGTGCCAGGAGCCGGTGGTGCCACCGTGAACGTCTGGGAATACGAGCTCGGAGCGTAAACCGGGTCACCGGAGTACTCGAACGTTATGGTGTGGGTCCCCGGAGTGAGACCGGCAGTAGAGAGATAGACGCTGGATGGGGACGGAAGGCCATTGGCCGTACTGTTATACGCGTTGCTTGTAGTGACCTGCGCACCGTCAACCAGATACGTGATCGTCCCCGTCGGGAGGGGCATGATGCCGTAGGGATCTGACGCAGCCTGGAGGGCTCGGCCGTAGCCGAATGGCTCGATCTGGTAGCCCTCAGGCACCGGTGTTGTCGGTACGGTGATATCCCCGGTATTCCAAGCAACCGGCGACCGTGCACCGTAGGTCATGGTGAACGTGCCAATGGCCTCGGGAGCACCGCTCTGCGTCGGGGCGATGGAGTTGAACGGGCTGTCCGATGGGTTGCACGAACTGGTACTTGTAACCGGAACCGTGCAGCTTCCATTGTAGAGCGTTGCATGGACATCCGCACCGCCGGGACCGTACTCACTGTTGTCGTACGTCAGTGAAAGCTGGAGATTGATGGTGAGCGACTGTCCTGGAGCTAGCGAGAACGAGCTGGGTGGCGTGCCGCATGAGGTTGCGAAGCCGCTGAAGTACACGGTCACGTTGCTTTCGAAGAACGTTGGCATCTGGCACCAATCGCCCGCACTGTCTTGGTAGGCAACTGTCCCATCGCCAGATTCAAATCCGTTCGGGTTCTGGATAAAAATTTGGAGGTAGTTAGAACTCCAACTCTGACTCGTCGAGGGGTTGGTGATGGTGACCGACATGGGGGTCGGGGTCGGCGACGAGAGCTCCACCGTCGTGGGCAGGTTCAGTGTGACCGACGGCAGTGGTTGGATGGTAAATGGCACCGCTGGCGAGGTGCTGCCGGAGTAGTTGAAGTCCCCGGAGTAGACCGCTGTCAGCTGGTTGGTCTGGCTCGGCAACTTCGTTGTCGTAAAGGTGGCGCTTCCGTTGCTGACCGGTTCGGTGCCGATCACGTTGCCGTTGGCGACGAAGTTCACGTTGCCGGTGGCGTCGGTGGCCGTGCTGCCGCCCGAGCTGATCGTGTCGGTCAACGTGACCGATGTGGTCGTCAGCTGCGGGCTCACGGGTGATGCCGTCAAGGTATTCGTGGTGGTCTTCCCCGGTGGGGGTGGGATGGGCAGCCCCGTGCCCTGGAGGTTGAGCGTGGTGTTGTTATTGGTGCTGCCCGCGACCTGGTACGAGTCACCCAAGTTGCCGTTGAGCCCTTCCCCGGCCAGCCCACACGACCCGCCCGGAGCATCAGTGAAGCGCGGAATATTGTAGTTGGACGCCGAGAGCGTCACATCCCCGGTGCTGGTGTTGTAGGGCGCAGTGGACTGGAAGGTCATGTTGATCGGGGTCGACAGGCACTCCGCAGTGAGCGGTGTGGTGACGTCGAGGGTGTAGGAGAGGCTGTCGTTGAGGGTGATGTCGCCATTGGAGTTGATCGAACCGGTAGCGGTGCCCGGATCGACCTCATCCATGAAGTAGTTGGTGCATCCCCCGGCCGCTGCGCTGCACACGTTGTCCTGGACCGGCAGGGTCAGCGTTGCGTCAGTGATCGCGCCAGTCAGCGGAGCCACGGTGCCAGTAAGCGTGGTGGTTGTCTGGGATGGGAAGGGCTGCGGGGGCCCAGGCGGTGAACCCGTCGCAAGCACGGCCCACGAACCTGAGGTCATGTTGAGCGAAAACGGCTCTGTGCCACCATTGCCGGCATAGAGCGTGAGCTGACCCGAGGTGGCCGTGTCAGCAGGGCTGGCCGAGTCGGTGACGGTCACGGCGAACGTGGCTGTGGCGTCCGTCGTGGGCGTGCCCGACAGCACACCGGTCGACGAATTCAGACTCAGCCAGCTGGGCAACGTGGAGCCCGAGGCAACGCTCCAGGTGTAGCTCCCGGTCCCACCGGTGGCGGCCAAGGTGGTGCTGTAGGGGGTGTTGAGGGGGGCCAAGGGCAGTGGCGAGGTCGTGGTCACCGACAGCGGGGTGGCTGCACTGGCGGCAGTCACCCCAATTCCGGCCACCGAGCCTGCTACCACTCCCACGACCAGGAGCGTTGCTGCTATGGCCGCGAAAAACCGGCGGGCAAGGCCGCCGGTGACGTGAGATTTTGGTGACTCTGCGTGGGAAAAACTTAGGGAGTTACTCCCCCACCCCCCCCCGCGAGAACTTTCCCAGATTGAGAATTCTCAGCCTGGGCATCGCGGGTTGCTGCTGTGTTGCGACGTCCCCGAAACATGTACATCCCCCTGCTTTCGCTGTCGTGAATGAAACTGTGTTGGTAAATCTGGTGTTTCGTGCTGTCTCGATCAGATGGTACACACTTATTGTTTCCCAAACTGGTCGCGATGGCATCTAACTCCAGGTACTTCAACTTGTCAATAGCAACGCGTCAACAGGTGCAGTGGCCAGGGCACGCGTGTCGACGTGTGAACTTCGTCTGAAGGGTGCGCCATCACCTCCTCGACGTCCGCCACCGAACTGTCCGGGCTCACCATTCTCCACCTCGATAAGGACTTCGAGATCATCGCCGAGTTCACCCACCAATCCCTTGAGCGACTCGACCTGGCTCCATGACACGGCGCCTTCCTCCTCGAGTTCCGCCGAAACCACGAGATCTGATCTGCTATTTCTACGAGTTATATATTGCATTCCTACGAAGTATGAGTACGACACTCAACCATGGCTCAGAGGTAATATCATTGGATATCACCAGGAGGTAGCCCATGTCTGACGTACTCATCCGTGATGTTCCCGAAGAGGTCGTCTCGGCCATCGACGCCCGCTCTGCGGAGCTTGGCCTGTCTCGGAACGAGTACTTGCGTCGGCGGCTACGTCAAGACGCGCGGCAAGGTGCCCGACCAGTTGACGTCAGCGACCTGCAGAAGTTCGAGACGCTGTTCGCCGACCTGGCTGATCCGGAGGTCATGGCCCAGGCGTGGTCGTGACCTCCGAGTCAGCGGAGTCGACAGTGTGGCTGATCGACAAGTCGGCCCTTGTTCGTCTGGGAAGAAGCACCCACGCGGAGGAATGGGCGGCACGGATCGAACGTGGCCTGGTGCGAATCACCACTGTCACGCTGTTGGAGATGGGGTACTCCGCTCGCTCGGCGAACGACCTGCGGACCGGCTTGAACAGCCCGCCGATCTCGTCGATGGCAGTCGAGTACCTGACCCCGACCGTCGAAGACCGTGCTGTTCAGGTGCTCGCGTTGCTCGCCGATCGCGGTCAGCACCGTGCGCCCTCGATCCCCGACATCCTCATCGCCGCCACCGCCGAACTCTCCGGACTCACCGTTCTCCACCTCGACAAGGACTTCGAGATCATCGCCGAGATCACCCACCAACCCCTTGAGCGACTCGACCTGGCTCCATAACACGGCGCTTTCCTTAACTGTGACAACCCATCTCGTGTCCGCTCTCAAGATCTCCGACGAGCGACAGGACCTGAAAACTGCGTGGCCCCCGTCCGGGGTTAGGGGGCGGGGGACACACACCGTGAGCCGGTTCCCAAGCTGGGGACCTTTGGCGTTCTTGTCAGCCGTGAGGCTCGCTGTCCCTGAGGCAAAACAAGCTCTCAGGGACAGCGGCCACACGTCCTTCTTGGAGTACCTACGGTGCGATGCCCACGATCGGGGCAGTCGTTGTCCCAACCGCCGACCCGTTGAACGGGGCGTTGCCGAAGGTGAAGATGCCGCCGTCCTGGGCGCCTATCCAGTAGCCGCCTCCGCCGGGGGTGGGAGTGAGGCCAACAACCGGTGCGTTCGACTGACCCGCAGCGGATCCGTGGAACGTAGCGTCGCCGAAGGTGAACACACCTCCATCTTTGGCAACCAGCCAGTAGCCGTTGCCCGACGGCGTGGCTGCCATGCCGACGACCGGAGCGTTCAGGCGTTGGCCACCTTCAGAGCCAAGGAAGGTGGCATCGCCGAAGGTGAAGATGCCTCCGTCGCTGGCTACCAGCCAGTAGCCCTTACCGTCAGGCGTTGCTGCCATGCCGACGACCGGCTGCGTTCAGGTGTTGGCCACCCTCAGAGCCGTAGAAGGCGGCATCGCCGAAGGTGAAGATGCCTCCGTCGGCAGCCACGAGCCAGTAGCCCTTGCCATCTGGCGTTGCTGCCATGCCGACGATGGGAGCGTTCAGGTGCTGGCCACCCTCAGAGCCGTAGTAGCCGGCGTCGCCGAAGGTGAAGATACCACCGTCTGCTCCGACCAGCCAGTAGCCCTTGTTGTCAGGGGTTGCTGCCATGCCGACGATGGGGGCGTTCAACGGTTGACCAGCCTCAGAGCCGTAGTTCCCGGCGTTGCCGAAGGTGGACACGGCACCGTTGGAGGCAACCATTCGATAGCCAGTGGTCGATGGTGCGATGACCGTCAACGTGGCCGGGGTGTCGTCGTAGCGTCGGTCCCGCGCCGTTGGATGAACACGGCTTGGTACTGATTGCCGTTGTCCGAAGCCGTGGTGGCCGGGTGGTGTAGGAGTCAGATGTTGCCCCGGCGATGTTGGTGAAGGTCTTCCCTCCGTCCGTGGACACCTGCCACTGGACGGTTGGGGTGGGATCACCAGTGGCTGCAGCGGTGAAGGTAGCCACTGCTCCGGCCGATGCTGTCTGGTTCGTGGGTTGGGTGGTGATCGTTGGCGCCGTGCCCACTTGGAAGTCGACCGGGGCGACGTGTTGGCCGCAACGTTGCCCCAGTTCCCCTCCACTGGGCGGTGAGCGTGTTGTCACCGGGCGGCAGGTTGGAAGTGGTGAAACTAGCCGTGCCGACCGGCGGTGCTGTTGTGCCACCGAGGTGCCGGCACGGTACCGAGAACGGTGCCATTGTCGAGGAACTCCACCTGGCCATTGGGCTCGGGCTGCGAATAGTCGTTGCTGAAGTCGTATCCGTTCGTGGCCGGGCTCACCGTCTCGGTGAGCGTCACCGGTGCACCGGCAGCCACCGAACCGCTCGGGCTGGTAGTAAGCGTGTTGCCCGAAACGGTGACGGAAGCGATCGGGGCAGCCTGAGACACCGGGCTGCAGACATAGGTGGCCGGGACGAGTCCTGAATCGACGACCATATGGATCGAACTCACCGAGACGTTCACCACATCTCCCGGATCACCCGAGACATTCGGAGGTGGATAGACAACCATGTGTGCGTTTGCACGCCATCGGGAAATTGTCGGGGTCACTGCCGGAGCGGTGATTGTGCCGCCAGTACAGATCGAACGTAGGCCTCAGTGAGCTGGACGCTCGGGTAGCCCTCCCAATACGGGTCAGAGGTCAGAGTCACGCTCAGATTGTCGATTGGCACGCTGGTGCCGCTTGGTACCGATGACGGTACCGGATTAACCGTGATGTTGGCCACTGCGGCGAGGGAGTATGAGTTGCCCAAGCTTGGGGAGACGGCGCAGCTGTAGGGCGTCCCGATCGGCGGCGGACCAACCTTGAACGTGGTCGTGTAGGTGCTCGAGGCGTAGACAGTGTTACCCGAGTACACAATCTGCAGCGTGTGCGTTCCCACCGACAGGCCAGCGGTCGAGAACGCCACTGGGGTGGAAACCCTCATCTGAGGAACAGCCACGCCATCGACCAGGTAGGTGATTGTCGAACTTTGGCTGAGGACGCCCTGGTCGTTTCCCGATGTATCTGCCGGACGGGCGCTGGCATCCGGGGCAATCAAAAAGCCCTGGGGCACCGGAGTCGTTGGAACACCATCAGCTGTGATGGTCACGGGGAGTAGCGCCGGAGCGGTTAGGACGAATGGTGCGAAGGAACTCGGCGAGTTTGTCAGCGTGGAGAACGGTGCCACCGCGGTGCACGAACCATAGGTGATCGGGTTCGTGCAGCTCCCGGTCTGGAGGTACGACGTTAGCCCGTAGTTTCCGTAGTAGTACTCAGGGGCATCATCGCCGTTTTCGTTTATGGAGATCTCGAACTTGAAGGTCATCGATGCCCCAGGACTGAGCGAGAACCCCGTGGAGGCGACCCACACGACGAACCCATACCGGTGAAAATGCCAGCAAAATCGCCGGCGCCTACGAGGCCGCCACTTTTCACGACCATCGGGCACCAATCTCCCGCTGAGTCCTGGTAGGACAGCTCTGCGTCCGTCTGGTCAAGCGTCCCCCCGTCTGAACTTGCAAAGGTCAGCGCCAGGAACGTGCTGGCGTAGCTCTGGCCGGACGACGGGTCGGTGACCGTCAGCGAGAACGGGGTTGGGGTGGGGAATGAGCTCGTCCCTGGGGCAATCGACGCCGGCATCTGCCCGGAGATCGTCGGGGCCGGTTGCACCGTGTACGGCACCACGGCCGAGGTGCTTCCCCCGTAGTTGAAGTCACCGGAGTAGACGGCACTGAGCGAGTTGGTGGTGGACGGCAAACTGGACGTCGTAAAGGTGGCGCCACTACTGGTGACCGGTTCGGTGGCGAGCACCGTCGTGCCGTTGAGGAACTGGATCGTGCCGGTGGGCGGTGCCGACGGCGCTGGCGATGCTGTTGTTGTGATGGTGTCAGCCAAGGTCACCGAGGTGCCGGTCAACTGGGGGCTGGTCGGCGTGGCCGTCAGGGTGGACACGGTCGGTGCACCCGGCGGTGGTGGGATCGGCAGCGTGCCCTGGAGGGCCAAGGTCAGATTGTTGCCGACACTGCCGGCATAGCCGTTGCAGAACGCCGTTGAGAGTGCTGGCTGCCAGTCCACAGTTCGGTGTGGTCGGGAAGTTCGGAATGGTGAAGTTCGACTGGGACAATGTGACGTTCCCGGTGCTCGGGTCGTACGGCGCTGTCGACTGCAGGGTGACGTTGATCGGCGTGGTGATGCACTGCTGGGTGATGGGCGAGGTGACGTCCAGCTCCACCTGGAGGGAGTCGTTGATGGTGACATCGCCGGCCGAGTTGATCGTGCCCGTGGCCGTGCCCGGGGTGACCTCGGAGAAGATGACGTTGGTCGTACCGGTTGCGTTCGTGGACGTATACGGCTGGATCGAGAGCGACGCAGCGCTGATGACACCGGTCAGCGGGTCGACCGTGCCCGTGATGGTGACCGGATCGGGAACGTAGCCGGTGGGGTGTGGTCCTGCACCTGGTAGGTGGATTGTCCCGGCCGGCTGGCCGAACTCAGGGTAAGGGCTGGGTACCGCCGTTACCGGCGTAGAGGTTGAGCTGGCGCAGACGTGGCCGTGTCAGGAGGACTGGCCGAGTCGGTGACGGTCACCGCGAAGGTGGCGGTGGCATCTGTGGTCGGTGTGCCGGTGAGAGCACCGGTCGTCGAATTGAGCGTCAGCCAGCTCGGAAGCGTGGAGCCGGTAGCAACGCTCCAGGTGTAGGAGCCGGTCCCACCGGTTGCTGCCAAGGTGACGGCATAGGGGGTGTTGAGCGGGGCAACCGGCAGCGGCGAGGTCGTCGTGACCGACAGTGGGGTGGCTGCGCTGGCAGCGGTGACCCCAACGGCAGCCACCATGCCGAAGACCAGGGCTGTTGCGGCTATGGCCGCGAAAAACCGGCGGGCAAGGCCGCCGGTGAAGTGAGAATTACGTGACTCTGCGTGGGAAAAACTTAGGGAGTTACTCCCCCACCCCCCCCGCGAGAACTTTCCCAGATTGAGATTTTCTCAGCCTGGGCATCGCGGGTTGTTGCTGTGTTGCGACGTCCCCGGAACATGTACATCCCCCTGCTTTCGCTTTAGTGAGTGAAACCGTGTTGGGAAATCTGGTGTTTCGTGCTTCTCGATCAGATGGTACACACTCTTCGTTTCCCAAACTGGTCGCGATGGCATCTAACTCCAGGTACTTCAACTTGTCAATAGCAACGCGTCAACAGGTGCGGTGACCAGGGCACGCATGTCGAAGCGTGGTTGTCGTCCGAGGCTGGGAGCGAGCGTCTTCCTACGACGTTACGAGCGTACTGATGGGCTTCTTCGAGCGTTTCTCCTTCGACGACGAACTCGATCTCAACCGTTTCGGTCCTATGGGCTGCTCCCCCAAAGTGCCTCTTGCATGCTCACCTTGTCCTCGTTGGCATCCCGCTGCTGGTCAACCGGCCTTGCGCGGCCGGAATGCTTGATGGCCCGAGCAGCACGCAGGCTCTTCTCCAGCGAGTCCATCAGGTCTTCGACGGCACCGCCAGGTTCCGGTTCGTCCAGCCGCTCCACGACCCAGCGGCGCACCAGCTGTGTGACACCGACACCTTCAGCTTCGGCGCGCCGGCGGAGCCGCTCGAGATCGGCGGCATCGAACCGCACTGCCAGGGAGGACTTCGGCTCCCCGTGGCGCACCTCGACACGGCGCAGTTTCGATAAATCGTGATCCGCTTTGTCGAAGGCCGCGGCGTCCTTCTCGTATGCCCATTTCTCAGCCATCATCAGCCTCCTTGGTAGCTCGGTAACCCCATTCCTCCTTGGTGGTCATCGGTCGAGCAGTTACCGGGTAGCTGCGACCTTTGACTGGCGTATCGAGATAGACGGCGAGGAACCGCCCCGAGGCGGGCTGGCCGAAGGCAACCAGACGACCGGGGCGGGCTGGGTTGTCGGCGTCAAAGAACACCGTCTTGACGTCGAAGACAACCTGGCCTACCTCGTCGGGGGTCACCGTGTGCCGACCGATATGGGCAATGTTCTGCTCGTCCCACAGCAGCTCAGTGATCTCGATCACGAGACCAGCGTAATACAGCCGCGCTGTAAACGCACTACATTTGTAGTGCGTACAGTAGAATTCCCAAGGATGGCCCCGACTCGTAGTGAGCAAGATGGATTGCGTGGTCCCCCGTCCGGGGTTAGGGGGCGGGGGACCACACACTCTGAGCCAGGATCCCAAGCCACGCTGGGTCCTGTGGCGTTCTTGTCGGCCGTGAACTCGTTGTCCCTGGGCCAGAAACAAGCTCTCAGGAACAACGAGCCACACGTCCTTCTTTGAGTTCCTACGGGGCAATCCCGACGACCAGGCAGTGCTGAAGCTGCTCACCCCTGAGCCGTTGAACGGGGCGTTGCCGAAGGTGAAGATGCCTCCGTCTGCTGCTCCGATCCAGTAGCCGCCTCCGCCGGGGGTGGGAGTGAGGCCGACGACCGGTGCACTGGACTGTCCACTCGCTGACCCATTGAAACCAGCGTCACCGAAGGTGAAGACACCTCCGTCTTTGGCTACCAGCCAGTAGCCGTTGCCATCTGCGTTCGTAGCCATGCCGACTACAGGGGCATTCAACGGTTGGCCTCCTTCAGAACCAAGGAAGGGGGCATCACCGAAGGTGAAGATGCCTCCGTCACTGGCCACTAACCAGTAGCCCTGGCCGTCTGGGGTTGGTGCCATGCCGACAATGGGCTGGTTTAAGTGTTGGCCACCTTCAGATCCGTAAAAGGCAGCGTCGCCGAAGGTGAAGATGCCTCCATCTGCTGCAACTAACCAGTAGCCCTTGCCATCTGGTGTTGCTGCCATACCAACAATGGGCTCATTTAAGTGTTGTCCACCTTCTGAGCCGTAGTAGCTGGCGTCTCCGAAGGTAAAGATGCCTCCATCAGCTCCAACTAGCCAGTAGCCCTTGTTGTCAGGGGTAGCTGCCATGCCGACAATTGGTGCATTGAGCGGCTGTCCAGCTTCTGAGCCGTAGTTGCCAGCATTCCCGAAGGTAGAGACAGTGCCATTGGCGGCTACCAGGCGGTAGCCGGTGGTCGAAGGTGCCAAAACGGTGAGAGTGGCTGGATTAGTGGTGACAGCTGGTCCTACACCGTTGCTCACGATGGCCTGGTACTGGTTGCCGTTGTCAGAGGCTGTTGTGGCTGGTGTGGTGTAGGAGGAAGAGGTGGCACCTGTGATGTTTGACCAGGTCGTACCACCGTTCGTGGAGAGCTGCCACTGGAATGTGGGGGTTGGATCACCGGTTGCTGTGGTGGTGAACGTTGTGGTTGCTCCTGTCCTGGTGGTCTGGTTGGTGGGTTGGGTGACAATCACTGGGGCGGTGCCTACCTGGAAGTTCACTGGAGCAGAGGTTTGGATTGCTGTCACACCGCCGCTCCATACTGCGGTCAGGGTGTGTTGACCGGGGGTGAGGGAGGTTGTGGTGAAGGTGGCGATGCCGGCATTGGGGTTCCCGGCTCTCGGAACAGGGACCGTGCCGATGTCGGTGGGGCCATCGAAGAAGTCCACCTGGCCGACGGTGGGATCGCTGTTGTAATCCGAAGGGGCGGGGTTCACCGTGGCGGTCAGGGTCACCGGTGCACCGACAGCGGCTGAACCGGTTGGGCTCGTGGTGAGCGTCGTGCCCGACACGGTGACCTGTTGGAGGACAGCTGGTGCCGTCGGATCAGTCGGGTGCACAGGCGAACGAGTCCTCCCGAATCGCTCCGCGAAGCTCAGGGAAGAAACCCCAACCGGGACGACCGAGCCCGGCGTGCCGGAGATGGGCACGGTGGAAGACAGTCCTGTCCAGTTCACGAGTGATGCCGTCGGCGTTCGTCGGAGTCGCCGCCGGAGGCGTGATCGTGACCCCGTCGGGAGAGAGCCCGATGGTGGCGTTGCTTACAGAATCACTGGGATCGAGCGAATCATGGCTGGATCGATGTTCAGCGTCAGATCGAGAGCGCTGACCGGCACGGTAGAACCGCTGGGTACGGGGGCTGGGACCGTGGCCACGGCCACCACCGACGCATTGAGCGTTGGAGCTCGACAACGCTCCAGCGTGGTCTGACAGACGAATGGCGTACCCGGAGCTGGTGGCGCCACGGTGAACGTCTGTGAGTACGAGCTCGGAGAGTAGACCGGGTCGCCGGGTCACGGCCGTGATCGTAGTGGGTACCCTGAGTTCTGAGGCGGCGGTCGAGAGAACTGCTCCTGGTCATTCAGCTGAGCCAAATGACGACCGCTGACCGCGGCGCGTGCCCGCGACCTGCACCGACCGTCAACCAAGTACGTCAACGTGCCTGTTGGGTCGGGCATGATGTCGTAGGGATCGACGCAGCCGTCAACCCCGCCGTAGTAGGCGATCGTACCCCCCTGGCACCGGTGTTGTGGGTATCGCATGTTCGGATCGAGTCACCGGGGACCGTGCGCCGTACGTCATGATAAACGTGCCTGTGGCCTCGAGGCACCGCTCTGCTCGCCGAAATGGAGTTAACGGCTGTCAGACGTCCCGGTGACGAACCGGAACCGTGCAGCTCCCGTTGGGCGATCGGTCGCCCCCTGTCCCCCACGCCGGGACCCATACCATTTGGGATCGACGTCAGAAGTCTGGAGATTGAGAGTGATCGAAGTCGAGAAGCCGAAAACAAACCCGGTGGTAATGTCCAACGTCAGGGACACCGCTCAAGTTGCATACAGATCGCCACACCTACTGTCGGCATCTGGCACCAATCGCCAGCACTGTCTTGGTAAGAGACCGTCACATCGCCAGTTCCAAATCCGTTATTCTGGTAGCATCTAAATTTTGAGGTCTTGGAACCCCACCTCTGACTCGTCGAGGGGTTGGTGATGGTGACCGACATCGGGCTCGGGGTCGGCGACGACAGCTCAACTGTGCTGGGCAGATTCCATGCCACCGACAGCAGGCTGCATCGTATATGGCACCGTTGGCGAGGTGCTGCCGTAGTAGTTGAAGTCCCCGGAGTAGACCGCTGTCAGCTGATTGGTCTGGCTCGGCAAGGTCGTTGTCGTGTAGGTGGCGCCTCCGTTGCTGACCGGTTCGGTGGCGATCACGTTGCCGTTGGCCATGAAGTTCACGTTGCCCGTGGCGTTCGGTGGCCGTGCTCCCGCCCGAGCTGATCGTGTCGGTCAGCGTGACCGATGTGGTGTCAGCTGCGGGCTGGCAGGGCTTGCCGTCAGCATGTTCGTGGTGGCCTTCCCCGGTGGGGGTGGGATGGGAAGACCAGTGCCCTGGAGGTTGAGCGTGGTGTTGTTGTTGGTGCTGCCTGCGACCTGAAGGGGTAGGCCATACCGTTGAGCGGGCCCTGGGCCATGCCACAGGAGCTACCTCGGGGATCCCGTCGCCGTGAAGTCGGGGATGTTGTAGTTGGCCGCCACCAGTGTCACGTCGCCGGTGCTGGTGTTGTAGGGCGCAGTCGACTGGAAGATCATGTTGATCGGGGTCGACAGGCACTGTGCGATGATCGGCGTGGTGACGTCGAGCTCGTAGGAGAGGCTGTCGTTGAGCGTGATGTCGCCATTGGAGTTGATCGAACCGGTGGCCGTGCCCGGGTCGACTTCGGTCATGGATGTAGTTGGTGCATCCCCCGGCTGCTGCGCTGCAGACGTTCTGTTGGGGCAAAGCTCAGCGTTGCTCCGGTGATCGCACCAGTCAGCGGAGCAACGGTGCCGGTGAGCGTGGCGGTCGGTCTGGGCTGGGAAGGGTTCGGGCGCCGACGCTGTGACAGCACCGTCCAGGAGCCCGAGGTCATGTTGAGCGAGAACGGCTCGGTGCCGCCGTTGCCGGCATAGAGCGTGAGCTGCCCTGAGGTAGCCGTGTCAGCAGGGCTGGCCGAGTCAGTCACGGTGACCGCAAACGTGGCGGTGGCGTTCGTCGTGGGTGTGCCTGACAGCACACCGGTCGACGAATTCAGGCTCAGCCAGCTGGGCAACGTGGAGCCCGAGGCAACGCTCCAGGTGTAGCTCCCGGTCCCACCAGTTGCAGCCAGGGTGGCGCTGTAGGGGGTGATTCAGCGGGGCCAAGGGCAGTGGCGAGGTCGTCGTCACTGATAGCGGGGTAGCCGCACTGGCAGCAGTCACCCCGATCCCGGCCACGGAGCCAGCGATCACTCCCACGACCAGGAGCGTTGCCGCTATGGCCGCGAAAAACCGGCGGGCATAGCCGCCGGTGAAGTGAGAATTACGTGACTCTGCGTGGGAAAAACTTAGGGAGTTACTCCCCCACCCCCCCCCCGCGAGAACTTTCCCAGATTGGAGAATTTCTCAGTCTGAGCATCGCGGGTTACTGCTGTGTTGCGACGTCCCCGGAACATGTACATCCCCCTGCTTTCGGTTTAGTGAGTGAATCTGGTGTTTCGTGCTGTCTCGATCAGATGGTACGCGCTATGCGTTTCCCAAACTGGTCGCGATGGCATCTAACTCCAGGTTCTTGATCTTGTCAATAGGAGTATTGATTTCTTTTCTGGCGGCGCATGGGGTTCCGGAGGAACCGAGGTGGGTTGGGACCGGGCCAGGAAACCCAAAACTCAGTTCAGGGGAGCAGGTCAGCCACGTCGGCTCGCTCGGCCTCGAGCTCTTCGGTGGTGATGCGGATGCGCTGCGTTGCGAACTCGTCATGGTGGAGGCCCTCGACCACTTCCCAGCCGTTGGTGATGCCGTCGGCATCCACTGCTCCGCACCGGGAACCCGAACTGCAGGCCGTGGGGAACGCCGTACTCGCCGTTGCTGACCACGGCGAGGGACGTGAAGTCGTTCGCTGGGGTGCCGGTCCGGATGCTGACCACCGAGTCGACGACGGCGTTGGCTGCCGATGCTGCCGACGAGAGGCCGCGGGCGTCGATGATGGCGGCGCCCCGCTTCTGCACCGTCGTGATGAAGTCGCCTTCGAGCCAGGCCTGGTCGTCGATGACCTCTGCTGCGGGCTTGCCGTCGATCTGGGCATTGGCGAAGTCCGGGAACTGGGTGGCGGAGTGGTTGCCCCAGATGGCCAGGTTGGTGACCGACGCCACCGGCACGCCGGCACGCTTGGCCAGCTGGCTCTTGGCCCGGTTCTCGTCGAGCCGTGTCATGGCGAACCAGCGGTCCGTGGGTATCTCGGGGGCGTTGGAACGGGCGATCAGACAGTTGGTGTTGCACGGGTTGCCGACCACCACGATGCGGACGTCCGAGGCGGCGTTGGCGGCGATGGCCTGGCCTTGTGGTTGGAAGATACCGCCGTTCACCGTGAGCAGATCACCACGCTCCATGCCCGCCTTGCGGGGGATGGAGCCGACCAGCAGCGCCCAGTTGGTGCCGTCGAACGCCGTCTTCAGGTCAGAGGTGGCGACGATGTCACTGACCAGGGGAAACGAGCAGTCGTCGAGCTCCATGACCACGCCTTCGAGCGCCTGCATCCCCGGCTCGATCTCGAGCAGGCGGAGCACGACCGGCTGGTCCGGCCCGAGCAACTGGCCGGAGGCGATCCGGAAGAGCAGGGCGTAGCCGATCTGGCCGGCTGCCCCGGTGACGGTGACGTGGACGGGAGTCTTGTCTGCCATGCCGGTGAGGCTATCCGGCGCCCTGGTTGGGGGGCGAACTGAGAGGGGGGTTGGGGTCCGACCCCTCACCGGCCTCCTTTTGCCCGCTCTACGAGCAACGGGGGTGTCCTGGCGTGGGCCGGCGTTACCATATGGCTATTGTCTTTCGAAGGAGCCAGTTGCGATGACCCGGGCGGTTCACGTGCCCTACACCGTCGAACAGGATGAGGACGGCGTGTGGTGTGCCCATGCCCAGCTACGGCCCGGCGTGGGCGCCAACGGCGAGGGCACCACGGCTGCGTCCGCGATCGCTGACCTGCGTGAAGCCCTCACCGGCCTGATTGCTGAGTTCGGCACCCCCGACAGGCTGGGCTACAGGCGGTCGGCGATCGCCGACGCGAACTCGGAGCACTTGACCTCGGTGGCTCCGTCCATCAGCCGGGCGAAGTCGTAGGTGACGATCTTCTCGGCGATGGTCCGTTCCAGCGCTTGGACGATATCGGAGGCGGCGTTCGTCCAGCCGAGGTGCTCGAACATCATCACCCCCGAGAGCAGCACCGATCCGGGGTTGACCTTGTCCTGGCCCGCGTACTTGGGAGCTGTGCCGTGGGTGGCCTCGAAGATGCCGTGGCCGCTCACGTAGTTGATGTTGCCGCCCGGCGCGATGCCGATCCCGCCCACCTGGGCAGCCAGGGCATCGGACAGGTAGTCGCCGTTCAGGTTGGTGGTGGCGATGACGTCGAAGTCACTCGGCCGGGTGAGCACCTGCTGCAGCGTGATGTCGGCGATGGCGTCCTTGACCAGCAGCTTGTCACCGGGCTCGCCGCCACAGTCGTCCCATCCCACCGCCACGTCCGCGAACTCCTCGCGCACCAGCTCGTAACCCCAGTTGCGGAAGGCGCCTTCGGTGAACTTCTGGATGTTGCCCTTGTGCACCATGGTGACGCTCTGTCGCTTGTTCTTCAACGCGTAGTTGATGGCGGCTCGGATCAAGCGCTTGGACCCCAGCTGCGAGATGGGCTTGATGCCGACGCCCGAACCATCCCGGACCTTCCATCCCATCTCATCTCGCAAGAAAGCGATCAGCTTCAGCGCCTCGGGCGTACCGGCCTCGGCTTCGAGTCCGGCGTAGATGTCCTCGGTGTTCTCCCGGAAGATGACCATGTCGACCTTCTCAGGGTGGAGGACCGGCGACGGGACGCCGGTGAACCACCGGACCGGTCGAAGGCACACGTAGAGGTCGAGGATCTGGCGCAGCGCCACGTTCAGGGAGCGGATGCCGCCGCCCACCGGCGTGGTCAATGGCCCCTTGATACCGATGAGATGGGTGCGGAACGCCTCCACGGTCTCGTCGGGCAACCACGTCCCCACCTGGTCGAACGCCTTCTGGCCGGCCAGGACCTCTTTCCAGGCGATGTGCTTTCCGTGCTTGGCGGCGGCGGTGTCCAGGACCAGCTTCGCCGCCGGCCAGATGTCGACACCCGTGCCGTCGCCTTCGATAAACGGGATGATGGGTTCGTCAGGGACAGTGAGGGCGCCGTCGGCGCCGAGCGTGATCAGTTCGGGCATGGCTGGCAGCCTACCGGCGACCCCTACCGGGACCGCCAGCCGAGAAGGGTCGGTCCGGGCTGGGAGAGGAGCGTCGGGCAAGATCAGAGCTCGGGTTGCTGTTCAGGATCGGGTTCCACGATCTCCGAACCTGTCATCGACAGGAAGCCCTGTCGATGACAGGAGCATCAGTTCGTGGAGGAACCGAGGTTCAAGGCTGCGTAGATCTCCCGCGTGCGCGTTCGATCGGTTGAGCGTATAGAAGTGGAGACCCGGAACGCCGGCAGCCACCAGCTTCTCGCACAGCTCGGTGGCGATGGTCACGCCGGCCCGACGAACCGCCTCTGCTCCCCCGGCGGCGGAAGCGTCCTCGAGACGCGCCACCATCCACGAGGGCACGGCACTGCCCATCGTCGCCATGCGGGGAACCGACTGCAACGAGGTCACCGGCATGATCCCGGGCAGCACCGGTTTGTCCACCCCGCGTGCGGACAGATCGTCCACCAGCCGGGTGTACTCCTCCGCCTCGAAGAAGAACTGGGTCACGGCGAAGTCGGCCAGTCGTAACTTCTCGGCCAGGTGGTCCCGATCGGTTGCCATGTCCGGGGAGGCCGGATGGCCGGCCGGATGGGCCGCCACCCCGATGGAGAACCCGCCGATGGCTCGGGCCAGCTCCACCAGCTCGCTGGCATGGCGCAGCTCACCGGGACCCTCCGACGGGTCGGCCGGCGGATCCCCGCCCAGCGCCATCAGGTTCTCGACGCCGACCTTGCGGAACGACACCAGGATGTCGGCCAGCTCCAGGCGGGTGTGGGCGACACAGATCAGGTGAGCCATCGGGGTGAGCGAAGTGGCGTGACGCATCCCGGCGACCAGGTCGTAGGTCCGAGCACGAGAGGACGGGCCACCTCGATAGGTCACCGATACGAACGATGGTCCAAGCGGCTCGAGCTCCCGGATGGTGTTGGTGAGCGTTGCCTGTTCGGCATCGGTTTTGGGCGGGAAGAACTCGAACGAGTAGGTCGGCCCGCCGGCCAGCAGGTCTGCGATCCGGGGCATAGCTGGACCAGCCTATCGCTGGCCCTGGGCGACGGCATTCCAGGTCGCAGTGGCGATGCGATCCACCACTCCCCACGAAAGCGCTGGAATACTGCGGTGACCGAAGGGGGGGCCTTCCGGGACCCTCTTCACCGTCACGTCGCCGTTGCGACCTAACGAAACGAGGAACATCATGACCGTTGAGAACCCGGCACCGCCACCACCGGTAGCGATCAAAGGACCACATCCCGTCAAGCTCACTATCGAGCACCAGGAGGAGTACTCACGCGGACTCGCCGTGTTGGGTGTGATCTTCCTGATCGGCCGGGCTATCGCGTTGATCCCGGTGCTGATCGTGCTGTACGTGCTGAACATCATCCTCGGTGTCGGCGGGTGGATCGTGCAGTTCGCCGTCTTGTTCACCGGCCACTACCCCGAAGGCGCCCACGTGTTCTTCACGGGCATCATTCGCCTGCAGGCGCGCATGTCCGCGTTCCTCTACGGCCTGACCGACCGGTACCCCGGCTTCAGCCTGTCGGAGTAACAACAGCTTGTCGGAGCAACGACAAACGTCCGTCCCACCGGTCGGTGCACGACGCGCCGGCCGGTGGGCAACGTAAAAGGCCCAGCGTCGCTGGGCCTTTTACGCGTCGGCTCGCCCGTAGTCGTCCTCCAGACGGACGATGTCGTCCTCCCCGAAGTACTCCCCGTGCTGGACCTCGACGAACACCACCTCGCCGGGACCAGGGTTCTCGATGCGATGGTCGGTGCCGACCGGGATGTCCACCGACTGACCGGCAACGAGTTCGAACTGCGAACCGTCCAGGGTGACCATCGCCTGCCCCCGGACGATGAACCAGTGCTCAGATCGGCGGGCGTGACGCTGGTAGCTCAACCGCTTCCCGGGCAGCACCACGATGCGCTTCACCTTATGGGTGCCGTCGTCGTCGAGGACGGTGTAGCTCCCCCAGGGCCGGTGGTCGGTCTCCAGACTGTCCCCGTTCCCGCTCTCGGTTCCGCTCTCGGTTCTGCTCCCGTCGACCATCACGACGCCCGTTCTGCGGCTCGCACCGCGTTGCGCAACAGCATGGCCCGGGTCATCGGCCCGACCCCGCCCAGCCGGGGCGTGAGCCACCCCGCCACCTCGGCCACCGACTCGTCCACGTCCGACAGCAACTTCTTCCCCTGCCACGAGGTTCCAGCGCCCACCACTGCCGCCCCGGGCTTGACCATGTGGGGCGTCACCAGCCCGGCTCGTCCGGCCGCAGCCACCACCACATCGCCCTGTCGTACCAGCGCACGCCAGGTCGTCGACGCCGGTGTGGACGACGGTGACCGCAGCGTTGCAGCCCGGTCGCTTCATGGCCAGGAGCAACGCGAACGGACGACCGATCGTCAGGCCGCGGCCGATCACCACCACGTGGCGGCCCTCGACCGGAACGTCGTTGGCGTCGAGCAGGTCGACGATCCCGGCCGGCGTGCACGGCAAGGGGCCCGGCGCCCCCATCACCAGCGCCCCAGGTTGACCGGGTGCAGCCCGTCGACGTCCTTCTCCGGATCCACGGCCAGCAGCACCCGCTCCTCGTCGAGACCCCTCGGGCAACGGCAGCTGCACGAGATACGCATGGACCGCCGGGTCCTGGTTGAAACGGGCCACCACCGACTCCAGCTCGGCCTGGGTGGTGGTAGCCGGCAGGTGCTCGTCGAACGAAGTCGATACCCACCTCGGCACAGTCCTCGTGCTTCATGGCCACGTACCGCGACGCTGGGCCCGTCGTCCCCGACCAGAATGGTTCCGAGCCCCACCTGCACGCCCGCAGACCGGAGCCGGGCGACGCGGTCGGTGACCTCGGCACGGATCTTGGCAGCCAAGGCTTCGCCATCGAGCAACGTCGCAGTCATCGAGCTCTCCTTCGGTCCGATCCCGTGAGACCCGGTCGGTGCGATCGGGACCGGCGGAGGCACAGGGCAACGTCCGGTCGGGATACGCACGTCGTTCGGTCAGATCGGCACATGATCGTTCGCTTCGCGCTCGCTCAGTGCCTGAAGTGGCGCTCGCCACCGGTCGTGACCACAGCGATCCCCGCTTCGTCCGCTGCGGCGATCACCTCACCGTCCCGGATCGAGCCTCCCGGCTGGACGACGGCCGACACCCCGGCGTTGGCCAGCACCAACAAGCCGTCGGGGAACGGAAAGAACGCGTCGCTGGCGGCAGCGCCACCCTGAGCCGCGGGACTCCGCCTTGGCCACGGCGATCTCGGCCGCCACCACTCGTGACTGCTGACCCGCGCCCACCCCCACAGCTTGACCATCGGTCACGATGGCGATGGCGTTCGACGTGGTCCGGGCGCACACCCGCCACGCCATGGCCAGGTCCCGCCACTGCGACTCGGTCGGCGTCTCGGCCGTGGCCACCTCCCACTGCGACTGGTCGGCCACGAACCGGTCGGCGTCCTGCACGAGGAAGCTGGCCCCGAGGCTCCGGTACTGCCGCTCCGAGCGCCTCGGGTGCCGGCGCCGACAGCAAGCGGGTCGCCTTCCGCTTCGAGGACAGCTGGGCCAGCGCCTCGTCGTCGTACGACGAGGCGATGATCAGATCGGCCTGGGGCCCGGCGGCGATCGCTTCGGCCACCGGTACGGTCACCTGACCACCGATGGCCACGATGCCGCCGAACGCCGAGATGGGATCGCACGTCGAGCGCTCGTTGATAGGCGGTGGTGAGATCGTCGGCCACGGCCGCTCCGCACGGGTTGGCGTGCTTGATGATGGCGACGGCGACCTCGGGCCCGTCCGGGGACACCAGCTCGTGCACCAGACGCCACGCCGCATCGGCATCGAAGACGTTCAGGTAGGAGAGCTCCTTGCCGCCGTGCTGGACGACCTGGTCCCACCACGACGTCTGGTCCACCACTCGGTACCGGGCGCCGTGCTGGTGCGGGTTCTCGCCATACCGCATCGAACCGGCCCGCTCCAAGGTGAGGTGGATGCTCGGGGGAAGAGCGATGCTGCGATGCTCCTTCTTCCGGGGTTCCATCGTTCGTACCGCCCTCGGTCGCTCCTCTGGCACCCGTCGCGCCCTCGACCGTCTCGGCGCCCGCCCCGGACTGCCCCGGTTCGTCGAACCACGCCACGATGGCTGCGTCGTAGGCGGCAGTGTGGGCGAAGGCAGCCCGAGCCAGCCCGACGCCTCGTCTCCTCCGACAGCGACCCGTTCGACCGCAGCTCCGTCGAGGACCGCGTCGTACTCGTCCGGATCGACCACGATCCCGACGTGGGCGTGGTTCTTCGCCGCCGCCCGGACCATGGTGGGCCCACCGACGTCGATCAGCTCGATCGACGGATCGGACGAGAACGGGTAGAGGTTGCACACGACCAGGTCGATGAGGCCGATGCCCTGGCGTTCCACGTCAGCCAGATGGTCCGGCTTCGACCGGTCGGCCAGGATCCCACCGTGGACGACGGGGTGCAGGGTCTTGACCCGACCCCCGAGCATCTCGGGAGCACCGGTCAGCTCCGCTACCTCGATGTGAGCGATGCCGGCCTTGGCCAGGGTCGTCGACGTCCCACCGCTCGAGATCAGCTCCCAGCCCAGCTCGGTCAGGCCGCGGGCCAGATCCTCCAGGCCGGTCTTGTCGTACACGGACAGTAGTGCCCTCATTCCTCCACCTCCGGCTCCGATCCTCGTGCATGCACCGGGGTGGCCGCCAACCCGTCGATGAACTCCCGGATGGTAGCGGGGTAGAGGGTGCGCTCCACCCCTTTGATCCGCTCGTGCAGGCTCTCTCGGGTGTCCCCGGGAAGGATGGGCACCGCTCGTTGGGCCAGGATCGGTCCGGCATCCATCTCCAAGGTGGCCAGATGGACGGTGGTACCGGTCTCGCCACCCCGGCAGCGAGCGCGTCATCCACCGCATGCCATCCCGGAAAGCTCGGCAACAAGGCGGGGTGGGTGTTCAGGATGCGTTCCGGGTACGCGGCGTGGATGGGCTCGGCCAGGACGGTCCCGAACCCGGCCATCACCACCACGTCGACGGCGTGATCGCTGCAAGGCTGCGGTGATCGCGTGCGTGTACGCCACCCGGTCGAACTCAGGGCCGAACCCGCCGAACTCGGCCCGATCCACCAGGTCGGCAGCGACCCCTGCCTCGGAGGCGACGGTCAGCCCCCGGCACGGGCGATCGGCCACGACCAGCCGGATCGGGAGATCCGTCGGCCAGGATCGCCTCCAGGATGGTGCCGGTTCCCGACACCAGGACACCGATGCCCACCGTGCTAGAGACACCCACGTCCACAGTGCCAGGAGGGACGCTGCGATCCACGAGGGCACGCTACCAGCAGCGGTCCCACGCCTCGGAGCGCAGCCGGCCGTCGAACAGGGGTGTCCGGGAGGCCGACCGAGTTTGTGGAGTAGGCCGGGTCGTGGTTGCATCGGCGCCGTGCGACGAGCGTTCCCTCTGCCGACGGTCCTGGGTGTCGTCCTGGCGGCCACCGGCATCGCAGCGCTCATCCACGCTCCGACTGCTGCTGCCGCCACTTCAGGGTCTGCTGACCTGTCCACCCTGATCACACCGGACATCCCGGCCGGCTTCACCGCCACCGCAGTGGGCAACGGTGCCTCCGACCAACCCACCACCACCGAACCATCGAGCCAAGGAAGCCACGTACCAGTCAGCCCACCGCTGTACCTGCAGGCACCGGCGACCACCCACGGCAGCGGGACGGCGGACACGCTGCCGACGTTCTGGAAGCTGTGGTGGAACCCGCTGTCACGTCAGGCACTGGCCGTGTCGTTGGCTCACTACTCGTCCGGTTCACTGGCCAGAAGAGCGATCGCCGAGCTCGGCACCGAGCTCAGCGGGCCGAAGGGTCGCACCGATTTCACACTGACCTCCACCTTCGTCCCCACCGGGATCCCCGGTGCCCGTGGCTACAACCTGACCGCTCCCGCCACCGCCACCACGTCGCCGTTCATCGTGAGCGCGGTGCTGTTCCAGACTGGCGACGTCGAGAACCTCGTCTCCGTCTTCTCGACCGGCACGAGCCCGGCAACTGCGACGGTCAGCTCGTTCGCCCGCACGCAGTACCGGTACGCACTGCCCAAGCAGTCGACCATGCCGACCCCGACGCCGGCCCGACCGCGCACGTGGCCGTGGATCGTCGGGGGCATCGTGCTGGTCGGCCTGGTAGCCAGCTCGTTGGTGGCACGACGCCGGCACGTCGTGTCGCACCGACGCCGGCACCGCCGACGTCGGGCGTCAGTGATCAGTCGAGCTTTCGGACAACGTCAACCATCGCCTCGCCGGCTTCGGTCGGGTTCTGGGCCACCGTGACGCCGACAGCGGCCAACGCCTCCATCTTGGCCTGAGCCGTGCCCTTCGAGCCGGAGATGATGGCGCCGGCGTGGCCCATCTTCCGGCCCGGAGGCGCCGTCACCCCGGCCACGTACGACACGACCGGCTTGGTCATCGACGAGCCGATGTACTCGGCCGCCTCCTCCTCGGCGGATCCACCGATCTCACCGATCATCATGACGGCACGGGTGTCCGGGTCGGCCTCGAACGCAGCCAGGCAGTCGATGAAGCTGGTCCCCGGCACCGGGTCGCCCGCCGATGCCCACACAGGTGGTCTGGCCCACGCCCTGCTGCGACAGCTCGTGGAGTGCCTGGTAGGTCAGGGTGCCCGACCGGCTCACGATGCCGACCGGTCCCCCGGGCATGGCGATGTCGCCCGAGGTGATGCCGATGTTGCACTTGCCCGGCGAGATGATTCCCGGGCAGTTGGGCCCGAGCAGCCGGGTACCGGGGAACTCCCGAACCAACCGGTTGTACGCCAGCGCTTCGTCCTGGGCAGGTATGCCCTCGGTGATGCACACCACGAACGGCACGCCGGCCGCCGCCGCTTCGACGATGGCGTCGGCAGCGAACTTCGGTGGCACGGAGATGAACGACGCGTTGGCACCGGTCGCTTCCACCGCTTCGGCCACGGTGGCGAACACCGGGATCCCCTCGATCTCCTCGCCGCCACGGTTGGGGTTGGTCCCGGCCACGATCTTGGTCCCGTAGTCCCGGTTCCGGAGCCCGTGGTAGAGGCCCTGGCTGGTGGGGCTGATCCCCTGGACCACCACGGTGGTCTGCTCGTCGACGAAGATGCTCACGACTGTCCTCCTGCAAGTGCGACGACGCGTCGAGCCGCATCGATCATGGTCGGCTCGGCAACCAGGCGGTCCGAGAGATGGTCGGCCAGGATCTCCCGGCCGGCGACGGCGTTGGTGCCGTCGAGGCGCAGCACGATGGGCGACGAGATGTCCACCCGCTTGAGCGCCTCGAGCACGCCCGTTGGCCACCTCGTCCACCCGGGTGATACCCCCGAAGATGTTGACGAAGATGGACCGGACGGCCGGATCCGAGTTGATGACCTCGAGAGCCGCCGCCATCACGTCGGCGTTGGCGCCACCGCCGATGTCCAGGAAGTTGGCGGCAGAGCCACCGCACTGGTTGACCACGTCGAGCGTGCTCATGGCCAGCCCGGCCCCGTTGGCGATGATGCCCACCGAGCCGTCGAGCCCGATGTAGTTGAGGCCCCGCTCCTTGGCCCGGGCCTCGCGTTCGTCCTCGACGTCGCTCCCGGCGAACTCCTCCCACTCGGGATGGCGGTACGAGGCGTTGTCGTCGAGCGTCACCTTGGCGTCGAGCGCGTGCACCCGCCCCTCGGGGGTGAGGATGAGCGGGTTGATCTCCGCCAGGTCGCAGTCGCCTTCGACGTAGCACCGGTACAGGCGCACCAGGAGTTCGGCCGCCTGGGCCCTTGCCTCCTCGTCCAGGTTGGCCTCGTCGACCCAACGACGGGCCTGCTCCTCGTCCAACCCGTCGACAGGATCGATATGGATCATGGCGATGGCGTCGGGGTTGGTGACGGCCACCTCTTCGATCTCGACCCCCCCCTCGGCCGAGAGCATGCCCAGGTGACGCTTGGCCGCTCGGTCGAGGGTGAAGCTGGCGTAGTACTCACGGGCGATGTCGGAGGCGTGCTCGATCCACAGGCGCTCCACCACGTGGCCCTTGATGTCCAGCCCGAGGATGTTCCCGGCGTGGGTGCGCACCTCGTCGGCGTCGTTGGCCAGCTTCACGCCACCAGCCTTGCCCCGGCCGCCCACCTTGACCTGAGCCTTCACGACGACGGGGTAGCCGGCCTGCTCGGCCTGCCGCACGGCCTCGTCGACGGTATCGGCGACACCTCCCTTCGAGGTGGGAATGCCGAAACGGGCGAAGTACTGCTTGCCCTGATATTCGAAGAGATCCACCGGATCCGTTCCTCTCTGTATGTCTCTGTCTGTTCTGTATCTGATTCGGACTGCCGTTGAAAGTGCTGTGCTGCGTTTGCTCCGGATGTCGTGCAACCCTAGCGTGTGGCTCTGGCTTCAGTCGCCCTCGCGCTCGTCGAGGGTCGCCTCGAGCCAGGTGCCGATGGCGGGAAGAGGGGCACCGGGTGTGAACACCTCGGCCACACCCTGGTCCTTCAGGACCGGGATGTCCCCTTCGGGAATGATGCCCCCGACCAAGACGAGGACGTCACCACGACCCTCCTCGCGCAGGCCGGCGATCACCCTGGGCACCAGCGTGAGATGGGCACCGGAGAGGAGCGACAGCCCGACGGCATCGGCGTCCTCCTGGACCACTGCACGGACAACCTGTTCAGGTGTCTGATGGAGGCCGGTGTAGATGACCTCGAAGCCGGCATCACGCAGCGCTCTGGCAATGACCTTGGCGCCGCGGTCGTGCCCGTCCAGACCGGGCTTGGCCACGACCACTCGATAGGGTCGTTTCACGGACGCCGATACTAAGCGCTCATACCCTGCCCAGCGCCAGACGAGGTGCGCCGTGCCTGCTGGGAGGGTACTGACGGAGGCCTGCTGGGAGGTCCGTCACCTGCGGGTGACTGCGGCATACGAGCAGATCACCGTATGTGGCGTGGTACCTTCGTACGGACGCCTGCGAGGTCGATGACCCAGGATCGGAGGGCGCCGTGACCACGCCGGCCGAAGCCGTGGAACCACCGGAGGAACCCCCGGACGAGAGCACCGACCACCCCGTCACCACGGGGCTCGGCTCGGTTGTCCGCGGCATGGCCAGGATGGCCCGGCCCCGGCAGTGGATCAAGAACCTGTTGGTCTTCGTGGCGCCGGCAGCCGCCGGCGTGCTCACCCACGGGACCTCGCTGCTCAAGGCCCTGGGCGCGTTCGGCATCTTCTGCGTGGCTGCCTCAGGCACGTACTTCATCAACGACTCCATCGACGCCGATCGGGACCGGCTCCATCCCACCAAGCGGTCCCGTCCGGTGGCGTCCGGGGTCGTCTCGCCCGCGCTGGCCTCGGGCGCCGGCGCCGTCCTGTTGGTCGCCGCCCTCGTGCTGTCGTGGTGGCTGGCCGGCTACCGGCTTGCTCTGGTCGTCGGGCTGTACGTGGCGATCACCACGATCTACAGCCTCTGGCTCAAACACGAACCGATCGTCGACCTCGCCGCCGTCAGCTCCGGGTTCGTCCTGCGGGCCATCGCCGGGGGCATCGCCACCGGCGTCTTGCTCTCCAACTGGTTCCTGATCGTCGCCTCCTTCGGCTCACTGCTCATCGTGACCGGAAAACGGTCGGGCGAGCAGAAGCTCCTGGGCGCCAACCACGCACAGGTGCGACAGACCCTTGGACAGTACGACCCGTCCTTCCTGCAGACGGTCCGGACCCTGTCGGCCGCAGTGACCGTGACCGCCTACTGCCTGTGGGCGTTCGAACGGGCGGCGGAGATCCACCCCGGACACCACCCGATCTGGTTCCAGATCTCGATCGTTCCGTTCGTGTTGGGACTCCTCCAGGTGGTGCGCCAGCTCGACGCCGGCCTCGGCTCCAGCCCGGAGGATCTGGCTCTGGGGGACCGAAGGCTGCAGATCTACGGGCTGTCGTGGGTCGTCCTGATCGTTGTGGGGGTCTATGCCTGACCTGAGCACGAGGCGCAACACATCGGGCGGTGGCGCTGTACGAAGCGGGTCGGACGACGGCGCCGTGCGATCGGAGCTGACCGGGTGGGGACGCACAGCAGCGACGGCGGCCGACGTGGTCCACGCCGTCCACCCAGACGTCGTGGACACCGTGATGTCCGCAGCCGTTGGCGATAACCGGTCCAGCCGTGGGCTCATCGCTCGCGGGTTGGGCCGCAGCTACGGGGACGCCGCCCAGAACGCGGGCGGGACGGTCATCGACGCCACCTGGCTCGACGCCATCCACCACGTCGACCTCGATGCCGGCCTGATCACCGTGGGCGGTGGCGTGAGCCTGCAGACCCTCATGGAACGGTTCGTGCCCCTGGGGTGGTTCGTCCCGGTCACCCCGGGAACCCGGCTGGTGACGGTGGGCGGAGCCATTGCTGCCGATATCCACGGAAAGAACCACCACGTGGACGGCAGCTTCTGCTCCCACGTGACCCGGATGACCCTGGTCACCCCGACGGGAACCGTGGAGCTGACACCGGCATCGGATCCCGAACTGTTCTGGGCCACCGCCGGGGGCATGGGGCTCACCGGCGTGGTGACCCAGGCCACCCTGCAGATGATCCCGGTGGAGACCAGCTACATGCTGGTCGACACCGAACGAGCATCCGATCTCGACGACGTCATGTCCAAGATGATCTCCGGTGACGACGGGTACCGGTACTCGGTGGCTTGGATCGACTGCCAGTCGGGGGGCTCAAAGCTGGGACGATCCGTGCTGACCCGCGGCGACCACGCTCGGATGGACGAACTACCGCCGGCTCTGCAGCGGTCGCCGGGCAAAGCCCGGGCTTTCGTCACCGAAAACACTGTTCAACGTGGGGATCACTCCACCGAGCGGCCTGCTCAACCCGCTCACCGTCGGAGCGTTCAACGAGTTCTGGTTCCGCAAGGCACCCAGGCACCAGGTGGGCAAACCCCATCACATGACCGGGTTCTTCCACCCCCTCGATGGGGTGGGAGCGTGGAACCGCCTCTACGGCAAGCGGGGCTTTCTCCAGTACCAGTTCGTGGTGGCAGACGAACACGCCGAGACGGTCCGGCACATCATCGAGCGCTTGGCAGAGCTGAAGCTGGCATCGTTCCTGGCCGTGTTGAAACGGTTCGGGCCCGGTGATCCGGGACCCCTCTCGTTCCCCAGGCCCGGATGGACGCTGGCTCTCGATCTCCCGGTCGGCTACGACCAGCTCGACCGCCTCCTCGACGATTTCGACGAGCAGGTGGCAGAGGTGGGGGGCCGGGTATACCTGGCCAAGGACTCCCGTGTCTCCCAAGACATGTTCGAGCGGATGTACCCGGATGCGGACGCGTTCAAGACAGTGCAACACCGGGTCGACCCGCAGGGCGTGTTGCAGTCGGACCTGGGTCGCCGCCTCGGACTGTGCGCTGTAGACCCTGGTTCGAACCACCGTCGATCGGCTGCGTCACGACCAGGATCGGCGGCGAAGACCACCGGGACATCCAGGGCTCCGGCCACGAAGCGGACGGCCAAGAAGGCTGCCTGCCGACAACGAAGAAGGGCGCACCGAGCGCCAAGAAGAAACAGCCACGAGAGCGAACAGGACGGACCGAGACATGATCGATGCAGTGGGACGACCGCAGTCGGTGCTGGTGCTGGGAGGCTCCTCTGAGATCGCCCAGGCCATCGTGCAAGCAGCTGGTGCCCAACCGGTGCCGCACGGTGGTCCTGGCCGGCCGGAAAAGCCCCCGTCTGGCCGAAGCCGCCGAGGTGGCAAAGCGAGCGGGAGCGAGCACGGTGGAGACCGTGGAGCTCGACGTCACCGACGTCAGCAGCCACGCCGCGTTCGCCACCGACGTCTTCGAACGGTTCGGCGACTTCGACGTGGTGGTGGTGGCCGCCGGCGTGCTGGGCAACCAGGACACCGACGAGCACGACCCAGTGGCCGCCGCCGAGGTGATCGCCACCAACTTCACCGGCGTGGCCGCGGTCATGCTGGCCATCGCCGCCCGCCTCCGGGCACAGGGGCACGGCCGTCTGGTCGTGCTGTCCTCGGTGGCCGGCGAGCGCGCCCGCAGGGCCAACTTCATCTACGGCTCGTCGAAGTCCGGTCTCGACGCCTTCTCGCAGGGTCTGAGCGACTCCCTGGTGGGGAGTGGCGTCCGGGTCATCATCGTCCGTCCGGGGTTCGTGGTCGGGCGGATGACCGAGGGGATGAGCCCCGCCCCGTTCTCGACCACACCAGACGACGTGGCCACCGCCGTGGTCCACGGGATCGAGTCCGGGGCATCCGTGGTCTACGTCCCCTCGGTCCTTCGGTGGGTCTTCGCCGTGATGCGGCACCTGCCCGGCCCGTTGTGGCGACGGATGCCCGGTTGACCGCTCGACGGCTCGACCTTCTCTCGCCACCGGACGTTCCAGAGGAGCCGACAGGTCCGATAGGGACTCCCTGGGACCCAACTGTTTCTTCTGGAACTCCGTCTGTGATTAGGGGACCCGGGCGGACATGGTGATGAAGTCCCGGGCGCACGGCGCAAAGTACCGTGAGGGCGAGTTCACCTCATCGCTGGTCAGGGTGGTGCCGTTGGACGGTGCCGCCGGCTGTCCCGGTGCAGGGTCGAAGCTGAAGAAGTTGACCCACGACGTGTTGATGTCCGTCTCCATGCCCCGGACTGCTCCGGCTCGTTGCAATACGTTGGCCAGGTCACCGATCGACAGGCCCGAGCCGCCGGCCCAGACCAGCGCACCGTTGGCAGTGACCCCGATGCCGGACCGCCACACCCGCACCGCACCGCCCAAGGTGTTTCCCCACTCCAGGAAGTTGGGGTCGTTCACACCGGGTACGACCTGCCCGTTGTCCACGATCAGGCCGAGGTTCTGGCGGACCGACTGGACATTCGGGGTCATGGTGACCTCCTGACCCCAGGTGCCAACGGTGGCGGTCCCGTTGCGGTAGATGACGAACGACGCTGCGCCGTTCCTGAGCGGAACAGCGGTCTGCCCCTGGTCGTAGTAGCCGCCTTCGGAGTCCCCCATGAGGAAGCCGGAGTTGAACGCGGCAACCAGGGTGTTCGCCGCCGTGGCCGAGATCGGAGCGGTGTTGGTCCACGGGCCACCCGTACCGGGGATCTCCGAACCCTCGTACAGGGTGGCCTTGAGCAGCGTGGTGTCCATCCACGCCACCCCGGTCACCTCGCTGGTGTACTGGGCGTTGGGTCGTATGTAGGCGGCGTACATGGCCGGGATACCCCCCACGTCCCGACCGATGGGGTGCCACTGCCCCTCCCCGGCGATCGGTGGTGAGGCGATCGGGGTGATCGGGGGCGGTGTGGGCAGATGAGGAGGCCCGGCGGTGGCCGCCAAGGTGGTCGTCTTGGTGGGAGCCGGGATCGCACCCTTCTTGGGCTCACCCCCCTTGGGCGGCTGGTGATGGGTGTACCAGTAGTTCTCGATCGAGGCCACGAGGTTGGCGCCGCCGTTCTCACGCACCCACTCCACGAAGCGGCTGCTGAACGGTCCGTTGGCCGGGTTGGCCATGGACGACCCCAGCGACACCCATACCGGGGACAGCAGCAGGAGCACGATGGCCAGAGCGGTGAGCTTCGGATGGCGGCCGATGGCAGTACGACGGCTGCGCACCACCTGCTTGTGCCGCGCCCTGCGCAAGCGCCGCCGTTCTCTCGCCGTGCGCGGGCGGCTCCCGTTCGATGAACCAGGGCGACGACCATTCGGTGAGCTAGGACGGCGCGGTGGTGGACCTCCGGGGCGACGGGGGGGCGGTCCACCGGGCCGGTGAACATACCCGTCGTCGTCTACCAGCTCGTGGTGGTCGAGATCCTCGCTGTAGGGAACAGGGCCCGGACCGGCTGTCGACAAAGCTTCTTCGCCCATCGTCGTCGTGGAGTAGCGCCCCGACGGGCCCCGCTGTCGATCACTCCGGTTGTACGGGTTGGCGGGAGCCACCATTCCTCCACTGACTCAGCATGAACCCGATTCGGGTACCGCGCTCATCGGCCCTCGATCACTCATCGGCCTTGTTGCCATCGATTCGCACTCCGAGTGGTCACCGAAACACGTCAGGACAGTCTCTCACGTCAGAGGTTCTCCGGGGCTCACCCCGGCCCCGCACGCACTTCCTTCTCGGCTGCTTGCCCAGAGGAACGGCTCCCAGAAGATCCGCCCGCCCTGCCTAGGCTCGCTTCAAGGGGGCCATGCGCAGCAGGAGCTGCTTCCGTCCGACCCCGGAGAATTTCGACAGTGGCCTCGGCATCCTCGCCAGATCCGCTGGTCGCCATGACCGTTCCCTCGCCCCACCGGCCGTGGACCACCACATCGCCCGGCTGCAGTCCCAGGTTCTCTGCTCCGCTCGACGACGGCTCAGCACGCCTCTTCCCGGTGGCAGTACGTCTCTGCGAACCGGAGAGACCCGTTCCGAACCGGCTCTTCCCCGGTGTCCCCACCGGGCCCTCCCCCTCGAACCCGTCTCGGCCTGGTGCCGAGCGGTGTCCGCCGTAGCTGCTTCCGAACCCACCGGCGGCTCCGACCTCTCGCACCAGCTCCGACGGCATCTCGGCCAGGAACCGGCTGGGGATGTTGCTGTTGGTGCTGCCCCACAGCATCCGGCTCCACGCATGTGAGACGAACAGGTACTGCTTGGCCCGGGTGATCCCGACATAACAGAGCCGGCGCTCTTCTTCGAGCTCCACCGGATCTCCCAGGGATCGGAAGTGGGGAAAGATGCCGTCTTCCATCCCCACCAGGAACACGGCGGGGAACTCCAGTCCCTTGGCGATGTGCAAGGTCATCAAGGACACGCGGCTGGGATCGCCGTCGAGATCGTCGGAGTCGGCAACCAACGACGCCGCTTCCAGGAACTCCGCCAACGTTCGGTACTCGGAGGCCACGCCGGCCAGCTCGTCGATGTTCTCGACCCGCCCCAGCGCCTCGATGCTGCCTTCGGCCAGCAGCTCGCTGCGGTAGCCGGTTCGCTCGGCCACGGTAGACGTGAGCTCTCCTGGTCGAAGCAGGTCGTCATCGGAGCCGTCGGAGCTGTCGTCGGGTTCGGAGCTGCTGTCGCCAGAGTCGTCGGCCGGGTCCGGGACCGCCATGCGGCTCCGGAGCTCGTCGAGCAGCACAGCCAGATCGGCAAGAGCCTTGGATGCCTTTCCGGTGACCCCGGCTTCAGCAGCACGGCCGACAGCGGCACCGAACGACAGCCCGTGCTGCTGGGCCCATCCGGCCAGCCGAGCGACCGACGTCTCCCCCACCCCTCGTTTGGGCACGTTGACGATGCGCCGCCAGCTCACCTCGTCGTCCGGGTTCACCAGCACTCGCAAGTACGCCAGCAGGTCTTTGACCTCGCGGCGGTCGTAGAACCGTGTGCCGCCCACCACCTTGTACGGGACCTCGTGTCGGACCAGCTCCTCTTCGAGAGCGCGGCTCTGGGCGTTGGTCCGGTAGAACACGGCCACATCGCCCCAACGGATCCCGTGCTCTCGGTGAAGCCGGCCGATCTCGTTCGAGACCCATGATGCTTCGTCGTGCTCGTCTTCGGCGCGGTACCGGGTGATCCTGTCCCCGGCACCGACATCGGTCCACAACGTCTTCGGCTTCCGGGAGAGGTTGTTGGCGATGACGGCGTTGGCGGCGTCGAGGATGGTCTGTGTCGAGCGGAAGTTCTGCTCCAAGGTCACGGTGGTGGTGTCGGGAAACGCCTCCTCGAACTCCAGGATGTTGGTGATGTCCGCACCCCGGAACCGGTAGACCGATTGGTCGCTGTCGCCCACCACGACGATGTTCCGGTGGCCGTCGGCCAGGAGCACGGCCAGAGCGTTCTGGACGACGTTGGTGTCCTGGAACTCGTCGATGAGCACGTGGGTGAAGCGCTGGCGGTAGTGGTCGAGGACGTCGGGATGCTCTTTGAACAAGCGGACGGCGTTGAGCAGGAGATCGTCGAAGTCCATGGCGTTGGCAGCCATCATCCGCTGCTGGTACTGGTCGTACACGTCGGCGATCCGTCGGTCGAAGATGGTCACCGCCGCTTCCCGGTACTCGGCGGGACCCTGCTGCCTCGACTTGGCCTGGCTGATCTGTCCCAGGATGCTCCGAGGCGGAAGCTTCTTCGTATCGATGTCGAGCTCACGGCAGACGATCTCGACCAGGCGGCGAGAGTCGGCGTCGTCGTAGATGGTGAACGAACCCTTATAGCCGAGGTAGTCGCCGTGGGCCCGCAGGATCCGCACGCATGCCGAGTGGAACGTGGATACCCACATCCGCTTGGCTCGGGGACCGACCAGCTCCTCGACACGACGACGCATCTCGTCGGCGGCTTTGTTGGTGAACGTGATGGCCAGGATCTGCCACGGCAGCGCATCGCCGGTGGCGATGAGATGGGCGATCCGTCGGGTGAGCACTCTGGTCTTCCCGGATCCTGCACCGGCCACGACCAACAGGGGACCGTCTCGGTGGGTCACCGAGTCCCGCTGGGGCCCGGTGAGCCCCTCGATCAGCTCGTCGGCAGCCCCAGGCGACATGGCGACGGACGGTGCCGGCGGAGTGTTGTCCGTGAACCTGGGACCGTTGTCGTCGACCCCAGGATCGAACTCGAGGCCATCCTCGGGATCAGGCGCCTGCTCATGAGGCGGTGGAGCACCATCGTCGTCAACCGCCAGCACCCGGTTGCCCGCCGGATCGGCGGCCATACCCGGGACGGTGTTCAATGGCCCATGCCCACGCCCTGCGAGCGCTGGAGGTCCTTGCCCTCGGTCTGCAGTGACGGAGCCACCATGACCTCGGCCTTCTGGAACTCCTTCACCGACTGGTAACCACAGGTAGCCATGGCAGTGCGAAGCGCCCCGAACAGGTTCATCCGGCCATCGTTCTCGTGAGCCGGTCCGAGCAGGATCTCCTGGAGCGTGCCTCGGGTCGTGGTCTTCACCCGTGCTCCGCGTGGCAACGTCGGGTGGAAGGTGGCCATACCCCAGTGGTAGCCACGGGCCGGAGCCTCGACCGCCGAGGACAGCGGCGAACCGAGCATGACGGCGTCGGCTCCACATGCGATGGCCTTGGCGATATCGCCACCCTTGGACATGCCACCGTCGGCGATCACGTGGCAGTACACGCCGGTCTCGTCGAGGTGGCGCATGCGGGCCCCGGCCACGTCGGCGATAGCGGTGGCCTGGGGCACACCGATACCGAGGACGCCTCGGGTGGTGCAGGCGTTCCCGGGCCCAACCCCGACCAACACGCCGACAGCGCCGGTGCGCATCAGGTGGAGCCCGGCCTGGTAGGAGGCACACCCACCCACGATGACCGGGATCTCGAACTCACGGATGAACCGCTTCAGGTTGAGCGGCTCCGCCGTCTTCGAGACGTGCTCGGCCGATACCACCGTCCCCTGGATGACCAGAAGGTCCAACTCCGCAGCCAGCAGAGCGGAGGCGTACGTCTCCGTCTTCTGGGGCGTGACCGACGCTGCGGTGGTGATACCGGCTGCCTTGATCTCCTTGATGCGCTGGACCACCAGCTCCGACTTCACCGGCTCGGCGTACATCTGCTGCATGCGGGCAGTGGCCTTCTCGGCCGGGAGCTCGCGAATCTCATCAAAGAGGCCGCTGGGGTCCTCGTAGCGGGTCCACAGTCCTTCGAGGTTGAGAACGCCCAGCCCTCCGAGGCGACCGATCTCGATAGCAGTGGCGGGGCTGACAACGCCGTCCATCGCTGCCGCCATCAGCGGGAGCTCGAACTGGTAGGCGTCGATCTCCCAGCTGACGTCGACATCCTCTGGGTCTCGGGTCCGGCGGCTGGGGACGATAGCGATGTCGTCGAACCCGTATGCCCTCCGTCCCGACTTAAAGATGCCGATCTCTAGTTCAGCCACGGTCTCGTCCTCCGGCCCTTGTCGCGCTCTCCCGAATCACCGTGCAACGCGGCCCGACCTGTCGCATCCCATCGGCATACGCACACGATACCGCTTGGCGGTCACCGCCTGTCCCCTGAGTGAATCGACGAGAGGCGACATATTGCGTCTCGTGATCTGAACCGTTTACCGAGCAGCCGACCTTCTCCGGACCGGCTTTGCCGCCGGACGCTCGGCTCCTTGACGTTCCTGGAACGACGCCAGGACGAAGGTGGTCAGACCAGGAGCGAGATCGGGGAGGCGTTTGGTCTTCCCAGAGCGAAGATGGAACGAGAGGCGGGCGTGGATACCGCCGATGACCAGCGGCATCAGGTCGTTGGTCGTGAGCTTCAGATCGTCTCTGGCTTCAGCGTCTTTGAACAGGGTGAACGAGCTCATGTAGTTGTTGTCGACGCGTTGCATGATCGCTGGTCCGACCCGAAGGGCTTCGACTTCGATCAGCTTGGCGAAGGCGGGGTTGTCGGCCAGGATGGTGAGGAACGCGGTGAGCATGGTCTCAACGCGTTGTTTCCAGGGAACAGAGCCCCGTTGTGGGGTGGCCGCGTTCACTTGAGCGATGAGTAGCTCGGTGCCTTGGTCGTAGGCGTCGATGAACAGCTCTTCCTTCGTGTCGAAGAAGACGTAGAAGGTGTTGAAGGCAACCCCTGCTCGCTTACAGATGGCCTTCACCATGGCTTTGTCGTAGCCAACGTCCGCAGCGGTGAGCACGAAGCCGTCGATCAAGCGTGCTCGCTGTACCCGTTCCACATGGCCTTTGGGGTGGGTCTGGCCGCCCTTACGGAGGGCTCTGGAGGGATCAAGGGGCGAGGTGGAGCCGGGGTAGGTCTCGTTGTCGCTGCGGACAGGAGCACCTCGTGTCTTTTGTGCTGCTGGTGTGCTCTTCGATGGCGCTGTCTTCTTCAGCGATGTTGTTGCCATAGTCCCGTCCATTAGTCCCCCGTGTATTGCTACAAAAAGATCAGCGCGGTCCTCCATCTTTTGCTGGGAAAAGATAGCGTGGCCCCCCGTCCGGGGTTAGGGGGCGGGGGACCACACACTGTTGGCCAGTTCCCAGGCTGGTCTCGCTGGGTTCCTGTGGCGATCTGTCGGTGTTCCTGTCGGTGTTCTTCTGTTGGCGTTGCTGGACCGTCCGGCCCGCTGTCCCTGGGGGCAAGACGCTTCCCAGGAACAGCGGCCACACGTCCTCCTCGTTCTGCGTGACGGCCTCCCTTACGGCGCAATCCCGACAACCGGGGCGCTGAAGCTACCCACCCCTGATCCGTTGAACGGAGCGTTCCCGAAGGTGAAGATGCCTCCGTCTTGAGCACTTAACCAGTAGCCACCACCGTTGGAAGTCGGTGTGATCCCAATAACAGGTGCATTGGACTGTCCAGATGCAGATCCACTGAAGGTGGCATCGCCGAAGGTGAAGATGCCTCCGTCTTTGGCTACCAGCCAGTAACCATTGCCAGAAGGCGTTGCTGCCATGCTGACAACTGGTGCGTTAAGCGACTGTCCTCCTTCAGAGCCGTAAAAGTTTGCATCTCCGAAGGTGAAGATGCCTCCGTCGCTTGCTACCAGCCAGTAACCATTGCCATTAGGTGTTGCTGCCATGCCCACGATGGGCTGGTTTAAGTGTTGGCCACCTTCTGAGCCATAAAAGGCAGCGTCACCGAAGGTGAAGATGCCTCCATCAGCTGCAACTAACCAGTAGCCCTTGCCATCAGGGGTAGCTGCCATGCCCACGATGGGTTGGTTTAAGTGTTGGCCACCTTCAGAGCCGTAGTAACTGGCGTCTCCGAAGGTAAAGATGCCTCCATCAGCTCCAACTAACCAGTAGCCCTTGTTGTCAGGGGTAGCTGTCATGCCAACAATTGGTGCATTGAGTGGCTGTCCAGCTTCTGAGCCGTAGTTGCCAGCATTTCCGAAGGTAGAGACAGCTCCATTGGCAGCGACCAGGCGGTAGCCGGTGGTTGAGGGTGCCAGAACGGTCAGGGTGGCTGGATTAGTGGTGACAGCTGGTCCTGCGTCGTTGCTCACGATGGCCTGGTACTGGTTGCCGTTCTCTGACGCTGTGGTTGTTGGTGTGGTGTAGGAGGAAGAAGTGGCACCTGTGATGTTTGACCAGGTCGTGCCTCCATCTGTGGATAACTGCCACTGGAATGTGGGGGTTGGATCACCGGTTGCTGTGGTGGTGAACGTTGTGGTTGTACCTGCACTGGTGGTCTGGTTGGTGG
Source organism: uncultured Acidimicrobiaceae bacterium (assembly GCA_963812965.1). GTDB lineage: Bacteria > Actinomycetota > Acidimicrobiia > Acidimicrobiales > RAAP-2 > DASXMT01. The sequence goes on along the minus strand of CAWEXG010000002.1, from coordinate 240,584 downwards.
GTTGGGTGACAATCACTGGGGCGGTGCCTACCTGGAAGTTCACTGGGGCAGAGGTCTGGATTGCTGTCGGACCGCCGCTCCACACTGCGGTCAGGGTGTGTTGACCGGGGGCCAGCGAGGTGGTGGTGAGGGTGGCGATGCCCGCATTGGCGTTTCCACCGCTCCCGACACCGGGCACAGGGACCGTTCCGATGTCGGTGGTGCCGTCGAAGAAGTCCACCTGGCCGATGATGGGATCGCCAGGCTGATCCGAAGGGGCCGGGTTCACCGTTGCGGTCAGGGTCACTGGTACACCGACAGCGGCTGAATCGGTTGGGCTCGCCGTCAGCGTGGTGCCCGACACGGTGACCTGTTGGACGACGGCTGGTGTCGTCGGGTCGGTCGGGTTGCAGGCGAAGGAGGCGCCGGCAAATGCTCCAGTGAAGCTGAGGGATGAGACAGCAACCGGAACGACCGAGCCCGGGGTGCCAGAGATCGGCACCGTTGCAGAAAGCCCGGTCCAACTCACAGATTTGATTCCGTTGGCGAGTGTCGGAGTTGTCGACGGAGGCGTGATCGTGACCCCACCTGAAGAAAGTCCGATGGTGGGGTTGCTCACAGGCCCAAAGGTTGGGAGGGCGCTATTCGGGTCGATGTTTAGCGTCAGATCGAGGGCGCTGACCGGCACGGTCGAACCGCTCGGTGCCAGAGTTGGCACGGTGGCCACGGCCACCACTGACGCATTGAGCGTTGGGTGGGACTCGATAAGTGGTCTGACAGACGAACGGCGTACCGGGAGCTGGTGGTGCCACGGTGAACGTCTGCGAGTACGAACCCGGAGCTAAGATCGGGTCGCCGGGGTACTCGACGGTCAGCGTGTGGGTACCGGGGATCAAACCGGCAGTACTGAAGTAGAAAGTGTCGGCTCCATTGACCTCCGTACCCACCACTGTCGTTCCGTCGACCACGTACGTCAATGTGCCTGTCCCGGGTGGAATGGTACCGTAGGGATCTGACGCAGCCTGCACAAGGCCTTCGGGCTGGATTGTGTAGCCCTCGGGCACCGGCGTCGTGGGAACGTTGGGGGTGCTGATACTCACCGGCAACCGCGCCCCATAGGTCATCGTGAATGTGCCAACGGCCTCGGGAGCGCCGCTCTCCGTCGGCGCGTTGGAGTTGAACGGGCTGTTAGACGGGGTACACGACGAGCTGTCTGTAACCGGAACCGTGCAATCTCCGTTGTAAAGCGTTGCAAAGACTTGCGAAGAGCCGAGACCATACTCATTGGGATCGTACGTAAGTGAAATCTGGAGATTGATGGTGATCGAAGCTCCAGGAGCAAGCGAGAACGAGCTGGGTGGTGTGCCACATGAGGTTGCGAAACCACTGAAGTACACGTTCAGATAGAAGGGGAATATTGTTGGCATCTGGCACCAATCACCCGCACTGTCTTGGTAGGCAACTGTCGCATCGCCAGTTTTAAACCCACCCGAGTTAGTGATCTCAATTTGGAGGTAATTGGAACTCCACGTCTGACTCGTCGAGGGGTTGGTAACGGTGACCGACATCGGGGTCGGGGTCGGGGTCGATAGCTCGAGTGTGGTGGGCAGGTTCAGCGTGACCGACGGCAGCGGCTGAATCGTGTACGGCACCGCTGGCGACGTGCTGACGTCATAGTTGAAGTCACCGGAGTAGACCGCCGTCAGCTGGTTGGTCTGGCTCGGCAAGGTCGTTGTGGTGTAGGTGGCACCTCCGTTGCTCACCGGTACGGTGGTAAGCACGTTGCCGTTGGCCATGAAGTTGACGTTGCCCGTGGCAGCGGTGGCCTTGCTCCCTCCCGAGCTGATCGTGTCAGTCAACGTCACCGACGTGCCCTGGAGCTGCGGGCTGGTCGGGCTGGTCGTGAGCACGTTCGTGGTGGTCTTCCCCGGTGGTGGTGGGATGGGAAGACCAGTGCCCTGGAGGTTGAGCGTGGTGTTGTTGTTGGTGCTGCCGGCGACCTGATCGGGGTAACCCCCACCATTGATCGCTCCTTGGGCTATGCCACAGGAGTTGGGACCAGCGGGAGGCCCTGTCCCTGGCAGGCCGCCGAAGTTCGGGATGTTGTAGTTGGCGGCCACCAGCGTCACGTCACCGGTGCTGGTGTTGTAAGGCGCAGTGGACTGGAAGAGCATGTTGATCGGAGTCGACAGGCACTGGGCGATCACAGGCGCGGTAACGTCGAGGGTGTAAGAGAGACTGTCGTTGAGCGTGAGGTCGCCGTTCGAGTTGATCGAACCGGTGGCGGTGCCGGGATTCACTTCATTCATGAAGTAGTTGGTACATCCCCCTGCTGCCTTCCTGCAGACGCCGTTCTGGACAGGCAGGCTCAGCGTGGCATCGGTGATGACACCGGTCAGCGGGGCCACGGTGCCGATGAGCGTCGTGGTGGTCTGGGGCGGGAAGGGCTGTGGGGTCCCGGGCGTTGGACAGCACCGTCCAGCAACCCGAGGTCATGTTCAGCGAGAACGGCTGTGTACCACCGTTGCCGGCGTACAACGTGAGCTGACCCGAAGTGGCCGTGTCAGCAGGGCTGGCCGAGTCAGTCACGGTCACTGCAAAGGTGGCGGTGGCATCTGTCGTAGGGGTGCCAGACAGTGCCCCAGTTGCCGATTCAGGCTCAGCCAGCTGGGCAGTGTGGACCCAGTAGCTACGCTCCAGGTGTCAGAACCAGTACCACCAGTTGCTGTCAAAGTGACCGAGTACGGGGTATTCAGCGGTGCCAATGGCAGTGGTGAGGTCGTGGTTATCGACAACGGGGTGGCTGCACTGGCTGTGGTGACGCCAATTCCAGCCACAGTGCCTGTTATTACGCCTATAACCAGGAGTGTTGCTGTTATGGCCGCGAAAAACCGGCGGGCAGAGCCGCCGGTGAAGTGAGAATTACGTGACTCTGAGTGGGAAAAACTTAGGGAGTTACTCCCCACCCCCCCCCCCGCGAGAGTTTTCTCATTTTGAGAATCGCGGGTGGGTGCTGCTGTACTGCGGCGTCCCCGGAACATGTACATCCCCCTGCTTTCGCTTAGTCAGTGAACCTGTGTTTCGTGCTTCTCGACCCGATGGTACACACTCTTCGTTTCCCAAACTGGTCGTGGTCGCATCTAACTCCAGGTTCTTGTGATTGTCAAGGAGAATTTCACCGTGCAGGCTTTTTCAACGGGAGACTTCACCTCCAGCCATCCTTTCAGCGTGATGGAGACGTGCCGAGCTCGTGGAGGAGTGGTAGGCAGAGGAGATGGCCGCGTCTGCACAACTGCAACCCGAACTGCTGCGCGAACGGCGCGGCCACATCGAGATCCTCACCATCAACCGGCCCGAGGCTCGGAACGCCATCAACGGCGCCGTCTCCCAGGCAATGGCCGGCGCGTTCGACGAGCTCGAAGCGGACGACGACTGCTGGGTGGTGGTGGTCACCGGAAGCGGTAACAAGGCGTTCAGCGCCGGCATGGACCTGAAGGCGTTCGCGTCCGGGGAGGGTGCCGACATCATGTCGGCCAACGGCGGCTTCGCCGGGATCGCACAGCGGGACTTTCCCAAGCCGATCATCGCCGCCGTGAACGGTTCGGCACTCGCCGGTGGATGCGAGATCATGCTCTCGTGCGATCTGGTGGTAGCGGTCGAAGAGGCGAAGTTCGGCATTCCCGAGGTGAAGCGGGGCCTCATGGCCGCCGGTGGTGGGCTCATCCGGCTCCCGAAGCGGGTGCCGAGAGCAATCGCGCTAGAGCTGGCCCTCACCGGCGATCCCATCGACGCCGCCAGAGCGCTGTCCATTGGGTTGATCAACCGGGTGGTACCGGCCGACCGGCTGATGGACGAAGCGTTGGCGCTAGCCGAGACCATCGCCGAGAATGCTCCTCTGGCCGTCCGGGTGTCCAAACGAGTGATGAAGCTGGCCGGCGAGCTCCCCGACACCGAAGCGTGGGCCATCAGCAACGCGGCCGTGCCCGAGGTCTTCGGATCGGCCGATGCCATGGAAGGTCCCACCGCCTTCGCCGAGAAGCGGAAGCCCAACTGGTCCGGGAAGTAGGAGGACCACCGAGGTACACGTCTCGGGTGCCGTCATCCGGGCACCGTTTTGGCGTCGAAGTACCTTCTGTTCTGGTAGAGGTCCAGGCAACAGCAGGGCAGTGCAGCGAGCCGTTCACCTGAGCCTCTTACAGGTCTAACCTGGTAGGTAGTCAACAAAGGAGATAGCAATGCACCTCGGCATGCCCGCGGACATATTCGGCGTGGACGGGATCATCGTCCTGGTCGTCGTTGTGCTCGTCCTGTTCGGGAGCACGCAAATTCCTAAGCTCGCTCGCTCGCTCGGCTCAGCCCAGAAGGAGTTCAAGAAGGGCTTGGACGAGGGGGGCAAGGACGGTTCGGCTACCACGACCGTGAAGACGACAACGGTCGTCGAGCCCAAGAACGACGCGTCCCCAACAGTCAAGGAGTAGCGCCACGTCCGGTCAGCCCATGCCCGGCTCTGCAGAGGTCGGGGATGACAGTACGCCTCCCGTCAGATCCACGGAGAAGCTCACCCAGCGGGTCGTACCGTTCTGGGTCTTACAGCTCGGGGAGCTGTTGGCAGCGGTGGCGTTCGCCGATCTGTCGCTGTACGTCGAACGAAGCGGTCTCCTCCTCGCCGGAACCGCGATCTTGGCCCTCCTGGCCGTCACCGCCAAGGGGCCGCTCGGCCTCCTACGGGTAGTACCGCGCCCGCTCCATGTCATCTTGGCCTACGTCGTTGCAGTCGTGTTGGCTCTGGCGCCCATCCTCCCCCAGGTGCGTCCCGACATCGAAGGCATCATCGTCGTCGAGCTGGGTGCCGTCGGGCTGTTTCGACTGGCGTCGCTCACCCGCACCGACGTGAAGGTCGCAGTGCCACAGGGTCCTGTCGCTCCACCGGACCCGGTGGTGGGACCCCCGCTCGCTGGATCCTCGCCCACGGTGACCACACCTGACGTAGCCGCCCGATGGCTCGGACGCCAAGCCGGCACCGCTGCCCAGGCTGCGTCCAAGACCGTCGAGCAACACGGGCCAACGACAAAGGCGCAGATCCGACGCACCGTACGGAGCGCCGGTTGGCTGGCCGGTCGTGCGACTCGCTCCGGCGAGACACCGAGCCCCGAGGAGTAACAGGCTCAGCAGAAAGGCGGTTCGGAGGTCCCAGAGGAACCGATGTGGCCGGGACAGAGTTCGGCATCACCCAGAGGACAGGCGATATCCGGCGAGTCGGCATCACCGAACAGGTAGGCGTAGGTTGCACGTGTGACCGAAGGGGGTCTGCATGCCCAACGATGACGTGCTGGCTGTCAGTGAACGGCTGTGGCGAGGTGAGCAGCCCATCGGTGAGATCCACCCGTTCACAACGACAGGGGGGTTGGCCGAGGTAGCCGACGGCGTGGCGTTCGCCCCCTCGTTCGCCAACGTGTCCGCCATCGATACCGACGACGGACTGCTCCTCGTCGACACTGGCAGCGACTACTTGGCTGGTGAGGTGCACCGCGCACTCCGAACGTGGAGTGCGAGCCGGCTCAACACCGCTGTGTACTCGCACGGTCATATCGATCACGTCTTCGGCGTGCCGGTGTGGGAACAGGAGGCCACCGAGAACGGATGGCCGATGCCGCAGGTCGTCGCACACGAGGCGCTCCCGGCCCGGTTCGATCGTTACATTCTCACCGCCGGGTACAACGGCATCATCAACAGGCGCCAGTTCGGCCTGTCCGGTCTGGTCTGGCCGACCACCTACCGCTATCCGGACCGGACCTACCGGGACGATCTGGAGCTGATAGTGGGAGATGTCAAGGCCGAGCTGCGCCATGCCCGGGGTGAAACCGACGACCATACGTGGACCTGGATCCCGGAACGGCGGGTGCTGTGTTGTGGGGACCTCTTCATCTGGGCCTCCCCCAACGCCGGCAACCCGCAGAAGGTGCAGCGGTACCCACGGGAGTGGGCGGCAGCCCTCCGGGACATGCTGCGGCTGTTCGAGAGTCCTGGTGCGACAGGGCCTGATGCCGCTACTCCTGAGGTCCTGCTGCCCGGCCACGGCTACCCCGTCATCGGCGCCGACCGGATCCGCCAGGCGCTGGGCGATACCGCCGAGCTGCTGGAGTCGCTGGTCGACCAGACGTTGGCCTTGATGAACGCCGGAGCTCGGCTCGACGAGATCATCCATACGGTGACGCCACCGGCCCACCTCATGGAACGTCCTTACTTACAGCCGGTCTACGACGAGCCGGAGTTCGTGGTCCGGACGGTCTGGCGACTGTACGGAGGGTGGTGGGACGGCAATCCATCGAGCCTCAAGCCCGCACCCGAGGCAGTGGTCGCCCGGGAGCTGGCAGACCTGGTCGGCGGCGCATCCGTGCTCGCCGACCGGGCGTTGGCCTTGACCGAGACGGAAGACGATCCGGAGCTCCGGTTGGCAGGACACCTTGCCGAGCTGGCCGCCCTGGCCGCCCCGAACGACCCTGGCGTCCATCAGGTCCGCCAGATGGTCTTCGCCAAACGGGCAGAGCTGGCGACTTCCACCATGGCACGAGGCGTGTTCTCGTGGGCCGCTTCGGAGTCAACGGATCACCTGGCACCAGAGGGCTGAAACCTCAGGCACCGACACCCTTCTGACCTGGAAGAACGCGCGCACAAATCTGTCGCTGCAGTCAACTACTAATTGCAGGCCGACGCCCGCTAGTGTCATCGCCGTGAACGCCTCTTCGACTGGCTCGTACGAACCGCCGCGCAGCCGGAGCCTCCCAGCAACGATCCCAGAACCCAATATCTCCGGCATGGATGGAACCGGGTCGACCGGGTCGGCGGGACGGACGGAGTCAAAGCGCCGACATCGCTGGGCCGGGGCTGCGATCGTCGGGGTCGCACTGCTGCTCGCCGGCTGCACCTACCCGAGCTACGGAGCCAGCAGAGGAGTCACGAAGCAGGGGCAGGAGACCTTCAAGCTGTACTCGGGGATGATGACGACCGGCATCATCGTCGGTGGCATCGTGGCCATCCTGATCATCTGGTCCATCTTCCGCTACCGGCGGCGCTCCGACGTGATGCCCCGTCAGTTCCACGAGCACGTCGGGCTCGAGATCACCTACACCGTCGTCCCGATCATCATCGTGGCTGTCCTGTTCGCCTTCACCGTGCTCACCGAGAACAACGTCGACGCCACCGTCGCTTCCAACGTCACATCGACGAACGGGGACCCTGTTGTCGACATCCACGTCACCGCCTTCCAGTGGGGCTGGCGGTTCGACTATCCCAACTTGAACGTCGACGTCACCGGTGAGCTCACCAACGGTCCTGACAACCACGGGCCGCAGATGGTGGTCCCAGTCGGGGAGACCGTGCAGATCACCCTGGTCTCCGACGACGTCGTCCACGGCTTCTACGTCCGGGACTTCAACTTCAGCCGGTACGCACAGCCCGGCGTGACCAACGTCTTCGACCTCGACCTGGTGAAGACCGGCACCTTCCTCGGCGAGTGCACGCAGTTCTGCGGGCTGTACCACACCGACATGCTCTTCAGCGTGAAGTCGGTGAGCTCCAGCAACTTCGAAGCATGGGCGGCAAGCGAAGTGGCGGCAGGGCACACGCTCCAGGGATCCGGCTCCGGCGCGCAGAACAACGCACCGGCGAACGCGAAGCCCACGCCAGCCGGTACGAGCTCGAGTTGAGTGCCAGTGTGTCCGCATCCACTTCTACGGCAAAGGCAGCAGCATGACGATCCTCGCTGAACGCCCCGGCATCCGTGGTCCCGAAGACCGCGATGACCACGGAACGGACGATCATCATGTCCACCACGAGGGCCCTACCGGCATTCTCAAGTGGCTGACCTCGACCGACCACAAGGTCATCGGGCAGAGCTACATGATCACCTCGCTGATCCTCTTCTTCATCGCCGGCATCATGGCCCTGGTCATCCGAGCCCAGCTGTCGTCTCCGACCAACACGTTGGTGTCGTTCCAGACATACAACGAACTGTTCACCATGCATGGCAGCATCATGATGTACCTCTTCGCCGGTCCGTTCGCCTTCGGTGGCCTGGCCAACTACATCGTGCCGCTCCAGGTGGGCGCCCCGGACATGGCCTTTCCCCGGCTCAATGCCCTCTCCTACTGGCTGTACCTCAGCGGTTCGATCACCATGCTCTCCGGCTTCTTCGTGGCCGGTGGCGCCGCCAGCTTCGCCTGGGTGTCGTACGCGCCGTTGTCGAACGCCACCAACTCACCGGGAGCCGGCAGCGATCTGTGGTTGATGGCCCTGGCGCTGACCGGGTTCTCCGCCATCTTCACCGGTGTCAACCTGGTCGCCACCATCTTCTATCTCCGAGCGCCGGGCATGACCATGTTCCGCGTGCCGATCTTCTCGTGGAACATGCTGGTGACCGGCATCTTGATCCTGATCGCTTTCCCGGTCCTCTTCGCTGCCGTGGTGATGCTGTTCTGTGACAGACACTTCGGCACGCACATCTTCAGCGTCCAGGGCGGTGGTGTGCCCGTGCTCTGGCAAGACCTGTTCTGGTTCTTCGGGCATCCGGAGGTGTACATCCTCGCCTTGCCCTACTTCGGGATAGTGACGGACATCATTCCCGTCTTCTCCCGGAAACCGCTCTTCGGCTACCGGGGCATGGTGTTTGCCACCATGACCATCGCCGCCCTGTCCACAGGCGTGTGGGCCCACCACATGTTCACCACCGGGGTCGTGCTGCTGCCCTTCTTCTCGCTCCTGTCGTATCTGATTGCCGTGCCGACCGGCATCAAGTTCTTCAACTGGATCGGCACCATGTGGCGGGGGCAGATCAGCTTTAAGACACCGATGCTGTTCTCTGTCGGCTTCCTCTTCGCCTTCCTGATGGGAGGTGTGACGGGCGTCCTGTTGGCCTCGCCGCCGGTGGACTTCATGACCCACGACACGTACTTCGTGGTCGCCCACTTCCACCAGGTCCTGTTCGGGACGGCAGTGTTCGCCGGGTTCGCCGGGTTCTACTTCTGGTACCCGAAGATGTTCGGTCGGATGCTCCGAGAATCCCTGGGCAAGCTCCACTTCTGGTTCATGTTCATCGGATTCTGGCTCTGCTACATGCCGCAGTACCTCGTCGGCCTTCGTGGGATGCCGCGGCGCATCGCTAACTACTCGCCTGCCGCTGGGTGGACGACTCTCAACATGCTCTCCACCGTCGGAGCGTTCGTCATCGGCTTCTCTTTCCTGTTCTTCCTGGCCAACCTGTTCGTATCATGGCGCAAACCTGTGGCCGCCGGCTCCAACCCCTGGGACGCGCATGCGCTGGAGTGGTTCACCACCTCGCCGCCACCACACCACAACTACACCCACCTGCCGCCGATTCGTTCGGAACGTCCCACCTGGGACTACAACCATCCTGAGCATCGGACAGTGGTCAACGCGCACCAGAACAAGAAGGCCAACAAGAGCGATCGTGAGCCAGTAGGAGCTGCACAATGAAAGTGGAATCGCTGATACTGCTCGGCATTGCTTTCTTCTTTGGCGTCATCGGCATCATCTACTGGTTCACCAGCTACGAGGACGGCGGGTTCCTCATGTTGATCGGAACAACCGGCTTGGGGTTGCTCCCGGGTGGCTACCTTCTGTGGTGGTCGAGACGGATGAAGCCGCGGCTGGAAGACGACCCGGATGCGACCATCGAGGAGGGGTCGGGAACGATCGACTCGTTCCCCTCATCGAGTATCTGGCCCTTCATCTTGGGCATGGGAGCCTTCGCGCTGGCTCTGACGTTCGTGTTCGGCATCTGGCTCGCTCCCATCTCTGCTGCGTTGATCATCTCCGCAGGGATCGGTGCCACAGTGGAGAGCCGCCGGGGTGGCGCTGTCTGAGCCTGTCGTAGGCGCTGTAGGGGCCGTCGCTGGGTGTTAGTCCTGGATCGGGGCTCGCCGGCACCGGCTGAGCCGAACGGCTGGACAGCGGGTTTCGTCGAGCAGGGGCCGGAAGGACCGACCGAGCTGCTTCGGGTGCCGAACCAGCGGGCTGACTCCGTGGCTACGATTCGTGCCGTGGTCGTACACCGTGTGGATGCGCTACTCGGGGCCGACGAGATCGACCGGATGGTGCGCGTCTGGCACCGGTTCCCCTTCTACGACGCAGTCAACCAGCGGCCGATGCAGGAGCCTGGCCAGGCTACGGAACTACCAGCCGAGCCGGCCCCATCCTCATCCTCGGACATTCGAACCCTCACGCCCCACACCGATGGCTCGACCCCGGCACTTCCGCAACGGTTTCCCGGGCTGGCGGGCCGCGCCGATGTGGACATGCACTTCCGCCAGACCGGCTGTGCAGCAGGTCGGGCGGCGCTTCATGCCGGTCTGGCCAGGACCAACTACTTCGGAGCCAACTACGCCTACCACGACCAGACGGCTGTCCCTGGCATCGAGAAGTTCCTCCACCACGAGGACTTCATCGAGGCTGCCCGCCTGATCTTCGACCTCCCACTCGTCGTCCCCACCCTGGTGTACGCCAACGTCATGTTGCCCGGCCAAGAGCTGCCGCTGCACACTGACATTCCCGAGTTTCTCGGTGCAGACCGCAGCCAGCTCCCGATGTGGCTGCTGGTGGTGATGCACCACTCCGGACTGTTCGAAGATCGACGCATCGCCACTGCGACCGCTGTGGCCTACGTCGAAGGCGGCGTGGGGGGCGAGTTCGTCTGCTACGAGACCAACGGCGAAGAAGCAGCCCTGACACCGACCCCGGGGAGCGCGGTCGTGCTCGACGCCGACAGCGTCTTCCACGCCGTCCTACCGGTCGGGGTCGAGGATGATCAGCCGCCGGTCAACCGGGCATCCATGCGGCTGCACCGGCACGGCGAACGGCAGTGGCGGCTCTCCGGCCGAAGCGCTGACTCCGACGCCGACGAGGAGCCAGAGACCATGGCCACCTACTCGAGCGACAACCTACGGTACTCCGTATCGAGAAAGGCCTACTGCTTCGCCGACCAACAGCACTACCAGGCCTGGCAGCAAGGGGTCGACCCCCTGGACCCCGACATGGTGCTCGGCCGGCTCACCGAGACGTTGGCGGAGCGAGGTGTGCTCGACCCCACTGCGCATCCGCTGGGTGACCACGAGCTCGCCACTCTGTTGATCAACGAGTTCATCCCCTTCCCGGACACCGCAGACAGCGACGAGCTGGCCTGAGGAGTGAGGCCTCGCCCCCTCAGAGGTTCAGCGTTCAGCGCATGACCCGGCGTACACCGGGCCCGGTAGCCAGCTCATCAGGTACGAGGTTGATGTAGGTCGGCACCGGCACCGCCTCGAGCTCCTCGTGCCCATCACCCGGACGGGGATCAGCAATCTCGGTGGAGTACTCCCCGGTGGCGGACCGAGTGACGATCCCGGCACGCTTCCGCTTGCCGATTCCCTCGGCCGCACGCATCTCGTTACAGATGCGGTACGTGACGAAGTACGTGATGATCGGGATCACGAAGACAATGACCCTGAAAGTCCACAGGACCGTGTTCAGCTCCACCTTGAAGAAGTTGGCCATCACGTCGGTCGAGGAAGCGCAGAACAGCATGAAGTAGAACATCAGCATCGCTGCGCCAAACGCGGTGTGCTTGGGACGATCACGTGGGCGATCGAGCAGGTTGTGCGGGTACAAGTCCTTCGTGAACTTGGCCTCGATGAACGGCCACATGATGAAGAGGTTGAACGTCAGCCCTGGGAACACCACCGCCGGCAGGAAGATCTCGAGCGGGATGGTGTGCCCCCAACCCGACCCACTCCCAGCTGGGCATGATACGGAGCGCTCCGTCGAGCCAGCCCATGTACCAGTCAGGTTGGACCGCGTACGAGATCTGGTACGGCTGGTACTGGCCGAACTGCCAAATGGGGTTGATCTGGGCAAAGCCGCCCAACAGGAGCAGGACCGCCGTGGTCATGAAGAAGAACCCGGTGGTCTTGGCCATGAAGGTGGGGAACATCGGCGTGCCCACCACGTTGTGCTCGGTCTTTCCCTTGCCCGGGAACTGGGTGTGCTTCTGCTTCACCAGGAGCCCCAGGTGGACGGCTATCAGGGCCCCGATGATCACCGGGACGATGAGCACGTGGAGGATGAAGAACCTAGGAATGATGACACCGTTCCCCGGATAGTTCCCTCCGAAGACAAAGGTGCCGATGTACGAGCCCACCAACGGGATCGACTCGATGATCGAGTAGGCGATACGGATACCGGTTCCCGACACCAGATCGTCCGGGAGGGAGTAGCCGAGGAAGCCGTTCACGATGCCGAGGATGAGGAGCGTCACACCGACGATCCAGTTGAGCTCACGTGGCTTGCGGAACGCCCCGGTGAAGAAGATGCGGGCCATGTGCACGGCGATGGAGCCGAGGAAGACGTCGGCCGCCCAGTGGTGGGTCTGGCGCATCAGGAGCCCGGACTTCACGTCGAAGGACAGTCCGACGGTCGACGCGTAGGCCTCGGACACCTTCTGGCCTCGGAGCGGAAGATAAGAGCCGTGGTAGATGACCTCGTGAGCGGAAGGGACGTAGTACAGGCTCAGGAAGATCCCGGTGGCGATCAGGACCACGAAGGAGTACAGAGCGATCTCGCCGAGCATGAACGACCAGTGGTCGGGGAAGATCTTGTCGAGGAAGGTGCGTCCGCCCTTGGCAATACCGAGGCGGTCGTCGGCCCACGCTACGGCGTCGTCAATCATGGGCGCTCCCAGAACCCGGGGCCGACCGCCTGGTCGTAACCTTTTTGGGCCACCAGATAGCCATCTTCGTCCACCTTGATCGGTAGCTGAGGAAGCGGACGGGGAGCCGGGCCGAACTCAGGCACCGCTCCCGCTAGCACGTTGAAGATCGACTGATGGCACGGGCACACCAGCTGCAAGGTCTGCTCCTGGTAGAGGCCGACCGGACATCCCAGGTGGGTGCACATCTTCGAGTAGGCGACGTAGCCGCGAGCGGTCCAATCGCTCCGCCCTGGAGACTGGAGGACCAGCGGCGGGTCGTTGGGGCCCAGCTCTTCCAATCGCAGGAGGATGGTCTGGTCGGGTGACGAACCCTCGAACCCCTGGGGGAACACAGTGAGCACGCCACCGACCTCGAGGTCGTTCACGCTCACCAAACGGCCATCGACGGTGGCTAGCGGCGAGTTCTTCTTCCAGTTGGTGACGAAGAACGACCGTCCCGGCTTGGGACCGAGCGAGCGGATCAGCGGGAACGCGATCACGACACCCATCGCCAACGACCCGAAGGCGAAGAGGCCACCCAGCACCTTGCGACGCTGGACCACCATGCCACCCCGTTGGGTGATGGCGGCAACCATCGCGTTCCGCTCTTCTTCCGTCGAGGCGTTGGAGTGGCGCTCCTCCACGAACGGCCCCTGAGGCATCAGGTACTTGCCCCATGCGATGACCCCGAAGCCCAACCCGAGCATGCCGACGCCGAGCGTGGCTGCCTCCCACTGGGTCTGATCGCTGACCCAGTAGGTGATGCCGAAGCCGATGAACCCCAGGATGCCGATGAACATGGCCAGCGCTGCCACCGCCTGCGCCCGATCGGGATGCTTGGCGTAGGGCTGCATGTGAGGGTCGTCGAGTGCGGCGACCGGTAGCGGGCCCGAGGGCTCCTCGGGGACTGGTTCGTCGCTCACGTGCGATCTCCGATCCAGAAGCAGACGAGCATCAACGCGCCGACCCCGAGGAGGAGCCCGACAAAACCTTCACCCACCGGCCCGATCCCCCCCAAGCCGAAGCCACCTCGGTTGATGGGGTGCTGGATGACCGAGTGCACGTACGCAGTGATGTCCCGCGCCTCGGCATTCGAGATGTTGCCCGGACCGAAGTGGGGCATGTTGCCGGGTCCGGAGCGGATCGCCTCGACGATCTGCTGGGGGGTGGCCACGTGCAGGCTCGGAGCGTAGGCACCTTCGGCCAGGGCATCACCGGAACCCGTGATGGTGTGGCACGCCGCACAGTTCAGGGTGAAGAGCCGCCCGCCATTGGACAGGCTGGCATCGCTCAGGTCGACGTTGGGCACCGTGGTCCCTCCCGGTGCCAACGACTGGACGAAAGCGGCGATCTGGAGCGTCTGGAGCCGATTGAAACGAGGTGGCTTCCGATCGGCCTGAATACTCGAGTCGGCCAGCGGCATGCGCCCCGTCGATACCCAGAAGTCGACGGTCCCCGCCCCGAGACTCTGGAGGTTGGGAGCACGTTCCGTCCCGGTTGCGTCGGCGCCGTGACAGCTGGCGCAGTTGGCAGCGAAGAGAGCCTGCCCTGGAGCGATGTACGAATCGGGCAGCTTCATGGTGGTGATGCCGTCTCCGGACGGGCTCTCGCTCTGGGCCGAGTAGAGACTCGAGGAGCTACCAGCGGTCGTGCTGGCGGACGAAACCGAGGAAGAGAACGTGAGCAGCCCGACAAGCCCCACGCTCATAAAGAGCAGGGCTGGCACTACGTAGCGACCCCGAAAAAGACTCCGCATTCCGCTTTGCACCTATTTGAGGAGGAAGAGACAGCTGAACAGGCCAATCCACACGATGTCCACGAAGTGCCAGTAGTAGCTGACCGCTTGGAACACCGCTGTTTCACCCGGGTCGCCCTTCGGGCCCTTGAGCCGACCCAGCAGGAAGATCATGGCCGCGAGGCCCAGGAACACGTGCAGCCCGTGGAGCCCGGTCATGATGAAGAAGAGCGAGCCATAGGCGTTGGTGCTTGGCCGAGTGGTGAGGGTGATCCACTCGTAGAACTGGTTGCTCACGAAGGCGGCCCCCATGATCAGGGTGATCGTCACCCAGATCTTGGCCTGGCTCCGCTTCCCCTTCTCCTGGTCGAACACGGCCTTCTGCATGGTGAAACTCGACGCCAGCAGGATCACCGTGAAGACGCCGGCCTGGATCGTGTCGAGCTTCGTACCCGGTGGAGGCCACACGGTGGCATGGGCACGGATCGTGAAGAACGCAGCGAACAACCCGCTGAAGAACATCACTTCCGACCCGAGCCAGATCATCACACCGACGGCAAGCATGGGAGGACGGTCAGGGCGGTGCCGTTGCGGCAGCGAAGCCTGCTCGACAGCGAGAGCCTGAGTCACGGCGTATTTCTTAGTCGATGCTGTGCACTCAGGGCCAACACTGAGCCTGAGGCTGTTTCAGGCACGGGTCAAGGGGGAAATTCTGGGAGATTTGTGACCGTTCTGTGTCACTTGCCTGGCGGGGGGACAACCCCGTCATTTCCTTGGTGTGTGGGGTCCCCGGCCCCTTGCCCGGCTGTGTCGATTCTGATCAGTGGACTCCCGCCAACGGGGCGGGAAGCGGCCGGGCATGAACCAGCACCAGATGCTGGGTGGGGCGGGTCAGCGCCACGTAGAGCGTCCG
Organism: uncultured Acidimicrobiaceae bacterium; assembly: GCA_963812965.1. Taxonomy (GTDB): domain Bacteria; phylum Actinomycetota; class Acidimicrobiia; order Acidimicrobiales; family RAAP-2; genus DASXMT01. Next base: position 225,218 of record CAWEXG010000002.1, on the reverse strand, counting down.
CAGACCTCTCGCCGTCTCTCCGGCGATCAGGCCTGGCTCCACCACGATCACGGCATCGAACTCCAACCCGTTGGCAGCCTCGGCGGGTAGGAGGACCAGGGGATCGGACAGGCCGCCCTTCCGCATATCCCGGGGATCGACCACCGGAGACCCTGATGCGGCCAGTGCGTCGGCGATGGGACCGAGCAGCTCTTGGGGAGCAAGCACTGCCACCCGACCAGGTGAGACCGCCGCTACTTCTTCGGCCGCCACGTCGGCGACTCGGCGAGCGAGCGCCGTGTCGCCTGTGTCGCCTGTGTCGTCGACCGTGATGATCCGAGGCGGGCTGCCGGTTCGCCGCACCGGCCGGGGCGGCTTGAGCTCGGGAGCAGCGATAGCCAGCACCTTGGCGGCTACCTCGACGACCTCGGCCGGCGTGCGGTAGCTCACCGTGAGCTCCACCAGGCGGGACGGGCGTCGGCGAGGGAGGTGGTCGGTGATGTCCGTCCAGCTACGGGGTGCCCACGGGGCAGTGGCCTGGGCGATGTCGCCCACCACGGTCATGGATCCCGACAGCGACCGCCGGGTCAGCATCCGCAGCTGCATCGGCGAGAGGTCCTGGACCTCGTCCACCACGATGTGGCCGTAGTTGCGAGTGGCGTCGTCGGCAGAGCCGTTGCGTGGTCCGAGCAGGTGCCTGGCCTCGTCGATCAGCGCAGCGTCTGCCGGCGTCCACGGAACATCGTCGAACGACGTCGAGCGGTCCCGACGTAACAACGCCATCTGCGACGGGGAGAGGCTCCCTCGTCCGGCGGCCTGGATCAGCGCCGGCGCCCCGTAGAGGTCGTGCAGCAGCTCGTGGGGCGAGAGGCGGGGCCACATGCGATCCAGGGCCATCGCCAGCTCCGGTATCCGGCGTACCTTCCGGGAGAAGTCCTCGAGGTCGAACTCGTCGTCGGAAAGCTCGGACGGGTCCTCGTAGCCGGGGAAGGCGGCAATGGTGGTCGAAGATCCCGTGCTCAACGTCTGCTGGGTCCGGCGAGCTCGATCGGCCAGCACCTGGACGACGGCGTTCTCCACCACGCGGCGCCTGGCATTGTGGGTCCCGGGGCGGCGGCGCGCCATCGCCACGATCTCCCGAGTGTCGGCGGCGGACAGTCGCAGCAACAGTGCACCGTACGGGACGGAGATGTCAGACGGCAGGGGGCGCTGCCGGGTCCGGACGGCGCGGGCGATCACCGAGGCCATCTGGACGTCGCCCTTCAGCCGAGCCACCTCGGCCGGCTCCGTGGCCCGGGCACGGACCTCCGGCACCAAACCGGAGACGGTCGAAAGGGTCACCCCGGTCTCGCCCAACGAGGGCAGCACCTGTTCGATGTATCGAAGGAACAGCGGGTTCGGGCCGACGACCAGGACGCCCTGCCGCTCCAGCGGGAACCGATGGGTGTAAAGCAGGTAGGCGGCCCGGTGGAGGGCCACGGCCGTCTTGCCGGTTCCTGGCCCCCCCTGAACAACCATCACGCCCGGCAACGGGGAGCGGATGATCTCGTCCTGCTCCCGCTGGATGGTCGAGACGATGTCCTGCATCTGACCCGACCGCGCCCGGTCCAGGACGGCCAGCAGGGCCCCAGGGCCGCCCACGTCGCCCATGACCAGCTCGCCCGAGCCGTTCGTGGCGTGTGGGCCGTTCGTGGCGTGTGGGCCGCTCGTGCCATCACCAGCGCCGCCTCCGGTGGTGGATGTCCTACCGTCCTGGCCCCCATCTGCTCCTCGGCTCCCGGGAGGAGCGACAAACCACTCGTCCTCCACGCCGACCACGGATCGGCCGTCGAAGGCCAAGTGCCGGCGCAGCACCAACCCCTGCGGATCACGTCCGGTCGCCCGGTAGAAAGGCTCGGCCACCGGGGCACGCCAATCGACCACCAGCGGCTCGTGGTCTGCGCTGTGCACAGCCAGCCGGCCGATGTGGAACGTCTCGGTCACCAGACCGTCCGTGTCTGCCCTGTCATCGGAGCCGTTCCCGTCTCCCATCACCCGGTCGATCCGGCCGAAGGTCAGCGACTGGTCGCCGATATCGAGCTGCTCCAACCGGGCCAAGCTGGTGCGAACGATCACGTCGCGCTCGGTACGGGACTGGAAAGTGCCGCCTTTGCCCAGGTCCAGGACGCCTTCGAGCATGTTGTTGGCGTCGGATCGCATGGCGTCGAGACGCGCGTAGGCCAGGTCCACGAACTCTTGCTCGGTGTGCAGCTCGCGTTCGACCCCCACCGGCACCTCCTTCTGACTCCCCGTACCGGCTCCGGGGAACTCACGATTCTACGCCCGCCAGCAAGGGGCCGTGACCGAACGGCCGGTGGCTCCGTCAGGCAACGGGCCTCGCTGTAGCGTTCGGGGGTGCCCGCTCCTCGCCACGACAGTCATGACGACTCGGCGTTCATACGAGCATGCCGACGCCAACCCGTGCCGCATGTGCCGGTGTGGTTCATGCGTCAGGCTGGACGATCCCTCCCCGAGTACCTGGCGGCACGCGGCCCCGGAAGCATCCTTGACGCCATCGCCCAACCGGAGCTGGTGGCCGAGCTGACCATGCAACCGGTCCGTCGTTATGGCACCGACGCCGCCATCTTCTTCTCCGACATCGTGGTGCCGGTGGCAGCCATCGGGTTCGGCGTGGACGTCGCTCCCGGCATCGGACCGGTGGTCGCCGACCCGTTCCGCTCCCCGAGCGATCTGGGTCGGCTCCGACCACTCGAACCGGAGGTGGACACCCCGGCGGTGATCGAGGCGGTCCGCATCCTCACCTCCGAGCTGGCCGTGCCGCTGATCGGCTTCGCCGGGGGGCCGTTCACCGTCGCCAGCTACCTGGTGGAAGGGGGGCCGTCGAAGAACTTCACCAAGATCAAGGCGCTCATGCACACCGAGCCGACCGTGTGGCACCAGCTCGTCGAGACGCTGTGCGACCTGGCCCTGGCCTCGCTCCGGTCGCAGCTCGACGCCGGCGCCGCTGCCGCCCAGGTCTTCGACAGCTGGGCCGGGATTCTCACACCCCGGGACTACGAGGCGTTCGTCCTTCCCGTCACCCGCCGTCTCTTCGCCGAGCTGGCGGCGTCCCATCCGGACGTGCCCACCATCCTGTTCGGCGTCGGTACCGGCGAGCTGCTCAGTTTGATGGCCACAGCCGGCCCCAACGTGGTCGGTGTCGACTGGCGGGTCCCACTCGATGTAGCACGGGAACGGGTCGGAGACAGGACGGCTCTGCAGGGCAACCTTGATCCAGCCCTGTGCCTGGCCCCGTTCGACACCGTGGCCGCTGAGGCTCGGGACGTGCTGCATCGGGCGGGCGATGGTCCGGGGTACATCTTCAACTTGGGACACGGTGTCCTCCCCGAGACGGACCCGGCGATCTTGGAACAGCTGACCGAGCTGGTGCATCACGAAGGACGGTCCGGGGTGGCGCAGTGACCCCCCGCCGGGGTGGCGCAGTGACCCCCCGCCGGGCTGGCAGTACAGCCGGGCGTGGGGCTGGGGACCCCACGCACCGGGAGGAGGCGGGGTTGGGGCCCCGCCGGGCTGGCAGCACCGGCGTGCTGGTCATGGCCCACGGCACACCCGACACGCCGGAAGGGATCGAGTCGTTCTACACCGCCATCCGTCGAGGTCGACCACCTACCCCCGAGCAGCTGTCCGAGTTGGTCCAGCGGTACGAGGCGATCGGTGGAGTGTCTCCGTTGACCGAACGCACGCGTGCTCAAGTCGACGGGCTCACTGCTGCGCTCGACGCCGCCGCGCCCGGCCGATTCATCGTCCGCTACGGGACCAAGTACGCCACGCCGTCCATCGAGGACGGGGTGGCCGAGCTGTCGGCGGCGGGTGCGACAAGAGTGGTGGGCATCGTCCTGACCCCGCACCAGTCCTCCCTGGGCACCGGTCAGTACCTGGAACGAGCGGAGGCAGCAGCCGCTGCAGCACCGTCACCGATGACGTTCACCCCGGTGGCCAGCTGGCATCGCGCCCCGGGCTTCGCCTCGATCCTCGCCGACCGGGTCACGGCACAGCTCGACGCTTTTCCACGACACGTCCAGGACGGCTGTGTCGTCTTCTTCACCGCCCACAGCCTCCCGTCCAGGGCAGTCAGCAACGGCGACCCCTACTCACGCCAGGTCGGCGAGTCCGCTGCTGACATCGCGACAGCGGCGAAGCTCACCCAACAGTGGAGGGTGGCGTGGCAGAGCGCCGGGCGCACGGCAGATCCGTGGATCGGCCCCGACCTACTCGAAGAGCTCCGGTCCATCGCCGCCTCCGGCGCCTCGGCCGCACTGGTCTGCCCGGTCGGGTTCGTCTCCGACCATCTGGAGATCCTCTTCGACCTCGACGTCGAAGCAGCCGGGGTGGCCCGATCGGTGGGTCTGACCTTCGCTCGGACTGACTCGCTCAACGACGATCCTCGCTTCCTCACCGTGCTGGCCGGTGTGGTGCAAGAGGCCGCAGCACAGACAGACGGGGAACGAACGGCTGCGACCGGGTCGCCATGAGCGATGACCGGCGGCCGGTCATCGCCGTGATCGGTGGAGGAATTGCCGGGCTGGCGGCAGCATGGGAGCTGGCCACCGGAGACGATGCGCACGCCGGCACCGGTTCGCCCGCCGTGGTGATCATCGATGCCGGTGACCGGCCGGGGGGGAAGCTTCGCTCGCAGCAGTTCGCCGGGCGGGTCGTCGACCTCGCTCCCGACGCGTTCCTGGCCCGCCGGCCGGAGGCGACCGAGCTGTGCGAAGAGCTGGGCATCACCGACGAGCTGGTGCCCGTCGGCGCCTCCGGCGCCGCCGTCCTGGCCAAAGGACAGCTTCGGCAGCTGCCTGAAGGTCTCAACCTCGGCGTTCCCACCCGATGGCTGCCGTTGGCCGGCTCAGGGATCCTCACCTGGCGCCAGCTTGCCGGAGTAGCCAAGGATCTCGTCCTTCCCCGGCACTTCGAAGCGGTGATCGGTGATCGTGCCGTGGCCGACATCGTGACCGAACGGCTCGGACGGCCGATCGTCGATCGGTTGGTCGACCCGTTGGTGGGTGGCATCCACGCCGGAGGGGTCGACGACCTCAGTACGGCGGCAACGTTCCCCGCGCTCCTCACCGCATCGCAACAACCAGGGAGCCTGATGCGGCGACTGCGTCCGTCGTCACCGGGTAGTGCGACGACGCCCGCCGCCGGTAGCACTGTCCCGACATCGGCATCGTCGAAGGCCCCGGTCTTCTGGTCCCTCAGGAGTGGGACAGCCAGCCTGGCCGACCGGCTGGTGGACCGGCTGTCGACCCGGAGCGTCGAGTTCGTGTCCCAGAGCTCCGTCGAGACACTCGCACGCGCCGGAGGTGGCTGGCGGTTGACGATCACGGGACCGACCCATGGCGACCACCAAGGGGTCGGCGGTCGGAGCACCAACGATCTCGTTGTAGACGGTGTGGTCCTGGCTGTCCCGGCTCCGGAAGCCGGAACGCTGCTGGCACCACATACGCCGGTCGCCTCCGAGCTGCTGCACTCGGTGGAGTACGCCTCGGTTGGCGTCATCACCCTGGCGATCAGACGAGAGGCCATCGGCGTGCCACTCACCGGAACCGGGTTCCTGGTGCCGCGCACCAGCACCATCAACAACAAGACCCCGCTGATGACGGGGTGCACCTACCTGTCGGTCAAGTGGCCACACCTGGACCGGCCAGAAGACGTGCTCCTGCGGGTATCCGTCGGTCGCTTCGGTGATACCCGGGCCGACCAGCTCTCTGATACAGCCCTGACCGAAGCAGTGATCGCAGAGCTGCGCCCCCTGCTCCGTCTCTCGGCGACACCGACGGAGTCCACCGTGACCCGCTGGCCCGACGCCTTTCCGCAGTACCGGGTGGGCCACTTGATCAAGGTGGCCATGATCGAAGACGACGTGGCGACACAAGGCGCGTTGGCCGTTGCCGGAGCCGCACTGCGAGGTGTGGGCATCCCGGCGTGCATCGGCTCGGGTCGGGCAGCGGCTCGGGCCGTACTCCGATCGCTGCGGTCGCCCAGCACATCGGAACCGGGAAGCACGTCGGGGTCGGCTGGCACAGACCCAACCAGTACGTGAAGCCTCGCCGGGGCGGGGTCGCCGTGCCGTCGATGGTGGCCGGCGTGGGGTTGGCCCTGTCCCTCCCACCGTGGGGGTTCTGGATCCTGGCGTACCCGGCTGCCGGCCTGCTGTGGTGGCGCTTGGGCGACCTGCGACCCAGGGCTCGTCTGTGGGCTGGTTGGCTGGCTGGGCTGGGGTGCTTCGTGCCCGGGCTCTTCTGGGCCCGGTCGTTCACCGTCCCCGGAGCGATCGCCCTGATCGCCATCGAGGCGCTGTTTCCTGCCGTGGCCTGCCTCCTCGTTCCCACCGGGTCCATCGGGGTACGGGCGATCGCCTACCCGGCGGCGATGACCCTGGCCGAAGCGGCCCGGATGACCTGGCCGTTCGGCGGCCTCCCCATCGGCGGCGTGTTCCTGGGCCAGGCGGGCGGGCCGGTACTGGGCATGGCCCGGCTAGGAGGCCCACTGCTGCTGACGGCAGCGGTCTACGTCGGCGGCGTGGGAGTGGCTTGCCTGTACCTGGCCGTGACCGAGATCGTCACCCGTTCCTCTTGGTACGAAAGATCCAGAGGAGCAGGGTCCGGGAGAACAGAGTCGAGAGACCAAGGGTTGCAAGACCGAGGGTCGGTAGAGCCAGAGAGCCAGGGTGCAGCGAGCAGCCATCGAGGGGGTGGGGCTCTAAGGACCGGCCCTCGCCACCTCGTCCTCGTCGGCGCGATCGCATCGATCGGCGTGGTGCTCGTCGCTGTCGTTGCTGCCTACGCTCCGGACGGCGGGCCCAGTCGAGGCACGGTGACCGCTGCGGCCGTCCAGGGCGGCGGAGCGCGGGGGTTCCGGAAGTCCCAGGTGAACCCAGCGGTGGTGCTCGCCGCTCAGAATGCCGCCACGCAACACATGCTGCAGCTGCGCCACGGACACGCCCCGCAGCTCGTGCTCTGGCCCGAGGACGTGGTCTCGCTCTCGTACCCGCTCGACGGCTCGGCGGAGGAGTCCACCCTGAGCCATCTGGCCAGTAGCCTGCACACCTCGCTGGTCGTCGGTGTGACCGAGACCGTCTCGTCCACCGCCTTCCGCAACGAGGTGGTGGCGTTCGGACCGGACGGCGCCCTCGTGTCCCGGTACGAGAAGGTGCACCGGGTCCCGTTCGGCGAGTACGTCCCGTACCGGGGGTTCTTCCAGCACCTCGCCAACCTGTCCTCGGTACCACTCGACGCCGTCCCCGGGACCGGAACGGGCCTGCTTCCCACCCCGGCGGCGCCACTGGGCACCTTGATCTCGTACGAGGTCTTCTACGCCGATCGCGGCCGGTCGGCAGTGCGGGCCGGGGCGCAAGTGCTCATCGTGCCCACCAACACGTCGTCGTACGCCACCAGCCAAGTGCCCACTCAAGAGATCGCCGCATCTCAGGTGCAGGCGGTGGAACAAGGCCGGGACCTACTCCAATCATCGCCGACCGGCTTCAGCGCCTGGATCAACCACCGGGGACAGCTGTTGGACCGGTCGGCGCTCGGTACTCGCCAGGTGGTGTTCGCCACGCTGCAACGCCGGGATGGCCGGACGCTCTACGTTCGTTTCGGTGATACCCCGGTGTTGGTCCTTGCTGCGCTGGCCTTTGTGGGCGCTTGGGCCCTGGTGATCGCCCGACGGCGTCAGTGGGGCCAGCAAGATCAGTCGTAGTACCCGGAGTGGATGTAGACGCAGGGGATCCCTTCGTCGTGGAACATGGCGAAGTTGTCCGGGTCGTCCTCGAACGCCAACCGGAGGTCGAACCCGTAAGCTCGCAGCTCACGCACCACTCTCCGTTTGAACCGGGTGACCTGGGAGTAGTTGCCACCTGGTCGCATCACCAACAGGTCCCATCGCAGCCCGTAACGCTCGAGCCATACCAAGGTCTGTGGCTGCACCCGGATCGGACGCCCGGTCAGGAGCACGACCTGGAGCCGGGGATCGAGCAAGTGGAGCAGTCGAGCCAGCTCCTCGATCACTTGATCGTCCCCGCACGCTTCGAAGAACCGGTTCCAGTCTCGGTGGCCCCGTTCCAGGAAGTGCTGGCGCCCGGCAGCGTCGGAGAGCACGCCGTCCATGTCGAAGACGACCGCCTCCCCCGGACGGGCCAGCGGACCGTTGTGCCAGGCCCAGTTGGACGGAGTCTTCTCGCCTTCCATCAGCTGGTCTCCGTCGCCTGTTCTCTCCGTCCTTGCTGCATAGGTGAGCCTAACCCTGAGGGGACCCTACGATTGAGGGCGCGTGGACAACGACATCCCACCGGCGGACGCTGCCGGCACTGCTGCCGGCACTGCTGCCGATACTGCCGACGTGCTCGCCGGCGCCAGCGCCGGCGACGTCGTGATTGGTGCCGACACGCCAACCGGTCCCGCCACGACTGCCGGTACACCAGCCGGCTCCGCCGACGTCACCATCATCGATATCCCCATCGGCCGACGGGTGATGGTCGTCAGCGATCTGCTGCTGACTCCTGTGGCCACACCTTCCTCCCTGGCCCTCACCAACGAGCTGGCCACAACCCTGGATTCGTGGAGTGGTCCCGGCGTGCTGATCATCGCCGGCAACCTCTTCGATCTGACCGGGGACGGAACGTCCACCGACGAGGCACGGGCGGCCCTCCAGGCCCACCCTCGGCTCCAGGAGGCAGCCGCCAGCTTCCTCGATGGTGAAGAGCGGCGGATCATCAGGCAACAGGGGACCCACGAGCCGGAGTTCGACACGGATCCCGGCGCCGTGGTGGCAGCGGTCAACAGCGGGACGATCGGCACAGGGATGGAGCAAGCCGGTCCCGTCGATCTGCGACTACAGACCTCGACCGGTCTCCACACCGTGAGGGTCGAGCCCGGGGAACACGCCTACGCTTCCCAGTGCACCGTTTCCGAGACTGAATTCGATCCGGCTGCCGACTCGAAGCCTGGCGCCGTGCAGCGGTCGCTGGCCGGCGACGGGTGGCGATCGCTGGCCGAGCAGTCCGAGGACGACGCCCCCTGGCTCGAAGGCCTGCATCGCCTCAGCGACCCGTCGGCCCTGTCCCGGTTCGTGACCTCCCGGCTGCTCTACCGGCGTTTGGGCCGGTACGCCTGGTGGCTCCTGGTCCCGTTCGCCGTGGCCGTCCTGCTGCGATTCCTGATCACACCCAACGTCATCCGACACGCCGGCACCGGAGTGGCCGGGCGAGCTCTCCGTCACGTCCACCAGGCCGGATGGGCGAGCCGGCTCAGTGTTGCCACCTTGTTCGCCCTGATTGTCCTGGCTGTCCTGGCCTTGGTGCTCGGCCTCTTGAGCAGGAGGGCCTGGTCGGTGCTGGGAGGCGGGACCTTGAGCGCAGTGCGCACCGAGGCCAGGGCGAACGACACCGCCAGAGATGCGGCGCGCACGTTGGTGGCTCTCGGACCACACCGGACTGATCACCGCAGCGACATTTCAACCGGAGCTGACCAACCTGGGGATCGGCTTCTACGCCAACGTGGGCGCCACCACCGAAGTGGTGGAGGAGCGGGCGGGTCGGTTGGGGCTGCCACCGGTCTTCGTCCATCGGCAACAGTTGAGTTGGGTCGAACTCGAAACGGGCGCCGATCTCCACGTACGGCTCCTCCTGGCAGAGACCGATCTCCCCTCGAGCAGCTTCCTCGAGCGCGCTGGTCTCCATCCGGCGGATGGTACGGACCCTGCACCCGACGGTGGTGGCCTCGTACCCGAGAGGCGAGTCGTGGCCGCCGGCGGCCGATCTCCGCCAAGCCCATCGCAGGACCAAGCGAGTACGCCGGGTGGCCGCTGCCGCCATCCTGGTTGCGGGAGTTACCGACCTCCTCGATGCCGTCACTCCCCCGCTCCGAGGACACCTGCACCTGCTGCTGGAGATCCTTCCCCTGCGGGCGTCCGAAGATGCCGGCGCCCTGGTCGCCCTGGCCGGTATGGGGTTGCTGGCGCTGGGCCGTGGCATCCTGCGAGGCCAGCGCAGGGCGTGGCGTGTGTGCGTGGCGCTGTTGGTCGGAACGCTCTTCGTCCACCTGCTGGCCCGTCCCGATCTAGCGAGCTCGGTCTTCGCCGTGATCGTCCTCGTCATCTTGACCGTCAATCGCCGTGACTTCCAGGCCGCGTCCGACTGGTCCTCGCTCCGATCGGCGATCGTGGCCCTGGTGGGTGGCGCTCTCGCCATCACCGCCCTGCGCCACGGTGTCGATCACCATCTCGGCCAACCTCAGCCGGCACCACCGGTTCCACATCTCGTGGTGGGTGGCACTGCAAGCCACCACCGAACGACTGGTCGGGATCCGCAACGTTCCCCTTCCCGATCGGCTCGACGACTTCCTCTCGCCAAGCCTGTTGGCCATCGGCATCGGCCTTGTCGCCGTGACGCTGTTCTTGCTGTCCCGACCGGTCGTCGACCGCCGGCTGAGCACGGGGCGAGCAGCCGAGTTCCGGGCCCGGGACATCGTGCGCCGCCATGGAACCAGCACGCTCGACTACTTCGCACTCCGTTCCGACAAGCAGTGGTTCTTCTACCGGGACAGCTTGGTGGCGTACGCCATCTACGGCGGGATCTGCCTGATCGCTCCCGACCCCATCGGCCCGAGGAACGAACGGGAGCAGGTATGGGGTGCCTTCCGCCGGTTCACCGACGGTCATGGCTGGGTGCCGGCGATCATGGGTGCGGGGGAAGACTGGCTGCCCATCTACAGCGAGTCCGGCATGCACAACGTGTACATCGGCGATGAAGCGGTGGTGGACGTCCAGCAGTTCTCGCTGAGCGGAGGGGCCAAGAAAGGCCTGCGCCAAGCCCACAATCGGATCAAGAAGTACGGCTACACGGCCACGTTCCACGATCCCTCCCGGCTCCCGCGGGACGTTGCCGCCGAGCTGGTGACGCTGATGGGTCTCAGCCGTCGTGGCGACCAGGAGCGCGGGTTCTCCATGATGCTGGGCCGGATCTTCGACCCCCGTGACCAGGGACTGCTCTTGACCATCGTCCACGACCCGGCAGGCAAGCCGGCGGCGCTGTGCCAGTTCGTACCGGCCACAGGCATCAACGGCTACTCGCTCGACCTCATGCGGCGGGACCCAGGTGAGCACCCCAACGGGCTCCTCGACTTCGCCCTGTGCTCCACCATCGAGCATCTCCGTGCCGGCGGCTACGGCGGCCTCAGCCTCAACTTCGCCGCACTCCGCTCCACCCTGGACGGAGAGAAGGGTGACAGCGCCGTCCATCGGGCCGAGCGGTGGCTCCTGAAACGAGTGTCGAGCTTCGCCCAGATCGAGACTTTGTGGCGGTTCAACGCCAAGTACGATCCGAGCTGGCTTCCTCGCTACGTCGTCTTCGACACGGCCGAGCATCTGGTACCGGTGGTCATGGCCATCCTCCGTGCCGAGTCACTGTGGGAGATCCCCGTACTCGGTCGGCTGCTTGCCGTCGGTGCCGAGAAGCGCATGGTGGCGGCACGGCGGGAGACCGACGAGGCCATCGCCGACGCCGAGCTGTCGAACGAGGACGTGCTCGGGGTCGGGGTCGGGGTCGGTGCATCTGCTCCGGATGCCTCATCCAAAGACGGCGCATCCGGAAATGGCGAACTGCCGGACACCGGAGTGGGAGCTACTGCCGGCACCCCCCTCGAGCACCCGACCGCGCCACGATGACCTGGTTGGGTAGCCGACCGCTCTGAGCGAGCAGTAGCCGTTATCCGTCGTCGTCAGGCCCGGCTGACGGAGGCCCAACCGACGTAGGGGCAGGCCGGGACGAGCTCGATCCCACCACCCCGACCACAGCCACGACGACCAGTGCCACCACAACGACAACCAGTGCCACCAGTGGGGTGGGGTTGTCCCAGACGACGAGGACGACGAGCCCGAGTGCCAGCACACCCAACTGCACGACCCGGCGGTGGGCAGCGGTCCAGAGGTGCACCGGACTGTCGGTGAACCAGCGCGGCTTCCGGGCATCTGCGACCCAGCGGCGGAACCGTTTGTTTCCCGCCAACACGCCGCCCAGGGCAACCAGCGCAGCCACGATCAGGATCACCCTCGTGGTACCCAGAGGGAAAGCGGTGATGGCGTCGTAGGCGTTCCCGGCCGCAACCCGAGGAACCGAGGAGCTCAGTGAGTCGAGGTACTGGCTGCGGGCCAGGGCCACCAGCAGCAGTAGCAGACCCATGGCCACCGCCAACCCGGTTGCCGACCGCACCAAGCCTCGCCGCTTGTTCTTCGTGAGAAGGATGGCACCGACAAAACAGAGCACCGTAACGATGGGAAGCACCAACGCCAAGCGATCGAGGGCACGGACCAGCCGTTGTGCCTTTGTTATCTGATCCGACTCGAACAGCACGAAGTGTGGACCGTTCGTCGTTGGGACCTTGTCGAGGACGGTGATCCCACGGGCATCGAGAGCACTCTTCACCTTCGCCGTCACCTGGCCCAGATCGAGCGTGACCTTCCCCTGGTTGGCCGAGAGTGCACCGTTGCCGCTACCGGTCAGCAAGGCGATGATCTGCTGGTGTGCCCTGCGATTGGACTCGCGCCAGAGCGTCTGGAACTGCGACGACTGGACGACCTGCAGGGTGACCTGCCGAATCACTGACTCCACGCCCGACGTGATGGGTGCGGCCAGGAACCCCGCCTTGGACGGCAGTGCCGAGGCGACCTCGTGTCGCAGGTCGGTCTTGGCGATGAGCTGCCTGGCTACCGTATCGGCCACCGCTGTCTGGATGGCGGGATCAGAAGCGAGAGGGGCAACCGTGGCCACATAGGTGTCAGTGTCGAGGACCTCGTTGCGAACGAAGACCACCAGCACCGAGACCACAGCGAGCACGCATGCCAGCACCACCAGGACCCACGACGAGACCCGCCGCAGTCGGTGGGGACGTTCCTCAGTCACGTCGACGCCATGACGTCGACGCCGTCATGTCGACGCCGTCACTTCGACGCTGCTCTGTTCTTCTTCCGACGCCAGATGAACAAGCGATCAGCGACTGCCCCGAGCACAGCGGTGAACAGCAGCACCCAGATGAGTCGCACGTGTGCGGTGAAGAAGACGAAGCTCACGTCGACCCGCTCGCTGTTCTTCACGACGAAGGCGATCAGGACGATCACGATGATCAACGCCGCCACGATCCGGACGATGTCCTGCCGCTGCCGCTTGTCCGTCTTCGCTGCCGACGTACCGGTGCCCGGGGTCGGTACTCCGCCTTGGGTGCTGGTCACGATCGGCTCCCCTCCGTCGGCTTCCGTATCCGGGTGTTATCTCCGGATTACTGTCCTTGACAGTAACCCACAACTTCCTCTGGGACCGGTAATGACCTTCAGAAGAGCGGCAAGAGAATGCCGAGCCTGGGGTCCTTCTCCGCTGGGCTCGGCTGCGCTTGGCTGGAGTCCGCTCGGCCTCTTGGGAGGTGAAGGGCTAGGAGGTGAAGAGCAAGGTCGCTTGGTGGGCGAAGTTGATGATCGGTCCGGGGATGATGCCGAACACAACGGTGAACGCTACGCACAGGCCGATAGCGGCCCAGGTCAACGTCGGGACCTGCACCACCCGGTCGACCACGGTGGGTCCCGGAGGCGCCTCGGTCATGATGGCCAGGCTGATGCCCTCGGGCTCGCTGGGCTCCTCGGTGACACCCTCGACGGCGACGCCGGTACGGATGCCGTCCGGGTCGATCATGGCATCAGGATCGGCTGCGGGGTCGCCACCCAACAGGGCCGAGATGGAGGGGTCGATCGCATCAGAAGCACGGTCGGCGATGGCGCCCACCGGTGAGTACATGGTGACCACCAACCGCAAGTAGAAGAAAGCAGCGATCGCCGCTGACACCATGGCCACGACTGCCAGCACATACGAGTGCGCATCCACAGAGGCTGCTACCACCTGGAATTTGGCCAGGAACCCTGTGGTGAACGGGACGCCCGCCTGGGCTAGGAGGAACACCGAGAACGCCAGTGCCAACACCGGTTGGCGCTTGGCCATGCCGCGGTAGTCCGACAGCTGATGGCCGGTATCGCCGTCACGACCCACCACGGTGATGACGGCGAACGTCCCGATGACCATGAACGTGTACGCCAGGAGGTAGTAGAGCGAAGCGGACACGCCACGGGTGTCGGCGGCCTGCACTCCCAACAGTATGAAGCCGGCGTTGTTGATGGACGAGTAGGCCATCATGCGCTTCACGTCCTGCTGCACCAACGCCAGCACGGCCCCGATCACCAGGCTCAGGATGGCGATGCCCCAGATGATGGGCTGCCAATCGGTCCGGACCGCCCCGAAGGAGGAGATGAAGACCCGGAGCAGGGCGGCGAACGCTCCGATCTTGGCCACCGCTGCCATGAAGCCGGTGATCGGTGACGGCGAACCTTCGTACACGTCGGGCGACCACATGTGGAAGGGGACGGCGGCGATCTTGAACCCGAAGCCGACCAGCAGCAGGGCCAGCCCGGCCAGGAGCACGCCGTTGGAGATGACCACGTTCTTGGACAGGTAGTCGGCGATCTCCGGGCAGGTTGGTCGAGCCGGTGGCGCCGTAGGTGAGGGCGATCCCGTAGACGAAGATGGCCGACGAGAACGCCCCGAGGATGAAGTACTTGAGCGCTGCCTCGCCCGATTCGACCCGCTTGTGGTTGAACGCAGCCAGCACGTACAGGGCGATCGACAGGATCTCGAGCCCGAGAAAGACCACGATGAGGTCGTTGGCGGACCCCATGAGCATGGCTCCCGATGCCGACAGCAGCGCTAGCACGTGGAATTCGCAGCCGTCGATCCCTTCCCGGCGGAGGTAGCCGTCGCTGATCAGCGCCGTCAGGATCACGGCGATGGACACCACAATCTGGATGAACACGCCGAACCCGTCGTAGGCGATAGCACCGGCGATGGTGACCGAAGCCCCGTGCGTGCTCACGTGGTCCCACTGGAACAAGGCTGCCACCAGGGCCGCCACCGAGACGGCCACGGTGCCGACCGTACCGACGCCCACCCCGAAGATCTTGCGCAGCAGTGACGACGCACCCATCAGCACGACCGCCCCGCCCATCATGATCAGCACCGGCAGGATGCTCAGGTAGTCGATGTGCGGCAGGTGGAGCGGCGGCGTGGCCGAGGATGTGAGCAGGAGCAGGCCGGCGGGCATCAGCGCTCACCTCCCAGTGCAGCGTTGGTACTCCCGACAGCCGAACCACCGGTGGCAACAGCTGGTTGATGGGTGTCGGTGACCTTGTCGACGTGAGCGATGAGCTGGTTCACCGATGGGGTGATCCGTTCCAAGACCGGCTTGGGATAGACCCCGAGGAACACGATGAGCAGGATAAGCGGAGCGATGATCAACCGCTCGTTCCACGACAGGTCCCGCGTCTTCTCGTTGGCGGCGTCAGGCTCACGGTGGAACACCTGCTGGAACATCCACAACAGGTAGAGCGCAGCCAGCACCGTGCCGATGGTGGCGGCGATCGCCCACCACCGGTGGGTGAGGAACGTGCCCGAGAGCACCAGGAACTCGCCCACGAAGCTGTTGAGGCCCGGGAGGCCGATGGAGGCCATGACCACCACCGTGACGACCCCGGCCAGGACCGGAGCCGAGCGTTGCAGCCCGCGCAACTCGGTGACTTGCCACGTCTTCCTGCGGTCGTAGATCCACCCGATAAGGATGAAGAGGGCAGCGACGATCAACCCGTGGTTGACCATCTGGAGCACGGCACCGGTGAGGCTCTGGGTGGTCAGTGCGAACGTGCCCAGGACGATGAACCCGATCTGGGCCAGCGACGAGTAGGCCACCAACCGTTTCATGTCCCGTTGCACGCAGGCCACGACGGCTCCGTAGAGGATGCCGATCACCGCCAGCGTGAGGAGCAACGGCGCCAGGGTCCTGGTCGCCTGAGGGAACAGGTTGAGATCGAACCGGATGAGCCCGTACGTCCCCAGCTTGGCCATCACCGCTGCCAGCAGTACGGAGCCCGCCGTCGGCGCCTGCTCGTAGGCGTCGGGTGACCACGTGTGGAACGGGAAGAGCGGTGCCTTGACGGCGAAGGCTGCGGTGAACGCCAGGAAGAGCAGCACGCCGGCGGTACCGGAGAAGTGGGTGTGCATGAGCGCCGGCAGCTCAAAGGTCAGGACCCCGGTCTGCGACTGGTGGATGAAGGCCACGGCCAAGATGCCCACCAGAAGGAACGCCGAGCCACCGAACGTGTAGATGAAGAACTTGATAGCGGCGTAACCCCGGCGGGCATAGCCCCACCCGCCGATGAGGAAGTATGCCGGCACCAGCGTCAGCTCGAAGAAGAGGAAGAACAGCACCAGGTCCAGCGAGACGAAGCTGCCCAGGCACGCCGTCTCCAACAGGAGCATCCACGCTACGAACGCACGAGGGTCCCGCTTCGATCGTGCTCCGAGCATGGCGAGTGGGAACAGCAACGCCGCCAACACCAGCAGGAACAAGGAGATTCCGTCGACACCCAGCGACCAGTTGATGCCGAGCCCCTTGGCCCACACATGATTGGACGTCATCTGGTAGCCGCCGTCGTTGGTTTTGAACTCGACGGCGATGGTCACAGCGAGCGCCAGGGTGACCAGCGACACAGCCACGCCGACCGCCTCGTGGAACCATGCGGCTACGGCCTTGGTGGGGATCAGCGCCACCACGGCAGCGCCGATGACCGGAACCAGTACCAGGACGGTGAGGTAGGGGAACGCAGGCGAGTGCGACATCACGACCACCACAGCCGAGACAGCATGAACGCCACGATCAAGACCACCCCGAGCACAATGGCCAAGGCGTAGTTCCGGACGTACCCGGTCTGGGCCTTTCGTGTCACCGATCCGGACCGCCGGAACAGGCCTGCCACCCCGTTGACCGCGCCGTCGATGATGCCGACATCGATCACCGTGGCCGAGAACTGGGCCAGGCGGGCACCGGGTCGACCGATGACGGCATCGAAGAGCTCGTTGATGAACCACACCCGACGAAGGAAGGTGGGTTCGAGCTGACGTCGATCCGGTCGGCGGTTCCACAACGTCAGGGCGATGACGACACCGATGACGGCGATCACTGCGTCAGTGGTGGCCAGCCCCACTGCACCCCGGTGCGACTCGTGGGAGTTGTACTGGTTGGAGCCGAAGACCGGGTTCACCCACTTCAGTAAGGAGTAGTGGGTCGACCACGGGAAGCTGAGGGCACCGCCGAAAAAGGCGAACACGGCCAGGACGACCAGCGGGATGCGCATGATCCACGGGGACTCGTGTGGGGCGGGAATGGGGCCATCGGCGTGGACGCCGGTGTCCTCCGGATCGATGGGCTCCTTGTTCCAACGGTCCTTGCCGAAGAAGGCCAGTCCGGTCAGACGGCTCATGTAGTAGGCGGTGAGCAATGCGGTCAGCAGGCCGACCACCCACAGGGCCGGATGACGGGCCCACGCGGCGTCGAGCACGCTGCCCTTGGCCCAGAACCCGGACAGCGGCGGGATACCGGCGATGGCCAGCCAGCCCACTGCGAATGTCCAGAAGGTGAGCTGCATGTACCGGCGCAGGTTGCCCATCCGCTTCAGGTCCTGTTCGTCGTGGAGTCCGTGGATGACCGATCCGGCGCCGAGGAACAAGAGGCCCTTGAAGAAGGCGTGGGCCACCATCAGGAAGATGGCGGCCTCGTAGGCACCGGTCCCGACGGCCAGGAACATGTAGCCCGAGCTGCGACACGGTGGAGAAGGCCAACACCTTCTTGATGTCGTTCTGGGCGCAGGCGATGGTGGCGGCCACGAACGCGGTGGCCGCGCCGACGATGGCCACGGTGAGCGCGGCATAGGGTGACGCATGCAGCAGGGGGTTGACGCGGCACATGAGGTAGACGCCGGCGGTGACCATGGTGGCCGCGTGGATCAGCGCCGACACCGGTGTCGGGCCCTCCATGGCGTCAGCCAGCCACGGGAACAACGGGATCTGCGCCGACTTGCCGGCTGCGCCGAGGAACAGCAGCAAGGTGATGGCGGTGATGTTGCCGGGACCGATCTCGCGACAGATGGGAGAAGACCACCGGTAGTTGAGCGAGCCCACCTTCTCGAAGGTGAGGAACATGGCCAGGAGGAAGCCGACGTCGCCGATCCGGTTGTAGATGAAGGCCTTCTTGCCGGCGCTGGCGGCCGAGTCCCGGGTGAACCAGAACGAGATGAGCCAGTACGAACAGGCGCCCACTCCTTCCCAGCCGACGAAGGTGATCAACATGTTCGACCCGAGCACCAGGATCAGCATCGAGGCGACGAACAGGTTCATGTACAAGAAGAACTTGGGGTAGTCCCGATCGCCCTTCATGTACGAGATGGAGTACAGGTGGATGAGCGTGCTGATGCCGGTGATGAACAGCACCATGGTCATCGACAGCGGGTCGACGGTGAAGGCCGCGTTGACGTGAAGACCCGCCCACCGGCAAGAAGGTCCAGAGCGTCTGGGTGTACGACCGGACGGGGGCGTTCACGTGCAAGAGCCCGAAGAACACCATGACGGAGACGACGAACGACGCGGCCACAAAGATGGTGGCCACCACGCCCGCCTCGGGGTCACCCAGGCGTCGGCCGAACAGCACCTGGACGGCAAACCCGACCAGCGGCAGCAAGACAATAAGGTACGTCAGGTGGGCCATCGGCCGCTCAGCCCTTCATCAGGTGGAGGTCGTCGGCCGTGGCGTTGGCCCGCCGTCGGAAGATGGCTACCACGATGCCGAGCCCCACGACCACCTCAGCGGCGGCCACCACCAGCACGAAGAAGACCAGGACCTGACCGCCGATGTCGTTCATCATGCGAGCGAAGGTGACGAAGGTCAGGTTGGCGGCGTTGAGCATCAGCTCGACGCACATGAACATCACCAGCACGTTGCGACGGATCAGCAGCCCGAGCGCCCCGATGGAGAACAGTACGGCGGCCAGTCCCGAGGTACCAGGCCCCGGCGATGGTCACGGTGCCACCTCCTCGTCGACGGTCGCGGTCACAACGTCGAATCGCCAGGTGCGTGGCCTCGCCGTCGTCGGTGGCCGCATGCGTGTCCGCACCCGTCCCACCGCCCGATGGCAGCCGGCATCCTCATCACGCCCTGCGCCTCCGAGCTGCTCCTGGCTGCTCTGTCGATCGGGTCGCTCAGGTCGCGCGTCGTTCTCGTCGCTCGGGGCCGACGGGGGCCGGCGAGCCAGCACCACCGCACCGACCACGGCGATGACCAGTAGGGCCGAGGTGATCTCGAAGGGGAAGAGGTAGGTGGTGAACACCGAACGACCCAGCTTGGCCACGTTGGTGCCCGGCACCGTTGGCCGCCCCGGCGACCGCAGGCCTTCCCGTCGTCCAATGAGAGACGACCCGAGACCAGCACGCCGGCCAGGCCCAGGACACCAGGACCGACGGCGAGCGGTCGCTGACCGCGCAACGGTTCCGCCCTGATGTTCTCGGTCCGGTCCACGCCGAAGAACATGATGACGAACAGGAACAGCACGACGATGGCGCCGGCGTAGACGATCACCTGTACCACGGCCAGGAAATCGGCCCGCTGGTGCACGAACAGCACGGCGATTCCGAACAGCGTCATCACCAGCATCAAGCGCGGCGTGGACCGGATTACGAGCGATCACCACCCCGATGGCACCAGCCAGCACGATGGCCGCAGCCACCACGAACGTACCGATGTCCGACGGTCGAAGCGTGTGCGGTGGCCAACAGCGGGGCGACAAGCACCCCGCTTACGAAGGTGTGCATCAGTGGCTACCCCCGTCGGTTGACGCGTGCGGCGTCGGGTCGTGATCGTTTCCACGCGCGCGCTGTCTCCCGGCGGCCAACGCTTCGTTGTACTCCGCCTCCACCTTCTCCTTGTGTATGCGGCTGGCGCCAGGTGCAAACCGCTCGGCCTTCTCCATCATGCGGCCGATGGCGCCACGAGGTCCCCTCTTGGCCGCCGGAAGGTCGACAGGTCGCAGGTGGCGCTCGAGAGTCTCCCGCAGTGGCATGGACCCGGTGGTGGCGTCGTCCCGCTTCCCGCTCTGGCCGCCCTCGGGGCGCGTACGCCGTACCCGAGCTCGCCCGACCACTGGACCTCGCCTTCGTAGGCGGCGTTGCCCGCCGGCGAGGTGGCCCGCATCCAGCCGGAGGTGTGGAGGTCGTCACCCTCCCGCCAGTCCTCCCACGGCAGCTTCTTGGCCATCCCGTCGTCATCGACCAGAAGCTCCTCTTTGGTGTAGATAGCGTCGGCCCGGTTGGTGAACGAGAACTCGAACATCTTGGACTCGGTGATGGCCTCGGTCGGGCACGCTTCGACGCACATGTCGCAGTGGATGCAGCGGAGGAAGTTGATCTCGTAGACGTATCCGTACCGTTCGCCCGGCGACACCGGATCGTCGGGAGGGTTGTCCAACCCCCGCACGTAGATGCAGTCGGCCGGGCACACACCTGCGCACAACTCACAGCCGATGCACTTCTCCATGCCGTCCTCGTACCGGTTGAGCACATGACGGCCGTGCTGGCGCGGCTGCTTCGGCCGCTTCTCCTCCGGGTACTGCCTGGTGACAGGCAGCCTGCCGAGATGCTCGAGCGTGAGCTTGAAGCCGCCCAGGAAGTTCTGGCGCTTGCGGGGCACTCCGGGAAACGCCATCAGTCGTCGCTCCGCTCGGGCGCGGGCACCGGAGCCAGCTCGGGTCTGTTCCACAGCCGACCGACCGACCGGCGGGATGATCGCGTGCGTCTCCTGCCGGGCGTCGCCAACGGCGAACGCCCGCTTGATGAGAACGGCACAGGCGATGACGGCGACGGCCACCCCGATCCCCCACCAGGCGGCGAACCTGAACCCGGCCACGATCATCAGCCACGCCAACGACAGCGGGATGAGCCGTTTCCAGCCCAGGTCCATGAGCTGGTCGTACCGCATTCGGGGCAGCGCCGCCCGCAGCCACACGTAGATGAACAGGAAGACGCCGGTCTTGAGCAGGAACCACACGATCGGCCACAGCCACTCCGTGTAGGGGATGTGGGGGATCGGCCCGTCGGGCCCGCCGAAGAACAGGGTCACGATGATCGCCGACATGGTGATGGTGTTCATGAACTCGGCCAGGTAGAAGAGGGCGAAGCGGATCGACGAGTACTCGGTGTTGAACCCGCCGACGAGCTCGGAGTCCGCCTCGGTCAGGTCGAACGGCGGGCGGTTGGTCTCGGCGGTGACCGCCACCATGAAGATGAGGAAGGGGATCACGCCCAGCCGGATGGCGTTCCACTGCCACAGGTGCTGAGCTTGGTTGTCGACGATGGTCCGGGTGGAGAGCGACCCGGTGATGAGGACGACGGTCACCACCGTCAGGCCCATGGCTGCCTCGTACGAGATCATCTGGGCCGACGCTCGGACCGAACCGAGCAGCGGGTACTTCGAACCGGACGACCAGCCGGCCAACATGATGCCGTACACGCTGATCGACGACATCGCCAACAGGAAGAGGATGCCCATGGGCGGATCGAAGAGCTGCAGCTCGAAGGTGTGACCGGCCACCGTCACCACGCCACCGAGGGGCACGATGGCAAAGGAGAGAAACGCCGGGATGATCACCAGGTACGGGGCCAGTTTGAAGACGAACCGATCGGAGCGGTCGGGGATCAGGTCTTCCTTGAAGAACAGCTTGATCCCGTCGGCCAGGGTCTGCAGGATGCCGAACGGTCCAGCCCGGTTGGGGCCGATCCGGCTCTGCATGTCAGAGATGGCCTTGCGCTCGAACCAGATCATCAACATGACCGACACCATCAGGAAGCCGAAGACCACCAGCACCTTGATGATCACGATCAGCAAGATGGCCAGCCCGACGTTGTTGGTCGGGAAGAGCGGATCGGTGCCGAGCAGTGGCGCCGAGGCGAGGAGATGGGTCATGGGGTCTCCATTCGCAGCTCTGTCACCGGTAGAGAGGCGTCGATCAGATCACCGGCGGTGCCGGAGGTCAGTGGGACGTTGAAGTCGACGGCCACCACCTTCCGAGGCAGCGTCGGGTCGGGCGTGACCTCGAGCACAGCCGAGGCGTTGGCCGTCCGTACCCGAACCCTGCCACCGTCGGCCACACCGAGATCGTCGAGATCGTGGGGGTTGGCCCGCAGCGGCGAGCCGGAGATCAGACCGGCCAGGGACGGTACCGCCTGGACCGCCGCCCCGTTGTCGTAGAGCCGCCGTCCGGCCACCAGCCGGAGCGAGTAGCTGTCGGTGGGGGAGCACATGAGGCACGTCGAGCGCGACCGGGCCACTGATCAACGCCGGTCGACCAGCTTCCTCTGTATCGGGGTGCGCTCTGCGCCACTCCCGTTCGCGCCGCCGTTTGTGCCGTTTGTGCCGTTCGTACTGCCGGACGCCGTGCCGGACCTGACATCAGCAGTTCGGGAGCTCGGCCGCTCCTGCTCGAAGCGGTGCACCCTGACGCTCCACCGACTCCACGCCGGGGACGGCGATCGGGTCGAGTGGTGCGACAGCCGGCCGGCGGGAGAGCTCCACCCCGGTGGAGGTCAGCGGGGCAACGACGCCGTCCAGAGGCTGCCACCACATCGAGCACGGAGGCGGTGATCCCATGGTGGGACGGCGCCAACCGCTCGATCTCGTCCCACACCTCGGCAATCGAGTCGAGCTGGAGGTCCCCGTCGAGGTGGGCGGCGAGCTCGGCGGCGATCATCCAGTCGGGCCATGCTTGGCCAGGAGGAACCAGCTTCTGGCCGACCCGGCTGATCCGCCCCTCGATGTTGGTCGTGGTCCCCGGGCGCTCGTGGTCGGCCGCCACCGGCAGCACCACGTCGGCCAGCTCGTTCGACGCATCGGGTGACGAGGCGATGGACACCACGAAGTCGACGCTGCTCCAGGCCCCGTTGCGCCAGAGCGCCATCGGGGAAGTCGGTTCGAGGGTCGGCACCCAGCAAGATAAGAGCGCCGACACCGTCTTCATCAGCGGCGGCCCGGAGCAGGCCGGTGGTGTCGAGGCCACGTCCGGCCGGCAGCGATCCCCACGCACGGGTGAACCACTCACGCCCGGACTCCAGCGTGGTCCGTCCTGGAAGCAGGCCAGGAGCCAGCCCCATATCGAGGGCCCCGTTGACATTGCCCCGCCGAAGTGCGGGAAGGAACCTGGCCGCGGGGAGGGCGGCAGCGAGCACCTGGGCCGCCTCGGCCACCAGCGCTCCGTCCTCGGCCAGCGATGGGCGGCCGACGATCACCACCACGTTCTCGGCAGCGACCAGGCGCCGCGCCTCGGCCAGCGTCACTGCGTCCACACCAACGGCTGCGCCGTCCGGAGCACCGCTTCCGTCCGCGCCGGTCGAAGTCGAAGTCGAAGTCGAGGCGGCGTCACCTAACCATCGATGATGGCCCGGGCTAGCCCGGTGGCTTCACCGGGTCGGTACCGCAACGACGCTTCGGCGTAGGGAGTGAGAGAGGTGGCCTCCGGCGACAGCTCCACCAATGAGAGATCGCCGTCGACTACGGCGGACCGCAGGCGGAGGAAGAGGACGGGGAGCTCTTCACGGAGATCGCCGGACAGCAGCACCACCGTGTCGGCGGCGGCGGCCTGGTCGATGGTGGCCCGGGGAAGGCCGAGCACGAGCTCGGCCGGTAGGCCATCACCGAGCTGAGCATCGACCGAGTCGGTACCGAGCACGCCCTTGGCCAGCTTGGCCCACGCATAGGCGCCCTCGTTGGTCAGCCGGGCACCGCCGATGACCCCGATGGCGCCAGGCTTCCCAGCCCGGGACTTCTGGGCAGCCGTAAGACCGGCAGCAGCAGCGTCGAGCGCCTCGTACCAGGTGGCGGGGACCAGCTCACCGTTCTTCCGAACCAGCGGCTCGCACAGCCGGTCATCGCTGTTGACCGATTCGAAGGCAAAACGACCCTTGTCGCACAGCCAGCCGTGGTTGACCGGATCGGCGTCGATACCCAGCAGCCGGGTGACCCGGTTGGCCGACGACTGCACCGCCACCCGGCAACCCACCGCACACGTGGTGCAGGTGGACTCGACCTGGTCCAGGTCCCAAGGGCGGGCGCTGAACCGGTACTCCGTTGCGGTGAGCGCCCCTACCGGGCAGATCTGGATGGTGTTCCCGGAGAAGTAGGAGGTGAACGGCAGCTCCGGGAAGGTGTTGATCTCGAGTTGATCGCCTCGCCCGATGAAGTCGATCTCGGGCTCACCGGCAACTTCGGCGGCAAAGCGGGTGCACCGGCTGCACTGGATGCACCGCTCCCGGTCGAGCAGAACCAGATCGGAGATGGGAATGGGCTTCTCGAAGTGGCGTTTCTCCTCGACAAACCGGGACTCGCCCGGTCCATACGCCAACGTCTGGTCCTGGAGAGGGCACTCACCGCCCTTGTCGCACACCGGGCAGTCCAGGGGGTGGTTGATGAGCAGGAACTCGAGCACCCCGTCCTGGGCCTTCTTCACCTTGTCCGACGTGGTGACGACCTCGGAGCCCTCCGACACCTCGACGAAGCACGACGGCTGCAGGGTGGCACCCCGAGGACCGCTCACCTCCACTAAGCACATCCGGCACACCCCGACCGACTTCATACGGGGGTGGTAACAGAACCGAGGAATGAAGGTCCCGGCCCGTTCGGCCGCGGCGATCAGCATCTCGCCCTTGTGGCCAGTCACCTCCCGGCCGTCGAGGGTGAAGGTCACCGTGTCGGCAGGGGTGGTCGTCGAAGAGGAAGGCGGCGCATCACTCATACGGGCAACCCCCCTCCTTGATATGGACCAGGAACTCGTCACGGAACATGTGGATGGCCGACCCTATCGAGGATGGGATGGACGGGCCCAGGACGCAGATGGTGGTCTGCTGCGGTGGCCAGCTCAGACCGGGGGCGATGTTGTCGCACGCATCGAGGAGGAGGTCGAGGTCCTCTTCACGGCCGTTCCCGAGCTCGATCCGCTCCATGATCTTCTGGAGCCAGCCCGATCCCTCCCGGCACGGCGTGCACTGCCCGCACGACTCCCGGGCGAAGAACTTCGGTGATGCGCCACGCTGCTCGCACCGCACACGTGTGGTCGTCCATGACCACCACTGACCCCGACCCGAGCATCGATCCGGCGTCGGCCACCTCGTCTTGCCCGAGCGGGAGATCGATCTGATCCGGACCGAACCACGGAGCGGACACGCCGCCGGGAATGAACGCCTTCAGCGCACGGCCGTGTGGGATCCCGCCGCCGTAGACCGGCGGCGTGGATCAGGTCGTGGAACGTCGTCTTCACCATCTCGATCTCGAAGACGCCGGGGTTGTTGACGTGGCCGGCCAGGGCGAACAGCCGGGTACCAGTGGAACGCCCCTCGCCCAGCGCTGCGAACGCCGCCCCGCCGTGCAGCACGATCCACGGCAGGTTCGACATGGTCTCCACGTTGTTGACCACGGTCGGCTCGCCGTAGAGGCCGATGGCAGCAGGGAAGAACGGAGGCTTGATCCGGGGAAAGCCCCGCTTGCCCTCCAACGACTCCAGCAGTGCCGTCTCCTCGCCACAGATGTAGGCACCCGCACCAGGATGCACCACGACGTCGACCGAGAACCCGGACCCGAAGATGTCCGCACCGACCGCACCGTGGCTGTAGGCGTCGTTGAGTGCGGCTTGGACCCGCTCGAGCCCCAACGCGAACTCGCCCCGGATGTAGATGAACACCTGGGACACCTGCAGCGCGTAGGCGGCGATGAGCACGCCCTCGACCAACTGATGGGGGTCCCGCTCCACCAAGAGGTGGTCCTTGAACGTGGCCGGCTCGCTCTCGTCACCGTTCACCACCAGGTAGGTCACCGGCGCCTTGCGGAGCATGGCCCACTTGCGTCCGGCCGGGAACCCCGCCCCACCTCGGCCCAGCAGACTGGCCGCATCGACCTCGGCCGCTACCTCCTCAGGGGTCATGGTCAGCGCCTTGCGCAGCCCGTCGTACCCGCCGGTGGCCAAGTAGCCGCGCGAGGGTGTACGAGTCGGCGTGATTGAGCCGGGAGGTGACGATCGCAGGTGCGTCGGTGACAGCCATCAGGCGTCCTTCCCGGTCTTCCCTGTGCCGGCCGCTTTCGCCGCCCCGGCCACCTTGGCAGCTTCGGCCGCCGTGGCCTGTTCAGCTCGTGCCGCCTGGACCTCACTCATGGCCTTGCGCTCGGCTGCCACCTGGTCCCGATCGGCCTGAGGCCCGGTGGTCCGGCGCACCCGGTTCAACGTGCCGTGGCTCGGGATCTCATCAGCGCGCGCGCCCGGAGCGAAGGTCGGCGACCAGCTGGTCGAAGGTCTCGTTGGTCTGGGCACCTACGAACCGGTGGTTGACCTGCACACAGGGAGCCCGATCGCAGTCGGCCAGACACTCGGCCTCCTCCAGAGTGATCACCCCGTCGGCGGTCGTGCCCCCGACGTTGATGCCCAAACTCTGCTCGGCGTGCTCCAACACCTCGCAGCGCCCGCTGAGGCAGGCACGCGATGTTGGTGCACACCGCCACCACGTGGGTCCCCACCTCTCGGTGTGCAGCATGTCGTAGAACGACGCCGTCCCCAGCACCTCGGCCGGGGTGACGTCCCACCAGATCGGCGATCTCGGCCATGGCTTCGGGGCGGAGCCAACCGTCCTGCTCCTGGGCCAGATGACACAGCGGGATCAGTGCCGAGCGGGGCTCCGGATACAGGGCGATGAGCTCGTGGGCCCAGCGTCAGCGTGTCCGAGGTGAGGTGGGTGGTAGCGCTCACCGGTCCACCTCCCCCATCACCGGGTCCACCGACGAGATGATCGCCACGGCATCCGCCATCAGGCCACCCCGCATCATCACCGGAAGGCCCTGCAGGTTCACGAAGCTCGGTCCCCGGATGTGCATCCGGTACGGCTTGGGCGATCCATCGGAGACCAGATAGCACCCGATCTCGCCCCGGGGCGACTCGATGGCGACGTAGACCTCGCCTTCGGGCACCGTAAATCCTTCGGTGAACACCTTGAAGTGGTGGATGAGCGCTTCCATCGACTCGTCGATCCGAGCTCGAGGCGGTGGGGTGACCTTCTTGTCCTGGACCCGGTAGTCACCGGACGGCATCTTCTCGACGACCTGGCGGACGATGCGAATCGACTCGCGAATCTCGTTGAGACGGATCGAGTACCGATCGAAGTTGTCGCCGTAGGTGCCCACGATGACGTCGAACTCCACCTGGTCGTAGTGGAGGTAGGGCATGGCACGCCGGAGGTCCCAGGGGACACCGGTGGAGCGCAGGATGGGGCCGGTGAGCGACAGGGCCAGCGCCTCCTCGGCCGAGATGCGCCCGATACCCTCGGTCCGCTCCCGGAAGATCGGCTGGCCGGTGAGCAGCTCGTCGTACTCGTCCGTCCGGGGCAGGACGGTGTCACAGATGATGGTGACGTCGTCCTCCCACCCGTCGGGCAGGTCGGCGGCGACACCTCCGGGACGGATGTAGTTGTGGTTCATCCGCAGGCCGGTGACCTTCTCGAAGAAAGCAAGCACCATCTCGCGCTCGCGGAAGCCGTAGATCATCATCGACGTGGAGCCGAGGTCCATACCGTTGGTGGCCATCCACATGAGGTGGGACGAGAGCCGGTTGAGCTCCGCCATGAGCATCCGGATCCACGTAGCCCGCTCGGGCAGCTCCACACCGAGCAGTGCCTCGGTGGCCAGGGAGAACACCAACTCGTTGGAGAGCGGCGCCAGATAGTCCATGCGGGTGACGTTGGTCGATCCCTGGACGTAGGTCAGCTCCTCACCGGTCTTCTCCATGCCGGTGTGGAGGTAGCCGACCACCGGCTTGGTCCGGAGAACCGTCTCGCCGTCGAGCTCCAGCATCAGCCGCAGTACACCGTGGGTCGACGGATGTTGCGGACCCATGTTGATGATCATCGTCTCGTCGTCGGTGTGCTCGACGTCGATGTCGAGCGGATCGATGACGTGGCCCTCGGCCATCCGCAGCACGGCGCCCACCTCGCGCCGGAGCTCACCGGGCTCGGTGGCGGCTGCGACGGCTCAGCTCCTGATGACCTTCGGACGTCTCGGCCACCAGCAGCAGGTCCTCGTCACCCAGCGCTGCCTCGTCCAGGGCGATGCCGTCCTCGTCGCTGGCAGTGCTGTCTTCAGCTGCAGGCACGCTGTCCTCGGGCGTGTCGTCGTCCGAAAGCGTGCTGCCGGATGCCTCGTCCACGTGCGTCGTCGACTTCCGATCGCTCATCTCGGCCCCGGTGCCTCTTTGAACTGGACCGGCACCCGGCCCACGCCGTAGTCCTTGCGGAGCGGATGGCCTTCCCAGTCCTCGGGCATCAGGATCCGAGTCAGGTCGGGATGGCCCTCGAAGACCACCCCGAACAGGTCGTACGCCTCTCGCTCCATGGCCTCGACGCCGGGATAGAGCGTGGAAGATCGACGGTGCGACCGGATCGGTACCGGAAACCTGCAACCGGACCCTGACCCGTTTCCGCTGTGACAACGACAGCAGGTTGACCACCACTTCGAACCGTTCGGGGACCACACCCGGGGCTACCCAGCGGGTGGGGTGCGCCAAGTAGTCGACAGCGCACAGGTCGGAGCACATCTCGAACCCCGAGTCGTGGAATTGGGTCACGACCGCCACGTACTGGTCACGGGAGGGAAACACCACGTCCTGCGCAGACCGGGCGAGATCGGGTGCCGAGGTTCCACCGGAATCGCTGACGACCGCTCCCGGTGCACCCGCGCTGTCCGTCCCGCCTGCCGGCACGCTCGTCACAGGGGTTCTCCGACGCTGCGGGCGATGACCGGGTTGCGCTTGGGCGTGCCCACGGTGACGGCGTCCGGGCGCTCCGGCGTCCACCCAGTGGTCTCCTCGGCAGCACCGGTCCGCTCGTCGTCGGTGTCGCCCCCTTCGTCGTCGGTGAGATAACGCCCGCCCGTGGCGCCCGCCGACCCCGGAGTCGACAGCGTCGGACGCCGGCGAGTGATCTCACCGGTGCGCACCTTCTCGTGGAGGGTGAGGATGGTGTGCATCAAGGTCTCGGGGGTGGGTGGACACCCCGGTGCGTACGCATCGACGGGCACGACCTGGTCGACCCCCTGGACGATGGCGTAGTTGTTGAACATGCCGCCGGTGCTGGCACAGACGCCCATGGAGATCACCCACTTGGGCTCCATCATCTGGTCGTAGACCTGTCGGAGCACGGGAGCCATCTTCTGCGATACCCGACCGGCGACGATCATCAGATCGGCCTGGCGGGGCGAGGCGCGGAACACCTCCATGCCGAACCGGGCCACGTCGAAATCGGCGGCTCCCACCGACATCATCTCGATGGCACAGCACGCCAGCCCGAAGGTAGCGGGCCACATCGACGAGCGACGTGCCCACTTGACCAGGTCTTCGAGTCGACCGGTCAGGAAATTGTGCTGGAGGTCCTCGAGGCCCATCGCCCTGCCCTACGCAGCCTGTCCGGGGCCGGTGGGCGCCGCGGGGTCGGTGGTGGCAGGTGGGGTGAGGGGTTGAGCGGAGGCAGCTGCAGCCGGCTCCGCGTTGACAGAGCTCAGTGGATCCGGATTGCCACTGATCCGGGAGATCGTGGACTCGGACGTCCGGGGTGGCATCCCGCCCACCAGTCGCTTGGCCGGTCCCCACGTCAGGGCGCCGTTGCTCACCAAGAAGAGGAGGGAGACGAAGACCACCCCGGCAAAGACCAAGATCTCGACCAGGCCGAACGTCCGCAGTTGCCGGAAGACCACCGCCCAGGGGTAGAGGAAGATGATCTCGATGTCGAAGACGATGAAGATCATGGCGATGAGGTAGAACCGCACCGGGAACCGGGTCGGTGGCTCGATGGACGGCACGATGCCGCACTCGTAAGGGGCGATCTTGGCCGCTGTCGGCTTCTTGTTCGGGCCGAGCATCGACGAGCCCACGAACGACAACGCGGCAAAGAGCAGACCCAGAATGAACAGGACGAGGATCGGGAGATAATCGGCCACGGCGAATCTCGTTTTACCACGGTGGCCTGGGGGCAGGCACATCGACGACCCGAGCCTGCGAGCCAGCGCGCCGCCGCACCCGGCCTGTGCCCCCGACAGTGCACGGACCGGTCAAACGGCGCGTACCATCAGGAGTCGTGAGCACCCCTTCCCTCAGTCCTGACGATGCTTCGGGGAAGCGTCCCACCCGCCCCCGTCATACCCCCCGTTCTGGCGAGGATCACATCCACGACGTGCTGATCGTGGGGGGCGGACCGTCGGGATCGGCGTGTGCTTACTGGCTGGCCGAAGCGGGCTGGGACGTGGCGCTGGTGGAGAAGAAGGTGTTCCCCCGGGAGAAGACGTGCGGGGACGGCCTCACCCCTCGCTCGGTCCGACAGATTGCCGACATGGGCCTCGAGGGCTCCCTCACCGGCGCCCATCGCTACCGGGGGCTCCGTGCCCACGCCTACGGCAAGACCCTGGACCTATCGTGGCCGGACCACCCCAGCTTTCCCTCCTACGGGTACGTGATCACCAGGCACGATCTCGACCAGATCGTCAACGAGCGGGCCGAGAAGGCGGGCGCCACCGTGTGGCAGGGCACCGAAGCCGTCGCCCCCATCCTGGCCGACTCCCCCACACGAACCCAGACGAAGGGATCGTCGACCGCCACCAGCGGTACCTCGGCTCCTCTGGGACCCTCCACGCTGCCGACCTGTGTGGGCGCGGTGGTGAAGGAGAAGGGCTCGGAAGAGACCCGAGAGATACGAGCCCGCTACGTGGTCGTGGCCGACGGTGCCAACTCCCGGTTCGGGCGAGCGCTCGGCACCAGCCGGAACCGTGACCAACCCATGGGTATGGCCCTGCGCGGCTACTACCGCTCGCCCAGGCACGACGACCCGTTCATCGAGTCCCACCTGGACATCAGAGACGCCGAGGGGAACGTGGTCCCGGGCTACGGCTGGATCTTCCCGCTCGGTGACGGCCGGGTCAACGTCGGGGTCGGCCTCCTGTCCACCGATCGCCGCTGGAAAGGCGTCAACACCTCCACGCTGATGGACACCTTCGTGGCGTGGGCACCGAAGACATGGGAGCTGTCACCGGAGACCTGCCTCGGGCCACCCACCGGGGGGAAGCTGCCCATGGGGCTGTCGGTAGGGCCTCGGATCGGCGCCACCACGCTGGTGGTGGGCGACGCCGGTGGCTCCATCAACCCGTTCAACGGCGAGGGTATCGCCTACGGATACGAGACCGGCCGTCTGGCCGCAGCATCCCTGGGTGAGGCCCTGTCCGGTGACGGTGAGGCGGCGCTGGTCCGCTACGAGCAACGGCTCGAGGACGCGTACGGCCTCTACTACCAGGTGGCCCAGGCGTTCGTCCGGATGATCAGCCGTCCCGAGCTCATGAAGCTCTGCGTGGGGACAGGGATGTACTCGCAAAGCCTGATGTCGTGGATCCTCCGGATCATGGCCAACCTGCTGCGCCCCGACGAGCTGGGGCCAGCCGAGGCCGCCTACCGGGCATTTGCCGCCGTGGCTCGCACCCTGCCTGCCGAACTGAGCACCTCTGCGCCGCTCAGGTATTCGGAAGAGCGGCGATCCGTTTCACCATTGCCCCATAGGCGGCGTTGGTAGCGGCGGCCGGAACAGACGTGCCGGCGGTCTGCACGTTGATGTTGGACTCGGCCCTTCCACCGATCATGAAGATGTTCTCGGTGGCGACCGACCCTTCGCCCGGGATCGAAGCCGTCGTGACGTATGCGACCGCCTGAACACCGGACGGCACGATCAAGGGGACCGACGATGTCTGCGACGTCGCTCCGGACAGCTCGGACGCCAGCACAGCGCTCTGGAACGTGCCGAAACACTGGCCGAACTTCGAGCTCACGAACGGCGTGGCGTCCTTGGTGGCGTCAGCAGCCGTCTTGACCACTGTGGTCTGCGACTGGATCTGTGCCGACGGAGTCGCTGCGCTGGCAAATGTCGGCGACTGAGTGACGGCGACCTCATCCTTCTGGTCCGAGGTGCCGAACAGCCCGTCGATGAACGAACTGGGCATGTCGAGACAGCCGGCCAGCTGCGTCGCCGCCTGTTGGATGGCCCGTTTCTCGGAGGAGGTGAGCGGCGGGTTCGAGGTACCACTGACGCTCCAGCCTCCAGGCAGATCCGTTTCACGAAGGTTGATGGAGTCGGCCAACCGTTGAGCGGGGGTGAGCGGCTTGGGCTTGGTTTGCGGTTGGGTGGTGGTAGTCGTGCTCGAGTTGTCGACGGCGAAGTACGAGCCGAGCCCAGCCGCGAGCAGCACGATGACCGAGAGGCCCACGATCAACAGGGTCCGCAGCTTCCTGGGCTGCCGTGGGTGTCCGGCCTCGCCGTTGTCTGCACCGATCTGCCAGGTCGGAGCGACAGCCCATCCCATCTCCGGTGGTCGTGGCGGTGAGGTCTGACCGAAGCTGAACGTCGGAGCCGTCGGTGGTGGAGGCAGGGGTCCTGCGGTCGGTGGAGGTCCCAGAGGAGCCGACGGTGGCGATGAGGGCAGCGGAAGACACAGGAGGAACAGCTCCCCCATACCGGGCCAACCATCCCGGGAGCGCCTGGTCAAGATAGGCGACCTGCCCGGCGGTGACCGTCCGCCTGGGCAGCAGCACACGCACCACCTCGCCACTGGAGACGAGGGTCAGCACCACCGCCGTCGTTCCGTCCGCCATCCACAGCTGCTCCCGACACGAGGCCGACGTCAGGCTGGACCATGCCAGGAACCGCTCACCGCCAGGCAGGGGGCCCTGGATCGTAATGCCGTCCGCCTTGAACAGGAGGGACAGCCCGTCCACCACTGCCGTCCCGAGTCGTGGATCGCCGGCCAGGGCGACGCCTGTCAGCACCATGCCCTGGGAGGGGAGCTCCGGTGATCCAGCCGTCATGTCTTGCTCCTTCGTGTCGTCTTCACGTCGTCGGGCATCATCGCGCCCCAACGCTTCCCATCGGGGGGCACCCCACCTCTCACCAGGTACCAGGGCGCAATCAAGGTGTCAACAAACGCTTCAGCCGGGACCCCCGCGGTCCTAGGCTGCCACCTTTCTGGACGGCGCCCTTCGGATCCCACATCGACCGCAAGCGGGCCGACCAGCGCAACAACGGTGCTGAATGGTGACTCATCGGTGCAGCTGCGACGCAGCACGTCAGATGGTGCCATCGCACCATAGAAAATTGATGTCGCCCCTACTCCCCGATCGACGGTGTTCCCATCACAGCAACCGGCTGGAACGTGGAGCCCGTCTCAGCCGGAGGCCACCTTGGTCAACGTGACCTTGGTCACGGTGAGGCGACCCGTCCCAGACCAGAACACGCGAGTCTGCAGAAGTCCTTGGTGGGAGACGGTGAAGTGGAGGGTGGCGGTTGCCGGTCCACGAGTCGACCGGAGCTGGGTCGTGGCCAACGTGGACGGCGGGCTGGTCGGGGAGGCGCCGTCCAGGGCCACGTCAGCCAGCTGGGTTCGGGGATCCTGCAAGCTGTAGGAGAAGGTCGCCGCGTACTGTCCCGGGAGGACCGGCCACGACGGTCCGAAGACCAGGGCACCGGGGCCCGACGGTCCCTGGACCACACGGGCGGTGCCGCGGATCGCGCCAACTTGCGAGTTGAGCGTGCTGGCCGGGAAGACCTGGGGAGCCGGCAGCGGTGGAGAGGAGACCAGCGTCGCCACCCCGGTGACCACAACCAACACCGCGAGCCCCACCATCACCGGCGCCCGGCGCCGGACCGCCTGTTGAGCCCCTTGAGCCCCTTGAGCCCCTTGAGCCCCTTGAGTCCCTTGAGCCACCGACAACCGCACCAGGCCGTAGACCACCAAGGCGCTCAGCAACAGCACGAAGGCGACGCTCAACCACACCCGGTCTCCGTGCCAGACGCTGGCCCAGGGCCGTTCGAAGTCCCCGAGGACCGGCGAGAACGCGTCGAGGAACCCCCACCATCCGCTGTAGAGGGCAGGATCCCAGTAGCCGACGTTGTAGTACTCGTGGCGGTCGGTAACCACCGGGATCCACTCGACGACGTACGCCACGGCGAGAACGGCGGTGACGACCACGAACGCCCTGCGACGGACCTCGGCCAGCCGCAGCAGGTAAAGCCCGGCAAACGCCAGCAGCACCGGGGCGATCTCCCACTGCATGCGGCCGAGGAAGCTGAACCCGCCGAAGCTGTTGGTGAGGGTTCCGTTCAGGACAACGAGCACGGGCACGGTGACGGCTGTGGTCACCACGGCAACCGGGGCACGGCGCCGGAACACCCAGAGGCCGGCGACCCCGAGCAGGACAGCCGGAAGCTCGAGCACGATCCCTTGGCGCCGGTCGATGAACAGAGCCAGGATCCGTGTCCACGTTGCCAGGTCGAAGCTGACGTTGTCACCAGGACCCATGAAGTTCCCGAAGACGTACTCGTTGTACACGAGGAGGAGCACCCACAGCACCACGACGGGCACTCCCATGACGATCAGCATCCGTACGGCCAGCTTCTTCAGCACGAATACCACGACGGTGGCGACGGCCAGGATTGCGGCAAAGACGAGGTTCTTGTCGTGGAGCCACGGGAGGTAGCCGACGAGCAGGCCGATCACAACCAGCTGTACCCACGACGCGGTGCCCTCGATCTCGATGATGGTGATGATGAGGATCACGTTGGCGATGAACAGGCCGCTGATCAGATCGGGATAGATCTGTGCGCTGGCCAAGAGGAAGGCAGGCGAGAGGAAGAGCCCGACGACCGCCAATCGCCACGGAGACCGCATGCGACTCGCCCTGCCGATGAGAAACACCAGTGCAGCCGTGAGCACGGCGATGATGGCGGCAAACGCCACCTCTGCACCCACCGTCCCGCCGATAGCGACCGGGATGGCCAGAAGGAGCGGGATGCCCAGCTCGTGGTAGGGGAAGTAGGCGTGGTGGCTGAGCACCACCTGGACCTGGTTGGCAGCTATCGCTTTCGGCCCAAACGGCAGCGGCCACTGTTTGAAGAGGTTGTGAGCGATGGCGTAGCGGTAGGCCTGCGCCATGTGGAAGGTGTGGAATCTCCCGATGGCCAGCGCGGCCACGAGGTAGTGGGGCTCGTCGCCGGTCAGCGCAATGTGGAGGTGCCGGATCTTGACGAAGGACAGGCACGTCCCGGCGAACACCACCACACCGGCGACGAGCACGGCAACCAGGTCGGCCCGTCCGGTACGCGGTCGGGAATGACGAGCTCGGCGGTGAGCTTCAGGAGTCCCGTTGTCCACGGCCGGGATCCTATGCACGTGAACCTACGGGTGCTCCGGTCAACCAGTGGGCAGCGCGGCAAGGACGTCGGCCATCGCATCGCCGGCGATGGCGACCGTCCTGTCCAGGTCGTCCACCCCGTGAGCCATCGAAGGGAAGACGACCTCGTAGGGCCCCGGGGCCAGCGCCACCCCCGAAGCGAGCATGGCACGGAAGAACGGGGCGTAGAGACCGGTGCCGGCAGAGCGGACGGCGCCGTCGTAGTCATGGACTGGATCCTCGCCGTCGGCCACGAAGAAGACGCCGAGCAGTGGACCCACGACGGGAACCTGCACCGAGAACCCGCTACCGGCGGTGGCATCGGACAGCACGTCGGCCAGAGAAGCGCCGAACGTCGCCATCCGGGACGACAGCGAGGCGTACGCGGCCGGATCGGCCAACGTCAGTACGGTCAGGCCTGCCGCTGTGGCCAATGGGTTTCCCGAGAGCGTTCCTGCTTGGTAGACGGGGCCTTGTGGTGCCAGGACCGAGAGGACGTCACGACGACCACCGAACCCCCCCACCGGCAGCCCGCCACCGATCACCTTGCCGAAGCACCACAGATCAGGCCGAACGCCGTACCGCTCGCTGGCGCCTCCTGCGCCCAGCCGGAAGCCGGTGATCACCTCGTCGAAGATCAGGAGCGCGCCGACGGCGTCACACGCCGATCGCAGTCCTTCGAGGAAGCCGGGGACCGGAGGAACCAGGCCCATGTTGGCCGCCACCGGCTCCACGATGACGCACGCCACCTGGTCGTCGAGCTCGGGGACGACGTTGTAGGGAACCACCTCGGTCTCCGCCACCGCTCCGGTGGGAACCCCGGCGGAGTCGGGAAGCCCCAACGTCGCCACGCCGCTGCCGCCACCGGCGAGCAGGCCGTCGGAGTGGCCGTGGTAGCAGCCGGCGAACTTCACCACTCTCGACCGTCCGGTGAACCCACGAGCCACTCGGATGGCGCTCATGGCCGCTTCGGTGCCCGACGACACCAGGCGCACCTGGTCGCAGCCCGGCACCCGGGCGCAGATCGCCTCGGCCAGGAGCACCTCGCCCTCGGTGGGCGCCCCGTAGGTGGTCCCCCGTGCTGCCGCGTCGTTGATCGCTGCGAGCACGGCGGGATGGGCGTGACCGAGCAACGACGCCCCATAGGACTGGACGAAGTCGATGGCGCGGTTCCCGTCGACGTCCCAGACGTACGCTCCTTCGCCCCGTGCCACGAAGTAGGGATGGCCACCGACGGAGCGGAACGAGCGCACCGGTGAGTTCACGCCACCGGGGATCACCGCACAGGCTCGATCGAACAGCTCTGCTGATCGCGTGTGGTCTGCTGTCCCGGTCACCTCAGCTGCCTCAGCCGCCTCAGTCGCCTCAGCCACCGAGGATCTCGGCCAGCTCGCCGGCGAAGTAGGTGAGGATGATGTCGGCACCGGCACGCTTCACCGCAGTCACGTGTTCGAGAGCCACGGCAGGGCCATCGATCCAGCCGCGCTGCGCAGCGGCCTGCACCATGGCGTACTCGCCACTGACGTGGAAGGCCGCAACCGGCACCTCGACCGCAGATCGGACATCGGCGATCACATCGAGGTAGGCGAGTGCCGGTTTCACCATCACCATGTCCGCTCCCTCGGCGATGTCGAGCGTCACCTCGGCCATGGCTTCTCGACGGTTCCGGAAGTCTTGCTGGTAGCCGTGACGGTCACCGCCGCCGACGATGGTCACGTCCACTGCATCACGGAAGGGTCCGTAGAGTGGCGACGCGTACTTTGCCGCATAAGCCAAGATGGCAGTTCCACCACGACCGTCGGCATCGAGCGCGGCCCGGACTGCCGCCACCTGTCCGTCCATCATGCCGCTGGGAGCGATCACGTCAGCACCGGCTGCCGCCTGAGAAACAGCTGTCTGTGCGTACAGCGGAAGGGTGGCGTCGTTGTCGACGTCTCCCGTGACGGGATCGATGATGCCGCAGTGGCCATGATCGGTGAACTCGTCGAGACAACAGTCGGCGATCAGCACGGCGGCGTCACCGACTGCGTCCCGCACTGCCGCCAGACCTCGCTGCACGATGCCGTGAGGGTTGAACGCCTCGGAGCCCACGGCATCCTTGTGCTCGGGAAGGGGAAGCCCGAACAGGATGATCCCCGGGATCCCCAGATCAACCAGGCGCTTCGCTTCATGGGCCAGGGAGTCGACCGTATGTTGCACCACGCCCGGGAGCGAGTGAACCGGCCGCGGCTCGGACAGTCCGTCAGCGACGAACAGCGGGGCTACCAGATCGTCAATCGACAGTCTCGTCTCGGCTACCAACCGTCGGAACGCAGGTGTCCTCCGCAGCCGGCGAAGGCGTACGGACGGGAACGACCCACCGACACTCGTACGGCTAGCAGCGCCCGGCGCTGCGCCGGCGGCTGACATTCGATCCGGGCCAAAGCCGAGAGAGGGCACAACACGAAATCCTAGGGCTTCTCGGCAGGCTTGGCGGAGAGAGAGGGCGGGTCAGGGAGCTGTTCATCTGGACAAGAGGCTCAGCGGAGAGGCGGCTGGACCAAGGGAACGACGAGCCTGAACTGCCTATCCGTTGGCCTCTTTCAGATACCGGTACCAGCCGACCAGGGCGTCGACCAGACCATCGATGTTGTGCTCGGTGGCCTCTACGGTGACCTGGAGGCCGGCGCCGACAACCGCAGCGGAGGTGACCGGGCCGATGCTGGCGATCAAGGAAGGAACGGCGCTGGCTCCGAGCAGATCGACTGTACGTTCCACGGTCGACGACGATGTGAAGACCGCGGTGTCGGCTCGGGCTGCCTCTGCCACTGCGGACGGGTCAGGTGCACCGGCAACGGTCCGATAGGCGACGACCTCGTCGACCACCCACCCTTTGGCCCGAAGCCCGTCGGCCAACACACCCCGGACCGTCTCCGCCCGGACGAACAGCACCTTCCCAGTGGAGGCTCCGATGGTTGTGGCGTCGGTGTTGTGGAATGACGTCGGCGTTGGTGACGGCGGCCCCATGGTGCTGGTATTCGAGGGGAACGCATCGACCAACGCCTCGGATACCGAAGTGGACGGCACGAGAGCCGGCGGGAGATCGCTCTCGCGCAATACCCTCGCTGTCCCCGCACCCACTGCAGCGACACGGGTCGATTCGGGCACGGGACGACCGTCGAGCAACCGCACGAACCGGGAGACAGCGTTGGTGGAGGTGAACGCCAACCAGTCGTACGCACCATCCACCGCTCGCCCGACAGCGCGTCGCAAAGCATCGCCCCCGTCTGCCGCGTCCTCGATGGCGATCACCGGCAGCTCGACCACCGACGCACCGTGACCGACCAGACGCTCCACCAACGATGACGCCTGATCCCGGGTGCGGGTGACCACGACCGTCAATCCGGACAAGGATCCCGCCGCCGTTTGTCCGGTCACGACGGCCCGCCGCCGCCAGGAAACTCGACCGTAGAACTGGGCTCGACAGTGGAGCCCAGCTCGAGCTCGGCCACCGAGCCGATCACGATGGTGCACGGAGCGGGCAGGTCCACATGGGCCAGCTCTCCCAGGGTGGTCCGTCTGGTTCGCTGGTGAGCAGTGGTTCCCCAGTGCACAACCGCGACCGGCGTATCAGCAGACCGGCCACCACGCATCAGCTCCGCCGCAATCTCGGCCCGGTTGGACATGCCCATCATGACGACCACGGTCCCCCCTGCCTTGGCCAGCGCCTGCCAATCGACCCCACCGGGTGCAGACGGATCGCCGACGTGCCCGGTCACCACGGTCACCGAGGTAGACAGGCCTCGGTGGGTCACCGGGATACCTGCTGCCGCCGGAACTGCGAACGCAGCGGTGATACCGGGCACCACCTCATACGGCACGTTCGCCGCCCGCAACGCCTCGGCCTCCTCCCCACCACGACCGAACACGAAGGGGTCGCCCCCTTTCAATCGGACCACCTGACGCCCAGCAGAGCCGCGGTCGATCAGCACATCGTTGATATCGCTTTGGCGACTGGGCTGACCCGGCTTCTTCCCGACATCGATCCGCTCGGCCCCAGCCGGAGCCAAGTCCAACAATGACAGTGCAATCAATCGGTCGTAGACAACGACCTCGGCCTGAGCCAACAGGGCCGCACCCCGCACAGTGATCAGCTCGGGATCTCCGGGGCCCGCACCGACCAGATAGACAGTCATAGGACGTTCGCCACCGGTCCTCCGCCGCTCTCCCCGTCGGACCACTGCCGAAGCGACGTGCCGCCGCACTCGCCAAGAAGGGACCCGGCTACATCCCGACCCAGCGTCTCCGGGTCGCTGCCACGCTCGGTGCGGCGGAGCACCACCCGACCGTCATCGCTGGCCAACACGGCGGTGAGCGTGAGGTCCGCAGGTGTGCCAACGTTCTCGAACACCTGGGGTACTACCTGCGCATAGGCGCCTACCGGCAGCGTGCAGCCACCTCCCAACGCAGCCAGATAAGCCCGCTCGGCAGTCACCGCCCGGCGGACCACAGCATCGTCGATGGCGGCCAGCGACGACCGGGTCACCTGGTCATCGGTTCGGCACTCGACGGCAAGCGCACCTTGACCCACCTGCGGGACCATCACCAGCGGATCCAGTACTTCGGTGACAACCCCGGCCGGTGGCTTCCAACCCAGTCGGTCCACAGCCGCCTTCGCCACCACCACCGCCACCACGTCGCCCTGGCCCACGGTGTTCAGACGAGTGGCCAGGTTTCCCCTTAGATCAGTGAAGGTGAGATCGGGTCGAAAGTTGGCCAGCTGAGCACGGCGACGGACCGACCCGGTCGCCACGGTCGCACCGGTTGGCAGGTCGTCCAGGGTTCCTCCGACCAACAGATCCCGAGGATCAGCCCGCTCGGGGAATGCAGCAATCACCAGGCCTTCGGGAACCAACTCTGGTGCAGCGGGTAGGTCCTTTGCTGAGTGCACGGCAACGTCCGCGTCCCCACGCAACACGGCAGCTTGGACCTCTTTGACGAAGACACCTTGCCCTCCGAAGGCATGAAGCGGCTGGTCCGTGTTCCGGTCACCCGCAGTCTCCACCACCACCAGGCGCACCTCGAAGCCCGCATCTGATCCTTCCTCGAGGTGCGCTGCCTCCCCGAGCAGCTCCATCACGCGCCCCGCCTGCCACAGGGCGAGTGGCGATCCCCGAGTAGCCAATCGAAGTTGGGGACGAGTGGGCACGGTCCTACAGGTCGCGCTGGAGGCGAGTGGACATGGGTCTACAGGTCGAACAGAGCCCGGAGCGCTTCGACCAGGCGTTCCCCTCGTGGCGTACCGGCGGCGTCCTTCAGCGCAACCGTCGGGTCGTGGAGCAACTTCGCCACCGTCGACCGAGTAACGGCTTCAACCTGCTCCCACTGCTCCTCGTTCAGATCGGCAAGCTTCGACCGGTACCGATCGAGCTCAGCACGGCGAACTGCTTCGGCGCGTGATCGAAGTGCGGACACCACGGGGGCTGCTCCGCGCGCCCGTGCTGCCACCCGGTAGCGCTCCAGCTCGTCACTCACGATCTCACGAGCATGGGCCACCTCGCCCTGTCGACCGGAAAGGGCTGCTTCCACCGCACTCCGCAAAGCATCCATGTCGAGCAGGGTCACACCGTCGATCGACGCTGCTGCCGGCTCCACGTTGCGGGGTACTCCGAGGTCCACGACCAGTAGGGAGTCTTCAGGCGACCGGTCGGCGACCGCAGCTGCGAGCACGGGAGTTTCCACGATCGGGTGGGTCGTCCCGACCGAGGTGAAGACCACATCGGCGGTGAGCAGAGCTTCGGGGAGTGCTTTCAGTCCGATCACCCGGCTACGGGAACTGAGCTCGTCAGGGAGTGCGGCTACCAGCTCGGTGGCCCGCTTCGCCGTGCGGTTGGCCACTACCAGCTCCACAGGATCATGGGTCGTGATGGCACGGAGCACGCCGTCACCCATCTCTCCCGCTCCCACAACCAGGATCCGTGCTCCGGCCAGACCTCCGACACGTCGGTCCGCCGCCAACGCAACTGCTCCATGTGAGAGCGAGGTGATGCCCCGACTGATGGCCGTCTCCGACCGCACCCGCTTCCCCGTCTCGACGGCGTGGCGGAACATCGTGCCGAGAACCGGCCCCGATGCCCGCTCATGTTGGGCGCGCTCCCAGGCTCGGCGGACCTGTCCCAGTACTTCCGACTCCCCCAGGACTGCCGAGTCGAGTCCGGAAGCGACAGAGAACAGATGATCGCTCACATCGTCGTCGAAGCGAGTGATCAGATGATCGGCCAACACGTCAACGGTGGTGCCGGCGATGGCGGCGAAGAACTCCTGAAGCTCAGCCACGCCATCGTGAAACCTCTCGACGACGGCATAGACCTCGGTACGGAGGCAGGTGGAGAGCACGACGGCTTCAGAGAGATTTGCCCGGTCGCGCAGCATCCCCAACGCTTTGGGAAGAGCGCTCTCGCCCACCGACACCTGCTCGAGCAGGTTGAGAGGGGATTGGCGCTGTTCAAGACCTACAACAACGACGGACACTGCTTCGGGTGGCTCCCTTGGTTGTTCGGTCGCTCTTCGATGCCCTGGCGGCTAGAGCCAGACCGGTTATCAAGCATGCCGGGATCGTGAACAGATCGCCAGTCGTGGATGGTCAGCAGGGAGCCAGCGGGGGCGGGGGTCAGACGCCGGTCAGGCCGATGGAGCGGATGGCCGGCATGGCATCGTCCTCCACCGTCGCACCCAAGCGTGCCTGGTAGAAGCTCATCACCTGGAGCTCGATGGACAGATCCACGTAGCGCAGCAGTATCTCTGGCGGAACGGTCAGCACCTGAGGAGCGAAGTTCAACAGGGAGCGCACTCCTGCGTCGATCAACAGCTCGGCAACGTGCTGAGCGACCGAAGCCGGAGTGGCGATAACCCCGATGGACAGGGTCTCCTTGGCAGCGATCGTCGCCAGCTCGTCGACGTGGCGCACCACGGTCTCCCCGATACGTTCACCCACCACGTCGGGGTCGATGTCGAGCAACGCGGCCACCCGGAACCCTCGGGTGGTAAACCCCTGCGAGTTGGCCAGGGCTCGGCCCAGATTGCCGATACCGGCGATAATCACCGGCCACACTTGGTCGAGACCGAGCTCCCGATCGATCTGCTCGATGAGAAAGGCGGTGTCGTAACCCGCTCCCCGAGTCCCGAACGAGCCGAACAGAGACAGGTCCTTCCGCACTTTGGCTGCGTTGACCCGGGCAGCCGAAGCCAGCAGCTCTGACGAGACGGTGGTGGTACCCGCCTTCAGCAGCTCCTCGAGGATCCGCTGGTACACGGGCAGCCGCGCCACGGTGGCCTCGGGAATACGACGCCCGCCAGCGGCATCCGAGCGATCAGGCGCTCCAGGCACGGCTGGCTTCGACGAGCGATCGGAAGAACGTGACACTGGGCCGGATCGTACCGAGGGGAAGGCCCGGAGCGAAAACGGAACGGCTGTTCGTGGCCGTGGGTCGCATCACTGGGGGGCTCTATCGGTGGTCAACCGCACCACCGTTCCGGGAACTGGCGTGCCGAGCACAGTCGAGGCCGATCCACAGTCGACAACCAACGCAAGGCTGCCGTTGCTGTCGATGAGCAGTCCGAGCTCGCCTGGGCCGAGATCGGAGAACGCTGTCACCCAACGAGCACGCACCGCACCACCGAGCCCGCCGTGGCCCAGATCGACCACGACCGCCGTGCCGAGGGATCCCCCGAGGCTCTCGATGTCCTCGGCCCTGCCTGCCAACTGGACGTTCCCGAAACCATCGGTCCACGTCACCTGGGTGACAAAGGCGTCGTCGTTCGATGAGACTGCTCCAGAGAGTCTCGGCAACGCGGTCAGCGTGTCGGGATCGATCGGTACGCCGAGCTCCGCTGGATCCCGACCGCACACCAGATGAGCGGCGGCGGGGGCGAAGACGTCGCGCCCGTCGAAGGTCGAGACACCGGGAAGAGCGAATGCGGTACGTGGACCTCCGAGCAGATCGACGGCCGGAAGGAGCAGTCCGTTGTCGGGGCCGACCATCCAACGAGGGCCACTGTTCGACTCAATGGCCACGCCCCGCCGGTCCGACCCAACACCAGGGTCGACCACAGCGAGCACGACGCCCGGACCCAGGTAAGGAACGGCACGTGCCAACGTTTGCGCCCCGCTGAACACGTCGAACGACGGTACGTGGTGGGTGAGGTCGACAACCGGTGCGCTCGGAGCCAGCCGCTGCAAC
The DNA here is from genome assembly GCA_963812965.1 of uncultured Acidimicrobiaceae bacterium. GTDB lineage: Bacteria > Actinomycetota > Acidimicrobiia > Acidimicrobiales > RAAP-2 > DASXMT01. The sequence goes on along the minus strand of CAWEXG010000002.1, from coordinate 181,773 downwards.
ACGGCGTGGACTACACCGACGAACTCATCCACCAGCCCGTAGTCAGACAGGAAGAAAACAGCCGGTCGTGCGGCCGGCGCGGGTCCGCTCGACGTGGGGCTCAACCTGCCTTGGCGTCCTGCTCGTTGGTGTACAACGGTTCCCTAGTCACAGTCGTGTACCCCAGTATGGTGGCATTCACCATGGGTGGCCACATGCACTTCTCGACCACCGGCATTGCGTCCGCCCACGACAGCGAGGTTGCTTCGCTCCACGACGGAGAGACAGGAAAGCCGGAACAGCAACGGTCATCACGATCAGTGCAAGCGATCGTCGTGGTCGTCATCGTCTACCTGGCTCTGGCCGTAGCCATCTACTGGAACGTCTGGAGCACCCATCCAACCACCGTCTCTGAGGTGGGCGGTGATCAGTACGGAGCGTTGTGGTTCCTGGAGTGGACCCCATTTGCCCTACTCCACGGCCATAATCCGTTCTTTTCAAACTGGGTCAACTACCCGTTCGGTGTCAACCTCCTCACCAACACCAGCGTGCCGCTGCTCGGCGTTCTGGCCTCACCTGTCACCCTGCTGTTCGGACCGATCGCCTCGTTCAACACACTGATGACGCTGTCGCTCGCCGGCTCGGCTACCGCCGGCTACTTCTTCGTGCTGCGATGGACGACTTGGCGGCCGGCCGCGTTCATCGGCGGGCTGCTGTACGGGTTCAGCCCGTACCAGATCGCCCAGAGCAGCGGACATCTCAACCTCGTGTTCGTCGTACTGCCACCGCTCATACTCCTCGTCGTCCACGAAGTAGTCGTCCGACAACAGGGCAGTGCTCGCCGTTGGGGTATTGGGCTCGGATTGCTCGTCGTCGGTCAGTTCTTCATCTCGAGCGAGATCTTGGTCAGCACCATCATCATCGGAGCGATCTGTGTGGTGGCTGCAGCCCTCATCGGTTACCGGGCCGTCCATGCCCGTCTGCGGCACGCCATCATCGGATTGGCGTGGGCGGCGGGCGTAGCCGTGGTGCTGCTGGCCTATCCGATCTGGTTCACCGTGCGAGGACCCGGGCACATCCATGGAGCCATCCAGCTGGTGCCCCAGGGCTACCGGGCCGACCTGCTCGGTCCGGTGCTGCCTGACCACCTCATGCGCATCGCCCCTGCCCATTGGGCTCAGATCGCGGGGAATTTCTCGAACAGCGTGACGGAGAACGGTTCCTATCTCGGGATCACGCTGCTGCTGGTACTGGCTGTGGGAACAGTCGTGCTCTGGCGCCGATCGGCCGTACTACGAATTGGCGTTATCGGTGGAGTCGCGGCGTTCATCATCTCGTTGGGTGGCGGACTGGTCGTAGACCACGGTCCCGGCGGAACGGCAACCGGGTTTCCGCTGCCCGAACGGCTGTTCACCAAGATCCCCCTTCTCAGCAACACCATTCCGGCCCGGTACTCCCTCTATGTGGCGTTGGCCGCTGCACTCGTACTCGGCATCATTCTCGATCAGCTCCATACGACCCTCATGAGCCGAAGCGGGGGTTGGGGTCGGAGCAGAAGCCAGTCATGGCTCTCGATCGCCGTCCCGGCGGTAGTCGCAGTGATCGCCCTCGTCCCTCTGGTGCCAGTCATGCCGTTCGAAGGGGTGGCGCAGATCCCCGTACCCGAGTACTTCACGTCATCGGCCGTCGACCACATCCCCGTCAACAGCGTGGCCGTGCTCTACCCATACCCGTCCTCGGCGGTTCCGATCGGCCAGGCATGGCAAGCCATTGCTCGCATGCACTTCAAGACACCCGGTGGCTACTTCCTGGTACCCGAAGGACCCGAACAGACCATCGCGTTCTCACCGTCACTCTCCTACACCAGGACGACAGTGGCGGCAACGGTCTTCGTGGCTCTCTCAGAGGGCACGCCTCCGGCAAAGACCGCTGCGCTCCGAGCGGCAGTTCTCGCTGAATTTCGATCGTGGCACGTTCAGAGCTTGGTGGCGTCGCCGGACAACGCCGTCGACCCTCTACAGGCAGTTGCGTACCTGACCTGGCTGATCGGTCGACCGCCGGTCCGGGACCACGACGTCTACGCCTGGTACCACCTGAACTGAGAAGTTCAGCGTCCCAGCTGTCGGGACCGCTCGGTGGCCGACGCCACCGCTTCGATGAACGCGGACCGCACGGCGCGCAGCTCGAGTGCCCGCAAACCGGCAGCTGTCGTCCCACCGGGAGAGGTGACCGCGGCTCGGAGCGCAGCCGGATCGTCCCCCGTCTCGTTCAACAGCTGCGCGGACCCGGACAAGGTTCCGATCACCAGCTGCCGACTCACGTCGCGAGACAACCCGGCCAGGACGCCCGCCTCGATCAACGCCTCCGCCACCAGGAATACGTACGCGGGACCGGAGCCGGACAGGCCGGTCACCGCATCGAGATGCCGCTCTGGTAATCGCACCACCGTGCCGACCGCCGACAGGATCCCCTCGGCCCAATCGAGGTCTGCCCCTATGGCTGTGCTGCCACCAGACATTGCCGAAACACCCGCTCCCACCAAGGCAGGCGTATTCGGCATTGCTCGCACCACCACCGTGCCCGGAGGGAGCGCCGCCTCCAGTCGTGCCGAGGCGAGACCGGCTACCACCGAGAGCACCCTGGGCACACCCACCGATCCGAGCACTCGGCAAGCTCCTTCGGCCGCGTCGGGCTTGACGGCCAGGAGGGCTCCATCGGCATCGATCGGCGCATCGACGACGGCTAGATCGGGATACTGGGCTACGAGCCGCTCACGTTGCGCCGGGTCCGGATCGCTGACCACGAGATCGTCCAGGGGTGCCCACTCGGCAGCCAGAAGCCCGGCGAGCAGAGCCGACCCCATCTTCCCGCCGCCGACGACCAGGAGTTTCGGTGCCATGCGGGCACGCTACCAGCGCGCCGGCACGAGCCTGGTCCCAATTGGACCCCTGAGCAGACGAGTCGGTTGGTCGGGTCAGTGCGGCCAGGGATGGGGGTGGAGTCCCCGCCCACGAGAGGAGCTCGGGGTTGGGGTCCTCAGCGGGGAAGTCAGTGCGGCCGTCGTCGACGGTAACGACCCTCGTACCCAAGGGACATAGCCGTAGGAAAACAGTCGTCCGTGTAGGCCAGGGACGCTCCCATGATCCGATCGAGCTCGTCGTCGTCCACCCGGGATGCGGGGACTCGACCCACCAGGTAGATGGCGTCCTCGAACCCCAGGGCAAAGCTCATGCCGACCAAGTCGGCATTGCGCTTCAGCAGGTACTGCCACGTGGCTTCGATATTGGTCTCGGGCGCCGGCATGAACTGTGTCTCGTGGTGGAGCATGCGCTGCTTCAGGGTGAGCCATACCGTGACGAACTCCTTCTCGTCACCACGCAGCCGCAGGTACCAGCGAGGTGCGCCGGTGATGGGGTCTCCACCCTCCTGTCGATCAGCTGCCACCAGCGCGCTGTCGGACGCCAGCTCCCGCTCCGCCCACGTGTCGATCCGAGCACAGACCGCCTCTCGCTCGGCCGCCTCGGGAACACCCTCGATCACGAGCACTCCACCAACCGCCCGGCGGTGAGCTCCTCGTAGATCTGGCACAGCAGCTCGGCCGCTCTGGCCCACGTGTAACGCCGGGCTCGCAGAACGGCGCCGGTCCCCAACCGCTCGGCCAGCAGTGGCTCGGCCAGGATCTGGCGCGTCCACGCTGCGAACGACTTCGGGGTCGGATCCTCCACCAGGAAGCCGGTTCGACCGTGATCAACCAGGGTCTGGAGCCCCCCGACATCGGAGGCGACCACCGGGGTGCCGCACGCCTCGGCCTCCAACGCCACCAGGCCGAACGACTCAGAACGGCTGGGGACCAGACAGACATCAGCCGCTCGGTAGTAGGTGGACAGCAGTTCGTGGGGGCGAGGAGGGACGAAGTCGACTCTGGCGTCGAGACCGAGCTGATGGACCAGGGTGACGAGCCCGTCCATCTCCGCCTGGCCTCGAGGACCGCTGGGACCCCCCACCACGACGAGCCGGGCGTCCGGATGATCGGCACCGAGAGCGGCAAGCGTTCTCACCGCGACATCGGCGCCCTTCAGAGGCTGGATACGACCGACGAACAGCAGTAACGGACCCTCACCACTCAGGCCCAGAGCCCGGCGGGCCTGTGGGCGAAACCCCGGGCCGAAGAAGGCATGGTCGACACCGGGAGCCACGATACGAATACGCGCCGGATCGGCGTCGTAGAGGTCGATGATCTGCTCTGCCTCCACTGAGCACGAGGCCAGGACGGTGTCGGAGCACTGGACGATCGAAGCCTCGGCCTCGGCTCGACGGCCGCTCGAACCAGCCTCGACTTCCTCCGGGCTCGCTTCCGCCTTGACCCGGTCCAGCGTGTGGAAGGTAGACACCAGGGGAACGGCTAGCTCGTGCTTCAGGACATGGCCAGCCATACCGCTCAACCAGTAGTTGGCGTGGATGGCGTCGAACGCCGGGCTGTCACCCACATCCGGCCCGTCGGCTCCGACCATTCGCTTCAGGACACCTTCGGTGAACTCGTCGACAACACCGACCAGCGACTCCTTTGCCATCGGCGCCAGTGGGCCGGCCTGAACGTGGTGCACCCTGAACCCGGGTTCGACGGTGACGCAGTCGGGTAGTTCGGGAGCCCAGGCTCGGGTGAACACGTCACATCGCACACCGGCACGGGCCAACGCGGACGAGAGCTCACGTACATAGACGTTCATGCCGCCGCCGTCGCCGGTGCCCGGCTGAGCCAGGGGTGACGTGTGCAGCGACAGTACAGCCAGGCGCCTCATGCGTGGCCGAGCCTACCCGGGGGGAGTCGACGACCCGCCGGGGGTCTTTGGGTCAGCGGCAGCCTTTGGGTGGGGAACGGTCGCATCAGGGGTTTCGCCGGCGGTGTCATCGTTCTGGTGTCGGAACGACAGGTAGATATGCGTCAACGCCTGTTTCTGCTCCTCGGTGAGATGCTCGTCAGCGAGGATGTACCGGGCAAGGTCGGTGCTCCCATCCGGCTTCTCCAAGATGCCGGCCTGCACATACAGGGTCTCAGCCGAAATCCGTAACGCCTTGGCGATCTGTTGGAGGATCTCCGCCGACGGGCGACGCAGGCCTCGCTCGATCTGGCTCAGATACGGATTAGAGATTCCGGCCAGCTCCGAGAGCCTGCGAAGCGACAACCGAGCGGTGTTGCGCTGCTCCCTGATGAACGAGCCCAGTTCGTTGAACCGTTCGGGCAGCTCTTTGACGAACTGTCCGCCTTCCCGGTGTGCTGGATCCGTCATGTCGTTCCCTTCATCGCCCCACGCGACTCGTACGAGCCGGTAGGCGAACCATCGAGGCGATCGTAGCCCGGCTCGAACGGACCGCTACCGGCTCGAGCCTGTGGTGCGTAGCGATAGATCACCCGTCCCACGATCAACGAGCGCGGCACGGGCCCGAACGTCCGGCTGTCGGTACTGGCAGACGGCGCATCGCCGAGCACCTCCACAGTGCCCGACTGCCGGTCGACACGGCCAACCCGTTTGACCAGGATCCGAACGGGATGGCGTGGGTCCCGGACAGCGACGACCTCTCCGGGAGCAGGCCACCATGCCTTCACCGAGAACGGGAGCGGTCGAAGCACCACCAACCGATCGCCGGGCAACAGCACCGGGGCCATCGACTCGCCGACAACTTCGACTCGACGGATCACCGCCACGCCGGCAGCCAGCGCAACGATGCACACTGTCGCCAGGAGGCTCAGCGCAGACGCCAATCGCCGGGCGATCACCACGAGAAGCTCGATAAGGTGGGCCAGAACAGCACTGTCCCCACTCTGCACCAAAGGAGCCTTGCTCATGCGTACTGTCGACCGTCTGCTCACTACGCTCGACCGACTGAACCCGCCCACAGAAGTCCGCGCTCACTGTGACCTCCCGTGTGGCGTCTACGACCCAGCCCAAGCCCGCATCGAGGCTGAGTCGGTCAAGAACACCATCGACAAGTTCAACGACTCGAACGACGACGTGTTCAAGACCAGGGCCATCCTGATCAAAGAAGAGCGGGCCGACCTGGTGAAACACCATCTGTGGGTCCTGTGGACCGACTACTTCAAGCCCGAGCACCTGGAGAAGTACCCCAACCTCCACGACCTGTTCTGGAAAGCGACCAAGACCGCCGGTGAGGTCAAGAAGGCGAACGATCCTGCGGTGGCCCAACGCCTGTTGGACCAGATCGCCGAGATCGACACGATCTTCTGGGAGACCAAGAAGTAAGGGGCTCCTGACGTCGTTCAGCCGACGACCGGTACCAGGCAGGTCGCGCAGGTTCGTGCGGTCGGAAGCTGTTGGAGCCGGTCGTCGGCGATGATCGTGCCGCACTGCTCGCAGCGTCCATAGCTCCCGTCGTCGAGCCGGGCCAGGGCATGGTCCACCTCGTTCAGCAGGGCATCGACGGTGTCGATCTCGACGGCTTCGTCTAAGACCAAGTCCGAACGGAGCTCCTCTGCTGGCATCTGGCCAGCTGATGGCTCCTCTGTTGGGATTTTGGCTGTTGGTGGCTCGCCTGCTGGCATCTGACCTGCGAACGGTCCATCCGCCGACGGTTGCTCCGCCGGGCTCTCGAAGTACTCGTCGCTCCCGAACCCGGTCTCCGTCTCCATGGGGCGATGGTACCCGGAGGCGCTCCCCGTCCTCGTAGGGTGGGTTGGTGGACCCCAAACTGGCTGTGAACCGCTCGGCCCAGGACGACCCACTCGCACCCGTTGTCGAGCTCGTCGGATCGGGGCAGTTGGTTCCGTGCCTGGATGGGCTCGATCGACCGGCGATAGAGCTCGACCAAGCGGCGTCCACCCAGGCGCTGCCGGCGGTTGCCCAACGGGTAAACGAATTCCTGCCGTGGTACTCGAGCGTGCACCGAGGAACCGGCTTTCGTTCCCGACGGGCCACTGTCGCCTACGAGGCAGCTCGACTGGCCGTCTTGCAATTCGCCGGGAGGAAGCCCGACGGTGACGACGTGGCAATCCTGTGCCGTAACGCCACCGAAGCCATCAACCACTTGGCCTACCGGCTACGCCTCTCCCCTTCAGACGTCGTGGTGACCACCGCGGTCGAGCATCATGCCAACCTGCTGCCCTGGGGCCGGGTAGCCGAGCGGCGTTACGTCGAGTGCACGCCCGATGGCACCTTCACACTCGATGACGTCACTGCTGCCCTCGATACAGGGCCGGCGCCGGCGCTTCTTGCCATTACCGCCGCTTCCAACGTCACCGGTTGGCTACCGCCGACCGATGCCATCATCGCTGCTGCGCACGAACGGGGCGTCCCAGTCTCGCTCGATGCGGCACAGCTCGCTCCCCACCGACCACTCCCTGCTGCAGCCGACTACCTGGTCTTCAGCGGTCACAAGCTCTACGCCCCGTTCGGCTCGGGTGCCCTGGTCGGGCACCGCTCGACCTTTGCCGACGGTGAACCCTTCCTCGCCGGCGGTGGCGCCGTCGATCTCGTCGATCTGGACGAGGTGGTGTGGACCACACCACCCGACCGGGAGGAGGCCGGCTCTCCGAACGTTGTAGGTGCGGTGGCGCTGCACGCAGCGATCGACACGCTCGGTGCCATCGGATGGGACACGATCATCGAGCACGAGACGGCCCTCGGTCGTCGCCTACGAGACTGGTCTGAGTGACATCCCCGGAGTCCGCCTACTCGGACCGTCGCCAGAGTCCGGCGTCGAGACATTGGGTGTCGCCGCCTTCACTGTCGACGGGCTCCACCACGCGTTGGCTGCCGCTCGACTCAGTGCCGAATGGGGTATCGCCGTCCGACACGGCTGCTTCTGTGCTCACCCCTATCTGATCCGGCTGCTCGGTCTGGGCAAGGACGCCGTCCATGCCTACCGGGACCAAGTGCTCCACGGCGATCACCGCACCATGCCCGGTGCCGTGCGAGCAAGCGTCGGGCTGGGGACATCGGGAGCCGAGATCGACACGCTCCTCGCTGCAGTGGCCGAGCTGGCCGGCGGAAAGCCCGCCTCCGTTCCGTATATCCAGAACAGAGAGACCGGGGACTTCTTCCCAGAGACGGAGATCTCGGGTTGGCGCGATGCCGCTGACGAGGTCGGCGCCTCCTGTTCCCGAGGGTAAGAGGTCCAGCGAGCGGACTGGGCGACCCGCACGCCACTCCCGGCTTCGTGGCGCCTAACATCTCCCGATGCCCAGAACACGTTCCCGACTGCTGCGCCTGTGTCGGGTAACGCCCCTTCTCGTGCTGCTGACGGCAGCGTTGGCGGTCGGTTGCGATTCCACGATGGCTTCGGCAAGCGCTCCATCCAGTTCGATCGCCTATGTGGCCAACGTCGCCAGCCAGACTGTCCCCGGAACCACCCTGACCATCGTCGATACCGCCACCGGCACACGAGTGGGCACGGTGAAAACAGGCACACTGCCCAGCGCCATGGCCGCCACCTCCGACGGGACCCGGCTCGTGGTGGCAAATGCCGGCAACGACACGGTGACCGAGGTCAATACGGCGAACCAAGGTGTTCTGGGACATGTGACGGTGGGCCTCCAACCGGATGCCATCGCCGTGACACCGAATGGCAAGCTGGCGTTGGTAGCCAACTTCGGGGACAACACGGTCACGCCGGTAGAGCTCCCCTCGCTCCGGACCGAGACGCCCGTCAAGGTAGGGGCCCATCCAACGGCCATCACCATCGCTCCTGACGGGAAAGAGGCCGTCGTCACCAACTACGGGGACAACACGGTCACACCGATCACGTTGCCGTCACTGCAGCCGGGTGCTGCCATCCCCGTAGGGCTCGAGCCCGACGCCGTGGCCATCACACCCAACAGCGACACGGCGTTAGTAGCCAACTTCGAGACCAGTAACGTCACGCCGGTCGACCTGGAGACGATGGCGCCGGGCCCGCCCATCCCAGTTGGCGGGAACGCAACCGGGATCGCCATCCGGACACAGACGATGACTGCGTACGTGAGCGGCGGCGACAGCCCTGACGCCGATTGATGTGTCCACGCTCCAGCTCGGGTTCCCGCTGGCTGTCGGTGGTGGCGCTACAGCCGTGGCACTGTCCAACAACGGATCAACTGCGTGGGTGTGCACCAACGGGGGCAACGTGGTCCCGTTGAACCTGACAACGGGGAAACGGGGACAGGCAGTGGGCGTTGGCGGACAGCCATCGGCCATCGTCATCCCTCCTGCTCCGCATAGTTGATCGCCGGTCTAGGGGCTGGTTGTCCCCACTGCTCCGCAGAGGACGGAGATGCCAGCCAGAGCCACCTGCTTGACCTGGTAATTTTCACGGCGGGCCGTTAGCTCATCGGGTAGAGCAGGGGACTTTTAATCCCAAGGTGGCGAGATCGAGACTCGCACGGCCCACCAGGCATCACCTGAGTTGAATACGTTAACATAACGGGCTCTTCCGGTTTTAGCGGGGTCTGACGACTTCGTGAGCAGGAGGCCCGAGGATCAGCGCGGTATCCACCGCGTAAGCACAGAGGCGCTTCAGTCTCATTGTGTGAAAAGAAGAAGATCCTCCACGCCTCTGTGTACGTCGATCCTAACGAGATCGTCTCCCATCTCGTCGGCCTCAAAGACGTCCGCGTCCTCTCCTATGCGCGGCGTGGTCCCGCCGGTGAGATCACCATCGAACAGCAGGTCAGTGACCCCACCTGTCCTGAGTGTGGGAGCCGGGCCTGGGTCAAGGACCGCCCGGTGGTCTCCTACGTCGACCTGCCCTTTGGCGGGGTGCCGATGACCATCCGCTGGAAGAAGCACCGGCTGGTCTGTCCCGAACCCGAGTGCGGCGAGGGTTCGTTCACGCTCAGCGATCACCGGATCGCCGCCAAGGGCTGCATGCTGACGACGAGGGCGGCCAAGTGGGTGGTCAAACAGATCGGGGCCGGCGAGACCATCTCGCACCTGGCCGCGGAGCTCGGCTGCTGCTGGGACGCGGTCAACGCGGCGATGCGCATCTATGGCGCCGCCCTCTTGGCCGCCGACACCAAGCGCTTGAAGGAGACCACGGCCATTGGCCTCGACGAGACGCTCTTCGTGCGACCGGGCCCCTTCAAGGCAAAAGACCTGGTCGACCACGGTCTGTGACGTGGCCAACCACGCCCTCATCGATGTGCTCGCCACCAGGGAGTTCACCGCGGTGGCGGGCTGGCTGCGCCGCCAGCCCCACCACGTCAAAGAGCGCCTCGAGTACGGCTGCTTGGACATGTCGCAGGACCTACAGCGCCGTCGTTCAAGGTCGTCACCCCCAAGGCGACACGGGTCATCGACCGCTTCCACGTCATGCGCCACGCCATCTTGGCCGTCGACCAGACACGCCGGCGGGTCCAACAACAGCGCCTCGGACATCGCGGACGGGCAGGCGATCCGCTCTATCGGGCCCGCAAGCTCTTGGTCATCAAGGCGACGGCGGCCGACGCCGAGCTGACGTCACGCCTCGAGAGCCTCTTGGCCCTGGGCGATCCCGACGGCGAGGTGGCCTTCGCCTACAGCGTCAAAGAGGCCGTGGCGCGCTTCTACGAAACCGACGATCCCGAGGCCGCCGCAAGACCTGTTGCGCGACATCATCGAGCACGCCTCGAAGCGTTCGGCTCCCCCTGAAGTGCGCACGCTGGCGCGCACCCTTTCGAACTGGTTCGAGCCCATCGTGGCCTGGCACCAGCGCCAAGGTCTCCAACGGTCCGACCGAGGGCATGAACAACCTCTTGAAACGGGTCAAGCGGGTGGCCTTCGGCTTCACCAACTTCGAGAACTTCCGCATCCGGGCCCTGCTCTACGCCGGCAAGCCCAACTTCAGAGTGCTCGACTCGATCGTGGTGGCCTGAGGTGGCTCACCCCGCAGAAACCGGAAGAGCCACATAACGATATGGACACAATGACAACTGGTCAGGTTGCGGCCCGACTTGGTACGTCAGTTCCCCGTGTCCACCGTGCCGTCAAACGTCTGGGGCTCCGCCCTGCACGTTCGCCAGGCGGACATCTCAAGCTCGGTGCCACTGATGTTCGCCGCCTCACCACAGCGCTCGGTTGGGTACCCGAGATCGCGGATCTCAACCGGGAAGGGACGCTGGCGCTGGCTGCCCTTGGTCGACGGCCATTCGGGCTCACCTCGGCCCGAGCCGTTGCACGGGCAGCGGGGATCAGTCCGACCGCTGCGTCAGGGGCGCTGCAGCACCTGGAAGCTTCGGGCTACGTCGAACAGGTCTTCCGTCAGGTGGTAGAGGGCCACGTTCGAACGATCTCGGTATGGCAGGTCCGGTGGACGTCGGCTGTTTGGCGGGCCGCAGCGCCGGAGCTGGCCCCCGTCGTCCTTCCCGAAACGAACCGCGATGCTCCCATCCCTCGTCATCTCCCGAACCGCTTCTCGCACCTGTTCTGGGACGTACCGACTCCGACCAAGATTGATCTGGAAGCGAGCGGGCCGACCGTTGCCCATCGCGTACTCACAAGCAACGACCCACAAGCCATCGCCTGGGCAGCAAGCGCGCTCCGGCCCGCCGACCTCCGTTCCGGTGCGCAATTTCGAGGTACCGACAGTAGGACCCGTGCTCTGGCCGAAAACCTGGCGCAGTGACCCTTCCTCAGACGCTCGCCAAGGTGCTGTCCCCGGCTACCCGACGAGCATGGGAACGCATCGCGCCTCTCGTCCCCACGAGCGCATATCTGGTGAGCGGGACGGCCATCGCCGTCCACCTCGGCCACCGGTTGAGCCGGGACCTCGATTTCTTCCTCGAGTCGCCCGAGGACCTCAATACCCTCGCTGACAGATTGGACCATGTCGGCAATTTCGTGACGATGACCCTGCAAAAGGACACACTGAACGGGGTCCTCGATGATGCGAGAGTCCAGTTCCTCCTGGCTGACTCCCAACACGTACTCGAACCCATGGTTGAGATCGAAGGCTTTCGCATCGCAGGAATTGGGGATCTGCTTGCGACCAAGCTCAAGGTCATCGGAGACCGCGGGGAGCTCAGGGACTACTTCGACATCATGACCATCGAGAAGCAAGCCGGACGTCGGGTCGAAGAAGGACTCGCGCTCTTCGTGGCCCGATACGACCCACCGGTACCGGACGACGCCGTCACTCACATTGTCCGTGGCCTTGGGTACATGGACGACGTGACTGACGACCTGCAGCTCCCTAGTAGCCGAGCTGACATCGAGCAGTACTGGCGAAAACGCCAGCCCGAGATCGTTCGTCATCTCGACCGTCGAGCCGAATCGCATCCACCGCCTCTATGAGGGCCACAACCGGCGAAGCGTGATCGGTCGAAAGTCGCCCGTCGCCGATCCAGCGCAGCAAGGTCGGTCCAGAGGCCTCCGGCCATCGTCCCAGTCCAGGCTACGAGCCGTACGGTAGGTTCGCATATCGAGCATTCGCATCTCCTACAATTGAACCCATGTTTGCCTCTGGCGGCCGGGGCATGAGCCTCTCCGAGCACGCGACTCTCCTCGCTCTGGTGGAAGCCGTGGACTCCATCCCGGGGATAGGTCGACACCGTGTAGCCGACCTGGTCGAAACACTCGGCGGAGCCGGACAGATGCTCAACGGTGCTCGGACTGGGTTCGAACCGGTCGACGAAGAGCTTGTGAGCCGGATCCTCGAAGCAGTCAGGCCCCAGAGCATCGAGCGCTGGGAGCACGAGCTCGCCGGTCTAGTTCACGAGCACTCGGATATAGCGCTGCTCACCGTTGACGAAGTCGAATTCCCGGTGAACCTCCGCCAGACATACGACCGGACACCATTCCTGTTCGTCCATGGAAACCTCGATCCAGCCGACGAGCGGGCGATCGCTGTCGTTGGTGCTCGGCGTCCTTCGCCTGAGGGTCTCGACCAGGCGAACCGGCTTGCAACCAGCCTGGCCGAAGCACACGTCACCATCGTCTCCGGCCTGGCCGAAGGCATCGACACCACCGCTCATCGTGCAGCCGTCGAAGCGGGCGGGCGAACGGTCGCCGTGCTCGCCCACGGCATTCTCGCTCCCATCTACCCGCGCTCCAACACCGGGTTGGCCGACACTATCGTCGAATCCGGTGGTGCACTCGTCTCGCAGTTCTGGCCATCCTCACCTCCAACCAAGCAGGCGTTCCCCATCCGGAACGTCACGACGTCCGGACTGTCGCTCGGCACGGTCGTCGTCGAAGCCGGCGAGACATCCGGGGCTCGTCAGCAGGCCCGGAAATGCCTCGAACACGGGAAGCAGCTCTTCCTTCTCAACCAGCTTGTGGCGACTCAGGACTGGGCACGCCGATATGCCGATCGTCCCGGTGTCGTCGTCGTGAACGACGTCGACGAGATCCTCACCAGGATCGAGGGGCTCCTCCCCACCCACGAGCCGGTGCAGCTCGTCCTTGGTTAGCTACGATGCTGCCGCTGGCGGGCTTCCTGGTGCGTGTATTTCGGTAAAACCGCCAGGTCCTGGTGTCTGTCAAATCTGTTGTGCCGGAACCGAGAAGCAGTACCCCACGTGTTGGAGCTGCCGCCAGGTAGGGCAGAGCCTCGATGCCGGACTGCATGAAGTCACGCCGATCTCACTGATGACGGACGAGTCGCAGATCTACACGACACTCCGGCAGTACAAGTGGGACAGCAGCCCGCGACTTGCGCGCCAACAGAGCATCCGGCTGGCAGGATTGGTTGCCACCTTCCTCAACCGCCATCGCCGTTGCATCTCGCGTGACGGTTGGGATCTGGTGACGGTCGTTCCCTCGACCAGAGACCGGCAGGGATCTCATCCCCTCGCCGCAGTTCTCGGCATGATCGAAGAGATCAAGAACGAGCTCGTCGAGGTCCTCCGGCCTGGACCTGGCGCTTCGTCCGTGCACAGGAACACAGGCGCTCTCGACGGCTTCACCTGCTCCACCGATGTCGTGGCGGGCAAGCGGATACTCCTGGTCGATGACACCCTCACCACAGGAGCCCACCTCCAGTCTGCCGGTGCAACACTGCGGACTGCCGGCGCAAGGAACGTCACGTCACTGGTCATTGGTCGCCGACTCAACGCGTCATGGCCAACGACACAGCCCCTGGTCGATTGGGCCTCACGGCCGGAGAACCGGTGGTCTCCGAACCGCTGCATCCTCTGTTGGGAGCAGTAACGGCACTTCGAGAACGGCGCCTTGCCTAGCGCACCCACTGCCTCATAGACCGGGCCAGAGATCCTCGGGTTCTCGACCGCGTGTCTCTGGTAGGAGCCAGAACAGTCCCATACCGAGAGCAGCGGGAAGGAAGGTGATCACTGCCGCGGTTCCGAACCGGTTGTCCACGTTGGCCACCACACCGAACACAACGAGTCCGACCACCGCTCCCAGAACTCCCGCGGCCAGAAACCACCCTGCAGCCGAAGCCCGTACGGACGTAGGGAACTGCTCGTTCAAGAGCGCACCGACAGCAGGTGCGAGCACCGACCCGGCGAACACCCCGAGGACATAGCCCACGACCAGTGCGGGAGCCGACCCCGTGTACGCCAAGACGGCGAACAACGCCACCGCCACCATGCCGACCGCTCCCGTCAGACGGCGACCCGCATGGTCGGCCAACCAACGACCGACCAACAGTCCGAGCAACCCGGTCACACCAGCACCGACCACCATGGCCGCTGTGACCACGCCTCGCTGATGAAGGACGTTCTGCGCATACAGGAAGATGAAGCTGTTGGCCGGACCGGTGATGACCGAGATGGCGAACGCGAGCACGGTGACCACCACCAACCGCCGACGGAACGGCTTGGCCACCGCCCCCAACACCGGCAACGGGTGGTGCGACGAGGCGGCAGCGATGGCGAACCGGTCGGGCTCTTCGATCCATTTCCAGAGGAGCGGCAGTAGTGCCAGGGGCACCACAGCCAGAAGAAACACGCCGCGGAATCCGAGTGTTGCCGACGCCAGGCTGTGGATGATGGTGATCAAGCCGGCTCCAACCCCGTAGCCGGCGGCGATGAACGCCACCGCCTTGGCCCGTTCGGCCGAACCCGTCTGCTCTGCCGCGACTACCTGAGCCAGCCCATTGGTAGCGCTCAACAGGGGACGCCCGAGAGCAAAGATGGCCACGAACCACCAGAAACTGGGGCTGGCAGCAGCGATGACGGTCAGCGTCAAACCCACACTGACAGTCACCAGCAGCATGGTCCGCCGGCCGAACCGATCCGCCAGCCCGGTGAGCGGCAGGCTACCGAGCGAAGCGAGCCGGATGATGGCCAGCCCGACACCGAGCACAGTTCCCGAAAGACCGGCCTGATCCGCCAAGGTGGCTCCGTGGGTGACCTGCCCGAGACCCTTGGCCACATCGCCGAGCGCAGCGACCACCCCGAACTGCCCGAAACCAGAAGCGAACGCTGCGATCGCCACAGCGACCACGGCGCGATCGTTCCAACGGTGGAGGCGGGGCGATGACGATGACGGGGTGGGGTCTGCCCCCGATGGTGTGCTCACCGCCGTCAGTCACCGCCCCCATCCTGGTTCACACCTGGCATCACAGCAGAAGTACCGCCGCCGGTAGAAGCATCGAGAAGAGTGCCCCCATCTGATCCGTGTGCCGGAGATGTCGAGGAAGCTCGCCGTCGGGCTGGCCAGAACGGAAGGTCGAGCAGAGTGAACAACACCACGGCAACCACTGACGCGGTGGCCAGGTACCACGGCCACGGACCGAGAAGTCGTAGCAGCGTCCACTCACCCGGAGGTCGACGCAGGAACATGTAGTTGGCGCCGGACAGGGCGTCGACCAACCCCACGAACGCCGTGTACGCCAAGGTGATGGCGAAGACTCGGAGCACGGCGCCCGGACGAGGCCGTATCCCCATCCCCACCACGAGAAAGAGGGCAGCAGCGACGATCCCGAGGTGGCCCACCAGGTACTGGAAGAAGACCAGGTGAGGAAAGCCGACGTTGAGATCCGGGGTGATGACCGCCTGGAGGGTGCCTGCCAACCCCCAGAAGTAGGTGAGCTCTACCAGCACCGGGACTCGCCACCAACAGGCAACCGCGGCCACCAGTACGCCGATGTCGCACAACGCCAAGGGGAGCGATGTCCGTGGCGACCAGGTGCCCTGGACGGCCAGCCCCACCGAGTAGCTCACCGCATCGGCAATGAGGAGCAGTCCGATGATCCGTGCCGCCACCGTCGTCCATGGCCCGGGGTGATGTCGTGCCGCCACGCACAACGCCACACACCCGAATGCGGCGATGACCACGCACGACCAGTACGCGGGTGGCGAAACCGTGGCAATCGTCATCGCACACCTGTCCTCGTCATTCCCGAGCCGGTAGTCATGGTCGGGTGTACCGAGCGAACAGATGGAAACCGATGAACACCCAGACGACTATCAGGATGATCCGTCCGGACAGTCGCATGGCGACCAGTGCCCCCAGTTCGCCGAGGTCGGGCGTTCGACCGTGACCGAACCGACCAACCAGCTCCCAACCCACGACAACGACGGCGATGACGATCCAGCCGATGGTGCCGAGCACGTCAACCCGTCCGATCTTGATGCCGCCGGGCAAACCGGTAGACAGGGACCCATCCTGCAGCTAGCCACACAACGAACAGGACGACACGTCCGCCATGCCAGACCAGAACATGGTCGATCGTGGTGCTCAAGGTGGGTACCGATCTCGAGCGACCCCCGAGCGCAAGCCCGGCACCCTCCAAAGCGAGTGCGGCGACGAGGATCGCCACCCATGGGAGCACGCCACGAACCGAAGGACTGCCGGCACGCTCCCGGTAGTACGTTGAAGCGCCCACTCCCCCCACCCCGAATGACAGGCCGCCGATCGCTCCATACGTGATCACCAGTGCGAGGACGGGAACAGATACGGCGATGTAGCTGACAGCCGTGAAAGGCGCCACACTCGTGGCCCACCAGGTGTAGAGGGCGACAAGGAGCAGTGCGACCACTCCAACCCATCGTCGCTCATGTGGCGGAGTCCGGCTTCGTACCACCACACCACTATTCCCCTTCTCAAGGTCCAGGGGACGGCGAGCCTGGACCACCCCTTGGCGCCGGGCCTCTGACCTCGGTCTCAGCAGTGACCATGGGCCAACAGTGGCCGCGGCAAGGCCGGTTGCCCGGGACAGTGGGTCAGCCCGGTAGAGTTAAGTAGTGATCTTTAGCATTCGCTATTCCCAAGCCTGCGATAGCCATACCTCACGCACCGTGCACCAGGCAGGGCCACTTGCCGGTGAACCCCTCAAGTACTGAGGAAACGAAGGAGTCAGCAACCGTGAACAAGCAGCGTGCAGCCCAGGATGGCGAAGATCTTGTCAAGCTGTACCTCAGCGACATTGGACAGTATCCCCTCCTTACCAAGGCGGACGAAGCGCGACTGGCTCAGGCAATAGAGCTGGGGCGCGAAGCAGCGGCCACCATCGCTTCGACACCGAAGCTGACACCGGCCAAGAGGCGGGAGCTCCGTAGGGTCGTGCTCCAGGGGGAGCACGCCCAGCAGGACTTCGTCCAATCCAACCTTCGGTTGGTGGTGTCCATCGCCAAGAAGTATCAGGCTTCCAATCTGCCCCTTCTCGATCTGGTCCAAGAGGGGAACCTCGGTCTCATCCATGCCGTCGAGAAGTTCGACTGGCGTAAGGGGTTCAAGTTCTCGACCTACGCCACTTGGTGGATCCGTCAGGCGATCACTCGGGGTATTGCCAACACGGGAAGAACCGTACGCCTCCCTGTACATGCCGGAGACACACTGGCCCGTATCCAGAAGGCCAAGAGCTTCCTCGAGTACAAGCTCGGGCGACCGGCCACACTCGACGAACTGGGTGAAGAGGTCGAGCTCTCCCACGACAAGCTGGTCGAGGCGTTGCGATTCCGTTCCGAGCCTCTCTCCCTGTCCGATCCACTCCGAGAAGACGGGGACGCCGAGCTCGGTGACATCGTTCAGGACGTCAACGCCGAGTCACCATTCGATGCCGCTGCGCTGGCACTGTTGGGTGAAGAGATCGGCAAGCTGCTCTCTCCCCTCGACGAGCGGGAGCGCGAGATCCTCCGGCTGCGATTCGGCCTCGATCGGGGCGAGCCTCGCACCCTGGAAGAGGTCGGCGAGTTCTTCAGCCTGACCAGGGAGCGGATCCGCCAGATCGAGGCCCGGGCCATGTCGAAGCTCCGGCACCCCTCGTCGGACACCGGGGCACGGGAGCTCCTGAACGCTTAGGGAGCCAGCGCATAGGAGTCCGAGCTCGATGAGGTCAGGACTCATTCCGGGCTGATCAGTACCACGGGCCGTTCTTCGATCCACTGGAGTTGCAGGACGCGCCGGAGAATCCGCCACCCCGCTGCAGTTCGCCGATACTCATCGGCATAACGGATGAACCATACGGTGTCCGTCCCGCCAGTAGGCGTACGCTCCATCTCCGTGTCGGCAACATCTGTGCCAGCAACATCCGTCGCCGTTATGTGGTGAGCGATGCACGAGACGGTCCCGCTGGCTCGTCCTCCATCGATCTCGTACTCGTGGTTGGACACCACATGAAACGTCCTGGCGTAACGGCGAAGACCGTCTGGAACACGTCTGAGCGAGTCGCTGCCCTTGCGCACGATGACCGGACGAGGGTCGGTGGGGACGTCGGGTACGACCAACTCGCCATCCTCGACGAACAAACCGACCAGTCGGTCGCCGTCTCGAAAGTCGACGGCGGCGGCATACGATACTGACAGCGCTCGTAGCTCCCGTTCATCGTTGTGGACGCCAGCACCGGCGTCACGGCTCAACGGTCGGCCCTCACAACATCGACGGGCCCTGGCACAACAACATCGAACGGCATGAACGACTCGCTTTCGGGCACGCCACGAACGTGCAGATGACACAGAACTCGCCCGAGCGGGGCGATGTCCCACCGTGGAGCGTAATCGTGGAGGGGTGTAAGCGCAGACGGGCGCCGGTGCCGCCTCGTCCAAAAGGATCCGCTGACCAGGTATCGTTTGCCTGTGGTCGATGCTGGTGAGAACAACGGGCCGGGGGTGGCTGGCGGGCAACCCGCTCGTACCCGGCAGCAGATCCAGCAGTCCAGGAGCCAGCGAGACCAGATGAGCCGGCGCTACTTCATCCGCCGGATGGCTGCCATCGGAGGTGTGCTGGCTGCAGGTGCCGCGGGCTACGGCATCTACGAGGCCAGCTCCGGCGGTCCGGACACGAACACGCACGCCGCTGGGTCGACCAAGCGCCGCCCGTCCGGCTCGTCCAACCACTGCCAGTGCGACCACGACGAAGCTGGCCGACGGAGTCACCATCCCCACATCGCCGGCCATCATCGCCGAGAACGCTAAGGCCGGAGATGCCTGGTGGGTGACGACCCGCGCAGAACTCCGGCGACATCGAGGGGTTCGCCAGTCAGGTCAGTGCGGTGGCAGGTGACACCCTGACGCTGTTCGTCAACACCAAAGCTCCCACGTTCCACGTCGAGGCCTACCGGATGGGCTACTACCACGGCGTCGGCGCTCGCCTGGTCTGGCAGTCGGAAGAGGTCCCTGGTATCCGACAGTCGTTACCGGTGATCGTTCCCCCGAACAACACCATCGAATGTCAGTGGAGCCCATCCCTCTCCATCACGGTCGGTCAAAACATGGCCCCCGGGCGCGTATCTGTTGAAGCTGGTCGGGCCCGACAGCGAGCAGCAGTTCGTCCCTCTCTGCGTCCGTGACGACGCGTCCACCGCCGCCATCGTCATCCAGAGCAGCGTGACCACCTGGCAGGCCTACAACCGGTATGGCGGGTACAGCCTGTACTACGGCAACCTCAACGGGGCGCTGTCCTTCACCCACGCTCCAGGAAACGGGAACTACGACAACCGGGCCCGGGTCGTCTCGTTCGACCGACCCTACGACTACGACTGGGGCTCAGGATCGGCAGACTTCACGGGCAACGAGTTCCCCGTCATCTTCCAGGCGGAGAGGCTGGGCCTGGACGTCACCTACTGGACCGACGTCGACCTGCATGCCCAACCCCAACTGCTCACCAAGCACAAGGCCTTGATAAGCCTCGGCCACGACGAGTACTGGTCCACACCGATGCGACAAGGCGCAGCCTCGGCGTTGACCGCCGGTGTCAACCTCGCATTCCTCGGGGCGAACGCCTGCTACCGCCAGATTCGGTTCGACAGCTCGTCCGTAGGCCCGAACCGCCTCCAGATCTGTTACAAGGATGCCGAAGAGGATCCGCTCTACAACGTCAACAACGCCCTGGTCACCGTCAATTGGCCCGATCCTCCGGTCTCCCAACCCGAGAGCCTGTTGATCGGAAGCATGTACCAGGACGTCGCCGCTCAAGCCAACATGGTGATCACCGACGCCTCGTCCTGGCTCTTCGCAGGGACCGGGTTCACGCAGGGACAGCAACTGCCACAGGTCGTGGTGGGCGAGTTCGACCGCTACGTCCCGGGCGCTCCGGGGCCGACGAACCTCGACGTAGTTGCCCACTCGATCGTCCCCAACCGCGGCAACAACTACTCCGACGTCACCTGGTACACCGTCCCGGGCGGTGGCGGGGTCTTCGCCTCCGGCAATGCCAGCTGGGTCGGGAACCTGGTGGACAGCACGCTGGTACCACCAAACGTCATTCCAGAGCCCAACCCCGCTATCAGCACGCCGCTGCTCCGGGTCATGGAGAACCTGTACTCGGTCATCGGCACCGGGCCCGCCAGTGCCATACAACCCTCCCAGGGAAACTGGAAGCAGGTCTACGGCGGGGGCTCGGCATCCATCGCCACTCCAGCACAGAGCAACGCGGCCTGAGATGTCGACGTGGAACAAAGAGGTCGAGGCTTCGTACTTTCGACGGATTCCCGAGGAAGCGCTGGTGCAGTCCCTCGGTAAGCCCTTCACCCAGGACGACCGGGGCAGGCTCCTGATGGAGATCGGGATCGTCATCAGCCTCTTGCCCGACCCACCGGCTCGCATCGTCGACCTGGGGTGTGGGACAGGCTGGACGAGCTCGTTCCTGGCCCGATGTGGCTACGAAGTCCTGGGGGTCGACTTCTCGCCTGAAGCCATCGAAGCCGGGTCGGTGGCGCACCGTGTTCCCGGCCTCACCTTTCTCGCTCATGACTGGGATGAACCGCTCCCGACAAACTCCGGCTCATTCGACGCCGCCGTGTTCTTCGATTCCCTACACCACTCGGAGAACGAACTCCATCCTCTCCGAACTGCCTACGCGTCCCTGCATAACGGTGGGGTCTGTGTTGCCTGTGAACCAGGAACCGGCCATGCCGTATCAGCCGGAAGCGTGCATGCAGTGGAGACCTTCGGGGTGAACGAGCGTGACATGACACCGCGGCAGATCATGACAGCAGGGACGACAGTCGGCTTTCGCTCGGCATCGGTTCTCCCCCATCCTCAAGAGATCCACCGCAGCATCTACGGGAAGCACGATCAAGTCACGACCAAGGACCGCCTGCTCGCCACACGCCCAGGACAGGTGATCCGAACACTCCGGACGGTGACGACACAACAGCGTCATTGGGGAGTGGTCGTCCTCACGAAGTAAGCGTCGCCAACAGCCAGTACCCGCCTAATAAAGCGGTGGCCTGGACACGCAGCAGCCCGGGATGCCTCTAGGTCATCCCGGGCCGGCGAAACGGTGAGAGCGGGCCATGCCATCGAGACGGTCTGACCCACCTCACGGCTCGACTTCTCAATCAGCCAGCATGATGGGCTGCTCGTCCGGATCGAGCACGCCGTCCTCAGCGACAGCCACGGCATCGGGTGCGGCATCGTCGACAGCGTTCAGAGCCGCCAGGTGCTCTCGAATTCGCTCGTCGATCTCGGCCATGAGCTGAGGGTTCTCGATCAAGAACGTCTTTGCGTTCTCGCGGCCCTGGCCAAGCTGCTCCCCCTCGTAGGTGAACCACGCTCCCGACTTCTTCACGAAGCCCAACTCCACGCCCACATCGAGGAGAGAGCCTTCACGGCTGATCCCCTTCCCGAAAGTGATATCGAACTCGGCCTGCTTGAACGGTGGGGACACCTTGTTCTTCACCACTTTGACCCGGGTCCGGTTGCCGACCTGGTCGGCACCGTCCTTGATCGTCTCGATCCGGCGGATGTCCAGTCGAACCGACGAGTAGAACTTCAGTGCCCGGCCCCCCGGCGTGACCTCCGGTGAGCCGTACATCACACCGATCTTCTCCCGGAGCTGGTTGATGAAGATGGCGATGGTCCGAGACTTCGACAACGTGCCGGTGAGCTTGCGCAGGGCCTGGGACATCAACCTGGCCTGGAGGCCAACATGGGAGTCGCCCATCTCTCCTTCGATCTCCGCTCGGGGCGTGAGGGCAGCCACCGAGTCGATGACCAGCACGTCGAGAGCACCGGAGCGGATGAGCATGTCGGCAATCTCCAACGCCTGCTCGCCGGTGTCCGGCTGGGAGATGAGCAGGTCGTCGATGTTCACACCGATCGCCTTCGCGTACACGGGATCCATGGCGTGCTCGGCATCGATATAGGCGCAGATGCCGCCGTTACGCTGGGCCTCTGCCACCACGTGCATGGCCAGTGTCGACTTACCCGACGACTCCGGTCCGAAGATCTCCACCACGCGGCCACGGGGCAACCCGCCGATGCCAAGGGCGAGATCGAGTGCGAGCGCCCCTGTGGGAATGGACTCGATGTTCATGTGGAGGTTCTCGCCCATCCGCATGATCGATCCCTTGCCAAACTGCTTCTCGATCTGGCCGAGGGCCATGTCGAGTGCCTTGTCACGTTCCATGTCGCTGCTCTCCTCGGTATCTGTCGTTCAATTGCACCAGGCTGACCCTACGAAGAGGGTGTGACACGGCCCGAACAAGGAACGATCGGGGATCCGTGCCGATGGGGTATTCGATGCTGTGGCCTGCTCGGCGTCGTGCTTTTCATCGGTGTTGCGGTCACTGTAGACCCGAACACATGTTCGTTGTTGGATGGTCGCCACCGGCGCGCCCGAGGCACTGTTCCGCCTGGACAGAGGCACCCGGGATCGCTCCCTACCACCCTGCCGTCCGAGTAGCCTTCCCGGTCAATGCCTGACGATCTGACCCCCCATGGCGATCCTCCCGGTCCTCCTGGAGCAGGGGGCCCACCCCCCACAGTGATGTCCCGCAAGGAGCTGCGGGCTCAGAAGACGCTCGCCCAAGACCTGGTTCTTCGTACTCGGCGGGGTGGGTGTCGTCGTCATCGCCGCAGTGGTGGCGCTCGTGGCCATGTCCGGCACGAAGAAGGCGAGCGCCATCAAGCCCGTGCCCACGACGACCACTGCAACAACCACGCCGCCAGCGCCCACCTGCCCGCTCACCGGCACGCCGGCTCCCGGTGGCACGGTCCCGGCACGCCCAGCGTTGGGCGTCAAGATCGGCAACTACCCGGATGACCGACCCTCGGCAGGGCTCAACAACGCCGACATCGTCTTCGAGGAGCCGGTGGAAGGAGCGATCACCCGCCTGGTCGCCATCTTCCAATGCCAGGCGCCGTCCCTGGTTGGCGATCTCCGTTCGGCTCGTGAGCCTGATGTCGCCATCATGTCCCAGCTGTCCAAGCCGATATTCGCCCACGCCGGGGGGATCGATCCGATCCTCCAGATGCTCCAGACGCCGAACATCATCGATGAGAACGTCCTGACGGCGCTTCGTCGACCATCATCCAGCAACCCGGCCGCTGTCGCCCCGTACAGCACGTTCACCAATACGGCGTCGCTGTGGGCACTCGATCCGTCCGACACCACCCCGCCGGCTCCGATCTTCACCTACTCCACGATCCCGCCCGCCGGATCGGTCGCCGGTTCGGGCGACAGCGCCCACATCCCGTTCTCCTCGACTTCCGACGTGACCTGGACCTGGAACCCCAGCGCAACGAACTACCTCCGGTCCTATGCCACCGGCGGACCCGACATCCTGATCGACGGTTCCCAGACCGCTGCCAACAACGTGGTGATCATGACCGTGCAGACCAACAACGGTCCGTGGTACGAGAACTCCGAGGGCGGCCTCGAGGTCGAAGTGACGGCGACTGGCAGTGGACCGCTGGTGGTGCTGCGCAACGGGGTGGCCATCACCGGTACCTGGCAACGGTCGTCGATCACCCAACCCGCCACCCTGACCGCGGCCAACGGCACGCCCATCACCCTGACGCCCGGTAACACATGGGAAGAGCTGGTTCCCGCCGGCATTCCTGTCACCACGACAGCCGGGCCGGCCACACCCCTTCCCAAGTCCACCACCACCACGACTTCGGCGAAGAAGACCGCCGCCGATCCGGCAAAACAAACAAAGGGCTAATGAGAAACCGGCTGTCGGGCTGTTCTGGCTGTCAGCCTGCGACGCAGTAGGTCAAGTGCCGAGATGGTGGCGTACTGCCGGACCCGGTCCCTGTCGCCGGGTACGGTCAACGCCACGGCATCGGCAGGCTCCCCGGGCAGTGCCAACCCCACGTAGACCGTGCCGGGTGCCTGACCGTCCTGTGGGTCGGGACCGGCCACTCCGGTGATGGCAAGACCGACGTCCGCCCGGAGGACCCGACGAGCGCCTTCGGCCATGGCAACCGCCGCTTCCGAAGAGACCACCGGTCCCTCCGGCACTCCCAGGAGATCGAACTTCACCTCGGACGCGTAGGACACGACGGCACCTCGGAACCAGGCGCTGGCTCCCACCACATTGACCAGCCTGGACGCCACCAGACCCCCGGTCAGCGACTCGGACACGCCCAGGGTGAGTCCGCCAGGGGCCAGTGCTCGAGCCACCGCGTCCTCCATGGCCTCGTCGTCGACGCCGAACACGACATCCCCCGCAGCGGCCAACAGGACGTGGCGGATCTCGCGCTCTTCGGCATCGAGCGCCGACGCAGCAGTCGCCTCGTCTTCGGCACGCGCCGTGATCCGAACCTTGATCCCCTCGATCCCGCTGGCCAGAAAAGCGATGGTGACGGGGCCGGTGCCCGATACCTCGTTGAGCTCGTCGATCCGGCCTTGGAGTGCCTCGGCCAGCCCGGACTCGCTCATCCCCCAAGTGCGGACTACCCGACTGGCGATGACACCAGCCTCCTCGCCACGCGCCACCAGACGTCGACGCAGGTCGGGAAGGATCCCCCGCTGGAACATGTCGGCCATCTCGTAGGGCACACCAGGAACGGCGTAGATCACCTTGTGGCCCATCGGGCAGATCAATCCCGGCGCCGTTCCCTTCGTCTGCGGGATGATCGTCGCCCCCTCTGGAACGTCGGCCTGCTGAAGGTTGGAGCTCGACATGGTTCGGCCTCTCGCGCGAGAACATGGCCGAAATGGCCTCCACCACCGACTCGTCCCGGTGAAGGGATACGTTCATCACCTCAGCGATGGCATCACGGGTGATGTCGTCCTGAGTGGGACCGAGTCCTCCACAGACGATGACCCCGTCGCTCCGGGCCAACGCCGTCCGGAGGGCCCACACGATCCGATCGTGGCTGTCACCGACGGCTTGGTGGAAGTGGGAGGCGATACCGGCAGCAGCAAGCTGCTCACCCAGCCAGGCCGAGTTGGTGTCGGCGATCTGACCGAGCAGCAGCTCGGTGCCGACAGCAACGACCTCGACCCTCATCGCCGATCAGCGCTCGTTCGCTCGGGGTACCCGGGTGTCAGGGTCGGAAGTGCCGGTAGCGGCGCGACGACCGTCGAGGTAGTACTGAGCACCGGTGAACACCGTGAGCGCCGTCGCCACCCAGATGGCGAGATCCAGCACTGTTCGGTGCGAGGCCAGAGGCGGGATGAGGCAGAGCCCGATGGCCACATCCTGGAACAGTGTCTTCACCTTGGCCGATTGGCGGGCGGGGATCGACACGCCCCGGCGCCCGACCACCGAGCGGTAGATGCTCATCCCCACTTCCCGGAAGGCGATGATCGCCACCGGCACCCACCACACCGTGCCCTGAGCCACCAGCGCCACCAGCGCCCCGAGCACCACCACTTTGTCAGCCAGCGGGTCCAGGAACGCACCGGAGCGGGTCGCTCCCTGGCGGCGAGCCACCCAGCCGTCGATCCCGTCGGTAAAGGACAGGGCACCCCAGATCACGACCGTCACCCAGCTGGCTCCCCACAGCATGATGAGGGCGATGAGCAGCGGTGTGGTCAGAAGGCGCAGCACGGTGATGCCGTTGGCCGGAGTGACCAGCGCCGACGGCCCGAACGTGCCGTGCGGACCTCCGATGGCCTCACCGGGCCCGGCGTGAGCGACGTGTCACTCACCACCCCACGCCCCCCGGCCACGAGATCCCGTGCCCATAGCCAGCAATTGGCGCGTCACCGGCTCGGCAACCAGATCTGGGCCGTCCGCTCCGGTGATCACCACCTCGACCACGGTTCCTGGAACCAGATGCTTCCGGCAACGACACGATCCCATCGATCTCCGGCGCTTCCCGGTACGTACGTCCCTCTCCGGGAGCATCGACGAGAACCTCGACGACCTGACCGATGAGCGCGTCTCGCCGCTGTGCGGTGATCGAGTCCTGGAGCTCGGCGCACTCCCGGAGACGTTCACCCACCAGCTCCGGCGCGACCTGATCGGGAAGGTCGGCAGCAAAGGTGCCGACCTCCGGGCTGAAGGGGAAGAAGCCCACCCAGTCCAGCTGTGCTTCGCTGATCCAGCTCAGGAGCTCGTCGTGGTCGATGCTCCGTCTCCCCCGGATAGCCCACGATGAACGACGACCGGAAGGCTGCGGTCGGCTCGGCCCGACGGATATCGGCGATCCGGTCCAGGAAGCGCTGACCCTCTCCCCACCGCCGCATGCGCTTGAGGAGCGGGCGAGAGACGTGCTGGAGGGACAGATCGAAGTACGGGACACCGGTGGCCAGGATGGCCTCGATCAGTGAGTTGTCCAGCGTCGACGGGTAGAGGTAGAGGAGCCGCGTCCGGTCCACGCGCTCGGCGACGACACGCACCAACTCCACGATGGGGCGGTTACGGTCGATAGCGGGGCCATCCTGTCGCCGCACCACTGACCCAGAGGAGCGATCCAGTCCATAGGAGGCGAGGTCCTGGGCGACCAGCACTACCTCTCGCAGGTTGGCGTTCCCAGCGCCGAGCTGGTCCACCTCAGCCAGGATGGCGTCGAGCGGTCGGGACCGCTGCTTGCCGCGGAAGGACGGGATGGCACAGAACCCACAGTTGCGATCGCAGCCTTCGGCCACCTTGATGTACGCCCAGGAAGCTATGGCCGGAGGACGGGGCAAGTTGAGGAGATCGAAAGAAGGGAGTGCGGGCTTACGGGTCAACGCCACCGGCGTGCCCGCTGCACCCACCTGGTCGTGGGAGGTCTGGTGGTCGCTTCGTGTGAGCTGTCCTGGCGTTACCGTTCGCCCCCCAGTTGTCGTGGGCCGTCCGGTTCGGGCAGGGGGAATCAACGAGGCTCCGAACGGTGCCACCAGGTCAACCTCGGGTAACGACTCCGCCAGCTCTTCGCCGTACCGTTCGGCCATACAGCCGGTGACCACGAGCCGAGCACCTGGTTGCCGTGTATCGGCCATGGCCAGGATGGTATCGATGGACTCCTGGCGAGCGGCCTCGATGAAGGCACAGGTGTTGACCACCACCAGGTCGGCGTCGTGCGGAGAGCCGGCCAGCTCGTAGCCGCCTTCGGTCAGGGTCCCAGACAGCTTGTCCGAGTCGACCTGGTTTTTCGGGCAGCCCAACGTCTCCAACCAGTAACGTTCGGGCACAACCACAATCTACTCGTGGTCAGAGAAGCAGCTCCCCCTACTGCAGGTTCTCGTGCCCGTGATGTCACACCACGACCACAGAGCGGAGAGGGAGGGATTTGAACCCTCGGACCCAGTTTCCCAGGTCAACTCATTAGCAGTGAGTCCGATTCGGCCGCTCTCGCACCTCTCCCGGTGGCTCCGGTCTCGTCCACGGCGCCGTTCGGAACACCCCTCCGTTCGAACAACAGCCGAGAGGCAAGGCCCTCGCCGGACCAAGGGTACCGGATCAGCGCAAGACCCCTGATCGAAGGCCCCTAGGATCGCTGACATGGCGAAACGCTCGACATCTACCTCGGCATTCGGGGTATCGAAGCGTGAGAGTCACGACGCCGGTGGCTTCTACAGCCGTTTCAGCTCCCCCGAGCTTTCATCCGACACAGCGGTCCATCCGGACAAGAAGCTCGACAAGCTGATCACAGGAGACGCTCGCTCCATGGGTGAGGTGGCCGACGCCTCGGTAGCCCTGGTCGTGACGTCACCGCCGTACTTCGCCGGAAAAGAGTACGAAGAGGCGCTGGGTGAAGGCGGGGTGCCAGCCACGTACTTGGACTACCTGGACCTGCTACGCGACGTGTTCTCCGAGTGCGTCCGGACACTCGAGCCGGGTGGTCGGATCGCCGTCAACGTCGCCGAACCTCGGCCGGCGCCCCTACCGTTCGCTGTCCGCTGATGTCACCAACATCCTCCAGAACGACCTCCACCTGCTGATGCGGGGCGAGATCATCTGGTTGAAGCAACGGGGCTCATCCGGATCGTGTGCCTGGGGAAGCTTCCAGCGACCTGGGAACCCGGTGCTCCGTGACCTGACCGAACGGATCGTCGTTGCCAGCAAAGGGCGGTTCGACCGGGCTCTCCCCGCTCGAGAACGCCAGCGCACCGGTCTCCCCTCCGAGGTCACGATGACCCGTGAGGACTTCATGGAGAACACCCTTGATGTGTGGGAGGTCCCCCCCGAGAGCGCGACGCAGATCGGTCACCCAGCCCCCTTCCCCGTCGAGCTTCCTTCCCGGCTGATCAGCTTGTTCACATACAAAGAGGACCTCGTGCTGGATCCCTTCGTCGGGTCGGGGAGTACGGCGGTAGCGGCAGTACGAACCGGACGGCACTACGTCGGCTACGACCTCGACGACTCATACGTTCGGCTGGCTGAAAGCCGGGTGGTGGCCGAACAACAGCGTCTTGCAGCAGAAGGGGCGGACGGTCCTGTGCACGTCAGCTTGCCTGCGATCCCTGCCGAGCCTGCTCACCCCGACCAGAGCGAGGAGGAGTTGTGGGTCCGGGCGATCCAGGAAGGGAAGGCAGCGAAAGAGATCGCCGGCATGGTGATCGCCATGGGGGGGTTCACCGACATCCGGGAGGGCCAACGCCAACCCGGAGGTGTCGAAGTCACCTTCAGCGGCCAAGACAGCAAAGGCACGTTATGGCTCTTCGACGTCTCGGGAAGCTTCACCAGCCATCGGGCCGGGCTACAGCGGGCCGACACCTTGTGGAAGGCGCTGGGTAAGGCCGCCGTTCTTCGAGAAGCAGCTGAGACCCGACTCGTGCTCCTCACTACCGACACACCAGCACCCGGGAGTGCCGGAGCGAAAGCTCTCAAGCAGCTCACTGGTCTGGAGAAACCGATCTACGCCGTCATCACGATGACGGAGCCTACGGCTCCACAGATGATGCGGGACCTCTACCAGGGGGTGCAGCGGAACGCCGGCTGACACCAGCCACGATCAGAGATCCCTGAGGAGCGATAGACCGGTCAGGCTTTCAAACCGTGCAGCATGAAGTCGCAGATCTCGGTGGCGACCTCGTTCCCGGGCGCGGGGCAGGGGGTCAGCCGCTCGCACCGACATGGCGCCGTAGATCTGCTGACCGATCAAGGTGATGGCCCGGTCCGGGTCGAACGAGCGGAAGACGCCGCTGGCGACGCCCTTCCTGAAGAGACCGCTGATCAGTCCGACCACGTCCAGCCCGATCACGAGCCAGCTCGGACCCTACCGCTGCACCGCCGAGCGATGCCGTCTCCTGAGGTGGCCAGGGCCAACCGGAGAAACGCCGGACTGTCGTCGATCTGCTCGAAGATGCCGACGAGTCAGGACGTGCAACCGGTCGATGGGACCGGTCTCCAGCGCCCGGCGGCGGCGATCGTCTCGACCGCTTGCTCGTACATCCGCTTCAGGCATGCTCGCAGCAGTTCGTCACGGTTGGCGAAGTAGACGTAGATCGTGGAGCGGGCCACCCCGGCTTCGGAGGCGATCTCGTCCATCGACACCTCGGTGGTGCCCCGCTCGCCGAACAGGCGACGGGCAACGTCGATGACCTGGTCACGGCGGAAGTCACGAATGACCTCCTTGAGATCGTCAGGGCTCTGCCGGGCCACCTCAGGCCGTGGACGCGGGCGCCGGGCGTGAACGCCACCGGGATGTGCTTCACCCCGTTGATGAACGCGACTGCAAGCGCTCCACTTGGCCGTCCAGGTGGATGTCCGGCATCCGGTCGAGGAGATGCTCGAACATGACCCGGATCTCCATGCGGGCCAGGTTGGCACCGAGACAGAAGTGGGGGCCGCCGCCGCCGAAGGTCATGTGCGGGTTGGGATTACGGGTGATGTCGAACCGGTTGGGATCTTCGAAGATCTCCTCGTCCCGATTGGCCGAGATGTGGAAGAAGACCACCTTCTCGTCTTCCTTGATCGTCTGGCCCCCGAGCTCGATCTCACCGGTGGACTGGCGCCGGAAGTTCATGACCGGCGTGACGTAGCGCAACATCTCCTCGACCGCCGACGGCAGGAGCGACCGGTCGTTCCGCAGCAGCTCCCACTGATCGGGATTGTCGAAGAACGTCAGCCATGGCGCCGGAGATCAGGTTCCGGGTGGTCTCGTTCCCTGCCACCGTCAGGAGGAGGAAGAAGAGCTCGAGCTCGAAGTCGGAGAGCTTCTCCCCTTCGACCTCCACCCCGGTGAGGACGCTCATGAGGTCCTGCGTGAGGGTCGATACGCTTCTTTGCGAACAGCTGCGACGCGTACGCGTAGAGCTCCATCGACGCTTCCAGTGCGGTGTCCTCGGTGTGCTGGTACTCGGGGTCCTCGTTCCCGACCATCCGGTTCGACCAGTCGAACATCTTGTGCCGATCCTCGTGAGGCACCCCCAGCAGCTCGGCGATGACCACCAGCGGTAGCTCGGCAGAGATATCGGTGACGAAGTCGGCGTGCCCTTTCTCGATCACCGTGTCGATGATCCGGTCGGTGGCGGCATGGATCCGGTCATGGAGCTCGTTGACCATCCGAGGTGTGAACCCCTTGTTCACGAGACGCCGGTAGCGGGTGTGGATGGGCGGGTCCATGTTCAACATGACCAGCTGCTGTTGCACGAGGGCCTCTTCGGGCAGCTCCCAGATGAAGGTGGCCTTCTCGTGCGAGGAGAAGTGCTCGTAGTCACGGTTCACGGTGCTGCAGTCGTTGTACCGGGTCACTGCCCAGAACCCGGGCCCATCGGTTTCCTCGTGCCACCACACCGGAGCGTTCTTCCGCAGGAATGCGAACCACTCGTGGGGCACTCCGGAGGTGAACCTCTTCGAATTGGTGAGGTCGATGTCGCTGAAATCGATGGTCTGTGACATGTCGATCCGGTTCCTCCCGTCATCGGACACAGTGTCCGATAAATCGGATCGTACGTCCGGCCACCCCTTCTGTCAAGAGGGCGCAGCGCCGAAAGGTCCCCGAGGGGCTACGCCCCGGGAGGCACAGGGCCGTCGATGACCACGATCGGATTCTCGGTCAGCACGAAGTCGAGGTGCTCGACATCGAGAAACGTGGCGATATCGGCCGCGACCTCGGCGAAGTCCTCCTCCTTGAGCGAGGCCTCGTAAGCATCCATCGACTCGAACCACTGCACGGTCACGCCGTCGTAGCCGTCGTCGTCGTCACCCCGGTAGGCACTGAGCGGCTTCGGGTTCTGCTCGTAGCGGACGACGTAGCTGCCAACCTTCGAACGCTTCATCAGCGGACCGTGGTGGTTCTTCCAATGATCGTGGAACGCTTCCGGCGTCATGCCCGGCTTGCGCTTCAGGAGGCAGGTCAACTTCACCATCGCTCATCACCTTTCGTCGAGGGGTCCGGTGGATAGGCAGCCCGGGGGCCCTGGTCCACTCTGCCTATCCGATGAGACCCCTTCCCGTTCGGTTCAGATGTTCCCACGTCGGTCGGATAGCGTCGTTCCGGTCATGGCTGCGACGAACCCCAGCTCTCAGGAGACCCCGCTCCAGCCGCCCCTGGCGTCTGCCGGCGTTGCTCTAGCCACCGGCACACGGGACGTTCAGCGGCCTGCCCGGTCTTCGCTGGGTCATCGGGTACTGAGCTTCCTCGTCCATGCCGGATGGGAGTTCGTCACGAAGAACGGAGCCATCGGCCCTGGTGACGGGCGTGGCCGGCGGTTCGGGTCGTTCGGTCGGGGCAGCTGCATGTCGTTTCCCACCGGAGCAGTCTTCGGGCAGCAGTGGATCCACATCGGTGAAGACACGCTCATCGGCCCGTATGTGAGCCTCTCAGCCGGAATGGTCCCCGGACAGATGATGGTCAGTAATCCGGTGGTCCATGTTGGCGACCGGTGCATGATCGGTCGGGGCAGCCACATCGTGGGCCACTTCAGCGTTCACATCGGCGATGACGTCCACACCGGGCCCTATGTGTACATCACCGACCAGAACCACGGCTACGAGGATCCGGATGAAGTGGTCCACTCCCAATGGCCGAACGATGTTCCGGTGAAGATCGGCAACGGCAGCTGGCTCGGAACCGGAGTGGTGGTGCTCCCCGGGACCGAGCTCGGCGACAACGTGGTGGTCGGCGCTGGTTCAGTGGTGCGCGGGATCTTCCCTAGCCACTGCGTGATTGCCGGTGTCCCCGCACGAATCGTGAAACGGTACTCGCCTGGTACCGGCTGGACATCAGAGCCGACGCCTCCGAAACGTGGTTGACCGTCGACTGTAGATATCAGCCGCGGATGTCGGCTACGGGTACGAGGAGCCGTCACCCTCCGGTGCTCTCGGTTCAACAACGGCCATATCGGATCCGGCAGAGAGCACGCGACGGGGGGAACGTGCTGCAAAAGATCCGACTGTCCGTCGGTGCGCGCCCTGTACGAACACCGAGAGCCCGAAGGATGACGGGGTGCTGGTGCCCATATGCCGGAGACGGGGGTACCGGCACAGCATGGGGGAATGCCGAGGCACCAGCAGATCTAGGAAACTGCTGTGGTTAGGGCTGATGTGGTTATTGGTGAGCATCGAGAAAAGTCCCGAGGAGTTGGGTCAGTGTCCCGGCAAGCCCAGCCGACGTAGGCGCAACCGGTGTCGTAGGAACTGTGAGAGAGGTTGGTGGGACCGATGTGGAGCCCCCACCTGACGGTGAGCCCGACGGCGTGCTCCCGGAGCCACTCGGCAGAGAGGGGACGGGGCCCGTCGGAAGACCGCCACCCACCGTCGAAGACCCAGACGGCGAGGTGGTTGCGCTCGGTACTGCGGACGACCCGATGCCGGCCTGACCTGAGCTGCCATCTGCAAAGGCACTCGTCGGTTGGCTCGACGCAGCCGAGGACGCAACACCAGAGCTGGAGGACGCACTCTGGGTGGCTGTAGACGTCGACGCCGTCTGCTCAGAGGAAGAGGGCGTTGTGCTTTGGCCATCCGAACCGGGCGAGCGGGCAAGCAGTGGCGCGTTATGAGCAGAGTGCTCGATGGTGATGGGACGGATACCCGGCACGGAGACGGCCACCGGCTCGAGCCAACCTCCGAGGAGCGCACCGCTCAAGAGCGCGACAATACATCCGAGTGTGATCACCGTCGTCCCCGGGTACTTCGCCGCCATCCGGAATGGCGCCGACCACGAGTGACGAGCTGTTCCAGATGTCATCGCTTCTCTGGAACCCCAGAATTGCTTCTGTCCCCAGTCGTTATGCATTGCTCATCTCCCACGATGTAAGGGTTACGACCGAACCACGAGCTCCGGCGGTGACGACGAAGTGATAGGTACCAGGCGCTGTTCCACCCGACACCGTGACGTCGGTCGTCAACGTGACCGTCTGCGCCACTCCACCGACCGAGTTGATCGCCACGTCAAGGGGTGAGTCATGTCCGGTGATCTGAGCATCGGCCAGCTGCCCGGGCATGGTGGCACCGGTGGCGATGGCAGACCACCAGTCAGCGCGCCCTTGCTCTGCCGCATCGATACCGCCGAAGTACGCCTCGAGGGCTGCTGCTTCCAGAGCCATGGGCCCCGGTGACTCTTCCCACGTGGACGATGGATCACCGGTGAGGGTCATCGTCCCCATCGGGGCTTCGTTCTGCGTCAGGGTCAGCCCCTGTGCAACCAGATCAGGAGGCGCCGGAACGGAGTAGGTGATCGCGTCAGATGCCGGGAGTACCGGCGCCTGGTTGGTTCGGAGCGACGTGGTGACCGCTCTCGTCGGTGATGTCGCAGTGGTGTCTTCGACCGCCGAAACCAACAGTCGCTGGTTGGTATAGAACAGCGCGTTGGTGGGCCAACACGTGTCGAGAACGAGTGTCGGCGTGGCGGTGTCGTACACCGGATCGCCGGCGTTCACGATCGTCTGGGTGGTGACTCGGAACGACACGGTCGAGCATTGGTCCTGGTAGAGGATCACGTCCCCGGCCTTCAGGGAGGCAAGGTGCACGAAGTAGCTGACGTCGTGGGCGAGGAAGACCGACGTCCCCGGCGCGCCGGGCCATACCGATGCCGGAGCATGACCGGCGGCAACAGCCAGCTCTGCATCGTCTGTGCCTTGTTCGACCGGGGCTTTCAGGCCAAGTGCCGGAATGATCAACGTGCCGGCCAACTGTCCGGTCTGCGGCGGCGACTCCACACACGGCGCGAACGACGTCTTCGCCTGACCACCGGGTGACGTCTTCGCCTGGTCGATGGAACGGGCGTGGCTGTCCAGGACAGCTTGGGCTCGATGCTCATGAAGCGTCCACCCAGCGGCGTACCCGACGAACCCGAGCGAACCCCAGATGAGCACGACACCCAGCAACGGTGCTGTCCATCGGACAGGGTGGCGTACCACGGCTCCGCCAAAGCGAAGCCGTGGCTTTCCAGATCGGGGTACTTCGGGATCGGGCACCCTCGCCTGCACTACTGCCCCGATCTCTCACGGTCCATACCCATGAGATGTCGGATCCTGGTGAGCATCGCAACGGCGACTGCTCCCATCGGTGCTCCAACGAAACGGGTACCGTGCGCCAGTACCGGAACCAGAGCACCGAGACGGCGGCGGTAGACCAGACCCAGACCGGAAGCCAGTGCCAGACCCACCAGTGGGAGCGCGCCACCCCACGGTTCACCGGTATGGACCGTGGTCACTCCGGGGACGGTCGCAGCTCCAGCCGGAGCGCTCACCGGGCTGGCCTGTGCGGTGACAGCGGCGGGCGGCGCCGGTGGGGTCGTTGCCAATGCAGCACCGGTAACCGAAGCGGTCGACGTGGCCAACGTGATGTCGATGCCTCCATCAACACCGGAAAAGAGGTCGAGAGTCACTCCCTGTGCCATGGCACTCGCCGCTCCCTGACCTTGTGTCACCGACGACGTTCCCACGGCGATCGTGGACGCAAGAGGCGTGCCGGCCAACACACTGACAGAGCCACCGGCGTTGACCGGAACGGTGGTGGTCCCGCTGACCGGATTGCTCGTCGTCACGTTGACCACTGTCGGGCTTACGGAAGCGGTCCCAGCTCCTGTTGTGCGGTTCAGCGTGGCTGTAGCCGTGGACTGTCCTACAGAGATCGACACGGAAGGTGCACCGCTGAGGCCCGCTCCCGGGAGCAGGTCGATGGTTCCAGTGTTACTGGTATCCGTTGCCGTACCTGATGTTGCGGTAGCGGCGACGTTACCGGTTGACGATCCGACATTCACGGTCGCCAAGCCAGTCGTTGTGACTGCCGCTATCCCCAACTCGGTGAGAAGGTTGCTCAACGTGGTCCCGCTGACCGGGATGCTCGGCAGTGTTCCGAAGAGCTGCTCCAAGGGGCCGATCAGCGGACTGGCCGAGGTGATCACCGTATCGAGCGCGCTCCCAGCTCCGATGCTCCCTTCAGCGACCGTACCGGTACTGGTGGCTGAAGGGAGTCCGGTTCCGTCGATGGCCGCCTGTGCCGACCCACATCCCGCACCTGACGACAGGTAGGTGCTGAGCGGAGAAGGAACTGAAGGGGAGGCGCAGCTCTGTGGCAGTGTCTGGTTCTGACCCGCCTGAGTCACCGTGGCAGTCTGATTGCCACTCAGAACCGGCAGTAGCTCACCGGCGCCGGTGGCGGAGGCACTCGGGGACGAGTCGGCCGCAGCCGTGGCATGACCGGCTGTCAGGCTGTTGCCGACGGCAGAGATGGATAGGGCGTCCCCGGACGCACTGAGCTGGAACGAGCCGGGTCCGGTCGGTGTTGCGACAGCAGTGGTTGCGAACTCCCCCAACGATGCCGCCACGAGGAGTGCCGTCGCAGCAATGGCGATCGTTCTGCGAGCAGATACTTTCATGCCAGTTTCCCCCTCGTGCGTCCATCTGTGATGGAGTAACGACCCACCGTGCGAGAGCTTGCGGTTTTCTTCTGAGAAAAACGGGGGAGTCGACGAGCTGGCAGAGAGTGCCTAACATGGTTACCAGTTAGTCACCCCGTAAGGGGCGGCCCGATGTTGCTCGGCAGATGCAGGGAGACCAACGGGGGAATCTTGTGGCACATGCCATGACAGGCTGTGGAGTGAAAACCCCACTCAGGACAGACGGTGGAGTAAAGACCTCGTCCGGCAGCTTCGAGGGCGTCGTCGATATCGAGCGAGACCGGGAGCTGGTCGAGCGGTGTCAGCAGGGAGACGTCGAGGCGTTCGAGGCGCTCTACCTCCAGTACCGCCAACGACTGCAGCGGTTCTGTCTCAGACGACTTCACGAACCGCACGAAGCAGAAGATGTCGTGCAGGAGACATTTGCCCGGGCATGGCGCTCCCTCCCCGATTTCGCCGGGGACCGGCGCTTCTATCCATGGCTGACCGTCATCGCGGGCAATCTCTGCACCGACCTGGTCCGGCGACGTACTCGAGTCACCCCCCTCGATGAGCCTGCAATCCAGGCACGAGATGCTGGTACCTACGATACCGAGGATGCCGTCCTGCACGGTGTCGACGTAGCCATGGTGACGACCGCATTCGGGAACCTGAAGCCGCGTCACCAGCGTGTCCTCGATCTGCGGGAGCGCTCAGGTTGGTCCTATCAGCGGATCGCCGATGAAGAGGGGGTCGGCGTCTCGACGGTCGAGACTCTGCTCTGGCGAGCACGCGTCAAGCGCTGAAGCGCGAGTTCTCCCTTCTCGACGATGTCGACGGGAAGACCGGTGCGCTCATCGGTGTGCTGGCCATCATCCCCCGGAAACTGCTCTACCGGATCCCATCGTCTATTCGCCATGTAATCAACGCCTGCCGGCACGTTGCATGCGCGTTGACACCGAACGGGGTGTCGGTGGCTGCCTCCGGAGTCGTCCTCGTGGGCATGGGGTCTGTCTTCCTGGCCCCGGCCCCACCTCCCCTTGCCACGCCGGTGACCAGATCCCCAGCCATCACGTCGGTCGCACCGACGACACCATCGCCTGCTCTCGTCGATCACGGCTCAGCGTCTACCGGTACGGGTACGTCGTCAGCAGTACCGAGCACACCTCCTGTGCAGACCACTCAGGCACCGCAGCCTCCTGCTCCTTTGAACGGAACCACTGCTAGCTCTGGTGGCTCTGGCGGCTCCGGACTGGGAGGGAGCATCGGGGGAGGAAGCCTGCCGGCCGAGGTCGGAGGCGCCCTGGGCGGGGCGGCGTCCGGTGCTGGTTCTGCAGTCGGTGGCGCCGCCAGTGGGGCAACCGGCAGCGTGGGGGGTGCTGTGAGCAGCGCGGGCTCCAATATCGGCGGGACTCTGAGTAGTCCCGCTGGCAACGCCGTCACGGGGCTGACGAGCAGCGTGGGAAGCGACCTGACCAGCGCAGGATCAGATCTCAACACGATCGTGACCGGACTGACGGGCGGTGACGGGCGGCGTGGGCGGCGTGCTCGGTGGCCAGCAAGGTTGAGAGCCCCTCAGTCACGAGGCGGCAGCCGTGGTCTGAGGGATCCGACGGCAAGGCCACTGAGAGCGGGATAATGAACCAAGAACGAGCGCTTATCGGTGCTCGTTCTGAGCCTCGACGGACCAGTCCTCCCGCGGTGGCTCCGCCATGATCCCGTGACGGCGAAGCACGTCAGATGCCTCTGTCCGCCCGGCTGCGATCAATGTCTCGGTGTCCGAGAAGTCGGTGTAGTCGCGGGACAGTGCACTGCCCCCGCTGAACACGATGACCTCCACCCCCGGTGGCAGTCGAGCCATCTCGTTGTTGAACCGGGCATAGACGGCGATGAACAGCGCGTTGAGCATGGCCTCCACCGGCCGGCGGGAGATAGGGGACGAGTAGGTCAGCGGTCCGCACAGCAGGACAAAGATTCGGGTGCATCCGGCGTCGATGGCCCGGCTGATCGGTACGTTGTCGACCACGCCGCCGTCGATCAACTGCTCGCCCTCGACCTCCACGGGAGGAAAGATCGCCGGGATGGCAGCAGAGGCCAGAATGACGTCGACGGCAGGCCCAGAGGCGAACCACCGCTCTTGCCCGTCCGATAGTGATGTCGTGACGACTTCGAACGGAATAATCGCGTCCTCGATCCGTTCAAAACCGATCCCTGTCTCGATAATTCGACGCAACCCGGTGTTGGGGTGGACTGATTCTCGCTGCTGCAGGAAGAGCCACGGACCGTGCATCCTGCGTTGTGGATAGACGTCCTCGCCGCGCAGGCCTTGCCAGATCTCGGTCAGGTGCTCCATCCCGGCCGGTGTCGGATCTCCAGCCAGTGCAGCACCGTTCACCGCTCCGACCGATGCGCCGTAGATGTGATCGGGGATGATCCCCCGCTCAACGAGCACCTGGAGCATGCCCACCTGTGTTGCACCCCGAGTACCACCCCCGGCCAGCACGAACGCAGTGAGCGGACGGGTTGGCCCGTCCTCGATGTGTCCGACCCGCCAGATATCGGTCAAGACCCGGTTCCGCCTGATGGTCCACCGTATGACCACGACGATGAGCACGGCGGTGACGACCAGGAATACGCCGAATACCAGACCGAACGCGACGTTCGTGGTGGCGAGCTCCATCCTGGCAGAGGCTAACGGACCCATCGCCAGCCAGTGCGTTCATACGGAATAGGGCAACGTGAGGAGCCGAAGCATCGCAGAGCAGAGTCATCGAGCCCGGACTGCCGATCCACTGGGCACTTCAGTCGAGATGTGGCAACACCTCGTGCTCGAAGAGGTGCAGGCTCTCCCACGCCATCTCAGGAGGGATACCGCCAACCATCGGGTGAAGCAGGACCACCGCAAAAGGTCCAGCGGATCGCAGCTCAGCGACATACTCCTCAGGCGTGAGCACACGGTACTGACCGGTCCTCCTCAGCGCGTCGGCATCGGACACGTGCTGGTAGCTGGTCGCCACGTCATCGGGTGCTTGCCAGGCTCCGTAGGCGTTGACCTCGTGCAGGAAGAACGGTGCGAGATCGCGCCATGCAGCGTCGGGGTCCTGAGACAACGTGACGACACCGGTGTCGGTCCCGACGTACGGCCCGGGATCGGGTTTCCCCAAAGCGACGCACTCCTCCTGGTAGAAGCTCCAGAACTCAGGCGATGACGGCATGAAGCCGTCGGCGATGCGGGCCGCACGACGTGCTGCGCCTTCGCTGCTGCCGCCCAGGACGATCCGCGGGCCGCCCTCTTGGGCGGGCACCGGCAGAACCTGAACCGTCCGACCCTGGTACTCGAACGGCTCCCCGGTCCAGGCGGCCTTGAGCGTGGTCACGACGTCACGAACTCGTTGGGGCCGTTCCGACATCTCGACACCGAACATGGCGAACTCGCTCCTCACGTACCCAGCAGCAAGCGTCAGATCAACGCGCCCCCCACTGAGCAGGTCGAGGACAGCCACGTCCTCGGCCAAGCGGAGCGGATCGTGAAAGGGCGCGATCAGCGCCGCCATGCTCAGCCGAACGGTCGACGTACGCGCCGCGATGGCAGCGGCCATCGTAAGGGGGCTCGGCAGATAGCCGTCCTGCGACCCGTGATGCTCCGAGAGGACGACGAACATGGCGCCCAGCCGGTCGGCCCATGCCGACATCTCGAGCGCTGCCTCGTACCGGTCGGCCATCGACACCGCTGCGAACGCCGGGTTCCGCAGGTCGAACCTCATCCCGACGATGGCCATCTGTCAGCCCTCTTTTCCTCAATCTCCACGAGCCCCCACGAGCCAGTCCCCGTAGGGCACTTCGTGGGTACCGATGTGCAGGTTACCGAGGTGCATGTGATCGGCCGCCAAGAAGCGGATACGGCTGCACGAAAGGTCTTCTCCAGTATGAGAGTCACACCCGAATGGGACACTGTCGTCATGTTGGTGATGGACAGGCGCAGTCTGGTGACAGACGAGCACAGCGACGAGAGCTGGGGCATGACGTCGGGCCAGTGGCAGCCCCTGTCTGGGGACGCTCTGCTCCAGCGTCTACGGGTCACCGGCCGGCCACGCCCCGCCGCTGACCCCGCCACTGCCCGTCTCCTTCGCCATCTCCTGGAAGAAGGGTTGGAAGATGGGCCAGGGAGCGGATCGGAGGGAGGGTCGGCACGTGGGTCGGGCACAAGTGCCGGCGGGCCAACATCGAGACGCCTTCCGATCGTGGTCACCAAAGACCGTCTCACTCGGGTGCTGAGCTGCGAAGCACACCAGGTGACCAGCGAGTTCGGGGAACGACCGCCGACACAGGCCATCGCTGTTGGGGCACTCGTCGACTGCTTGTTTCGCCAGTTGGTGACGATCGGCCACATCGAGGACCCGATGGCTGACGGCATCGCCGCGCTGTCGGTCGACGACCACCAGTCGGTACTGGTCGACTGGATCGAACGGCTGCCGTCCCCGCAACGTGTAGAGCTGTCGGCCGAAGTCGAACGGCAGGTACTGGGTCTCGTCGCTCGGTGGCCGGTGTTGTCTCCTGGCTGGTTGCCCCGTACTCAGGAACCCTTGAAGGCGTCGTTGGCCGACGGGCACGTCCTCTTGTCAGCCCGGATCGACCTGGCCATCGGTCAACAGGCCGTGGAGAACGCGTCGATAGGGATCGTTGAGCTGAAGTCGGGAAGGCGTCGAGGTGAACACCGGGCGGATCTCCACTTCTATGCCCTGATCGAAGCGTTACGGAGCCCGGCCCCACCGTTCATGGTGGCCACGTACTACTCCCGTACTGGCGAGCTCGATGTCGAGCCGGTCAGCGAGGAGCTGTTGTTGGCAGCGGCCCGCCGTGCACGGGCCGGTATCGATGCCCTTCGGCGATTGGCCGACGGAGCAGAGCCTGTCCGCACCCCGAATCCGCTGTGTAGCTGGTGTGAAGCCCTACCGGCGTGTGCGCCAGGACAACGTCGAGCTCGCTCGGGTGGTCCGGGTGGTCCGGGTGGCACAACCGAGAGCGGTGGTGAGAAAGCCGCATGAGCGACGGAATCTTCCCCTCCCCCTTCGGTCCGGTATCGCCAGCCGTCAGCACCCTGACCTCGCAGCTCCTGGCGCCGGCAGCAACCTGCGTCGATGATCGGGCTCGTCAACGCGTCCGTGATCAGCTCCTGTCCACCATCACCTCCGTGGTCGACACGATGGCGGCGGGGGACCCGCTCGTCATCACGCTCCCGCTCCTTCGACAGGCCTTCCTCGGGTCCAACCTGACCATGGACCTCCATGAGCCCTTCTCATGGAAGCCGGCCTTCGTCCGGCGTTCCCTCGGCCTTGCTGCCATCGATGCCTGCCTCAAGGCCCACCGGAAACAACGCCACTCGACTCCGGCCCAGGCAGTGGCGACCGTAGCTGGCGAAGCCGTCGCCGAGTGGCGACGTACCGGGTGGAGAACCTTCCACTGGGAGCCTTGGTATGCAGGGCTCTCGACCGGAGCGCGGTCCGTGGTCCTGGCCGATGCAACAACCTGGGCGAGCGGTCTGTGGTCCGCCCTCGACTGGAGTCAGCTCAGCTCAGCCCCCATCATTGGCGGTCCCGATGATCAGTGGATCTGCACCGCAGCACAAACAGTACGGCTCAAGGGTCGCTCCGAGCTACGCATAGCCATCGATACCGGTCCGTGTTGCCATGCCCACTCCGGTGAACAACTGAGTCATCGAGTTGGCAAACGTATCCAGGAAGGAAACTCCCCTCTGGCTCTCGTCTCGGTCGCCAGCGGCGTCCCATCAGGTGAGTGGCGCTCGGAGCTCGGGTTTCTGGCCCTCGTTGCCAGCCTGCGGTCCCCGTCCTTGCCCGTCCCCGCTCGCATTGCGGGGCTGTGGCCCGAGTCCGGGGAGTACAGGCTGATCGATGTGAGCGCCGACATCCTCACCGCTGCCACCGATCGGGTGCTGTCGACCGTCATCGAGTGGGCCACCACACGGTCGGACGAGCTCAGAACAGCGCCTTGGCCGCCTTGACATCGGGCTTCCCGGCAGCAGTCAACGGGATCTCCTCCACCAGAATCAGCTGACGCGGGACCTTGTACCCGGCGATGTGCCGGCGGCAGTGCTCCTGGAGCTCTTCCAAGGTGAAAGAGGCGGTTTCGGATCGCAAATTGACTGCTGCCGCCACTCGCTCGCCGAACCGATCGTCGGGTATGCCGACCACGATGGCGTCGAAGACGGCCGGGTGGTTCTTGATCGCCGCCTCGACCTCCTCGGGGAAGATCTTCTCGCCACCCGAGTTGATCGACCCGGATCCCCGACCATGAACGGTGATGGCTCCATCAGCCTCGATGGTGGCCAGGTCGCCCGGAACGGACCAACGAACACCGTCTGCATCGACGGGAAAGGTCGCCGCCGTCTTGACCTCGTCCTTGAAGTAGCCGATCGGCACCCGTCCCCGACGGGCCAGCCGGCCGATACGACCGTCCCCGGGCGTCAGGGGCTTCAGATCGTCATCGAGCACTGACGTGTCCTCGCTCATCATGAACCGAGGGCCCTTGGTACCCTCGTCCACCGCTCCGTGGGCACCGCTCTCGCTCGAACCGAACCGGTCCATGACCAGGACGTCGGGTAGCTGCGCCTGAAGTTCATCCTTCACCGGCTTCGACAGCATGGCGCCCCCCGAGGCCACGGCCAACAGCGACGACGTGTCGTAGACGCCCGGCGCCTCAGCCAGGGTTTGAGCCAGGGGCCGGGCCATGGCATCGCCCACCAAGGCCACACTCAAGACCCGCTCCCGGTCAACCAGTCGCAGGAC
The DNA here is from genome assembly GCA_963812965.1 of uncultured Acidimicrobiaceae bacterium. Classification (GTDB taxonomy): domain Bacteria; phylum Actinomycetota; class Acidimicrobiia; order Acidimicrobiales; family RAAP-2; genus DASXMT01. The sequence goes on along the minus strand of CAWEXG010000002.1, from coordinate 138,750 downwards.
GGTCTCCGGGTCGAACCGATGCTCGGTGTAGAGGACGGTGGTACCCCCGATCATCAACGAGTTCCACATGGCCCACTGCGCGTTGCCGTGCATCAACGGAGCGAGAACCAGACAGATGTTGCGGGCGGTGTCGTTCGTGGGGACTCGCTCGGTTATCTCGTCGGCGCTCGCCACCGGCTCTCTACCCCAGCCCCCACCTCCCATGGCTGCATAGAAGATGTCCTCCTGGCGCCACATCACGCCCTTGGGCATACCCGTCGTCCCGCCGGTGTAGAGGATGTAGAGGTCGTCAGGAGACCGTTTGCCGAAGTTCCGGTCAGGGGATGCCGATGCCAGTGCTGCTTCGTACTCGACAGCGCCCAGCCCGTCCCCGGCATCGCCGGTGCCACTGGTGCTGGTGCTGGTGCTGTCATCGATCACCACGAGCTCACCTGGAGCCGGGATCTCGGCGAACGACTCGGCGACCAACGGTGTCAACGATCTCTCGTAGATCAAGGCGACCAGATCGGCATTGTCAACGACATACCGCAGCTCGGGAGCGACGTAGCGATAGTTGAGGTTGATGGGCACAACACGCGCCTTGAAACAACCGATCATGGCCTCGACCCACTCGGCGCGGTTACGGGCGAGGATGCCTACGTGTGCGCCTGACGTGATACCCCGATCGTGCAGATAGTGAGCAAATCGATTCGCCCGCTCGTCGAGCTGACGGTAGGTGAGTCGGACCGGATCAGCGACCAGCGCGTCCCGATCAGGAACCGTGTCGGCAACCAATTCGAACAAGTCAGCGAGATTGAGCTCTCGGCCGGCCATGGTGACTCTCCCCTCGAGCCGGCCTCACATGCAACCGCGTGCAAGCCGACCTCGTAGCATTCGACCGGACATCTGTAGCACGACAGGAACGCATCGAACGAAACGAGGATCTGGACATGGTCAGTGGCAGAGGAGATAGCGCGGGGATCGAAGGGCTGTCAGCGCTGGTCACCGGGGGCGGAAGCGGCATCGGGCTGGGAACGGCGAAGCGCCTCGTGGCCGACGGTGCCCACGTCACCATCTGTGGTCGGACCGAGGACCGGCTCAAGAGCGCCGTCGAGGAGCTCTCGACCCTGGGATCGGCAACGTACGTCGTCGCTGACGTCACCGTCGAAGACCAGGTGATACAGGCCGTACGCGTCGCAGCCGAGCGCACCGGCCGGCTCGACATCCTCTTTGCCAACGCCGGCGGCTCGTTTCACATGGGGCCAATCGTCGATGCCGACCTGCTCCAGGTACGCGCCACCGTGGATGTGAACCTGATCGGCACGTTCCTGTGCATAAAGCACGGCGCGCCGATGATGGCAGCAGGTGTGGCCGGAGGTACCGGCGGTTCGATCATCGGCATGTCGTCGGGAGCCGGCCACTTTCCCCATCGCTACCTCTGGGCCTACGGCGCTGCCAAAGCTGGGATCGACATGCTGTGCCGATATGCAGCCGAAGAGCTCGGGAAGTCCGGAATCCGTGTGAACACCGTGCAGCCGGGGATCGTCGACGACGAGCTGATGGCGCCGATCACCGCCGGTGGTCCCCTCCTCGATGACTACTTGGCCGAGATGCCCATCGCACGCCTGGGCAGCGTCGAGGACATCGCAGCCGCGGTCCGGTTCCTCGCCGGCCCGGAGTCCTCGTGGATCACCGGAGACAGCATGGCCATCGACGGTGGCCATCATCTCCGGCGAGGGGCCAACTACGCGCTGCTGTTCGGTGAAGCCCCGTAACCCTTGGAAATCGCCGCCCCGCACCCCGAATCATATGATAGTTTGCACTTACGAAAGTAATTGCTTACACTTAGATCCGTGGACACCGCCTTCAAAGCCTTGGCCGAACCCAGACGCCGGGAGATCCTCCGCATGGTCTGGTCCGAGGAGATGCCCGCAACCCACATCGCCGCCAGATTCGAGGACGTGACCAGGTCGGCGGTGTCCCAACATCTCGGCGTGCTACGGGAGGCGGAACTGATCCTCGAGAGGCGCGACGGCACCCGGCGGCTCTACCGGGCCAACCACGCCGAGATGGCCAGACTCCGTAGCTTCATCGACGGCTACTGGACCGAAAGCCTCCAACGCCTGCGAGAACTTGCCGAAGCGACTGAACAGGCGTCGCAAGAGAAAACGAGAGAAAGGAACAACTAATGGCTGAATTGACTCGAGAGGTCGTGATCGACGCCAGACCGGCGATCATCTTCCCGTTCCTCGTCGATCCCGAGCAGCACGTCCGCTGGATGGGCACCGAAGCGGAGCTCGATGCCCGGGTCGGGGGTGCCTATCGGGTCCTGGTCGCGGGTCGACATCCCTCGGCGGGTGAGTTCATCGAAGTCGTTCCAGACGAGCGAGTCGTCTTCACGTTCGGGTGGGATGAGCCCGACCATCCGATCCCGGCCCGCTCCACGCAGATCGAGATCACCTTGATCCCCGACGGCGACAAGACGCGTGTCCGCCTCGTGCACAGCGGGCTGCCGGACGACGCGGTGTCCGACCATACGAGCGGCTGGGACCACTATCTCGAACGCCTGACTGCCGTCGTCGGTGGGGACGACCCCGGTCCCGACATCGCCTCGGACGAAGCCTCATAAGAAAGTTCGACCCTGGTGGAGGGCCTCCACTGCGCACGCAGGCGGGCCGGTGATCATTATGGACAGACCCAAATTCTGGCCTCGCCCTGATTCCACAAAACCGGCGCTTCGCGTTTCAGCGGGGTGTGATCGTGGCGAGCAACTCCCAGTTCGGCTTGCCGGCGTAGAGCAGTGAGCGGGTCGGCATAATTCCGGAACGAGGTGAAGCCGAAGGCGGATACTCGCTTCACGCGCTTGATCAGGTTGTTGACCGTGGATCACTTCACGGGGATCCGGCCAGTCGACCCAAGAGCCTACTTTCCGGTTTGATTCAACCTCGTTGGAGCTGGCATTACCGGGAATCAGCGTCAGCGTACGAACGTGTCACGTGTGCGACCAACACCCGATCTCCTTGCGCCATGCACCCTTCGCTGTTCCGTCGAGCAGCGGATCGATGAATGAGTTGACGACGGAAAGTGCGTCGTCCAAGGTTGCTGCCATTTCGAGAAGGGACCGACGTGCCTCGGCCGCGTAGCCACGTTCCCAGAGCCCACGATCCGGCACGTCGAAGTGGGTGGGCAGATTCAATCCTCGTCGGTCGAATTCTGAGCGCAGTGCGACAGCCTGGGCATCCGCCAGTACCGATGCGCCGTTGACGATGGCGACAAGATCGACAAGGTCCCGATACCTCGTGGAGGGGCGGCCATGGCTTCCGTGCCGCTCATAGGTCGCTGCCACTTTGTCAGCGACGTGATCGACAAGAGGATAGGCACGGTATCCCCGTTGCTCGACCTCCGGGATGATGCCACGCGCCAAAGGCGGAACATCTTCTGGTTGTCCCGTCATACGAAGGTCGCTTCCGACGACGTCGACGTGGAACTCGACCCACGTCGTTGCTCCGATAAGCGAGTTGATCGGCATGCGCATCGAGTTATTCCCAATCGGTATGGCTCCCCCGATCTCGAACCGAAACCAGTCTCCGATGTCGGCAGCCGCAGCTTGCCGTAGATCACTTTCAGCCACGTCGGAGGAAACATCTCGGTACAGGTCGACATCGAGACTTCCTCGAACCCCGATGTCCCGGGCGAGGAGGGCCGTTGCACCCTTGACGACCCAGCCGTCGTCGACGAGGTACAGACGGTCCAGCAGGCGGTCGTAAGCGACCTGCCGCTGGAGTTGCTGCACCCTCCACGGCCCCTCCTTCGCTTCTTGCCGAAGCCGATCAGTGAGCGCTCTTCGGAAAGCTGCGGGCGTTGCATATCGATCACCTGGCGTCATGTCGGGATCCTCTCCGGCTGCGCGGAATTCCTCTCGACGTGTGCCCGGGCCTCCGCCATCCAACGTTCGGTGTCAGGGTCGCCCGTTAGGTCGAGGAACCAGTGCAGTAGAGAGACGCCGTCCCCTCGCCGCAGGCCGAACCGCGCTGCGTGCGGAGCCAGGCTGTCGGCGAACGCGCCCGGATAGTCGAATACGGGGCGGATCGCATCGCTGATGAGCTGCGCCACGGCCTCTGGATCCTCGTGATCCCGAAGTAGGTCCGAAGCAATCCGGGAGGGTCGCGTGACTGGCAGACCTTCGAGACTGATCCATTCCCTATCCTCCAGAGGTCGGACATGGATGCGGACGTCAGGCCGGCGGGTCTGCTTACGCTTCGGCACCGTGAACTCATGACGGTCGGCGGGGAGGTGTCCGAGTCGGTACATCGACGCCGCCGACCGGTGGGAGACGACCCCCTGCGTGGCTGTCCGTTCCCATGCAGGGATCTCCGGTGCGAGTTGCAGCCATGCAGCCCTCAGGTCCTGGTGGTCGGGAGACGGTGCCGCCGTCAGCCGGTAGACGCCGGTCGCCACCCGCTCGAGCAGACCTCCGGCGGTGGTCAGGCGATCTAGCGTGGTTGGTCCGATATCGGCTGCCTCCATCTGGCGGCGGGTCACGAGGCCCCACTGCTCCTGGGCCAGGTCTTGGATGCGTGGAAGTGGAGAAGACCTAGCCATACTTCATAGTACCCCTTATAAGGGGTGAGTTAAAGTAATTGATAGACAGATATTCTTCATTAGACCCCTTATAAGGGGTACTATGCAGTTCTACTTTGGCTGATGGGCGTGCGACGAAGGCGTCGACGGTAACTCGGACCCAAGGCCGAATCCCTTGGTGAGGTCTCCCACGGCATCCTCCTTCCCCGAAGGGTAGAGGACGCCAGAAACCAGAGCACCTACCTCACCGTTGGCTGGACGAGACCCCCCGTCAGATCCGAAGTGCCCCGAAACCGGCCAGCTCACCCAGCGGAGGGAGTGGGATTCGAACCCACGGAGGCTTGCACCTCACGGCTTTTCAAGAGCCGCGCATTTGTCCGCTCTGCCATCCCTCCCGGCCCGGCCAGGGTAGTCGTCAACGCCAGCAGCAAGGGTCGTTGGTCGTCAGCTCAATCAGTCCTTCACCACCCACAGGTTCCGGTCTGACTTCTTCCTCAGTTCCCTGACCCGGCCGACCGACCGACCCGAGACGATCTGCCCTAGTCCCGCCTGGCCCTTACGCGATCTGGTCGCGCAGCCCTCTAAGCCACGAGTCAGCCTCTTGCCACGCCGCGCCGACTTCCTTTCGGATGGCCGGACCCGCTTCTCCCGCTGCCGGGTACGAGCCGAGGAACTTCACGTCGGTCAGCTCTGCGTGGAGATCCCGCAAGCAGTCGCCGATCACCTCGTCGGCAACGTGGCCCTCGAGGTCGATGATGAAGCAGTAATCACCGAGGGCCCGCTTCGTGGGACGGGACTCGAGCTTGGTCAGGTTGATGTTGCGAGCAGCGAACTGTCCCAAGATGCCGTGAAGGCTCCCCGGTCGGTCTGCTCTCTGGAAGCACGCAATGCTGGTGCGATCGTGGCCGGTCGGTGCGGGTATCCCCGCACGGGCGACCGACACGAATCGAGTCTGGTTCTCCGGATGGTCCTCTACGTCCTCGACGAGGATGTCCAGGCCATAGAGCTTTGCCGCCAGCCGTGGTGCGATCGCCGCCGTCGGCATGTCGGCCAGCTGGGCAGCCCCTTCGCCCAGAAGTCGGGCCGCTTCGGCCGTGGAGTTGGTAGCTGCCAGCTCGGCCGCCGGTAGTCGATCCGCGATGAACCGCCGGCACTGTGACGTGGCCATCGGGATCGAGGCGATCCTGCGTACCTCCTCCAACCGAGCTCCCGGAGGCGCCATCAGGTGGAGGTGGATGTCGAGGATCACCTCCCGCTGGATGTACAACTCCCGGTCGAAGAGCAGGCTGTCGAGCGTGTCCCGCACCGTTCCCTCGATGGCGTTCTCGATGGGAACGAAGCCGAGGTCGACGTGACCCTCCTGCACCGCCTCGAACACGTCGTACATGGAGGCGAACGCCACCACGTCGGCTTCGGCGTAGTCGGCCTCGGAGAAGAGCGCCTCCTCGGTGAAGGTGCCCTGTGGGCCGAGAAATCCGATACGTCGGGATGCGGGCAGAGCCATACCCAGGCAGGATAGTGACCATCATGGATGAGATCGCTCTGTACCGCCTCCTCGACGATGTCCGCTCGGGTAGATGCTCGCCCGACGACGCCGTGCATCAGCTCCGGCGGCTTCCCTTCGCCGACCTCGGCTTCGCCAAGGTCGACCATCATCGATCGCTGCGCCAAGGCATCCCCGAAGCCGTCTACGCACCCGGTAAGACGCCAGCCCAGTGCTCGGCGATCGTCGGTGAGCTGCTGTCGGACGGCGGCCCTCCGGATTCGGAGAGTCCCGGAGAGGCTGGAGGACCAGTCCTGCTGACCAGGGCCGACGGCGACCAGGTGGCGCTGACGTGCTCACACCATCCCAACGGAATCAGGACCGTCACTGGTACAGCCACCGGCGGCGATCGGGTGCGGGGGGAGTTGTCGACGGTGGTCTGGCGACCCGCAGCCCAACGCACAGCCGGTGTCCTCATCGTCACCGCCGGAACCTCCGACCTGCCGGTGGCACGGGAGTGCGAAGCAACGCTGGTGGGACTGGGATTTCGACCGCGCCTTCTGGTCGACTGCGGTGTTGCAGGGGTCCATCGGCTCCTCGCTTCGGCCGACGAACTAGCCGATGCCGATGCCGTGGTGGTCGTGGCAGGCATGGAGGGCGCGCTGGCCAGCCTGGTCGGCGGCGTGACCCCGGCTCCGGTCGTGGCCGTTCCCACCAGTACCGGTTACGGGGCAGCGCTCGAAGGCGTGACCGCCCTCCTCGCTATGCACGCATCCTGCGCTGCAGGCATCACCGTCGTGGGAATCGACAACGGGTACGGCGCCGCCTGTGCCGTGGCTCGGATGCTCCCGTGACCCTCAAGGACGAGCGAACCATCGCCTGGTTCCACTGCTTTGCCGGCATTGCCGGGGACATGGCCCTAGGCAGCCTCCTCGATGCTGGTGCCGACTTCGACGAGGTACTGGCTCTCGTAGAGCGCCTTCCGATCCCCGGTTGGTCTCTCCACGCCGAACCAGTACTTCGGGGTGGCATTGCCGCCACCCATGCCTCGGTATCGGTCACCGACACCGTGGTAGTCCGGACACACGCCCATATCGTCGGGCTGGTTGAAGAAGCTCGCTTGCCACCGCGGGTGGCACAGCGCTCGCTGGCCGTCTTCTCGGCGTTGGCCGAGGTGGAGGCCAAACTGCACCAGCGCCCGGTGGATCAGGTCCACTTCCACGAGGTTGGCGGCCACGACACGATCGTGGACGTTGTCGGCACTGCTTCCGCCCTCGAGGTGCTCGGCGTCGACGAAGTGACCTCCAGTCCGGTCGCCACCGGTACCGGCATGGTGCGAACCGCCCACGGCATGCTGCCCAACCCGGCACCAGCGGTTGTATCGCTACTGCACGGTGCGCCGACCTTCGGCAGGGATCTGGCCGTGGAGCTGACCACCCCAACGGGTGCAGCGTTGTTGGCCGCGCTCTCCTCTGGCTACGGTCCGATGCCGCCCCTCCGCATCACTGCCACGGGGTTTGGTGCCGGCACCCGAGAGCTCCACGAGCTGCCCAACTGCACCCAGGTCGTGGTGGGACAGCGAGTGGATCTGCCCGGCACGTCACCCGAGGCTGACGCCGGCCAACCGGTGGTGCTCCTCGAAGCCAACGTGGACGACGCCACCGGCGAGCAGCTCGCCTATGCAGTCACCGCTCTTCTCGAGACGGGAGCCCACGATGCCTGGCTCACCCCGATCGTGATGAAGAAGGGGCGACCCGGCATCACGATCCACGTGCTCTGTGATCCGGTCCACGCGTCGACGTTGCGTTCCTTGCTGCGGGCAGAGACAGGAACGCTGGGTGTCAGAGGATCCACGTTGCAACGTTGGCCGGTACCACGGGAGATGGGCACCGTCGATGTCGATAGTTATCCGATCCGGATCAAGGCCAGTCCCGGTCGGATCAAAGCCGAGTACGACGACGTAGCCCGGGTGGCTCACCGCAGCGGGCTCCCACTACGAGAGGTTGCAACTCGAGCCGAAGAAGCGTGGCGAGCGAGCGAAGGGACAATCACCCGGTTACCTGACACGGAGCTGGGTACCCGACCGCTCGACACAGAGCCGGTCACCTCACCCAGGGATAACCCCGAACAGCCGGCGTAGTAGGACCTGGGTTACCACCAAAATCATCGTCGTCGGCTACCCGGAAGATGGAGCGGATCTCGGTGCTCTCGATGACCTCGGCGATCCGATCGTGCCGACCGACTTCGGCGGCGGCCAAGCGCTCGCCCAGATCGGCCAGGTCATCGATGCCCGCATCGACGAACCCAACAGTCACGACTTCACGCTGATCGAGGATCCCGGCACCTGATAGCACCCGAGCAGGCGTCCCATAACCGATCTCCGGATACCACGCCGCCCGAAAATCCTCGTAGGTCTTCCCCTCACGCAGCCTCCGCACCAGGATGATCCCGATCATCTCCATCCCCTCCTGCGATGCTCGTCCACCTGTCATAGAACCTACCCGGCTGGTCGGCCCGGCGAGTGGGCTGCCGCCGGGGACCTTGGCCAGGCGCTTCGGCACCACTTCCGCCGCTTCCGCTCCGACAGCGCCCGAGCCCGAGCCAGCGCCACCGCCTGCGCCTGCGCCTGCGCCTGCGCCTGCGCCTGCGTTACTCCGCCGCTTCTGCCAAAGCCTCAGCCAGTGCAGGGTGGACCAACATGCTCTCGACGATGTCGCTGACCCGGAGCCCGGCCGTCACCGCCACCGCCAGCACCGAGATCAGCTCGGCAGCGTTCTGGCCGACGATCGAACCGCCGAGCACCACGCCGGTCGCCGGATCGGAGAGAATCTTGACGAAGCCTCGAGGATCGTTGTCGATCAGCGCTTTGGCACTCGACGCGAAAGGAACCTTGGTCACCCGGATCTTCCGTCCCTCGGCAAACGCGTCGGCCTCAGCCAGACCGACGTCGGCGATCTCGGGTTCGGTAAAGATGGCAGAGGCGGCTTTGTCGTAGTTGAGATGGCGGTGGGCCACGGTGTGGCCGATGACGACGTGCTCGGCGATCTTTCGGCCCTGCATCGAAGCCACCGAAGACAAGGGAAGCTTCCCCGACAAGTCACCTGCCGCATAGATGTGCGGCAGGTTGGTCTGGCAGTGATGGTTCACCGGGACATAACCACCGCTGTCCACACTGACGCCAGCCAGCTCGAGCCCCAAACCCTCGGAGTTGGGGATGGAACCGATCGCCAGCAGGGCGTGGGACCCGGTGACCGCCCGTCCGTCATCGCACTGCACGGTGACAGCATCCCCCACGCGGTCAACCCTGATGGCGTGTGCACCCTTCAGCAGGCGCACACCCCGACAGAGGAAATCCTCCTCCAGAACGGCGGCGACCTCCGGATCCTTACGAGGGAGCACCTGCTCCCGGCTGACCACGAGCGTCACCTTCGACCCGAGCGACGAGAACATATGGACGAACTCGACGCCGGTCACCCCCGAACCGATGACGATGAGGTGTTCGGGAAGCTCGGAAGGCGGGTACGCGTCCCGGGTGGTCAATACCCGCTCACCGTCGAGAGTCGCCCACTCAGGGATACGGGGCCGACTTCCCGTGCTCAGGAGCACCGCGTCGGCATGGATGGTACGGGGCCCATCCTTCGTGTCGGCCACGACGGTATGCGGGTCGGAGAGCCGGCCGAAACCATGGATCATCTCGACGTTCTGGCTGCGCAGGATCTGGACGATGCCCGTCTCCAGACGATCGGTGATGGACTCGATCCGAGACCGGAGACGGCCGAGGTCCAGGTGCCCGTCCACATCGGTCACACCCATGCCGCCGATGCGATCGAGATACGACATGGCACCGCCGGTTGCGATCATGGCCTTCGAGGGGATGCAGTCCCACAGGTTGGCTGCGCCACCGATGACGTCCCGCTCGATAAGCGTCACGTCCACACCCAGCCGAGCTGCCTCCATGGCTGCTTGGTTTCCGGCCGGGCCACCACCGATGATCACGAATCGCATACGTCTCCCGTCAGTCTCCGTGTCGGTCGAGGCGACGCCGAGACATGTTGGTCGGTAATGCAGTTAGCTGTTGTGGCTGAATTTCCGGCGGTACACGTTGGTCTCTCGTGTCTGGAACCCGGCGCGTTGATAGAGCCGGTTGGCCGCTTCCCGACTGGGACGGGAGGTGAGATCGACCGACTTCGCTCCAGCATCCTCCGCACGGTGGATAGCAGCGGCAACCAACTGTTCCCCCACTCCGGCTCCCCTGGCTGCTTCATCGACGACAACGTCCTCGATCCACGACAGCACACCGGTGGGTACCCGGAATATGGCCAAGGTCAGCGAGCCCACCACCGTGCCGCCCCCGGTACGAGCAATGAAGAGCACCGTCGCCGGCGAAGCCACGATCTCGCCCAGCTGCTCCGCAGTCGGTGGCGGCGACGAGGAGGAGAGCTGGGGGATCACCCGAGCAAATGCCGATACCAGCTCCTCGTCCACTTCAAGGGCTTCGGTGACCGTGACCGTGACCGCTCCAGAACCACCGCTGACGGCATCGGGCTCGCCATCCATGGCGTGTGCGAGCTGCTGATCGGTCACAGCACGCGAGTGTAGTGATGCGGCATCACTCACGAGCTCTCCGGATCGCCCCGCCAGATCGGTTGGCGCACCTGGTCGTAGAGCACATCGACGGGTTCACCCCGCAGAGCAGCGAACACCTGCTTGCTCCAGCGATCGGCCCCGGCCAACGGCTGGGGCAGGTTGTCGAGTGGGAACCAACCGACATCGGCGCACTCCAAGGGATGAGCCTTCAGAGAGCCGCCGATCGGGCGGCACTGGAAGACCAAGGAGTAGAGCGGGATCCTGCTAATGCCGATACGAAGGCCGTCGAGAACGGCGATGAGACGCACCACCTCGACGTCGATCCCCGTCTCCTCCTCGACCTCTTTCACCACGACCTCGGCGGCGGAGTACCCCACATCGGCCCAGCCCGTCGGGTACAACCAGACCCCCGAGTCAGCCCGCTGCACCAGCAGCATCTCGTCCTGGTCGTTCCCGACGGCGGCGCCCACCGCAACCTTCGGGGTTACGTAGCCGGGAACGCCCTTCCCCACCGATGACAGCCACTCGTGCACCAGACCGTCGGCGTCCTCGACACCCTCGATCCCCTGATCGGCGGCAACCCGGATATCGGCGGCAACCCGGAGGATCTCCTCGTATCGCTCCTGTTCGTACAGCGATTCCGTGAAGCCGAGACCGGTTCGGGCGATGGCAGCCAGCGTCTCGCCCCAGCGCAAGAGCTGCTTAGCGGAGGTCGTGGGTTCCACCTGTGCGACGCTACTCCACCGGTGCGTACTTCCCCATCTGGCACCCATCGGCCCTCGACCACGTCCCGACCACCCTGGGCAGTCAGAATCGGCAACAATGTGCTGTGTCCGTCAACGATGACTGTCGTCACTACATCATGCAGACCACCAGCAGAGGCGAGAAGGTGGAGCGGTGCCGCATGAGTGCCAATGAGCACATTCCGTTCGCCTGCCCGGACGGCTGCCTGTTCTACGAGCCCCGGAACGTGTCGGCGGCGGGATGGACCGTCAAACCGCGGGACGATCAGCCGGAGCGCTGACCGGCAACGAGAGAGCACGAGCAAGGCCGGTGCTCAGCTCTCGACGACATCCCCCAGGAGATCGACCCGCACACCTTCCGCCTGCAGCCAGGTGACGGCCCGGTCAACCGTCGGACCGTCACCGTCGAGCTCGCAGATCATCCACCCCTCCCGCTCACCCACATTGGCTCGCCGGATGTTCGGAACCACTCCGAGCTCTGTGACCATCCGAGCGATGATCGGTTGACGCACCAGTTCCTCCGGAAAGGTCAACTTCACCCGGACCCCGATCACTGCCCATGTCCTGACAGCGTCAACACATCGTTCGAGAGCCCCAAGGCGTCGTTGAGGTTGCCGGAACGGAACCCGTCGAGGTCCACCGTCACGTACCGGTAGCCGGCAGCATGAACTACCGCTGCGATCGCCTCCCTGTGCGCCACGACAGCCGGGAGATCTTCGGCACAAACCTCGATCCGAGCAGTGTCGTCATAGTGACGCACCCGGACCTGGCGGAACCCGAGTGCACGTAGGCCGGACTCGGCATCGGCCACAGACTGCAGCGTCCTGAACGTGACCGGCGTGCCGTAGGGGACTCGCGACGCCAAGCATGCAGCTGCAGGCTTGTCCCAGGTCCGCAGGCCCAACTCCCTCGACCACTCCCGCACGCCTGTCTTGGTCAGACCAGCAGTCACCAGGGGGAATAACGCTCCTCGCTCGCTTGCCGCCTGCTGGCCGGGACGGTGCTCACCGAGATCGTCGAGATTGACGCCGAGCACCACGGTCGAGTCCTCTGCTGAAGCCAGTGGAGCAAGTGCATCGAGAAGCGAGGTCTTGCAGTGATAGCAGCGCGAACCATCGTTGGCCGCATAGGACGGATCGGCGAGCTCTTCCGTCTCCAGCTCGATGTGCCGCAGCCCCCACTCGGCGGCCAGTGCCCGGCAGTCGGCGAGCTCCTCGGGTGCCAACGACGGCGAGACAGCGGTGGCACAGAGCACGTGGTTCGAGCCCAAGGTGTCGGTGGCCACCCAACCTAAGAAGGCCGAGTCGGCGCCACCGCTGAACGCCACAACGACTCGCTCCAAACGACGGAGCTCGTCCCGAAGAGCCGCGAGCTCGCCGCCCCTGTCGTGCCCGGAGATCACATCGGTCACATCGACCATGTCAGCCGCATCAACCATGCGAAGCCACCTGCTCCATGACCGTCTCCACCGGCGCCACCAGCCCGGTGACGAACGATCCGAACTCGGCGAACCTGGCCGAGCCTTCGTCGAACCGCATCGTATAGACGCAGTCCTTCAGATCGTCGGGGCGGACGCCGAACAGGGTGACACCCCACTCCCAGTCGTCGATCCCCGTGGAGCCGGTGATCACCTGGAGCACCCGCCCGGCAAAGGTTCTCCCCACTGCGCCATGGCCATACATCAGCGCCTTGCGTTCCTCGAACGGCAAGGAGAACCAGTTGGAACCCTCGACATCCCCACGGCGTTTGGACATCGGGTAGAAGCAGAATGCGGTCATCCCGTCAGGTGGGAGCGTGGGGTACAGCCGGGTCTGCTTCATCTCGTCGGGTATGCCCGCCGCGTACTCGGAGATCTCGGTCAGAGACACGTATGAGTCGACCACCTCGAGCCCGGCATGTCGCAGATCGGTCTGGAGCATCCGCAGACGCCACAGGTCGGCACCCAGGGCCATGAACCCCACATCCGCCTTGTGGCCCACCACCACCACCGCTACCACCTGCACCTCGTCCGCCTCGGCGCGTTTCACCGCCCGAACCACAGCTTCCGAGTCCAAGACGGGAGCGCCGGCAGACAGGCTCGGCACCCTGCAGAAGAGGTGGAGCACGTTGAGCCCGACCGACGGGGAGAGAGGTTGGGTCACAGCCGTCAGTCTAGGGAACGAGCGAGGGGCGCCCCGCCAGGGCGCCCCTCGTCACACATCGACTTGCTGGTACGAGCCCGCTGGTACGAGCCCTCTGGCACAGTTCGAACCAATGGGTCGGAACCCGTCGGTACAACTTCGGCCTAGAAGTCGTCCATCCCACCACCGGGCATGCCGCCGCCAGCGTCCTCGTTAGGCTTGTCCACGATGACCGCTTCGGTCGTCAGGAACAGCGCTGCGATGGACGCCGCGTTCTGCAGTGCCGAACGGGTCACCTTGGCAGCGTCGATGACACCGGCATCGAACAGGTCCTCGTACTCGCCGGTAGCGGCGTTGAGACCCTCGGTCGGCTTGGCCAGGTTCCGCACCTTGTCCACGATGACGCCACCTTCGAGACCGGCGTTCACGGCGATCTGCTTCAGCGGCTCTTCGACAGCACGAGCCACGATGCGTGCACCGGTGGCCTCATCGCCCTCAAGCTTCCCGGCAGTATCCGAGATAGCGGACTGGGCCCTGAGCAACGCCACCCCGCCGCCAGGGACGACCCCCTCTTCGATGGCAGCTTTGGTAGTGGAGACAGCGTCCTCGATACGGTGCTTCTTCTCCTTCAGCTCCACCTCGGTGGCAGCACCGACCTTGATAACAGCGACACCGCCGGACAGCTTGGCCAGGCGCTCTTGGAGCTTCTCCCGGTCGTAGTCGGAGTCGGTGTTCTCGATCTCGGCCTTGATCTGGTTGATCCGGCCCTTGATCTCGTCGTCCGAACCGCCGCCCTCCACAATGGTGGTCTCGTCCTTGGTCACCACGATCTTGCGAGCAGTGCCCAACATGCCGAGGTCGACGCTGTCCAGCTTGAGGCCGACTTCCTCGGTGATGACCTGGCCACCAGTCAGGATGGCAATGTCCTGCAGCATGGCCTTGCGACGCTCTCCGAAGCCCGGAGCCTTGACCGACGCGCTCTTGAACGTTCCCCGGATCTTGTTGACCACCAACGTTGCCAACGCTTCGCCCTCGATGTCCTCGGCGATGATGGCCAACGGCTTCCCTGTCTGCATGATCTTCTCCAAGACCGGCAGCAGATCACGTACAGCGGTGATCTTGGACCCGACCAAGAGGACGTACGCATCCTCGAGCACGGCTTCCATCCGCTCGGGATCGGTCACGAAGTACGGGGAGATGTAGCCCTTGTCGAACCGCATGCCCTCGACGAGGTCCATGTCCATACCGAAGGTCTGCGACTCCTCGACGGTGATGACCCCGTCCTTGCCCACCTTGTCGATGGCCTCGGAGATCATGCCGCCGATCTCGGTGTCCGCCGCCGAGATGGACGCCACCTGGGCGATCTGGCCCTTCGAGTCGGTCTCCCGGGAGATGCCCTTCAGAGAGGTGACGGCAGACTCGACGCCGGCTTCGATGCCCTTCTTCAACGACATGGGGTTGGCGCCGGCGGCGACGTTACGAAGACCCTCGTGGACCATGGCCCAGGCCAGCACGGTGGCGGTGGTGGTTCCGTCACCAGCCACGTCGTCGGTCTTCTTGGCCACTTCCTTGACCAGCTCGGCGCCGATCTTCTCGAAGGGGTCCTCCAACTCGATGTCCTTGGCAATGGAGACACCGTCGTTGGTGATGGTCGGTGCACCCCACTTCTTGTCCAGGACGACGTTGCGGCCTTTCGGGCCGAGGGTGACGCGGACGGCGTCGGCGAGCTTGTTCATCCCGCTCTCGAGGGACCGGCGGGCCTCCTCGTCGAAGGTGATCAACTTGGCCATGTCGTGATCCTCCGTGGATTCGTCGTTTCGCGGTCCGCTCTGAGGACCGTGGGATTTGTCGACCCGGTTCGGGTCTTCAGGTCGTTAGCACTCGGCACTGCCGAGTGCTAACAGCAAACCACGCTGTGGGGCTGCGTGCAACCGTGGCCACCCTCACCAGGGATTATGAAGTTCAGCTCCGGCAGTGTGACCGGGATCAAACCTCCGGCAGTGCAACCAGGCCGGCCTCCGGGCCCATATGGCTGGAGTCAGCCTCCGCCTGTGTAGCTGGAGTCGGCCTCCGCGGGCCCATATGGCTGAAGTCAGCCCCCGCCTGTGTAGCTGGAGTCGGCCTCCGGCCATGCGACCGAGTCAGCCTCCAGCGACAGCCGGCACGATCGAGAGCGTCTGACCATCGGTCACCGGCGTGGCCAGACCGCTGAGGAAGCGGACGTCCTCGTCGGCCAAGAAGACGTTCACGAACCGGCGAAGCTCCCCGGAGTCGTCGAAGAGACGACCAGCGAATCCGGGGTGAGCAACATCAAGCGCCTTCAGCACGTCACCGACAGTCGACCCGTCGACGCCGACTTCCCCGGCTCCACCGGTCAGAGTACGTAGCTGGGTGGGGATTCGAACAGTGACGCTCATCGGGCGCTCCTTCGGGCAGTTGCGTTCAGCTCGGCGTCCAGGTCGACAGCACCGTCGAACGCATCAAGGGTGGGAGGAATCGTAGCGAGCGGCCCGACCGTGTCCGACAAGGCTTCGACGGTCTTCAACCCGTGACCGGTCACCAGGGCCACCACTCGCTCGTCCGAGCGCACGATGCCGGCAGCGGCCAACTTGGCCAGCGTGGCGATGGTCACCCCTCCGGCGGTCTCGGCGAAGATCCCTTCGGTTCGAGCCAGCAGCTTGATCCCCTCGATCACTTCGTCGTCGGTCACCGCCGCACACGAACCACCGGACTTCCGGATGGCCTCGAGCGCATACCACCCGTCGGCAGGATTGCCGATGGCCAACGATTTGGCGATGGTCGACGGCTTCACCGGGCGGATGGCGTCGCTTCCCTCCGCAAAGGCGGTGGCAACCGGAGAGCAGCCGGCTGCCTGGGCGCCGGAGATCCGCACCGTGGGTCCGTCGTCCAGCAGACCGACGGCCACCAGCTCTTCGAAGCCCTTCGCCACCTTGGTCAGCTGGCTCCCCGAGGCGATCGGCACCACCACGTGATCCGGCGCCTGCCAACCCAGCTGCTCGGCCACCTCGAAAGCGAGCGTCTTCGACCCCTCGGCGTAGTAGGTGCGAACGTTGACGTTGACGAACGCCCACGACGGATGCTCGCTGGTCAGCTCGGCGCAGAGCCGGTTGACGTCGTCGTAGCTCCCCTCCACAGCGATGACCCGCCCGCCGTAGACAGCGGTCATGGTGATCTTCGCCTTCTCGAGGTTGCTCGGGATGAGCACCACCGACTCCATCCCGGCTCGAGCAGCGTGAGCCGCCACCGAGTTGGCCAGGTTGCCGGTCGAGGCACAGGCAGCAACCTTGAACCCGAGCTGACGGGCCTTGGTCAACGCCACCGAGACCACCCGGTCCTTGAACGACCCGGTGGGGTTGGCCGTGTCGTCTTTGATCCACAGCTCCCCGAGCCCGAGCTCGGCGGCCAGCCGGTCGGCACGAACCAAGGGGGTGAAGCCTGCCCCGAGATCCACAGGAACGGCGTCTGCAACCGGTAACAGGTCGGCATACCGCCAGATCGTCCTCGGACCACTGGCAATCCGCTCCCGCGTCACCGTGGCCGCGATCCGTTCATAGTCGTACGTCACCTCAAGCGGACCGAAGCAGTAGTCACAGACGTGCAGTGCCTCGGCCGGATAGGCGCGGCCGCATTCACGACAGCGCAGTCCAGAAACGAAGTCCACGTTGGCCTCCTCATCGCTCGGGCATTGGCACCTGGCACTGGTCTCGGACCCGAAGGCCATCTCGAGGTGTGCTGGTTGCCGCGGCGTCACAGGGCCCGGTCCCTCAACCGCTCTGGATGATCTATCTATGGTGGACGAAATTGCCCCCGCCCGTCAATCCGGCCTCGGCTCCTCTTGTACCCCAGTTCCCGCCAGGCCCGGATCGTGAGCGATGATGGCGTCATGTCGACGACCACGATGACCGAGGAGCCGAGCCAGGCTGCGGCGCGTCTTCGACCACCGTGACTTCGACCTGCAGGCGCTGCTCGCTGCCAAAGGTGACCGTACGATCTCCGTCTGCATCCCCGCTCGCAACGAAGCATCCACCGTGTCGGCCGTCGTGGGCTCGATCACATCCGCCCTGACCAGTGCAGGAGGTGGCGCGCCTCTGCTCCACGAAGTGCTGGTCGTCGACGACGGTTCCGTCGACGGAACCGGTGAGCTGGCCCAACGACGCCGGTGCCATGGTGGTCGATGTCTCCGGTAGGGCCGGGACAGCACCTGACACGAGCAGGCCGGCGCCCAGAAACGGGTTCGGCGGCAAGGGCCAGGCCATGCGGGTGGCGCTCGACGCGTCCGTCGGAGACCTCATCGTTTTCGTCGATGCCGACGTGACCAACTTCGCACCACACTTCGTGACCGGGCTCCTCGGCCCCCTGCTGCTCGACGACACCACCACGCTGGTCAAGGGCTTCTACGAACGCCCACTGCACGACGCCCCTGCCGGAGGTGGCCGGGTGACCGAGCTGATGGCCAGGCCGGTTCTCGACGTGCTCTTTCCTGACCTATCGGGTGTCAGGCAGCCGCTCGCCGGCGAGACGGCTGCGCCCCGCTGGGTGCTCGAGGGGTGTGGGCTGGCAGACGGGTATGCCGTGGAGATCGGGCTCCTCATCGACGTGGCCGCCCGGTACGGAGCCGGGACGATCGCACAGGTCGATCTGGGTACCCGGGTCCACCGGAACCGCCCGCTGTCGGAGCTGCGTCCGCAAGCAACCGACATCCTGCGAACGGCGCTGGCTCGGGCCGGTATAAGTCCTAGCCCCTCCGACCTCAGGCCGTAGCGGTCGCCCCGACTCGCTCCAGGTCCCGCACTTCTTCGTCGACTTCGGTCACCCCCGCAACAGCCGCAGCGACTTCCTGGGACCCACCAGCTTCCGAAAACCCAGCAACCTCGGGCCGCGTTGCATCCTCTCGGGATCGACGCCGTGCCGGCACCAGCATGGCCGCCACCGCACCCAGCGCCACCACCACGGCACCAACGGCAATGGCCGGGGTCAGGCCGTTGACGTAGTCCTGTCCCGACGCGTACCCACCCTTCGAGGAGAACACGGCACCGAGCACAGCGATGCCGAACACACCGCCGAGCTCCCGGAAGGCACTGTTGGTGCCCGACGCCACCCCTTCGAGGGAAGCGGGAACCGCGCTCAACACCAGCGACGCCAGCGGCACGAAGAACAGGGTCATGCCCACGCCAGCCACCACGAAGGCTGGGACCATGTCGATGTAAGGGGTGGTCGGGGAGAACAGGGACACCAGCCAGAAGAGGCCGACCGCCTGCAGCACGAGGCCGGACACCACCAGGATCTTGCCGCCCCAACGCTCGGCGAGCACCCCGACGAACGGGGCGAGGAGCATGGTGACACCGGTCCACGGGAGCACGCGGAGACCAGCGCCCAAGGGTGAGTAGTGCTGGACGGTCTGGAGGAACTGAGACAGAAAGAAGATGGATCCGAACATCCCGAAGCTGAAGAGCATGGCAGTGACGTTCACTGCGGCGAAAGCTCGGTTCTTGAACAGACGCAAGGGCAACATCGGGTGGTCGGTCCAGAGCTCCCACCAGACGAAGGCAGCCAGACCGGCGATACCGACAGCGAACGAGGTGAGCACACCGGTGCTCGTCCAACCGTGGGAGTTCCCCTGGACGAGCCCGTAGACAACGCCGAACAGACCGGTGCTGGCCAGCGCCACACCACCGAGATCGAGGCGGGCGGGCAGACCGCGGGACTCCGAGAGCCTCCACCACGCCAGTGGGACCAGGACGATCCCGATCGGCACGTTGAGCCAGAAGATGTACTGCCAGGCCCACCCGGTGGTCACCGCTCCACCGACCAATGGGCCGATGGCAACGGCAGTACCTCCGATCGCACCCCAGATGCCAAGTGCTGCGTTCCGGCGTTCGGGTGGAACAGCCGCGCTGAGAAGGGTGAGCGACAACGGCATGATCATGGCTCCGCCCGCTCCTTGCACAGCTCGTGCCGCCACCAACATGCCGATGTTGGGCGCCACCGCTGCTGTCGCCGAAGCCACGGTGAACACGATCAGGCCGGTGATGAACATGCGGCGGCGTCCGAACCTGTCTCCCACCGCTGCTGCGCTGAGAAGGAGCACGGCGAAGGTCAGGGTGTAGGCGTTGACCGTCCATTCGAGCCCGGAGAGCCCGGCATGGAGGTGCACCCGGATGACCGGGAGGGCGGTCGAGACGACCAGGTTGTCGAGCGACGCCATGAAGAGGGCCAGCCCGGTGATGACGATGGCCCAGATGGCTTTGGAGCGGACGTGGGCCGGATCCATTGAGCCGGAAGGTGGTTCCGATGGGGAGCTGTTCGGTCGATCCAGTGTGGTGGTCATGAGAAGTCCTCTCTGCCAGAGGGATGGCGGTTGGGAAGCGGATGGTTGAGGAGCGGTGTACCGATTTCAGTTGTGATTACTTACTAACTACAAGGGACATGAACATGGGTAGGTGACAGATGAAAAAGGGGCCTTACTGGGCGGCGGAGGACGCTGTGTCGGGTAGTGGTGCCGTGTCAGATGGCGGTGCCGTGTCCCGGGCCGCTCCACTGGAACGAGCCCCATCGCCAGTTGCCAGCTCCCGTTTCTCGGGATCGTCCGGGAAGAACGACTGAGCCCACGGCTCGGGAACCGACAGCAGGTCGATGGCCGAGATCACGTTGCACAACATCCCGTGGGCGAAGAACTCCCGGAGCTCGTCTTGAGAGACGCCGGTGCGATCGGAGACGAGGTGCCACAACCTACGAAACGTCTCTCTGCAGGCGGCAGCGATGTCGGGGTCGGCCGCTGCCGCAGCGAACCCGTGCAGCTCCACCTGGAGGACTTCGGGATCCTGGAGGAGCTCCAGATAGGCCATCGCCATGGCATGCATGGCTTCTTCACCGGTCAGCCCCTGTGCTGCTACTACGAACGCCTGCTCGATCCGGTCGGTGACCAGATCGTAGGTAGCGACGAAGAGATCCTTCTTCGTGCCGAACAGCCGGAACAGGTACGGCTGTGAGATCCCGGCACGAGCGGCGATGACCTCGGTCGACGTCCCGGCGTACCCAGATCGGGCGAACTCGGTGATGGCGGCACGCAACACCGAGGAGCGGCGGGCGTCAGCGGTCTGTCGAATCGGGGCCATCACAACTAGTAAGTTAGTAGTCACTCACAAATATGTCAAGCGGTGAACTGGTACCAAACAGCAACTTATTCGTTCGGATCGGAGTAGCTTCGCTCCATGGCAGGCGATCCGAACCGGGGATCTGACGCGCCGTACCGGGACCTCGTCGTGGTCTCGAACCGTGGACCGCTCTCGTTCCGGCTCGACGACGGACGGCCCGTCCGGACCGAGTCCGCCGGGGGGCT
The DNA here is from genome assembly GCA_963812965.1 of uncultured Acidimicrobiaceae bacterium. Taxonomy (GTDB): domain Bacteria; phylum Actinomycetota; class Acidimicrobiia; order Acidimicrobiales; family RAAP-2; genus DASXMT01. The sequence continues at coordinate 117,897 of CAWEXG010000002.1, read as the reverse complement.
GGCCGGATCGCTCCACCCCATGCTCACCGGGACCGGGGCGACCTGGATCGCCTGTGCACTGGGTGACGCCGATCGCTTGGCCGTTGCCGAGGGGCTCATGGTCGAGGACGGGCTGCGCATCGACCTTCTCGACCCAGACCCGGATATCTACCGCATGGCCTACGACGTAGTCTCCAATGCCACGCTGTGGTTCTGCCATCACCACCTCTTCGATGCCGCCCGCCGCCCCCGCTCGGATGCTCGCTGGCTGCAGGCCTGGGAGGCCTACGAAGAGCTCAACCGACTGTTTGCCGCACGGATCGAGGAGGTTGCGCCTGACGGTGGACGGGTCCTTGTCCAGGACTACCACCTGGCGCTGGTCGGATCGGAGCTGGCACGACGCCGTCCCGATCTACGGACCGTCCACTTCACCCATACCCCGTTCGCCGATCCGTCGGCGTTGCGGATGCTGCCATCCGACATAGCCAACGAGCTCCTGACAGGAATGGCCGGGTTCGGAGCCTGCGGATTCCACACCGAGCGCTGGGCGGCCGGCTACCGGGCATGCCACGAGGAGCTCGGTCCGGATCTGCCCATGCCCAAAACGTTCGTGTCGGCACTGACACCCGACCCGGAACAGTTGATGGCTTCCGCCGCCACGCCCGAAGTAGCGGCAGCCCGCGCCGAGTTGGACACCCAGATCGGCGGTTCACACCGTCAGGTGATCCTTCGGGTCGATCGGATGGAGCTGTCGAAGAACCTGCTGCGGGGGTTCTGGGCCTACGAGGAGCTCCTAGCGAACGAGCCGCGCTGGCGAGAGCAGGTGGTGTTCCTCGCGCTGGCCTATCCGTCCCGACAAGGCCTGGCCGACTACTTGGCGTACCAGAACGAGGTGGAGTCGACCGTTGCCCGCATCAACGAGCAGTGGGGTACTCCCGGATGGACCCCTATCGTCCTGCACGTCGAGGATGACTACGCACGGTCGGTCGCTGCACTGACCAGTTACGACGTGCTGTTGGTCAACCCGATTCGCGACGGCATGAACCTAGTGGCCAAGGAAGGGCCCCTGGTCAACGACGTCCACGGCGTGCTGGCCCTCTCTCGGGAAGCAGGCGCGTTCGAAGAGCTGTCGTCGGTCTCACTCGAGGTCAACCCCTTCGACGTCGCCGGCACGGTCGCCGTCCTGTCGAAGGCGCTCAGCATGGAGCCAGCTGCACGAGAGGCCCTGTCCAAGTCGACACGCGAGCTGGTCCTGACCCGTACTCCCGCTGACTGGCTCGAGGAACAGCTGGCAGCACTGCCGGGCCCGACCTCGTCACGAAGCGTCGGCCAGCCACCGCAGTAGACGGAGCGCGCCCGAGGGCCCGTCGACGATCAGATCGGCGGCAGCCGCCACTTCCGGCGAGCACTCGTCCTCGGTCACCGCCACCTTGACCACCGTCGTCCCGTCCTGAGTGGCCAGACGATCGAGGGCGGTGAACGCAGCGAGGTCACCAACGTCGTCACCGAGATAACACACCGCTACCGACCCGTCAGCCAGCTGCTCCACCGCCGAGCCCTTATCGATCGGCACCGGCGGCCGGAGCTCCACTGCTTGGCGACCGGCGTGACGAACGAGTCCCGAACGTTCCGATTCGGCCGTCGCCGTGTCGACGGCCCACTGCTCCGCTTCCGGCGCCCGGCGCCAATGGAGAGTCAAGGACAGCTCCTTGTCCTCGACGAACACACCAGCCGGCACGACAGTCCGCAGCCTGGCCACGATCTCCGCCACCACCGGTCGCCACCGGTCGAACGACGGATCGGATGTGATCATGCCGTTTGTTCCAGCCCACTCCGCTCCGTAAGAGCCTGCGAGCCGAAGTCCATCGATATCGCCGAGCTGCGCAACGAGGAAGGATGCCGGACGACCGGAGACCACGGCCACCGTGGCAAACCGCCGGCTGAGATCGGCAAGGACCTGAACGACGCCGGGTAGCGGGCGTGCCGTCTTCGGATCAGCCACGATCGCCGAGAGGGTCCCGTCGAAGTCGCTGATGATCGTGGCCTGGTCAGGCATCTCGAGGAACGGAGCGAAGCGCGACCCAACCTCAGCGGGGATGCCCACCGTCAGCTCACGTCAGGTGGAGCTCGTCGACGATGCCAGGTCGTTTCCGATGACCACCACCACATCAGCACCGGTGACAGGACTCACCGGTACGGAGCTGGTGAGCGGGTGCACAGAAGTAGCCGGGATGTGCAGCGAGGTCGCGATCGCTGTTGCTGACGGCTGAAACCCGACGGCGTAGTACACCGCCGAGGTTGCCACCGTGGCCGTGGCGTTCGTCGCCGGCAACATCTTCCAACCTGACGTCTGGAGCTGGGACGTGTAGCTACTGGCAGCGTCGTTGGTGTCCATACCACTCGACCCATTGGCAACGAGCACCCCGACCGTGCCCGGCGGCACGGTTGTCGTCGTAGTCGTGGAAGCCGTCGACTTCGTCTCGGAATGGACTCTCGATGTCGCTGTTGCGCTGGTACCTGGCGAGTGTTTGTTCACTACGCCCACGAGGAGCACTGCCAACACCACGAAGATGATCAGCAGCAACGCCGTCCGGCCAGTGGGGGGCCGTGCACCCGATGTTGGAGGCGTCGGGGGCGGTTCGCCGTATGTGGGCATGTCGACCATTCGCTGCCAGCCTGCCAACCAACCAGGTCGGGCGCAAGCCTTCTCCAGAGATGACGCCACCGTCAGGGTGCCATCAGTACGTGACGAGGGTGGTGCCGGAGACCGTGTCACCTGCCCATTAGGCTGATCAAGGAAGCGGGCTCCGTGCCTTGCAACCGGCCGGTGTGGCGCAGTTGGTAGCGCAGACGACTTGTAATCGTCAGGTCGTGGGTTCGATTCCCACCGCCGGCTCCATGTAGAACTCGACCTAACGGGCAGATCGACAGTTCGGCGTGCCGGTTCAGTCGGAGTTCTTCAATACCTGCTCGAGTTCCTTGTCCCTCCTGCTTGTCCCCCTGCTTGTCCCTCCTGCAACAGCAGTAGTGCGCTTCCGTGCTCTTCTTTACAGGCCGGGAAGTGCCGGCTGTGGGATCAAAGAGTAGGGGTCTTTGTAATCGTCGACGACGCGGTGAGCGCGAATGCTGAGCCATAGCTGTCGAAGTTGCGCCGAAGCCCCATACCAGCGACCTCGCCTCTCGCCGTGAGGCTCGATGAGGCCCGCCTCGCTGAAGGCCCGAAGGTCGCGCGTGGCCGAGGCCTCCGTCACGGATTCTCCAACTGAGGACTGAACGAGCTTGATATATAGCGATCGGTGAAGCCTCAATCCGCGGGATGCATCCACGAGGGCGCCAACCCCTCTGACAGGAAGCCTGTTCTTGGCGACAAGCTGCTCGCAGGCGTCCCATAACGCTTCCATCTCGCGCATTCGTCGAAGCATGGTGATCGCCTGATGATGGTGGGCGGTAAGGCAAAACTCGATCCATGGCCGAGCGCTGCGATCTGGCTGCCACCTGCCCTGGCCCACCTCTCCGAGTACTCGGTAGTACTCGGTTGTGTTTCGACCGAGATAGGCCTCGATACTCGAAAATACGGGCGGAATGATTCCATCGCCAGCGAGAACCAGCGTTTGAAGGCACCGAGCCATGCGCCCGTTGCCGTCGCTAAACGGATGGATCATCGCGAGGTTGAGGTGCGTCATTGCGGCTCGCACCATTGGGACTTCGCCGCTTACATTCACTTTGCACAAGAGTTCAGCGATGAGCGGCTCCACCTCCTCGCGGTCTGGAGCTGTGTAGACATTCACGCCTGTCTCGTTCTCCACCCAAATCCCCCCGGGGCGCCACTGCCCGGGGTGTTTCGTCAGGTCATACTTCATCATCATGAAGTGGAGCGACTTCACGAGGGATTCATCAATGGTGGGCGGATCTCCCGCAAGCTGAAGTACGTAAGTCATGGCATCGCGGTATCCAGCGATGGCGTGCCTCGTCTCCTCGTCAGCAGTCAATGGCTCCTCATCCTCGATCACGGCGACAACGTCCTCGACGCTTGCGTGATAGCCCTCGATTGAGTTCGATCCCTGTACGGCCCGCGCAAAGGTGGCACGGCGAAGAGTGCCGAGCCATCGTCGGGGCTCGTGCAGGTAGAATCGGAGTTCTGATCGCAGGCGATCAATCTCCGCCAGCATGGCCCGGTCAGCATCCGTGAGGGCCGGGGGCTCGAAGATCATGATCCAATACTAACGACTAAAGTACATCCTTAGTACATTACTTAACGACATACCACGTGGATAAGTAGGAACCTGCCAAACGCCCGGCTAACAAGCCTCAGGCATATCAATGGCGCCAGGTTGCGAATCGGCCTCAGACCTTTGGGGCGGCGGGTCAGGATCCCCAGGATCATCCACCGGGCAGCCCACGGTGATTGATCCCTATGAGTGCCTGGAGGGACAGTGAGGTCTGGCGATGCCCACCATCGAATCGGATCAGCGCCAACCTGGCGATCTTTGATCCTATGACCGGCACCACCCTCTGTTTGCAACCCAACTTCAGCCCAACAATGCCGGCTCGCTGTTTCGGGCTGCACGCGCTCGATGCGTCGGTACTCCGGGTATCTTGTTCTTTACAGCGAATGCGGTACGACGCTCGCACCCGGCGGGCCTGGAGCAGTCCGGAAGGGGAGGGAGATGGTCGAACTCTCAACAGCCCTCGACCAACAGACACTCGCCATGCGTTTCCACCAGGTGCGAACGCTGACCGACTCACTGGCGGCACCGCTCTCGGCTGAGGACCAGACGGTCCAGTCCATGCCCGACGTGAGCCCGACCAAATGGCACCGCGCCCACACGTCATGGTTCTTCGAGACGTTCCTCCTCGCACCAGGGCTGTCCGAGTACGAGCCGTTCCATCCGGCATACGGCTTCCTGTTCAACTCGTACTACGAAGGGGTCGGTGCTCGGCACGCTCGCAACGATCGCGGCCTGCTCTCCCGACCGGGGATCGGCGAGATCGCCGACTACCGGCACCACGTCGACGACGCCATGGACCGGCTGTTCTGCGACTCGCTTGACGACAGCGTGCTCAGCTTGTTGGAACTGGGCATCCAACACGAGCAGCAGCACCAAGAGCTCCTGTTGATGGACATAAAGCACGTGCTGTCACGGAACCCACTGGAACCGGCCTACGCGTCACTGGACGTTCCCACACCGTCGGAAGCTCCCCCGCTGTCGTGGAGGGAGCACGCGGGCGGAATGGTCGAGATCGGTCACAGTGGCGAAGCGTTCTCCTACGACAACGAATGCCCTCGCCACATGGTCTACCTACCTCCTTTCGCGGTGGCGGGTCGTCCGATCACCTGTGGTGAGTGGCTGTCGTTCATCGAGGATGGTGGCTATCACCACGCCGACCTGTGGCTGTCCGATGGTTGGGCCACTGTGCTCGCAGGACAGTGGGATGCTCCCCTCTACTGGTCTCGCGTCGACAACGAATGGCACGTCTTCACACTTGGTGGCTCTCGCCCACTCGACCCGGCAGAGCCGGTCTGCCACCTCAGCTACTACGAAGCAGATGCCTACGCCCGGTGGGCCGGAGCTCGGCTCCCCACCGAAGCGGAGTGGGAGGTGCTCGCCTCCGCTGATGTCGTCGAGGGCAACTTCTTGGACCAGAGCACGCTGCACCCCCGCCCCGTTGTCGGTGATCGAACCAGTCCGTTCGGCGACGTGTGGCAGTGGACGTCGAGCTCGTACAGCCCGTACCCAGGCTTCGAGCCGGCGGCCGGCGCTGTGGGTGAGTACAACGGCAAGTTCATGGTGGGCCAGTACGTCCTGCGAGGCGGATGCTGCGCCACCCCGGACGGCCACAGCCGTTTGACCTACCGGAATTTCTTTCCTCCAGCAGCCCGGTGGGCTTTCAGCGGGCTTCGGTTGGCCAAGAGTGCCTGACTCGAATTGGGCACGAGTGCCCGAAATAGACGCCGTGCCACAAACTCCCACCGTTGACGTGCACCTCACTCCAGGCGACCTCCGGGCGACCATGGAGGCGGACGTACGTGCCGGGCTCACTGCCGAGCAGAAGCACCTGCCACCGGTCTACTTCTACGACGATCGGGGCAGCCGGCTGTTCGACCAGATCACCCGCCTTCCCGAGTACTACCCGACCCGAGCCGAGCGATCCATTCTCGAGACACACGGGAAGGACATGGCCGAGCGGTCCAAGGCCGACACGTTGGTGGAGCTGGGTGCCGGTACGTGCGAGAAGTCGCGCGTCCTCCTGGAAGCTATGCAGGCAGTGGGCACACTGCAACGGTTCGTTCCGCTCGACGTCAGCGAAACCACACTGTTCGAAGCGGCAACTGTCCTGGTTGAAGAGTTTCCCGGTCTGGCCGTCTCAACCGTGGTCGCAGACTTCCATCGCCATCTGAACAACCTTCCCACCGGTGGGACACGCCTGTTCGTCTTCTTGGGAGGGACCATCGGCAATCTGGACCCGGCGCAACGTCGTCGGTTCCTCGTGGACCTCGACTGCGCCATGGATCCCTCCGACCGCTTCCTCCTGGGCACGGACCTGGTCAAGGACCGCAGCCGGTTGGTAGCGGCCTACGACGACACAGCCGGGGTGACCGCTGAGTTCAACCGCAACGTGCTCTACGTCCTCAATCGAGAGCTGGGCGCAAACTTCGTCCCAGAGCGCTTCGAGCACGTCGCCCGCTGGAACGAAGACGAGCGTCGGATCGAGATGCATCTTCGGGCCGCTGCCCCCGAGCACGTTCGTATCGCCGATCTCGATCTCGATGTGACGTTCGACGCCGGTGAGGAGATTCTCACCGAGATCAGTTGCAAGTTCACACCTGACACGTTGCAAGAGGAGCTTGTCGCATCCGGTTTCGTGGTGGAGGCCACCTGGGAGTCAGAAGGCAGCGAGTTCCTCATGACCCTGGCCGCGCCGTACTGCTGAACCGACGACTCGCCGGTACCTCATCTCGGTGCTCGACTTGATGGACACCGACGAGAATTAGTCCTTGACCAGGTCTTTGACCGCGTTCTCGATGGCCCGGTGAAACGTCGGGTACGGGTAGATCATATGTTCGAGCCGGCGAACCGGTACTTCGGCCTGAATAGCCAGGGTGAGGAACCCGAGCACTTCGCCACCGGTGGGGCCAGCCGACGTGGCGCCGACCAGCACTCCCCGATCGGCGTCCGCCACCAGCTTGATCAACCCATCGTTGCCGGCCTTGTGGATCCACCCCCTCGCCGACGAAGGGATCTGAGAGCGTCCGACTCGCACGGCAATTCCTTTGTCCCGCGCCGAAGCTTCGGTCAGGCCCACGGAACCGATCTCCGGATCGGTGAACGTCACGCGGGGCACCGCTCGGTAGTCGGCCGGGGTGACCTCTCGCCCCAGAATGTCGTCGACAACGATGGCGGCCTGGTACATGGAGACGTGAGTGAACGCTCCTTTGCCGGTGACGTCGCCAACGGCCCACACCCCGTCCACCACCCGCAGGTGGTCGTCGACTGGAATCGCTCGGGCGTCCTCATCCACCCCGATAGAGGCGACGCCGAGCGAGAACAGATCGGAGCGGCGTCCGGCCGCCACCAACAGCTTGTCGGCAACCACCGGCTCACCCGACTCGAAGGTGACGGCAAACCGGTGACCGTCGTGATGGACGGCGGCAATCGATGCCGAAGTGCGGACAGCAATCCCTTCGCGTTCGAAGACGTCGGCCAACAGCTCGCTGGCTTCCGGTTCTTCCGGAGCGACCAGACGATCAGCAACCTCGATCACCGTGACCTCGACCCCGAAGCGGGCAAAAACCTGGGCCAGCTCCGAGCCGATCGCTCCGCCACCCAGTACGGCTAGCGAGGTAGGTAGCTCCTCCACCTCGATAGCGCCCCGGTTCGTCCAGTACGGCGTATCGGCCAGACCGGCGATCGGAGGCGTCCACGACTGCGTACCCGGGTTGAGCACGATGGCCCGGCTGGCCTCGAACGTCCGGTCACCGACGGCGACCGTAGTGGGACCGTCGAGACGAGCCCACCCTCGCACGAAACGACCGCCCTTGTCCTCGAACCGCTTGACCGCAACCGTGTCGTCCCAGTTGTCAGTGGCCTCCTCCCGGATGCGTGCTGCAACCGGCGCCCAGTCCGGACGGACGGTGGTCTCACCGGCCATCCCCGGTACCCGCCTGGCCTCGGCCAGTAGATCAGCCGCCCGGATCATCATCTTGGACGGGACGCAGCCCCAGTACGGGCATTCGCCTCCCACCAGGTTCCCGTCGATACCAACGACGTCGAGACCTGCCACCGCCAGGCGTTCGGCCACGTCCTCGCCCCCGGGGCCCATCCCCACCACGATCACCTCTGCCTGCTCAGCCATGGCTCACCCCTCAGTTCTCGTTGGTTACTCCTAGTTCGCACCACACCAGATATGCCCAGCCATCGGCGATCTACCTGTCGACCGGGAACACATCCACTCTCGAAGTGGTTAACAGATCATGACGATTCGTGCGACATGGAACGGCACCGTGCTGGCCGAGAGCGACGCCACGGTGGTGGTCGAGGGCAACCACTACTTTCCTCCGGACTCGGTCAGGACTGAGTACTTCGAACCCAGCGACTTCCACACCACGTGCCCGTGGAAGGGCGAGGCCAGCTACCGGACCGTAGTGGTCGACGGCGAGCGCAACGAAGACGCTGCGTGGTACTACCCGTCTCCCAAGGAAGCGGCCAAGGAGATCACCGACCGGGTGGCGTTCTGGCGAGGCGTCGAGGTAACCGAAGTCGCCTGATGGTCGACGAGGCTTGTCCCACACCGGCGCGTGGGATGCCGTTACAGCGCTAGCTGTGCTCAACAGTTGCACGTCGCCGGGCCACATCGAAGCAAGCGATAGCGCCAGCCGTGGCCACGTTCAGGGACGACAGCGTTCCTTGTTGTGGGATAGCGCCCAACGCGTCACACCGTTTTCGGGTCAGCGCCGCGAGTCCCTTGCCCTCTGAGCCGAGCACGAGAGCGACCGGCTCGCTGCCCAGCGATAGCTCGTAGAACGGTCGAGGCGCAGCGCTGTCAAGGCCGATCGTCCAGACACCGGCAGACGTGAGCCGCTGCAACGCATTGGGGATGCCGGGCACCAACGCCATCGGGAGGTACTCGATGGCTCCCGCCGCAACCTTGGTCACCGTCGGCGACAGGTGCGCTGAACGATGCCTGGGCAGTACGACGCCGGTGACACCGGCACACTCGGCGCTCCGGAGGAGTGCTCCCAGGTTGTGAGGATCGGTGATGCCGTCCAAGACCATGAGGAACGGCACCCGCCCCCGGGCAGACGGTTCGCACAGGGTCTCCAGGGACGTCTCATCGAGCGGCCGAGCCAGGGCGACCACCCCTTGTGCTCCGTCGGTCCGAGCCACGGTGTCGATACGCTTGCGAGACACGTACTCCACTCGCACCCGACGCTTCGACGCCAGCGCCTCGATCTCGTCCAAGATGGGGGCCGGGTCCATGCCCTCGGCCATCAGCAGCGACCGAACGGCTCGCTGGTTGGCACGCAGCAGCTCCAGCACGGCGTGGCGTCCTTCGACCTGCTCGCCCCCAAGACCCTCTTGTGAGTCTTGTTGTCTCCGTGGACCCTGTCCGCTACCAGTGCGACTACCGAATCGGCCGCCTCCATCTCCACCAGAACGGACGCGATCACCGGCACGAGCACTGCCACCCCTTCCACGAGGAGGTACGCCGCCGGTGCGCCCACCACGTCCCGAGCCTCGTTGCGAAGATGCCGACGCTCGGGACGAACCGCCGCCAGCCCTTCCTCCACCAGCCCGTCCTCCTCCGGCACGCCCGCTACCTGCCTGTCCCCGCCGCGGTGGGCTCACCGTCCCGCGCTGCCTATGTCGTCGGCATCGCCTGCGCCACCCGAGCGGCCACGAACTCGCTCTGCCAGGCTCGACACCAGCACCACGGCCATACAGCCGATCCCCTCGGCCCGACCCAACGCACCCAACCCCTCGGCCCGGGTCGCTTTGACGCTCACCGGCGCACCCAACACCTCACCGAGACGGGCGCCCATCTCACCCACGAACGGAGCCAACTTCGGACGCTCAGCCACCACTGTGCAGTCAGCGTTCACCGGGACCCACCCGGCCTCGCCGACCAGCTCCACCACCCGGGCCAGGAGAGCCAGGCTGTCCGCTCCTGCCCACTGCTGGTCGGTGTCGGGGAAGTGGAGGCCTAAGTCCCCCAGGCCGGCCGATCCGAGCAGCGCGTCGGCGATGGCGTGGCTCACCGCATCGGCATCACTGTGGCCGTCGAGACCAGAGGCTCCATCGGCATCGATGACCACACCGCCCAGCACCAGAGGTCGGCCGAGATCGGCCGAGAACCGGTGGATGTCCACCCCCTGACCGATCCGGAGAGCGGGACCGCTGCCGTTCATGAGCGGACCAGGATCTCGGCCAACGCCAGATCAGCAGGGACCGTGAGCTTCAGGTTGCGAGGATCGCCCGGCACGGTGCGCACCGTAGCGCCGATCAGCTCGAGCAGGCCGGCGTCGTCGGTGGCATCAGCCCCCCCGGCGTGGGCCTGGCGGAGAGCAGCGACCCGGAACGCCTGCGGGGTCTGGACCGTGACCAGATTGCTGCGATCCACCGTGGAGACCACTCGACCGTCATCCACACGCTTGAGGGTGTCGGCTACCGGCAACACCGGGATCGCTCCGTCCGCCCCTGCAGGGCCCGAAACTGCAGTGACCACGGACTCGAACAGAGCAGCTGATGCCAGCGGACGAGCTGCATCGTGGACTACCACCAGGGTGGCACCAGCAGGCACTGCGGCCAGTCCAGACCGGACTGAGGCCGCTCTGGACGCTCCACCGGTGACCACGACGTCAGCGCCAAACGTCGAACCGGGCTCCGGAACGCTGTCGGCAGCACCACCGGTAGAGCCATCGGACCGCGCCGCCGGCAGCACCAGCACCACCCTGGCAGCCACACTGCGCGCCGCCGTCACCGATCGCTCGACCACAGTACGGCCGGCCAGCTCCAGGAACTGCTTCGGCCGGCCGAACCGGTCGCCAGACCCACCGGCAACCACCACGGCCCAGACCATCTCATTCGGCTCAGCAGCACCCAGTCCGGTACGGTCGGTGCCGACGTCGGTCACTGCGAGCTCGTCCGGAGCCGATCGGCTCAGGGGAGCGCCTCGTTCAGCCGTACCTCGGCTGTCTCCTCGTCCACCTGGAGCGCAAACGTCAGCTCCGACACCAGGATCTGCCGGGCACGGCTGAGCATGCGTTTCTCACCGGCAGACAGCCCCTTGTCCTTGTCTCGGATAGAGAGGTTTCGCACCACCTCGGCCACCTGGTAGATATCGCCGGACCGCAGCTTCTCCGAGTGGTTCTTGTACCGGCGAGACCAGTTGGTCGGCATCCGCGCCTCCTTCTTCCGAAGGACGGCGAACACCTCCTCGACCTCTTCGTCGTTGATGACCTCCCGCAGGCCGACGCCTTCGGTGTTGTCTGCCGGCACCATCAGCGTCAGGTCCCCGTAGGCCAGCCGGAGCACCAGGTACTCCTGCTTCTTGCCGAACGCCTCCTTGGTCTCCCGTCGCTCGACAACCGCCGCACCGTGGTGCGGGTAGACGACCTTGTCACCGATGTCGAACACCGTTCCTCCTGGCGTTACAGGGCGAATGGATCCCGGAGCGAAATTACTCAACAGGACCCGCCTGGATGAGCACACCAGGGTACACGGTGCAGCCAGGTACCCCGACCGAAAGGGCATAACACGGGCACGGCACTCGTGACGCTCTTCCTCTGGGACCCTACAGCTCAGGGTCATGACTCCCGAGGGCTCCCCGGCCGTGTACCGCACAGCTCCCTTCCTCTGGACCGGTTGTACCGCCCACTCCTGGAACGAGCCGGGAACAACAGTACGACCCTTCTTCGTGACGTGGTCAGCCCTGTTCCAGTGGTGACCAGAGAGACTGCGTGGTCCCCCGTCCGGGGTTAGGGGGCGGGGGACCACACATCGTGTGCCAGTTCCCAGGCTGGTGGTGCTGGGAACCCTTGGCGATCTGTTGGTGTTTCTGTCGGCGTTCTGCTGCTGGCGTTACTGGCCGTCCGGCCCGCTGTCCCTGAGGCCCAAACAAGCACCCCAGGGACAACGATCACACGTCTTGGTTCTGCGTGACGACGTCCCTACGGCGCAATCCCAACGACCGGGGCAGTGAAGCTCCCCACCCCCGAACCGTTGAACGGAGCGTTGCCGAAGGTGAAGATGCCGCCGTCTTGGGCGCCGAGCCAGTAGCCACCGCCGTTGCTGGTTGGCGTGATGCCAACCACTGGAGCATTCGACTGTCCAGATGCAGATCCACTGAAGGTGGCATCCCCGAAGGTGAAGATGCCTCCGTCTTTGGCTACCAGCCAGTAGCCGTTGCCATCAGGAGTTGCTGCCATGCTGACAACTGGTGCGTTGAGCGACTGTCCTCCTTCAGATCCGAAGAAGTTGGCATCTCCGAAGGTGAAGATGCCTCCGTCGCTTGCTACTAGCCAGTAACCATTGCCATTAGGAGTAGCTGCCATGCCAACAACTGGTGCGTTCAGGTGTTGTCCACCTTCTGAACCGTAGAAGGCAGCGTCACCGAAGGTGAAGATGCCTCCATCTGCTGAAACTAACCAGTAGCCCTTGCCATCTGGGGTTGCTGCCATGCCCACGATGGGCTGGTTTAAGTGTTGGCCACCTTCTGAGCCGTAGTAGCTGGCGTCTCCGAAGGTGAAGATGCCTCCATCTGCTGCAACTAACCAGTAGCCCTTGTTGTCAGGTGTAGCTGCCATACCAACAATGGGAGCATTGAGTGGCTGTCCAGCTTCTGAGCCGTAGTTGCCAGCATTTCCGAAGGTAGAGACAGCTCCGTTGGAAGCCACCAGGCGGTAGCCGGTGGTCGACGGTGCCAAAACGGTCAGGGTGGCTGGGTTGGTCGTGACAGCTGGTCCTGCAGCATTGGTGAAGACAGCCTGGTACTGGTTGCCGTTGTCAGAGGCAGTGGTGGCTTCTGTGGTGTAGGAGGAAGCAGTAGCACCAGAGATGTTGGACCAGGTCGTGCCTCCATTGGTGGATAACTGCCATTGGACGGAGGGTGTGGGGTCACCGGTGGCTGTTGAGCTGAACGTTGTGGTTGTACCAACGCTGGTGGTCTGGTTGGTGGGTTGGGTGACAATCACAGGGGCTGTGCCTACCTGGAAGTTCACTAGTGCAGAGGTTTGAGCTGGTGTGGGACCGCCGCTCCACACTGCGGTCAGGGTGTGTTGACCGGGGGCCAGAGAGTTCGTAGTGAGGGTGGCGACGCCGGCACCGGTTTGGCCTGATCGGAAAAGAGCCGGCATCCCTACCGTTCCGATGTCGGTGGTGCCGTCGAAGAAGTCCACTTGGCCGACGATGGAATCGTGATTGCTATCTGAAGGGGTCGGATAGACCGTGGCGGTCAGGGTCACCGGTGCGCCAACGGAGGCCGAACCAGTGGGGCTCGTCGTCAACGTTGTCCCCGACACGGTGACGTCTTGCACAACGGCCGGTACCGTCGGATCTGCTGGGTTGCAGGCGTAAGCTTGGCCTGCGTCTGAGAAGCTCAGGGATGAAATAGCAACTGGGACGACGGTGCCGGGCATACCGGATATCGGCACCGTTGCAGACAGCCCGGTCCAGTTCAGCGATTCGATCCCGTTGGCCTGCGTCTCGGTCACCAACGGAGGCGTAATGGTGCCCCCACCCGGAGAGAGCCCGATGGTGGCGGTCTTCAGAGGGCCAAGGAAAATCAAATCAATCGGGTCAAAGTTCAGCGTCAGATCGAGAGCGCTGACCGGCACGGTCGAACCGCTGGGTGCCAGAGCTGGCACGGTGGCCACGGCCACCACTGACGCGTTAAGCGATGGGGTAGCCGAGTTATTGGTCTGACAAACGAACGACGTGCCCGGAGCTGGTGGCGCCACGGTGAACGTCTGGGTGTACGAGCTCGGAGAGTAGACCGGGTCACCGGAGTACTCGAACGTGACGGTGTGGGTCCCTGGAGCCAGACCTGTAGTAGAGAGATAGACCTGGTATGCGAGGAGGCCGACTCCCCCAGATTGCCGCGTTGCTTGTAGCGACCTGCATACCGTCAACGAGATACGTAAGCGACCCTGTCGGAGGGGGCATGATGCCGTAGGGATCCGAAGCGGCCGTGACGACTCGTCCTTCGGTAGCAAATGGCTGGATCTGGTAGCCCTCTGGCACCGGTGTTGTCGGTACGGTGGTGGGGTTCCAAGTGACGGGGGACCGCGCCCCATAGGTCATGACAAACGTGCCAACAGCCTCGGGGGCACCACTCGGCGTCGGCGCGATGGAGTTGAATGGGCTGTTAGACGGGGTACAGGTTTGGCCTGGGTTCGTTGGGTCGGTGCAGCTCCCGTTGTAAAGCGTTGCATAGACTTGCCGCGATGGCGGGACCATACTCATTGTTGTCGTACGTAAGTGAAACCTGGAGATTGAGGGTGATCGAAGTTCCAGGAGCAAGCGAGAACGAGCTGGGTGGTGTGCCACATGAGGTCGCGAAACCGCTGAAGTATACGTACAGATCACCATTGAATATCGTTGGCATCTGGCACCAATCGCCCGCGCTGTCTTGGTAGGCGACTGTCCCATCGCCAGTTTCAAATCCGTTCTGGTTAGCGATCTGAATTTTAAGGTAGTTGGAACTCCACGTCTGACTCGTCGAGGGGTTGGTAATGGTAACCGACATCGGGCTCGGGGTCGGCGATGACAGCTCGACTGTGGTGGGCAGATTCAATGTGACCGACGGCAACGGCTGCATCGTGTATGGCACCGCTGGCGAGGTGCTGCCGGCGTAGCTGATGTCCCCGGAGTAGACCGCCGTGAGCTGGTTGGTCTGGCTTGGCAAGGTTGTTGTCGTGTAAGTAGCACCTCCGTTGCTGACCGGTTCGGTGGCGATCACGTTGCCGTTGGCCATGAAGTTGATGTTGCCTGTAGCAGCGGTGGCCGTGGCGCCACCCGAACTGATCGTGTCGGTCAAGGTCACCGAGGTCGTTGTCAGCTGCGGGCTGGCAGGGTTGGCCGTGAGCACGTTAGTGGTGGTCTTTCCCGGTGGCGGCGGGATAGGAAGACCAGTCCCCTGGAGGTTGAGCGTCGTGTTATTGCCAGTGCTGCCGGAGACCTGGAAGGGGGGACCGCCGCTGTTGAGCCCGAGCCGCGGCTATTCCACAGGAGCCAGGGCTGCTCCCATCCAGGCCGGTGAAGTTCGGGATGTTGTACCCGAACGCCGAGAGCGTCACGTCTCCGGTGTTGGCGTTATAGGGCGCAGTGGACTGGAAGGTCATGTTGACTGGGGTCGACAGGCACTGGGCGATGAGCGGTGCGGTGATGTCAAGGGTGTACGACAGGGCGTCACTCAAAGTGATGCTGCCGTCGGAGTGGATCTGACCGGTAGCCGTACCCGGGTCGGCCTCAGTCATGATGTAGTTGGTACATCCCCCAGCTGCGGCGCTGCACACACCGTCCTGGACAGGCAAGCTCAACGTTGCATCGGTGATGGCGCCGGTCAGCGGAGCGACGGTGCCGGTGAGCGTGGTGGTGGTCTGGGGCGGGAAAGGTTGCGGAGCGGAGCTCGACAGCACCGTCCAGCTACCCGAGGTCATGTTGAGTGAGAACGGCTCGGTGCCGCCGTTCCCGGCATACAGCGTGAGCTGACCCGAGGTAGCGGTGTCAGCAGGGCTGGCCGAGTCGGTAACGGTTACTGCAAAGGTGGCAGTGGCGTCTGTGGTTGGGGTGCCAGACAGCACACCAGTCGTTGTATCCAGGCTCAGCCAGCTGGGCAGTGTGGACCCAGTAGCTACGCTCCAGGTATCAGAACCGGTGCCACCAGTTGCGGCCAAAGTGACCGAATACGGGGTATTCAGCGGTGCCAATGGCAGTGGTGAGGTCGTAGTCACTGACAACGGGGTGGCTGCACTGGCTGTGGTGACGCCAATTCCAGCCACGGTTCCAGCTATTACGCCTACGACCAGGAGTGTTGCTGTTATGGCCGCGAAAAACCGGCGGGCATAGCCGCCGGTGAAGTGAGAATTACGTGACTCTGCGTGGGAAAAACTTAGGGAGTTACTCCCCCACCCCCCCCCCCGCGAGAACTTTCCCAGATTGAGAAATTCTCAGCCTGGAAATCGCGGGTTGTTGCTGTGTTGCGACGTCCCCGGAACATGTACATCCCCCTGCTTTCGGTTTAGTGAGTGAAACTGTGTTGGTAAATCTGGTGTTTCGTGCTGTCTCGATCAGATGGTACACACTCTTCGTTTCCCAAACTGGTCGCGATGGCATCTAACTCCAGGTACTTCAACTTGTCAATAGAGATTTGTGAACAAGCCCGGTGACCAGGGCACACGTATCGAGCTGTGGACTTCGTCCAGGGGCATTCGTTCTACGCATCTGCATCTTTATGTGGGGAGAAGGCGTAACGCCCCAGCCTTGCTGGAAGACTGCGTGGTCCCCCGTCCGGGGTTAGGGGGCGGGGGACCACACATTCTGAGCCGGTTCCCAAGCTGGGTTCCTGTGGCGTTCTGTTGGCGTTTCTGTGTCCGTGAGCTCGTGTCCCTGGGGCCAGAAACAAGCTCCCAGGGACAGCGAGCCTCATGTCCTTCTTGGACTCCTACGGTGCGATGCCCACAATCGGAGCGGTCGTCGTCCCGACAGCGGAGCCGTTGAACGGGGCGTTGCCGAAGGTGAAGATGCCCCCGTCCTGTGCTCCGATCCAGTAGCCGCCTCCGCCGGGGGTGGAAGTGAGGCCGATGACCGGAGCGTTCGACTGTCCAGCAGCGGATCCCTGGAACGAAGCGTCACCAAAGGTGAACACACCTCCATCTTTGGCAACCAGCCAGTAGCCATTGCCCGAAGGCGTAGCTGCCATGCCAACAACCGGGGCGTTGAGCGTTTGGCCACCTTCTGAGCCGAGGAACGTGGCGTCGCCGAAGGTGAAGATGCCGCCGTCACTGGCCACGAGCCAGTAGCCCTGGCCATCTGGGGTTGGTGCCATGCCCACGACGGGGGCGTTCAGGTGTTGACCACCTTCTGAGCCGTAGAAGGCGGCATCGCCGAAGGTGAAGATGCCGCCGTCGGCTGCAACCAGCCAGTAGCCCTTGCCGTCAGGGGTCGCAGCGATGCCAACGATCGGAGCGTTGAGGTGCTGGCCGCCTTCAGAGCCGTAGAAACTGGCGTCGCCGAAGGTGAATACGCCTCCGTCTGCTCCTACCAGCCAGTAGCCCTTGTTGTCAGGCGTTGCTGCTATGCCAACGATGGGAGCGTTGAGGGCTCCGCTCTCCGATCCGTAGTTCCCGGCGTTCCCAAACGTGGTGACCGTGCCGTTGGAGGCAACCACCCGATATCCGGTGGTCGACGCAGCAATGACTGTCAACGTAGCGGGGTTCGTGGTGGCACTGGGCCCCGCACCGTTCGTGAATATGGCCTGGTACTGGTTACCGTTATCTGCGCCCGTTGTAGCCGGTGTGGTGTACGACGAAGACGTCGCCCCTGCGATGTCAGTGAACGTCTTCCCGCCGTTCGTTGACACCTGCCACTGGACGTTTGGGGTCGGGTCACCACTGGTAGCGGCCGTGAACGTGGCCGCTGCGCCGGCCGAAGCTGTCTGGTTCGTGGGTTGTGTGGTCACCGATGGCGCCGTGCCCACTTGGAACGTGACCGGAGCAGACGTCTGGGCCGGTGTGGGACCACCACTCCACACTGCTGTCAGCGTGTGTGCACCAGGCGCCAGAGATGTTGTGGTGAGGGTGGCAATGCCGGCCCCGGGATAGCCGAGGCCCGGCACACCGACCGTCCCGAGATCGGTGGTCCCGTCGAAGAAGTCCACCTGCCCGACGATGGGATCGTCGTTCCAGTCCGAGGGTGTGGGATACACCGTGGCGGTCAGGGTCACTGGTGCACCGACGGAGGCCGAACCAGTCGGACTCGTCGTCAGTGTGGTGCCCGAAACGTCAACCTGTTGCACGACGGCAGGTGCCGTCGGGACGGCCGGGTTGCAGGCATAGGAGGTGATTCCGCTCGTGAAGCTGAGGGAAGAGACCGCTACCGGGACGACCGAACCCGGGGTACCAGAGATGGGCACAGTAGAAGGCAGCCCGGTCCAGCTCACTGAGTTGATGCCGTTGGCGTTCGTCGGGGTCACCGACGGAGGCGTAATCGTGACCCCACCTGGAGAGAGCCCGATGGTGGCGTTGCTCAGAGGCCCAGACCCAGAGTAACTCGGTCCACCATTCGGGTCTACGTTCAGCGTCAGATCGAGAGCACTGACGGGCACGGTCGAACCGCTCGGTGCCAGACTTGGCACCGTCGCCACGGCCACCACTGACGCATTGAGCGTGGAGAAGGGGGCCCCAATAGTGGTCTCACAGACAAACGGCGTGCCTGGAGCTGGTGGCGCCACGGTGAACGTTTGGGAGTACGAACTCGGAGTGTAGACCGGGTCACCGGAGTACTCCATGGTGAGTGTATGGGTCCCTGGAGTCAGACCGGCAGTAGAGAGAACGACCAAGTAGTACGGCTGAAGGTCGGTTGTGCCAGCACCTGCATCACTCGTAGCGACCTGCACACCGTCGATGAAATACGTGATTGTCCCTGTCGCCGGGGGCATGATGCCGTAGGGATTCGACGCAGCCGTCGGAAAGGCATTCGGAGCGATCGTGTAGCCCTCGGGCACCGGCGTCGTTGGGATGCTCTGGTTAAAGCTCACCGGCACCCGCGCCCCATAGGTCATCGTAAACGTGCCATTGGCCTCAGGGGCACCGCTCTGCGTCGGCGCGATGGAGTTGAACGGGCTGTCAGACGGGGTACACGACGAGTTGTCTGTAACCGGAACCGTGCAGCTCCCGTTGTAAAGCGTTGCATGGACGATCGCCCCCTGATTCAAGGCGCCGGGACCATACCAATTGGGATCGTACGTAAGTGAAATCTGGAGATTGATGGTGATCGAAGCTCCAGGAGCAAGCGAGAACGAGCTGGGCGGTGTGCCACATGAGGTTGCGAAACCGCTGAAGTACGCGTGCAGAGTGACGACACCTATTGTTGGCATCTGGCACCAATCACCCGCTCCGTCTTGGTAGGCGACTGTCGCATCGCCCTCTCCAAATCCGTACTGGTTCCCTATCGAAATTTGGAGGTAGTTGGAACTCCACGTCTGGCTCGTCGAGGGGTTGGTAATGGTGACTGACATTGGGCTTGGGGTCGGTGACGACAGCTCCACTGCCGTGGGCAGGTTCAGCGTGACCGACGGCAGCGGTTGGATGATAAATGGCACCGTGGGCGAGGTGCTGCCGGAGTAGTTGATATCCCCCGAGTAGGTCGCCGTCAGTTGGTTGTTCTGGCTCGGCAAGGTTTTTGTCGTATACGTGGCACCTCCGTTGCTGACTGGTACGGTCGCGATCACGTTGCCGTTGGCCATGAAGTTGACGTTCCCCGTGGCAGCGGTAGCCGTGCTGCCGCCGGAGCTGACCGTGTCGGTCAACGTGACCGATGTGGTCGTCAGCTGTGGGCTGGCAGGGCTTGCCGACAGCACGTTGGTGGTGGCCTTGCCTGGTGGTGGCGGGATGGGAAGACCGGTGCCCTGGAGGTTGAGCGTGGTGTTGTTGTTGGTGCTGCCTGCCACTCCTGTGGGGGGCACGCCGCTGTTGAGGCCGATGCTGCCTGGGGAACCCTGGGCGAGGCCGCAGGAGTTGGGTCTCTCGTTGGGATTCCCGTCTGGTACGCCACCGAAGTCAGGGATGTTGTAGTTGGCCGCCACCAGCGTCACGTCGCCGGTGCTGGTGTTGTAGGGCGCAGTGGACTGGAAGATCATGTTGATCGGGGTCGACAGGCACTGTGCGGTGATCGGCGAAGTGACATCCAGGGTGTAGGAGAAGCTGTCATTCAGCGTGATGTCGCCGTTGGAGTTGATCGAACCGGTGGCCGTGCCCGGATCGACTTCTGTCTGGATGTAGTTGGTGCAACCCGCTGGAGACGTGATGCAGAGCGTCTGTTGTGGCAAAGAGCTCAGCGATGCTCCGGTGATCGCTCCGGTCAACGGATCGACCTGGCCACTGAGGGTGACAGCCGGCTCGGCGGGGAAGGGATTCGGCGCCGCGCTGGAGAGCACCGTCCAGGAGCCGGACGTCATGTTGAGTGAGAACGGCTGCGTACCACCGTTTCCGGCATAGAGCGTGAGCTGACCCGAGGTTGCGGTGTCAGCAGGGCTGGCCGAGTCGGTGACGGTCACTGCAAAGGTGGCAGTGGCATCTGTGGTTGGGGTGCCAGACAGCACACCAGTTGTGGCATCCAGGCTCAGCCAGCTGGGCAGTGTGGACCCAGTAGCTACGCTCCAGGTGTCAGAACCGGTGCCACCAGTTGCGGCCAAAGTGACCGAGTACGGGGTATTCAGCGGTGCCAATGGCAGTGGCGAGGTCGTGGTCACCGACAACGGGGTGGCTGCACTGGCTGTGGTGACGCCAATTCCAGCCACGGTTCCAGCTATTACGCCTACGACCAGGAGTGTTGCTGTTATGGCCGCGAAAAACCGGCGGGCATAGCCGCCGGTAAAGTGAGAATTACGTGACTCTGCGTGGGAAAAACTTAGGGAGTTACTCCCCACCCCCCCCCCGCGAGAACTTTCCCAGATTGAGAATTCTCAGCCTGGAAATCGCGGGTTGCTGCTGTGTTGCGACGTCCCCGGAACATGTACATCCCCCTGCTTTCGCTGTCGTTAGTGAAACTGTGTTGGTAAATCTGGTGTTTCGTGCTGTCTCGATCAGATGGTACACACTCTTTGTTTCCCAAACTGGTCGCGATGGCATCTAACTCCAGGTTCTTGATCTTGTCAATGGCAATTCACGAACAAGCGTCGTGACCAGGGCGCATCGAGATCGTTGAGTAGTACCAGACGATCCCCGCCATCAACTGCACCTGACAAGGCGGCGTGACGTCTTTCACCAGGTTCGACCCTGCTCACGGCCGAACAAGTACAGGCTTGCCAAGTCGGCTACTGGTAGCGCTCCAGGATGCTGGCTTCGGCCAGGCGGGCCAGGCCGTCCTTGACCGACCGGGCCTTGGCCACACCGACTCCTTCGACCTTCTCCAGCTCGGTGAGGGACGCCCGCATGATCTGCTGCAGGTTGAGAAACCGGTCGACGATCCGTTCGATGATGGCATCGGAGAAGCGGGGCAGGCGATGCAGCAGTCGGTAGCCACGCGGCTCCACACCTGAGTGCGGATCGGTCGACGATGGGGGGAGGCACAGGATCTCGGCCACCCTGCGGACATCGACCAGCTCGTCGGAGGACAGCTCGTTGAGCTGATGAACAGCCTGGTCGACCGCCTCGATCCGAATCGAGGTGCCATCGGAAGGCTGGCGGAGATAGTCCCGCAGGACCAGTCGCAGGGTGGGGTTCACCGACTCGACCAGCTCGGCCAGTTGCAGCCGGACCAAGCGCCCGTCGGCGCCCAACTCCACCAGATAACTCGAGACTTCCTTCGCTATCCGTGTCACCATCTCGGCTGACTGGAGCACAGCCACGACGTCGTGGACCGACACCGTGTCCTCCACCTCGAGTGTGGACAGGTTGGTGAGCGCGACGTCGAAGCGAACTCGAAAGCGCTGCAGCGTGGCCAGCCCTTGATCGGCCCGATCAACCAGCCAGCCGATGGGCTGCAGGGTGTACTTCTGGTCATTGCGGTAGACAGCGATCACCGACATCGCCGAGCTGACCGAGACCACCGGGACGTCGATCGACCGAGCCACCCGCTCGGCGGTCCGATGCCGGGTGCCGGTCTCGGTGGTCGGGATCGAGGCCTTGGGCATCAGATGGACGTTGGCCCGAGCAATCCGTGACGCGTCGGCAGCCAGGATGATGGCACCGTCCATCTTCGCCAGCTCTGACAGCCGCTGCGGGCTGAATTCGGCGTCGAGGAGGAACCCACCCGAGCAGATCGACAGCACGGCAGGATCGTCTCCCACCACCACCAGGCCACCCCGTTTGGCCTGCAGAACCCGATCGAGGCCGTCGCGAAGTGGGCGACCGGGGGCTGCCATAGCCAGGGCTTCGCTCAGGGCTGAGCTCCGGCGTGTGCTCACCGCCGAATCGTACCCGCCGGAGCGACGTGCATCCCGCCAGACCTCACGAACCAGCGCCGGACACGGGTGATTCGGATTGTACGCAGCCAAAATGCTCCACCGCCTGGGCCAGGGTGTCCACCCGCAGCAGCTCGATACCGTCAGGGCCGGCGGGCGCCGACGACGGGACCACAGCCCGAGTGAAGCCCAACCTGAGCGACTCCTCCAGGCGGCGCGGCAGGTTGGAGACCTGCCGGATCTCACCGGCCAGGCCAACCTCGCCCAATGCCACCACGTCAGCTGGCAGACACACCCCACTGGCGGCCGAAGCCACCGCCAGTGCCACGGCCAGGTCGGCCGCCGGCTCGGTAACCCGAATACCACCCGCCACCGAAGCGAAGACGTCAGCGTCCATGACCCCCACACCCGCTCGTTGGCTCAGCACAGCAAGGGTCATGACCAGACGCCCGGTATCCAGACCAACCGCAGAACGCTTTGGCTGGGCTAAAGCCATGGGCGTGACCAAAGCCTGAAGCTCCACCAGCAGGGTGCGCCTCCCCTGCATCGCTGGGAGGACGATGCCTCCGGGAACCCCGGCCAGGCGATCCCCCAGCAACAGCCGGCCGGGGTCGTCGACCGGCGACAGACCGGTATCACCCATCTCGAAGAGCCCGAGCTCTCCGGTCGGCCCGAAGCGATGCTTCACCGCCCGCAGCAGCCGGATGGCGTGGTGACGATCGCCCTCGAAGGTCAGAACGGTGTCGACCAGGTGCTCCAGAGTACGAGGACCGGCCAGGGTGCCGTCTTTCGTGACGTGACCGACGAGCACGGTGGCCACCTGGCGGGTCTTGGCCAAGCCCACCAGCTGGTCGGCGCACTCCCTCACCTGGGTGACGCTCCCGGGAACCCCGGCGGCCCGGCGCTCACCGGGGGCAGAGGGGCCCACAGCCACCGACTGGATGGAGTCGACGACCACGAGGTCGGGATCGGCATCCTCCACGGCCCCGTGGACGGCGGTGACGTCGGTACCGGACAAGATCAAGAGCCCCGGGGGTACCGGTCCCAACCGCTCGGCCCGGAGACGCACCTGGTGGGCCGACTCCTCCGCCGACACCAGGAGCACCCGATGCCCGGCGAGAG
This sequence comes from uncultured Acidimicrobiaceae bacterium, assembly GCA_963812965.1. Lineage (GTDB taxonomy): Bacteria > Actinomycetota > Acidimicrobiia > Acidimicrobiales > RAAP-2 > DASXMT01. The sequence continues at coordinate 94,674 of CAWEXG010000002.1, read as the reverse complement.
CCCGAGCCACCAGTACCTGGAGCAGGAGCGTCGACTTCCCGATACCGGGCTCACCTCCGACGAGGGTGACCGACCCCGGTACGAGCCCGCCGGACAGCACCCGGTCGAACTCGGCCACACCAGTGGGGATAGCCACTGCCTCGGCGATGTCCACGGACGCCAGTGGTACCGGGAGCGTGCTCAGGCCGAGATCGTCGACGGCACGGGCCAGGGGACCGAGCTGCGACTCCTCCACCAGGGTGTTCCACTCCCCACACGTCGGACAGCGTCCCACCCATCGAGCCGAGATGGAACCACAGTCGATACAACGATGTCGCTTCGCCGTCTTGGCCATCCCCCGATGCTACGAACCAGGTGCGACAAAGGTGGCCATAGGTCGATTAGAACCGGTCGCCGGCTCTGGGCCTATCCCAGACCGACAGGGTGCTGCGGTGTCGTGCCCATCGCTGCCGCCTGGGTCGATGCCTGTGCAGCGGCGGCGGGCACCGAGGCCGGTGCAGGGGGCGAGCTGGGTGGCGACGAGACAGGGACGATCGGCACCGGGGCCGGTGCTGCAGCCCCCAATGGGGTCGGTGTCGGCTGGTCAGGAACGACGACAGGGACCACAGGACCACCTCGTTGCCGTGGCGTTTCCTCCGACATCTCCTCGAGGGAGCGACGTGCGGGCTCGGGCAGCACGAAGGTCAGGAACATTCCCCCCAGGGAGGCGGTGGCCGCTATGAGCATCGAGCCTCGTAGGCCGAAGTCCTGCTTGAAGATCGGGAAGAGATAGACACCGGCGAACGCTCCGAGCTTCGCAATACCAGCCGACACGCCATGACCGGTGGTCCGCACGCTCACCGGGAAGATCTCGGCCGGCATCACGAACGTCGTGGTGTTGGGACCGAACTCGGCAAAGAAGTAGCTGATCCCGTAGATCACCAGGAACGGTGCGATCACAGCGGTCAGGACGGGAACCAGCCCGAGCAGGAGGAACGAACCTCCCATCACCATGAACCCGACCACCTGCAGACGGCGGTGACCGATGCGGTCCATGGTGAGGATGGCCACGATGTAGCCAGGAACGGCGGCGACCACGAAGAGCACCACCGTCAGTGCCAGCGAGTGGACGAGTGAGGCGTGAGGGGCCACGTCGTTGATGATCAGTGGCGTGGAGATGGAGTTGCCGTAGTACGCATAGTCGAAGAGGAACCAGGTCCCTGCCGTACCCAGCAGCATCAGCATCCAATGCCGGTTGGTGAAGAAAGCCTTCAGGCCCATCCGGGTGGGAACAGGGGCCGGCGGGGCGGGCACCGCCTGGCTCTCCAGGTTCGACACCAACGCCAGATCGGGCGACGAGGTGACGCCCTGCACCTGAGCAGCGAAGCGGGGGGACTCGGGCATGCGTAGCCGCAGGAAGACCACAGCGGCAGCGGGAAGCGACCCGAATCCGAGCATCAGCCGCCAGGCGATGTCGTGGTTCATACCCGAGGCCACCAGGCCCAGGCCCACCAGCGGCCCGACCACCAGCCCGAGCGCCTGCATCGAGAACACCAGACCCACCAGCCGTCCACGGTTCGAACGGTCGGCGAACTCGCTGGTGAGCACGGCGCTCACCGGGTAGTCGCCACCAATGCCGAGGCCCAACACGAAGCGGGCACCGATCAAGAACCAGAGGCTGGGTGACAGGGCCGACGCCAGCGAACCGACGACCATGATCACCGCCACCGCCACAAACACACGGCGGCGGCCGACCACGTCGGCGATCCGGCCGAAGACGAAAGCCCCGCAGAACGCCGCCAACAGCGCCACCGAGCTCACCATGCTGATCTGGGTGGTGTTCAGGTGCCAGACCCCCTTCAACAGGGTCAGGACGGTGCCGATGACGAAGAGGTCGTAGGCGTCGGTGAAGAACCCGACTCCGGCCGCCACCACGGTACGGATATGGAAGTTCCCGAGCGACACCACATCGGGTGCGGCACTCGCCTCCTGCGTCGAGTCAGGCGGTTCGGCACCAACCTTCGGCTCGGACACAACCTTCACACCACGATGCTCGCGGTATCGGGTTACCGGGAAACCATCCGAAGGTGAACAACAGGCAAACTGTTCATGAACTCTTTACCTATCGCCCTGGTTGACCAGGCACCTCTCGCTTCAACTCCACGGTCAACCAGCTGGGGCCGGGAACGAACATAGGCGCCCCCTGAAGAGCGCCTATGTTCCTGAAGCCTGTACTGGCACGCAGCCCCGTCGAGCCCCAGCCACCCGCTCTCTGGGCTGGGTCTCTCAGTCGGTGTCGGCGCCGGCGCCGGCCAGCTCGACCGGCGGGGGCTCAACGCCTTCGACCGCCTTGAACGTCAGCCGCTGCTCGCCGATGACTACTGGCCGTTCGCCCTTGGACTCGGCATCGGCAACGCCTTCGGCCGTGACCGTCTCGGTGTCCACGACGATCGTCTCCCCGACCCGGAACTCCTTCCACAGAATGCGTTCCGACAGGGGATCCTCGATCATCTGCTGGATGGCACGCCGTAGCGGTCGAGCACCAAGTTGGGGGTCATACCCGTGCTCAGCCAACAGCAGCTTCGCTGCCGGCGTCAGGACCAACGCCAGCCCCTGCTGCTCCAGCTGGTCCGAGACCCGTTGGATCATGAAGTCGACAATCTCGACAACCTCTTCCTTGGACAGCTCGTGGAAGACGATGACCTCGTCGATGCGGTTGAGGAACTCCGGCCGGAAGTGGGCCTTCAGCGCCTCGTTGACCTTGCTCTTCATCCGCTCGTAGGTGACGGCTTCCGACGTCTTGGCGAAACCGACGGTGGACTTGCGCAGGTCGGCCGTACCCAGGTTGGAGGTCATGATCAGCACGGTGTTCTTGAAGTCGACCGACCGCCCTTGGGCATCTGTCAACCGGCCGTCCTCCAGGATCTGCAGTAGGGCGTTGAACACGTCAGGGTGCGCCTTCTCGACCTCGTCGAACAGCACCACCGAGAACGGCTTGCGTCGCACGGCTTCGGTCAGCTGGCCGCCCTCTTCGTAACCCACGTAGCCAGGAGGTGATCCCACCAGCCGGCTCACCGTGTGCTTCTCCATGTACTCCGACATGTCGAGCTGGATCAACGCTGCTTCGTCGTCGAACAGGAACTCGGCCAGCGTCTTGGCCAGCTCGGTCTTCCCGACACCGGTCGGCCCCAGGAAGATGAACGAGCCACTCGGGCGCTTCGGGTCCTTCAGGCCGGCGCGGGTCCGACGGATCGACCGAGCCAGCGCGGCGATAGCCTGCTCCTGGCCCACCACACGCTTGTGAAGCTCGTCCTCCATCCGCAACAGCTTGGACGTCTCTTCCTCGGTGAGCCGGTAGACGGGAATGCCCGTCCAGTTGGCCAGCACCTCGGCGATGACCTCCTCGTCGACGATGTCGAACAGGTCCACGCCTTCGGACCGCCACTCGGCCTCCATGGCCTCCTTGGAGTCCAAACGCTCCTTCTCCTGCTCGGCCAGCTTCTTGGCCTGATCGAACGCCTGCTTCTCGATGGCGGCTTCCTTATCGGCGCGCAGCCGGACGATCTCCTCCTCCAACTTCTTGTACGAGGGGGGCGTGGTCATCCGGCGGATCCGCAACCGGCTGCCGGCCTCGTCGATAAGATCGATGGCCTTGTCCGGCAAGTAGCGATCGGCGAGGTACCGATCGGCGAGGTTGGCCGCTGCCACCAGTGCTTGATCGGTGATGGTCACGGCGTGGTGCGATTCGTACCGGTCCCGCAGCCCCTTCAGAATCTCGATGGTCAGGGCCACGTTGGGCTGCTCCACCTTGATCGGCTGGAAACGCCGCTCCAACGCCGCGTCCTTCTCCAGGTGCTTCCGGTACTCGTCCAGGGTGGTGGCGCCGATGGTCTGCAGCTCACCTCGGGCCAGCATGGGCTTCAGGATGGAGGCAGCATCGATGGCGCCTTCGGCCGCTCCTGCCCCCACCAACGTATGCAGCTCGTCGATGAACAGGATGATGTCGCCCCTGGTCCTGATCTCCTTCAACACCTTCTTCAGGCGCTCTTCGAAGTCTCCCCGGTAGCGGCTCCCTGCCACCAGGGCGCCCAAGTCGAGGGTGTAGAGCTGCTTGTTCGTGAGCGTCTCAGGCACGTCGTTGGCCACGATCCTCGACGCCAGTCCCTCGACGATCGCCGTCTTCCCGACGCCGGGCTCGCCGATGAGCACTGGGTTGTTCTTCGTGCGGCGCGACAGCACCTGCATCACCCGCTCGATCTCTTTCTCACGACCGATGACCGGGTCCAACTTGTGATCGCGAGCGAGTGCGGTGAGGTTCCGCCCGAACTGGTCGAGAACGGGTGAGCCGGTGGGGGAGTCCGAGGACTGGGAACCGGGAGCACCGGCTCCCACCGACTCCTTGCCCTGATAGCCGGAGAGCAGTTGGATGACCTGCTGGCGGACCCGGGGAAGGTCCGCTCCCAGGCTCTGGAGGACCTGTGCGGCGACACCTTCACCTTCACGCACCAGACCGAGCAGCATGTGCTCCGTCCCGATGTAGCTGTGGCCGAGCTGCAGCGCCTCGCGCAGGGACAGCTCGAGCACCTTCTTCGCCCGGGGCGTGAAGGGAGGGGACCCAGTCGGTGCCGTGCCGGCCAGCCCGATGGTCTCCTCCACCTTCTCCCGGACAGCTTCCAACGAGACGCCGAGCGACTCGAGCGCCTTTGCCGCGACCCCTTCACCCTCGTGGATGAGGCCCAAGAGAATGTGTTCGGTTCCGATAAAGCTGTGGTTCAGTAGACGCGCTTCTTCTTGTGCTAGCACAAGCACTCTGCGTGCCCGGTCTGTGAATCGTTCGAACACCAGACCGCCTCCATCCTGCGGTTGAATTCTTGCTCGCGAGTCTACAGGGGCGGTTGCTGCGTGCGCCCGCACCCTCCAGTTGCTCAACGAACGGCGTCCTCGCCTATCGTCCTGGGTAGTGAACGTCGTAGAGCTCCTGGGTCTTCCCGCCCTCGAAGAACAATTAGAACGCCTGGAACCCCTGCTCACAGAGTCGGTGGTCACCGGCGACGGCTTCCTCGACGAGGTGACCACCCACCTCATCGCCGCCGGGGGCAAGCGGCTCCGGCCGGCACTGACCCTGGCTGCGGCCACCGGCGGCATGTCTTCGGCCACCCGAGAGGATCTCCTGGGTGCGGTAGCCGTCGAGCTGGTCCATCTGGCCTCGCTCTACCACGACGACGTGATGGACGAAGCCACGATCCGTCGCAACGTCGAGAGCGTCAACTCCAGGTTCGGCAACCTGGTGGCCATCGTGGCCGGCGACTTCCTCCTGGCCCGTTCGGCGGAGATCGCCGCCGGGCTCGGTACCGAGATCGCCGAGCTCCTGGCCGCCACGCTCGGTGAGCTGTGCCGAGGCCAGGTAGCCGAGGTCCGGGCGGCATTTCAGGTGACTCGGAGCGACGCCAGCTACATCTCAGCCATCTCCGGGAAGACGGCAGCCCTGATGGCGACGTCGTGCCGGATCGGCGCTCTGACCGGTGGGCGGCCTCGTGACGAGGTCGAAGCGTTGACCACGTTCGGTCGGTACTTCGGGATGATCTTCCAGATCAGAGACGACGTTCTCGACATCATCGGCTCCGAGACCGAGCTGGGCAAACCTGCGGGACAAGATTTGGCCGAGGGGATCTACACCCTGCCGGTCCTGCTGGCCCTTGCCGACCCGGTGGTAGGGCCCGAGCTGCGGCCACTGCTCGGCCAGCCGCTGGGCCAACCAGAACGGGACAAGGCTCGGTCCATCGTCGCTGGATCGACTGGGATCAGCTCGGCGGTGGCCGTAGGGCGCCAGTATGCCGAACAGGCTGCAGCAGCGGCAGCGCAGTGCCCATCGTCAGAGCAGGCCAGCGGGCTCGAACGGCTCGCCCACTCGCTCCTCGACGGCCTTCCCAACACCTGACCAGCTCAGTCTCGACCAGGGCCAGCCGGGCCAGCCGGGCCAGCCGAGAAGAGGATCAGCGTTCCGGCCGGAGGGTGGGAAAGGCGATGACCTCACGGATGTTGGCCGCATCGGCCAGCAGCATCACCAGCCGGTCGATGCCGATCCCCAATCCACCGGTGGGGGGCAGCCCGTGCTCCAACGCACGGAGGTACTCCTCGTCGACGGGCATGGCCTCGTCGTCACCGGCGGACTTGGCCGCAGCCTGAGCCTCGAACCGCTGGCGCTGGTCGTCCGGATCGGTCAGCTCGGAGAAAGCGTTGAGGAGCTCACGCCCGGCCACGATGCCCTCGAACCGTTCGGCCAGACGATCGTCGTCCCGATGACGCCGGGCCAGGGGCGACACCTCGGCAGGGAAGTCGGTCACAAACACCGGGCCCCACAACGCCGACTCCGCCGTCTTCTCGTACAGCTCCAGGAGTAGTTTGCCCACTCCCCAGGAGATGTCGGGCTTCACACCGACAGTCGCAACGTGGGAGCGGAGCTCATCGATCGGCGTGTCCATCGAGACGTCCAGCCCCGAGTGCTCCTGCACCAGCTCGATGAGGGTGGCCCGGCGCCACGGCGGCGTGAGGTCGAGCTCCCTGTCTCCGTAGGTCAGCACCGGCGAGCCGGTAATCGTGGTCGCCAGCTCCGACACCAGCTCCTCGACCATGACCTGCAGATCGCGGTAGTCGGCGTAGGCCTGGTACAGCTCCAACATGGTGAACTCAGGGTTGTGACGGGGTGACAGTCCTTCGTTACGGAACACCCGGCCGATCTCGAACACCTTCTCGAACCCGCCGACAACCAGCCGCTTCAGGTACAGCTCAGGGGCGATCCTCAGATAGAGGTCGGCATCCAGCGCGTTGTGGTGGGTGACGAACGGCTTGGCGGTCGCCCCACCGGCCAGCGGGTGGAGGATGGGGGTCTCCACTTCGACAAACCCCCGGTCCTCCAATGTTCGTCGCAGGATGCTCAGGACCCGGCTCCGCAACAGCAACGTTGGCCGACTCGACGGATTGGCCCACAGGTCGACCTCCCGCTGTCGGAAACGGGTCTCGACATCAGTCACGCCTCGCCACTTGTCGCCGAAGGAGCGTCGGGCCTCGGCCAGGACGACCCACTGCGCACACCTTGACGCTCAGCTCGCCCCGCTTGGTCCTGACCACCTCGCCTCGGGCTCCGATCCAGTCGCCGAGCGACAGCCGCGTGAACGCGTCGAACTCGTCGGTCACTGCAGCCAGAGCGAACAGCTGCACCGCTCCGGACGAGTCCCGCAGTTCGGCGAAGGCCAACTTGCCCTGAGGGCGATTGAGCATGATGCGTCCGGCCACCGAGACCGTCTCACCGGTCTCGCCCCCATCGGCGAGATCGGCGAAGCGGGCCTGGAGGTCACCGGCTTCCGCCGTGCGATCGAAGCGATACGGAACGGCAGCAGATAGGGGCTCTTCAGCCACGACGGCTCCCACCGGCCTGCGCCGCGTTCCGCTCGTAGATGATCCGCAACCCGTGAAGGGTCAACCACGGCTCGACGTACTCGATGGTGCTCGTATGGGGGGCGATCAGCTCGGACAGGCCGCCGGTGGCCACCACCGTGCTGTCACCGAGCACGGCGGTGAAGCGCCTGCACAAGCCGTCGACCTGATCGGCGAAGCCGTACAGAGCGCCCGACTGTATGGACTCCACGGTGGACTTCCCGATCACGCTGCGGGGCTCCACCATCTCCACCCGACGTAAAGCCGCCGCCTGGGCGAACAGCGCATCGAGACTGATGGCGACCCCGGGGGTGATCGCCCCACCCAGGTACTCGCCTGCTTCGGAGATGGCGTCGAAGGTGGTCGCCGTACCCAGGTCGACCACCACACACGGTCCACCGAAGAGGTCGTAAGCGCCGACGGCGTTGGCGATACGGTCGGCGCCCACCTCTTTCGGATTGTCGTAGAGGATCGGCATCCCGCTCTTCACCCCTGGCTCCAAGACCACCGCCGGTACCTCGAACCAACGGATAGCCATCTGACGAAGGTTGGCGGTCACGAACGGCACCGACGAGGTGACGGCGATACCGCTCACGACATCGTCGATGTCGAGTCCGTCGAGATCGAGGAGCTGGGTGAGGAGCAACGCGTGCTCATCCGCCGTCCGCTCGGCCACGGTCGAGAGCCGCCAATGATGGGCCAGCCCGACCGGCTCGTTTCCATCACGAGGGCCGGTCTCTCCGTCGACCGCCGTCAGATCGTCGGCGAACAGCCCCACGACCGTCTCGGTGTTACCGGCATCGATAGCAAGCAGCATGGTCAGCCTTTCCCATCGGCTCCGGCGGGAACAGGGGTAGGTGTGGCAGGACCTCCACCGAGATCGAGACCCAGGTCGAGAGCGGGCGCCGAATGGGTCAACGCCCCTACCGAGATCAGGTCGACGCCGGCAGCGGCGTACGACGCTGCCCTCTCCAAGGTCACCCCGCCCGACACCTCGACCAGGATGCCGGCGTCGGCGTCACGGACCAGCGCCACACAGTCGCGGACTTGATCGGGCGACATGTTGTCGAGCATGACGACGGTGGCGCCGGCGGCCACCGCGTCGACCACTTGATCTCGTCGGTCGCACTCCACCTCCACCATCCTGCCCGGCCACAGGCGCCGCGCCCGAACCACGGCCTCGGCGATGGCCACCCCGCCCAGGTGGTTGTCCTTCACCAGGATGGCATCAGACAGGTTGCCCCGGTGGTTCGCACCACCACCGGCACGTACCGCCGCTTTCTCCAGCGAGCGAAGGCCGGGTGTCGTCTTCCGGGTGTCGAGCACACGGGTGTTCGGGTTGACCGCGACCACCGCGTCGACGAACTGACGTGTGTACGTCGCCACCCCCGACAGGTGACAGAGGAAGTTGAGCGCTGTGCGCTCCGCGGTCAAAATCGACCGCAACGAACCTTCGATCACCGCCACCACCGAGCCCGGCGACACCGGTGAACCGTCATCCAGGTGCCACTGGACACGGATGTCGGGGTCCACTTGAGTAAACGCCTCTTGCGCACAGCTCCGGCCGGCTACCACGCCGGCTTCCCGGCTGACCACTGCCACCGTGCCCATCACCTCAGCGTCGACCAGTGATGCCGTGAGATCGCCCAGAGGCAGCACGTCCTCAGCCAACGCACGACCTACCGCATCCACCACCGCCGGACGCGGCGGGTCGACCATAGCTGCGGCGCCAACGGCATACGCACGTCGCTCTTCGGTCACCTGTCGATCACCACCTGTCGGTCCACTCGGTCGTCCTGGCTCAGCCCACGCCGGGATCGACAGATGGCGACCCAGCCAGAACGGCGACCCTACCCCCCGAGTGGACGATCCGGCAGCGCCAGCGCTCGTCCATGTCCGGAAAGTCGCTTCGGGTATGCGCTCCACGGGTCTCGGTCCGAAGAGTCGCCGCCGCCAAGAGCGCGCCGGCTCCCGTCACCAGGTTGGCCAGCTCTCCTTCTGCTCGGTCGACGGTTCGGTCGACAGCTCGGCCGGCAGTTCGGTCGGCAGCTCGGCCGGCAGCTCGGCCGGCAGTTCGGTCGGCAGTTCGGTCGGCAGTCAAACCAGCAACCCGGTGAACAGCCCGGTCGGCGGTAGATCGATCCGACAACGCAGCGCCAACATCGGCGACGACCACAGCCGCATCAGCCAACGAGTCCGCGCTCCGCACCACACCGGCACCTTCGATCATCGCCCGTTGGAGTCGGTCCCGATCCTTGACCAGATCGCCGCTGTCTCCGACCATGTCACCGATCAGACTGTCGTCATCACCGTTGCGGCTGTGATCGTCACGACCGTCACCACCGTTGTCGCCGTTACGGATCGCCGTCACCACCGATGAGATCGGACCGCTCTCAACGATGTCCGGTGAGCGATCGAGCACAGCTCGCATGATCCCTGTCGGCGTCGGCCCGTCCCGTCCGTCGGCGATCGCCTCCGCGAGCCGGGCACCGAACACCATCCCTTCGAGCAGTGAGTTGGAAGCCAGTCGATTCGCGCCGTGGACCCCGGTGCATGCCACCTCACCCGCAGCCCACAGCCCGGGAAGCGCTGTGGCCCCGGACAGGTCGGTGACCACACCACCCGACAGATGGTGCGCGGCAGGAGCGATGGGCAGCCAGTGGCACGACGGATCGAGGTCGACGCCGGCCAACGAGGTAGCGATGGTCGGGAACCGGGCAGAGAAAGACTCGAGGCCGGTGGCATCGAGCCAGAGGTGCTCCGCACCCTCCGACCGCATCCGCTCGGCCATCGCCCTGCTCACCACGTCCCGAGGCGCCAGCTCGTCGACGAACCGTTCGCCGTGGGCATCTCGGATGAGGGCACCGTGGCCCCGGAGCGCCTCGGAGAGCAGAGGCCGGGGCATGGCCGGGTGGTGGAGGGCGGTGGGGTGGAACTGCATGAACTCGATGTCAGCAACCGGGACCCCGGCCCGAAGCGCCATGGCCAGACCGTCGGCGGTGGCCTCCGGCGGATTGGTGGTCACCGAGAACAGCTGACCGGCACCCCCGGTAGCGAGGACGGTGTGGGTTGCCCGCACCTCGACGACCTGTCCATCAGAGGACATCGCCAGCACCCCCCGACATCGTCCCTCTTCCACCAGGAGCTCGAGGGCGAACCACCGCTCCATGACCGAGGTGGCGCTACGACGGGTGGCATCCACCAAGGCGCGTTCCACCTCGGCGCCGGTGGCAGCTCCGCCGGCGTGGACCACTCTGGCCATCGAGTGGCCCCCCTCACGGGCCAAGGCCAGGGCCCCACCGGGCTGGCGGTCGAACTCCGCGCCCAATGCGATCAGCTCGTTGACCCGGCCTGGTCCCTCGTCGACCAGAACCCGAACCGCCTCGGTATCGCACAGGCCCGCCCCGGCAGCCAGGGTGTCGGCCAGATGCAGGTCCGTGGAGTCCTCGTCGCCTCCCAACACTGCCGCCACGCCCCCTTGAGCCCACCGGGTGGTCGACTGCCAGAGCTCGGCCTTGGTCAGGACGCCGACCCGTAACCCTCCGGTCCCCGGCGCAGCCAACCTGATCGCAGTCGACAGCCCAGCCACCCCACTCCCGAGCACCAGCACGTCAAGCGGCATGGCACTGTTGGCTGCTGCGCTCGTCGGTTCGGTCACCGACGGTCGCTCACGTCTGGGTCAGGCGGTCGAGCTCAGCATCCAACTGGGCCGACGTCTCATCGATGACCCGATTGGCCGCATCGACATGCACGATCGCGGGTGCGAACGTCTCCAACTCAGCGGTCTCGTAGTCGGCGTAGGTGATCACGATGACCTTGTCGCCGGTGTGGACCAGCCGGGCTGCAGCCCCGTTGAGACAGACCTGCCCCGACCCGCCGACGATGGCGTAGGTCTCGAACCGTGCCCCGTTGTCGATATCGAGAACGGTCACCTGCTCCCACTCCAGGATGTCGGCCAGCCGCATCAACTCGGGATCGAGGCTGATCGAGCCCACATAGTTCAAGTTGGCATCGGTCACTGTGGCCCGATGGATCTTCGACTTCATCATGCGGCGGCGCATCGTTCAGCTGGCCCCTTTCGTGGCACGCGGACGTTGTGACCCGAGCACATCGGCTCGTCGTGGGTCGAGATTGTCGATGAGACGGACCGGACCGACCTGAGCTGCGATCAGCAACCTCAACGGACGCACGGACGGGAGACGAAGAACCGGCGTGAGATCGTTGGCGTCGACGAGAACTGCATAGTCCAGGTCTACCACCGGCTCTGCAGCCACCACCCGCTTCATCTCGGTCTCGACCACCGAGGCACTGCGTTCCCCGGCCTGGACAGCCAGAGCGCCGGCATGCAAGGCACGGGACAGCGCCAGCGCCGCACGCCGTTCATCCGGTGCCATCCGCACATTGCGGCTCGACAGCGCCAGGCCGTCGACGTCCCGCACGGTGGGACACCCCACCACTTCGACCGGGAGCGAAAGATCACGCGCCATCGTGCGCACCACGGCCAGCTGTTGAAAGTCTTTCTCGCCGAAGTAGGCCCGGCATTGACCAGCCATGGCGAACAGCTTGGCGACCACCGTGGCCACACCGGAGAAGTGACCTGGACGAGACGCCCCCTCGAACATCTCGCTCACCCCGCTGACCACCACCGACGTACGGACAGGTGAGGGGAAGTCCGGGTACATCTCGATGACGGTCGGAGCGAACACGAGCGCTCCACCGGCTTCGCCGACGAGAGCACAGTCGGCGTCCAGCGTGCGGGGATAGTGGTCCAGATCCGCTGCATCGCCGAACTGGAGAGGGTTCACGAAGATCGTGACGGCCACGACGTCGCACTCGGCAACCGCTCGTTCGACGAGCGACCGATGACCGTCGTGCAGTGCGCCCATGGTCGGCACCAGACCCACGGTGAGGCCGGCGTGACGCGCCGCCTCGAGCTCGTTCCGGAGCTCAGCCACGGTCGTGACCACTCGGGGTCGAGACCCTGCTGCCGACGGTCCAGAGGCCGATGCTGACGCAGGGGTGGGGAGGAGGGCGATGCTCATGCGGCGTCCCGTACCGTGTGCGACCCCGCCGGCCCTGCCGGGCTCACAGAATCCAAGGACTCCAGAGGAACCGGAGCGACCAGTCGCCGAGCCAACGCCACCATGGCGTCGTACGCCTCCAGATCGCTGTACCCATCGACACCGAACCCCGCCACCGCGCGACACCGAGTCCGCCACCCATGCCCGCCAGCACGCTCCGATGACGTTCCACTGTCTCCCAGTCACCCCGAGCCGCCGGCCCGGTGAGAGCCTCCTTGGGCCCGAGCGTCATGGCATCTGCCACCGCCGCTGCAACCAGGTCGTTGAAGGTGTCGAGCGGGAGACCGGCAGTGGCCGCCACCCGCTCCACCTGGCCGAGCAGTGCCACCACGTGGTTGGCTGCGATGCTGGCGGCAGCGTGGTAGGCGGCACGGGAACCGTCCTCGACCTCGACGATTCGTCCACCCAGTCCTTCGGCCAACGATCGAGCGGCAGGATCCCCGGCCACGGCGAAGGTGATGCCGGAGCGCAGTCTCGCTGCACCGATCTCGGCGCTGGGCAACGGGATGAGCGGATGCAAGCCACCACGACGAGGGTGCGGGGCCAACACATCGAGCCCCAGCGATCCCGACATATGGATGACCGCCGTCGTCTCACTCGGTTCGATGGCAGCAGCCACGGCAGCCACGGCATCGTCGGGTGTGGCGATGATCACCACATCGGCGGAGGCAGCTCCAGTCAGCTCATCACCTCGACCGAGCGCGTCGAGTACCTGATATCCCCCAACAGCTCCGATGGCCGCCATCAACGACCCACCGGCCCTTCCCGGACCGATCACACGAATTGTGGTCACGAGACCCCTTTCGACGTTCCGGCCCCTTTCGGGTGCCGTTCGCATCAGAGAATCTTTCCCTCAGAGCATACCCACGTTGGCCACCTCACCACCAGAGTTATGTAATTCGGCCGGACCGGCCAGGTCCGGAGCCAGGTCCGCCAGGGGTGCCACGACGAATCGGCGTTCCCACAGGCGGGGGTGAGGAACGGTGAGCTCGGGATCGTCAAGGGTGACGCCGTCTATCCACAGGACGTCGGCGTCGAGCGTCCGGGGACCCCATCTGACCGTGCGGACCCGGCCGGCCGAGGCTTCGAGACGTCGGCACTCGGTGAGCAGAAGATAGGGATCGAGGCGAGCCGGTACCGCCAGCTCCACGACGATGTTGAGGTATGGGCCCTGGCCCTCCGGGCCCCCCACCGGATCGGTCTCGTAGACGGGGGATACCGCCGTGACGGGAACCCCGCCTCCGCCCCGCAGCTGGTCGACCGCTCGGCGCAAGTGGGCCCACCGGTCGCCGAGATTGGACCCAAGGCCGAGAAATGCCCGGGCCGTAGGAGGCTCGGGCATCAACACAGTCATCGTCGACTCATATCGTGACGGTCATCGTCGTCGGGTCACACGGATGCCGACGGTCGCCACGTCTGCAGCTACCGGGGGCTGCAACTTGCGGACGGACACGGTGACTGCCGTGACCCGATCATCAACCGCCAGCGCTTCGTCGGCCACGGTGGAGGCAAGCGCTTCGAGGAGCAGCGAACGAGGTGCCCCCGCCAACCACCGCGCACACCCGGTCCACGACAGCCGAGTAGTCGACGGTGTCGGCCAAGTCGTCGCTGGCCGCAGCGGCGACCGTTGACAGGTTCAGGTCCAGATCGATCTCGAACGGCTGCGCCCGGGTCTGCTCCTCAGGCAACACCCCGTGCGTCCCCAAGACCCGAAGCCCTCGAATCTCGATGCGATCAGAACGGCGGCGGCCGACACGCTCAGGGCGGTCGGACTCGGACCGGTCAGACTCGGATTCGACGGTCTCGTGCGCACTCACCGGCTCTCAACCTCCGGCTGTGGCCGAACCCGAATCGGGGGGGTCCACCGGGACGAGCTCGGCTGCAAACGCCACCAGCTCACGACCGGACGGTCCCATCTGGTGACCGACCATGTGCTCTAAAACGGTGACCGCCTGGGGGCCACTCGGCAGGCGCCCGGACCACAAGAGATACCCGGCCACGACACCCAAGACCCGATCTCCCAGGTCGTCCTGGTGCACGAGGAGACGCTCCCCAGCAAGGAGTCGACCGTGCAGCTCCCGGAACAGATCCAGCTGCACGCTCCTGGTATCGCCCGACGGGGGAAGTGGGAAGTGGATGCTCGGCAGCTCCTGGTCCTCGTAGGCCTGGAGGTTGTGCGGGGAAGGGAGCAGCGAGATAACCCGGGTGAACCCCTGCACCTGCAGCCAGATGATCTCCTCCTGGCGACGGACCTTGCGGTGGTTGGGAGCGAACCCTCCGGGACGTTCGCTGACAGCCAAGCGATCCTTGATCACCCAGGTGAAGTTGCGAGGCGGGATCCCAGCCGCCCACTTACCCCTCATTGGGCTCTCCCAGCTGTTCTCCGGGCTCCTTCGGCTCCTCTGGAACCGTTGGTCCCGCCCGGACCCGCCCCAACCAGGGCGGCGGCCTGTACCGTCGCCGCCACGTCGTGGACCCTGACCATGGTGGCGCCTTTCTGCATGGCCCAGGTGGCCGTGGCCAACGAAGCCGCAAACCGCGTCGTCCACCGGCGCCGGCGCCCCATCAAACAGCGGCGAGACGACCCCCAAGAAGCTCTTACGGCTGGTACCCACCATCACCGGATAGTCGCACCCAGCCAGGGTTTCGATCGCTCCCAGCAGCTCGAGATTGTGGTGCACCGTCTTCCCGAACCCGATACCCGGGTCGATCCACACCTCGGCCACCCCGGCAGCCGTCGCCTCGTCTGCCCGCTCCACCAGGAACTGAGACACCTCGGCTACCACGTCGTCGTAGTGCGGGCTTCGTTGCATATCGGCGGGCGTACCTTTCCGGTGCATGGCCACCCACCCCACACCGTGGTCGGCAGCCACCGGCCACAGCTGGGCCGAGACGTCGTTGATCAGGCTGGCGCCGGACGCTGCCGCCGCCGTTGCCACCTCGGCTTTGGTCGTGTCGATCGAGACCCGCACGTGCTCGGCCAGCGCCTCGACGACCGGGAGGACACGCCGGAGCTCCTCGGCCGTATCGACCGACTCCGCCCCGGGCCGGGTGGACTCACCCCCGACATCGACAATGTCGGCCCCCTCAGCGATCATCTCATGACCTCTCATGATTGCCCGATCACCCTCATACCACTGCCCACCGTCGAAGAAGGAGTCAGGAGTGACGTTGAGGATCCCCATGACCAGGGGGCGTTCCTCAATCGACGGAGCTGACATGGCCTCGTAGCGTAAACCAGCCGGAACGTCCCCGTTGCCGGCTTCCTCAGCGGCCGTGCACAAACTGCATGGCCTCGGCCCTGGTCGCCGAGTCGGTCCGGAACAACCCCCGGACAGCGGAGGTGATGGTCAACGCCCCCGGCTTCTTCACGCCACGCATGGACATGCAGAGATGCTCTGCCTCCACCACCACCAGGACCCCCTTGGGGGCGAGCACCGTTTGGATGGTGTCGGCGATCTGGGTGGTCATCCGCTCTTGGACCTGCAGCCGCTTGGCGTACCCATCGACCAACCGAGCCAGCTTGGACAGTCCGGTGATACGCCCGTCGTCAGCAGGGATGTACGCCACGTGGGCCCGACCCATGAACGGCACCAGGTGGTGCTCGCACAGAGATGCGAACGGGATGTCACGCACCATCACCATCTCGTCGTGATCGGCGGCGAACGTCACCGTCAGGTGCGCGGCCGGATCCTCGTTGTGACCGGCGAACAGCTCGGCGTACATGTTGGCCACACGAGTCGGCGTCTTCTGAAGGCCGTCCCGGCCCGGATCCTCACCCACTGCCACCAGCAGCTCGGCGACCGCTCGTTCGACCCGCTCGATGTCGACGCTCATCTCAGGCGCTCAACGGGCAGCCGGCGTCGAGCCGCTGTAGGCATGGATGGCAGGAAGGTTCCGGAGCCGTTCGTCGACATCGAGCCCATAGCCCACCACGAAATCGGAAGGGATGTGGAATCCGACGTACCGGAGGTCCACTGCAGTGCGCTGCTGGCCATCTTTGACCAGGAGGGCGCAGACCTCCAAGCTGGCCGGTTCACGGGCCAGGAGGTACCGCTGGAGGTAGTTGAGGGTCAGGCCGCTGTCCACGATGTCCTCGACCACCAAGACGTGACGACCGGACAGATCGAGGTCGAGATCCTTCACGATGCGGACGACGCCCGACGTCTTGGTGGCACTGCCGTACGAGGACACCGCCATGAAGTCGACGTCCACAGCCAGTTCGATGGCCCGGGAGAGATCGCTCATGAACATGAACGCACCCTTGAGCACTCCCACCAACAGGGGAGGACGACCGCGATAGTCGGTGGTGATCTCCGCACCGAGCTCGGCGATCCGGGTCCTGAGCCGTGTCTCGGAGACGACCACCTCTCCCGCGCCGGGAAGCGAACCGTTCGACGACGGCTGGTCAGGGTCGTCCATTTCAGGAGCGGTCACGGGCCGACTGTACCGGAACCACACTGGCCGACATGCTGAGCCGACCATGGGACCGACTGACCCGGTGCCCGCCGGGGATCTCGGTGGCCACCGCCTCGCCGCGGGCCACCGCCAGCACTCGTTCCACTGCGTCCAAAGGCGGTGGGTGCTCACCCTCACCTCGAAGCCACGTCCGGACTGCTCGACGGCCGATCGGGCTCGGCGCAGCAGCGACTGCCGGACCGTCTGTGGGATCGAGGATCTCCGACAAGGCGCCCAGCGTGTCGGCGTCGCCGGCCAGGAGCTCGGCCTGACGGGCGAGCACCGGGACCACGTCCCTTCCGGCCAATGCCGAGCACAAAGGGAGGAGCTCGTGGCGGATCCGGTTCCGGAGGAACCGAGGGTCGTCGTTCGACGGGTCGGCGACCGGATCCAACCCCAGCTCGACGCAGACGGCGACCGTCTCGGCACGACGCAACGCCAACAGGGGGTGGCACGTCCCTGCCCGCATGCCGGCGAGCCCGTCCACGCCCGCTCCCCGGAGCAGGTTGGCCAACACCGTCTCCGCCTGGTCGTCGGCGGTGTGGCCGGTAGCGGCATCGACACCGAGTGCAGCTTGGCGCGCCGCCCGGGCCCGAGCCTCGAGGTTGGGACCGTCGGTCAGCTCGACCTGGACGGCCCGGAAGGTAGCGCCGAACCGCTCAGCGGCGGCGGCCACCACGTTCGACTCGGCGGACGACCCGGTCCGCAACCCGTGGTCGACGTGGACCGCGGTGACCTTGCACCCGGCCGCAACAGCCAGCACCAGGAGCGCCAACGAGTCCGCCCCTCCGGACACCCCGCACACCAGAGCCGTTCCCGGCGGGGGAAACGTACAGCGGCGAAGGAGCGCCGGGATCGAGGAGTCAGCCGGAGAGGGCGGGCGTCGCACCGACACGGGAGATCCACTCCCCCGGGTTCCTGATCTCGCTCAGCGACGGGAGCCACTCCGGCCCCCGCCATGCCCGGTCCAAGAGCTCGGGACCACCGGTGGTCTCCACAGCGGCGATGAACCGCTCCCCTTCCTCGTACTGGCGGAGCTTGGCCTCCATCCCCACCAACTGCTGCAAGAGCCGGGCCGGGCCACGGGTCTGGCTCCGACGTTGCCGCAGCACCTCGCTGAAGTCGCGCGGCACTGGGGATCGCGCGCTGCACCGGCTCGGTCCATGGTGACGTCGCCGTGGCCTTCGAGCAGGCTCATCAGCGCCTGGATGCGATGCAGACCTTCGAGCTGCTCGGGCGTGGCCACCAACCCCAGAGCGCCGTTGTCACGAAGCGGGTTGCGTCCCGCCCGGATCTCCTCGGTCATGCGGCGCAGCACCTCGGCGAAGCGGGACGGGTCCGGGTCCAGCGAGCCGAGCCCCTGGTTCACCAGCGAGAGGAAGTGGTCGCGCATCCAGGGGATCGCCGTGAACTGGCACCGGTGGGTCACCTCGTGAAGGGCGAGCCACAGCCGGAACTCGTGTGGCTCGAACCCGTGACGCTGCTCCAGCGCCACCACGTTGGGGCCGACGAAGTACACGATGTCCTGGTCCTCGACGGCCTCTTCAGTGAGTAGCAGATCGTACTGACCGAGCACACGGGTCGAGAGCCATCCGAGCACCACACCCATCTGCGTACCGGTCAGGGCGCGGCCTGCACTGGCCAGCGGTCCGGCAAAACGGTTCAGGAGCGGGTTGGACGCAACCAGCCGGGAGCCGGGATCGAGCCGGTCGAGATGGGGTCCGACCAAGCGCTGAAAAGACGCGACGTTGGCGTGCACCCAGCCCGAGCGGTCGGTGACCCTGGAACGGGCCAACCCGGTGGGTGAGCGAAGACCGGTGGACTGGGCCACCAGCTCCTCTGCTTCGGCGGTGAGCTCGTCGAACTCTCGTTGCAGCTCATCCGGGCGGTAGCCCTCGGGCAGCGGTTTACGGTTACCGATCCAACCGGCTACCCGCTCGGCCAGATCCCACGAGACGGTATGGCCCGGTACGCCTAGCTCGACAGCATCGGATACGTCGAGAACGTTTCCTGCGACGCTGGTCTGGTCGGCCACGCCGCTCAGTCTACGGACCGGCTCGGTTGCGTGTGGGTCAACCGGAAACGATGGACACCAAGACGCCTAACGGATAGGGAGACCGGATCAGGAAGTGGCAAGCCCGGCATCCCATCCGCTGAGGCGCCTAGCTCAGTTCGTCTGGCGCTGCTGCTCTTCGTGGATAGCTACTGCTATTCGCTCGATGAGGTGCTGCGGCACATGGTCCTTGCAGCGATCGGCGATCACCTTCCGGAGTTCCGTCTCGAAACCGAACGCGCGGACACAGGGTCCGCACAGGTCGAGGTGCCGCTGGATCTCAGCCCGGCGCTCCTCGGTCAGCTCTCCGTCGAGATAGAAGTAGAGGCGTTCGACGGTCTCATCGCAGTCGAGGAAACCGCCGGCACGAGGAGAGGTGGCATCGCCCTCCGGTTCTTCGCCACGAGACCCCTCCAACTCACTGTCCAGTCCCTGTTGGTCCACTGCGAACGGTCTCCCTACCTGCCGTCGTCGGTAACTCCGACGAGTCCTCGTGCCGCACCAAATTCGAACAACGCCTTCTGCAACGCCTTTCTTCCCCGGTGAATACGGCTCATCACGGTTCCGATCGGCACGTCGGTGATGTCGGCGATCTCCTTATAGGAGAACCCTTCCACGTCGGCAAGCAGCACAGCGATCCGGAACGCCTCGGGGAGGGCTTCGATCGCCTCTTTGACCTCAGTGTCGGTGAACCGGTCCACCACCTCGTCCTCGGCACTCCGCCCGAGACCGGCGGGTTGATTGCCGGAAAGGTGCCGGTACATGTACAGATCCTCGACGTCTTCGACATCGGCGATCTCCGGGCGCCGCTTCGCCGAGCGGTACGAGTTGATGAACGTGTTGGTCAGGATCTTGTAGAGCCAGGCCCGGAGGTTGGTGCCCGCCTCGAAGCTCCCGAATGCCCGGTATGCCTTCAGGTAGGTCTCCTGGACCAAGTCCTCGGCATCGGAGGGGTTCCGGGTCATCCGCAGGGCAGCCGTGTACAGCGCAGGCATGTGCACCATGGCGAGATCGGAGAATTCAGTCTGATCGGCCATAGTCGAACCCTACACAGTCTGCACCGGACACAAAGTGTGGCCCCCCGTCCGGGGTTAGGGGGCGGGGGACCACACACTGTTGGCCGGAACCCAGCAAGGCCAGGTTGGGTTCCTGTGGCGATCTGTTGGTGTTCCTGTCGGTGCTCTTCTGCTGGTGTTGCTGGCCGTGAGGCTCCGCTGTCCTGGGGGCAAGAAACAAGCACCCCAGGAACAGCGGACACACGGCCTTCTTGCTTCTGGCGCTCCTTATGGTGCGATGCCGACCACCGGAGCGGTGAAACTACCGACCCCTGAACCGTTGAATGGGGCATTCCCGAAGGTAAAGAGGCCTCCGTCTTGTGCGCCTAACCAGTAGCCACCACCGTTGCTGGTTGGTGTGATCCCAATAACAGGAGCGTTCGACTGTCCAGATGCAGATCCACTGAAGGTGGCGTCACCAAAGGTGAAGGCCCCTCCGTCTTTGGCAACCAGCCAGTAACCATTGCCATCGGGGGTGGCTGCCATGCCGACCACTGGGGCGTTCAGCGACTGACCGCCTTCTGAACCGTAGAAGGCGGCGTCGCCGAAGGTGAAGATGCCTCCGTCACTGGCTACCAGCCAGTAGCCACCGCCGTCAGGTGTTGCTGCCATACCAACCACCGGGGCGTTCAGGTGCTGACCACCTTCTGATCCAAAGAAGGCAGCGTCGCCAAAGGTGAAGATGCCTCCATCGGCTGCAACCAGCCAGTAGCCCTTGCCATCTGGCGTTGTTGCCATGCCAACGATGGGCTGGTTCAGGTGTTGTCCACCCTCAGAGCCGTAGTAAGCAGCATCACCAAAGGTGAAGATGCCACCGTCAGCGCCGACCAGCCAGTAGCCCTTGTTATCAGGCGTTGTTGCCATGCCGACGATGGGGGCGTTCAGCGGTTGTCCAGCCTCAGAGCCGTAGTTCCCGGCGTTCCCGAATGTGGACACGGCACCGTTGGAGGCCACTAGGCGGTAGCCGGTGGTCGACGGAGCCAACACCGTGAGGGTGGCTGGGTTAGTGGTGGCAGCTGGTCCTGCAGCGTTACTGAATACGGCCTGGTACTGGTTGCCGTTGTCAGACGCTGTTGTGGCTGGTGTGGTGTAGGAGTCAGAGGTGGCACCACTGATGTTGGACCATGTCGTGCCTCCATTCGTGGACACCTGCCACTGGACCGTGGGGGTCGGGCTCCCACTGGCGGCTGCTGTGAATGTTGTGGTCGCACCGGCACTGGCTGTCTGGTTGCTGGGTTGGGTGACAACCACAGGAGCCGTACCCACCTGGAAGTTCACTGGGGCAGAGGTTTGAGCTGGTGTGGGACCACCGCTCCATACTGCGGTCAGGGTGTATTGACCGGGGGTGAGGGAGTTTGTGGTGAGGGTGGCGATGCCGGCCCCGGGGTTCCCGAGGCTCGGCACAGGGACCGTTCCGAGATCGGTGGTGCCGTCGAAGAAGTCCACTTGGCCGACGATGGGATCGCCTTGGTTATCAGATGGTGTCGGGTACACGGTGGCCGACAATGTCACCGGTGCACCGATAGCGGCTGAACCGGTTGGGCTCGTGGTCAGCGTGGTGCCTGACACAGTCGACCTGTTGGAGGACGGCTGGTGCCGTCGGGTCGGCCGGGTTGCAGGCGTAGGAGAAGCCGTTACCTCCAGTGAAGCTGAGGTTAGAGACCCCTACAGGAACGACTGAGCCCGGGGTGCCAGAGATGGGCACCGTTGTGGAAAGCCCGGTCCAGCTCAGCGAGGTGATCCCGTTGGCGTTTGTCGGAGTCACCAACGAAGGCGTGATCGTGCCACCACCAGGAGAGAGCCCGATGGTGGCGTTCCGTATGGGAAATCCGGGACCGATCTCGCCATCGGCTGGGTCGATGTTCAGCGTCACATCGAGAGCACTGACCGGCACAGTCGAACCGCTCGGTGCCAGGCTCGGCACGGTGGCTACGGCCACCACTGAGGCATTGAGCGTGGAGAGGTGTCCACCAAGAGTGGTCTGACAGACGAACGGTGTACCAGGAGCCTGTGGTGCCACGGTGAACGTCTGCGAGTACGAGTTCGGGGAGTAGACCGGGTCACCGGAGTACTCGATGGTTAGCGTATGAGTACCGGGGATCAATCCAGAGAGCGAATGCGTAGCCCTGCTCGAGCGACGGCGCGGCACCGCGCTCGTACCCACCACCGTTCCGTCGACCAAGTACGTCAATGTGCCTGTCGGGAATGGCATGATGCCGTAGGGGTTCGACGCAGGCTGCACTTCGACGAACGGAGCGATCAAGTAGCCCTCGGGCACTGGTGTCGTGGGAATCTGATTGTTGGTGAAAACGACCGGCACCCGTGCCCCATAGGTCATGCGTGAATGTGCCGCTTGTTTCCGGCGCACCGCTGCCCGTTGGCAAAATGCTATTGAACGGGCTGTCGGATTGGTTGCACGTGTCGCCTGGGTCCGTTGGGTCGGTGCAGCTCCCATTCCAGAGGATCGCCCTGACCTCTTGCGGGCCGGGACCGGGATTGGTACTACCGTTATTTGGGTCATAGGCGATGAAGACCTGCAGGTTGAGGGTAAGCGACTGTCCTGGGGCCAGGGAGAACGAGGTCGCCTCCGTGCCGCACGGTGAGGTGCCGAAGCCGCTGAAGAAGTAGAAAGTGCCGCCGTTGTCAATGAGCGGGCACCAGTTCCCGGTGCTGTCCTGGTAGTTGACGGTGATGTCGGGATTCTGTGCCCCGTTCTGGAACTTTAGCTGCAGGTAGAGGTCATTACTCCAGTCCGTACCTGTGAGTGGGTTGGAGAGAGTGACCGACATCGGGGTCGGGGTCGGTGACGACAGCTCGACTGTGGTGGGCAGGTTCAGTGTGACCGATGGCAGTGCCTGGGTGGTGTAGAGAACTGTCGCCGACGTGCTGCCGGCGTAGTTGAAGTCACCGGAGTAGACCGCTGTCAGTTGGTTGGTCTGACTCGGCAAGTTGCTGTTGGCAAAGGTGGCGATGCCATTGCTGACCGGTGCGGTGCCGACCACCGCTCCGTTGGCGATGAAGTTCACATTGCCCGTGGCATCGGTGGCCGTGGCGCCAGCTGAGCTGATCGTGTCGATCAACGTGATCGGTGTCTGTGTCAACTGTGGGCTGGCCGGGCTGGCCGTGAGCACGTTCGTGGTGGTCTTCCCCGGTGGTGGCGGGATGGGAAGACCAGTGCCCTGGAGGTTGAGCGTGGTGTTGTTGTTGGTGCTACCGGCGACCCCGAGGGGGTAGGCCCCGCCGTTAAGCGGCGGTTGGGCTATGCCACAGGAGTTGGTTTGGTAATCAGGATTTCCGTCCGTTCCTGTGAAGTCGGGGATGGTGTAGTTGGCGGCCACCAGCGTCACGTCGCCGGTGCTTAAGTCATAGGGAGCAGTGGACTCGAAGGTCATGTTGATCGGGGTCGACAGGCACTCGGCGGTGATTGGCGCGGTAACGTCAAGGGTGTACGAGAGGCTGTCGTTGAGCGTGATGTCGCCATTGGAGTTGATCGAGCCAGTGGCCGTGCCGGGGTTGACCTCGTCCATGAGGTAGTTGGTACATCCATGTGCTGCGGCGCTGCACACACCGTTCTGGACAGGCAAGCTCAACGTGGCATCGGTGATGGCGCCGGTCAGCGGAGCCACAGTGCCGGTGAGCGTGGTGGTGGTCTGGGCCGGGAAGGGCTGCGAGCCCCCGGGCGGTGATGACAACACCGTCCAGGAACCAGAGGTCATGTTGAGCGAGAACGGCTCAGTCCCACCGTTCCCGGCATACAGCGTGAGCTGGCCCGAGGTGGCCGTGTCAGCAGGACTGGCCGAGTCGGTGACGGTTACTGCAAAGGTGGCAGTGGCGTCTGTGGTTGGGGTGCCAGACAGCACACCAGTCGTTGTATCCAGGCTCAGCCAGCTGGGCAGTGTGGACCCGCTAGCTACGCTCCAGGTGTCAGAACCGCTGCCACCAGTTGCGGCCAAAGTGACCGAGTACGGGGTATTCAGCGGTGCCAATGGCAGTGGCGAGGTCGTAGTCACCGACAACGGGGTGGCTGCACTGGCTGTGGTCACGCCAATTCCAGCCACGGTTCCGGCTATTACGCCTATAACCAGGAGTGTTGCTGTTATGGCCGCGAAAAACCGGCGGGCAGAGCCGCCGGTGAAGTGAGAATTACGTGACTCTGCGTGGGAAAAACTTAGGGAGTTACTCCCCCACCCCCCCCCGCGAGAGTTTTCTCATTTTGAGAATCGCGGGTGGGTGCTGCTGTACTGCGGCGTCCCCGGAACATGTACATCCCCCTGCTTTCGCTTGGTTGATAAAAACTGGTGTTTCGTACTGTCTCGATCAGATGGTACACACTCTTTGTTTCCCAAACTGGTCGCGGTGGCATCTAACTCCAGGTTCTTGATCTTGTCAATAGAAATTTGTGAACAGGGGTGGTGAGCAGGGGGTGTGTGGGGACACGGCGCAGCCTGGGATCGTGGAGCCTGGGATCGGAATCGAACCGACGACCTACGCATTACGAGTGCGTTGCTCTACCGACTGAGCTACCCAGGCGCGACCTGACACGCTATCCGACGGTCGACAACCATCGACACAGTCAGGGAACTGGCGGAGCTGCTGATCGCTGCCGGGTGACTGGATCCTGCGGAGGGGTGTTGTAGAACCCGGTCCGGTCAATGACCTGCCCCTGTCGTCGACTCGGCTTCGAACCGTTGTGCGGTGTGCTCGCAGATGACGCGAAAGTCTTTGTCGAAGAACCAGGTGACGACATCGTCGCCAGCCAGCTCTCCAACTGCCGCGATCAGATAGTCAACCGCGGACCGTCGGTGGTTCCCGTGCGACTGTCGTGCCAGCTGACGTTGGACGTCGAGGGCGCGCCGGCTCGTGTTCTCGTCGAGATCGAGCCACCGAAGCGGTGCCAGCAGGTTGGCGAAGAGCTCTTCGTACTGAACACCCGTCTCTGCCCGATGCATGACTTCGAGGGCGATAGGGACGCACGTCGCCACCTCACCGCGCTCGAGCCTCTCCGCCAACTTCTCGGTGATATCGGGGCGAGACCTCTTGTTCGCCCATGCCCAGATGGACGAGTCGGCGAGGTAGAGCGACACGGCTCGTCAATCCGTTATGCGCGCCGTAGCTCGGACAGGTCTTCGGGTTGCACAATGTTGAGACCTCCCTGACGTACGAGTGCGGCGGCGCGACGCAGTGCAGCCTGCTTGTTCACCTCGTGCAGGGCTAGGTCCACAGTCTCTCTGGCCGTCCTGGCCCCAAGGACACTTTGCGCTCGCTCCAGCTCGTCGACATTGAGTACCAGCGTCGTCCGCTGGAACCTCGTACTGCCAGCAGCGTCACTGCCATACCTGGTCACCACAGTCAGTATAGCTCGCCCGCCCTGTTATGTATGCTATCTGTCCGCTAAATAGTATGCCTAGAAGATCAACGAATAGGCAGGGGGTCAGGGGCTCCCATGTCGGACAGGGCAACCATCAGGGATTCGAGGAGGAGGCCTTCGTTCGGGTTCCGAATGAGGGCGGCGGCGGCGCGGTCGAGTGCAGTGACGGCTTCCATGGCATGGCGGGAGCCGGTGGCAGAGTGGGCGTTCGGGGTGATGCCCGCAGCGCCCTTGGTGCCCCCTGCTCCCGTGGCGCCCCTGGCGCTTGCGGTGCTCGCTGTGCTCGCGGAGACCAGGCGGTCCCGGTAGGCGGCGGCCAGCACGGCCAGGCCCATGCGCAACTCGTCCGTCCGCCAGCGGCGGTCCTCCCGACGGTGGCGGTCCTCGACGTCCTTCCGGCCGGGAACGCCGCGGGCTCCCACCACCTCGGCTTGCTCGGCCAGGGTTGCCAGCTCGGCGGCATGCTGGTCGTGCAACGGTTGGAGCGCTTCCTCGGCCGAGGTCAGCAGCTCGGCGGCGACAACCACCGCCATGGCGCCGGTACCGTCGAGCCGGGAGGGGACGGTCCTCCACTGTTCCTGGCGGAGCGCGAACCCTGGGTCCGTCGCCAGGAGGCGGGCTCGGTCGAGCCGACCACCGGACGCCGTCGCCACCGACAGGGCGGTGTCCTCGTCGACACCATGGGCAACCAGCCACCCGGCCACCGCTTCTACCGGCACCGGGTCGAACGGCACCTTCACGCACCGACTGGCGATCGTGACCAGGCTGGCAGGCAGCTCGTTCGCCAGGAGGACGAACACTGTGGGTGGGGGCGGCTCCTCCACCGTCTTCAGCAACGCCGGTGCCGCCTTCCCGGCCAGATGGACGTCGGTCACCAACAGGACCTGGCGTGCCGACTCGAGCGGCCGCCGTTGCGCGCGGCTCACGATGGTCCGCGCCTCGTCCACGTCGAGTGAGGCGCCGGTCCGCTCCACCACCACCAAGTCGGGATGGGTGCCGGCCAGGGCCCGGCGACAGTCGTTACAGACACCGCACCCGCCGTTATCGCACAGCAACGATGCTGCGAACGCCTGAGCCGCCGCTCGTTTACCCGAGCCGGGCGGACCGTGGAGCAAGTACGCGTGCACCGGCCGGCGGCCGGCCGCTCGGAGCTGTGCCACAGCCCGGGGCTGACCAACCACGGCGTCGTAGAGCGTTGCCACCGGCGGAGTCGCCACATCAGCCAGCTCAGACATTCGACCACCGCCTTGGCACCACCAGGAACTCCCGTTCGGCGATCTCGGCGAGCTCAGGCACCGCTCAACCGCTTCGACACGGCGACGTGTACCCGTTCGGCAACCTCGCCGACGTCCCCAGTGCCGTCGACGATCACCCACATCTCGGGTGCTGTCTCCACCAGCCGACCGTAGCCGAGGCGAACCCGATCCTGGAACGAACTACCCAGGCGCTCGAGCCGGTCGGCGTGCTGGTCTCGTAACCGGAGGCGGGCCACCTCAGGGGGAACGTCGATGAGGACGTTGAGGTCGGGGGAGAGACCACCGGTGGCCCAGTCGTTGAGCATCCGCAGCGCTGCCACGTCGAGCTCCCGGCCGTAACCCTGGTAGGCGAGGGTTGACGCCGTGAACCGGTCGGTGACCACCGATGTCCCCTCGACCAGGAGCGGTTCGATGACCTGGGCGACGTGCTGGGCCCGGTCAGCCGCCATCAACAGGGCCTCGGTGCGAGGTGCCACGTCCGGCAGTGCGGGGCTGAGCAACAGCTCACGAAGGGCTGTTCCCAGCGGCGTGGCTCCCGGCTCGAAGGTCAGCCGTGCCCCGAGCCGTTCCGCTAACAACGCTGCCTGTGTGGACTTGCCACACCCGTCGATCCCCTCGAAGGCAATCAGACGACCGCGCCCGGGAGCGCTCACGACGAGTCCCGAGCCGCCTTATCGCCGGCTTTCTTCCCGTTGGTCGCAGCTTGCTTCGCAGAAACGGTCTTCTTGGCCGCCGTCTTCTTCGCCGCTGTCTTCTTGGCTGCTTTCTTCTTACCGGCGGCCTTCTTGCGCGTCGATGGACCTGCGGCCCGCCGTTCGGCCAGCAGCTCAGCTGCCCGCGCAACCGTCAACGACTCGACGTCGTCGCCCGTACGCAACGAGGCGTTGGTCGTGCCGTCGGTCACGTACGGGCCGAACCGACCGTCCTTCACCACCATGGGCAGGCCGGTGTTCGGATCGGCGCCCATCTCCCGGAGTGGACCGGCGGCGGCCCGTCCCCGCCTCGTCTTCGGCTGTGCGAACAAGGCCATCGCCTCGTCCACCGTGATCGTCAGGATCTGCTCCTCGGTCTGCAGACTGCGGCTGTCGGTCCCCTTCTTCACGTACGGGCCGAACTTCCCGTTGTGGGCCACGATCTCCTCGCCGCTGTCCGGATCTGTCCCGACCACACGGGGGATCTGCAGCAGCTCGAGTGCCTCGTCGAACGTGATCGTGGCCGGGGACATGGAGGCGAACAGGGAGGCCGTCCTCGGCTTCGGGGCGCCGTCGGCGATCTCGCCCATCTGGATGTAAGGACCGAAACGACCGGCACGCACCTGAACGGGAAGCCCGGTCTCTGGATGGGTGCCCAACACCCGGTCTGACGACGGAGCTTCGAGGAGCGCCTCGGCCCGCTCCGGGGTCAGCTCGTCGGGAGCAAGGTCTTCAGGAATGGACACCCGGTCCTCGCCCCGCTGCAGATACGGCCCGTACCGCCCAACACGGGCCACGATCTCCTGCCCATCCGATCCGACACCCAGAGGGATCGAGTTGATCTCCCGTGCATCGATCTCGCCGAGATAGGTGGCGACCTCGTGCTTCAACCCTCGATGACGCATCCGGGACTGGACACCGGAGTTGTTCGCCGTGCCCGGCTCCTCACCGGTGCCGAAGTAGAACTGGGTCAACCACGGCAGCGACTCCGCCGTTCCCGAGGCGATGGCGTCCAGATCATCCTCCATCGACGCCGTGAACCCGTAGTCGACCAAGTCGCCGAAGTAGCGCTCCAACAGGCCCACCACCGCAAAGGCGGTGAACGACGGCACCAGCGCCGTGCCCTTCTTCCACACATAGCCGCGGTCGAGCACGGTGGCGATGACGCTGGCGTAGGTCGAGGGTCGCCCGACACCCAGCTCCTCCATGGCTTTGACCAGTGACGCCTCGGTATACCGGGCTGGTGGCTGGGTGGCGTGGGACCCCGGCTCCAGCGCCTCCACCGACAGCGGATCGCCTTCCGCCACCGGCGGGAGATGGACCTCTCGATCGGCCAGCTCTGCCTCGGGGTCGTCCTCACCTTCGACGTAGGCGCGGAGGAACCCGGGGAAACGGATGACCTTGCCGCTGGCCGAGAACTCCGCCTCCCGGCCGGCCTCGGTCACACCGACCAGGCGGACCTGGGCGCTGGTCCCGGTGGCGTCGGCCATCTGGGAAGCGACGGTGCGCTTCCAGATCAGGTCGTAGAGACGGAGCTCGTCGCCAGAGAGCGACCTCCCCGCTTCGTCGGGAGTCCGGAACGTCTCCCCCGACGGGCGGATGGCCTCGTGGGCCTCCTGCGCGTTCTTGACCTTCCGCTCGTACCGACGCACCTTGCTCGGTACGTACTCCGCCCCGTACAGCGATGTGGCCTGGGATCGCGCTGCGGTCAGCGCCTGATCCGACAGGGTGGTCGAGTCGGTGCGCATGTAGGTGATCCACCCCTGCTCGTACAGGCGCTGGGCGATCTGCATGGTCCGCTTCGAGCTGAAGCGCAGCTTCCGACCGGCGTCTTGCTGCAGGGTGGAGGTCATGAAGGGTGCAGCCGGGGAACGGCGGAACGGCTTCTCGGTCACCGAGGTCACCGAGAAGGGGCGACCGTCCAGGCCGGTGGCCAACACCCGGGCCTCGTCCTCCCCCAGGACGAGCACCGTGCCCGGCAAAGCGAGCTCGCCGTTCTCGGTGAAGTCCCGACCGGTGGCCAGGGTGGTGCCGTCCACCGCTATGAGAGAAGCGGTCAGCGAGGTGGGCGCAGCAGCAGATCCAGAAGAGCCGGAGGAAGAAGGAACAGAGTCGGAGGAACCAGAAGAACCAGCATCGGAAGCACCAGTGGCGAAGGTCCCCTCCAGGCCCCACCAGGCGGCCGACCGGAACTTCATCCGGGCCCGCTCTCGCTCCACCACCATCCTGGTCGCCACGCTCTGGACCCGTCCGGCCGAGAGCCGGGGCATGACCTTCTTCCACAGAACCGGGGAGACCTCGTAGCCGTACAGGCGGTCGAGGATCCGGCGGGCCTCCTGAGCGTCGACCAGCCGACGGTCGAGGTCACGCCACTCGTGAACTGCTCGTTCGATCGCCGCCGGGGTGATCTCGTGGAAGACCATCCGCTTCACCGGGACCCGGGGAGCGAGCACCTCGAGGAGGTGCCAGGCGATGGACTCCCCTTCCCGGTCCTCGTCCGATGCCAGGTACACCTCGCTGGCCTGCTTCACCAGCTGCTTCAACTTCGACACCTGGGACTTCTTGTCCGCTGAGACCACGTACAGCGGCTTAAAGCCGTTGTCGACGTCCACGCCCAGGCGAGACCAGTCCTCGCCCTTGTAGGCGGCCGGGACCTCGTCGGCTCGCCGGGGCAGATCGCGGATGTGGCCGATCGACGACTCGACGACGTAGCCCGGGCCGAGCAGGCCGGCGATGGTCTTGGCCTTGGCCGGTGATTCCACGATCACCAGGGGCTTTCCCCCTGGATGGCTCGAACCACTCGAGCCGCGTCGGCCTGCCCGGGACGGCCCGCCAGGCGTCCCGTCATCGACGTCGTCGTCGGGCACGTTGCTCTCATCTGTCAGGTCGGTAGTCACCATGGCTGTGCCGACAGGGTGAACTCCTCGGTCTCCTGCTGTCAACCCGAGGCACGTCGGCGGGGGGCTGCCAGGAGGTGTCCGCCCACCCGGTTCGAGAGGATCAGTCCTTCGATGCGCTCAGTGCGGCGGCTGCCGCCTCATCGAGCGCAGCAACCTCTTGAGGAGGGAGATCGCTGTCCATCGCCTCTGCTTTCCGTTTCGAGAACGCGATCGACAGCAGCAGGACGACCAGCGACACGCCGGCGATGCCGAGCCGAGCCCCGGTGTGGCTCCGGAGCGTGATCACCGCCGGCAGGATGAGCAGCGACACCAGGTTCATGACCTTGATCAGCGGGTTGAGCGCCGGTCCGGCCGTGTCCTTGAACGGGTCACCGATGGTGTCGCCGATGACCGCCGCCTTGTGAGCTTCGGAGCCCTTACCGCCTTCGTGGCCGTCCTCGATGTACTTCTTCGCATTGTCCCAGGCCCCACCGGAGTTAGACAGGAAGTTGGCCATGAGCTGTCCGGTGAGGATGGCCCCGACCAGGAATGCGCCCAGCGCCAAATAGTTGATGCCGAAGCCGACGATGACCGGTGTCAGGACAGCCAAGAGCGCCGGGGTGGCCAGCTCTCGTTGGGCGGCCGTGGTACAGATGGCGATGATCCTGCCGTACTCGGGCTTCTCCGAGTAGTCCATGATCCCCGGGTGCTCACGGAACTGCCGACGCACCTCTTGAACGACGGTGCCGGCGGAGCGGCCCACGGCCCGGATGGCCAGTGACGAGAAGATGAACGCCACCGATCCACCGATGAGCAGCCCGATGAAGATGGTGGGGTGCGACACGTTGACCTGGGTCTGGGCCTGGTTGAACAGCCAGTTGACGTCGTAGCCGGGGCTCCCGATAGACGGGGCGTGCAGGTTGAGCTGCGAGCCGATGGTCTCGATGAACGAGGCGAACAACGACACGGAGGCGATGACCGCCGAGCCGATGGCCACGCCCTTGGTCACCGCCTTCGTGGTGTTGCCGACCGCGTCCAGGCTGACCATGACCCGCTCCGCCTCACCGGTGAACTCGCCGGACATCTCGGCGATACCGGCAGCGTTGTCGGACACCGGACCGAAGCTGTCCTCGGACACGATCATGCCGGCCGTCGACAGCAGGCCGATACCGGTCAACGAGATGAGGTACAGCGAGAGCTCGACGTTGCCGTTGGCCATCAACACCGAGACGGCGATGGCGATGGCGATGGCGATGATGGCCCATACCGACGACTCGAGCCCGATGGCAATGCCGGCGAGGGTGGTGGTGGCCGGGCCGGTGCGTGCCGACTCGGCGATCTCCCGGACCGGGCTCCGCTCCGTGGAGGTGAAGTGCTCAGTGATGGCACTGGCCACCAACATCAGGATGACCCCGGTCAGCACGGCGAAGAACGCCTTCCAATAGTGCATGTACACCCCGGCGACCACCGCCGTCCCGCCGATGGTCAGCACCGCCGCCGTCCACACCCCCCGGTTGATCGGGCCCATGGCGTTCTTGTCCTTCGGCCGGGCACGGACCAGGAAGACGCCGATGATGGTGGCAACGATGCCGATGGCGGGGATCACCAGCGGGAACACCACCGTCCGGGCCGAGACGTTGCCCCGCCCGATCGACATGAACGCAGCCGTCCCCAGGATGATGGAAGCGATGATGGTGATGGCGTAGGACTCGAAGAGGTCGGCGGCCATGCCGGCGCAGTCGCCCACGTTGTCGCCCACGTTGTCGGCGATGGTGGCCGCGTTCCGGGGATCGTCCTCGGGGATGCCGGCCTCGACCTTGCCCACCAGGTCTGCTCCCACATCCGCTGCCTTGGTGAAGATACCCCCGCCGACCCGCATGAACAGCGCCAGCAACGAAGCGCCGAAGCCGAAGCCGACGAGGACCGACGTGGCGGTGTTCTGGAAGATGAAGACGATGATCGTCGCCCCGAGGAGGCCAAGCCCCACGCAGAACAGGCCGGTGATGGCGCCGGTCCGGAAGGCCACCCGCAAGGCGTTGGGCATCTTCCCGTCACGGGCGGCAGCAGCCGTCCGGACGTTGCCTCGCACGGCCAGGCTCATGCCGATGAACCCGGTGAGGCCCGAGCACAGCGCGCCGGCCAGGAAGCAGATCACCCGGTAGATGCCGGCCTGGACAAACGTGAGATCGACCACGGTGTGCCCGTTCGACACGTGGGTCACCTTCGTGGCGGTGAAGAAGATCAGAACGGCCAGCGGAACCACGATGATGAGGATCGTCTTGAACTGGCGGGCGAGGAACGCCTCGGCCCCTTCCTGGATGGCCTTGGCGATGTCCTTCATGGCCACGGTGCCCTGGTCGGCAGCGAGCACGCCACGCATCAGGATGACGCCGGTCGTAATGGATGCCAGTGCCGCCACGATGGCAAACAGCAACAGGTCCTTCTCGGT
Organism: uncultured Acidimicrobiaceae bacterium; assembly: GCA_963812965.1. Taxonomy (GTDB): domain Bacteria; phylum Actinomycetota; class Acidimicrobiia; order Acidimicrobiales; family RAAP-2; genus DASXMT01. Next base: position 61,970 of record CAWEXG010000002.1, on the reverse strand, counting down.
GGAGCCCAGCAGGAAACCCTGGTAGCCCCCCTCCGCGAGAAGATGAATCATCGGTGTTGCTCCCTTCGATCTCGGTGGTGCTCATGCTGCCCGGCACGATCTGGCTCTCTTGACCTCTCAAGGCCAGGGGGCGCGGTACGCCGGGCGGGCATGGTGACCCCCCTCAGTGCGGGGCAACTTACCGACCCACCACGCCATCGGCAAGACTTTGCTCGTTCGGGGCCCTTCTACGAAGGAGTCTCGTCGGCGTCGGGACCGGCAATGATCTCGTAGTCGGGGTTCAGGATGGCCTGACGGTGCGTCCAATCGCCCACCATTCCTTCGACCAACAGCCTCGCTCCCGGCTGGACCCCTGGGATCCGACGCCTCCCCTGGAAGACCAGCAGCAGCTTGCCGGTCCGGTCGGCCAGCACGCACTCGAGGTTCGAGGTGCCCGCTCGGGGCTGCACCCGCACCGACTTGATCCGCCCCGCCACTCGGACCCGATGCCTCCACTCGGCCTCCCCGATCGGCGTGGTCCCGTGAGCGCGGTCCCCGAAAGCCGCTTCGTCGAAGGACGGCTTCGACGCGTCCTTGTCACCAGCTTTGGCCGATCGCCCGGTGGACGGACCCTCACCAGCCGCCGACCTCCGCCCCCACTCCCGCCGCTTCGAGAGCCACCCACCACTCAACTGGTAAGGCACGACGGTGGCGTTCACGTGAGCGAGCTGGGCCACCCCGGCAGCGATCCTGTCAGCAGTCCCGTCATGCAGCAGCCGGTGCCAACCGGCGGCAAACCCCCGGCGGGGTAGCAGGATGGTCAGCTCGGTTTCGTTGTCGGCGACGATCTCGGCCGCCAGCTCCAGAGCAGCTCGAGCCAGCCGACGGTCTTCGCACTCGATGACGTCGAGAGGAAGCCTGGTGAGACCGAGCCGACCCCACTCCCGCTCGAGTGCTGCCGACTCCCGGTTGTCCAGCGCGAAGTGGACCGCCCGCAAGTCGTCAGGATGCAACGTCCGGGCGTACTGCAGGGCACGGGCGGTGGCCATGTCGAGACGATCGACCAAGACGATGACGGCGTGCTTGTGGAGTACCGGAGCCTCGGCTGCCGTCGACGCTCCCTCTTCGAGCTGCTTCTCCTCGTTGACGTACTGCCGGTGCAGGCGGATGAGGCCGTAGAACATGAGCGGGCCCAGGACCACGACCACCCACGCGCCTTCCTTGAACTTCACGATGGCGAAGATGAGCACGATGCTGGCGGTCAGCACAGCCGAGAAACCGTTGATGACCACCTTGAGCCGCCACCGACCAATTCTTTTGGTGAAGTGGTGCTTCACCATGCCGGCCCCGGCCATGGCGAAGCCGGTGAACACACCGATGGCGTACAGCGCCACCAGGCTGTCCACGCTGGCCCGGGTGGCCAGGAGCAGTGCCACCGCTACGAACGCCAACACCAGGATGCCGTTGGAGAAGGCCAGGCGATGGCCTCGCCGGGTCAGCTGTCGGGGAAGGAAGCGGTCTTCGGCCACGAAGCTGGCCAGGAACGGGAAGCCGTTGAAGCTGGTGTTGGCGCCGGTGTAGAGGATGAGCAGGGTGGCGAACTGCACCACATAGAACAAGACCTTCCCGATCCCACCTTGCCCGAGCACGTACCGGACTTCTTGGGAGACGACGGTCGGCGACCCCTTCACGTAGGGGACGGCGTGCGTCCAGTGGGCGAGCAGGGTGACCCCGAGGACGAGAAAGGCCAGAACACAGCTCATGATCACCAGGGTCTGGCGGGCGTGTCGTGCTGCCGGTCGACGAAACGCGCTCACCCCGTTGGAGATGGCTTCGAGACCGGTCAGAGACGATCCGCCGTTGGCGAACGACCGGAGGATGATGATGACCGACGCCCCCATGAGCAGCCCGTTCCCCGGGTGACCGATCGACAGTGCGCCGGCGTGGTGCACGGACTGGACGTGGAGCTGGCCCAGCGCGGCGCGGATGTAGCCGATGATGATGACCAGGCCCAGGCTGAAGATGAAGAAGTAGGTGGGGATGGCGAAGAACTTGCCCGCCTCGCGCAGTCCCCGGAGGTTCCCGTAGAGGAGCAGGAGGACCACGAGGACGGTGATCGGCACCGTGTAGGGCAGCAACCCGGGGAAAGCACTGGTGAGGGCGGCGGTGCCGGCGGCCGTCTGGACGGCCACGGTCACCGTGTAGTCGATGAGTAGAGCGACGGCAGCGACCTGCGCCACATTGGTCCCGAAGTTCTCCCGGGCGACCACGTAGCTGCCACCGGCCTTGGTGTAGAGCTGGATGACGTCGAGGTAGGAGAGGGTGACGAAGAACAGGACGCCGAGGATGGCCATGGTGATGGGAACCACCAGGGTGAAGGCAGCCAACCCCACGTACGGCACGAGCTGGGTGAGCATCTCCTCGGTTCCGTAGGCCGAGGACGAGATGCAGTCGGGGGACAAGACGCCGAGGGCAGACGGTCGACCCAATCGCTCCGAGCTGAGCTGCTCGTTGACCAACGGCGGCCCGAGCAGCTTGTTCTTCATCCGGTACCGGAGCGTCTCCGGCAGATCGATGCTGGGCGGTACCGCCGAGGAGGGTGACATCACCCGTGGACGGGCGGCGGGGCGAACGGTCTCCACGGTGGGAATCCCAGCGTGCGCCATGGCGCGGCGATCGTTCTCCCCGGTGACCGGCGCATCCATCCCCCTCAGTAAAACACGGGCAACGACCGGGCCGGTACGACTGAGAGGCTCCTCAGAATTGCCAGGGACAAAGCCCTGAGTTGTCAGCGGCCCGCTGTGCGTGTTGCATGGTCCGCGTGCATGTCATCATCGTGGGCTGCGGTCGGGTCGGATCAGGGCTGGGAATCGGGCTGGTCGAGCTGGGACACTCGGTGTCGATCATCGACCGAAATCCGAAGGCGTTTCGCCGGCTCCCGACCGAATGGCCGGGAACAGCCATCGTCGGGTCCGGGTTCGACCGCACCGACCTGGACCGAGCCGGTGCCGGTGAGGCCGAGGCGTTGGCCGCAGTCACCAGCGGCGACAACTCCAACATCCTGACCGCCCGGATCGCCAGGGAGACCTACGAAATTCCCAACGTCGTGGCCAGGATCTACGACCCCCGCCGGGCTCAGATCTATCTACGCCTGGGGATCCCGACCGTCGCCACCGTGTCGTGGACCATCGACCAAGTGAAGCGCCGCCTCCTGCCCGGCTCCAACAACGTGGAGTGGTCGGACACCACCGGCACGCTCTCACTGATGGAGCGGGAGCTCCCGGACCGTTGGGCCGGAAAGCGGTTGTCCGAGATCAACGTGCAAGGCGAGGTCACCCTGGTGTCCGTCACACGAGCCGGCGTGGCTCGACTGGACATCGATGATCTGGTCGGACAGGACGGTGACATCCTTCATCTGGTCATCGCCAACAGTGCGCTCGATCGGTTCGACGACCGGATGGATGGTGGCACGAAGACGGCGCTCCGGCGCCAGGGCGAACTGGAACACGGAGACGGCGTCGCCATCGCCGGCATCCCGGTACCCAAGGCCGATCTCGAGGGGAACCCAACGTGAAAGTCGCCATCGCCGGAGCAGGCAGCGTGGGGACGGCTATCGCCACCGACCTCCACGACGGGGGTCACGACGTACTGGTGATCGAGCAGGATCCGGAGCTGGTGGCCCGACGCCAAGGTGAGCTCGACATCACCTGGGTGGTTGCCGACGCATGCGAGGTCAGCTCGCTCGACGCCGCCGGTCTGGCCACGGTCGATGTCGTGGTGGCAGCGACGGGCGACGACGAGGACAATCTGGTCATCTCGCTCCTGGCCAAACAGGAGTTCGCGGTGCCCCGGGTCGTCGCCCGGGTCAACCACCCGAAGAACCAGTGGCTGTTCAACGAGAGCTGGGGGGTAGACGTATCCGTGTCGACTCCACAGCTCCTGACCGCGTTGGTGGAAGAGGCGGTCTCGGTCGGCTCGCTCGTCCGGCTGCTCCGGTTCGAAGGCGGAACTGCCCATCTGGTGGAAGTGACCTTGGCCGACGACTCACCGGCAGCCGGCCGAGCGCTGGTCGACCTGGATATCCCACGGGAGGCCACAGTCGTCGCCGTCGTTCGGGAGGACCGTTTGGTCGTCCCCCGGGGCGACACCAGGCTGACCGCCGGAGACGAGGTCCTGGTTCTGGTGACAGCCGAAGCAGAGGAAGCGGTCCAACAGCTTCTCGTAGGGCACTGAGGTGGAGGCGGCCTTCTTCGATCTGGACAAGACGGTGATCGCCAAAGCTTCGATCGCCGCATTCGGCGGGCCCTTCTACCGCGGCGGGCTGGTCAACCGGCGCTTGGTGGCACGGGCGCTGGTATCCCAGATCGTCTACCTGCACCTTGGGGCGAGCGAAGAGAAGCTGGCCCGGGTCAGGGAGTCGATGCTCACCCTCACCAAAGGATGGGACCAGACCCAGATCAGGGAGATCGTGCGAGAAGCGCTCGAAGAGACGGTCGAACCGATCATCTATGCCGAAGCACTCGATCTGATCGAAGAGCACCGTGCCGCCGGGCACCGCGTCTACCTGGTCTCGGCGTCACCCGAAGAGATCGTCGAACCGCTCGCTGAGCACCTGGGCGTCGACGGATGCATCGCCACCCGAGCAGTGGTGGACGACAACGGCCGGTACACCGGCGAGATGGAGTTCTACGCCTACGGTCCGTTCAAAGCCGATGCCATGCGGAAGCTGGCCGAAACGGACGGTCTGGACCTCGAGGCGTCGTACGCGTACTCCGACTCCTACACCGATCTCCCCATGCTCGAAGCGGTTGGTCATCCGGTGGTGGTGAACCCCGATCGAGTCCTGGCCAAAGTGGCCCGAGAACGCGAGTGGGAGGTGATGCAGTTCACCAAACCGGTGCGACTGCGCGACCGGGTATCCGTCCCCAACCTCCCCACCACCGCCACGGTGGCTGGCATCACCGTCGCTGCCGGCGCTGCTGCTCTAGCTGCTTGGAAGCTGGCGCGTCACCGTGCGCGGGCATAGCTGACCAGCGAGCCCTCGCGGGGCCCACGAGGCCCTGGCATCACAGGCGTCGGGACAGCTGTCGCACGAGCCGGCCACAGCCGGTGCTGGTGGATCAGGCGGAACGAAGACGCTTGGCGGCAACGACGCCCAGCGCAACGAGGATGGTGAGAATCAGCAGCTTCTTCATGGAGTGGGATCGTACCCGCTGTGGTGACGGTGCGCCTCTGGGCGCCCAGTTGGGCGGTGTGTGCGTGTGTCCGGTCGTTGCCCCCGTCAGAGATGACGGCACCGAGATCCCCGGCGACTACACGCTCAGAAGATCGCGGGCGCCGGTGTCCGAGGACGGGTGTCGAAGCTTCGACATGGCCCGGGCCTCGATTTGACGGATCCGCTCCCGGGTCAGGTTGAAGTGCTCGCCCACTTCCTCGAGGGTCCGGGGCTCACCACGGTCAAGACCGAAACGAAGACGGAGGATCTCGCGCTCTCGCTCGTCCAGCGGCGCCAGGAGCCGGCCGATCTCATCGGGGAGCAGCCCTACTGCTGCTGTCTCGAACGGTGACTCGGCAGAACGATCCTCGACCACATCTCCCAACTCGGCGTCGCCATCCTCGCGGAGCGGTTCGGACAACGACAGTGGCTCGGAACGGAAACGGAGCGCCTCGACCAACTTGTCCTCGGGCATCTCGACCTCGACCCCCAACTCGGCCAACGTTGCGGGACGGCCGTACTTCAGCTCGAGCCGGGCCTGCGCCTTCTGCACCCTGGCCAAGGTGTCGCCGGCATGCACCGGCAAGCGGATCGTCCGCCCGGTGTTGGCGATGCCGCGAGTGATCGCCTGGCGGATCCACCACGTGGCGTAGGTGGAAAACTTGAAGCCTTTCCGCCAGTCGAACTTCTCGACGGCGTGCATCAGACCGAGGTTCCCTTCCTGGATCAGGTCGAGAAGAGGGAGCCCGGATGCCTGGTACTTCTTGGCGATGGATACCACCAGTCGAAGGTTCGACTGGACGAAGGTCTGCTGGGCGTGCTCACCCTTCAGGGCGGTCCGGCGCACTTCCCGACGCTTGGCCGGTGTCAACCCCTTGGGTGGTGACGCCAGGATCATCTCGGCCTCCCGGCCGGCCTCGATGGTCTGCGCCAAGCGAACCTCGTCGTCCTTGGTGAGAAGCGGGTACTGACCGATGTCGGTCAAGTACAGCCGGACCAGATCCTCGTCATCTCGCTCGAGGCGCTCCTTAGCCAACCTTCACCGAATCCTTTTCCAAGGGAGACGTATGTTCGCTGCACTACGAACTGTAACGGACGCGTCAAGCCCCCGACCGGTCGCTGACGCGCTCGAATCCGCCTGGTGGTCAGGCCACGCTCAGACGGGCCACCGGATCAACCCTGAGCCGACACCGGCCTCCACGAACACTGACTCCAGGTGCTGCTCCATGGCCTGGACGGCACTGTCCTCGTCCTGGTCGGCCACGAGCTGTTGCACCAACTGTTCGCCGGCACGACCGTCCTCGCTCTCGTCTGCAAGCACCAGGCGCAGCGCTCTGATCACCGGTGCATCGCTGATCGGGGATGCGACCCGTGCGTGATGGCTGTAGGTGGTCACCAAGCGCGGTAGCACGACCCGGTAAAGACCGGCGAGCGCCGGGACCAGGGTTCGATCGCCTGGCAGTGGATCGGTTGGGGTGCTGTCGGTCAAGGTGCCGCCGATCGGAGTGTTGCCGGTCAAGACAGCAACGACCGACGTGAGTGGTTCTGGCGCAACAACCAGAGCATCCGGATCCACACCGGCTCGGACCGGGAGCCGATCTCCGAACAGCGAGGCATGCCACGCATGCCGGGCGCTCTGAGCATCCAGATGGATCCGAACCCCCGGCGGTAGTGAGGAGTGGCGCGCTCGCCCAGGCACCGAGCTGCTCGTAGAGACACTGCTCGATCCACCGGTAGCCACCGACAAGCGCAGCGGTGGTCTCCAACGGGAGGAAGATCCCGGCGTCTCCGGCCGTGTTCACTGTGTCCACCCCGTCGTCCCCGGCTGCGTCCATGACAAGCCGTTCGAACCCTTCTCCCAACCGATCGGACACGTCAGGTGCTCTCGATGATCTCAGACGTCGTGTCCGAGCCGGGAACGGGATCTCCGGGCCTCGGCACGTGGGATCGGTACTTGTTGGTGATGGGCATACGACGATCCTTACCGAACGCCTTGGTCGTGATGCGAACACCTGGCGGCATCTGACGACGTTTGTACTCCGCACGGTCGACCAGGCCCACCACCCGGTCCACCGTCTCCAAGTCGAACCCCGCTTCCACCAGGTTCTCTGCCGATCGATCTCCCTCCACGTACCCCTGAAGCACCGGATCGAGCACCTCGTAGGGCGGGAGAGACTCGTCGTCACGCTGTTCGGGTCGGAGCTCGGCAGAAGGAGGCTTGGTCAGCACTGGCTCGGGGATGAGAGCGATACCGGCCCGCCGGTTCCGATCACGGCACAGCTCGTAGACCAGCGTCTTGGGGACGTCCTTGATAACGGCGAAACCACCGGCCGAGTCGCCGTAGAGCGTGGAGTACCCAGTGGCCATCTCGCTCTTGTTCCCTGTGGTGAGCACGATCCATCCCTTGGCGTTCGACACAGCCATCAGCAGCACACCGCGGATCCTCGACTGGAGGTTCTCGTCGGTCAGCCCGAGTGGTTCCCCACCGATCAGCGGCCCCACCAACTCGGTCATGGCCCGATGGGCGTCTTCGATGGGAGCCGTGCGAATGTCGATACCCAGTGCCGACGCCAGGGCATAGGCGTCGTCCACCGATCCCCGACTCGAGTAACGAGACGGCATCGCCACCCCGTGGACGTGCTCGGCCCCCAGAGCGTCAACAGCGATCACCGCCACCAAGGACGAGTCGATCCCGCCGGACAGCCCGATCACCGCATCGGTGAAGCCGTTCTTCAGCACGTAGTCGCGGGTCCCGGTGACCAGCGCCTCGTAGATCTCCCGGATCGGGTCGAGCACGGGAGCGATCACCCCGGATCGGATCGGAGACGAGGTCTCGCCTCTCGCCAGTGAACGGCTCACCTGGCTGATGACCACCGGTTCGGCGACCCCTTCGACACCGACGTCGTTCACCGGGGATGCTGGATCATCAAAGGTCAGGTCCACGACCATCACCTCTTCGGCGAACTGCGCCGCGCCGGCCAGGAGCTCACCGGTCTGGCCCATCACCAGCGATGCACCGTCGAAGACCAGCTCATCCTGGCCCCCGACCTGGTTGACGTAGGCAATGGTGCAGCCGGTCTCGGCCACCCGATCAGCGAGCATGGCCAGTCGGTCCTCCCGGCGTCCGATGGAGTAGGGCGAGGCATTCAAATTCACCATCAACTTCACCCCTGCCTGCGCTTGAGCAGCCACTGGACCGCCGTTGAGCCACACGTCCTCACAGACCGAGATCCCAACGGGCACACCGGCGATTATGAACTGACGGTACGGCTCCGTTCCTGGCACGAACCACCGCTGCTCGTCGAACACGCTGTAGTTGGGAAGCAGGCGCTTACGGTACGTCCCGACCATCGAGCCGTTGACGCACAGGGCAGCGGCGTTGAACAGACGCCCCTCCTGGTCGATGTCCACGAACCCCACCACGGCGGCACACCCTTCGGTCGCCGCCACGATCCTGCTGCATGCGGCCAGGTTGTCGGCCACGAAGCCGGGGCGACTGAGCAGATCCTCAGGCGGGTACCCGGTCACGGCCAGCTCAGGGAAGACGGCGAGATCACCCCCATTCCGCTCAGCGTCCGCCAACGCGCTGATGATTCGGACTGCATTTCCGTCGAGGTCGCCAACGACCGTGTTGAGCTGGCAAGCCACCAGCCGCAGTCGGGGCATCACCTCAGTGTAGAGGCCCAGCGGATAGGGAGGGCAGGTCAGAGGGAGCCGCTCATTCAGACGAGCAGTGCAAGACAGATGGGCCGCTCATCCGTAGCAACTGCCGGTCTCAACCGGGAAACAGCCACGATCCTCGGGTAGCATCACTGGCTGTTCCCGTTCCTGTTCCGAGACGGCCGTGAGGATTGGGTTTCACCCGTTCGTCTCGGTGTTCATCGAGTATTCATAAACAGGTAACGATGGAGAAACGGCGGCCTGCGATGGTGGTGCCTCCAGTGGTTCAATAGTTCACGAACAGGTTGACCGGACGGTGGACCTGGACACGCTGTGGGTGCTCCTGGTCTCAGATGGCAGCCGTAGCGCACCACCAAGCGGTCAAAACAGCCAACCAAGCAACAGAGGAGTGCGAGTGCCTTACCAAGCCGAGTACATCTGGATCGACGGCACCAAGCCGTCACCGCTCCTTCGGAGCAAGACCAGGATCGTGGAAGACGGCAAGGAGCCGGGCATCTGGGGGTTCGACGGATCGAGCACCAACCAGGCCACCGGCGATGACTCGGACTGCGTGCTCCAGCCGGTGTTCGTCTGCGATGACCCGATTCGTAACCCCGGAGACAAGCTGGTCATGTGCGAGGTGCTCCTGACCGACCTCACCCCCCACGAGACGAACACCCGGGCCGCGTGCGTTGCTACCGCCGAGAAGTACGCCGACCAAGAGCCGGTGTTCGGCATCGAGCAGGAGTACACCTTTCTCAAGGACGGACGGCCCCTGGGATGGCCGTTGACCGGTTACCCCGCTCCCCAGGGCCCGTACTACTGCGGTGTAGGCGGGGACAAGATGCCGGGCCGAGAGATCGTCGAGCGACACACCGCCGCCTGTATCAAGGCCGGACTCGGTATCGAGGGAACCAACGCCGAGGTGATGATGGGCCAGTGGGAGTTCCAGATCGGCGTCCTTCCTCCTCCGCTGATCGGCGATCACCTGTGGGTGGCCCGGTGGCTCCTGTTCCGGATCGCCGAGGACTTCGGTGTCTACGCCACTCTCGAGCCGAAGCCCATCCTGGGTGACTGGAACGGCGCTGGCGCCCATACCAACTTCTCGACCAAGGCCATGCGGGAGGACGGTGGTTGGGACGCCATCATCGCCGGCTGCGAGGCGCTGGGCACCCGGGTCGACGAAGCGGTGGCGAACTACGGCATCGGGATCGAGAGCCGCCTGACCGGGGCTCACGAGACGGCCCACTTCTCCAAGTTCAGCTACGGCACGTCAGACCGGGGAGCTTCGGTCCGCATTCCCTGGGGCACGGCCAAGAACAAGAAGGGTTGGTTGGAGGACCGTCGTCCGAACGCCAACATGGACCCCTACGTCGTGAGCGCGCTGATCGTTGACACCATCTGCGGCGCGGCAGCAGGGAACTGACCTGACCCACCCGCACCGGCCGGACCAGCAGGCCGCAACCATCTGTGAGCACCGAAGCCGGGTCCCTTGGGACCCGGCTTCGTATGCCAGGCGACAGCAGTGCTGCAGCAGCAGAGCCGGCGACCTGTGACAATGACAACCAGTGACGAGGCGACGACGTAGGTAGAGGTACGCGATGAGGAGTCAAGAGGAGTACGTACTACGGACGGTGGAGGAGCGAGGGATCCGCTTCGTCCAGCTGTGGTTCACCGATGTGCTGGGAACCCCCAAGACCTTCAGCATCACCCCGGCAGAGCTCGAGAACGCCTTGGAAGAGGGGATGACCTTCGACGGTTCGGCCATCGACGGGTTCAGCCGTGTCCAAGAGAGCGACGTGCTCGCCCGCCCGGATGCCAAGACGTTCCAACTGCTGCCCTGGCACAGCCACGGAATCATCCAGTCCCCGGGAACGGCACACGCTGATGCTCCTGCCGGGGCAGTCGCACGAGTGTTCTGCGACATCGTCAACCTGGACGGTTCACCGTTCCAAGGCGACCCTCGCCACGTTCTGCGGCGAACGCTCGAGCGGGCCCGGAGCCGGGGCTACACCTTCTACGCCGCACCGGAGATGGAGTACTTCTACTTCGCTGACGCCGATCCGGCACACACGCCGCAGACCCTGGACTCGGGTTCGTACTTCGAATTGACGGTCGCCGATCGGGCTAGCGATATCCGCCAGCGAACGGTGATCACCCTGGAGGAGATGGGCATTCCGGTGGAGCACGCTCAACACGAGGATGCCCCCAGCCAACACGAGATCGACCTTCGGTACACGGACGCCCTCACCATGGCGGACACGGTGATGACCGTTCGGCTCGTGGTCAAGGAGATGGCCCGCCAACAGGGCGTACACGCCAGCTTCATGCCCAAACCGCTGGCCGGTGTGCAGGGATCGGGCATGCACACGCACCTCTCCCTCTTCGAGGGAGATACCAATGCCTTCGTCGACCTCGACCGACCCCACGGTCTCTCCGTGGTGGCCGAACAGTTCATCGCCGGTCTCCTCCGGCATGCCAGTGAGATCACTGCGGTGACCAACCAGTGGGTGAACTCGTACAAGCGGTTGGTATCCGGGTACGAAGCGCCCATTCACCTGTCCTGGGCACACAACAACCGATCCGCCTTAGTACGGGTCCCGGTGGTCAAGCCGGGAAAGACGGAGTCGACGCGGATCGAGTACCGAGCGCCGGACAGCGCCTGCAACCCGTACCTGGCCTTCGCGGTCATACTCGCCGCCGGACTTCAGGGGATCGAACACGAGTATGAGCTCCCCCTCGAAACTGACGCAAATCTCTTCGATCTCACCACAGAAGAGCTCGCTGCCAAAGAGATCGTCCACCTTCCCGGCAACCTGTTCGAGGCCTTGAGCGAGATGGAGTCGTCCGAGTTGCTCGCCTCCACGTTGGGTGATCATGTGTTCGAATGGTTCATCCGTAACAAGCGAGCAGAGTGGGACGAGTACAAGGCACACGTCAGCCAGTTCGAGCTCGACCGATACCTACCCCTGCTGTAATTGAGCCTCGGAACCAGCCGGAACGGAAGGGAGGGACACATCGTGGAACCACTGCTCTGTTTTCCCGACCCGTTGCCCACTTCCATTGTCTCGGCCCTCGATCGAGGGGGCTACCCGTGGCACGCCATCAGCAGGCCGGAACTGGCCGAGTCGGAAGAGCCCGAGGATGGTTGGTCGGGCGCGATCATCTGCGCCAGCGACGACCCTGCCGGCGCGCTGTTCCTCTGCCGCCAGATCCGTAAGCGTGAGGTTCCTCTGGCCCCCGCGGTGATCGTGATCGATCCTTCGCAGCTCTCCTCGTTAGAGCTACGGGAGGACCTGTTCGACGACCTGTGTCTGACGCCGGTCAACCCCGATGAACTGGTAGCACGGTTGACACATCTGTTCTGGCGGTCAGGCCGGGGACTCCGGCCCGAACTGTTGGAGCACGGTCCCCTGGTGCTCAACCTGGAGACCTACCAGGCGGCGGTATCGGGTCGGGTGCTGGATCTCACCTACATGGAGTACGAGCTGTTGCGGTTTCTGGCAGCACGACCGGGCAAGGTGTTCACCCGGGAGACCCTCCTCAGCCGGGTATGGGGCTACGAGTACTACGGCGGGGCACGGACGGTGGACGTCCACGTCCGTCGACTACGGGCCAAGCTGGGCGAAGAACACGCCCCCTTGATCCAGACGGTGCGCTCGGTGGGCTACCGCTTCGGTCAGACGTCCTGGACTCCCTGAACAGGAAGCACACGGGGACCTCGAGGGCGCTGCTCAACCGGACGGCAGGGTCACCGCTGTCCCGACCGGTTGAGCAGCGAACCCGGCACCGGCCGCCTGTATCACCCAACACGACGTCGCTGTCGAACACGAGAGCACAGTCGAGATCGGACCACCCACGCTGCCGCTATTCCCGTTGGACACCACATCGAGCACGGTGGAAGCTACCGAGTTGGACACCGTCGGGCAGTCGGCGCCCGAGCATGACAGTCCGATGATTCCCCCAGTGGTCAGGCCACGACCAGGAGGATCGTCGTTCTGCCACATACCACCCCCGTCCGCCGATGTGGCAATGCCCAGCATGCCCCCAGCGTTGTTGGTACCCACCACGTAACACGTCGACGCGTTCGGACAGGACGCCCACTGCGGCTTGGCCACGCCGTTCGTACCAGCAGGCGTCGACCACGACTGGCCACCATCCATGCTGATCGAGGTCACGCCGGATCCCTCGTCCAGGGCCGGTCCGGGCTCACCGGTCACCAAACACGTAGTCGCTGTCAGGCACGACACTGTCCCGATGGTGGCCAGACCAGAAGGATCTGCCGTGTCTACCCACCGTCGACCCCCATCGCTCGTGATCACAACTGCAGGACCGGCACCCGAGATGGGCGTTCCGGTAGCCACGCAGACAGAGAGGGAGGGGCAGCTCACCGCCTGTAACGAGGCGATCCCTGATGGAGCAGCATCAGCAGACCAGCTACGACCTCCGTCTACGGTGGCAATGATCGCCCCCTCCCCACTACCGGTGCGGCCCACCGCAGTGCAGGCGGATGCAGAGGGGCAGGACAGCGCGGCGAGCTCGGTGATCTGCCCCGGTGCAACCTGTTCCGTCCATGTCACACCACCGTCAGACGTCCACCCGGTGAACGCACCGTCCGATCCGTTCGCCACCACCACACAGGCCGTGTCGGAAAGACAGGTGACCGCCTGCGCACCTGCGGGTCGAGACTGAGACCCACCAGGAGTGAGGACCACCGCCCCCCCCACCCGAGTCAGCTTGGCCGAAACAGGGGCCGGAGACGGGGGCTGAGATCCCGTCCCGATACCGGTCCACCTGACCAGCACTGCTCCCCCCAAGACCACGACGACCGCAACGAGCGCGGCCACGATCGACCGGGTCACCTGTGGCGCCCGGACACGCCCACCAGACCGCCGAGCGTGACGCCACCCTGCCTGGGAGATATGGAACCCGTCAGGCGGGATGGCCAAGGGGGGGGAGGGGGCAGGATGAACCTGACGCTCATCGGCAAGAGCACCGACGGTCTCCCACTCTTCGTCGCTGAGGGTGCTCACCCATCCGGCCACTGTCGCCAGATCGCTGAGCTCGTCCTCTACAACCAGGTCGTCGTGGACAGAAAGTCCGAGACGACCGTCGACAGCCTGGTCGAGGTGACGTCGTGTCTCACTGCCCTGTGCCTCATGATCAGGATGCAACATCTCGCCATCGTCGGCCGGAGGGTTCTGTCCGATGTCGTCAGCCACGTTCGCTGCCTCCCCTGCCCTCTGCACCTTCCACGTCCGGTCTGGTATCGACCAGATACTCACGCCGGAGCCGCGCCAACGCCCGATGCTGGAGTTGACGCACCGCGTCCGTGCTCCGGCCCAACACCAATGCGACCTCCTCGGTCGTCCTCCGTTCGTACAGCCTCATCCGGATGACCTGCCGATGATCTGCCGGCATCCTGGCGAGAGCGACGATCAACGCATCGCGATCGAAAGCCCCCAACACCTGTGCCTCGGGCCCGGGGCAGTCGTCGGCCCGCTCCAACAGCTCATCTTCGGCACTGGGCCTGCTCCGTTGCTGTCGCCAGCGGTCACGCAGCAGGTTGCGGGCGATCTGAGCGACATACGCTCGAAAGGGAGCCCCTCCGGCCCGATACGTCGACAGGTGGGCGAAGACCCGGGCGAAGACCTCCTGGGTCAGCTCCTCTGCCTCGAACCGGTTCCTCGTACCCGCCGAGACGATGGCGAAGACGGTCGGCCATTCGCGCCTGACCAGAAGGCCCCGAGCGTCGTCGTCGCCCTGCTGGGCATCGTGCAGCAGTTGGTCGCCGTCCGCCGACACCGCCGACATCCCGCGCGCTATCAGTTCAGTCCTGCCGGCCGATTCAGGCCCGTCAACCCCTTCATCGGCACCCACCACGCTCCGCCTCCCTACCACTCCACCGTAGGCTCGGATCGAGGTACAGAGCGAGACCATGCGGCGTCACAGGGCGCAGGGCAGGCCTGCCCACCCAGAGGTTTGGAAGTAGTACATGCCCCCAGCATCCGCCCCCAGAGCTGTCTCGAAGGCGTCGGCCCTCGTGATCTCGGAGCAGGGGTAGTACGCGTCGGCCGACGCTGCGCTGGCACCACTGGCGTCAGCGATGTCGTTGAGACCTACGGAACCTACGCCCGGCTGGTGCTCGTACAGCGCCACGCCGAGCGAGACCCCGGGAGATCCCGAACACCAGATAGCTCCGTACCCGTCGATCAGAGGTCCAAAGATGGAGCCGATGACGTACGGCACCTCGGTAACGACGTCACACGACACCGCTTCTCCGACCGACGACTCCTGCGCCTGGTGCGGCCCGTAGACAGTGGATACGGCTCCGTCCGGGGCTAAGACCAAGATGGTGGTCTCCGGCGCTCCGGCAAGGCTGGTCACCGCCACGACCAACTGCTCTTCCCCGATGTACGACGTCGTCATCACGAACGCACCGGCATCATCGCTGAGGACCATCGAGGCCTCGTCGGCAGAGATGGTCGAGCCTCCATGAGAGAACGAGGTGGAGGCAGTAGCGGACATGCCGGCGACCACGCTGATCGACCCGGCGTCACGCTGAGCGCCCACCGCAGCGATCGCCTCGGCCTGCAGCACGGACCAGTTGGGCTGAGACACAGTCGCCGCCGTGACTGTGTTGGGTCCCACACTGAGAACACCGATACAGACAGTCACAACGAGCGCGAGCGTCACGAATATTCGAGAACAGTGACCGATGATGCCTCGAGCGAAGGAGAGGAAGGAGAGGAAGGAGAGGAACGCCGAAAGAAGGCGAAGTGATCTCACCGCCATCCAAACGAACGAGATGTCAAGACGTAACGGTTTTATTTTTAAAATTCACCCGTCGCTTCCACACCCGGAGCCGCATGTGACCCCGGGCGGCTGACGATCGACGGCTTGGAGACGCATCCACAGCACCCCGGACGAGGAGCTACGGCCTAAGAGGCTCGGTACGCCCAAAGCTCCACTTCGACCAAAGCGCTCATTGGAAGCCCTGCGACGGCGACCACCGAGCGAGCCGGTCGATGTTGCCCGAAGAACGCCGCATACGCCTCGTTCACGGCCGGGTAGCCATCCATGTCGGTGAGAAACACGGTGGTCTTGACCACATCGGCCAGCGTGGCGCCCTCGCTGTGGAGAAGGCGCTCGCCGTTCGCCAAGGCCTGGCGGAGCTGGTCCACCACACCCCCCTCGATCAGTACGGGCGCCGAGCCGGCAGCGGTATCCGGGTCTAATGGAGCCAGTCCCAACTGGCCAGAGCAGACCAGCCACGGGCCGGCTCTCACTATGGGCGTGTAGGGACCGATCGGAGCGCTCATGACGTACTTCCTACTCGGGCTGTATCCACCTTGGTGGCGAGAGAGGTGCCCGACGCGCGTCGAGTCGGCCACGACGGGCCCAGACCATCAGCCAGCCAGCATGCGGCAGCAGTGGCGGCGAAGACGGCGTCCGACCCATTCACCGGATCACGGCTTCGATCGGGCTCCATGACCACGGAGATCGGGGGCACCGATCGGGCCGGGAGGATCCCGAACGAACGAATGGTGAGGTCGTGAACCGATCCCTGATCATCGACGGCAATGCCTTCGTTGCGCACCCATCCCAACGCCTGGTGGACGGCACCGATGCAGTAGGAGCGGAGGACGATCTCATCGAGCACGTCTCCTGCGGCCACCGAGACGGTGATCGAATCGTCGACGCCGCACCGGACCGTGGCACGGCCTCCGCTCGGCGCCACGATCTCGATGGGGACATCGCGGTACGGACCGGGCCCACGCGCTTCCACGATAGGGAGGCACGCCGCCAGTACCGCCGCTTCGGCCCAGACCGCAGCGCGAAGATCACCGGACACCGGGGGACCGACGATCGGGTACGGCTCCACCGACAGGCCCGGGGCCACGGCGGCCACCGCTTGGACGATGGTGCCCATAGAGCCGCTCCATAGCTCGTCCGGCGTGGCAGTCGACACCCCAACCCGCAGCACACCGGTTCCGTCCGCAGCCATCCCCGCAGCGATCGGCGGTCGTTTCGGCCCGTTCACCACGACGTCCTCCCGGGTCCACAGCACACGGACCGGTCGCCCGTGCTCGGCAGCCAGCCGGCGTGCTGTGTCAGGAAGAGGCGAGTGTCGCTTCCCACCGAAGGCGCCGCCGTTGGCACACGGAGACGCCGGCTCTCCGTCCGGAAGAGACCACGAGGCATCAGGCTCCAGATAGGCAGGCTCCACCCACGTAGTTCTCAGGGTGAGTGCCCACTCTCCTGGAGGCAGCTCGATCGGATGGGACAGCGGAATCGTGGTGCGGCGTCCCTGGACCTTGCCGATGGCCGACCGAGCCGCCTGCACCGAGTCGGCGACCACGAAGCCCCCGGCCCCATCGGGCAGGGCCACTGCTGCATCGGTTGGCGCTGTGTCGTCTGCGAACGATCCGGAGCCAAGCGCGATCGTCGGTCCGACACGTTGGGGCGATCCACCCTCGATCGATGCTCGCCGAGCAGCCGACTCCAGGTCACGGGGCGATGGTTGCGTGCGATTCGGCCCATCCTCACCAGGACCGTCGAACACCAACCGGGCCGCTTCCACGACCGTCTGCCATCCGGTACACCGGCACAGATGGGCAAGCAGCGCCTGATGGATCTTCGAGTCGGGCACTGGACCGTGGGTGGTTGCAGCCGGCTCACCCAGTGCGGCCAGCCGCATGATGATGCCGGGTGTACAGAAACCACACTGGCTTGCGCCCACTTCAGTGAACGCGCCCGCCCACCGCTCTCTAACGTCTGACGGCAGCCCGTCGATCGTGGTCACGTGACGACCGGCCACACGGCGAGCAGGCGTCACGCACGACACTCGTGGCGCACCGTCCACCCAGACCGTGCAGCACCCGCACTGGCCCTGTGGACTGCAGCCGTCCTTGGGCGTGCGCAGGTCGAGATGATCTCGCAGTACGTCGAGGAGTGTCGCGTCGTCCTGCGGAACCTCGACGTCGACATCGTCGACGCGGAGCCGGATCAGCGGATCAGCTGAAGGAAGAGCCGCAGCCGCAGGTGCGGGCGGCGTTCGGGTTCGTGACGTGGAAGCCGGCACCCTGCAGGCCGTCGCTGTAGTCGAGGGTCGAACCCTTGAGCAGGTCGGCGCTGGCCGAGTCGACGACCACCTTCACCGAGCCGAACTCCCGCACGATGTCGTCATCGGCGACGTCTGCATCGAAGAACATCTCGTAGCTGAAGCCCGAGCAGCCTCCCGGTCGAACGGCGACACGGAGAGCAAGGTCGGCGGTGTCCTCCTGAGCCAGCAGTTCGGCCACCTTGGTAGCAGCAAAGTCGGTCAAGGTGACCGGGCTTGGCTTCTTTCCGATGCTGACGTTCTGCATGGTCGCGCTCACCGGCAATCCTCCTGGAGCTCGTCGACTGGTCACGACCGGCGACAGGTACCGCGCCCCAGGCGCTGTACCCGATCCGTTCGTTTGCCTTACAGCGTATCCGCGCCACCACCACACCGGTACCACGCTGTGCTTCACGCTGCACCCAACCCACAACGGGCATCGGGTGGCCTCCAGGGCATGAACAGTCAGAATTGCCTCGTGGCAACGCCTTCTCACAGGACTCGAACCGGCGGAGAGCAGGCGCGATCCGAGCCTTCGACGGCCGAGTCCCCGCTATCCGAACCCCTGACAGCCGAGTCCGTCCGCGATGCCCTCAAGGGCGTGATCGACCCGGAGCTCGGTGCGAGCATCGTGGAGCTGGGCATGGTTCGGGCCGTCGAGGTGGCGGTCGACGGGACCGTGGAGGTGGAGGTGGCACTGACCATCGCCGGCTGTCCCCTCCGTGACCAGATCCGTCGGGACGTCGAGACCAGGGTGTCGTCCCTGCCCGGCGTGGTATCGGTCGAGGTCCGGACGGGCACCCTGGGTGAGCAGGAACGTCAAGCCGTCATGAAGCAGGCTCGATGGATCGCCCGTGAATCTGCTCCGGCGACCGATATCCCGGCCGGTACCCGGGTGCTCACCATCGCCTCGGGGAAGGGGGGCGTCGGTAAGAGCTCGATCACGGTGAACCTGGCCGTGGCGCTGGCCCGTCGTGGACTCACTGTCGGCGTCCTCGACGCTGACATCTGGGGTTTCTCTGTTCCACGCCTCTTGGGCATGCAGGGGGAGGTCGAAGCCCGTGGGAAGAAGATGGTCCCGCTGGAGCAACGGATCGGCACCGGCCTGCTCCGAGTCCTCTCCATGGGCTTCCTGGCCGACGAGGACAGCGCCATCATGTGGCGAGGGCTCATCCTCAACCGGGCGGTACAGCAGTTCCTCGAGGACGTCCACTGGGGGGACCTCGACTACCTCTTGATCGACATGCCTCCGGGCACCGGGGACATCCAGATGGGGCTGGCCCGCATGCTCCCCCGCGCCGAGATGATCGTCGTCACCACGCCACCGCTGGCAGCACAGAAGGTTGCGGCCCGGACCGCGGACATGGCCCGCAAGGGCTACTTGCGGGTGGCGGGTGTCATCGAGAACATGAGCGACTTCACCTGCGAGCACGGAACGAGCTACGCACTGTTCGGATCGGGCGGGGGTGCCAGGCTCGCCGCCGACATCGGGGTCCCTCTCATCGGGCAGGTGCCGATCCATCCGTCGGTAGCCGACGGCGGGGACAACGGCCGTCCGGTTGCTCTCGACGACGGGCAACCTCTGGCCTCGGTCTTCGCTGCGATCGCCGAACAGATCGTCACCGACATCGCCCCAGTGGTGGCCATGGACGGGTGTAGCGCCCGCATGCTCGACCACGTCGAGGCTGCAGTCAGGGCTGGGGACCTACCGGAGCCGGTCAGCCGGGTTCAGTCAGGCTGACCGTTCTTTGGCCAGTGCATCGTCGTAACCAGGATCGCCAGGGTGTAGCACCCTGAACCCACCATCCTCGATCAGGACCACCGGCTCCACCGTCGGCACCTCGGTGATGGCAGCAGCAGCCTTGAGAAGAGCTTCGGTGTCGTCGAACTGCCCGAGATACTGCAAGTTGGCAATCGTCGGTGGCATCAGCTCGAGCTGACCAGCTTCGCTGCGGGCGAGCGCGTCGTCCGGACGAACCCAGATGGTGGCGATGGTCTCCCCGTCATCGTGCACGGCCACCTGCCCCGGAGGAGCGGCGGTGACGAAGAAGCGGGTGTCGAACCGTTTGGGAGCCAAGGACGGCGTGATCCAGTGACTGACGTAGTGGACCGTTTCGGTGGCAAGGATGAGATTTTCGGCCTGGCAGACGTCCACGAACCTGGTGGTACCGGCGTTGACCCCGTCCCGATAGGCGGCAAAGCGAGCTGCCACCACCGGGTCCGAGGTGTCGAGCATGGTCGATGACCCGGCATCGCTCGACGTATCTCGTGGGTAGGCCAGCAGCACGCCGGCCTCCTCGAAGCACTCACGGAGTGCGGCGATCCAGAAAGAGAGGCCACCGCTGTCCACCCCGAGCAAGGCACTGGCCTCGGCGTCCGATCGTCCTGAACAGAACACCTCGACTTCGGCACCACGATCACCGGGATCGACCGACCCGCCCGGGAACACATAGGCACCGGCCACGAACTCGGCATTCAGGTTGCGCCGGAGCATGCAGACCTCGATGGCCGGCTGCCCGTCCTCGTCGACGGAGTCCCGGACCAGCATCACCGTGGCGGCATCACGAACGGGAGACGGCATTAGGCCAGGCTACCGTCGGGCCCTTCAGTACAGTGCCACTCCGCTGGAGCGAGGTAGACCGAGGAACCGAAGTAGGTGAGGGACAAGGGGAGGGGAAGCCGACGTGGGGAGACCGACGTAAGAGGCCCGACTGCGAGCATCGGCGCAGACCCGGTACGCTCACCGGGACCGTAGAACTATCCGGAAGCAGCGGGGACCATGGCACAGAAGAAGCAAGCGCCCGTCGGGGGAAACAAGCCGAAGCCGGGGGGCAACACGCCCAAACCGGGCAATTCGGCCAAGGACCGCAGCCGACAGCAGAGCAGGGCGGTCTCGACCAAGGCTCCGTCGGGCCGGGGTGGGTCGGCCGGTGGTGGCAAACGGGGTGGCGGGCCTGGCGGCCCGAAGGGCAAGGGTGGTCCGGTTCCACCACCGCGGCGCATCTCGGTTACCACCATGACCTGGGGCGGGGTCGGTCTCGTGATCGTCGTCGTGCTGGTGCTGGTGCTGGTCAACGTGCTGGGCTCGGGGACGTCGAATGCCAGCTACACGCCGGTCACGCCTGCCCCTGCGAGCGTGGTGAACAAGGTGACCAACATCCCCACGTCGGTCTACGACAAAGTCGGGGTCACCTCGGCCGTCCAGCTCAACCCACCGGTCGTGCTCTCCTCGCAGCCTCCGCTCACCTTCGACGGCAAGCCGGGCATCCTCTACGTCGGCGCCGAGTACTGCCCCTACTGCGGGGCCGAACGATGGGCGCTCATCGCCGCGTTGTCACGGTTCGGCACGTTCTCGAATCTGAAGGTCACCGCCTCGTCACACACCGACGTGGATCCGGCGACCAACACCTTCAGCTTCCAGGGGTCTACGTACACCAGCCCGTACATCACCTTTCAGCCGGTGGAGCAGTTGAGCAACATTCCCGAGGGTGAGAGCTATCAACCTCTGGACAAGATCACCAAGGCGCAGCAGGCGATACTCAACAAGTACGAGCAGCCACCGATCGACCCTGACGCCACCGCGGGACAGTTCGGTTACCCGTTTGTCGACATCGCCAACAAGGCGATCATCACCGGACCGGCGTACAACCCTGGCATTCTGGCCAACCTGTCCCACAGTGAGATCGCCGACGGGCTCTCCGATCCGAGCAACCAGGTGGGTCAGGCCATCGTGGCTTCGGCCAACTACATCAGCGCAACCATCTGTGCCGCCACCGGCAACAAGCCGGCGTCGGTCTGCCAGAGCTCCGGCGTTCAGGCTGCGGCCAAAGCGCTCAAGCTGAGCTGACAGGAGCGAGGCAGACGATGCGAACGCTCCGGTGGCAGCCGGCCACCAGCCTGGTGCTGAGCATCATCGGTCTCTGCGTCGCCACCTACCTGACCATCGCCCACTTCTCGACAGCGGTGACCTTGTCGTGTCCGGCAGCAGGCGGAGCCATCAACTGCGAGAAGGTGACCACCAGCCCGCAGTCGTATGTGTTCGGCATCCCGGTGGCCGTGCTCGGCCTGGTGTACTTCGTTCCCATGGTCGTCCTCTGCCTTCCCGCGGCATGGCGGTCGCAGGACCGTCGGATCCATCTTGCTCGGCTGGGTCTGGGGATCGCCGGGATCGGCATGGTCATCTACCTGATCAGTGCCGAGCTCTTCATCATCAAAGCCATCTGCCTGTGGTGCACGTCGGTGCACGTGATCACCTTCCTGCTCTTCGTGCTGATCGTCACCACTGCGCCCGTCATGCTCGGCTTGGAAGCCGGGCCGTTGGACGATGATCGTGGCCCGAGCGACCCAGCGGCAGAGTCGCCGAGAGCGGGATGACGCCGAAGAGCGGGTGCCTCCTACTGCTCGATCGTGGGCACAGAGGAACACGCCGGCACCAGAGGTCTCGGCACCAGGCAGCCAGGTAGTCAAGAGGTCTTCGGAGACAGTTGGTGACGAACAACGCCGATATCCCCAGTGAAGCCAGTGCTGCCAACGATCCCGCCAGGCCGGGAGATACGGCCGTCCCTGGTGATGCCCTCGTTTCGGACCCGGCTCACGACCAGGTCGGGTCGGGTCGGACGCCACTCACCAGAACGGTCCGGTTTGCCTGGGCCGCGGTCGTGGTTCTCCTGATCGGAGTGATCGTGCTGGTGGTGCTGGCACTGACCGATTCGAGAACAACGCTCGTCGTCAATCGGCCAGAGATCTCCCAGGCTGTCGTCCACGACCTCGCCGCCGTCCCGCAGTCGACCTTCGACGCCGTGGGAGTGAACGCACCCAACACACCCCTCGTACCTCCGGTCCTCCTCCACAACCAGCCTCTGCTCACCGTGGGGGGCAAGCCCGACGTGCTCTACGTAGGCGCCGAATACTGTTCGTTCTGCGCCTCCGAGCGGTGGGCACTGGTGGTGGCCCTCTCCCGGTTCGGAACCTTTGCCCATCTCCGGAACATGCAGTCGTCGTCGACAGCAGTGTTTCCGTCCATCCAGACTTTCAGCTTCGACGGCGCCACATACCAGAGCCAGTACCTGACGTTTACCGGGCTGGAGGAGTACTCCGACGTTCCGGGTACCGATGGGACCTTCACCAGAATTGCCACCCCGACGGCGTTCGAACAGGCGCTGATCGATCGGTTCGGCCCGATCTCGGTACCCGGTGGTGACGGACCCGTCGACGGCAGGCAATTTCCCTTCATCGATATCGGGAACCGGGCTGTCACCGGAACGTCGACGTTCAGTCCGGCGGTCATCGAAGGGCTCTCGCAGGCCTCCATCGCCGATCACCTTAACGACCCTGCCAATTCAGTGAGCAGAGCCGTGATCGCCTCCGCCAACTACCTGACGGCAGCCATCTGTATCGCCACCGACCAACAGCCCTCGTCGCTCTGCACCAGCAAAGGGGTCCGCGCTGCTGCCAGCTCGATGGCGGTGGGTTGAACGGCGTCGGCGCGGCGCTCATGGCACGCTGCGTAACTACGAACGAGCACGTGCGGATTATCGACAGAACGGCAACAGCACGTGTTGCAGAGCGGGTACTGAGCCCGGCCGAGGATCAGCCGGAGCTCAGCCAGCTCGGCGTTCGACCAGTTGCTTGCGCTCCATCTCGTTCATCCCACCCCAGATACCGTGAGGTTCGCGAATGCGGATGGCGTAGTCGAGGCAGTCCGATCGCACTGCGCATGTGGCACAGATGGACTTTGCCCGGGCCTCTCGCTGGACCTTCTCTTCCTTCCGCTCGGCATGTGCCGGCGGAAAGAAGACCTCAGCGTGTGGCCCTCGACATGACGCCTTGATCTGCCATGTGTCGACCGCCTGCACCATTGTTCCCATCCCCCCTTCACGCCCAGTGGGCTCCGCCACAATGCTGAAAGTACTCGCGAAGTAACGGCACGACAAGGGGCGTGAGCAGGTTTTCTTCTCCCGGACAGGCCGAATTGCCCTGGATCCGGACCGTTGTTCGACCAATTGCACCGTCTGGGTACCAAGCCGACCCGTCGACGAGAGCGGGCACTACGCTCCGAAGAGCTATGGACGTCAGCACCTTCTGCAGACAGAGCAGCGTCCTCATCGTGGCCGGCAAGGGCGGGGTCGGAAAAACAACCATCGTCGCCGCGCTGGCCCGCATGGCCGCCGATGCCGGCCTCTCGGTCCTCGTGGTGGAGCTCGAGGGGCGCCCGGGTGTCTCCACCGCGTTCGGCACCGACAGTGACCTCGGGTACGCGGGGACGGTCCTGGCTGCGGCAGGCGTCGAGCACGTGGATGACGGGCGGCACGACGGTGGCAGTAGCCGTAGCGGAGCGGGCACCGACGATGACGCGGTCATACCGCCAGGGACGGTCCAAGCCCGGACGATCACCCCGGACGATGCCCTGCTCGAGTACCTCGCCGACCACGGGCTGCGTCGGGTGTCGAAGCGGTTGATGTCGTCAGGGGTCCTCGACGTGGTGGCCAGCGCCATCCCCGGGATCAAGGACATCCTGGTCCTGGGCAAAATCAAGCAGATCGAACGCAGCGGTGTGGCCGATCTGGTGCTGGTCGATGCTCCGGCCACCGGTCACACCATGACCTTCCTCTCGTCGGCCAGCGGACTGCTCGACGCCGCCCGTGGCGGCCCGATCCGCACCCAAGCCACGGATGTGGTGGCCCTGCTCACCGACCCGGCCCGATGCCAGGTGGCCTTGGTCACACTGCCCGAAGAGATGCCGGTGAACGAGGTGGTCGAAGCCGCGTACCAACTCGAGGACAAGGTGGGCGTCGCGCTCGGTCCGGTCATCGCCAACGCCTGCTATCCACCGCTGGCCGGCCTCGACAACACTGCCACTCAGGCGGCAGACGCTGCCGGGGTGTCGCTTGGGCACGACGCGCTCACCGCCCTGGAGGAGGCACGTCAATTTCGGCTCACCCGTCAGGCCCTCCAGAGCGAGCAGCTCGACCGGCTGGCGGCTGAGCTACCGCTGCCCCAGTTACGGGCTCCGTTCTTGTTCACCGCCTCCATCGGCCCGGATGAGCTCGGCGTGTTGGCGGCCTCCCTCGCTGCTGGCATCGAAGCGCTCAGCGAGCACAAGGACCGTCCGGAGTCGGTGCCCTCATGAGCTCGACGAACCCTGCACCCACGGTGGACGAGCCGCCTGCACCCACACTGGACGAGCTGCCTGCACCCACACTGGACGAGCTGGTGGAAGAGCGGTCGATCATCGTGTGCTGCGGATCGGGTGGGGTGGGGAAGACGACCACTGCAGCCGCCTTCGCCCTCGAAGCAGCACGGCTCGGACGTCGACGCCTGTGTCGTGACCATCGACCCCGCCCGGCGCCTGGCCAACTCGCTCGGCCTCGACTCCTTGACCAACACCCCGACCCGCATCGACGGAAGCTGGCCAGGGGAGCTCCACGCCCTGATGCTCGACCCGAAAGCCACCTTCGACGACCTGGTCCACCGTTACGCCGACACCCCTGAGCAGGCGAAGGGCATCCTGGACAACCGGATCTACCGGAACCTGACCGGCGGACTCTCGGGCACGCAGGAGTACATGGCCATGGAGAAGCTCTACGAGCTGCTCGACCGAGGGCGGGTTCGACCTGATCGTGGTGGACACCCCTCCGACACGGAACGCCCTGGACTTCCTCGACGCTCCCCGGCGGTTGACCCGTTTCCTGGAGAACAAGGTGTTCCGAGTGTTGATGAAGCCCACCCGGGTCGGCACTGCGGGTGATGGGCGTCGCCGCCCAGGCGCTGTTGAAGGACCATCTCCAAGGTGGCCGGGGCCGACATCGTGCGGGATGCGGTGACGTTCTTCCAGGCGTTCGAAGGCATGGAAGAGGGGTTCCGGAACCGGGCCGCCCAGGTCCGGAAGCTGCTGGCCGAGCCGACCACGGCGTTCGTCCTGGTGGCCTCGCCCCGTCCGGACTCGGTCGACGAGGCCGTCCACTTCTCGGCCAAGCTGACCGACGCGGGGATGTCGCCACCGGCCCTCATCGTGAACCGGGTGCAGCCGAGGTTCGCCGACGACTCGCATCCTGGCCGCTCTGCCGACCGCTGCCCACGGGACCGAGGGGTCCGCGCTGCGTCGACCTGGTGGAGCAACCTGCGGGGGTACACCGCGGCATCGGACCGGGAGGAACAGACCTACGCGGACCTGGTGGCCGACGTGGCTCCCGCCCCTGTCGCTCGTGTCCCCCTGCTCAACTCCGATGTCCACGACCTCGGTGGTCTGGCCACCATCGCCGATCTCCTGTTCCCGGCCGGAGAAGGAACGCCCTCTCCTTCTGCTCCTTCGTCGTCCTCGCCTCCATCTCCTTCCTCTGGGACCCGATCTTCCCCCGGAAAGGGCACCCGTGCAGCGGGCTAATCTCCATACTGTGCGAACCGTTCTCGTGGCCAGCGACGCTCCTTCTGTTCGGGCCGAGGTGACCGCCATCGCCAGCCGGCCGGACATCGAGATCAAAGAGGCACGCTCGGGACCCGCTGTCCTGGCCGAGGTGGCCGAAGAGATGGTCGACTTGGTCGTGGTGGACCTTCAGATGGGCAACATGGGAGGCATGGCCGTCTGCCTGGAGCTCCGGCTCGAGGAGTCGTACGACAACCTGGACCACGTTCCTGTCCTCATGCTCCTCGACCGTCGGCCGGATGTTTTCTTGGCTCGGCGTTCCGGGGCCGAGGGGTGGGTGGTGAAGCCGCTCGATCCGATCCGGCTCCGACGAGCCGTGAGCTCGCTCCTCGACGGCGGTACGTACTTCGACGAGTCCTACCAACCCCTCTCGATCGTCTCCGACTCTCCCTCGGCGGTGGGGGCCTGAGCGCTCGCACACCTGCGATCGTCACCCGCACAATGTTCGGACGCCATCCCGACGAGAAGCCCCCACCAACCGACCATCATCGAGTCGGGTCACGGGCGGGCGGGCGAAACAGGACCGGCAACGGTGGAGGTGCTCGCTCCGTCGCTGCCGATGCTCAGGAACAGTTCATCGTCGAAGCCCTGGAAGATCTGCGTGACACGGTTGTCCGGGAGGTCATGACGCCGAGAGTCGACGTGGTGGCGCTCTCGATCCCGTTGACTGCTGAAGACGTCACCCGTGCCGTCCGGGAGACCGGCCACAGTTGTTTCCCCGTCTACGACGAGAACCTCGACGATCTGATCGGCGTGCTGTTCGTCAACGACCTCTTCCGCGCCGGATGGAAGGTGGGCACCGGACGGTTGATCGCGCGTGAAGCCAGAGGAGACGGTGCTGGGCCGACCCGAGCCCGACACCATCGACATCTCCCGACGCCTCCGGCAACCGTTCCTCGTTCCCGAGTCCCGGCTGGTGCTCGACGTCCTGGCCGAGATGCGCCGGCAGCGGCGAGCGTTCGCCGTGGTGGTGGACGAGCATGGTGGGGTGGAAGGTGTCTTGACGGTCAAGGATCTTCTCGGAGCACTGGTGGGTGATCTGCCAGACGAGTTCGATCCTGACGACGAGCCGGACGTGGTACGAGTTGATGGCACCAGATGGTTGGTGGACGGACGGATGAACGTGGACGAGGTCCGGGACCGTATGGATATCGACCTCCCTGATGGCGAGTACGTCACCCTCGGCGGCTTCCTGTTCGACGGCTTCGGCCATATCCCTACGGAGGGCGAGGTGCTCGAAGTGGGCGGTTGGGAGCTCCGTGTAGCCGAGATGGACAGACGTCGCGTCGCCAAGGTGGTTGCCCGACGATGCCGGTCGGTGGAGCCGGAGCCGGATCGGGGACCGGACCGGGACTCTGCACGGGGCAAGCCGGGAAGCGCTGGCGCAACCGTCGGGTAGCATCTCGTCTGGTCCGGTCCCGGTCTTACCCCGGTTCCGACCCACGGGCTGTGGCGCAGTTTGGTTAGCGCGCTGCGTTCGGGACGCAGAGGTCCCCGGTTCAAATCCGGGCAGCCCGACCACTGAAACAGCAGGTCAGCCACCATATCCGTTACGGGAGGCGACACCATGAAGATGGAGTATCGACGACTCGGAGCGTCCGGCCTGAAGGTCAGCGAGCTGTGCCTCGGATCCTGGGTGACCTTCGGGCCCAGCTGGACGTCGGGCTCGCCGCCGACTGCATGGCCGCCGCCTACGACGGCGGGGTCAACTTCTTCGACAACGCCGAGGTCTACGCGCAGGGCGAGTCCGAGCGGTCATGGGTGAGGCGCTCGCGCGCCTCGGGTGGCCCCGCGCAGGACTTCGTCGTCTCGACCAAGTTCTTCTGGGGGATCCATCACGGCGTCAACACGACGGAAACGCTGAACCGCAAGTACCTCCTGCAGGCGATCGAGGCCGTCGCTGGATCGGCTCGGCCTCGACTTCGTCGACCTCGTCTACTGCCACTCGCCCGACCCCGAGACGCCGATCGAGGAGACCGTGTGGGCGATGCACGACATCGTCACGAGCGGCGAGGCGCTCTACTGGGGCACGTCGAACTGGTCGGCGGAGGCGATCCGGGAGGCCGTCGGGACTCGCCGAGCGCCATCACCTGCACAAGCCGGTGGTCGAGCAGCCCCAGTACAACCTCTTGGCACGCGATCGCGTCGAGAGAGTTCGCTCCAGCTCTACGAGCGAGCTCGGCCTCGGGCTCACCACGTGGAGCCCGCTTGCGCTCGGGCCTCCTGACGGGCAAGTACCTCGACGGGATTCCCGAGGGGAGCCGGGCCACACTGCCCGGCGACGAGTGGTTGCCGACGAGGTTGACGGACGAGAGTCGCAACGAGCAGGTCAGAGAGCTGCGCTCGGTCGCCCAGGAGCTCGGCTGCACGCTGGCGCAGCTCTCCATCGCCTGGTGTGCCAAGAACCCGCACGTCTCCTCGGTCATCACCGGCGCCAGCGACGGAGCAGGTCCCCGAGAACCTGGCTGCCCTCGACGTCATCCCTCAGTTGACGAACGACGTCCTCGCTCGCATCGACGCCATCACGACCTAGCGTCGTGAGGCGCCGCCGGTGCTCGAAGGGAGCCGGCGGCACAGCCACCGAGGGCGGGGCAGTGGCGTCAAGAAGTCGATCAGGAGCGACGTCGGTGGCGTCCCCAACCACCCACGCTCTTGTGCTGGGCAGACCGGGGGCGCCGGGAGTCGTCCGGGGGAGCACTGCGCTCGAGTGCCTCGTTGGCCAACACCTCCTGGGTGGCGATGCCGGCTGTTTTCGGGACGCGCTGCCAGTTGCCATCCGGTCGCAGTGACCACGCCTGCGAATCGTCAGCCAGGTTGATACTCAGAACCTCTTCGAGCTGGCGTACCGCTTCCGAGTCGACCACCGGGATCATCGCCTCGACACGCCGATCGAGATTCCGGCGGCGGAGATCGGCCGAACCGATGTAGAACCGCGCCGGCTCTTCGGATGAGCCACCGAACCGGAAGATCCTCGAGTGCTCCAGGAAACGGCCGACGATGGACCGGACCCGGATCGTCTCCGAGAGACCCGGTACGCCCGGTCGCAGGCAACAGATGCCTCGGATCACCAGATCAATGGAAACCCCAGCCGCAGACGCATCGTAGAGGGCGTCGATGACAGCAGGGTCGTCGAGACCGTTGATCTTGATGACCACGCGTCCGTCGGTACCCGCCTTCGCCTCGTTGGCAATCTGCTCCACGATGAAGTCTCGGATGCCCCCAGGCGAGGTGACCAGCTCCTCGTAGTGCGGGGGCTGGCTGAACCCGGTGATGTAGTTGAAGAACCGGGTCACATCGGCGCCGAGCTCAGGCCGGGAGGACAGCACGCCGAGGTCTTCGTACATCCGCGCCGTCTTAGGGTTGTAGTTGCCGGTTCCCACGTGGCAGTACCGGCGAACATCGTTGCCGTCCTGACGGACCACCAAGGTGGTCTTGGCATGGGTCTTCAACCCCATGAGCCCGTAGATCACGTGAGCACCGGCTTCTTCGAGCGCTCGGGCCCACACGATGTTCGCCTCTTCGTCGAAGCGGGCAGTGACTTCGACCAGAACCGCTACCTGCTTCCCGTGCTCAGCGGCACGTACCAGGGAAGCCACCACCGGACTATCCCCTGAAGTGCGGTAGAGGCACTGTTTGATGGCAAGCACGTGCGGGTCGTCTGCAGCTTCCGACATGAACTCCTCGACCGACGCCGAGAACGAGTCGTAGGGGTGGTGAACCAAGACGTCCCGGCGATCGAGCACCGAGAAGATGCCCACGTCCTCGTCACGGTCGACAACGGCCAACGCCGGGGGGACCAGCGGCGTCCAGGGCTCGTCGTGGAGCGCTGGCCGATCGAGCGCATGCAATGCCCAGAGACAGTCGAGACCGAGAGGGCCGTTGAACCGGTAGACGTCCCCCGAAGCCAGACCCAGCTCCGTGGTCAGACGTTCGACGGAGACTTCCGAGGTCCGGGTATCCACCTCGAGGCGCACAACGGGTAGGAACCGGCGGCGTCGGAGCTCCTCCTGCAGCGCCAGCAGGAGATCGTCGGAGGCATCGTCCTCGAGCGCGAGATCGGCGTCGCGGGTGACCCGGAACACGCACGGCTCACCTGTCTGCATCCCAGGGAACAGCTCCCCGATGAACGCGATCAGGACCTGCTCGATCGGGACGAACCGGTCCCCTTCGGGCAGCTTCAGCAACCGGGGGACATTGGGAGGAACCTTGACACGAGCAAAACGGGTCTCCTCGGTGCTTCGGCTCCTGACCTCGACCCCGACGTTCAACGAGAGGTTCGACAGGTAGGGGAACGGGTGGCTGGGGTCGACCGTCAACGGAGTCACCACCGGAAGGATGAGCCGATCGAAGATCTCCCGAAGATGAGCTTGGTCACCTGAGCCCAGCGTGTCCCAGTCACAAAGCTCGATCTGCGCCTGGGACAGCTCTGGGAGCAACTC
Organism: uncultured Acidimicrobiaceae bacterium; assembly: GCA_963812965.1. Lineage (GTDB taxonomy): Bacteria > Actinomycetota > Acidimicrobiia > Acidimicrobiales > RAAP-2 > DASXMT01. The sequence continues at coordinate 31,152 of CAWEXG010000002.1, read as the reverse complement.
GTTGACCAGGAGCGCCTCCTGGCGTGCGAGCATCGTGGTGAGCGACGCCTGGACTGCTCGAAGGAGCTCATCGGGCGTCATCCCGTTGAGTGACCGTGTCTGGATACCGGCCGAGACCTGTCGTTTCAGGCCGGCCACATGGACCTGGAAGAACTCGTCGAGCCGCTCGCTGAACAGCGTCAGGAACTTGACCCGCTCCAGAAGAGGCGTCTGCTCCTCAGCGGCCAGATCGAGAAGCCGATCGTTGAAGTCCAGGTCCGAGAGCTGGCGGGCGAAGTAACGCGGCCCCTGCCCTGCAGGGCCGGTCGTGTGCGGTGCGAGCAACATCATCCGCGCTCATCTTCCAACGATACCGGCGGTCTCAGCTGCTGGCATCCCGAGCTCTCTTGGCCGGACGGCCAGGGATGAGGCACCATACCGATACGGTGCAGGTCGTACGACGCTGGTTGATGCAGGTGGCAACCACCCCAGGTAAATCCAGGGTCTGGGCGCCTCGGAGATCTTCTAGGTTTCATCGTGGAGCAGAGGCGTTGCGAATGTATGGAAGGTAGGAGCGATGAAGATGAGCGAGCCCCGATCGATCGAGGTCATCGTGGAGATCCCACGGGGAAGCCGCAATAAGTACGAGTACGACCATGAGCGCCACATCATTCGCCTCGATCGCAGACTTTTCTCGGCCACGTTCTACCCATCCGACTACGGGTTCGTTCCTGACACATTGGCGGAGGATGGCGATCCGTTGGACGCCCTGGTCATGATCGACGAGCCCACCTTCCCGGGATGTCTGGTGGACACACGTCCAGTGGGCGTCTTCTGGATGTCGGACGAGAAGGGGCCCGATGCCAAGATCATCACCGTGGCCTGCGGTGACCCGATGTGGAACAACGTCCACGACATCGATGACCTTCCTGCGCACCTGACCCACGAGATCGCCCACTTCTTCGAGGTGTACAAAGACCTCGAGCCAGGCAAGGGAACCGAGATCGGTGATTTCGAAGGCGTGGACGCGGCGTGGGCGGAGATCGAGAGCTCCTTCGAGCGAGCCAAGCACGCAGAAGGCTGAGCTGTCATTTGATCGAGGTGCTGCGGCCGGTCGCCTATTCTGTCTCTGGGTTCCTCTTGCCCAAAGCGCACGTGCGCTCAGCGCCATAGCGGGGGGCTTGTCAGACCTTTAGAGGAAAAGCTGGAGGCCGGAGCCCACAACGAGGGGATGTAGCTCAGCTGGCTAGAGCACCTGCTTTGCAAGCAGGGGGTCGTGGGTTCGAGTCCCATCATCTCCACCATCATCTCCACTGTGTGGGGTTGACCCCATTTGGTGGACCACGTGGGCTTGACGCCGGTTCCGACCCCACTCCACCACCTTCTTCGCTAGCTACCGCAGGAGCCATAGCTGCCACTGGCTCTAGCCAAAGCCTTACCGCTGCTACCGTCTCTGTCATGGCCGGTGTTGAGCTCGTGTTTCTCGTTGAAGAGGCCCCCGAAGGGGGCTACACGGCACGCGCCCTCGGCGAGCCGATCTTCACCGAGGCCAACGATCTGGTTGAGCTACGCGCCATGGTGCGAGATGCGGTGACGTGCCACTTCCAGGATGCAGATCGTCCTCAGATGGTTCACCTCCATCTCGTCCGAGACGAGGTGCTGGCGGTCTGAGGCTGCCCCGAGACCTCACCGGAAGGGAACTCGCTCGCCCTGCTCGGCCGACGCTATGGCTACGAGGTCAGCCGGCAGACCGGTAGCCACGTGCGTCTCGCTACGGCCCGAGGTGGTGAGCACCACGTGACGGTCCCCGCCGGTGGCAAAGACGGACACCGATGCCGATTCGTCACCGCTTCGACCACCGGCGTCGAGTCATAGTTCCGCCATCCCTCCGCTGTGCACCTCGCCGACGATTCTCGGGGTGTCGTGCTCATCGACCACCACCAGTCGCCGTGTCCGAAGTTCCACGGGTTGCCGTCCCACCGCCACCTCCAATCGTGATAGCCGCACCTCGATGGCGTTGTACACATCACTGTTCGTGCTGTCCTGATCCATCTCGTTTTCCTCGTGCTCTCGTCCATGACCATAGGAAGGCGGCTTCTCGCCGCAAGAGGCGGACCGGTACGGACACGGCACCCTCGATCACACCGGATCTGGGTTGAGTGTCCGCCCCGGCGCCAGAGGCACCGACCCATCATCTCGGCACACCGCTGCCAGCAGGTGGTCAGTCGATGCTGGATGGCTGCCCTCTCCTGGCCACGAGGCGGGAGTCAGGGCCGGCCAATGGCCGTCCGGAGGAACGAAGCGCAGCGAAGTGCCTTGACGCCAGTCTCGGGGTCAGGCACCTCCCCGATCACGTCCACTGCAGGATGCACGACGTTCAAGGGTCTGAAGCGTCAAACTTCCACGATCCCGTCGAATGGACTCCCGGGTCCCTATTATCTCGTCCACATCCCCGAGAGGCATTTTCGACAGTGTCGCTAGCCCAGCCCACCCCAGATCTCGCTATCCGAGGGACCGGTGTATCCAGGCACTCCACCCGGGTACCTGTGCGCCAGCGCTACCCGTTGGTCATCGTCACCGTCATCTATTGCCTGGTGGGCCTGATCCCGTATTGGCATCTGTGGAATGCCGGTCAGACTCGGTTTGCCGGCATCGGAGCTGACGTCGAGGAGTACGCCTGGTTCCTGCAGTGGGTTCCGAGCGCCATCATCCACGGACACAACCCGCTCTTCACTGACTGGGGCAACTATCCCTTCGGCGCCAACGGGGTCACCAATACCAGCCTTCCGTTGCTCGGGGTCCTTGCCGCACCGCTGACTTTCGCCACCAACGTCTTTGTCAGCGTGACCGCACTCTTCATGTTGGCCTTTCCGCTCTCCGCCTTGGGCGGTTACGCCCTTTGTCGGCGGTTTGTAGCCTGGAGGCCAGCCGCATTCATTGGTGGACTGCTGTACGGCTTCTCGCCCTACATGGCCGGACAAGGGCTCGGGCACCTTCATCTTGTCTTCGTGCCCCTGCCGCCGCTGATCCTTCTCACCTTCCATGAGATCGTCACGAGGAGTCAACCAAACCGTCGGTGGGTCGTGGCTGCCGTATTGGTGATCCTTCAATTCTTCATCTCGATCGAGGTCCTGGCCGCGACTCTGGTCGTAGCCGCCATCGGCCTCATCGTCGCCTTCATTCTGTTTCCGGCCGAGGGACGGGCGCGTTTGGGACTCGTCCTGGCGTCGCTGGCCAAGGCCGGTGTTGTCGTTGCCGTCGTCTTGGTCTATCCGGCGTGGTACTTCGTGTCCGGCGCTGCGCACGTCTCCGGAATCATCCAGACGACCTCGCTGTATCGAGCAGACCTGCTGGGCCCACTCGTACCCAACTCGATGCTTCACTTGAACGTGCCGGCTTGGACGGCTACGACCGATACTTTCGCCGGGGCCTTGTCAGAGAACGGGTCGTACCTGGGAATCCCGTTGATCATTCTGCTCGTCGTCGGCATCGTCGTCTTATGGCGGCGGGTTCCGATCGTGCGGGTAGTGGCCTTGGTGGGTCTTGCCACATTCATTCTGTCCCTCGGATCCCGGCTGGTGGTGTGGCACCACGTCACGCCGATACCTCTTCCCGAGGCTCTGATCGACCATCTACCACTCTTCGACAACGCCGTGACGGCCAGGTACTCCCTCTATGTCGTTCTCTGCGCTGCCGTGGTCCTTGCCATCGTTCTGGATCGCATCCGGGCCTACTACCTGAGTCTTGATCGTCCGCCCCAGGCAAACGGGTGGAAACGGATCGCAGCATGGGCCGTGCCTGCCTTCCTAGCCTTCGCCATCGCTGTTCCTCTTATTCCGGCGTGGCCTTACACACTGACTACCGCCCAAGTTCCCGCCTATTTCTGGTCGCCATCCGTCAATGCGATCCCGACGGGTAGCGTGGCCGTGTTGTACCCGTCCCCATCAGCATCCAACAGCACATCTGAGCTCTGGCAACTGGCGTCCGGTCTCCGATTCAAGATGCCGGCGGGACATTTCGTGGTTCCCAGCCCCGGGAACCCTCCCGTGCTCCCGCCGTTCCGGACAACCCTTGTGACGACCGCACTCATCGAACTGGAAAACGGCACACCTCTACCTGAAACTCCCGCCATGCGCGCCCAGACTACTAGCCAACTCAATGCTTGGAACGTGCGCAGCGTGCTGGTGCAACCAATCGGCGTGAAGCCGGAGTTGGTCATTCCCTATTTCGAGTGGCTCTTGGGTCGGCCGGCCAACTCTCGTGAGGGTGGGATTCAGGCTTGGTATCGGCCCGCTAATAGCCGTTGGTAGCGATGGCCTCGTGCAGCGTCTGTCCACTGGCAATCGATGCCTCGCCTGCAACGGAAGGTTGACCCACCGGTGAATCGCGATTCTTGAGCACTGGTCGACGCCCTCTTGAGCCTTGGCCCGAACACCTCATCGGACCTGGGCTCTAACACCGTCACGCTGCTACGTGAACCCGGCGGAACTGATCAGTGGAGATAGCGCTCCCAGTCCCGAGGGACCCGACCTGCCGGGCCGGGCGTCGGCTGGTCCAGCGGGTGGTGCTCAGGGGCCGCCAGCTTCGGTCCGTCGAACGCCGATTCGGTGGTGTAGTCCCAGAACCAGGTCTCCCCGGGCTCGAAGCTCCGGATCACTCGGTGGCCAGTGGTGGTGGCATGCCGGGTGGCGTGCTGGGACGGCGAACTGTCGCAGCAGCCGATAAAGCCGCATTGGGCGCAACGACGGAGGTGGAACCACCAACCCGAGGTGGCGTTGCAGTCGACGCACCCGGTGTCGCTGGGCGGTACCGCAGGGTCGACGTACTCCTCGTACATAGCCACAGAGTAGCGATTTTAGCCAGGGGAGATGGCGGCGAGGAGCCTCAAGTGTCGGTCGCCTCGCGCCGTCGACTATCCGATCCCAAATCCGGGCGTCGGCCGTCTTAGTGGTCTGCCGGCATGATGGGCCAGACGTGCTGGTGGGCTGGAATGGCAGTCTGGCCTTTGCGAACCAGATAGCTGCTGAGGCCAGCGGTCTGCTCGTGCTTCCACGCGGTTTGCCGGGTGGTGAGTGTTCCCAGGTCCATGTCCCTCAGCTCCGGACTCATCTGGCACAGCGTGATCGCAACCTCGACGGATGCCTCGACATCGGCCACGACCTCGTGCGCGCCGCGGTGCTCCACCCCGTACTGCTCACACAAGTAGGTGAGCTGCCGTTTCCCTTTCCGGAACCTGTCCACGTGCCTGTCGAGCACGAGGCAGTCGACCACCGGGCCGTTCCATCCGAGATCAGCCAGACCTTTGCCGGCAGAGCGGCGGTACACGGCATCGAGCATCGTCAGGTCGAAGCTGATGTTCATTCCTACAACAGGAACGCCGTTACGACCCGCCTCGCAGATGACACCGACGATCTTCGTCACAACCTCGTCGAGCGGGATCCCTTCCGCCAGGGCCCGCTCTCGAGAGATCCCGTGGACCGCCTCGGCTTCGGGGTGGCTGTCCCGCCCGCAGTCGATGATGCCCGTCTCGCAGTGGACAGGAAGGCGGTCTTCGAACGTCACCAGCGCGAAGCTCACCGGTAGATCCGAGAACACATCGATTCCGGTGGTCTCCAGATCGAACCCGATCACGGTTCCACACGTCCAATGACCGGGGATGTCCCGGCCCACCGGCCGACGCTCGGTCAGACCCGGATGCGGTTCGTCTCCCATGCAGCTGTCCCCTCTGCCCATCACCTGGCGATAGGCATGATCCCATGATTTCGGGGGCTCGTACACCACCTCGAGATCAAATCGATCTCGAGCCAGCGCTCACCCCGCTCACCCATTGGGTCGTGGCGACGATGCAGGAAATCCATGCATCCGCTGTACCGGGGCAAGGCCTTCCCACGCGCCAGGTAGCTGGGGGGCGAGCCGCTTGAGCTCTTCGAGATGCAGGGCCGACAGTGCTTCAAGACGCTCGGCACCGATGGGAGTGAGCCGCAGCCGGACAACTCGATGGTCTTCCTCGTCTCGAATGCGGCTGACGAGACCTGCGGCATCTGCACGGTCAACGAGACCGACCGCGCTGTGGTGACGGAGCAGCAGATAGTCGGCAACCTCACCGATGGTCGGGCCTCGTGGGTCGTCGTGACCCCGGACAGCCAGCAGAAGCTGGTGATGGGCCGGCGTGAGCCCAGCGGCGCGCGCCTGCTGCTCGCTCCACCGCTGGAAGTGGCGCAGCCCAGTCCGCAACGCCAACAGCCGAGCGTAAACCTCGTCGGATAGTGTCACTCGTTCCACGATATCATCGTGACACGATGAACTCTGACCATTCTGCCGATGCAACGTATATAGGCCCCGATCAGCGACCACAAGACACCACCGAGCGAGCACTCGGCGACTTCACCACCACCACGGCGATCCTGCGCCTCGTGCCTCTGGCGGTAGCGATCGGGGTGCTTGGGGCCGGTATCTCGCTGGCCCTGCTCAGCATGATCGGCTTCTTCACCAACCTGTTCTACTACCAACGGATCAGCGCCCACCTGGTGTCGCCCAACGCCAACACGTTGGGCCTCATCGCTGTGGTCATCCCGGTCGGTGGTGGCCTCATCGTCGGCCTCATGGCTCGGTTCGGCTCCGAGCAGATCCGGGGCCACGGCATCCCCGAGGCGATGGAGCGGATCCTCATCAACGGCAGCCGGGTCCAGCCGCGCCTTGCCATCTTGAAGCCCATCTCGAGCGCGATCAGCATCGGTACCGGTGGACCGTTCGGCGCCGAAGGGCCGATCATCCTCACCGGTGGCGCCGTGGGCTCCATCGTCGGCCAGCTCTTCCGGCTTACCGCCGCCCAGCGACGAAGCCTGCTCGTCGCCGGCGCTGCTGCCGGGATGAGCGCCGTGTTCGGAACCCCGGTGGCGGCCACCCTGTTCGGCGTGGAGCTGTTGGCCTTCGAGCTCAAACCTCGCTCGATGGTCCTCATCGGGATCGCGGCGGCGACCGCCGACGCGCTCCGCATGGTCATGGCCAGCGCCGGCCTCGTCTCCCCCCAACCACTCTTCCCGGTGCCCAGCCATGCCGCCCTCGGCGGGGTGGTGCTGCTGGGTGCTGTTGTCGTCGGGGTTGCCTGCGGCTTCGCCGCCTGGCTCCTGACCCAGGCGGTCTACCGATCCGAGGATCTCTTCAAGAAGCTGACCGGCCACCTCCACTGGATGTGGTGGCCGATGATCGGTGGGCTCATCATCGGCCTCGGCGGCCTCATCGATCCCCGGGCGCTCGGCGTGGGCTACAACACCATCCACGCCGAGCTGCTCGGCCAGCTCGGCGTGAGCGCCCTGCTGCTGTTGTTCGTCGTCAAGCTGGTCATCTGGTCGGGCGGGCTCGGCAGCGGAACGAGCGGCGGCATCCTGGCTCCGATCTTGATGATGGGCGCGGCGCTCGGAGGCGTCCTGGGTCACGTACTGCCCGGAACATCCCCGGGAGTATGGGCGCTCATCGGGATGGCCGGGGCGCTCGCCGGGGTCACCCGGTCCCCGTTCACCGCCATCGTCTTCGCCTTCGAGCTCACCCACGACCAGAACAGCCTGCTCGCCCTGCTGGTGGTGGCCACCGTGTCCCATTTGGTCAGCGTGCTGGTCCTGAAACGCTCGATCCTCACGGAGAAGGTGGCCCGGCGAGGCTTCCATGTCATGCGGGAGTACGCCGTCGATCCGCTCGAGGCGACCTTCGTCCGCGAGGTCATGAGCACCGACGTCTACACCGTCGAGCCGACACGAACGATCACCGAGATCTACCAAGCGCTGGCCGAGGGCTCCCCCGAACGACGCCAACGGCTCTATCCGGTGCTCGACGCAGCAGGCACGCTCGTCGGCGTCCTACCCTGGTCGGCAGTGCTCGCAGCCAAGGACCACCCGGAACAGCAGGTGCATCAAGCCATGATCGCCCCCACCGCCATCGCCCACCCGGACGAGATCCTGCGCTCGGTGGCCGATCGAATGGTGACCCTCGGGCTCGGCGTGATCCCCGTGGTCGACCGGGCCGACACCGGCCACCTCGATGGCCTCATCACCCAGTTCGACCTCCTCGAGGCCCGACAGAAGCTCCTCGAAGAGGAGCGCTACGCCGAGCGGGTGCTGACTCTGCGTCGCGTCACCGCACGTCGAGGAGAGGAGGTCGTCACGGCCGACGTGCCGGACGAAGGTGGTGAACCGGCCTGCTTCGCTCATCTGCTCTGTCCCGACTGCGGAGCCGTTCTCGACGGTGGTCCTCATCTGGAGGGCTGCCGCTCGGCTGTACAGCCATAACATCACTCCTCTGGGACCCCAGCTTCTGGCTTCGATGGCCTCCGTCGGAGAAGCGGGACGACCGGTATCGCCCCTATCCTGGGAGTATGAGCAAGCCGCTCGCGCCGCGTGACCTCGGAAAGGTCGACTTCTCCTCGGTGGAGAACGTGCTCGCTCTGGTACGCGCCCGAGGTGGGCGGGCTACGTCGTCACGACGGATCCTGTTGGAAGTGCTCTTCGACGCCGACGACCACCTGAGCGCCGACGAGCTCACCGAGGCGGTGCAGTCCAAGGCCCCCGACGTGCACATCTCCACCATCTACCGCAATCTCGAAGACCTCCAGCGCCTGGGAGTGATCGTCCACTCCCACCTCGGACATGGGCCGGCCACCTACCAGCTGACTTCCCTCGCCCACGCCCACTTCATCTGCGAGGAGTGCGGAGCCATGATCGAGGCGCCGGATGAACTGTTCCGAGGGCTGGCCCAGACGGCCAAGACCAAGTTGGGCTTCTCGATCGATCCCCACCACTTCGCCATCCTGGGACGCTGCGCCGACTGCGCATAGGGATCGAGGTTCCCCAGCCCCTTGACCGCACCCCTCGTCCTCTGGACCAGTGTTACCGCCGTACCCTGGTCGGCGTCTTGCTCCGCTCCCGGAACGAATCCAGGACAAACGTGGTCAGGTCGGGAACGAGGTCGGGCAGGCGCTTCGCTTTGCCAGAGCGCAGCTGGAACGAGAGACGGGCGTGGATGCCACCCATCACCAGCGGTAGGAGTTGTTTCGTGGTGAGGGTGAGACCGTTCTTCGCTTCGGCCTCTTTGAACAGGATGAACGAGCCCATGTAGTTGTCGTCCACACGCTGCATCGCCTCTGGTCCGGCTTTGAACGCTTCGACCTCGACCAGCTTGGCGAACGCGGGGTTATCCGCCAGGATCGTCAGCAGTGCACTCAACGTTGCCTGCACCCGTTGCTTCCAGGAAACAGAGCCGGCCTTCGGCGTGGCGCTGTTCACCTGGTCGATCAACAGTGCGACGCCTTGGTCGTAGGCGTCGATGAACAGCTCCTCCTTCGTGTCGAAGAACACGTAGAAGGTGTTGAAGGCAACTCCTGCTCGCTTACAGACTGCCTTGACCATGGCCTTGTCGTAGCCAACGTCGGCAACGGTAAGGACGAAGCCGTCGACCAGGCGTGCTCGCTGTACCTGTTCGACGTGGCCTTTCGGGTGGGTCTGGCCACCTTTGCGGAGAGCTCTCGACGGATCGAGTGGTGAGGTGGAGCCCGGGTACGACTCGTTGTCAGCAGTGGTTCTGCGTGAGGCAGCGCGCGTTGAACGCACTGCTGGTGCTCTCCCCGATGCTGGTGGTCTCTTCGGTGCTGCTGTCTTCAGTGAGGCTGGCGTCATGGCCTTTTCCGGTGGTGAGCAGAAAGATGGTGTGCAACAGAATAGTGTGGTCCTCCGTCCGGGGTTAGGGGGCGGAGGACCACACACTGTTGGCCGGAACCCAGCCTGGCCACGCTGGGTTCCTCTGGCGATCTGTTGATGCTCTTCTGCTGGCATGACCGGCCGTCCGGCCCGCTGTCCCTGGGGCAAGAAACAAGCACCCAGGAACAACGAACCGCACGTCCTTCGTGGTTCTGACGCTCCTTACGGTGCGATAGCGACCACCGAAGCGGTGAAGTTGCCCGCGCCCGAGCCGTTGAACGGAGCGTTGCCGAATGTGAAGAGGCCTCCGTCTTGGGCACCGAGCCAGTAGCCACCACCGTTCGAGGTTGGCACGATGCCGACCACCGGTGCGTTGGACTGACCAGATGCCGAACCGTTGAAGGTGGCGTCGCCGAAGGTGAAGACACCGCCGTCCTTGGCAACCAGCCAGTAGCCGTTGCCCGAAGGCGTCGCTGCCATGCCGACTACTGGAGCATTCAAGTGTCTGGCCACCCTCCGAGCCGTAGAAGGTGGCATCGCCGAAGGTGAAGATGCCGCCATCACTGGCAACCAGCCAGTAACCACCACCGTCAGGGGTTGTTGCCATACCGACAACTGGGGCATTCAGGTGTTGGCCACCTTCCGAGCCGTAGAAGGCGGCGTCGCCGAAGGTGAAGATGCCACCATCAGCTGCAACGAGCCAGTAGCCCTTCCCATCGGGTGTTGCGGCCATACCAACGATGGGCTGGTTTAGGTGCTGGCCACCTTCTGAGCCGTAGTAACCGGCGTCGCCGAAGGTGAAGATGCCTCCATCAGCTCCGACTAACCAGTAGCCCTTGTTGTCAGGTGTAGCTGCCATACCAACAATTGGTGCATTGAGTGGCTGTCCAGCTTCTGAGCCGTAGTTGCCAGCATTTCCGAAGGTAGAGACAGCTCCATTGGCAGCTACCAGGCGGTAGCCGGTGGTTGACGGTGCCAACACGGTCAGGGTGGCTGGATTAGTGGTGGCTGGTGGTCCTGCGTCGTTGCTCACGATGGCTTGGTACTGGTTGCCGTTCTCTGACGCTGTTACTGCTGGTGTGGTGTAGGAGGAAGCAGTAGCGCCAGAGATGTTTGACCAGGTCGTGCCTCCATTGGTGGAGAGCTGCCACTGGAATGTGGGGGTTGGATCACCGGTTGCTGTGGTGGTGAACGTTGTGGTTGCTCCTGCACTGGTGGTCTGGTTGGTGGGTTGGGTGACAATCACTGGGGCGGTGCCTACCTGGAAGTTGACCGGGGCAGACGTTTGGATTGCTGTCACACCGCCGCTCCATACTGCGGTCAGGGTGTGTTGACCGGGGGCCAGCGAGTTTATGGTGAGGGTGGCGATGCCGGTCTGGGCTTCCCGGGCTCGGAACAGGGACCGTCCCGAGATCAGTGGTCCCGTCGAAGAAGTCCACTTGGCCGACGATGGGATCGTAATAGGGAGGTCATCCGAAGGGGCGGGGTTCACCGTGGCGGTCAGGGTCACCGGTGCACCGACAGCGGCTGAACCGGTTGGGCTCGTGGTGAGCGTCGTGCCCGACACGGTGACCTGTTGGAGAACAGCTGGTGCCGTCGGATCGGTCGGGTTGCAGGCGAAGGAGCTGCCGTCGCTCTGGAAGCTCAGGGATGAGATAGCAACCGGGACGACCGAGCCCGGGGTGCCGGAGATGGGCACAGTGGAAGACAGTCCGGTCCAGTTCAACGAGGTGATGCCGTTAGCGTTCGTTGGAGTCAACAACGGAGGCGTGATCGTGACCCCATCAGGAGAGAGCCCGATGGTGGGGTTCCTCACAGAATCATAGGGATCGACGAAACCAACGGCTGGGTCGATGTTCAGCGTCAGATCAAGAGCACTGACCGGCACGGTCGAACCGCTTGGTGCCAGAGCTGGCACAGTGGCCACGGCCACCACCGACGCATTGAGCGTGGAGTAGCTCGGAATAAGCACTCCAAGAGTGGTCTCACAGACGAACGACGTGCCTGGAGCTGGTGGCGCCACCGTGAACGTCTGCGAGTACGAGCTCGGGGAGTAGATCGGGTCACCGGAGTACTCGAACGTGATGGTGTGGGTCCCTGGAGTCAGACCGGCAGTAGAGAGAACGACCTGGTCGTACTGCTGAAGGCCGGATGTGCCACCGCCCGTAGTCGCTCGTAGCGACCTGCACACCGTCAACGAGATACGTGAGCGACCCTGTTGGGTAGGGCATGATGCCGTAGGGATTCGACGCCGCCCTGAGAGGTCCGCCGCCGTTGTATGGCAAGATCGTGTAGCCCTCTGGCACCGGTGTTGTCGGTACGGTGGTGGGGTTCCAGGTCACCGGGGACCCGTGCCCCATAGGTCATCGTAAAGTTGCCAATGGCCTCAGGGGCACCGCTCTGCGTCGGCGGCGATGGAGTTGAACGGGCTGTCAGACGGGGTACACGATGAGTTGTCTGTAACCGGAACCGTGCAGCTCCCGTTGTAGAGCGTTGCAGTAACGGTCGCCCCCTGATCCCCCACGCCGGGACCGTAGTTGTTGGGATCGTACGTCAGTGAAATCTGAAGATTGAGAGTGATCGAAGCTCCAGGAGCAAGCGAGAACGAGCTGGGTGGTGTGCCACATGAGGTTGCGAAACCGCTGAAGTAGTATGAACAGATGCGCCGTTGCAATGTTGGCATCTGGCACCAATCGCCAGCGCTGTCTTGGTAGGAGACTGTCACATCGCCACTTCCAATGAACCGTTCTGGTTCTGGATCAAAATTGCTGGAGGTAGTTGGAACTCCACGTCTGACTCGTGCGAGGGGTTGGTAATGGTAACCGACATCGGGCTCGGGGTCGGCGATGACAGCTCGACTGTGGTGGGCAGATTCAATGTGACCGACGGCAACGGCTGCATCGTGTATGGCACCGCTGGCGAGGTGCTGGTGTCATAGTTGAAGTCACCGGAGTAGACCGCCGTCAGCTGGTTGGTCTGGCTCGGCAAGGTCGTTGTCGTGTAGGTGGCACCTCCATTGCTGACCGGTTCAGTGGCAAGCACATTGCCGTTAGCCATGAAGTTGATATTGCCCGTGGCAGCGGTGGCCGTGCTCCCGCCCGAGCTGATCGTGTCGGTCAGAGTCACCGAGGTCGTTGTCAGCTGCGGGCTGGCAGGACTGGCCGTGAGCACGCTCGTGGTGGCCTTCCCTGGTGGTGGTGGGATAGGAAGACCAGTGCCCTGGAGGTTGAGCGTTGTATTGTTGTTGGTGCTGCCAGCCACCCCGTAGGGGTAGCTGCCATCGTTGAGCCCTATGCCTCCCGGGCCACCCTGTGCCAAGCCACAGGAGTTGGAGAACGGCGGCGAGATGGGTGCTCCGGGGACGCCACCGAAGTCGGGGATGTTGTAGTTGGCCGCCACCAGCGTCACGTCGCCGGTGCCGGTGTTGTAGGGAGCGCTCGACTGGAAGACCATGTTGATCGGGGTCGACAGGCACTGAGCGGTCACCGGCGTGGTGACGTCAAGGGTGTAGGACAGGCTGTCGTTGAGCGTGAGGTCGCCGCTGGAGTTGATCGAACCGGTGGCCGTGCCCGGGTCAACCTCGTTCATGAGGTAGTTGGTACATCCCCCTGCTGCCTTGCTGCACACGTTGTCCTGAACGGGCAGGCTCAGCGTTGCATCGGTGATAGCGCCGGTCAGCGGAGCCACGGTGCCGGTGAGCGTGGTGGTGGTCTGGGCCGGGAAGGGCTGCGAGGATCCGGGCGGTGTCGACAGCACCGTCCAGGAACCAGACGTCATGTTGAGCGCAAAGGGCTCCGTGCCGCCGTTCCCGGCATACAGCGTGAGCTGACCTGAGTTAGCCGTGTCAGCAGGACTGGCCGAATCGGTGACGGTCACTGCAAAGGTGGCAGTGGCATCTGTCGTAGGGGTGCCAGACAGCACACCAGTTGTGGCATCCAGGCTCAGCCAGCTGGGCAGTGTGGACCCAGTAGCTACGCTCCAGGTGTCAGAACCAGTGCCACCAGTTGCTGCCAAAGTGACCGAGTACGGGGTATTCAGCGGTGCCAATGGCAGTGGTGAGGTCGTGGTTACCGACAACGGGGTGGCTGCACTGGCTGTGGTGACTCCAATTCCAGCCACGGTGCCTGTTATTACGCCTACGACCAGGAGTGTTGCTGTTATGGCCGCGAAAAACCGGCGGGCAAAGCCGCCGGTGAAGTGAGAATTACGTGACTGTGCGTGGGAAAAACTTAGGGAGTTACTCCCCCACCCCCCCCCGCGACAGTTTTCTCATTTTGAGAATCGCGGGTGGGTGCTGCTGTACTGCGGCGTCCCCGGAACATGTACATCCCCCTGCTTTCGCTTGGTTGATAAAAACTGGTGTTTCGTACTGTCTCGATCAGATGGTACACACTCTTTGTTTCCCAAACTGGTCGTGGTCGCATCTAACTCCAGGTTCTTCAACTTGTCAATAGCGACTCGTCAACAGGTGCGGTGACCAGGGCACGCGTATCGAGGTGTGGGCTTCGTCCAGGAGTATTCGTTCTACGCGCCTGTATCTTTGCGTCGGGATACGCCAGGGAGTGTGACGCCCAGCCTCACTGGAAGACTGCGTGGCCCCCCGTCCGGGGTTAGGGGGCGGGGGGCCACACATGGTGAGCCGGTTCCCGAGCTGGTCGAGCTGGGTTCCTGTGGCGTTCTGTTGGCGTTCTTCTGTGTTCGTAGGCTCGCTGTCCCTGGGGCAAACAGGCTCCCAGGGACAGCGAGCCTCACGTCCTTCTTGGAACTCCTACGGTGCAATAGCGACCACCGAAGCGGTGAAGTTGCCTGCCCCCGAGCCGTTGAACGGGGCGTTCCCGAAGGTGAAGATGCCGCCGTCCGATGCTCCGAGCCAGTAGCCACCACCGTTCGAGGTTGGCACGATGCCGACCACCGGGGCGTTGGACTGACCGGATGCTGAGCCGTTGAAGGTGGCGTCACCGAAGGTGAACACACCGCCGTCTTTGGCGACCAGCCAGTAGCCGTTGCCAGAAGGCGTGGCTGCCATGCCGACCACGGGGGCGTTCAGTGACTGTCCACCCTCTGAGCCGTAGAAGGTGGCGTCGCCAAAGGTGAAGATGCCGCCGTCGGAAGCCACCAGCCAGTAGCCACCACCGTCAGGAGTAGCTGCCATGCCGACCACTGGGGCGTTCAGGTGTTGGCCACCCTCCGAGCCGTAGAAGGCGGCGTCGCCAAAGGTGAAGATGCCTCCGTCGGCTGCCACCAGCCAGTAGCCCTTGCCGTCAGGGGTTGCGGCCATGCCGACGATGGGCTGGTTCAGGTGTTGGCCACCTTCCGAGCCGTAGTAGCCGGCATCGCCGAAGGTGAAGATGCCGCCGTCAGCGCCGACCAGCCAGTAGCCCTTGTTGTCGGGGGTTGCTGCCATGCCGACAATCGGTGCGTTGAGCGATTGTCCAGCCTCAGAGCCGTAGTTACCGGCGTTCCCGAAGGTAGACACGGCTCCGTTGGAGGCCACCAGACGGTAGCCGGTGGTCGACGGAGCCAGCACCGTGAGAGTGGCTGGGTTAGTGGTGGCAGCTGGTCCTGCAGCGTTACTGAACACAGCCTGGTACTGGTTGCCGTTGTCAGATGCTGTGGTGGCTGGTGTGGTGTAGGAGTCAGAGGTGGCACCTGCTGATGTTGGACCAGGTCGTGCCTCCATTCGCTGGACACCTGCCACTGAACCGTTGGGGTCGGGCTCCCACTCGCTGCTGCGGTGAACGTGGCGGCTGCTCCGGCCTGATGCCGTCTGGTTCGTGGGTTGGGTGGTCACTGTTGGTGCAGTGCCCACTTGGAAGTTGACCGGAGCAGAGGTTTGGGCTGGTGTTGGACCGCCGCTCCACACCGCCGTCAGCGTGTGGTCACCAGGGGTCAGGGACGTTGTGGTGAGGGTGGCGACACCGGGGTCGCCACCGGGGTTGTTGACACTCGAGACACGGACCGTCCCGATATCGGTAGCCCCGTCGAAGAAGTCCACCTGTCCAACAAACGGATCTCTTCTCAGGTCAGAAGGGGTCGGGTTCACCGTGGCGGTCAGCGTCACTGGTGCACCGACAGCGGCTGAACCACTTGGGCTCGCTGTCAACGTGGTGCCCGACACGGTGATCTGTTGCGCGACGGCCGGCTGGGCAGCCGGCGTGCAAACGACCGGGTCGCCGCCCTCGCCATCAGTGGTAAAGGTCAGCACGGAGATGCCCACATTGACCACCGTACCCGGGTTTCCGGTGATCGGCACCGTGCCAGACAGCCCTGTCCAACTGGCCGAGACGTTCCCGTTGTTGACCGTCGAAGTTGTATCCGAAGCCGTGACCGTACTGTTCCCGGGAGAGAGTCCGACTGCCACGTCGATAAGCGGATTTGGATATGAACCTAATGGGTTCACATCCCCGTTGAACGTCAGGTCCAGCGAGCTCACCGGGACGCTGGAGCCGCTTGGCGCAAGACTTGGAGCGTTGGCCACGGCCTCGATGAACCCGGTGAAGTCGTGTTGCCCATTCAGTGCGCACGCATATTCGGTCCCAAGTGGGGCCGGTCCCACCGTAAACGTGGTACTCGTTGTGGCCGGAGAGTACACAGGGTCACCTGAGTACTGGACCGTGAGCGTGTGAGTACCGGGGATGAGGTTGGCTGTGGAAATTGGGAAGAACTCAGCAGCAACTCCGTTATCTGCGGGGATCGATCCAACCGGGACCCCATCGACCAAGAAGGTCTCCGTCCCCGTAGGCGAGGCATTGGTGCCGTTGTCATCGTCCGGGTTTGAGGGTACAACGGGGAGCCCTCAAGTCATTTAGAGGTTCGAGATCGTAACCCTGCGGTATTGCATAGGTGGGAATGTTCCAGATTGAAGCGTCACCGGGGTTCGTGCACCGTAGGTCATGGTGAACGTTCCGCTCGGTCTCAGGAGCACCACTGTTCGTCGGCAAAATGTAGTTGTTGAATGGGCTGTTGGATTGGCTGCAGTACCTGGGTCCGTTGGGCTCGAGCAGCTCCCGTTGTAGAGGATCGGACTGACCAGCTCCTGGGCCGGGACCGTGGGACCCGTCTGGTTCGTCGGGTCGTAGGCGATGGAGATCTGCAGGTTGAGGGTGAGCGACTGTCCTGGGGCCAGGGAGAACGCGGTTGCCTCCGTGCCGCACGGCGCGGTGCCGAAGCCGCTGAAGTAGAGCCTGGGCAGTCGGTATACCGTTGGGAATGAGCGGGCACCAGTTCCCGGCGCTGTCCTGGTAGTCGAGGGTGATGTCGGCTTTGTTGGCCCCGACCCGGCGAACCCCAGTTGCAGGTAGAGATCGTTGCTCCAGTCCGCACCCGTCCCTGGGTTGGTGACGGTGACCGAGAACGGGGTTGGGGTCGGGCGACGACAGCTCAACCGTCGTCGGCAAACTCATCGTGACCGACGGCAACGGCTGCATGGCGTACGGCACCGGCGCCGAAGTGCTGCTGGCGTAGGTGAGGTCGCCGGAGTACATCGCCGTCAGTTGGTTCGTCTGGTTCGGCAATGCCGTGGTGGTAAAGGTTGCGGTGCCGCCACTCACTGGCTGCGTACCGACGACGACGCCATTGGCCAGGAAGTTGACGACTCCCGTGGCAGCGGTGGCCGGAGTGCCATCTGAGCTGATCGTGTCGGTCAACGTGACCGGCGTGGTTATGAGCTGTGGGCTGACAGGCGACGCCGACAGGGAGTTCGTCGTGGGCTTCGCCGGTGGTGGTGGGATGGGAAGACCGGTGCCCTGGAGGTTGAGGGTCGTGTTGTTGTTGGTGCTGCCTGCTACCCCGTCGGGGTAGACGCCATCGTTGAGCCCTAGCGAGATGTCTGGGGCACCCTGTGCAATGCCACAGGAGTTCGGTATCCCGACCATGGTCAGGGTTCCCTCCACACCGCCGAAGTCCGGGATGGTGTAGTTGGCGGCAACGAGCGTCACGTCGCCGGTGGTGGTGTTGTAGGGCGCAGTGGACTGGAAGACCATGTTGATCGGGGTCGACAGGCACTCGTGCGGTGACCGGCGTGGTGACGTCGAGCTCATAGGAGAGGCTGTCATCGAGGGTGATGTCACCATTCGAGTTGATCTGACCGGTAGCCGTACCCGGGTCTGCCTCGGTCATGAGGTAGTTGGTACATCCTCCAGACGCCTTGCTGCACACACCGTCCTGGACAGGCAAGCTCAGCGTTGCTCCGGTGATGACACCGGTCAGCGGATCGACCTGGCCGGTGAGCGTGGTGGTCGTCTGGGGCGGGAAGGGCTGCGAGGCCCCGGTCGGTGTCGACAGCACCGTCCAGGAGCCGGAGGTCATGTTGAGCGAGAACGGCTCGTTCACCGCCGTTGCCGGCGTACAGCGTGAGCTGGCCCGAGGTGGCCGTGTCAGCAGGGCTGGCCGAGTCGGTCACAGTCACTGCGAACGTGGCGGTGGCATTGGCCGTCGGGGTGCCCGAGAGAGCACGCCGGTCGTGGAATCCAGGCTCAGCCAGCTGGGCAACGTTGACCCGGTGGCCACGCTCCAGGTGTAGCTCCCGGTCCCACCGGTTGCAGCCAGAGTGGTGCTGTAGGGGGTGATTCAGCGGGGCCAAGGGCAGTGGTGAGGTCGTGGTCACCGACAGCGGGGTGGCCGCACTGGCGGCGGTGACCCCGATCCCGGCCACAGCGCCAGCTACCACTCCTACGACCAGGAGCGTTGCCGCTATGGCCGCGAAAAACCGGCGGGCAAAGCCGCCGGTGAAGTGAGAATTACGTGACTCTGCGTGGGAAAAACTTAGGGAGTTACTCCCCCACCCCCCCCCGCGAGAACTTTCCCAGATTGAGAATTCTCAGCCTGGAAATCGCGGGTTGCTGCTGTGTTGCGACGTCCCCGGAACATGTACATCCCCCTGCTTTCGCTTAGTTGGTGAAACTGTGTTGGTAAATCTGGTGTTTCGTGCTTCTCGATCAGATGGTACACACTCTTCGTTTCCCAAACTGGTCGCGATGGCATCTAACTCCAGGTTCTTGATCTTGTCAATAGCCGGTGCGGTCTTTTCTGGTGGCGCACGGGGTTCCGGAGGAGTTGACGCTGGGGCGGAGCCGGTTCCAAACATCCAGAAATCGGTGAGAAGCTCACCGATGTACCCAGAGCGTCCGGTGGGTCAGCTCCCGGTCATCTCGGGATCAAGGCTTTCCGTGGGTTCGGGCGTCTTCGTCGGGTAAAGGATCAGGTGGACGATAGCGGCGACCACCCCGCCAACCAGCGGGGCAACGATGAACAACCACACCTGCGACAGGGCCGTTCCTCCCACGATCAGCGCAGGTCCCAGGGCCCGGGCCGGATTAACCGAGGTCCCGGTGATCGGGATGCCGATCAAGTGCACGACGGTCAGGGTGAGGCCGATGGCAACGCCGGCAGCGGCGGTGCTGGCGACCTTGCTCGTCACGCCGAGCACCACGAACACGAAGAGGGCGGTGAGGACCACCTCGGCCAGAAAGGCGCCGCCCGCGCTGATATGGATCATCGACTTCGAGCCGTAGCCGTCGGTGCCGAGACCGGTCCGGCTGGTGCTGTAGAACGGCGAGGACTTAAACATGGTCCACAGCACCAACGCCCCGAGGATCCCGCCGGCGAACTGGGCGATCCAGTAGCCGATGGCCTCGAACAGCTTGATACGCAGTGCCAGGAGAGCGCCCAGTGTCACCGCCGGGTTCACGTGACAGCCGGAGATCGGTCCGATGGTGTAGACGAGCCCGAGGAGCACCAACCCGAACGCCAGCGCCGTGGCCACGATCCCGGCGGCGGTGCTTCGCCCGGCGAACCCGAACCCGAAGCTCAGGGTCGCCACCCCAACGGCGAAGAACACCAGCAGAAACGTGCCGAGAAGCTCCGCTGCAAGCTTGCGTATCATTCGCTTACCTCCCATCGATCGCCCGCCTGGCAAACAGGTGGCCTCTGCGGGTCAGGATCTCTGCGAGCCAAGGTAACCGAGCTGCATCGCGCAGCGGTGGACCATAAAAGCCAAGGACCAGGAGCGTCGGCTCAGGGCAACGACACCCGACGGTTCGGGATCACGGCGTCGAGGATCCCGAGGTGGACGGTGCGGTAACCGATCCCCCTCTGATCCAAGAGCGCCACGAACTCCTGTTCCGTGTAGCTGCCTGGTCCGGGTTGTGGATTGCCGAATGCGGCAATCGCCTCGGTCATCTGGCCCGGTGCAAAGAACAGCCACGCCGGTCGCTTCGATCTGTCCACTGCCTCCGTCGTCGCCGACCACCTATTGACGTCGAGGGACGACGGGCTCACAACAACCCGATCCTGAGAGAGGAAATCGAGATTGTAAGAGACCCAGTAGGTCCCGTAGGCGTAGCGGATGTTTGTTCGCTCCATATCGGCAATGGTCTGGTAGTCGGGTACCTCCAGATTGTTCCAGTTCCGGAAGAACGCGCTCGGGCTGGTCGCCGGCGTACCCGAGACGATCTGTGCGCCGGCTGCCGTCAGGACGCACGCTCCGAACAGGGCAACGATGCCGACAGCGATCGATACGGTGCCCCTGTTGGACACCGCACGATCTCGACGGTGGCGGTGTCCAGAGACCGGCGAAGCTACGGGAAGTGGCGGTGGTGCCGAAGCCTCCACTGTGGAAGCCGGAGCAAGTGCGCAGAAGAGGAACAGCGCGATCATCGGCCCGAGATAGACGCCGTACCGGCCGTCTGCCCAGTACCACGTCGGCGGGTTGGCGGCATAGATGAACGGGAACGCGAGCACCCCCAGCGCCAGGGCGAGAAGCCTCACGTCTCCCCGACGAGCGGATCGCACAGCACGAAGGAAGCCGACCAGAAGCAACACGAGCAGCGGTGCCAGCAGGACACACCCGACCACGTGCCCCCCGACCCATGTTCCAAGACCCAGGTTCCTGACGCCAAGCTGTATCGGCAGGGTCAGGTGGAAGAACACCGACAGCCGATCGGAGTAGCTCAGGCCGGACGACGGCACCTGGGAGCCCAGGTCCAACGACGTGAAGCCGATGTTCACGTTGGTGTAGAGCCACGGCAGTGCCCCCACCACGGCACCGATCACGATCAGGACGATCGGCCTCCGGTACCAAGCCGGCGAGCCCTCCCCAGCACGTACCAGCGAGCGCGCCGAAGCGACGAGCAGCACCACCGCTGGGACGGCGAAGTATGCGATCTCCGGTGAGGACCACCAGCCGGCACCGGCCGTCAACCCGAGCAGCAGGCATGTCCACACGCCTCGCCGTCCACGCTGCACCCGGAGGGCGCACAGCAGCAGGCCGAGCCCACAGCTCATGGTGGCGAAACGGAACCCTCCCTCACGCACCGAGTTCCAGACGAAGGCGTACGGCCACACCCAGACCACGGCGGCGGCCAGCGCACCGAGATGACCGTTACCTGTGATCTCCCGGACGATCGCTCCAATCAGTACGACGATCACGACCGAGAGAAGCACCGGTGTCGCGTTCAGACCGGCCGGTCCAGAGTTGACCAACCGCATCAGCGCGGCCACATAGGGCTCCAACCCCCCGTAGGTCTGCCCCCAGTAGAAGGTCGAGAAGTGACCGGCGATGATCTGCTTCGCCATGAGGCCGACGACGGATTCGTCACCGAACAGCGGGAGGTGGACGAGCAACCAGATCCGTTGGAGCATGCCGAACACAGCTGCCAGCACCACTGCCACGACCGAGACCCGCCGGATCACCGTGCCGGCAACACTCGGGGCAGCCGGTATGCCCGAGGAGTGCGGGGTGGTCGCCAGTACGGGGTCTCCTGGCTCGGTGACCAGTGCACTCATCACAACATGTTCCCTTTCACCGCATGTGGAGACTGGGTACAACCCGGTGCTGTCGGACGGCGTTCGATGCCATTCGATGATGTCCGACTCATCTCCTGACGCCGAGGCTCTCGGAAAACATTAATCCAGCTCATAGGTGCTCTTAATCAGAAATTTATGGAACGGCGCTGTAATGGGATCAGAGACAGCAGCGATCGACCCAGGGCTGCTACCGGTTCTGCCACAGGAGGAACACATGAGCGACGACGAGCTCGATCCAACGACGAACAACGAGGAGCAGACGACCGCACCGATTCCGTTGCCGTCCATATCCGATGAGACGGCACAGAACGTGCCGCCTGTGTCTGGTGACACAGCAGAGCACGCTGCCATTCCGGTGGCGCCGGTATGGCCCGGGGCCCAGAGTGCCCCGGGTGCAGGCGAGCCTGCTGCGCCCTATGGACAGCAGCCCCCCTACAGCCAGCAGCTGGCGAGCACACCGTGGGCAGCGGGGCCGGCGGGCGGGGAGCAGCCGGTGTACCCCCCGAGCAACCCGTACGGGCAGGGTGCATGGGCCGGCGGGATGGGCGCCGCGGCCGGCGTCGGTGGCACAGGACCCGGGTGGGTACCTCCAGGACCTGGCTGGGGCTCGCCGGGGTTCGGCGGAGGAATGCACCCCCCTGCCCCGGTCTCTAAGACACTGGGGCACCGTTCACGAGGAGTGCTGGCCGGAGTGATTGCTGCACTCGTACTCCTCGCCGCCGGAGTCGGCATCGGTCACTACGCATGGCAGCCTGCGTCAACATCAGCCATAACGCCGACCTCCAGCAGTTCACCCGGGTCGCCATTCGGCTCATCGGGCTCATCGGGCTCGTCAGGCGCTACCGGCGGCTCGGGCCCCAGTGACGTCTCGTCCATCGCTTCGCAGGTCGACCCCGGCCTGGTGGACATCAACACCACGCTGAGCTACCAGAACGAGCAGGCGGCGGGAACGGGAATGGTGCTTACTTCGACGGGCGAAGTGCTCACCAACAACCACGTGATCGACGGTGAGACCAGCATCAGCGTCACCGACGTGGGCAACGGGAAGACCTACAGCGCCAGCGTCGTCGGCTACGACCGGACACAGGACGTTGCCGTCATTCAGCTCCACGATGCTTCGGGTCTCCACACGGTGTCGCTCGGCGACTCCTCGAGCACGGCGGTGGGGCAGAACGTGGTCGCCATCGGCAACGCCGGTGGAACCGGGGGAACACCCAGCGCAGCAGGTGGCACGGTGACTGCTCTCAAGCAGTCGATCACAGCCAGTGACGAAGGCGACGGAACGTCGGAGACGCTGAGCGGGCTCACCGAGACGAACGCGAACATCCAAGCCGGTGACTCCGGCGGACCCCTGGTCAACACCTCCGGTCAGGTCTTAGGGATGGACACGGCGGCCTCCGCCGGGTTCTCGTATACATCCCCGAATGGGTCGTCCAACACCCAGGGATTCGCCATCCCCATCGACCAGGCAACCAGCATCGCCCAGGAGATCGAGGCCAGCGACAGCTCGTCGACCGTGCACATCGGCTCCACCGCCTTCCTCGGCGTCGAGGTGGCAACGAGCTGCCAAGAAGGCTTGGGCGGCTTCGGGAACGAAGGTGGCAGTGGCGGTACGACGTCTGGAGCGGAGGTGTGTGATGTTGTCTCCGGCTCTCCCGCACAACAGGCTGGGCTCGCCGAGGGCGACGTCATCACTTCGGTGAACGGCCAGGCCGTAAGCTCGCCCACTGCCCTGACCCCGTTGATCGCATCGCACAAGCCTGGCGACACGGTGACGATCGGTTGGACCGACACATCGGGCCAGGCACAGACGGGCAGCGCGCAGCTCACCTCAGGGCCTCCTCAGTAGTCGAGATCTTCCCCGTCTTCGGCTTCATATCCCCCTTGGCCAACCCAACCCAACGGCCTGTCCTGGACCCGACCAGCCACGAATCAGCACGCCTCCTTCGTATTGGGTGGAGTGTGTGATTCGGGGTCTGGTCGGGTTTCTGGACCTAACGCCCGTGCCAGGGCATCCAGACTCGCCATTACACTTCTCTACTGATCGGTCAAGTTATTTCCTGCCATAGTTGACGGGTTCATCGAACGTCCGAACAGTGAGTAAGAGCCGGTGGGCAACGATCCCACCGGACAGAGAAGGAGACCCACCATGACCAGCGCCGTCATCGTCGACGCCGTTCGTACCGCCGGAGGCAAGCGCAACGGGAAATTCCGTAACTGGCACTCGGCCGATCTGGCCTCTGAGCCCCTCAAGGCCCTGGTAGAACGCAACGACCTCGATCCCGGCCTGGTGGACGACGTCATCATGGGCTGCGTCATGCAGGTGGGCGAGCAGTCCCTGAACGTGGCACGGAACGCCGCCTTGGCTGCCGGCTATCCCGAGTCGGTGCCGGCAACCACCATCGACCGCCAGTGCGGATCGTCGCAGCAGGCTCTCCACTTCGCCGCGCAAGGGGTCATCGCCGGTGCCTACGACGTCGTCATCGCCGGAGGTGTCGAGGTGATGACCCGGACGCCGATCGGCTCGTCGGTAGTCCGTGACCTCGGGTTTCCTTTCGGTCCACGCATGATGAACCGCTATGCCGAGCGTGGTGGGCTGGTCAGCCAGGGCGAAGGCGCCGAGCTGATCGCCGAGCAGTGGGGCATCACACGCACGGACCTGGACACGTACTCGGTGCGATCCCACCAGCTGGCCGCTCAGGCCACCGCAGAGGGACGTTTCGAGCGTGAGATCATCCCCGTGGCCGTGAAGGACGACGATGGGAACGACACCGATGAGCTGGTCACCACCGACGAGGGGATCCGCCCCGACTCATCGGTCGAGGTACTGGCAAATCTGAAGACCGCCTTCCGCTCCGAGAACGGCACGGTCACCGCCGGCAACTCGTCCCAGATCACCGATGGTGCCTCTGCCGTCCTGATCATGAGCGAGGAGAAGGCTTCAGCTCTGGGGCTCACCCCTCGTGCCCGTTTCCACACCTTTGCCGTGGTCGGCGCTGATCCGATCACCATGCTCACCGGCCCCATGCCGGCGACGCGAATGGTCCTCGAGCGGGCCAAGATGACCCTGGACGACATCGACTTGGTCGAGATCAACGAGGCATTCGCCTCCGTGGTCCTGGCATGGCAGAAAGAGCTCGGGGCCGACCTGGACAGGGTCAACGTCAACGGTGGGGCGATCGCACTCGGGCATCCGCTCGGTGCGTCCGGCGCCAAGCTCGCCGCCACCCTGGTCAACGAGCTGGAACGCTCCGGGCGGACGGTACGGCCTGCTCACCATGTGTGAAGGCGGCGGCATGGCCAACGCCACCATCCTGGAGCGGCTGGGCTGAGCAGCAACTGGATTGAGCCACGAACACTCGCTCGCCGCCCGTTAGTCCATTGGTGGTCGGGCTCTCGCTGGTGCAGTAGACAAACCGGCCCGCAGGGGCCGGTTTGTCACGTCAGACGGTCAGTGATGCCCGGTGACGCCGCTCAGTGGTACGTGGTGGCCACCATCAGCCCGGCGAAGATCGATCCGATGGCCCCGATCAGCCACCAGTTGTCCACGCCTCCAGGAAGCACGTCGGCGTAGTTGAGGATCACGATCAGGACGCCGAAGAGGAAGAGGCCGATGATCAGAAACCCCATCCATCGAGGGCTCTTCTTGGCCGTCTTTGGGATCGGAGGCGTATACCGGCCGGTGCCCTGCGACCCGGCATGCTGGGAGGTCGTGCGACCTCGAGCCGAACGACCTTTCTTCTGTGCGCTCCCTGGACCCGACTTGGCCTTCGTTGCCATGAGCGCAGGATAGTCAGTGGTCGTACGGCAGTGCCTGCAGCGGCCGGTACGCTCGTGTGTTCATGGGCCTCCGGGTGCTGGTCATCGACAACTACGACTCGTTCGTCTACAACCTCGTCCAAGAGCTGGGCGAGCTGGGTGCCGAGCCGTTGGTCCACCGAAACGACCAGATCGACCTCGCCGGCATCCGCTCCGCCTCGCCGCACGCCGTCCTCATCTCACCAGGTCCAGGGCGCCCGAACGAAGCTGGGATCAGCTTAGAAGTGATCGAGCAGCTGGGAGGCGAGTACCCGATCCTCGGCGTGTGTCTGGGACACCAGGCCATCGGCCAGGCCTACGGCGGTGAAGTGGTACCCGCTCCCACCCTCATGCACGGAAAGACCTCGTCGATCCACCACACCGGGGTCGGCGTCCTGGCCGGCCTCCCGGACCCCTTCGTCGCCACCCGGTACCACTCACTGGTGGTGGAGCCGTCCACGTTGCCCGACGTTCTGGAAGTGACTGCCACCACCAGCGATGGGGTCATCATGGGCTTCCGTCACCGGGAGCTGCCGGTCGAAGGAGTCCAGTTCCACCCGGAATCGGTCCTGACGCCGTCAGGCCCCAGCCTGCTCTCGAACTTCCTGGCTGCAGCCGGCCGATAGCTGTAGCTGCACGCGGGCGGGGCAGCCGAGCGGTGGACTTGAGACCGCTGTCTACGGGCCGGTCGTCGTCGTCGTGGTCGGTGGCGGTGTCGATGTGGTGGTCGTGGTCGGTGGCGGTGTCGATGTGGTGGTCGTGGTCGGTGGCGGTGGTCCTGACGAGACGACGATGTTGACCGGAGAGTTGGCCGGAACTTGTGCACCAGCGGCTGGGTCCGACGAGACGACCTGACCAGATGGAACCGACGCTGACGGCTGGTTGGTCACCGATCCCAACTTCAGGTTGCTCTGCCCCAAGGTGGTCTGAGCCTGCGAAGTAGTCTGCCCGGACAACGGTGGAACCGTGACCGCACCCGGGCCACCCGACACCGTGAGCGTGACCGTGCTGCCCTTGTCGACCGAAGCACCGGAAGCCGGGCTGATACTGAGGACGGTGCCGCTCTGCTGCGTATTGGTCACCGTCTTGACGGTGGTCTTCAGCCCTACGGCCTGCAGCTGCTGCTGAACGCTCGTCACCGGGCTACCGACGAGACCCGACGGCACCGTCACCTTGGCCGGTTCGGCCACCGTCAAGGTCACCGACTGTCCTTTCTTCACCGGGGTGTTCTGCTCCGGATCCTGACTGAGCACGGTGTTCGGTGCTGCCGACGAGATCTTGTCCTTGGTCTGGACGGTGAGACCCTCGTCGTGGAGCGTCTTTGTCGCCTGTGCCACCGGTTGGCCCACCACGTTCGGCAGGTTGAACGATGGGGTAGCACCTAAGTACCCGAGGGACCGAGCCAACAGCACACCGACCACAGCCAACAGCACCAGGAGAACAATGAGGATGATGACGTACCTCTTGGTCCGGTTGCGCTTCGGCTCTTCCACGCCATTCGCACCGGGTTGGGCTGGGACAACCTGGGTGGCCCCCACTCCCACGGCGCCGACCGCCTGGGTGGCCCCCATGGCTGTCATCGCCTGGGTCTCATCGTTCATGGCCAGTACGGCACGGCCCTCGTTGAACCTCAGGAGATCGGCTCTGAGATCTTCGGCGGTGGTGTACCGGAAGTCGGGGTTCTTGGCCATCGCCTTGAGGATGATCGCTTCGAACGTCGGTGGGACCGACTGGTTGATCTCACGAGGTGCGGGCGGGTGGTCACGCACGTGCTTCGAGGCAACCGCCACCGGTGTGTCCCCGAGGAACGGCGGTCGCCCGGTCACCATCTCGAAGAGGACCACACCGAGCGAGTAGATGTCGGTCCGGGAATCGACACCCATCCCCTCTGCCTGTTCGGGGGAGAAGTAGGTCGCCGTTCCCATCACCGCTCCGGTCTGGGTCAGGCTCTCCTCGGTGTTCACCGCTCGGGCAATCCCGAAATCGGTCACCTTGACCTGACCGTCGTCGGTGATCAGCACGTTTCCAGGCTTCACGTCACGGTGGACCACGCCGTGCTTATGGGCGTACCCGAGCGCGGCCGCCACTGGTGCGGCGATGTCAGCGGCACGCTCGGCGGAGAGGGGGCCTGCCGTTTTCAAGATCGCAGAGAGCGGCTTGCCGTCTACGAACTCCATGACGATGAAGTAGGTGCCGCTGTCCTCACCCCAGTCGAACACCGGGACGATGTTGGGGTGCGACAGGTTGGCAGCAGCCTGTGCTTCCCGGCGGAATCGCTCCACGAACGATCGATCGACTGACAGCTCGGGAAAGAGCACCTTCAGTGCCACCGGTCGGTCGAGGAGACGGTCGTGCGCCCGGTACACCTCGGCCATGCCACCTCGGGCGATGAGATGGTTCAGTTCGTAGCGGCCGCTGAACACGCGGGGAGCAGGAGGGGTGTCCGGGAGTCTCGTCCATGTGAAATCAGAGCCTATGTCCGTCGTCGGTGAATTCTGGGGTTCTCATGGGTCCTCTTTCGGTCCAGTGAGGTTGTTGATACTTCGCCAGCGTGGCAGAGATCATCCACCGGGACACGTCTCCGTCGAGTTGAGGGCGGCCTGGAGGATGGCGCAGGTCACCGGACCCGACGACTGCGGCGCCGGTGGCTTCGAGGCCTGATACGGAGCCACCACGGCGACGGCCACGTTCGGGTCGCTGGTGGAGTAGGCGATCATCCAGTCCGCTCGTGTACTGGGCGTTGCTGCCGACCTGCGCGGTTCCGGTCTTCGCCGCCACTGCCTCGTCGGCCGGAAACTGACCGTGAGCGATCCGCCGCGGATCCGCTCGTGACCACGGCCTGCATCAAGGACTGGACCTGGCTCGCCGTCGAGGACGACGTCGCCGTTGACCACGGCTTCGGCGTATAGGATCTGGACCAGATCTCCCTGCGAGTCCCGGATCTGCGCCATGACGTGCGGCGTCATGATCACGCCCTTGTCGGCGATGGCGCCGGCGACCATCGCCATCTGCAGCGCCGACGCGGTGACGTTCTCCTGGCCGAAGGCAGAGTAGGCCAGGAACGCCGCGGGGACAGATCGGCGACCGAGGGAAAGCTCGACTTGGCCGCCCCGGGCAGGTCGAGTGGCGGCACCTGGTTGAACCCGAACGCCACCGCCTCGCTGTTCAGGGCCGGGGCACCGATAGCCAGCCCCATCTGGGCGAAGGCGGTGTCGCACGACTCCGGCAGCGTCTGTTGCAGGGTACCGCCGCACTGTCTCGGCGCCTTGTCCGTAGTTGCACAGCTGCTGGCTCGTGTCGGGATGGTCCCGGCCGGTAGGCAACTCACCGACGGGATAGTTGATGTTCGCCACCGACGGGTCGTGATCGTAGACGGCCGACGAGGTCACCACCTTGAACGTCGACCCCGGAGCGTTGGTGTCCTCATACGCCTTGGCCAGCACGGGGTTGCCCGGGGCGTGGATATCGGCCTGGTACGCCGCCTCAACCGCCTTGCCGTCCTGGGAGACGAGGGGGTTCGGGTCGTAGGTTGGGGTCGAGTACATGGCCAGGATCGCGCCCGTCTTCGGGTCGAGCACGACGGCGGACGCCTGGGTGTTGGCCACAGGAACCTCTGGGGGTGCCATCGCGGGCAACTGGGTTATGTCAGAGGCCACCGCCTCTGAAGCTTGGTGCCGATGGTCAGGGTCACGTTGTCGGTCACCGTGTTGTTGTTCGAGAGGAGGCCCCGCAACGACGTCGGAGCGCGGTTGTGGGCGATCAAGTACTGGTTGTACGAAGCCTCCACCCCCAGCTTCCCAAGCGTCGGGGAGTCCCAGCCGACGACGTTGGCGAACAGCCCGGCAGTGGCGGCTGGGTACATCCGTTGGTACTTGTAGTAGTCCCCGGCCGGGGCCAGCACGGACTGGGCCAGGACGTCACCGTCGGACGCCAGGATCTCGCCCCGGGGCTGGGTTCGCTCGGCCTGGATGACCGCAGGGTTGTCGGGGGCGGTGGCCAGTGAGTGCGCTTTCAGAACCTGGATGTTGTTGAGCATCACGAACAACGCAACGAAGCACAGGAGCATGAACACCCGAGCTGTCGAATGCGTCGTTCCATCAGAAACCTGGGGTGGTGGTGGGAGTTGTCGGAGGCACAGTCGTCGGCACCGTGGTGGTAGTCGTCGGCGACAGCGGGAACGGTGTCGTGCGAGTTCGCTCGACTCTCGTGAGCGGCAACCAGGTTCTGCACATACATACGGGCATTCGTCAGCGATGACTCCTGGACCCCGTTCTGTACGGAGGAGCGGTAGGGCGGAGGAACATCGTTCGTGGTTACTCCAGTGCGCTCCACCACCACTGGGCGGTACCAGAGAAACCCTCCGATCCGCCCTTGATAGATGACGAGCTGGTTCCCCTGGGCACGTACGTAGTACGAGTTGTTGTTGTACCAGCGCACAGCGTAAAAGGCACCGTAGATCACCGCAGCCACGACGACGACGACGATCACGGTGCGAACGGTGATCAATCGACGACCGCGACTCCGGTGGTGTTCACGGCTGTTGAGTGCTTTGGACCCGGAGACACCGCCCGTACCAGTTGGCGGTGCGACCACCTGTCGTCCGTCAGTACCGGTGTCGACGCCGCCCGACCGGGAAGCACGACCGGAGCGTGCCGGAGCACCACTCGCACTGCTGAAAAAGCCGGCGGCCACCGGGAGAACGGCCGGGATGGACTCGCTGTCACTGTCGCTCTCGCCGACAACCACGTCGACCACGACGACGGTGACGTTGTCGCTGCCACCGTGTTCCCGTGCCGCTCGGACCAGTTGGTTCGCCGCTTCTTGAGGGTCGCGGATCGACGAGAGAACGGCAGCGATCTCTCCGTCGCTCTGCTCGTTGGTGAGACCATCACTGCACAACAGAAACCGGTCACCCTGGTCCGGTCGGACCCGCCAGAGATCAGGGTTCACCTCAGGCGCCGACGCCAAGAGCACGGGTCAGGATATGCCGGTGAGGATGGACCATCGCCGCCGCCGGGGTGATCTCACCATTGCGGACCATCTCTTCGGCCAGGCTGTGGTCGGTGGTGATCTGGCTCAGTTGGCCCTCATGGAACCGGTAGGACCTGGAGTCACCGACGTTCGCCAACGCCAGCACATCACGTCCGTCTTCGTTGACCAAGGCCACTGCAGTCAGCGTGGTGCCCATACCCCGTAAGTCGGCGTGCTCGAGGCTCCGTACCCATACCGCTTTGTTGGCAGAGCTCACCGCTTCGACCAGGCCTGCGCCAGACGGTTCTGCGTTGAACGCCCGTTCGAGCGCTTCGATGGCCACCTGGGAGGCCACCTCCCCGCCGGCGTGACCCCCCATCCCGTCCGTGACCACGAAGAGGTTGGCGGTGGTGAGGGCGAGATCCTGGTTCGAGGCCCGAACCAACCCCGTATCGGATGCCGAGCCGGCGTGCAGGACGGTCACGTTACCTTCCAATCTCGAAGACGGTGCCCCCGACCTGGAGCAAGTCCCCCTTATCGAGATGGGTCCGCTCACCGATCTTCCTCGTGTTGACCCAGGTCCCATTGGTAGAACCGAGGTCCTCGACCCACAGGTCCTTGTCCTGCCTGAACAGCCGGGCATGAAGATTCGAGGCATAGGTGTCGTAGTCGATCGAGACACCGCAACCGGCGGCGCGGCCGACAGTCACCTCATCACCGAAGTCGTACGTACGGCCGGCGAAGTCCTCAGGACGAACGACATGAAGGCGCAGGTACTTACCCTTCCGCGGCCGTCCCTCGTTCAAGGTCGGTTCAGGCTCATCCCGGTCTTTGCCACGCCGCTTTCGCTGCAAGGGTCGGACTTCGACCCACACAGCTCGTACCACCCACATGAAGAACAACCAGAGCAGGA
>CAWEXG010000001.1:0-287775 GCA_963812965.1 uncultured Acidimicrobiaceae bacterium | reverse complement strand
CACCATCCGTTGACGTTACCGCTTTTCCCTGCCCGACCCAATCGCAACGGGCACTTGTAGCGCACCCCAGGTGCCCGATTCACAGTGGAAGCATGTACTGGGACTGCACACATGATGACAATGCCCGACAATGCCCGTTTCTCGCGTGTCAGATTCGTGTCAGATGGTCGGGGCGCTCCGCCGGGAGGCGTCGCCGTGACGCTGTGACCAGCATCTTTCTGGTGGGGCTAGCAAGAATCGAACTTGCGACCTCAGCATTATCAGTGCTGCGCTCTAACCGACTGAGCTATAGCCCCGTAGACCAGCTCACGAGGCTACACCACCGGCTGGCGACCCTCGATCAGGACGACGGGAGCCTGCTTCTAGTAGTCCTCTCAGCACCTTGGACTGACAGCATGGCCCAACAGTGCCTGGTGCGCCGTCGGGTCACGACTCTGATCCGGTCTCCCCTGCTACCGGGGCTACTGCAGCCACCGCATGGCCTTCAGGAACGCTCATGACCCGGACACCGGTGGCGTCCCGGCCCTGCGATGCGATCTCTCGCACCGCCGTCCGGATCACCACGCCCCCGGTAGAGACCAGCAGGATCTCGTCGTCGAGTCCGGCCATGAAAGCGGCGACCACTCGGCCCCGCTTGGCGGTAAGCCGGATGCCTCGGACACCTTGGCCACCCCGGGCTTGGCGATGGAAGCGCTCCAGTTTCGTACGCTTCCCGTAGCCGGCGTCGGTGACCAGCAAGATATCCGCGTCGTCCTTGGCCACGTCACAGGACACCACTTCGTCCTCGGCTTTCAGCCGCACCCCTCGGACACCAGCGGCGTCCCGGCCCATCGGCCGGACGTCGTTCTCGGAGAAACGAATCGTCATGCCTGCCTGGGTGACCAGGAACACGTCGTCGTCACCTGTGGTCTCCACCACCCGGACCAGCTCGTCGCTGTCACGAAGGTTGATGGCGATGAAGCCCTCACGCCGGGACTTGTCGTACTCGCTGAACGCGGTCTTCTTGATCTGTCCGAGCTTCGTGGCGAACACCAGGTAGTGGTCGGCAGAGAAGTCACGTGTGCCGATGATGGCCTGGATCTTCTCAGTGGGTGACAGTGGCAGCAGGTTCACTGCCGCAGTACCCCGTGCCGTGCGTTCCTTCATCGGGATCTCCAGGGCTCGCAGACGGAAGACCCGACCACGGTTGGAGAACAGCAAGAGGTGGGCGTGTGACGACGTGTGGACCACGTCGTCGATGAGGTCCTCCTCCTTGAGCCGAGCGCCTTGCACTCCCCTGCCGCCACGACCCTGGGTCCGGAACGCGTCGGCAGAGACCGCCTTGATATATCCGGCTCGGGTCATGGTGACGACGATCTCTTCGTCGTCCACCAGGTCCTCGACGCCCATGTCGCCGGGATCATGGGTGATGATCGACCGGCGCACGTTCGCGTACTTCTCCCGGATCTCGGCCAGCTCGGCGGCGATGACGCCCCGGAGCACCGCCGGGTCACCCAGGATGGTCTCCAGCTCGGCGATCTTCTCTCGAAGGTCGGCCAGCTCGCTGTCGAGCTCGGTCCGACCCAGCCGGGTCAGGCGGCCGAGGGTCATGTCCAGGATGTGGACCGCCTGTGTGTCCGAGAACGAGAACGGCTCGGCCATCAGGGTGGCCCGGGCGGCCGGGCGGTCGTCAGACGAGCGGATGGCCTGGATCACCGCGTCCAACATGTCGATGGCCTTGAGAAGCCCCTCGACGATGTGGGCGCGGTCCTGGTACTTCTTCAGCAGGAACTCGGAACGGCGGGTGACCACTTCGACCTGATGGGCCACATAGTGGGTCAGCATCTGGGCCAGGTTCAGCGTGCGCGGGACCCCATCGACCAGAGCCACGGTATTGACCGCAAAGCTGGTCTGGAGCGGTGTCTGCTTGTACAGGTTGTTGAGGACCACGTTGGCGTTGGCATCGCGCTTCAGCCGAATGACGAGACGGGTCTTTCCCCCGGCCGAATCGTCCTGAGCCTCGGCGATGCCGTCGAGATCGCCCGCTCGTACCAGGTCCTCGATCTTCTTCGAGACGGTGGCGATAGAGGTCTGGTAGGGCATCTCGGAGACCACGATTCGGGTGTCCCCGCTCCGCCCCTCCTCGATCTCGGCGACCGCCCGCAGCTTGATCGACCCTCGTCCGGTCCGATAGGCGTCCAGGATCCCCTGGCGGCCGAGAATGAGCGCGCCGGTTGGAAAGTCAGGCCCTTTGACGAACTCCATCAAGTCGTCAGGAGTGGCGTCCGGATGCTCCAGAAGGTACGTGGTGGCGTCGATGGCTTCGCCGAGGTTGTGCGGGGGGATGTTGGTGGCCATGCCCACGGCGATCCCCTGGGACCCGTTGACCAACATGTTGGGAAACCGGGACGGGAGCACGGTGGGCTCTTCCGACGTGGCGTCGTAGTTGTCGATGAAGTCGACGGTCTCCTCGTCGATGCCGGCCATCAGCTCCAGGGCCAGCGCCCCCAACCGGCACTCGGTGTAGCGCATGGCGGCTGGTCCCTCGTCCGGTCCGGTGCCACCGAAGTTGCCGTGCCCGTCGATCAACGGGTGCCGCATGGAGAAGTCCTGGGCCATGCGGGCCAGTGCCTCGTAGATCGAAGCGTCGCCGTGGGGGTGGTAGGTCCCCATCACATCGCCGACGACCTTGGCGCACTTGCTGTGAGGGCGGTCCGGGGTGAGCCGCTGGGCGAACATCGAGTACAGGATCCGACGATGGACCGGTTTCAGACCGTCGCGCACGTCGGGCAGAGCCCGGGACACGATGACCGACATGGAGTACTCGAGGAAGGAGCGCTCCATCTCTTCCTGGATCTCGATGGGCTCGATAAAGCCGGAGACCACCTCGTCTAAGGCGTCGCTGCCGGTCCCGTCACCTGAATTCCGTGCTGCCATTCCTGTCCCTACCCTGCCTTACCGTGTGATCTCTTACTGTGTGGTCTTGTGCGGTAGGGCGTGAACCTCACCGCATATCTCTAGATGATCGCTTAGGTGATCGGTCTCAGATATCGAGGAAACGCACGTCCTTGGCGTTGGTCTGGATGAACTGGCGTCGCAATTCGACGTCCTCGCCCATGAGGACCGAGCACACCTCATCGGCCAACGCTGCCTGCTCCACACCGATCTGGAGCAAGGAGCGCTTGCCGGGGTCCATCGTGGTATCCCGAAGCTCGTCGAAGTCCATCTCTCCCAGACCCTTCAAGCGCTGGAAGTCGGCCTTGTGGTTCGGGTGGTCAGCCAGATAGGCGTCCTTGGCCGTGTCGTCTTTCAGATAGATCTTCTCTTTGCCCACCAACGTCGAGTACAGCGGTGGCTGCGCTACGTAGACGAAGCCACCTTCCACCAACGGCTTCATCTGTCGGAAGAAGAACGTCAGGAGCAGCGTCCGGATGTGCGAACCGTCCACGTCGGCGTCGGCCAGGATGATGACCTTGTGATAGCGGATCTTCGTGACGTCGAAGTCGTCGGCCAAACCAGCGCCAATCGCCGAGATCAGAGCCTGGATCTCGGTGTTCTTCAACATCTTGTCGACCCGGGCCCGCTCGACGTTCAGGATCTTTCCCCTGATGGGCAAGATGGCCTGCGTCTTGGGGCTGCGGGCGTCCTTGGCCGAGCCGCCGGCCGAGTTGCCTTCGACGATGAACAGCTCGCTCTCACGGGGGTCCCGTGACGAGCAGTCGACCAACTTACCGGGGAGGCCGGCGCCGTCCAGAGCCGACTTCCGGCGGGTCAGGTCCCGGGCCTGTCGGGCTGCCATCCGGGCACGGGCTGCCAACGTTGCCTTCTGAAGGACCTGGTTCGCTTCCCGAGGGTTCTCCTCGAACCACTCCGCCAGCTTCTCGTTGGTCGCCCGTTCGACCAAGGATCGCACTGGGACGTTCCCGAGCTTTCCCTTGGTCTGTCCCTCGAACTGCGGGTCCTGGAGCCGGACCGAGATGATGGCAGTGAGCCCCTCCCGAATATCCTCACCCAGCAGGTTGTCGTCCTTCTCCTTCAGCGACCCTCGAGCTCGGGCGTACTTGTTCGCGACGTTGGTCAGGGCCTTCTTGAACCCCTCCTCGTGCATGCCGCCCTCGATGGTGGAGATCCCATTGGCGAACGAGTGAATGCTCTCGTAGAAGCCAGCGTTCCACTGGAGAGCGATCTCAACCTCCATCGCCTCCTCGCCCTGTTCGAACGAGCCCACCTTGCGAAACAACGCTTCCTTCGAGGCGTTCAGGTGCCGGACGTAGTCGATGATCCCGTCCTTGTACTTGAACGTCTGGGGCGGCTTGGCATCGGGCCGCTGATCAGTGAAGTTGATCTCCAGCCCCTTGTTGAGGAACGCCATGATCTGCAGGCGCTCCGTCACGGTCTGGGCCCGGAAGTCGATCTCCTCGAAGACGGTGGCGTCTGGCCAGAACGAAACTGACGTCCCGGTCTGATTCCGGGGAGCCGGACCGGTGTCCTGGAGCTTCCCCGTAGGTTTGCCGCCGTTGACGAACTCCATCGAGTAGTGCCTGTCGTCACGGTCGATCTCGAGCACGAGGCGGGTGGACAGCGCGTTGACCACCGAGACACCCACGCCGTGGAGACCACCGGACACCTTGTAGCCGGAACCACCGAACTTTCCACCAGCGTGCAACGTTGTCAGCACCAGCTCGGCAGCCGAGCTCTCGGGATACTGGGGATGAGGGCCCGTCGGGATCCCCCGGCCGTTGTCGACGACCTGCACACCGCCGTCGGCCAAGATGGTCACGTCGATCTTGGTGCAGTACCCGGCCATGGCCTCGTCGACGGCGTTGTCGACGACCTCCCACACCAGATGGTGGAGACCGGTTGGACCGGTCGAGCCGATGTACATACCCGGCCGCTTTCGGACCGGGTCCAAGCCTTCCAGAACAGTGATGTCGCCTGCGTCGTAGGTGGCCTCGGCCGCCGATTGCTGGTCCTCTGTCTTCAGCGCCACAGACGCGCCCTTTCCACCATCGTTCGGCTCACGAGGGACCGGGCTGATCAAGCCTGTGCCGGGGCGCTCGTTGCTCCCGGCTCAGGTGTCGCATCCCCCGGTACCGATCTCCCAGTGTACCAAGGGAGCGGCGTGTCAGCGGCGGACCTTGACCTCGAGGGAAGCTGGTCGAGGGAGCTCTGTCACATCGGCCACCCGGTCCAAAAGATCGTCGCCCAGATGCCGCACCTGGGTGGCCCATGCGGGGTGATCAACGGTCACGACCAGGGAATTCTTATCGAGACGAACGGGCTTGACGTGGCTCGCTATCGCTGGGCCCACAATCTCGTCCCACCGGGCGAACAACTTGGCCAGACCGCGGGACTCGGCCATGCCGAGCTTGCTCGACAGCGCGTCGAGGGAGCCGTCGAGGGGCCGGGGGCCGTCGTCACGACGGCGTGGACTGGTCACCGCACCAGCCCGGTGCCATCGACCACGAACGTCTTAGCCGCATCCACCTCAGGGGGCGGAGGGAGCGCGGTGGTGAGCAGCGCCTGCCCAGCCGGAAGACCGGCCAACAACGCTCGGGAGCGAGACGGATCGAGCTCGGAGAACACGTCGTCGAGCAGGAGCACCGGAGCCGATCCCAGATGTTCCGTGGCCAGCTGATGTGCAGCGAGGCGAAGCGAGAGCGCGTAGGACCGTTGTTCACCCTGTGACGCGTGTGTCCTGGTAGGGAGACCGGCCAGGACGAGGTCCATATCGTCCCGGTGCGGACCCACCAGCGTCACACCTCGCCGGAGATCGTCACGTCGAGACGCGACGAGAGCGTCACCGAGGTCGCCACTCCACGAACGCCGGTACGCCAGCGCAACAGGAGTATCGGCGCCGGCCAGGCGGCCGTAGTGTTCGGCGACCGCGGGCTGCAAGCGCTCAACCAGAGCCTCTCTGGCGTTTGTCAACGCCGTCCCGGCAGTGGCCAGGCGGGAGTCCCAGACATCCAATGTGGCCTCCACCTCAGCACTCAGGCGGCCACCGGACTGGCGCAGGAGCGCGGTGCGCTGCCGTAACACCCGATCGACCTCGTCACCCTGAACCATCGACTTCGGGTCCATGATTGCCAAGGCCTCGTCCAAGAACCTCCGGCGCTCAGACGGCGGTCCCCGCACCACGCCGATGTCTTCCGGTGAGAACACCGTGACCCGAAGGGCCTCGTGGAGCTCCACTCGCCGCCGTACGGGCTGTCGATTGACCATGGTGCGGGAGCGGTTGGACGTAGCCAGCTCCGCTTCGATGGTCATGGGTCGGTCACCCACGAGGGACTCAGCTCGAAGAACGGCCCTGTCCCGTCCGTTCCGCACCATCGCCTCCCTGGGTGCCCCCCGAAACGACTGCAGTGTGGCCAGGTATGCCGTGGCCTCGAGCAGGCTGGTCTTTCCCACCCCGTTCTGTCCCGTGATCACCGTCGTACCTTCAGCATCGGGGTCGAACGTCGCTTCGGTGAAACAGCGGAAATCGTGAACGTTGAGCGAGACGAGGTGCACGGGGCTGTATGTAGTACCGGTGAGACCGCCCGGTCAGGACACTCGAACCGGCATCAACAGGTAGCGAAAATCGCTCTGTTCAGCGGCGCGAACCGTTGCTGGTTTCGTGGCATCCACTGTTTCCAGGAGTACTTCGTCGCCGGTCACTGCTTCCACACCGTCGATAAGGTACGTCGGGTTGAACGCGATGGTCAGATCGGTTCCGCTGAAGTCGGCATCAACGGTCTCGCTGGCGTCTCCGACCTCCTGTGAAACCACAGTGAGATCGACTCCGCCCTGACGCATCGACAGACGAACCGGCGTGGTGTTGTCTCGAACCAACAGCCGGACCCGCCGAAGCGCGTCGAGCAACGAGTCCTTCCCGACATGGAGGCGATTCGGGTACTCCGCTGGGATCAACTGCCGGTAGTCGGGATAACTTCCGTCGAGCAGTCGGGTGCTGACCTGGACGGCACCAACAGTGAACGTCACGTCGTGATCACCGATGGAGAGACCTACCGAAGGCTTGCTCTCGGTCTCGCCATCACCGCTGCCGCTGGGCTCTTTCATGGTGGCACCCAACCCTGAGAGCCGTTGCAGCTCCGCCAGGGCTCGGGCTGGAACGAGAATCTGCGCCGCGTCGAGGGTTGCGTCACTTCCGGCCAGATCTCGTAGTGCCAACCGGTACGAGTCGGTGGCTACCAGTCGGATCCCCGATCCTTCGGCAGCTATGAGCACACCCGTTAGCAGGGGGCGGGCATCGTCGTTCGATGCTGCCCGGACCACCTGTCGAAGCGCGTCAAGCAAGCCGGCTGCCGGCAACGACGTCATCGGGGCCGGAGGTTCAGGAAGAACCGGAAAATCGTCTACGGGAAACGTGCGGAGACTGAACCGAGACCGAGCTGCTGCGATCTCTACCTTGTCGTCTTCCGACTCGATGGTCACCGCTCCCGGCTCGAGAGAACGAACGATGTCAGCGAGCAACTTCGCCGGGGCGACACACACGCCATCGGTGACCCCGATCACTTCTGTCGACACGTGCATGGTCAGGTCCAGATCGGTACCCACCACGGAAAGGTGGTTCCCGACACCCTCCATTCGCACCCCGGCCAGAGCGACGGAAGCCGTTGAACGGGAGCTCACGGCTCGACCTGCAGTTGTCAGTACCTCCACTAGGGAGTCGCGTTCGCAGCGAAACTTCACCAGGGGGTCCTTTCTTGTTCTTCTATATTCTTAATTTGATCTAGTGATGGTAGTAAGGGTTGTGGATTGTGGATGAACCTGGATCGTCGCAGCGTAGGACACCTGTCGTCATCCACCTACTATCCCCCGTTTCCTCATTGGACGACCAACAACTTGTCGCCCCGGTGACGTGTTAGGGACAAGTTCATCTGAGCTCACAGAGTTGTCACAGATCGCGGCAGGGATGTCCACAAGACACCCACAGCCTCTGGATAGACAACCGTTGGACCAGAGGAACCGACTCCGTCGGTAACACCGTGTTGAACCCATCATGTTCCGCTCTTGATGCGCAAGATGAGCTCGGTCACCTGGTTGTAGATCTGATGCCGTTCTTTCATCAGGTTGGTGATCTTCTCCACGGCGTGCATCACCGTGGTGTGATCTCGGCCGCCGAACTCCCGGGCGATGGCCGGATAGCTGAAGTCGGTCATGTCCCTGAACACGTACATCCCGATCTGCCTTGCGGTGACCAGAGGCCTCCGTCGGTTCGGGCCCTTGAGCTCGTCGATCGTGAAACCGAACGTCTCTGACGTAGCCTCGAGAATCATCTGTGGTGTGATTCGTCGGGGTTGATCGGCTGACATGATGTCGGACAGGACATGTTCGGCCAGGTCACGGCTGAGCGGCTGCCGATTGAGACTGGCGAACGCGGTCACACGGATAAGCGCTCCCTCGAGCTCACGAATGTTGTCTTTGACGTGAGTGGCTATGAACTCGAGCACCTCGTCGGGAACGTCCACCCGCTCTCGTTCGGCCTTCGACTGCAGGATGGCAAGACGAGTTTCCAGCTCAGGGGGCTGTACCTCGGTGATCAGACCTGAGAGGAACCGGCTCCGGAGACGGTCTTCGAGCGTGGCCATCGACTTCGGGGGGCGATCGGACGTCAACACGATCTGCTTGGATGCTCCATAGAGCGAGTTGAAAGTGTGGAAGAACTCCTCTTGGAGGGACTCTTTGCCCTCCATGAATTGGACGTCGTCGATCAGGAGCACGTCACACTCGCGATAACGGCGCTTGAACCCGGTGGTTGCATTGGTCCGGATGGCGTCGACGAACTCGTTCATGAAGGTCTCGGTCGAGACGTAGCGAACGTGGCGCCCGTTGAAGTTCTCGATGACGTAGTTCCCGATGGCGTGAAGCAGGTGGGTCTTGCCCAGCCCCGCCTCCCCGTAGATGAAGAGAGGGTTGTACGACCGAGCGGGTGCCTCGGCGACCGAGAGCGCCGCGGCATGTGCGAAGCGGTTCGAGGAGGCGATGACGAAGGTCTCGAAGGTGTAGCGGGTATCGAGTAGCGACTTGTGGCGATCGCCGGTCTGCTCGGAGCTCCACGAACCCTCCTGCGATGACCGTCGTGTGCGACTAGACGCATCGTGCCCAACCGGAGCGTCGGCCTGAGGGGTTGGAAGAGGATCGCTGTCGTCCCACGCGTCTCGGCCGTCGTAGGCGATCGGGGCGACGACCTCGAGCCGGACAGCCAGCACGGTCCCGACTGTGCCGACCACGGTGTCCTGGATGAGACCGAGGAACCGGGACTCCACTCGATCGCGAATGAGCGTGTTCGGCACACCGAGCACGAGCTCGCTGTTGTTGATGGACAGGGGTGTGATCCCTGACAGGTAGGCCTGCCAGATCGAGTCGGAGACCTGCTCTCGCAGGGCTTCCGAACACAGAATCCACAGCCTCTCAGTGTCGTTCACATGGGCCTCCGCCCTTTGGCACCCTTCGTAGTCCACAACGAAATCCACAGTTGTGGATTTCGTTGCACGGGTGGGTGCGGCCATGACCACCATGGCTGAGCATGGCGATCGGGACCGCAGTCTTTCGTATGGGGTTGACGTAGGCAGCCTGAGAAGCCGGGGTACCGGCTTCTCCGAGTGCTCATGTCGTGCTGCGAACGGTACACCGTGGCCACGACTGATGACGACTAGAGGAACGGTCCTGATCGCGCCTAACATGGTGCTGACTGCCCTTGTCGATGCGACAGTGGCCCCCTGCCGTAGTGGACGGTGTCGTCCCTCGGTCCAGGGCGAGGAAGGATGTGAAACTGTGAAGCGAACTTATCAACCGAACGTGCGTAAACGCGCCAAAACCCATGGGTTCCGGAAGCGGATGTCCACCAAGGCCGGTCGCGCCGTGATCCGGTCGCGCCGACTGAAGGGGCGCCATCGGCTATCGGCCTGATACCCGAGCTCGTGCCGCGTACCGGAATCGGGCGAATTCGGTCACGGCGTGCGTTCACGGCGCTCCGGCAGTCGGGAAAACGGGGAAGGTCCGGTCCGGTCACCGTTACGTTTTTGAGACAAACGTCCAGTTCAGAGCCGCAGGTCGCGTTTGCCATCAGCCGGCGGGTGGGTGGTGCCGTGACCAGGAACCAACTGAGGCGTCGACTACGAGCGATCCTGGTGGACATGCGAGAACAGCTGCTCGACGGTGCCTACCTGGTGAACACGGGTCCTGGTGCAGCCGGGCTCACATTTGACGAATTGAGGAAGGCGATGACCCAAGCCGTACAGGTTGCAACCGGTGCTCAGGTGACCGGTGCGACCACGGGAGAAACGATGGAGAGGCAGTGATACGGGTGGACACAGCCAACCCCCCACTGCCGACCGCGCCCTTCGATTCTGGTCAATCGGTACCGGCTCCGATGACGTCGAGGATGATCTTGGCAGCGATAGCGCTCTACCAGCAGTGCCGTGTCGGCCGACCGACCGGGTGCCGGTACCTGCCGACGTGCTCGGCCTACGCGCACGAAGCGGTCCAGACCTATGGAGCGACACGAGGATCTCTGCTCGCGGTGCGGCGTCTGCTGCGCTGCCACCCGTGGGGTGGCCACGGCGTCGACCCTGTTCCTGATCGGAGCGCAGTATGCAGGCATTAATTTTCTCGGTTGCTTCATCATTAACGAAGCCCATCGGTGAGCTCTTTCAGCCACTCTTGAAGTTCGTTGCTGGGATCCTTGCTTTCTTCTATTCGATAGTCCCGAATTATCCGATCTCAATTGCACTGCTGACCATCGTAATTATGGCGGTGCTCACACCGTTGACGGTGAAGAGCACTAAGTCAATGGCGGCGATGCAGGCCCTCGGGCCTGAGATGAAGAAGTTGCAACAGAAGTACAAGGGTTCGGAAAACCGCGCCCAGCTCAATGAAGAGATGATGAAGCTCTACAAAGAGCACAAGGTGAACCCGGCGTCGGGCTGCCTGCCCATGCTGTTGCAAATGCCTGCCTTCCTGGTTCTTTACGACGTCATCCGGGGTATCACGAATACGGTGACGATCAATGGCCGTGTGGTTCCCCAACCTCGGTACATCAGTCATAACACGAAGATGTACCGCGACATCATTGCTTCTCACGGCCAACTGAATTCATTCGGTATGGACTTTGCCAAGAAGCTTCTCCCGTTCGGAAGCCATGGCGGTACGTTCGGGTTTGTTCCTTATCTATTGCTGGTATTGGCTTCTGTTGCACTTCAGTATCTGCAGATGAAAAGACTCAACGCTCGGAACCCTCAAGCATCTGCAAATCCTCAGGCGGCAATGCTTCAGAAATACATGCCGATTGTATTCGGTCTTATTTATCTGAATATACCCGCTGCAGTTAATGTTTATTTTATTGTATCCAGCGCCATTCGAATTGGCACCCAAGAGATCTTGTTCCGTCGAGGCATGGTGGGAGCTGCTCCCGCTCCAGCCGAGAGGGAGAACCCTCCCCGGTTGAAACAGTCGGGATCGGGAGACGGTTCTCGTGGTGATCGGGCACGACCGAGCCAGAAAAGCGGATCGTCCTCCAAGTCGGCGCCGTCCACCAGACCAGGAGCGGGGCGATCTGGTGCCCGACCGCCGGCTAAGGCGGATGGATCGTCGTCCACTCGCAACGGAAACTCTCGACCCGCCGGGGCAAAGAGCGGTTCGAGCGGATCGAGAACGACGCCTCCTACGTCTTCGTCAGGAAAGAAGCCGTCGACAGCCAAGACAGGGACAGAACGCACGGGCAACAGGCCGGCTCCATCCAACAGGAATGGCGCAGGTGGGAACGGCACCGGCAGACCAAGAGGATCGAGAAATGCGGTGAGAGCTTCGGACAACAGCACTCCTGAGAACAATGGCGATGGTTCGGGAGAGCCCAAAGCGCATCCGCGGTCGAAATCGAAGCGTGACAGAAAGGCTCGATAACAAGTGGAGTGGGTCGAAGCCAGTGGGAAGTCTCTGATCGAAGCGAAGGAAACCGTTCTGGATCTCTTGGGAGTTGCTGAGGACGATGCTGAATTCGTTGTTCTCAGTGAACCCAAGGCGGGACTGTTCGGCAGGATGCGAGGTGAGGCTCGTGTTCAAGCCAGGGTACGGCCAGTTGTGCCTCCACCGAAGAGGGGGCGCCGTCCGCGTCCGGAACGACGGCGGGGAGCTAGCGATCGATCCCCCGGTGATCGTTCTTCTAACGGAAGCGGTGACGGACGTCAGAACAAGAGTCGGTCGGGAAGTCGGAGTGGCTCGAACGGCCGAAAGTCCGAACAGGGCGATGCCAAAGCAGACCAGACGGA
This sequence comes from uncultured Acidimicrobiaceae bacterium, assembly GCA_963812965.1. Taxonomy (GTDB): domain Bacteria; phylum Actinomycetota; class Acidimicrobiia; order Acidimicrobiales; family RAAP-2; genus DASXMT01. Next base: position 275,524 of record CAWEXG010000001.1, on the reverse strand, counting down.
CGCTGACAGCGTTGAGGGAACATCCGGTGGGGAGAGAGTCGGTGCCGGTCAGTCACCGGCCCGCCGCCGCCGAAGAAGTGGATCCGGCGGAGGAGAAGGTGGTGGAGACGGTCGTTCAAATTCGGCAAGGGAGCCTGGTAACAGCGTAAAGGCCGACATGAGTGCTGCTGGTTCACGGGAACGACAACGCGCGCCAATCGCAATAACAAGTCAAATGGTGCCGGTGACAAACCGGCTGAGAGTGAGGACCCCATGGAAGAGACACTGACACTGGAGCAACAGGGTGAGACGGCTCGAGAGTTCATGAGCGGGCTGATCCGTGAGTTCGGGCTCTCCGCCGATGTGAATATTCGTCAGATCGACGACGAGACGGTAGAGGTCTCTGCCACCGGCGACGATCTTGGGATTTTGGTAGGACCACGAGGAGCTACTTTGACCGCGCTCCAAGACCTGACGCGTACTTACGTACAGCGGCAGTCGGTGAGCCGGACCGATCGGATCCTGGTGGACGTAGGTGGATACCGAGAGAAACGAGCTGCTGCTCTGCGCCGTTTCACCCAGGGCATCGTGGATGATGTCAAAGAGTCAGGTGAGGAACGAGCACTCGAGCCGATGTCGGCACCTGACCGTAAGGTTGTCCATGACGCGGTGAACGAGCTGGATGGTGTCCAGACTCGATCCGAGGGCGAAGAGCCCAGTCGCTACATCGTTATTGCACCTGCTGGTTGAACCCAGCGGCACAGCCCCCGGGCAGGTTGAGGATCAACAGGGGGCCGTTCGCCTCGGCTAAGCAGCAGGAAGGCCCGGAGGAGGAAGGGCGTGCCAGAGAGCACGGACGACACGGACCTGCTTGAGATCGGCGATGAGATCCGTAACCGGATCAGCGGTTCTGTCGAGGCCCAGCTGCTTCGCTCTGCTGAGCTGGGATTTCTGGGACCAATGCCTGTCGACGACCAGATCGACCACGCATTTGGGTTCGTGGCTGCTATCGAGTCCGAGCTGGGCAGCTCTCCTCGCTCGGTTGTCGATCTTGGTACCGGTGGAGGGTTGCCAGGACTGGTGTTGATCGCCTGTTGGCCCGACACATCGTTCCTCCTCCTCGATGCCAATGAGCGGCGCACCGAGTTCCTCGAGAGAGAGATAGAGCGATTCGGCCAGCGAGATCAAGTATCTGTCGTTCGCAACCGGGCAGAAGCGGCGGGTCATGACCATCAATACCGGGAACAGGCAGAAGTAGTCGTGGCGAGGTCGTTCGGTTCCCCTGGAGCCACTGTTGAATGCGGCTCACCCCTGGTTGCGGTGGGAGGTCGGATGGTTGTGTCCGAGCCGCCTGATGGCACCAACCCTGTTCGCTGGAGTGCGGAAGGAATCGCTCAACTCGGACTCGAGGGTTCCCAACGCTACCGATACCACGGTCGGTTCAGCTATCAGGCGCTAAAGAAGATCCAATCTTGTGACGAACGCTTTCCCCGGCGGATCGGGGTGCCGGCTAAACGACCTCTGTTCTGAGATCCACGCACGACTCAGCACCGTAAGTCTGGTTTCACGTGAAACAGGGAGTCCTTCGACCCACCCGGCTCAACACAGCACGGATCGGTTTCACGTGAAACATTCAACCTTAAATCCTTGACCTTGGACCCTGTGGCGACGAGGATGTAGGCCTTACACCTGAGGCCGAGGAGACCTGTATGCGCGGCCGTCGCCGAGACCGAGAAAAACCGCCTCGTCAAGAGCAGAAAAACGCTCCAGAGCATAGCGAGGAACCCCCTGTCAAGAAGATCACCAAGAGCAGCAAAGAAGCTACACCTGCTCCTTCGGCACCTGAGGAAGAGGCAGTAAGCCAGGTAGATGGGGTTGATGGGGAGGTTTCCGACGGAGAGGGAGTAGCCGCCGATCTGGAAGCATCAACCCCTACATCGCTGCCAGACGCTCCCTCTGACCATGAAGCCAGCGACGTTTCGCATGACGATCGTAAGACCGACGCTGACGACAACGGTGACGCTGACAGCAATGGGGACAATGGGGACGAGGTTGAGAGTAGTGAGCAGCAGCCGGCAGCGCACCGCCCACTCCCACGAATTGTGGCGATTGCCAATCAGAAGGGCGGTGTGGGAAAGACCACGACATCAGTGAACCTGGGTGCAGCCCTCGCCGAGCTCGGGCTTCGCGTTCTGGTCATCGACCTCGACCCTCAAGGTAACGCTACGACGGGACTAGGGATCGAGGCCAGGAACTTCGAGCGTTCGATGTACGACGTCATCATGCGAGATGCGTCACTCGAAGACTGCATCGAACCGACCAGCATGAAGAACCTCTTCGTGGCTCCTGCGACCATCGATCTTGCTGGCGCAGAGATCGAGCTTGTGCCGGCGTTCAGCCGGGAACTGAAGCTGAAACGTGCGATCGAGACCGTCATCGATGACTTCGACTTCGTCCTCATCGACTGCCCACCGTCACTCGGACTGATCACCGTCAACGGACTTGCTGCTGCAGACGAGGTACTGGTACCGATCCAGTGTGAGTACTACGCCCTCGAGGGTTTGAGCCAGCTGCTTCGTAACGTTCACCTCGTAGCTTCCAACCTCAATGCTGGGCTCGATGTCTCGACGATCGTGCTGACGATGTACGACGCTCGGACCAAGCTCTCCGACCAGGTCGCAGGGGAAGTTCGCGAGCACTTTGGTACCAGGGTGTGTCGGGTCGTTATTCCCAGAACAGTGCGTCTCTCTGAAGCTCCGTCGTTCGGTCAACCGATTACCGTGTTCGACCCCACGTCTCGTGGAGCTATTGCATATCGTGAATTAGCGAAGGAGGTCAGCGGTGGCGCGTCGTAGCGGTCTGGGCAGGGGGCTTAGCTCCTTGATACCAACCGAAGTTGTTGGTGACCGGTCCTCCTCGCTGCGCGAGGTTCCGATCAGCAGTATTAAACCGAATCCGTTGCAACCCCGCGCTCATTTCGACGAGGAGATGATGTCGTCATTGGCATCGTCGATCAAAGAGCTGGGCGTGCTCCAACCCGTGCTCGTGCGTCATGTCGGGGAAGAAGGTGTTGACGAATTCGAGCTCATTGCCGGCGAGCGGCGTTGGCGAGCGGCGCGGCGTGCTGGACTCCAGACCATACCTGTCCTGATTCAAGTCACTGATGAGGTACACAGCCTGGAACAGGCGCTCGTCGAAAACCTGCATCGCCAGGACTTGAACGTACTGGAGGAGGCCGCTGCCTATCAGCAGTTGATCGAAGAGTTTGGCTGTACACACGATGAGGTGGCCACACGGGTGGGGAAGAGTCGAACCGCTGTCACGAACACCCTTCGGCTCCTTCAGCTTCCGTCTGCCGTGCAACGCCTACTTGCCGAGGGTCAGATCAGTGCCGGCCATGCCCGTGCTCTACTGGGAACCCCGGATCGTGCTTATCAGGAGACACTGGCGAAGTCGATCGTGGCAGAGGGTCTTACTGTTCGAGCGGTAGAAGAAGCGGTTCGAGCACGAGCTCAACCGGAGGGCTCTGAGTATGAGCCCACCGAGGAACCGCATGACGATCCGATCACAACCACCGTGTCGGCGCCCCCGCGCCGTGCGGACCCGAAACGACTTCCTCCCCCTGGACTCCTCGAATTGGAGGAGCTGCTGTCAGTCCATCTGAACACGCGGGTAAAAGTGGACATGAGTGCAAAGCGGGGAAAGGTGGTAGTCGATTTCGCCACCCTTGAAGACCTTGAGCGCATCTATAAGTTGATGGTTGGCGACCAAGCGTCCACAACTACTGACGGTTGAGACGAACACATTAAGTGGTTACTCCGGACATAACTATCTAAAACCCAGGTAACTAACCACTTAGAGTGGGAATACGTATCTAAACCGACAGTAGAGCTTCGTCCACAACCTGTGCATGAGGTTGTGGATTGCGAGCAAGGCCTGACCTGTGCCAAAGGTCGATGGTTGGTGCCGAGCCTCTCTACTCCCAGGCGGATCCAACCCAGTCGGTAAGGGCTGTCACCACGGCCCGGGCCAGATCTGCCGTCTGTTCGACCACGACGGCGGCAGGACCGATCTCGCAGATGACCGCCGGCATTCGCGTTTCTCGTAGGAGCGGTATGGACATGCCGTGACTACCGCCGTTGGCCACGTTGAGGGTGGAGGGCACGTTGACCTGAAGGAGCTCTGCGAAGCGCCGTCCTCCGGGGGAGACGTAGCGGTAACCGGCGTAGTACGAGGAAGAGCACGTACGTTCGTCGGCCAGGAGACGAAGCCCGAAGTACACCTCGGCCCCGCCTGCGTTGGCTTCGGATGCCTGGATCGAACCGTCCGGGTGGTGGTGGGTGCTGACCTGTGCTCCCTGGTTGACCAGTAGCCGCCGGAGGGCGCCCACTGCTGCATCGAGACCGCCCTCCTCGCCAATTGCCACTCGACGCCCGGCGAGCGTTCGGGGAGCCTGTCGTAACCGCTCCCGGTCCCGCACCTCGGTCACCAGCTCTTCTGATCCCTCGTGACGGGCCCCGAACCTGGTCAGCTCCTTGATCGTCGATGCACCGGCGATGCCGTCCACCGGAAGCCCAGCGTTGCGCTGGAAATCACTCAAGGCGGCCGACGTCAGATCACCGAAGATCCCGTCAACTCGTCCGGTATCGAACCCGAGGGCGCTCAGACGCTGTTGTAACTCGGCCACGTCGTCGCCCCGCACCATGGGCGTACGCCGGTACACGAAGCGATCGCCGAGCCGTCGACCAGCTTCAACCAGTGCTGACCAGGTCTGGAACCCGCATACGCCGTCTACTCGAAGCCCTCGCCGGTGCTGAAAAGCCTCGACCGCAGCGCGCGTACCGTCGCCGTAGACGCCATCAGGATCGACGGCACTCGAGAAGCCCTGGGCACGAAGACGGGATTGAACGTCGCTCACCGCCGCTCCCGTATCGGACGGGCCGAGGGGGAGGGAGGGGATCGCACCACTCATGTGTGAACCCGGCGCAGAATCAGCGATGTTGCCAGGCTACGCACAGCGAGTGCCACGAGATGCCCGCTCGTAGCTGTCTGCCTGTTCGTCTCAGGCTTGCCACCGGGCCACCGCCCATAGGTGGAGCCTCTTACAGATGGGCAGAGAGCTCCTGGAGGAGCTGTCCCTTGCCCTTTGCTCCCACGATGCGAGCAACGGGCTCGCCTTCTTTGAACAGGATCAATGTCGGGATGCTCATCACGTCGAACCGCCTCGTCACGTCGAGGTTGTCGTCGATGTTCAGTTTGGCAATCTCCAACTTGCCGGCCTGTTCGGAGGCGATCTCCTCGAGCACGGGTGCGATCATCTTGCACGGGCCGCACCATTCGGCCCAGAAGTCCACGAGGACAGGAACGTCTGCGGCCTTGACATGTTCATCAAAGCTAGCGTCGCTCAGGGTTGTAATCGTCTGGCTCATGGTTCACTGTCCTCCTGGCCCAGGTGGGCCGCTTCTTGCGCCCAGCTCGATACTCGTCCTCTACAACCGTGTGAGGGTCGTCGTCATTCCCGGTCGTTGGGTTGCTGTCGAGCTCCCAACCCGTCGAACTTCTAGCCCGACGTCGATTGCTCCTCGAGCCAACGTTCGGCATCGATCGCCGCCATGCACCCGGACCCGGCAGCGGTCACAGCTTGACGGTACTCGTGGTCCTGAACGTCACCGCACGCGAAGACCCCGTCCACATTGGTATGTGTCCCACCAAACGTCCGGATATAACCGTTCTCCTCGAGCTCGAGCTGCCCCTTGAAGAGCGAGGTGTTGGGCTCGTGTCCGATGGCGACGAACAGCCCGGTGACGTCGAGGACCGACTCCTTGTCTGTATGCGTATCTCGAACGTGGAGTGCCGACACCTTGGTATCACCGATCACATCGGTTACGACCGAGTTCCACAAGAACGTGATCTTCGGGTTGGCGAAGGCCCGTTGCTGCATCAGCTTCGAGGCTCGAAGATCGCCACGTCGGTGGATCAACGTCACGGAGTCGGCGAACCGGGTGAGGAAGAGAGCCTCCTCCAGTGCGGAGTCACCGCCACCGACAACGGCGATGTTGTGTCCGCGAAAGAAGAACCCATCACAAGTGGCGCAGGTGGACACGCCGTAGCCGAGCAGCCGCTCCTCGTTGGCCAGGTTGAGCATCAGCGAGCGTGCTCCCGTGGCCACGATGAGCGATTCGGCGAGATACGTCGGCTCGTCTGCTTCGGGGTCGCCGACCCAGAGGCTGAAGGGACGATGTGAGAGGTCGACCTTGGACACCTTGGCCGTCAGGTACTCGGCCCCGAAGCGAGCTGCCTGCCCACGGAACGACTGCATGAGCTCGGGCCCCATGATCCCATCCACGAAACCTGGGAAGTTCTCCACCTCGGTCGTGAGCATCAACTGACCGCCGGGCTGATCACTGTTGGAGGACGGCTCGCCCTCGATGACCAGTGGGCTCAGTTGCGCACGAGCTGCGTAGATGGCGGCAGTGAGACCGGCGGGCCCGGAGCCCACGATGACGAGCTGGCGGGTATCGGTCATCGTCCGCCGGCGCCAGCCTTCGGAGAGCGCACGGTCCGTTGTGTCCAGACCGTCAGACCGATGGCGATAAAGACCGCTCCGACCAGGAGATCTGATGCCCACACCCGTCCGCTGAACGCATAGACGGTGAGCAGTCGGATCAGCGTGATCGAGAGCAGGACGACCGTGACCAGCGAAGCGGTGAAGACCAGGATGCCGAAGACGATGACCCGGGCGACGAGGGCCAACGGACGCACCGTCTTGTCCCGGAGCAACGAGACCAGGGTGTCGACCAGGTCGGCGGCGCGTGCAGGCCAGTCACCGGCGCCAGGGGTCGTGGCGTTGGGAGAGTGCCCAGGCAGGTCTGACTGCGATTCCATGGCAGTGAGGATAGTCGGAGTGCCTGATGAGACCGCTTCGAAGCTCTCTTTCCCTGATCCAGGCTTGGGATCGGTCAGCTGCCGGTCACAACGCAGATACCGATCGTCCCCGGCCCGGTATGCGTGCCCACGACGGGACCGAGGTCCACGACTACCAGCGGGTACGTCGACTCCACGCCGGACAGCAGCCCGAGCAGGTCGTCGATGTCGGTCGCGGCACCATTGCACACGGCGACCCGTTCGACCTGTCCGAATCCGTGCACCTTGTCGGCCAGGTACCGGAGCTGACGAGAGCGGGTGCGCTGTTTCGACTCTTCACCCACCATGCCGTCGACCACCTGCACCACTGGTTTGATCGACAGCAGCGAACCGAGAAGCGCCCGGGCTCCGCCGATGCGCCCCCCCTTCTCCAGGTGTTCGAGCGTGTCAACCGCTCCGAAGACCTTGGTGCGACTGATCATCCCCTCCGCTACGGCGACGACTTCGGAAAGCGAAGCCCCTGAAGCCGCAGCCTCGGCAGCAGCCACGGCCATCAATCCTTGGCCCATGGTGACGGACCGGGAGTCAACGACTCGTACCGGGATCCGATCGGCCACGGCGTCTGCAGCGGTGCAAGCCGATTGGTAGGTGGCGGACAGCGCAGCCGACAGGCTGATGCAGCAGACACCGTCGTAGCCATCGGTCGCGGCCTGGGCAAACGTCTCTTGGAAGGTACCCGGCGCCGGCGCCGACGTCTCGGGGAGCACGGCGCTCGAGGCGCAGCGGCTCCAGAACTCGTCCGTCGTCAGCGTCGCCCCGTCCACGAACTCCTCAGAGCCGAACCGGATCGACAAGGGTATGACGACGATCCCATGCTCCTTCGCCAGCGACGATCTCAGATCACCGGCACTATCGGTCACCACCCGGACCCGGGTCATGGAAGCCCTCCTCATCGTGCTCCGCCTCGTTCCGCGCCGGCCGCAACCGCCAGTGCGTTGGAACGACCGTCTCCCGGTCGAGTCTGCCATGGAACGACGTTGGGGGGCGGGGAGTCCTACCTGACCGCCCCGGTTCCTCTGGTGCATCGGTTCTCTGTTGCGAAGGGGTTGTCCGGGCAGCGTCCGACCCGGTGGTCGGCCGGGCACCACCACCACGGTTCTTCGTGTTGCGCCTGGTCGTTCCGATGGCAAGCACGGTGGCCGTTCCTGCGTAAGCGGCCAGTCCGGCGACAACGGCAAACACCACTCGGAAGAACACCCCGAACCCGGTCTGTGCACTGGAGATACTGACGGCCAACACCGTGACAATGGCCATGATCACCGAGGCGGCCATCACTCGTTTCACCGGTTGGGACACCGTGTCTCCTCCGAGCCCACCGATCCGGCGTCGGATGACGATGACAGCCAGGACGGCGGCGACCGTGTAGGCCACCGACAACGACAGAGCCAGCCCCCGGACACCCAACGGTCCGACCAGTGCGACCCCTACGATCACGTTGATCACGTTCTCGACCACGTACAGGAAAAAGGCCGTACGGGTGTCCTGCATCGACTGCAGGACGCGGGTCATGTACAAGAAGATGCAGAACCCGGGAAGACCGAGGGAGAACATGGCCAGGGTGGCGCCGATCGTGTTGGCGCCGGCTGTCGTTGTGGCACCGTGGGCGAAGAACAGGTCCGCCATGACATGAGACAAGATCAGCATCCCGATTGCTGCCGGGATGATGATTGCCAGCATGGCGCGCATTCCGTACGCCGCCCGTTGCTTGAACCCGCTGATGTCGCCGAGTGCCCACCGTTCGGCCAACGACGGTGCGACGGCGCTCATGATCGACACGGCAACGATCCCGTAGGGGAGCTGAAAGAACGTGTACGCGTAGGTATACGCCGAGACGGCACCGGGGGTGCGATCTCCGTCGGCCAGGGCCAGGATGATGGTGAGGGCAATCTGGTTGGCCAGGACCAGCCCGAACGTCCAGCCGGCCAGCCGCATGATGGTTCGCATGGCTTCGTGTCGTGGCTCCCACGTGAACCTGATGTGGAGATCGGCACGACGGAGCGACGGGATCAAGAGCACGGCCTGTACCACCACACCGAGTGTCGTACCGAGGCCCAAGATGGCGAGAAAGCCCTGGTTGTGAGCGATGGCCTCCGGCGACATGTTGCCGACCACGGCGCGGAACCACAGCAGCGCCGCGATCACCACCAGGTTGTTGGCCACGGACACGAACATCGGCATGGCGAACTTCCGCTGGGTGTTCAGCAGTGCGGTGAACAGGCTGATCAGGCCGTAACCAGCCAGTTGGGGGACGAACCAACGTAAGAGCGTGATCGCCTCGGCCCGTTGTTGGTCAGCGTGTGCGGTGTGGTTGGCCACGGTGTAGACGCCGATAATGCTGGGTACGGCGAACCAGAAGACGACGGTTGCCACGATCAGGAGGGTGATGGTCATCGTGGTCACAGCGGAGATGGCCCGCCACGCCTCGGGACCTTTTCGGGTGGACAAGCGATCGACGAAGACCGGGACGAAGGTTGCCGACAGGACCCCTCCCAGCACGATGTCGTGGATCATGTTGGGGGTGTTGTTGGCCAGGTTGTACCCGTCGGCGAACCAGCCGTCGCCCAGGGCATAGACCAGGATGATGAGCCGGATCACCCCGGTGACTCGGGACAGGGCCGTGCCCACGGCCATGCCGGCGGTGGCGCCTACCAGACTCGACCTGCGCTGCCCGGGTCGTCGTGATGGGATGGACCCCGCTCCCATCGGTGGCTCTATCCCGGGAGGTACGCCGGCGTAGTCGGTCATGAGGTGGAAAGCCCATGTGGATCCGCCACTGTTTCTGCGTCGCTCTCGCTCCTGCCCTCGCCACCGTGACGCTGTGACCGCCGACGCATGCTGGTTCGGATCCACCAGGCGATGAGTACGACGATGGCGCCGAGCGACAGCGCAATTCCAACCGCAGATGTTGCTGTGGAACGAACGGTGAGGTCGCCGCTGGCCAAGACCAGACCTCCCGAGGGTGCGCTGAGCGTGATGCCCATCTTGAACTCGCCCGAAGCCGCGAACCTGCACGTTGACGTAGATCACGTTGTTGTTGGGATCGATGGTGACGCGTTGGGAGTAACGCGAGGCGCCACCGGGAAAGGCCAGCTTGTCGCTGGTGACGGTCAACGTGCCGATCATCGGATAGCTGGCCCCGGAGAAGATGGTGACCGGGACCTTGCCACTGCGAGAGGTGAGCGTGATGCTCTTGTCCCCTGCGACGCTCACCTGACCGGCCAGGGCATCGATGGCTGTTCCGGTGCCGTTGACCACCGCTGACTGCTCTGACGGATGGAGGGTCTCGGCCTGACCCGACAACAGGAGCTCGCTGACCTCGCTGATAGCGGTGTGCGCCGTTGGTGCCGCGTGGGCAAAGCTGTTCCACCGGTTCCGTTCGGTGCTGATGGCGGTTACCGGAAGGCGGTTCGAGGATTTCGAAGAGGGAGTGAGCGTGCAGCTCCCTGTCCGGCACGACTCGTGCTGCAGGGTTGTGAACATGGTCGATACGGTGACCGGTTGGACCACGGATCCCTGTTGGCTCAACCCCTGCAGCAACGTCTGGACAAAAGCGGGATCGGCACTCCAGCTGTTGGGGGGCACGGCTATGACTCCCCGCGGGGCAGCGTTGTTGGGTAGCTCGAAGTAGATCAGGGCCAGCTCTGCCAACAGCTGGTGGGCGGCGAGCACCGGATCACCCGGATCGGCGGTGAACCGGGACTCCAGGTCGGAGTCCGAGGTCATGGCGGTAAACGACGAGCCGTGGGCCGAGTTGATGGTGAATGGCTGCAGCGCCGTGGAGTTGGCGTTGGCAGGGGTCGGGGTCGAGTTGACGTCGGAAGAGGGAATGACCAGCTCGTTGTACCCGGCCGTCTGGAGTTGAGCCAGCGTGCTGTCGTCGATGCTGTCGTTGGTGATCCACACGCCTGTGCTCCCGGCCACATCAGGAGTGAGGGGTGTTCGTTTCAGCCCGGCCGTCTGGAGTTGGGCCGCCCCGGTCTGTAGCTGCAGGGTCAGCTCGCCGGTCAACCCCGAATCGACCAGTGAAGTGGCGTCGACGGGGACGTATGGGGTCCAGAGGTACTGGCGTACGGAAGGGCTGACCGGCTTGGCCAAGGCGGCGACGGTCGTCTGGTACCCGTTGCTCGAAAGGGTGTCGAGGGTCTGGGGTGTAGCGGCGACGGTCACCGGCGTCGTCGGATTGCTGATGACGTCACGCATCACGTCTGCGAGCTCTGCCAGGGCGGATGCCTTCGGCTTGGCCAAGGCGTTCAGTGGATCGGCGGCCAGGCTCGATGGGGTTGGTGGCGTCGAGGCGGGCCCGATCGGGGTCTGGAGCGGGAGCTCCCAGGCGAAGTCGAGTTTCGTGGTGGCTCCGGTGGCAGACGTGACATAGACCAGGTGGGTCGTGAGTGCACCGAGCACGGCACCGGATCGGGTGTTCACGAGCTGTACGCGGATCGGGTACACACCACCATCAGCGCCGGTGCAGCCGTACTCGCTCGGCGCAAAACCGTTCAGGGGTGAGCTGTTCGCGGATGGTGCGGTGTTGGTGGCCACCACCGGGATCGACACCTCAACGCCTGCGCTGTTGGGCACAGCGGCGAGACTGGTCCATGCCACGGGGCTCGGTGTCTTCGACAGTGGTTTCCCACTCGGGCCCGAGGTCGATGTCACCGTCTGGTCGAACCCGGACTGGGTGATCAAGCACGGGTAGATGTCGACGGTGATACCGAGGTCAGTGAGTGGGGGTACGCCGGCGCCGACAGCGAGATCGAGGGTGAACGGATGGTTGACGGTGACCCAGGAGGTCTGGGAGAGGACCGTCAACGCTGGCTGCGCCGACCCCGAACCGGTTGCTGTCTTCGCTGCTGTTGACGCTGCCACCGGGACACCCGGCGCAGAAGCCGCTCCTGAAGCGGTTCCCACCATGCCGATCACGCTGAGCGCTGTCGTGATCAGGAGCAGCGAAGCAGTTCGCACGGCCCGTCCCGTCCACCGTGCCAGGCGTTTCTGGGCATGACCCGTACCCACCCCGGGGAACGGGGCGGGCCCGTCCCCGACAGGCGCTGTGCCTCGGGGGTGGCTGCCGCGCTGCCGAAGGCTGCCTCGTTCCCAGTCCACCTCGCACGGCAGCCTACGCCAGTCGCACTACCCTCGGCGGCGTGTTACCCGAGCGATTGCAGCCACTGGTCGAGGCCACCGCCACCCTGTCCGAACGGTTCCGGGCTGCCGGCCATACCCTCTACCTGGTCGGAGGGTCGGTTCGTGACGCCATCGTGGCCGGGGAAGGAGCGGCAGTCAGCCCGGCCGCTGATCCGCTGGTCCACGATCTCGATTTCACCACCGATGCCCGTCCGAACGCCATCGAGGAGGTGGTCACCGGGTGGGCCGACGCCATCTGGACCCAGGGCAAGCGATTCGGGACCATCGGCTGCGTTCATCAAGGGCGGCGTTACGAGATCACCACCCACAGAGCCGAGGCGTACCACTCCGACTCACGCAAGCCCGAAGTCGTGTTCGGAGATCGGGTGGAGGACGATCTGTCTCGCCGTGACTTCACCATCAACGCCATGGCGCTGCGTCTTCCTGAGATGGAGCTGATCGATCCTTTTGATGGCTTGGTCGACCTGGCTTCTCGACGGTTACGGACTCCGTTGGACCCGAACGTCTCGTTTGCCGATGATCCGCTTCGCATGCTCCGTGCCGCCCGTTTCATTGCTCGGCTTGGCCTGGAAGCCTCCCCTGAGCTGGTCGAGGCCGTGCGTACCGGGCATGAGCGACTGTCCATCGTCTCCGCCGAACGAATCCGGGACGAGTTGGACAAGATGGTCGTCGTTCCCACCCCGTCGGTGGCTCTGTGGTTCGTGGTGAACACCGGTCTGGCCGATGAGTTCTTGCCGGAGCTTCCCGGTCTGGCCTTGGAGCAAGATCCGATCCATCGACACAAGGACGTTCTTGCCCACACCTTGGCGGTGATGGACAAGACCAGCCCGGATCGTCTGCTTCGGCTGGCAGCGCTCTTTCACGACGTGGGCAAGCCGAAGACCCGAGCCTTCGGTGATGGTGGTGTGACGTTCCATCATCATGAGGTGGTCGGGGCTCGCATGACTCGGGCTCGCATGCTCGCCCTGCGCTATCCCAAGGACGATGTGGAGATCGTCACCGAGCTGGTGTCGTTGCATCTCCGTTTCCACACCTACCGGCTGGGTTGGACCGACCGTGCCGTCCGCCGGTACGTCCGTGATGCCGGCCCACTTCTCGATCGGCTCAACGAGCTCACCCGGTGCGACTGCACCACACGGAACGCGGCCAAAGCCCGGGCGCTCGGCCGCCGGATGGACGAGCTCATCGCCCGGATCGCCGTGCTTCGTGAGCAGGAGGAGCTCGACGCCATGCGCCCCGACCTGGACGGGACCCAGGTCATGGAGCAGTTGGGCCTGCGTCCGGGCCGGGATGTGGGCGCTGCCCTCGAGTTTCTGCTGGAGCTACGGGTAGAGGAAGGGCCGCTGGGTGAAGATGAAGCCCGCCGCCGCCTGGCGGCCTGGTGGAGCAAGAGGCTCAGCGAATAGGAAGCTCGGGTCAGGCCTGGGGCCAGACCGGGCCGTTCTCGCCCTTCGCGAAGTCCTCGACCATCTCGTGGGCAATGTCGTCGTGGTACTGCACGGGCGGTGACTTCATGAAGTAGGCCGATGGTCCGAGCAGCGGTCCGCCGACACCCCGATCGAGGGCGAGCTTGGCGCACCGCACCGCGTCGATGATCACCCCTGCCGAGTTGGGGGAGTCCCACACCTCGAGCTTCAGCTCGAGGTTGAGTGGTACGTCGCCGAAGTTCCGACCTTCCATGCGAACGTATGCCCACTTCCGGTCGTGGAGCCAGGGGACATGGTCGGACGGACCGATGTGCACGTCGTCGTCCGGAAGGGTGCCGTGCTCGATCTGGCTGGTGACCGCTTGGGTCTTGGACACCTTCTTCGACTCCAGCCGTTCGCGCTCGAGCATGTTCTTGAAGTCCATGTTCCCGCCTACGTTCAGCTGATAGGTGTGGTCGAGGGCCAGGCCGCGATCCTCGAAGAGGCGGGTGAGGATCCGATGGACGATGGTGGAGCCGACTTGGCTCTTGATGTCGTCACCCACGATGGGAACGCCGGCATCGTGGAACTTCTTGGCCCACTCTGGATCAGAGGCGATGAAGACGGGAATGGCGTTGACGAAGGCAACCCCGGCCTGGAGGCAAGCGTCCGCGTAGAACCGTTGCCGCGTCTTCGGAACCGACCGGCAGGTAGCTGACCAGGACATCGGCCTTGCTGTCACGCAGGGCAGCAACCACGTCGATCGGTTCGGCCGGGGACTCCTCGACCGTCTCCCGGTAGTACTTGCCGAAACCGTCCAGTGTCGGACCCCGCTGCACGGTCACGCCAATGTCGCCGACCGGGGCGAAACGAATGGTGTTGTTCTGTCCAGAGAAGATGGCTTTGCCCAGGTCAGCGCCGACTTTCGTGGCGTCGGCATCGAAGGCAGCCACGAACTCGAGATCGCTGACGTGATAGCCACCGAGCACCACGTGCATCAGGCCGGGAACCGTCTCGGACGGATCGGCGTCACGGTAGTACTCGACACCCTGAATGAGTGAGCTGGCGCAGTTCCCGACGCCGGCAATGGCCACTCGGATGTTGCTCATAGATCGGATCCCTTCGTTGTTGTCAATCGTCGGCCCCGTTCGTGCGGGTCGCTGTGTTCGTGGTGTGGTGTTTCGACTGGGTTGCCGCTAACGCGACGCCGGTGTCTCAGCCTGTTTCTCGGTCTTGATGAGCCCATCGAGCCAGGAGATATCGTGCTCGGTCGACTCGGTGCTGTGCTCCACCAGTGATCGGGTGTACTTGTCCAGACCGGTTCCCGCTGCGGCTCGGGCCCGGTCGGCGGCCAACCGTTGGACGAGCTGCGCCCGCCTGCGTTCGAGAAGACCCAAGCGGGCCTGGGGGGCAAGGTGTTTGGCGAACGCCAGACGCAACCCGAAGCTACGAGCATCGTCGGCACCGGCAGCTTCGCCGGCATCGAGAAGCTCTTCGAACAGACGACGTCCGGCGTCGGTGATCCGGTAGACCTTCCGAGACCGCTTCGTGCCTCGAGTGGACCCGGCCCGACGGGAACGGAGAGCCGCCCGCTCCCCACCCAGCGAGCCGGTAGGAGGGATGGGCGACGCCGGAGCGAGAGGCCCGCCCGACTCGGTTCCGATCACTGCGCCGGCCTTCTCCAGCTTGGAGAGGGCGGGATAGAGCGAGCCGAACGAGATGTTCGAGAAGAGGCCCAGCTCGTCCCGCAGTCGCTTCCTGATCTCGTAGCCGTGCAGCTCGTGTTCCTGGAGGAGCCCCAGAATGGCTAGATCGAGCACGTCAGTGGTTCCCGGGACGCACCATGAGGTGAACCTCGGGCGGTGTGCTCTCAGATGCCGTGACACCAGATGGTGTGTTGTTCAGGAACTGCATATGTTGAACGATATATCAACTCGATATATCGGTGCAACCAAAAATGTGGGTGCGGAAACGAAGTCTTGTCGTCGTCAACGCCTACCTGTAACAGAGGACCACTTCGTCACAGCGCATTAGCCTGGTGTCGTGAGTTTCCGTCCTGGAGCACTCGATGGCGTGCAGACATCTCCCACTGGGGGACGGGTCGAGTACCGACTTGCCCGAAATGCTGTCGTCAGCGAGTTCCGGAAGGGAAGGCTGTCCCGGCTCGATGTCTGCGATGCCCACCCCGAGCTGTTGCGTGCAGCACGAAACGTGGGCAGATCGTCGGACGAACCCTGTCCGATCTGCGAGGAGTCCGACCTCGTCGAGGTCACCTTCGTCTTCGGTTCGCGCCTGCCTTCCGGCGGGCGGTGCGTCAGCTCCGCCGCCGAGCTGAACCGCCTGTGGCGTCGGAAAGAACCCGTCGTCTGTTATGTCGTCGAAGTATGCCCGGAGTGCTCATGGAACCATCTGACCCGGATGTACCCGGCAGGGGCAGGGGTTGAAGCGGTGGCGCGCACCCCACTGCGAGACCGGGCCGGAGCACGCCGCGGCTGAGCCTCTGAGCTCAGAGGCCGATAGCCTCTTTGCCAGGCAGTACTTCAAGGCACCCGTCCGGGTGCCTCACACGCCGCCGGCAGCTTCGTGCGCTGGACGGCCGACAAGGAGGAACACCTCATGCCCGAACTCCGGTCCGGACCGGTCACCGTCCCTGACATTCGTGCTCGGAAACGCAGTACCGGCAGCGTTCCGATCGTGATGGTCACCGCCTACGACGCTCCCGGTGCCCGGATCGCCGATGCGGCCGGAGTCGACGTCATCCTGGTGGGTGATTCGCTGGCCAACAACGTCCTTGGCTACGAGGACACCCTGCAGGCCACCATTGAGGACATGGTCCACCACACGTCAGCGGTGGCGCGGGCCAGACCGAACGCCCTGGTGGTCGCCGACCTTCCCTGGTTGAGCTACCACGTGGACGTGGCCGATACCGTTCGTAACGGTGCAGCGCTCATTCGTGCCGGTGCACAGGCGGTAAAGCTCGAAGGTGGGAGCATCCGTGTTCCGATGATCGAGGCGTTGGTAGCCGCTGAGATCCCGGTCATGGGCCATCTCGGCCTCACTCCGCAGTCGGTGAACGCCATGGGGGGCTACCGGGTCCAGGGTCGGGGAGAGGCAGCGGACGAGCTGAACACCGACGCATGGGCACTGGCCGGTGCCGGCTGCTTCGCCATGGTTCTCGAAGGGATCCCCGAGTCGTTGGGTGCAGCCATCACTGGCAGCCAGGAGATCCCGACGATCGGGATCGGTGCCGGGGCAGCGTGCGACGGTCAGGTGCTGGTGTTCCACGACCTCCTGGGGTTGAACAGTGGCAAGATGCCGAAGTTCGTCCGTCGTTACGCAGATCTGGCCGGGGATGCCACGGCTGCCATCGCTGCCTACGCCGCCGACGTTCGTGCGGGCACGTTTCCCGGCGAGGACGAAGTCTACGTCTGAGAGGCTCGGTCTCTGACGGTCCGCTACACTGGTGCGCTGCGCAGGCCGTCGTTTGGCTGTTGGCCTGCTGAATTCCTGCTCCACAGAGGTGGGGCTCGGGCACGAGGTGTCCGATCCGGAGGGAGGTGCTGCTGATGCGGCCATACGAGACAATGGTGATCTTCGATGCCGGTGCCAACGAGGTAGCGGTGAACGAGGTTCTGGACCGTGCACTGGACGCCCTTCGGGCCAAAGGCGGTAACCCGGGACCTGTTGAGCGCTGGGGCAGGCGTACGTTCGCCTATGAGCTGCAGCACAAGCGTGAGGGCTACTACGTGGTGATCGAGCTGACGGCTGAGCCGCCGGCGGTCGCCGACATGGAGCGGATCTTCGTTCTTGCCGACGAGGTGCTCCGACACAAGGTCATCCGGCTCCCGGACAAGGTCGCCGGGCGTCGCGCCGAAGCTGCTGCGGCCAGTGCCGCCGCTCGTTCAGGGGAGGGCTGATTCATGGCGAATGGAAACTCAGTGACGCTGGTTGGCAACATCACCCGCGATCCCGAGCTGCGGTTCACCAACACCGGTCAAGCCACGGCGAGCTTCGGCCTGGCGGTCAATCGTCGTTGGCAGAACCGTCAGACCCAGGAGTGGGAAGAGGCGACGTCGTTCTTCGACGTGGTCTGCTGGCGTGAGATGGCCGAGAACGCGGCCGAGAGTCTGTCACGAGGGTCGCGTGTAATGGTGACCGGACGTTTGGAGCAGCGCAGCTGGGAGACCCCCGATGGCGACAAGCGGTCCAAGGTCGAGGTCGTGGCCGATGAGATCGGTCCCAGCATTCGTTGGGCCACGGCCCAGGTGACCAAGAACGAACGGCGCGGCCCGAACGAAGGTGGCGGCAGTC
Organism: uncultured Acidimicrobiaceae bacterium; assembly: GCA_963812965.1. Classification (GTDB taxonomy): domain Bacteria; phylum Actinomycetota; class Acidimicrobiia; order Acidimicrobiales; family RAAP-2; genus DASXMT01. The sequence goes on along the minus strand of CAWEXG010000001.1, from coordinate 257,759 downwards.
GGGGCGGGACCCCTTCCGGTAGCGCGCCGTCGGGTGGCGGCTCTGATGATGGTGGTAGTTCTGGGTATGGATACAGCGAGGAGCCCTTCTAGTGGCACGCAGTAATGATCGTGGAGGAAACAGCAGTCGGCGGGCTCCCAAGGACACCGGTCGCCGGATCAAGAAGAAGCCGTGCGCGCTGTGCAAGGACCGGGTGGAGTGGGTCGATTACAAGGAAGTCAACATGCTCCGCAAGTACATGAGCGACCGCGGGAAGATCCGCGGCTCGCCGGGTATCGGGCAACTGCACCCAACATCAGCGAGATGTGGCCATCGCCATCAAGACCGCTCGTGAGCTGGCGTTGTTGCCGTATACCCAGCGGACCACCACCGAGCGTCCTGGTGGGCGCGGCGGCCGCGGCCGAGACGGTGGTTTCGGCGGCTCTGGTGGTTCCGGCGGGCGTCGGCGTTTCGACTCCGACGAAGAGGGCGGTTCATCCCGCTCTGACCGGTCGGCTTCCCGTCCGAGTGCACCAGCAGGTGGTAGCGCAGCCCCATCACCGACCAGTACAGATGCCGCTGACGCAGATGACGCCGATGTTGTTCTGTCCGAACCGGTAGAGGCTGTCGCAGCGCCTGAGATCGAAGATGGTGAGGATTGATATGAAAGTCCTCCTTCGCGATGACATCGACGGCGTGGGCAAACGCGGCGACATCATCGATGTGTCCAATGGCTTCGCTCGCAACCACCTGCTTCCCGGGCGCAAGGCGGTTCCGGCGGCGCCCGGGGTCGAGACCCAAGCGGCAGCGATGCGCCGGTCTCGGGATCTGCGGGATGCTCGCGATCGCGAGTCCTCGGAAACTATTGCCAGGACGTTGGTCGGCAACACGGTCACCGTGTCCGCTCGTGCCGGAACTGCCGGCAAGCTGTTCGGCTCGGTGTCGGCTGCCGATATCGTGCGCGAGGTCCAGTCTCAGACGGGTGCGGTTGTGGACCGGAAGGACCTGGTCCTGGACGAGCCGATCAAGGAGACCGGTATTCACAACATCAGGGTCGAGCTCAGTGGCGGCGTGATCTTTGAGCTCACAGTGGACGTGGTTGCTGCCAGCTGAGCCGGCGATACCGGCTGCCCACCGAGCAGCCGGGTGCAAACCCCACCTTGCCTGCACCGGAAATGTGTCTCCTGGCGTGCGCGTCCTGGCGTGCCCATGGCACGATCCGCGTCTCCAGTCACACCCGGTCGGCATGATGTGGGGATGAGAGGGATTCTCCCCAGCCCAGCATCGGTTGTGCACGGGCCTTCCACATCAGGGACCAGCGATATCCCCAGGAAATCGGTCTACCGCTCCACAGGCGTGAACGGCGAGAGTTAAGGGACCATGGTTCAGGCTTTCGACGACACACGCTCCATACGAGCAGCTCCCGCAGGGTCGGGAGCACGAATCCCACCGCACAATCTCGAAGCCGAAGAGTCGTTGCTCGGCGCCATGCTGCTCTCACGGGACGCCATTGCCGCGGCCATGGAGATCTGCAACGCCGAGGACTTCTATAAGCAGTCGCACGGCCACATCTTCACGGCGGTGACATCGCTGTTCAGCCAGGGCGAACCGGCCGACTGGGTAACGGTGACCGAAGAGCTGCGGCGCCGGGGGCTCCTCGAGATGATCGGGGATCCCTCGGTCTTCGTCTCGCTCCAGGCCAACACGCCTTCCATCGGCAACGCCGAGTACTACGCCAAGATCATCGAAGAGCACGCGCTGCTCCGGCGTCTGGTCTCGGTGGCCGGCGAGATCACCGAGCTCGGGTACAGCCTTCCCGAGGACGTCTCAGAGGTCCTCGACCGAGCTGAGAGCCTCGTGTTCGACGTGGCCCAGCGACGGGTGGTGGACTCGATGACGCCGTTGCGGGAGCTGCTCGGCCAGAGCCTGGACCACCTGCAGCAGTTGTTCGATCGGGGAGACACCATCACCGGCCTGGCCACCGGTTACGCTGATCTCGACGAGCAGCTGGCCGGCCTGCAGCCTTCCAATCTGGTGGTAGTGGGCGCCCGTCCGGCGATGGGCAAGACCAGCTTCGCTCTGGGGATGGTTGCCCACGCCGGCATCGAGATGAACCAGCCGGTGCTGCTGTTCTCGTTGGAGATGAGCCATCTGGAGTTGACGCAACGCCTGCTGTGCTCCGAGGCCCGGGTGGATGCCACCCGGATGCGGACGGGCAAGCTTCACGAGGCGGACTGGCCGAAGATCGGCAACGCCATCAGTCGGATGAGCGAAGCGCCGATCTTCATCGACGACAACCCGAACCTGACCGTGATGGACATCCGGGCCAGGTCCCGTCGACTGAAGAGCCGGGTCGGCTTGGGGTTGGTGGTGGTCGACTACCTCCAGCTGATGACCGGTCGTCATGGGGCAGAGAACCGTCAGGTCGAGGTGTCGGAGATCAGTCGAGGTCTGAAGATCCTGGCCCGCGAGCTGGAGGTCCCGGTCGTGGCCTTGTCGCAGCTATCCCGAGGGTTGGAGATGCGACAGGACAAGCGCCCAGTGCTCGCCGATCTCAGAGAGTCGGGCTCCATCGAACAGGATGCGGACGTCGTGCTGTTCATCTACCGGGACGAGATCTATAACTCCGAGTCGACCGATCGGGGAACGGCGGAGATCATCGTGGCCAAGCACCGGAACGGTCCGACCGGGGCGACCCGGCTGGCGTTTCTCGACCACCACACCCGCTTCGCCAACATGGCCCGCGTGTAAGAAGCCCAACGGATAGGGGTGGCGGACTCGCCGCCCCGGGGTGTCGCACCACGGCGCCGTCTGTGCAGCCCAGCGCTCTACTTGTCTGGACCAGGTCAGACGTGGGTTGCGGCGCCGTGGACGTCGTCGTCGCTCGATGGTTCGACACGGTTCGGGACGTAGATGGCGGCAGCCACCGTGGCCAGTGCCATGACCCCCACGGCGACCAGTGCCGACAGGCGCAGACCACTGACGAACGCCTGGTTGGCGGCTTCAGCGGTGGCGTGACCCAGGCTGCCCGGCAGTTTGCCCGCTGCCTCGACGGCATCACCGATCTGGTTCTTGATGGCAGGACGTGCGGCAGCGGGTACCTCTTTCAACGGTCCCGAGAAGGCCTGCTGTATCTCGGAGCGGTACTTGCTGGTGGACAGGCTGCCGACGATGGCGACACCGAAGGACCCGCCCAGGAGCTGGACCATGCTCCGGACACCAGCCCCGGCTCCTACCTTCTCTGGGGGCAGTGTGCCGATGATGGCGTTGGAGGCCGGGGCGATCACCAGCCCCATGCCCAGCCCGATGAGCCCGAACGCGATGCCCACGGTAGAGAAGCCCGAATGGACCGAGACCGTTGCGAAAGTGGTCAAACCGCTGGTCACCAGCACCATACCGATGAGCATGATGCTCTTGAGCCCGAACTTGACCGTGAGCCGGGCAGCGATGTTGCTGCTGATCAGGGTACCGATTGCCAACGGGAGGAAGTGAAGCCCGACATCGAACGCACTCGCCCCCTGAACGAACTGGATGTACTGGCTGAACAGATAGCTCACGCCGAACATGGCAAAGAACACGGCGGTGACTCCGCCCAATGCCGACGAGAATGTTCGGTTGGCAAAGAGATGGAGGTCGAGGAGAGGCCTCTCCTGTCGACCATCCCACACCACGAAGCCGACCAAGAGCACCGCGGCGAGAACGAACGAACCGATGACCGTGGTGGAACCCCAACCGTCGGTGGGCGTGACGATCAAGCCGTACGTGAGCGCGGTCAGCCCGATCGATGACAGCAGGACGCCGATGGGGTCGAGGTTCGGGCGGTTCGGAGCTCGGCTCTCGGCGACGACGAAAACACCGCCGAGTAGGGCCAACGCCGCTATCGGCACGTTGATGAGGAAGACCGACCCCCACCAGAAGTGCTGCAGGAGCCAGCCCCCGAGCAACGGGCCTGCCGCCGCTCCGATACCACCCACGCCGGCCCAGATCCCGATGGCTCGAGCTCGCTGCTGACCGGTGAACGTAGAAGCGATGATCGACAACGTGGCGGGCATCAGGAATGCCGCGCCCAGACCCATGACTATTCGAGCGGCAATGAGTGGCCCAGTCGAGTGAACGAGTGCGCATGCCAGGGAGCCGCCACCGAAGATGGTCACGCCGATCAGAAAGATGCGCCGCCGCCCGTAGCGATCGCCCAGCGCTCCGGCGAAGAGGAGGAGCACGGCGTTGGTGAGGGTGTAGCCGTCAGCGATCCACTGGAGCCCGCTGCTGCTGGGGTGAAGATCTTTGACCAGAGTGGGCAACGCCACGTTCAATACGGTCTGGTCGAGCGAGATGAGCAGCACGGTGAAGGACATGACACCGAGCGCAAGCCACTGACGAGTGGTGATCCCCTGGCCATATTCGGCATCGGGGTGCGCAGGCGCTGCTGGTACCGAGGTTCGTACTGTCGAGGCGGGGGGTGTCACGGGGCTCCTGAGAATATCGATCGAGGATGCCACCCCGTCCCCCCGGGCGGAATGGCTGGTGTACGGCTAGGTGGTGGGTATCGAGATCGACAGGTGGCTCACCGTGACGGAGAACGTACCGTTCGACTTCTGGAACATCGGGGCGTTGCTGCCGACCAGCTCGAGCTCGATGGTATGACCGGGCGCGAATGTGTACTGGTTCGGGTTGAGCTCAAACGTCATGGTGGTGTTGGCGACGACGTTCGATGTGGTGCTGGCAGCCTGGTTGACCGACGGCCGGTAGACGTTCATGGCCACGATCTGACGTGTGGTGCCGTTCGGGGCGACATCCCAGAGTCGGCCAACCAGTTCAGGATAGTTCCCCACAATGTGAAGGTGGGCGGTGATGACGGGACCGCCGAGCAGGGTCTCCGGTGATGCGCCGACTCTCTGGGTGTAGACGGCGGTGCCCGGCTCCCTGGCGGCGGGGAGTGCACTGCAGATCTGTATGCCTGACACGTAGGCAGGGTTGAGAGCGCTGGCGGTCGCCGGATCGCCCCCAGCCGAGGTGACCGTCTGACCGGCGACCCCGGTGATGCGGACGGTTCCGTGCTGCAGTGAGGCCAGCGATCTGCCGGTGAGGGTTGGTCCCGGCGACGCGGATGCAGGGCAGGTGAATGCCGACGCCGTCACCCCGGTCTGTGGCTTCGTGTGGTTCCGTACGACAGCGTCGAGGAACGCCAGACCAGCACGGGTGGAGGGGGTGACCGCTGCCGGTTTGTTCTGTGCCCAGCCATGGCCCAGATCGCCGAACATCTGGAGCAGCGGGGTCTTCGCCCCGCTCGACGTCACCCGCTGTGCGTACTGCATAGCCTCCGACGCCGGGAACAGCGTGTCCGTCCAGCCGTTCTGCATGGCCGTGGGAGCGGGCCCACCTGAAGCCATCGGGATCGAGATCGGCGACTTGTACTGCTGCGTATCGTGCAAGGCGGTGGTATCGGTGGAGGTGAGCGGTTCACCTTGAAGCAGCGACTGGTACCACTGCGTGAGGTCCGAGTCCGGATCGGCGCCGACCGGTGACAGGTAGCCAGAGACGGTCACGCCGTAGAGCAGCGTGTTCCAGCTCTGTTTGGGGACACCGCCCGGGTTGATCTCGTCCGCAGCCGGGGTGGGGGTTGTGCCGGTGGTGAGCAGGTGGCCGTTGGGTGTCAAGGCGGTAGCCAGATCATCCCACCCCCACAGTGCGAACGCGCCGGCGATGGACATGGGAATGTGCCGGACCGGGCTGGTCCACGCCACGAGCTTGCCATTCGGAAGGCGCACCCGGTTCTTCAGCATGGCCAGCTCCAACGACTGGCCGCCACCGTACGAGACACCGGACACGGCGATGCCTGGACGGACCAGCCCTTCGTCCACCAGCATTCCAGCCAGGTACTGGGTGTCCCGCACCTCGTACCGCTGGTCGGCCAGCTGGATCCAACCCTTGGCGCAGGCCGGCGTGCCGGCCCGAGATGCCGGTGTCCCGCACGACTCGCCAAAACCTCTGGCCGTGTACATCAGGACGGCCCATCCTCGAGAGGCCAGCGCGACATCGTTCTCCTCGCTGGCTGTCGTGACGCTGGCGTCCTGGTTGGTCTCCCACACGGTCTTCGACTCGCCTAGACCGTGGAGGAGGACGATGAGCGGGAACGGGCCCTTTCCGGTTGGAGGCAAGGCCACATCGGCGTCGAGGGGCACGCCGTCGAAGCTCGGGACGCGGAGGTCGTGACCGTTCACGTCCATCCCTCCCTGACAGAACCGGATGCCGTTCTGCGGCACGCAGCTCAGTTTGCCGAAGGGGTGGGGCACTGCCGGAGGCGGAGGCAAGGTGCCAGAGGAGCCGGAGGAAGGAGGAGCAGAGGTTGAGGAAGCAGACGACGAGCCGCATGCCGCCACGCCCAGGGCCACGACCACGACGAGGAGTGCTGCGATCCGTCGCCTTGTTGTTTGCGTCCCCTGCTCCGTCATAGCTGTCCCTGTTATCAATCCGTAACAAAGCTAATTGATCCCTGTCGGCTTGTTCGGGCTGTTTCTGTTCAATCGAATGCGGCGACTACCCGCACCGGTCGGTGGTCGGATCCGAGATCTGGTTCCACCGACGCCTGGAGCACCCGGACCGTCGGGGTCACCAGGATGTGGTCGAGCTGGCTATGCGGTTGATCAGCGGGCCACGTCCTGCCTCGTATGGCGCGCCGCCAACCCGGAAGCAGTGCCGAGACCGGTGGGCCCCACAGGTTCATATCTCCGGCCAACATGCTCGGAACGTCGTTGGTGCGAAGCATCCGGCGCAGCCGCCAGTACTGGAAGAGGGAACCCTGTGAGAGGTGGGACATGTGAGTGCCGACAACGACCAGCTGCTGCCCGTCGACGTGTAGCTCGCAGCGAATGGCCGCTCGCCGGGCATAGTCACCGGGGAGCTTTCCCAGGTGCAAGATGTCGGTACGAGTGACCGGAAGCCGGGATAACACCGCCACGCCCCACGTGCCCTGGCGGTACAGCCGTTTCTCGTGAGCGGCACGGGCGCCCCGTGCCCGTTCGCCATCAAAGAGCAGGGGTCCGTGGATACGGCCGAACCGGGCGCCACGTCGGGGCACCAGCTGTTCCCGTGGCGCGTACATCCGACCTTGGGCTGTCGTCTGCTCGGTCACCTGGTAGTCCAGGCAGTCGGCGACGCGAGTGGCGATACTGTCGACTTCGTCGTCAAATCGCCAGGACTCCTGGAGAACCAGTACATCGGCACGAAGCGACTCACATGCCTGCAGCACGTCGTAGGACCGCCCTCGTACGTCGACGCCAGAGTGCACGTTGAAGCTGGCCAGGGAGATCTGGGGCATTCTCGAGTATTGCAGCGCCATCGAAACGGAGACCAACCGATGAAGATCGACACCATGCTGTCCGGTTTGGAGGAAGTGGCAGGTCATGCCCGCCTGCTCGAGACGTTGGGTGTTGACGGGGCGTTTACCTTCGAGGGCCCCCACGACGTCTTCACGCCGTTGGTTCTGGCCGCCACCGCCACGACGTCGTTGGAGCTGCTCACCAACGTAGCGATCGCCTTTCCTCGCAACCCGATCCAGTTGGCTCATCAGGCCTACGACCTCCAGTCGGTGTCCCGGGGACGCTTCACCCTCGGGCTCGGTACACAGATTCGAACTCAGGTCGAGAAGCGGTACGGCAGCCAATTCGAGCGGCCGGTGGCTCGAATGCGTGAGCTGGTGGGTGCTCTTCGGGCCATCTTCGCCACGTGGGAGACGGGCGAGCGACTCGATGTTCGCGGTGAGTTCTACACGCACACGCTGATGCCTCCGATGTTCAACCCGGGACCCAACCCGTACGGCACACCGCCGATCTTCCTCGGTGCGCTCGGCCCGCAGATGGTGCGCCTGGCGGCTGAGATCGCCGATGGGTTGCTGGTGATGCCCTTCAACACCGAGCAGCACTTCCGACAGCGGACGTTGCCTGCCGTTGCGGAAGGCCTGCTCCGCTCGGGCCGTGACCGTTCGGACCTGACCATGACCGCCGAGGTCATCGTCTGCTGCGGTCGGGACGAACGTGAGCTGGCCGAGGCGGATACCGCAGCTCGCTGGCTCCTGTCTTTCTACGCTTCTACCCCCGTGTACCGACCGGTCCTCGAAGCAGAGGGCTGGGAGGACCTGCAGCCCGAGCTCAACGCCATGTCCAAGAGTGGGCGATGGGCCGAGATGCCTGCCTTGCTGGACGACGTCATGGTGTCGACACTGGCAGCCGTCGGTTCGCCGACTGAGGTGGCAGCTCAGGTCCAGAAACGCTTTGGCGACTACGTTGACCGGATCGCTTTCTACACGCCCTACTCCATAGGCGCCGAGACGTTGGCCGAGTTGGTGGCCGCTTTTCAGCGTGTAGGCAGCGTGCCGCCGACTGGCCGGAGCGAGGAGATGGAGCCATGAGCGACAACACGTTCGAGTACGACGAGTTCGGGCTCTTCGGCGAGAATGCCGCCGAGGCCGGCCTCGAGTGGACCGGCCAGCCGACGGTGGTCCGACGGTCGGTCCCTATGGAGCCGGGACGCCAGATCAGTGCCCTGGTGTGGGGGGATACTCCGCCCACGATGGTCCTGTTGCACGGAGGCGGGCAGAATGCCCACACCTGGGACACGGTGGCCCTCGCCTTGCAACGACCACTGGTGGCGATCGACCTTCCCGGACACGGGCACTCCGACTGGCCCGGGGACAGCCGGGCACTCGATCGGACGGCGATGGCTGCCGATGTGGCGGCGGTCATCGAAACGTTGGCGCCGGAGGCCCAACTGGTGGTCGGGATGTCCCTCGGTGGCCTCGCTGCCATCACTCTGGCTGCCCGACATCCCGAGCTGGTGCGCCGGCTGCTCCTGGTCGACATCACTCCTGGCGTGAACGGGGAGAAGAGCTCGGACATCGCCGCGTTCCTCGCTGGGCCGGAGACGTTTGCCGACTTCGACGAGATCCTGGAGCGCACCGTCCAGTTCAACCCCACCCGGTCCGTCTCGTCGCTGCGCCGAGGCGTGCTCCACAACGCGGTGCAGCGGGACGACGGTACGTGGACGTGGCGCCATCAACTGGGCCGTCCCACCGGTACCGGCGGGCTGCACGTCGATGACATCGCCTTCGAGTCGTTGTGGGACGACGTGTCGAGCACTGCCATGCCGCTGTTGCTGGTACGAGGAGGGCTGTCTCCGGTCGTCGACGACGACGATGTCGCCGAGCTGCGCCGCCGCCGCCCGGATGTCCAGGTCGTCGTGGTCGACGATGCTGGACACAGCATCCAGGGGGATCGACCGGTGGAGCTGGCCAGGCTCATCTCCGAGTTCCTGGCCCGCTCCTGACCTGCTCCTGCTCCTGATCTGCCCCCGCCCCACCCCTGAGGTGGGATTTCAGTCGATCAGCTCTGAACCGAACCGGTCGTCTTCATCCTTCGCTGTTAGTGGTTACGTGCCACCAGCTATGCCGCCACCGGATGGTCGACGGTAGCGGCCGGATCTTCCGCCAGCGCCGAGCCGAGCACCTCGTTGACGTCGCCGACCAGGTGGAAGGTCATCGCTTTCCGGACGGCTTCGGGTACGTCCTCGAGATCCGGGCCGTTCCGGACCGGCAGGACCACGGTGGTCAGTCCGGCCCGGTGGGCGGCGAGCACCTTCTGCTTCAGACCGCCGATGGGAAGGACCCGTCCCTGCAGGGTGACCTCGCCGGTCATCCCCACCACCGATCGGACCGGCCGCCCAGACAGCAGGCTGACCAGTGCCGTGGTCATGGTGACCCCGGCCGAGGGGCCGTCCTTGGGAACAGCTCCTGCCGGCACGTGCAGGTGGAACCGCTTTCCGGCGAAGAGTGCCGGGTCGATACCGAGCGCATTGGCATGCGACTGCACATAGGACAGAGCGATCTCTGCCGACTCCTTCATGACGTCGCCGAGTTGGCCGGTCAGGGTGAGGCCCTCGGGACCGGGAGCCATCGAAGCCTCCACGTATAGGACGTCTCCACCGGTACCGGTGACGGCCAACCCGGTGGCCACACCGGGCACAGCTGTCCGATCGGCGGTCTCGAAGAAGAATCGTGGTCGCCCCAGCCACTCCCGCACATCGTCGGTGTCGACCAGGACCGGCGTCTTGGCATCGCCCGATGCCACTCCGGTGGCTACCTTCCGGAGTAGTCGGCCCAGCTCCCGTTCGAGCGAGCGGACCCCGGCCTCCCGCGTGTACTCACTGATCACGTGCGAGAGCGCGTCGTCGGTGATGATCACCTCGTCGTCCCGGAGCGCCGTGCGCTCCAACTGCCGTCCAACGAGATGGTTCCGGGCGATGGCCACCTTCTCCTCCTCGGTGTAGCCGTCGAGACGGATCACCTCCATCCTGTCCAGGAGGGGTCCGGGGACGGAGTCGACCATGTTGGCGGTCGCGATGAACAGGACCTTGGACAGGTCGAGCTCCACCTCCAGGTAGTGGTCACGGAAGGTGTGGTTCTGTGCTGGGTCGAGTACCTCGAGCAGGGCCGAGGACGGGTCGCCCCGGTAGTCGGCGCCGAGCTTGTCGACCTCGTCGAGGAGGATCACCGGGTTCATCGTGCCTGCCTCACGGATGGCACGTACCAGCCGCCCTGGTTGGGCGCCCACATACGTACGGCGGTGGCCACGGATCTCAGCCTCATCCCGAACGCCGCCCAGGGCCACCCGCACGAACGAACGCCCCAGGGCGCGTGCCACCGACTCACCCAGTGACGTCTTGCCGACACCGGGCGGTCCGACCAGGGCCAGGATGGCGCCGTTCCCACGCCCACCGACTGGAGCGAGACCTCGATCCGCCTGCAACTTGCGGACGGACAGGTGTTCGAGGACGCGCTCTTTCACATCGGCCAGCCCGTCGTGGTCCTCGTCGAGGATCCGTGAGGCCGCAGCGACGTCGAGCTGATCTTCCGACAGCTCCCCCCACGGGAGCTCGAGCACCGTGTCGAGCCACGTACTGATCCAGCCGTGTTCGGGACTCTGCTCGTTGGTGCGTTCCAGTTTGCCGATCTCGCGCTCGACCGCTTTGCGGACCGCGTCAGGCAGGTCACGACCTTCGATGGCAGCGCGATAGTCGCCGGGCGCATCCTCGTCTAACGGGTTGAGTTGTCCGAGCTCCTTACGGATCGACTCGAGCTGGCGTCGCAGTAGAAATTCCCGCTGGGTCTTCTCCATACCTTCTTCGACGTCGGTCTTTATCCGCTGACGCAGGGTCAGGTCGGCCAATGTGTCCCGCGCCCACCCGAGGACCAGTCGGAGCCGTGCTTCGACATCGACGGTCTCGAGAACCTCGACCTTCTGAGCCAGGGTGAGGTCTTGCGAGTAGCCGGCGACGTCGGCGATCCGCCCCGGCTCGGTGATGTCACGGAGACGCTCGGCGATCCGTCCTGCTCCCCTGGAGTGCAGGATGTTCTCGAGGACGGCCCGGTACTCGCGAGCCAGCTCGCTCGCCTCCGGTGATACGGGATCATCTTCGATGGCCTCCACCTGGACCCAGAGCGCCTGGCCCGTCCCTGGCACGGCGGTGCCGATCGAAGCGCGGTCGATTCCACGGACCACCACGGCGTGTGTGCCGCCGGGTAGCTCTCCGGTCTCGACCACCTCGGCGATCACGCCCACGCCGGAGTAACGGCCATCGATGTGAGGCACGATGACGAACCGCCCATCGGCGGAGCCGGCCGCCGCGGCCGCCGCCTGGGCCTCATCCGACTCCAAGGCCATGGTGAAGACCATGCCGGGCAGTACTACGCCCGACGTGAGAGGCAGTAACGGCAAGCTCTGTGTCTGTTCTGGCACGGGGTCCTCCCTTGGTCGGTTCCCGGCGTCGCTCGTTGCCTTCCTCGACAACGAGTCGTCAATCGTTGTTCAGTCAACAACTATGGGAACCGAGTATTCCGTGCCTGCTGTTTCGGGCTACCGGCGACCCTCGGTGTGGCGTTGGGTGCGGGCCACGATCAGACGGGAGGCCAGCAACAGAAGGACCACCAGCACCAGCAGGAGCAGCGCCGCGTCGTAGGCCAGGTAGTGCGCTTCGTTGGATGGTTGCTGGTAGAAGGTGAAGACCGGGTAGGTCAGGTAGGGGAACCCCTGGGAGTGGATCAGCGCGAACGACGGCAGCTTGTCCGTAAAGCCCGCGGTGTAGATGAGTGGCGCTGTCTCCCCACCGGCGATGGCCAGAGCCAGCAAGAGGCCGGTGGCGATGCCGGGGAGGCCGGTCTTCAGCACCACTTTGCGCAGCGAATAGCCCATCGACATGCCCAGGGCTTCGGCTCCTTCCCGGTAGTTGGTGGGGACCTGGCGGAGCGCAGACTCGGTGGACTTGGCGATGTAGGGGATCACCATCATGGAGAGGATCAACACCGCAGGTAAGAACGAGAACCCCCAGTGGAGGCCGACCACCAGGGCCACATAGCCGACATAGCCCAACACGATCGACGGGAACCCAGACAGCACCTCGGTGGCGGTGCGAAGGAAGCCGCCGCTGGCCTTGCCGCTTCGACGGGGACGGGACAGCTCGGCCAGGTGAATCCCGGCCAGCACACCGACCGAACCGGCGATGATCAGGACTCCGGCCATGAGCATCAAGGACCCTAAGAGAGCGTTCTCCAACCCGCCGCTCGTTCCCTCGGTCGGAGTAGTGAGAACGCCCCACCGCCAGTGGGGCACCGCTCTGGCCACGATCCCGATTACCAGCCACAGCGCTGGACCGATGACCAGTACCAACGAGATCAAAGCGCCCACGCGAAACAGGATTTCTCGTACTCGGCGTCCGCGGGTCCTCGGGTACGCGCTCGTGATGGCCATCACGACTCTCCTTGGAGTTGCATCACACGCCCCGCCCCACGGGAGCGCCGAGGCGCGATGTCCGGTTGACGATCATTCGAGCGACGAGGTTGACGGCGACCGAGATCACGGCCAGGACCAATCCCAGCTCGGCCAAGGTGGCCACGGTAAAGCCGGTTCCGTCGGTGCCGGCCGAGTCCAGCTGGCCCAGAATGGTGGCGGCGATCGTGCTCATAGGGCTGTAGATGTTGGGAGCAATGGCGAAGATGGACCCGGTGATCATGAAAACGGCGATCGTCTCGCCCAAGGCCCGGCCGAGGCCGAGCACGGTGGCGCCGATGATCCCCGAGCGGACCCAGGGCAAGGTGACTCGGCGGGCCACTTCGGCGTCGGTCATGCCGAGGGCTGCTGCTCCCTCCTTGGGGAGTGGCGGTACCTGCATGAAGAGATCCCTGGTTGCCGAGGTGATGATGGGGACGATCATCAACGCCAGGACCAGCCCTGCTGTCAGGAGCCCTTCACCGTGGCCGGTCGGGCTCCGGAAGTAGCGCAGGACCGGCACGTTGGGCATGTGGTTGGCGACGATGGGATAGACGTGGACAGCCAGGTAGGGGCCTAACGTGAGGATGCCCCACAACCCGATGAGCACGCTGGGTACCCCAGCCAGCAGCTCAATGGCGAAGCCGAGGGGACGCGAAACCCATCCAGGGAGACGTTCGGTGAGGGCGAATGCCGCCCCGATGGAGATGGGCAGGGCCACGATGACAGCGATGGCGGACGTCTGGAGCGTACCGACGATCAGCGGCCATGCTCCGTAGCTCGCCCCCAGTGGGTGGGCGACGCCATTGGTGTGGACTACGGCTCCGTAGGTGTTTCCCGTTTTCCATACTGAACCGGTGAAGAACCCGGTGCCGTTGACCTTGATGGCCGGCCACGCCTTGATGGCCAGGACGGTGATGGCAAAGACCAGTGCCGCCAAGGGGATGAACGACGCGATGCGGGCACTCCATCGCCATGCATGTTCCTCGTTCGACCGCAGCCCGTCGACAATCCGCCGGGCCACTGGGGCCCGGCGGATTGTCTTGGTGCGTTGTTGCGATGCTGAGCTTGGAGGAAGCGGGTGGCTTCCCTCGAAGGCGGTCACCGACTGGGACTTATTGAATCGAGAGGATCTGCTTCAACGACTGCGCAGAGACCTTGGCCGGCAGTGGCTGGAAGTCCACCTGGTTCAGGTACTGCGCGCCGTTGCCGTCGTTGGCGTTGATCGCCCACTCCAGCACAGACCGGATGCCCTTCGCTGTCGTCGAGCTGTCCTGCTTCGAGTTCACGATGGCGTACTCGTAGTTGACGATGGGGTATCCGTTGGCGGCCGAGCCGAAGATGAGGGAGATGGTGCCGTTGGCCGGCGTCTTGTTGACGAAGCCGGCTGCTTCAGCGGCGATAGCAGTCTCGTTCGGCAGCTCGTAGTTGCCTTTGGCATTCTTCAGCTGTGCGTAGTTCAGGCCGTCACCCAGAGCCTGAGACTCATAGCTGATGCCGACGTAAGCGATGCAGCCAACGGTGGCCTTGCATCCTGTCACCATGCCGGAGTTACCATCCTCGGCCAGTGCACCGGGTGCGTTCGGCCACGGAACCGTGGTGCCGTAGGAGATCTTCGCTCCCCAGCCGTTCGGATCGGTCTTGGACAGGAACTGGGAGAAGAGGAACGTGTCACCGCTGCCGTCAGAACGGTGCAGCGTCACGATCGGCGTGGCCGGAATCGTCACCCCTGGGTTGAGGGCGGTGATTGCCGAATTGTTCCACGTGGTGATGTTGCCCTGGTAGATCTGGGACAGAACCGGTCCGGACAACTTCAGGTGAGCATTCAATCCTGGGATGTTGTACATGATCAGCTGTGTCGATATCGCCAACGGGATATTGAGCAGGGTGGGGCTGGCCTGCAGCTCCGAGGACGAGAGATAGGCGTCTGAGGAGCCGATGTCCGCGGTGCCGTTGGTGGCGTCGGTGATACCAGTGCCGGAACCAGTACCTGCTGTCTGGAGGGAGACGTTGGAGAACTTCTGCTGGTAGGCAGGTGCCCACAGGTTCCACAAGGGGTAGAGCAGGGTGCTTCCCGTCTCAGTGATGGTGCCTCCAGGTGGCGGCTCTCGACCCCACTCTTGGGAAGCTTCACGGTTGCTGCTGATGCAGCGGTGACTGAGCCCGTAAAGGCAATGGCGGCGGCCAGCACGGCTGCTGGCACCACTCGTCTTGCTCGGAGTATCCGAGTCACTGGTTGTTCCTCCTTGTGCTGTTGTTATGGGTTGCTTGTGTCAGAACGGGGAAGTTGACGAGAAGCGCGAACACTGTCAACCCATGCGACCGGTGACGTAGTTCTCGGTGCGCGCCTCTCGAGGCCTTTCGAAGAGCTGCTCGGTGGGGCCGTGCTCTACGAGGTGGCCTTCGTAGAAGAACATGGTGTTGTGCGAGACCCGGCGGGCCTGACCGAGATTGTGGGTGACGACGATAAGGGTCAGTGCCGGCGTCAACGTGCGGAGCAGGGCTTCGATGTACTCCGTCGAGATCGGGTCGAGTGCTGAGGTCGGTTCGTCGAGAAGCAGGACCTCAGGTCCCACGGCCAGCGCCCTGGCCAAGCACAGGAGCTGCTGCTGTCCACCGGACAACCGGAAGGGCGAGTCGCTTCAACCGGTCCTTCACGGCGTCCCACAATCCGACTTCCCGAAGCCGTTGCTCGGCGATGACGTCGAGCTGCTTGCCCTTGGCAATGCGGTGTGCCTTCACGCCGGCCACGACGTTGTCCCGGATGGACATGGGGAACGGGTTGGGCCGTTGAAACAGCATGCCTACCCGACGGCGCAGGCTGAGGAGATCATGGTGTGCGGACCAGATGCTCATCTCGTCCAAGGTGACGTCGCCTTCGTACCGAAAACCGACGACCTTGTCGTTCATGCGGTTCAGGGTGCGGAGGAACGTGGACTTTCCAGAGCCCGTGGGTCCGATCAGCGCGGTGACGGTTCCACGTTTAAATTTCATGTCGATCCCGGACAAGATGGGCTTCTGGCCGAAGCGCAGACATAGGCCCTCCGTACGCACGATGTCGTCAGGGCGCTCGTGGTCCGGATCGAGCGCAGCGAGGACTGGGTCGATCTCCGGACTTGCTCCGGATGGAGCGTTCTCCACCAGGTCGGTCTCGGTCGGCGTGTTGTTGGAGTCTTGGCTCATCATGAGGGTCCTCTTCGCCGTATCGCTTCAGTCACAGGCTTGGTAATGGGAACGTAACAATCTGAGATGAACCCAACGGGAACAGAAAGTGACAGGAAGATGGAATTCAGGGAAACAGTTGGTTTCTTTTTTGTCGATTGGTTTACGTCGCAGTTCACGCACTTGGCTTCTTGAGCTGGTGGTCTCCGCCTGGCCGCCGTCCCATCCCGGGTCTCGATTCCAGCCGCCCTGCCGCCCTGCCGCCCCGCCCCGCCCGATCACTCGGTCGGGGCGGTCGATCCTGTGGGGAGCTGCGACCGAGTGTCCCCCAGATCGATCCGGAAGCCCACCCCTCGGACGGTCACGATGAAACGGGGGTTGGACGGGTCGGGTTCGAGCTTGGACCGTAAGCGATGGATGTGCGTGTCAAGGGTCCGGCTGTCGGACAGGTCGCGGTGTGGCCAGAGGAGGTCGATCAGCTCGTCTCGGGTGCGAACCCGACCCGGTGGCGTGAGCAACGCAGCCAGAAGATCGAACTCGCGTCGTGATAGATGAACCCGTTGGCCGTGGTTGGATACTTCCCGCCTGACGAAATTGACACTCACCGAGCCCATGACGATATCGGGACGTGCGTCGCCGTAGGCGCCCATGTCGCTCAGCCGGGTCGGTCTGTCTGCGGATCGCTCCGGTTCAGGTTCCGGTTCGGGAACCAGCACGGTGGGTGCCACTCGCCTCAGCACCGCCTGCATCCGGGCTATGAGCTCACGGAGGTGGAAGGGCTTGGTGACGTAGTCGGCGGCCCCCAGCTCGAGACCGAGCACCACATCGAGCTCGGTATCAACCGCACTGACCATGACGATGGGCACGGGAGCGATCGCCCGCATTCGTCTGCATACCTCGGTGCCGCTGATGCCCGGGAGCAGGACGTCGAGGAGCACGATGTCGGGAGGGTGGTCGGTGAAGCAGCGCAGGCCTTCGTTCCCGTCTGCAGCCAGCTCCACCCGGTATCCCTCGGCCCGTAAGCCGGAGGAGATGGCCTCACGATAGGACTCCTCGTCCTCGACGACGAGTACCCGAATGCTGTCGTCGTCCAACGGCAACCTCGTGTCTGACATGGCGACGCTTCGACCTCCCGGCCGGATCGTATGAAGAGGAGGTGAACGGTTCGCGCCAATGAGGCAACACGACGGTGATCGTTACGTGAACATTGAGCGACATCCTGTCGAGGACGCCACGGTTCAGGACGTAGGGGCCCGTCCGGCCGCGATGCCGCAGCTTGGGAGGGGGGAGCGAAGCGGAGCTCGCAGCGGACGAGCCCCTACGCCCTGAACCGGTACCCGATGCCCCGGATGGTGAGAATGTGCTGGGGATTGGCTGGATCGAGCTCGACCTTCTTGCGGACCCGCTTGATGTGCGTGTCGAGCGTTCGGCTGTCGGCAAGCCGGCGATCGCGCCAGAGGTGCTCCATGCAGTGAGCGCGGGTGACCACGTGCCCTGCTTCCGAGACGAGCAGCAACAGGAGGTCGAGCTCTTTCCTCGACATGTCGACAACGACGCCTCGAATCGTGACCTCACGTGTGGAGACGTCGATCTTGACCGGACCCGACTCGAACAGGGTGTCCGGGGAGTCGGTTGCCGATGAGGCCCCCACCCGCCGGAGGACCGCCCGTACCCGGGCGGTCAGCTCCCGGATGCGGAACGGCTTTGTCACATGGTCGGCAGCGCCGGCCTCCAACGAGAGGACGGCGTCGATCTCGTCGTCCCTGGCCGTGACCATGATGACCGGTATGGACGTCACCGCCTCGATCCGTCGGAAGACGGCCAGCCCTGACTGGTCCGGGAGGAACATGTCGAGGAGGACCAGTGAGGGTCGGGCGATGGTCAGGAGGCGGACCCCTTCGCTTCCGTCATGAGCCGCAATCACGTCGAAGCCCTCGGCCAGTAGCCCGGCTGCGAGCGTTTCTCGACTGGTGGCGTCGCCGTCGATCACCAGAATCCTGGTCCCGTCAACGGCGGATGGCACATCTGAGGATGGAGTATCTGTGGATGGGGCGACGCGCTCGGACGACCGGAGGGCGACAGTCATAGGAGGCTCAGCGAGTGGGTGACGTGAGGTGCCGTGAGAGGGCGAGGTGAGGTGAAGAAGGGTGACGTAGCGAAAGGCAGGGTGCGTAGAGCATGACGCGTCGGTGTCATCACTGATGACGGTACGAAACGGTGGTAAACGGGATGCGACGGTCATGTCACGTACGGGTAAAACCTCGGTGATCTCCTCATTCCCAGAAGACCCGGTGGAAGTCCCTCGCAGTACGGTGCAGAAGAGCACGGCACGGAGTCGGCCGAAGGAGGCGCACATGGCTGAGGTTGTGGATATCACCGGGACCACCGAGTGGCAGGCGCTCGCTGCTCACTTCGAGGCGATGAAAAACGCCCATCTACGGGACCTGTTCGCCGACCAACCCGACCGGGCCGATCGGATGACCGTGGCGGCCGGGGACCTCACCCTCGACTACTCGAAGCACCGGGCTACCACCGAGACGCTGTCCTGTCTGGTGGACGTGGCTCGTCGTTCCGGTCTCGAACAGCATCGGGACGGCATGTTCGCCGGGCGCCACATCAACACCACCGAAGACCGTGCCGTGCTGCACGTCGCGCTTCGCATGCCGGCCGACACCCACCTCGAGGTCGACGGTCAGGACGTCGTCCACGATGTGCACCAGGTCCTTGACCGTATGCGTGATCTAGCTGACCGGGTTCGTAGTGGCGCCTGGACCGGTTACACCGGCCGACGGATCCGTTCGGTGGTCAACATCGGTATCGGTGGTTCCGACCTGGGCCCGGCCATGGCCTATGAGGCGCTGCTCGACTACGCCCATCCTGAGATCACTTGCCGGTTCGTCTCGAATATCGACCCGGTCGACCTGTGGAACAAGACCCACGACCTCGACCCGGCGGAGACGCTGTTCGTGGTGTGTTCGAAGACGTTCACCACCCTGGAGACGCTGACCAACGCCGCCGCCGCTCGAAACTGGCTCCTCGGCGGTCTGGGCGTCGGCGACGAGGCGATAGCAAAGCATTTCGTGGCGGTATCCACCAACGAGGAGGGGGTCACCCGGTTCGGCATCGATCCCCACAACATGTTCGGGTTCTGGGACTGGGTCGGTGGACGGTACTCGTACGACTCGGCCATCGGCCTTTCCCTCATGATCGCTATCGGGCCTGACGGTTTCGAGCAGATGCTCGAAGGTTTCCACGCCATGGATGAGCACTTCCGCACGACCCCGCTGGAGTCCAACATGCCGGTGATCCAGGGGCTGTTGAACGTCTGGTACAACAACTTCTTCGGGTCGCAGACCCATGCCGTGCTGCCATACAACCAGCGGCTGGCTCGTTTCCCGGCTTACCTGCAACAGCTCACAATGGAGTCCAACGGCAAGTCGGTGCAGCGAGACGGCTCGCCGGTGTGGGGCCAGACCGGGGAGATCTTCTGGGGGGAGCCTGGGACGAACGGTCAGCACGCCTTCTACCAATTGATCCATCAGGGGACGAAACTGATTCCCGCCGACTTCATCGGCTTCGTGGAGTCCACCCATGAGATCGGTGACCAGCACGACCTGTTGATGGCCAACTGCTTCGCCCAGAGCAAGGTCCTGGCATTCGGCCGGACAGCCGAGGAGGTGGCTGCTGAGGGGGCCGACCCTGCGGTGGTGCCCCATAAGGTCATGCCCGGGAACCGCCCCAGCTCTACCATCCTCGCTCCCAAGCTGACCCCTTCTGTGCTCGGTCAGCTGGTGGCGCTGTACGAGCACACGGTGTTCACCGAGGGAGTGATCTGGGGAATCGACTCGTTCGACCAGTGGGGAGTCGAGCTGGGCAAGGTCATGGCGAAGCAGTTGGCTCCAGCGCTGGTCGACGACCAGGTGCCGGACCTGTCAGGCCAGGACGGATCGACCGCCGCGCTGGTTCGCTGTTATCGGGCTCAGCGCGGCAGGCCCGTCTGAGCTAGGGATAACCGTTCGACTTCGAGGGTTGCATAGGTCTGACGGCAGTGTTCGGCGACTCGATCGGCCTGGAAGCGCGTGACGGTAGCCTCGGTTGTGAGCAGGAGTGAGCAGAAGCCCCACCTCACCCGCTCAGGACAGATGCAGTCTCAGGACAGAGGAGACCGTCATGACCGAACCAACCGAACCCCGTCCAACCCTCACCACCGAGTCGGGTGCGCCCGTGCAGGACAACCAGCACTCGCAGACGGCTGGTCCCAGCGGTCCCGTGCTACTCCAAGACCAGCACCTGCTTGAAAAGCTGGCTCGTTTCAACCGAGAGCGGATCCCCGAGCGAGTAGTCCACGCCGTTGGTATTGCCGCCTTCGGTGTGTTCGAGGTAACCCACGATGTCACTCAGTACACGCGAGCCCGGTTCCTGTCGGAGGTCGGCAAGCAGACCGAGGTGCTGGCCCGGTTCTCCACTGTGGCTGGGTCGAAGGGCGCTCCGGACACGGCGCGCGACCCCAGGGGCTTCGCCATCAAGCTCTACACGCAGGACGGTAACTACGACCTGGTCGGGAACAACACCCCCATCTTCTTCATCCGTGACCCCCTCAAGTTCCCCGACTTCATCCACTCGCAGAAGTACGACCCTCGCACCAACCAGCAAGAGCCGGACAACGTCTGGGACTTCTTCGGGTTGTCGCCCGAAGCCACCCACCAGTTCACCTGGCTGTTCGGGGATCGGGGCCGCCCCTCGTCGGTGCGCCATATGGACGGTTTCGGCTCGCATACCTTCCAGTGGGTCAATGCCCAGAACGAACAGGTCTGGGTCAAGTATCACTGGAAGACCGACCAGGGCATCGGCTTCTTCACCAACGAAGAGGCTGAAGAGGTCGGTGGGGCCAATCCCGAGCACCACCTCCAGGACCTCCGGGAGGCCATCGAACGCGGCGACTATCCCTCTTGGACCCTGAAGGCGCAGATCATGCCGGCGGCCGAGGCGAAGACCTACCGGTTCAACCCGTTCGACCTGACCAAGGTGTGGTCGCAGCGGGACTACCCGCTCATTCCGGTGGGACGCATGACCCTCAATCGCTGGCCCGACAACTACTTCGCCCAGGTGGAGCAGGCGGCGTTCGACCCCGGCAACTTCGTCCCCGGCATCGGCCCCTCGCCGGACAAGATGCTCCAAGGCCGGCTCTTCGCCTACGGCGACGCCCATCGGTACCGTCTGGGGATCAATCACACCGCCATCCCGGTCAACGCTCCCCATGCGACGACGGCCGACAACTACGGGAGGGACGGGTTCATGGCCGTCGACGACAACGGCGGTGGCAGTAAGAACTACGAGCCCAACAGCTTCAACGGCCCGGTCGAGACCGGTGAGCCCCTCTACCAAGGGCTCCAGAGCTCAGGGATGTCCGGGAGCTACGAGTGGGAACGGCACACGGCCGACGACGACTTCGTCCAGGCAGGCAATCTCTATCGCCTGATGGATGCTGACGCGCAGTCCCGACTCATTACCTCGATCGCCACGAGCCTGTCCCAGGTCAGCCGAGACGACATCATCGACCGGGCGGTTGCCAACTTTGCCGCCGCCGATCCGGAGTACGGAAAGCGGGTTGCTGCCGCCGTGGACGGCGCCCGCAAAGGCAGTGACGGTCCACCCGACGCCGGTCCCGGGTTCTGACTTTCTGAACCAAGCTTCTTTTCGGGCTGTCCAACTCAGTCCCGGTCCAACTCTGCTCCTCTGGAACCCCACGCGCCCATATGAGGGAAGGGTCGTTCGGCGGTAGAACCGGTCCAGAAGGCGATGGCAGTTCGAGGTTGTCACAGTGCTGTTGCAAAGAAATCGTCTCGTTGTGACGCTCCGGGCGCGTGGCGTTCATTGGTGGTCGTTACCTTGCTGCTGTGGTTCGCCTCAGGAAGAGTGATCCTGTCGCGTTCCCGTCACACAATGGCCAGGTAATGACTCAAAGAATTAACTTTCCAAACGGTGAGTTAATCCTCTAAACCTTGAAAAGACACTCGCATAAAGGTGAGGATACTGGCGCTGCTCAATTGGTCTATGAGGGCGACGAGGCAGCACCTATATCCAACCAGCGTAGGAGGCTGAAGCACTATGCAGATCACCAAGAGAGCGCGACGAAGCGCACTCGCCACGGCCGCACTAGTGGGCAGCTTCGGAGGCCTCGTTCTGGGAGGGGGCGGTGTCGCCCAGGCCAGCAACACGCAGATCACGGCGGTGGGGTCGTTCACCACCTTCGACATGATGAACGCGCTGTTCCCGGCAACGGTGAACAACGTCAACCCCAATGCCCTCACCGGAACGCAGACCGAGACGATCGACTCCGACCCGATCTCCTGTGTCGGTGGGGTCACCTACTCGACAGCGAAGCAGCCCCCGAACGGATCGGGCCAGGGGAAGACGGCGCTTGCTGCTGAGGAAACGGCTGCAGCCAACGAACAGGGATGCATCGACTTCTCCCGGTCGTCCTCGCCTCCGGCGCCGAACGCCGAAACTCTCCCCAGCGGGAGCCATGAGAGTGGTGACCCGGTCGGCTCGCACTTCCAGTACTACGCCTACGCCCTCGACGGAGTGGTGCCGCTGGTCGGATCGAACGCCGGCGGTACGGCAGTTGCTCCGGTTACCTTGACACTCCAAGAGGTCAAGAACATCTACAGCTGCTGGAACCCGGCGACCTCCACCCCCGTCACGACCTGGGCCCAGGCCGGGGTCGGGACGAACACCGGCACCATCGTCCGGTACTGGCCGCAGTCGGGATCGGGCACACGCGCCGTATACACGGATGTCCTGGGCTTCGACCCGACCGTCCTGGACGGAACGGTGAACCACTGTGCAACCGGACCGATCGTCTCGTTCACCTCGGGTAGCCAGACTGCACCCAACGAGGAGAACTCCGAGGACGGGATCATCTACAACCAAGTGGCGAACAGTGTCTCAGACGCCAACGCCATCTACGTCTACTCGGCCGGCAAGTTCGAATCGGCGTGGAACGGTCCCACCGACAACAGCTCGACGGCAAACAACATCATTGATCAGCAGCTCACCGGAAATACCAACACCATGGGAAACTTCGACACCAGTCTGACGTTGGCCA
Source organism: uncultured Acidimicrobiaceae bacterium (assembly GCA_963812965.1). GTDB lineage: Bacteria > Actinomycetota > Acidimicrobiia > Acidimicrobiales > RAAP-2 > DASXMT01. The sequence goes on along the minus strand of CAWEXG010000001.1, from coordinate 234,695 downwards.
ACATGGAGAGCACGACCAACCACTCGGATCCGTACGTGGACTTCACGCCTCCGGCACGTGGTAGTTCGGGCCGGGGTACAGAGGCCATCGACAACAATACGATCAGCGAGGCGAACGAGTGGTATTCGCACTTGCCGGCCAGCAGCCAAACCAACGGCGATCCCTCGGACTCGACAGCGAGCGTCCCTGGTGTCCGGTTTGTCTACAACGTCGATGACACGCTACTGCCGGACTACAACGGTGCTCGGTTCCTGGTCGGCTTCGACAACCAGGCGAAAGGCTCGACGAGTGCACTCTGCAACGGGAGCGACTCAGCGACCATCATCGCCCAGGGATTCGTGCCACTGACGACCACTGGTGGTGGAGCACACGACAACCTGGATGGTTCCACCTGCCGAGAGTTCCCGGGCCTGGCGTACCCCACTCCGTAGCCGGGAAGCACGTCTGCAGTAACAGAACCTCTTCGTAAGGGTCATGAACCCGGGACCGTACCGGTCCCGGGTTCATGACTTCTGGTGCAGAAGGGTCATCGAGTCGAACTGGCATCCATCCGGCGTCCGAGCAGCAGTGATGCAGGTGCGGGACAAGGGAGACAGGGACATGAGAGAGCGGACACCACATCGATACAGGTCGAGTGGTCTCGTTCGTCTGGGTGCTCGTACGGTGCTCATATCAGCTGTCCTGTCCGTTGTTCTCGGGCAGTCATGGGTTGGGGCGTCGACCTCAGGATCCGTGGGTGTCGGTGCTCTGCGTCCAGTTGCCTGTAAGCCCATGACATCCGATCCCCCACTCGAAGCCCCTCTCTATGCCCAGCAGGAAGGAGCCAGTTCGCGCACGGATGGCTGGTGGTGCCAACTGCCCCATGCCACGGAGATGCCGGCGAACCTCATACCTTTCCGGCGTGATGTCGCCTCGCTTCCGGAGGACTACGCGCTCTACTCGACTATCTACACAGAACAGGGAACTGTTGGGGGGACGTCAGTCAGTTCGACGGCGGGGCCAACCGTCACCGTCACCTCGGATGTGAACAGCTCGGTCGATCCTGGTAGTCCTCGACATACCCCGCCGCCATCAGGTGGCAAGCAGTTGGCGCTGGCGAACGGAGTCACGGCCACTGTTGTCTCGAAAGACGGCTTCGTGGAGGTGACGTGGCCGTACCCCTCTTCGGGCGTGCCGAAGTACCTCGAAGGTGTCGCCTCGGTCACCGTCACCGGCATCGAGATTCCCGAGCCAGTCGTACTGGCGGTGGCTAGACACGTCGCGCCCGACTGACCCTTCGAATGTGACAAGTTTGTGCACTTTGATATTACAAGTGAAATTTCTGAGCAATTCTCGTAGCTATTTGTTCGCGAAACGTTCGTCTTAGCGAAGCTATTTATTGAAACTACGTTCATAAACAGGTTGTTTACTTGAAACCGTCATGGGCATCAGCAGTCACGGCGAGCCGATTCCGCACACCGGTGTCAGCACTGCCATTGCACCCAGTGGCGCTGAGAGAACCAAACGGATCATGCACGATCGGCCGGGTCGGGTCGACCGGCTCTTCGATCGCATCACTCTGACCTCGGGCCTGGTCGTCCTGGTCATTTTGGCCTTGGTCGGGTTCTTCCTGTTGTTCCAGGCTCGACATGCGCTCGCTGAGTCTGGATGGTCGTTCTTCACCAGGGTGATATGGCGCACCGACCTACAACCGCCCCAGATCGGGGTGTTGGGCCTTCTGTTCGGGACGGTGATCGTGAGCATCATCGCCGTGATCGATTGCCGTCCCTGTCGGCGTTCTCACCGCCCTGTACATCGTCGAGTACGCGCCTCCCAAGTCTCGGAAGTTTCTGCAGGGACTGATCGACCTGCTGGCTGCTATCCCGAGCTTGCTGTTCGGCATCTGGGGTTTCTTGTTCCTCCAGGGCCAGATCGTGCCGCTATCACGGTGGATGACCACCAATCTCGGGTGGATTCCCATCTTCCATACCGACGCAGGTGCCAGCCTCACCAACTCCATGTTCATAGCCGGGGTCGTGGTGTCGCTCATGGTGATCCCCATCGTGGCGTCGATCACCAGAGCGGTGTTTCGCACAAACGCCGGCAGGGGAGAAAGGAGGCAGCACTCGCACTCGGGAGCACTCACTGGGGCATGGTCCGCACCGTCGTCCTCCCCTACGGGCGAGCGGGCATCGTCGGTGGTTCGATGCTCGGGCTCGGGCGGGCCCTGGGCGAGACCATCGCCGTGACCTTGCTACTGCCCCAGGTGCCGTTGGTGACTTCCCATCTTCTGCAGAACGGTGGGGCGACGATCGCCGGGTTCATCGCCCAGCGGGCGGGGGCAGATCCCTTCACCGTTTCAGGCCTCATGGCGGCTGGTCTGGTGCTCTTCCTCATCACCCTGGGCACCAACCTGGTCGCTTCGACTGTTGTTGCCCGCAGCCGTTCGGGTGTGGGGGTGGACGCTTGATGACCACGCTCACGCACGATCCCCGGAGCGACCAGGTTGGTACAGCCCCGGGACAAGAGGCACCCGGAGCTGGTGGGTCGCCGCCGGTGCCGCCCGCCCCGGTTCGCTCCCGCCCGCAGCGGCCCCGCACCCCGAGGCGACCGCAGAACCTCACCGCCATGGACCTGGCCACCGCCGTTGCAGCGGCGATCAGCTCGGTCTCGCTCTGCTGGCTCATCTTCTCGGTGCTGACCGACGGCATCGGGTGGTTCGGGTTCTGGCTCGTTGCCTACGTCCTCTTCCTGGCCATCTTCTACTTCGCCACCTACGACCGTTTGGGTCGTCTGGTCGCCACCGACCGCATCGTGACGGTCGCCGTGCTCGAGTGCCATGGTGCTCGTCCTCATTCCGTTGATCTGGTTGGTCGTCCTACATCGTGGTCAAGGGAGTTCCGGCTCTTCGTCTTGGGTTCTTCATTCACACCCAACGGGGCATCACCCCCTCCATGCCGGCAACGGCCGGCGGAGGGCTGCACGCCATCGTCGGCACCCTCGAACAGGTCGGGCTGGCTCTCCTCTTGTCCATGCCGCTCGGCATGATGGCCGCCATCTTCTTGAACGAGACCCGTTCCCGCCTGCGTCGACCGGTGCGGATCTTCGTTGACGCCATGAGCGGCATGCCCTCGATCGTCTCGGGCCTTTTCATCTATGCCACGTTCATCATCCCACTGGCCAAGGACAACGCGCTCTTCGGCTTCAACGGGTTCATGGCCTCCTTGGCCTTGTCGATGACCATGATGCCCACCATCTGTCGGGCAGTCGAGGTCGTGCTGCGGCTGGTGCCGGCTGGACTGCGTGAAGCCGGTCTGGCTCTCGGGGCGTCACGGGCCAGGGTGGTGCTATCGGTGGTGCTGCCCACCGCGTCGTCCGGCGTCGCGACCGCCGCCATTCTCGGCATCGCCGGGAAGCAGGAGAGACAGCCCCACTGCTGTTCACTGCCTTTGGGTACAACCTGTTCAACGCGAACCCGTTCAACGGCCCCCAAGAGAGCCTGCCCCTGTTCGTCTACCGGTTCATCCGAGAGCCAAGCGTTGCAGAGATCCAACGGGGTTTTGCCGGTGCCCTGGTGCTGATGGCTGTGATCCTGGCTCTGTTCGTCATAGCCCGGATCATTGGTCGGGATCGCACCCGGGTGAAGAAGCGCCGGTGGCGTGAGCCCGGCTCGCCAGTTGACTACAACGACAGCCGTTTCTCCGGCACAGGGCACTCGAGCACGAACTGCCGGTGTTCGTGGCGCTCCGTCGTTCTTCGGTGGGGAGCCGTCGTGACCGATACCTTCGTCCCTCCCTCCGGTCCACCGCTCGATGGCAGTCGGAGCATCCGCCAATGCCACGAGCCCCAATGACGCCATGCTCGACACCCAAGAGGTGGCGATTACAGAGCCTCGACGTGAAGCCCACCTCATTGGTGGCCCGCCCAGAGGAGCAGCCACCTTGGAAACCAGGGCTGCCTGCGCCTGGTTTGGCGACCATCTGGTTCTCGAAGACGTCTCCCTGCTTATGCCGGCTGGAGAGGTGACCGCTCTCATCGGTCCTTCGGGGTGTGGCAAGTCCACCTACCTACGCCTGTTGAACCGAATGCACGAGCTCGTTCCTGCCGCTGCTCTCGACGGCGAGGTACTGCTCGACGGCGAGGACATCTACTCCGCGTCGATGCGCGCCCAACAAGTGCGTGCTCGTATCGGCATGGTCTTTCAGAAACCGAACCCGTTTCCAGCCATGAGCGTGCGTGACAACGTACTGGCCGGCCTGAAGCTCACCCGCATCCGCTGCAGTGACAAGGACGCGTTGGTCGAGCAGTCGCTCCAGCGGGCCAGTCTCTGGAAAGAGGTACGCGACCGTCTCGATCAACCGGGCGGAGCGCTCTCAGGTGGTCAACAACAGAGACTGTGCATCGCGAGATCACTGGCTGTCGCTCCCAACGTCCTGCTCATGGACGAGCCGTGCTCCGCGCTCGATCCCACGTCCACCCGACGGATCGAGGAGACCATCGCCGAGCTGCGCCATGTGGTGACTGTCGTCATCGTCACCCACAACATGCAACAGGCTCATCGGGTCTCTGATCGCTGCGCATTCTTCCTTGCCGCCGAGAACCAGCCGGGTCACGTGGTGGAGCAGGGGCCCACCACGAAGATGTTCGAGAACCCCGACGATCCCCGGACCCTTGACTACGTGGAAGGGCGGTTCGGATGACCTGGGTGACGCGTCTGGTCCGCTTCATCATCGCTCCGGCGGTGTTGGTGGTGGTCCTCGTCCCTACGTTGCTCGCCGGCTCGGCTGGGGCAGCTGCCTTGTCCCCTGCCAACGGTCAGGGCTCCACCTATGCCGCTACGGCCTTCCAGCAGTGGACTCAGTCCGTCCAGACCCAGGGGCTGAACGTCAACTACACAGCCACTAACTCGCCGGCCGGCCTCGAGTCTTATGCACAGAACACCGCCGATTTTGCCGGCACCGAGGCCGAGTTCTCGGAGCTGCCGGGCGGCAGCACTCCGTCAAGAGGGTTTGCTTACACGCCCGACGTGGCCGGAGCGACCGCGATCATGTACAACGTCCAGGACACGGCGGGCAGAGAAGTCAACTACCTTCACCTCTCTCGGCTCACCGTGGCCAAGATCTTCATGGGGATCATCACCAACTGGGACGATCCTGAGATCAGCGAGGACAACAAGGGGCTGGTGCTCCCGAACGAGCCCATCACCATCAACTTCCGGACAGGCCAGTCGGGAACAACTGCTCTCTTCTACGACTTCGTCGCCCAGACCGACCCCACCGACTTCGCCAAGTTCGCAGCTGAGAATGGGTTTTCGACCGGTGCTCGCGATTCTCGAGGTCGACGACGGCCCGACGTTTTCTGGGGCCCATGCAGTCGGCTACAGCGGCTCGGACCAGCAGGCCGAAGCCATCTCCAGTCCGGGCGGACTGTGGTCCATCGGTTACGACGAATTCAGCTACGCCAAGGTTTACAACGACAACGTCGCCTGGATCCAGAACCAGTCCGGCAACTGGGTGCAGCCCTACGCCGCGAACATCTCAGCCGCCCTGCAGTCGGCCGTTCTCGCACCGGACACTTCCCAGAACTTGGATGGCGTGTACACCAGCACGAATCCGCTCGCCTATCCGATCTCGGCCTACAGCTACATCCTCTTCCAGTGTGCGCCCACTTCTGACAGACCGACGTGTGTGACGCCTTATGCCGACCAAGGCGTCGAGAACACCATGGCCCAGTTCATGCTCTACGTCGCCTGTGCCGGTCAGATCCAGATGGCTCAGATCGGCTACGCGCCGTTACCGACTCAGCTGAGTCAGTTCCTGGCTAACGCCATCGGGTACATGACGGGTCAGCCCCCCGAGCAGCTCACCGAAGCTAACTGTTCCAACCCAGAGTTCTCACCCAGCTATGTGCTTCCCGGCTCCCCCGGTGATCCCGAGGCGAGCGTCTCGTCGCTCGGCCCAGGTCCTGGCGGCAGCGGCAGCAACGGTTCGACAGCAAGTAGCGCAGGAACGAGCAGTAACAGTGCCACTGCGGCCAGCAAGAATGGCAAGGGGGCAGATGCGGTCGGGCGTTCTGGCTCGGGTACCCAGGCCGTTGGCGGAGGGTCGAGCGATTGGCAGAACGCAGCGCCGGTGGCTTTTGTCGGTCCTGCTCTCCCGGGAAGCTCGCCTCTGCCGCTTCTCGGGCTGCTGATGGTGATCGTCGTGCCCGTCGTTCTCTTCACCATCTACCGGCGCCGGCAGAACGCTGTTCCGACGACGCCTCATTCTCAGAAGGATGGGCCGTGAACCGAGAGCGTTGCGCTTCGCACACGTACAGACACCGCATCCCGCGCACCCGCAGAGGTAGGGCGTTCACTGTCCTCTCTGTTGTTGCTGTCGTGGTGCTTGCTGCTGTCTCGCTACTCACCGGTCTACCCGGGCAGGTGCACGCCGCTCATGCCGAGACTGCATCCAACATGAGCACGGACGCCGACTTCGCCCTCTCGATGACTTCCCCGACCCAGGATCTCACCGACGGCGAGTCCATGAACTTCACGGTGACGAGAACGGCGGCTGGGACCGCTGCCGGACTCGAGATCTGGGCTGTGGACACCGGGTGGTGTACACCGAGCACGCCGCTCCCCGCTACAGCACCAGTAGGAAACAGCAACTATCAGTCCCTGATCGGGGGAGTGGGGTTTCCCTCTGTCTCGGTTCAGGGGGTTGGGGCGTTGCCGTGCATCAGCGACGTGAACAACAACGATCCGATCGCGCCGGTGGCGATCAGCCCGCCGACGAATACGACACTGAACGAGGACGGCGTACCCGGCGACTATCCGTCGGTCAGTGGCACAGCCCTGGCGGAGACGGGCACGGCCACGTTCAACATCGGTACGACAACCAACACCGTCACGTGTGGTGCCAACGATCCCTGTACGTTCGCCGTGGCCGTATGGACTGCGGACGCCAGCGATCCGAACACACCGGATCCACCCTCTGACGCGAAAATCCACGTGCTCGGTGTACCGGTGACGTTCCTGCCGAGCTCGCTGAACGCCTCGTGTGGAGGCGCTGCGCCTGGTCAGCTTCAGACCGCCGGAGCGGACCGTCTTGGCCAGGTAGTGACCAACTGGACGCTCGGGGCGTGCGGCTCGGGTATCGGCGGTGGCCAGGCGCTGACTTCGAACAGCTCGTCGGGCCAGAGCGACGACGACGCCCTTTGCTCCTTTGCCGCAGGTACTGCTGATCTCGCGTATAGCGCTGTCGGCTACGACGCCACCGAGCGCGCCGGGCTACAACGCCACCACGAGCTTCGACCCCGCTGACTGTCCCAGCGGACCTGAGCCGGAACGGCCGTACGTGGCTGTCCCCATTGCGATCAACGCGGTCGTACTCGCCCACACACAGAGCGAGATGGTCCAGAGCGTCGTTCCTCCGGTTCTCGGGTCATTCCCCACGCAGCTCGACATCACGGTGGACCAGGCGGCCCAGTTATTGAGCAGCGGCGGTGCTCAAAGCGGTGGTTATACCTGGGATGGTCCGCTGGGCCAGGGACTGTTGACCGAGGACCCCGATCTGGCGAACGACATTGACGGACCGGCCGGCTTTCCCGGAGGGAGGATTGCCGGTGCTCCCATCGTGGCCACGTCGGGCACTGATGCCACCACCTTGTTCACCACCGCTTTTCTCAATGCGCTGGCTCCGGCGACCGACCTGATCAGCAACGCGTTCCCTGCGACGGGAACCTTGTCCGGACAGCTCGGGGTGAACTCGAACTTCGGCATCGTCACCACGGCGAACCCGACGTACTACGTGAAGACCTTTACCGGCAATGCTCTCATGACGAAGGACCTGGCGCCTCTCTCGGGCTCGGAGTGGGCCCTGACTAACACGGCCAGCGCCGCGGCGACGTGGGGTGGGCTCGCTGACTTTGCCATCCAGACCCCCGACTCGATCGGATCGTCCACACCCACCTACGTGGCCGCCAACCCGCAGAACATGGATGCGGCGGTTTCCGAGATGACTCCCCAGCCCGACGGCACCTTGCTCCCGAATTTGAACGCGACACCGGTGAACGGAGTAGAGCCTTATCCGCTGACGTATGTCGAGTACGCCATTGTTCCGACCCAACCGCTGCTCAATGCTGACTGTTCGGCGCGTACCCAATCTCAGCAGGACTTGATCGACTGGTTGAACTACATCGTCGGTTATGGCCAGACCAATCTGCCTGCCGGGATGGTCCAGTTGACACCGGCGCTCGTGGCCGATGCCCAAGCGGCTATCGCCAAGGTCGGCCAAGCCGCTCCGGCCTGCACGCCGACGACTACTGCTCCCGCACCGTCGGCGACGTCGAACTCTGGTAGTGGCACGGGCAGCAGCGATGACGGGTCGTTCGGCTCGGGCAGTATCGGTTTGAGTTCCTTCGGTGTCAGCGACCTCTTCGGTGCCGGGAGCGGAGTCGTGAATCCGAGCACCAGCACCACGGGGGCCGGCACCTCCAACAGCGCGAACAGTTCCGGCAAGAAGGCAGGCTCCAGCTCTGGGCAGACGGCGGTGGATCTCACCAGGTTCACGGCTCACTCCAATGCGACGTGGGTGGCTCCGCTGATCGGTTTGCTGGTGCTGGGTGTCGTGTTGCCGATGTTCGTCTTGGCGGCCTCGGGAACATCGTTGCGGCTGACGTTGGCTGAGCTCGGTGCAGCGATCTGGCCACGTGAGCGGCGGAAATGGCGACGGCGGACACGGCGTCCGTCGAGGTCGAGCTAATGGTCCTTGTCGATGTGGCGTCCCCCACGCCTGGAGAGATCACGGGACCGGCCGAGGACCAGGTACGGCTGACCTCGAAGCAGTCACCGAGCGATCCGATCGGACACGACGATGGACAGGGACCACTGTTTCGCCATCGAGTGGGAACCCAGGCCGTCACGTTGCGGCAGGTCGTCACCTGGATCGTCATCACCATCTTGGTTTTGGCGTTGAGCGTGGTTGCCGTCCTCTACGGATTGGGGCCGTTATCCCATGAACGTGCTCAACGGACGTCGATGGCTGCGTACCGACTGGCTCTCACTCATGCTGCGGCCGAGACCGATGGGCTCGGGGGTGTGCAGGTCCCGACTCAACCGCCGGTCACCGGTACGACAGTCGGGATCGTGGAGATCCCTGCTCTCGGGCTCGAACAGACGGTGACCGAAGGCGTCGGTCCGGTCCAGACCATCTCAGGTCCCGGCCATGTCCCGGGTACCGCCGGCCTCGGCCAGCCGGGCAACTCGGCCGTGGTTGCTCGCAGGAGCGGATTCGGCGGTCCATTTGGTGATCTCGATCAACTACACCGGGGCGACCAGATCGTGGTGACGACGACCGAGGGACGCTCTCTCTATCTGGTTCGTCAAGTCCACACCGTCACACTGACCGACAAGCTCTACGGCCCCACCCCGGACGACCAACTGACGTTGGTCACATCGGCCACCTCTGTGCCTTGGAATACCACTCGGGCGACCGTGGCCACTGCCCGCATGCAAGGCAGGCCCTTTGCTCCTACTCCTCAGCAGTCCCGAAGCCCAAGCCAGGTCGGCAATGCCGGGGATCCGAGCTCCTTGCCCTTGTTGATCCTGGCCCTGCTCGCTCTCGGCGGTGCCATTGTCGGCGCCGTTGTTCTGTATCGCCGGACGTCGCTGCGATCCGCCTACCTGTTGACCACTGCTCCTCTCATTGTCTTCACCATCCTCGGTGCTGAAGCAGCCAGCCGGCTTTTTCCGGCATGGCTGTGAGCGCCCCCAGCACATAGTCCTGTTCCGTCCCCGACCATGAAAGTGATGTCACCCATGAAGGCGCACCAGTCCATGAGGACACCGACCTGCAGCAGCAGAACGATCGAGAACGAACCACCGACCACCAGAGCCCAGGAGAACGCCGTGACTGACAATGACGACGCAGCAACGACAACACGAAAGATGACGATCTTGTCGACGAGAAGACAAGGTTGGAGCGGGCACGCTCATACCCTGCGCCGCTGGACCACTGCAGGCTTGGCTGCCGCTGTCGTCGGGACTATGGCCCTGGTGGCCGTTCCTTCTGCCGGAGCTGCTCCCACAGTGCCGCAGATCAACCTGATCACGGGTAACCAGGGAGGAAAGACAGTCACTACCACCGAGCCGCAGCCGGCGGACGAGGCGCAGATCAGCCCGAGCTACGTGGGTTACGACCCGACCACTGGTGACGAGGCTGTAGCGAGCACCGTGGCTGGATCTACGTACGTCTACCTGATCGCGGGTGGAAACAGTGAGTCGATCAATGACTACGGAATCGGCGGCCTGCTCGGAACCGGTACCGGCAGTCTTACCCAGGGGGACGCGTACCTAGTGGCTGGAACCGGGACCAGCGGCTTAGTCGGGACCCCTGGGGCTCCTGGTTATCCGGGACAGTCACCGTCAGCAGCAGCTACCTCGAATCCGATCAGCCCGCAGTCGGTGGCGTTCGATCAGAATGGAAACATCCTGATCGCGGGGGCGTCAGGGGGTTATTCGGCTGTCCAGGTGGTCGCGGCCACGTCGGGCACCTTCTACGGGGTGTCGATGACCGCTGGTGATCTCTACACCATCGCAGACGTGGGTGTGGCAGGGGCACCGGACACCGCCATCCCGATGGGCAATGTCGCTGTAGGCGGATTCGGCCTGACCGTTGACGCTCAAGGAGACATCATCGACGGCGGATACTTCGGTGCTTACTTCTTGAACGAGCAGGGGAGCGCATTGAGCCTGTACGGAACCACCGAGGAGCCCCAGACTTCAACGCTCGTTGCTGGCTCGGGCTCTGGTGCCGCAGTATGTGATGACGGTGTCAACAGTGCTCCGGCAACCGGTGGTCCGTCCGCCGTCTACCTCAATGACACGTCACCGTACGTGGATGCCAGCGGGAACATCTACCTCGCCGACAACGAGCTCGGGACCGAGCCGGGAGTCGGATCGGGCTTGGGCTGCGTCTGGGTCCTGCCGGCACAGTCGGGCACCGTCGCCGGCCAGAGCGTGACTGCTGGCAACGTGTACAAGGTGGCGGGCAACGGAGGGTCAACGGCAACCGCTGACGGGACCGCCGCCATCGATGCCAATGTCGCCACGACTACCGACGTAGCCATGGATCCTGTCGGGAACCTCGTCCTTGCCGTGCAAGGTGCAGCGGGGTCTGGGGCGTCGCCCGCACTTCGGGTTGTTGCTGAGTCGAATGGCACCTACTACGGCCAGACCATGGTTGCCGGTGACATCTACACCATCGCCGGAGGCAGCGCTACCGGAACTACGATTCCTGGAGACGCTTCGGCGTACGAATTGGCCGGACCTACTTCTGTGGTCTCGGACGGCCTGGGTGACCTGTACGTCACCGATGGGGCGACCGCCACTGCCAATCTCTACGAGATCACCGGGGGTCCGACTCCGCCGGTAGCGCCCTCGATCACCACCCAGCCGAACTCGCAGACGGTGAACGCCGGCACCCCGGTCACCTTCACCGCCGCGGCTTCGGGCAATCCGACTCCCACGGTTCAGTGGCAGTCCGAGCCGTCAGGTTCGAACAGCTTCACCAACATCTCGGGCGCTACGTCGGCGAGCTACACGTTCACGCCGACCTCAGCGAACAATGGCACCGAGTTCCAGGCCGTGTTCACCAACTCGGTGAACAGCGCCACGACGAACGCGGCCACGCTGACGGTGGACTTCGCACCGAGCATCACGACCCAGCCGAACTCCCAGACAGTGAACGCCGGCACCCCGGTCACCTTCACCGCTGCCGCTTCGGGCAATCCGACTCCCACGGTTCAGTGGCAGTCCGAGCCGTCGGGTTCGAGCAGCTTCACCAACATCTCGGGTGCCACTTCGACGAGCTACACGTTCACCCCAGCAGCTACAGACAACGGCACGAAGTTCCAGGCTGTGTTCACCAACTCGGTGAACAGCGCCACGACCAGTGCTGCCACGCTGACGGTGGACTTCGCACCGAGTATCACCACCCAACCGACGTCGCAGAACACTGTGAGCGGCACCCCGGTCACCTTCACCGCTGCCGCTTCGGGCAATCCGACTCCCACGGTTCAGTGGCAGTCCGAGCCGTCGGGTTCGAGCAGCTTTACCAACATCTCGGGTGCCACGTCACCCAGCTACACGTTCACCCCGACCTTGTTGGACAACGGTACGAAGTTCCAGGCCGTGTTCACCAACTCGGTGAACAGCGCCACGACGAACGCGGCCACGCTGACGGTGCAGGTGTTGACCGTTGCACCGATCATCACTACCCAGCCAACCTCGCGGACGGTGAACGCCGGCACCCCGGTCACGTTCACCGCCGCGGCTAGTGGAACGCCGACTCCCACCGTTCAGTGGCAGTCCGAGCCGTCGGGTTCGAGCAGCTTCACCAACATCTCGGGTGCCACGTCGCCCAGCTACACGTTCACCCCAGCAGCTACAGACAACGGCACGAAGTTCCAGGCTGTGTTCACCAACTCGGTGAACAGCGCCACGACCAGTGCTGCCACGCTGACGGTGGACTTCGCACCGAGCATCACCACCCAGCCGAACTCCCAGACAGTGAACGCCGGCACCCCGGTCACCTTCACCGCTGCGGCTTCAGGCAATCCGACTCCCACGGTTCAGTGGCAGTCCGAGCCGTCGGGTTCGAACAGCTTCACCAACATCTCGGGCGCCACTTCGCCCAGCTACACGTTCACGCCGACCTCAGCGAACAACGGCACCGAGTTCCAGGCCGTGTTCACCAACTCGGTGAACAGCGCCACGACGAACGCGGCCACGCTGACGGTGGACTTCGCACCCACGGTTACCACTCAACCAACCTCGCAGACAGTGAATGCCGGCACCCCGGTCACGTTCACCGCCGCGGCTAGTGGAACGCCGACTCCCACGGTTCAGTGGCAGTCCGAGCCGTCGGGTTCGAACAGCTTCACCAACATCTCGGGCGCCACTTCGCCCAGCTACACGTTCACGCCGACCTCAGCGAACAACGGCACGAAGTTCCAGGCCGTGTTCACCAACTCGGTGAACAGCGCCACGACGAACGCGGCCACGCTGACGGTGGACTTCGCACCCACGGTCACGACTCAACCGACGTCACGGACCACTGTGAGCGGCACCGCAGTCACCTTCACCGCCGCGGCTAGTGGAACGCCGACTCCCACCGTTCAGTGGCAGTCCGAGCCGTCGGGTTCGAGCAGCTTCACCAACATCTCGGGCGCCACTTCGGCGAGCTACACGTTCACCCCGACCTCAGCGAACAACGGCACGAAGTTCCAGGCTGTGTTCACCAACTCGGTGAACAGCGCCACGACGAACGCGGCCACGCTGACGGTGGACTTCGCACCCACGGTCACGACTCAACCGACGTCACGGACCACTGTGAGCGGCACCGCAGTCACCTTCACTGCCGCCGCTTCGGGCAATCCGACTCCCACCGTTCAGTGGCAGTCCGAGCCGTCGGGTTCGAGCAGCTTCACCAACATCTCGGGCGCCACTTCGGCGAGCTACACGTTCACCCCGACCTCAGCGAACAACGGCACGAAGTTCCAGGCTGTGTTCACCAACTCGGTGAACAGCGCCACGACCAGTGCTGCCACGCTGACGGTCCCCCCCACATCCAATCAGGGTTACTGGATGGTCGGTGCCGACGGAGGCATCTTCACCTTCGGCGACGCCGGCTACTACGGCTCTGAGGGTGGCCAACACCTGAACGCTCCGATCGTTGGCATGGCTGCTACTCCTGACGGCAAGGGCTACTGGTTGGTGGCCTCAGACGGAGGCATCTTCACCTTCGGCGACGCCGGCTACTACGGCTCCGAGGGCGGTCAGCATCTGAACGCCCCGATCGTTGGCATGGCTGTTACTCCTGACGGCAAGGGCTACTGGTTGGTGGCCTCAGACGGAGGGATCTTCACCTTCGGCGACGCCGCTTTCGACGGCTCCGAGGGCGGTCAGCATCTGAACGCCCCGATCGTTGGCATGGCTGTTACTCCTGACGGCAAGGGCTACTGGTTGGTGGCCTCAGACGGAGGCATCTTCACCTTCGGCGACGCCGCTTTCGACGGCTCCGAGGGCGGACAGCACCTCAACCAGCCGATCGTTGGCATGGCTGTTACTCCTGACGGCAAGGGCTACTGGTTGGTGGCCTCAGACGGAGGCATCTTCACCTTCGGCGACGCCGCTTTCGACGGCTCCGAGGGCGGTCAGCATCTGAACGCCCCGATCGTTGGCATGGCTGCTACTCCTGACGGCAAGGGCTACTGGTTGGTGGCCTCAGACGGAGGCATCTTCACCTTCGGCGACGCCGCCTTCGACGGCTCAGAGGGTGGTCAACACCTGAACGCCCTGATCGTGGGCGCGGTTGGAACACCCAGCGGTTCGTAACCCCACTCCACCCCCGCTCGTTCCGTCGGCCGCTTTCCCCCCAGACGGAACGAGCGGGGCGTGGGCACCGCCGTGCAGCACGTCCTAGTTCGGAAAGAGCAGAAATACACGTTGACGTGGGTAAATGTACTCTGAGCTCGGAGAGCGGGCGACGGGAATCGAACCCGCGTTCTCAGCTTGGGAAGCTGATGTTCTGCCTCTGAACTACGCCCGCATGTGAACGACGCCTGGATGCGCCCGTTCACACTATCGTCTAGCGCGCATGGTTCTCTCTGACCGCTCTATCCGTGAAGCACTCGATTCCGGACGCATCAGCATCGACCCGTTGGGCGATGGGTGCATCCAACCGTCCTCGGTCGATCTGCACGTCGACCGGTACTTCCGTCTGTTCCGGAACCACACCAGCCGGGTCATCGACGTGAGGGAGGACCAGGAAGATCTCACTGAGCTCGTCGACATCGGTGACGATGTCCCACTGATACTCCATCCGGGCGAATTCGTCCTCGGCTCCACGAAGGAGAAGGTCACTCTTCCGGATGATCTGGTGGCTCGCCTGGAGGGCAAGTCGTCCTTAGGGCGGCTTGGCCTACTGATCCACTCCACCGCCGGGTTCGTAGACGCGGGCTGGGATGGTCACCTGACACTGGAGCTCTCCAACGTGGCCAACCTGCCCATTACTGTCTACCCCGGCATGAAGATTGGGCAGATCAGCTTCCTCCAGATGACCACGCCGGCAGACAACCCCTATGGCTCTACCAGTCTGAAATCGAAGTACCAGGGTCAGCGGGGACCGACCCCGAGCCGATACGCGGACAACTTCCGCTCATAGGCCGGTTGATCCACATCACTACCGAGAAGTAGCCCCAGGAGGAAGAGACTCAGTGCCCGTCAGACTTGCTATCGGCCTTGGCGTGACCGTGATCATGCTCTCCATCGCAGGCAGGCGTTTCTTCTGGCTCTATCGCCTGATCTCCGCCGGCCAGCCCGCTCCTGAGCGGTTCAAGGACCTTCCCAAGCGAATGAAGGCCGAGCTGGTCGAGGTCGGTGGTCAGAAGAAGCTTCTCCAATGGACGGTCCCGGGTGTGGCTCACGCCATGACCTTCTGGGGATTCACCATCCTCATCCTGACCATCATCGAGGCCTTTGGCTGTCTCTTTCAGCGGAATTTTCACATCCCGCTCATCGGCCACACCGCCGTCATCGGCTTCCTCGAAGACTTCTTTGCCGTCTCCGTACTACTGGCGTTGATCGTCTTCACTGCCATCCGGATCAAGAACTCACCCAAGCGAGAGGACCGCCGCTCCCGGTTCTTCGGCTCTCACACCACCGCCGCCTGGCTAGTTCTCGGCATGATCGCCCTGGTCATCATCTCGCTCCTCGGCTATCGGGCCGCCCAGGTCAACACCGGGAACTTCCCGTATGGCTGGTGGGCGTTCGCCTCCCACGGGATCGCCAATGTGCTGAAACCTCTGGGAACCGGTGTCAACAGCGTCATCGAGACGGTGCTGCTCTTGGTCAACATTGCCGTCATTACGAGCTTCGCTGTCTTCGTTGCTTACTCGAAGCACCTGCATATCTTCTTGGCACCGATCAACGTGGCCACCTCCCGCCGTCCCCGGGCATTGGGAGCGCTCTCCTCCACGCCGGATATGAGCATGGAAGATGTTGGCGAGGACGATGAAGTGGTCTTCGGTGCTGGCCGGATCGAGGACTTCTCGTGGAAGCAGCTTCTCGACATGGCCACCTGTACCGAGTGTGGCCGTTGTCAGTCCCAGTGCCCGGCGTGGAACACCGACAAGCCGCTCTCTCCCAAGCTGCTGATCATGGACCTGCGCGACAATATGTTCGCTTCGGCGGACCGGATCATGCAGAAGAACCGTGCTGCAGGACTCGAGGTGGAGGGCCTGGTGCCCTCAGTCATCGATCCCGACGTCCTGTGGTCATGTACTACCTGTGGCGCCTGCGTGGAGGAGTGCCCGGTTGACATCGAGCACATCGACACCATCATCGACATGCGTCGGTACGAGGTTCTGATGGAGTCCCGCTTCCCCACAGAGGCCGGCCTGATGCTGAGGAACATCGAGAACCAGGGCGATCCGTGGGGACTCGGCTCGGCCAAACGCACCGATTGGATCCAGAGCCTGGACTTCGAGGTTCCGGTGGTGACCGACACCATCCCCGATGACATCGAGTACCTCTACTGGGTTGGTTGCGCCAGTGCCCTCGACGAGCGGGCTCGCAAAGGTGCACAGGCGACTGCCCGCATGCTCCACCGGGCCGGTGTGTCGTTTGCCATCCTCGGTAGCAAGGAGAGCTGTACCGGTGATCCGGCTCGGCGTCTGGGCAACGAGTACCTCTATCAGGAGCAGGCCAAGCTCAATATCGAGACGCTCGAAGGCGTGGGAGCGAAGAAGGTCATCGCCAGCTGTCCCCACTGCTTCAACTCCCTCTCCAACGAGTACCCGGCCCTGGGTGGCAACTTCGAGGTCATCCACCACTCCCAGCTCCTGGAGCACTTGGTCACCGCAGGCAAGCTCACCCCTGGCGGTGGTTACAACGGGACGGTCACCTATCACGACCCGTGTTATCTGGGCCGGCATAACCGGATCTTCGACGAGCCTCGCACGGTCATCGACGCCATCCCTGGTGCCAAGCAGGTGGAGATGAAGCGGTGTCGGGAGAAGGGCTTCTGCTGTGGAGCTGGTGGTGCCCGCATGTGGCTCGAAGAGAACCTGGGGAAACGGGTCAATATGGAGCGAACCGAAGAGGCTCTGGGCACCGGTGCCGACGTGGTCTCCACTGCCTGCCCCTACTGCATGATCATGCTCGACGACGCGGTCAAGGCCAATCAGAGAGAGGACGACGTCCGGGTTCTCGATCTCTCGCAGCTGGTGGAGGAGTCGCTCGACGTCGAGGTCCCCCTGGCCTGAGCCGTCGCCTCACCCCGGCATCCCCATCGCCGGACCGCTCGGGTCACGGCGGCTGCCTGTTGGCTCAGCCTCTCAGTGAAAGGCTTTGGCGTCCGCTTCCCGCAGTCGTTCGGCCATGGCCGCCAAGAGCTTGCGGGAGAGCGTGGGGATGTCGTCGAGGAGACCGGTGAACTGACGTTGTGCCAGGACCAGGAGCCGCGTCTCGGTAGCTGCCACCACGGTGGCGGAACGCGGCTTCCGGTCGAGAAGCGCGAGCTCTCCGAAGGACGCACCGTTCTGTAGCGTCGCTATCTTCTTTCCATTGCGGGTCACCGTGACCGAGCCGTCCACGATGATGAAGAACTCCCGTCCGATGGCCCCCTCTTCACAGAGCACCTTTCCCGCCGGAACGGTCGACTCGTCCAGCGAGCGTCGGATCTTCCGGAGCTCACCGGCCGAACAGCTCGAAAAGAGCCAGATGGAGCTGAGATCGAGTGGCTTCGCGGTGATGGCCATGAGCAGAGGCTATAGCGAGAGCCCCCCTTCTGCAGGGAGACATCCGGAGCACCGGTAAACCAGTAAAGGAGTATCGATGCAGACGTATCCGGCGGAGCCCTGAGGACTTCTCGTCGCCACTGCTACGATCTCCGATCGCTGGAGGACAGCTGCCGGGCGGCGAGTTGAGAGATGGACAAGCCAATGAGTGCTCCAGAGCCAACAGCTCCGAAGGGTCCGGCCCCCGGGGACGCCGAGACGAAGACCGGGAAGATCGATCCATCCGATCAGCCGGTCATGGCCCTTCGCGGAGCTGGCGTGGAAGTGAACGCCCGTCACGTCGGTCGTGTCGTCGTGGCCTTGTGCCTGGTGGCTCTGGCCGTTCTCACCGTCATTCTCTTCCAGGCCGGAGTCGACAAGAACGCTCAGATCACCAGCCTGCGTCAGCACGGAGTAGCGGTCGAGGTCACGGTATCGGGATGCCTCGGCATGATGGGCGGCAGCGGTAGCAACCTGGTCGGCTACGAGTGCAGGGGAACGTTCACGATCGATGGCCATCGTTACAACGACGCCATTCCGGGAACCGCACTGCACGCTCCTCGATCGACGATCCGGGGTATCACTGTGCCGGGTGACCCGGCGCTCCTCTCTACGCCCGACGCCGTGGCTACCCAGCACTCGTCGTGGAAGGTGTTCATTCTCCCGACGATCCTGCTGGTCGTTCTCGTCCTTCTCATAATCGCCATCGTTCTCAGGCGGCGACACATCCGCAGGACTCCTTGAACCGGCGGACTGGCTTCGCACCGACTCGGTGGGCGCGCTAGCCTTCGCCGATGTCCGGAAGCGATCCTGACGCTACCGACGACGACGTTCCGTACAAACCGAGTGCTCGGGAACGTTTCCGTGCTGCCCCCCGACGCCTCAAAGGCGACTCGGACAAAGGGTCGCTCGGCAGTCGTCTGCGTGACGCCATGCTGAAGCCAGTCGTTGCTGCTGAGAGCGGCACAGGCGCGAAGCCCGCTGATGCTGGTCCGACCACTGTTTCCGAGTTGGAGGCGGCCGTTGCCCGTGCCGACGACAAGGAACGCCTCGTCGGCCTATTGCTGGCACCGATCGCTGCCGCTATCGGCCTGGTGGTCACCGGAAGCCTGATCGGCGACGATCCCAAGGCCCATCTGAGCAACGGCGCCATCAATACGGCGCACGTGAACCCGTCGCTCTACCTCGAGCTTGGCGCGGTGACCATCGGCCTGGCTCTGTTGATGCTGGCGATGGCCTGGTTTCGCAAGCGCCTCTACCTCGGGATCACCATGGCGCTCTACGGGCTCTCCATCTTCAATCTCCACTTCTGGGGGTTCGGTATCCCGTACATCCTGGCGGGAGCCTGGCTGCTGGTTCGTGCTTTCCGGCTGCAGTCGAAACTGAAAGAGGCGAGAGGGACTGATGGTGGATCGACGAGCGGTCGTTCGACGACCGGTCGTCCTGGCGCCAACAAGCGTTACACCCCACCGACTTCGCCGCCGAAGCGGTAGTCGGGGCCCGGACCCGCTGCTGGACCCGGCCGGGAAGTCCCGAGTTCGAGAGTCCCGGCACTCTCAGAAGCACAGCAGGTATCTCGGAGGCTCAGGTACCCGCGTCGCGGAGTCATGCCAGCGCTCTGAGTAGCAAATTCGTCTCAGTTCACGCGTTAGTAACACGGGCGTGACCGTACCGAAATCCCCCTCCTGCATCCTTTCGGCACCTGGTGATTCGTGCAATTTGCGTCGGCTTGCCGGGGGCAGTCATCTCACGAGAGGAGCACTCGAGCCGTGCTAGCCGCAGCAGTATCAGTTCCGTATCCCAGTTGGCTGAATACGGGCGACAACACGTGGCAGATAACGGCCGCCACGTTCGTCGGCCTGATGAGCCTTCCCGGACTGGCGGTCCTCTACGCGTCGATCGTCCAGAAGAAGTGGGCGGTGAACGTGCTGGCCATGATGTTCGCCGGGTTCTCGCTCGTCCTCATCGCCTGGGTGCTGTGGTCCTACAAGATGGGCTTCGGTGCCACCTCGATCGGAGGTGGGGTCAGAAACGGGGTCCAGACCCAGCTCACGGGTGTCGGGATGGGTCAAACACTTCTTCGAGAACTTCGTCGGGAAACCGGGCGGATCACCAACAGCGTCGGCGAACAGGGCCAGGCGGTGTCGGCGGCCAACACCGCCGATCCCCTTCCACTTCCCGACGACGTCGCTGGCCTACTTCCAGTTCGTCTTCGCCGCCATCACCCCGCTGCTGTTCCTCGGCAGCGTGCTCGGCCGGATCAAGTTCAGCGCCTGGTGCCTCCTGGTGCCGCTGTGGTCGACCTTCGTCTACGGCGTCGACGCCTTCCTGCTCTGGGGCGGCGGCTACTTCGCCCAAGAGGGTGCGCTCGACTTCTCCGGTGGTTTCGTCATCCACATGTCGGCCGGTGTGTCGGGCTTCGTGGCGGCCTGGGTGCTCGGGCCCCGACTGCTGCGAGATCGACAGCACGCCATACCCAACAACCTGGTGATGGCAGCGGTCGGAGCCGGCATCCTCTGGCTCGGCTGGAACGGCTTCAACGGTGGTGACCCGTACTACGCCGGGGTCGACGCCGCGGCTGCCGTGGTCAACACCAACCTGGCCACCGCCACCGGTGTGGTGGTCTGGATGGCCATGGACGCCTGGTTCTCCAAGGCGAAGAAACCGACCTTCCTGGGCGGCGTGAACGGCATGATCTGCGGTCTGGTCGGGATCACGCCCTGCGCCGGCTGGGTCAACGGCTGGGGTGCCATCGCCGTCGGTGCGATCGACACGGTCATCGTCTGGTTTGCCTGGAACTACCTGTCCAAGGTGCGGCCCTTCTCGAAGGTCGACGACGCCCTCGGGGTCATCTACACCCACGGCATCGCCGGCTTCTGCGGCGGCATGCTGCTCGGTATCTTCGGTGACCCGAACATGATCGAGTACGGCTGCGGTCGTCTGGACTCCGCCGGCCAGGTGGTCAACACCTCGCAGGCGGCCTACCAAACGGCCCACGGTGGCTGTACGCCGTTCTCGGTGAGCGGCCTGATGTACACCGGCTCGGCCCACCAGCTGTGGGAACAGTTCCGAGCTGCCATCTGGGTCATCTTCTGGTCGGCACTCGTGACCTTCATCCTGATGAAGGTCATCGGGTTGGTCCTCCGAGGCCTCGCTACAGGACGAGATCCTCGAGATCGGTGACCTCGCCATCCACGACGAGGAGGCCTTCCCCGAGGAGAGGCTGGCCGAACGGGTCGGAGCCCTCGCCATGGCAGGTGATGCCGGGGCATTGGGGAGACCCGATGACGGGTCACCGCCCAGCGGAGTAGGCAGTTAACAGGACCACTACGAGCCCAAGGAGAAATGCACTATGAAACTGATCGTAGCAGTGCTGAAGCCGTTCAAGCTCGACGAGGTGAAGGAGGCACTGAAGAGCCTCGGGGTCCAGGGTATGACCCTGACCGAAGCCCAGGGCTTCGGTCGCCAGAGAGGTCACACCGAGGTCTACCGGGGTGCCGAGTACGAGGTTGACTTCGTGCCGAAGGTCCGGCTCGAGATCATCGTCGACGATGCCCAGGTCGATGAGGTGATCGACGACGATCGTCGATGCGGCCGGCACCGGCAAGATCGGTGACGGAAAGGTCTGGGTCCTCCCGGTGGAGGAAGTCATCCGGGTCCGTACCGGCGAACGGGGCGTGGACGCCCTCTGAGCTCCCGTAGGTCGCACTCCCCTCGTGCGGCAGACGCGTGACGGCGAATGGCCGGCTCGAAAGAGCCGGCCATTCGTGTTCAACCAGCCTGATGTTTCACGGCGTCTGCGGCTGCCCGGGCTGCCTCGGGGTCGCCGAGGTACTCGCTGGACACGACCGACAGGTCGTTTCCTAGGCGGTAGCGGTAGGGGATGCCGGTGGGTACATCGAGGCCGACGATGTCGTCGTCGCTGATCCCATCGAGATGCTTGCGCAGCGCTCGCAGGCTGTTGCCGTGGGCGACGACCAGAACGGCTCCGCCCCTGGCCCCTACTTCCATGAGGTCGGGCACGATGACGTCCTGCCAGTAAGGGAGGACCCGGGCCACGACGTCGGCCAGACACTCGGTGGCCGGCAACGCGTCGACAGGTACGTCCCGATAGCGCGGGTCGCCGGTGGGAAGTCGTGGGTCGTCCGGTGGAACCGGGGGCGGCGGGGTCAGGTAGCTCCGGCGCCAGATCCTGACCTGCTCCTCGCCGTGGACCTCTACCGTCCTCTTCTTGTCCAAGCCCTGCAGGTCACCGTAGTGACGTTCGTTGAGCCGCCAGTGACGCTGTACCGGTAGCCAAGAACGACCTGCCTCGTCGAGGGCCAGGTTGGCGGTCCGGGTGGCTCGGGTGAGGAGTGAGGTGTGCACGATGCGGAGGTCGAGGTCGTCTTCTGCCTTCAGGAGACGACCGGCCGCTCTGGCCTCGGACTCGCCTTGGGTCGTGAGATCCACGTCCTCCCATCCCGTGAACAGGTTCTCGGCGTTCCACGTGGACTGGCCGTGGCGGAGTAGTACCAGGTCGAGCATGGATTGGAGCGTACCTCGCCCGTACTTCCAGCGTTGCGCCGTCTTTTCGAGTACTTTAGTGTCTAAATATACGAAAATCTATTATAATGACACTCAAGTTTGCTATACTGTAAGGCAATACCAGTACGAAAGATGCGCTTGGGAACCAGGCAGACGAGCAGTAGGAGGCAACAGCGATGGCCAAGGCCGTAGGAATCGATCTCGGGACGACCAACTCGGTGGTAAGCGTGTTGGAGGCTGGGGAACCGGTCGTCATTCCGAATGCGGAAGGTGGGCGGACGACCCCATCGGTTGTCGGGTTCGCCAAGTCCGGCGAAGTGCTCGTCGGAGAGGTGGCCAAGCGCCAGGCCATCACCAACCCCGATCGAACGATCCGATCGGTGAAGCGCCACATGGGCACCTCGTGGACCGTCGACATCGACGGCAAGGCCTATACGGCCCAGGAGATCTCGGCCCGGATCCTCTCGAAGCTGAAGCGAGATGCCGAGGCATTTCTCGGTGACACCGTGAACCAGGCGGTGATCACCGTTCCTGCCTACTTCGATGATGCACAGCGAACGGCGACGAAGGAAGCCGGGACCGTTGCCGGGTTGGAGGTGCTCCGTATTATCAACGAGCCCACTGCCGCCGCGCTCGCTTATGGGCTGGACAAGGAAGGCGCCGATCAGACCGTCCTGGTGTTCGACCTGGGCGGCGGCACCTTCGACGTCTCCGTGATGGAGATCGGTGACGGCGTGTTCGAGGTCAAGTCCACTTCGGGGAACACCCACCTGGGTGGGGACGACTGGGACCAGCGGATCATCGACTGGTTGGTAAAGACGTTCAAGGACACCGAGGGCGTCGACCTGTCTGCGGACAAGATGGCCACGCAACGGCTTCAGGAGGCGGCCGAGAAGGCCAAGATCGAGCTGTCTTCGCTCCAGGAGACCCAGATCAACCTCCCGTTCATCACTGCCACCTCGGAAGGGCCGAAGCACCTCGACGTGAAGCTCACCCGGGCCACGTTCAACGAGCTCACCGCCGATCTGGTCGACGCGTGCAAGGGCCCCTTCGACCAGGCCATCGCTGACGCTGGGTTGAGCAAGTCCGATATCGATCACGTCATCCTGGTCGGTGGGTCCACCCGGATCCCTGCTGTTCAGGACCTGGTGCAGTCGCTGACGGGCAAGGAAGCTCATAAGGGCGTCAACCCGGATGAGGTGGTGGCCATCGGGGCGGCTGTCCAGGCCGGTGTCCTGAAGGGTGACGTGAAGGACGTGCTGCTGCTCGACGTCACGCCGTTGTCGCTCGGCATTGAGACCAAGGGCAGTGTCATGCACCGCCTGATCGAACGCAACACCACGATCCCCACCAAGCGGAGCGAGGTGTTCACCACGGCCGAGGACAATCAGCCGTCGGTCGAGGTCCACGTGCTTCAGGGTGAGCGTGAGATGGCGATGTACAACAAGACGCTGGGCAAGTTCCAGCTGGTCGACCTGCCACCGGCGCCTCGGGGTATTCCACAGATCGAGGTCACCTTCGATATCGACGCCAACGGCATCGTGCACGTCTCGGCGAAGGACCGGGCCACGGGTAAGGAGCAGTCGATGACCATCACCGGGCAGTCGTCGCTGGCCAAGGACGATATCGACCGCATGGTGAAGGACGCCGAGGCCCATGCCGAGGACGACCGTCGCCGCCGTGAGGAGGCAGAGGTTCGCAACAACGCCGACACCCTCGTGTACCAGACGGAGAAGCTCCTGAAGGAGCAGGGTGAGAAGTTCGAGGGCGACGAGAAGGAGAAGGTGGAGTCGGCCTTGGCATCGCTGAAGGAGGCGTTGACCGGTTCTGATCTCGAGACGATCAAGAGCTCGACCGAGGCGTTGCTGACGGCCAGCCAGTCCTTCAGCCAGCGTCTCTATGAAGAGGCGTCCAAGGCTGACGGTGGTGCACCTGGCGGTGCCGCTGCCGGACCGGTCGAGGACGAGCCTTCTGATGACGAGGTGGTCGACGCCGAGATCGTGGACGAGAAGGAGTGATGGCGGGAACACATCAGACCCCCGGCGACGAGAGTGCCGATGTGGTTGAGGCAGACATGGCCGAGACGGATGTGGTGGAGGCCGACACGGTCTCCATCACCGACGACCCGGACAGACCAGTGGATGGCGACGTGGCCGAGGTGATCGTGGTCGATGACGACCCGGTTGCGGCGGTCGTGGCGGAGCGTGACGAGTACCTCGACGCGCTCCGCCGCCTGCAGGCCGAGTTCGAGAACTACCGGAAGCGGGTGTCGAAGCAGCAGGCTGATCAGGTCGAGCGCGCTGCCGTGTCGCTCGTGGACAAGCTGCTTCCCGTGCTCGACGTCCTGGACCTGGCTGCCGACCATCTGGGCGATGCCGAGTCGAACGACGGGAAGGCGTTGGTGCAGGCGTCCGCTTTGTTGAACGACGTCCTGGCCAAGGAAGGGCTTGAGCGTATCGATCCCGAGGGCGAGCTGTTCGACCCGAACTCCCACGAAGCCGTGGGCAACGCTCCCGCCGATGAAGCTGGTGCAGACGGCGACGAGGTTGCTGACAGCGATGGACCCGTCGTGGCCCAGGTGATGCGGCCCGGCTACCGGTGGCGAGGCACGATCGTGCGTCCCGCCATGGTGCTGGTGCGCAGTTGAGGGTCGGGAAGTCCGACTGAGCGGCAGAGAGGGAACGAGAGCAGGCGACGGTGGCTCCGCAACGAGAATGGTTCGAGAACAACTACTACGAGACCTTGGGCGTGCCGAGCACGGCGACGGCCAAGGAGATCACCAGCGCGTACCGGAAGCTGGCCAAGCAGCACCATCCCGATACCAACCCTGGGCACGAAGAGCAGTTCAAAGAGATCACCGCCGCCTATGACGTGCTGGGTGACGCTGCTCGGCGCAAGGAGTACGACGAGGTGCGGGCGCTCGGCCCCATGGGCGGGGTTGGCGGCGCCGGGGGGTTTCCAGGCGGTTTCGGAGGTCCCGGAGGAACGACCTTTCGGGTAGAAGATCCTGGAGACCTGGGCGATCTGTTCGGCGGGTTGTTCGGCGGGCGGAACCGCCGGGGCCGCGCCACCGCGCCGCACCGAGGTGCCGACGTCGAGACCGAGCTCCATCTCTCCTTCGAGGATGCGGTCAACGGTGTGACCACCACGGTCAACGTGACCACCGACGCCCGGTGTCGTACGTGCTCGGGGTCGGGCTCCGCTCCCGGTACGACGCCTGAGACCTGCCCCCGTTGTGGTGGGACCGGTGCGCTCCAGGACAACCAGGGCCTCTTCTCGTTGAGCCAGATCTGCCCGCAGTGCGGGGGACGGGGAACCGTGGTCACCACGCCGTGCCCCACGTGCCGAGGGACCGGTGTGGAGCACCGCAACCGCGAGGTAAAGGTCCGGGTCCCCGCCGGCGTCGAGGACGGACAACGGATCCGGGTCAAGGGCCGTGGCGCCGCCGGCCGTGGCAACGCGCCGAGCGGTGACCTGTATGTGGTGATGCGGGTGGACAAGCACAGCGTGTTCGGTCGACGAGGTCGCAACCTGACCCTCACCGTGCCGGTGACCTACCCGGAGGCGGCGCTCGGGACCACGTTGACGGTGCCCACGCTGACCGACAGCGTCACGCTACGGGTTCCTGCGGGGACGTCGTCCGGGCAGACGTTCCGGGTCAAGGGGCGCGGTGTGCCGGCGGGGAAGAAGAGCGCCGCCGGCGATCTGTTGGTGACCGTCGATGTCGTCGTCCCCAAGACCGTGACCGACGAGCAGCGGGCGGCCATCGAAGCGCTGGCGACGGTGTCGAACGCCGCGCCGCGTGACTATCTGGGAGTGTGACATGGCTGACGATGCCCACTCTCGAGCGGTATACGTCATCTCGGTGGCAGCGGAGCTGGCCGGTGTGCATCCCCAGACGCTGCGCGTCTACGAGCGCAAAGGGCTTCTCGATCCCAGCCGGACCCGAGGCGGCAGTCGGCGCTTCAGCGAACAGGACCTGGACCGGCTGCGTCACATCCAGGACCTGACCAACGCAGGACTCAACCTCGAAGGTGTGAGGCGAGTCATGGAGCTGGAGACCGAGGTGGCCCGTCTCCGGGGCCAGGTCGAGCAGATGGCGGCCGAGGCGCGAGAGGCCGTGGCCCGCGTCCACCAGCAGTACCGACGTGATCTGGTGCCGGTCTCCAACGCGCCGGCTTCCGTCCGCGCCAGGAGCACCAGGAACACGGGTACCCGCACGACAGGCACCCGGGAGAGCACAGGAGGAGGTTCCCGATGACGATCAACCCCGAACGGTGGACTCTCAAGACTCAAGAGGCCGTGGCCGCAGCCTTGGAGCGGGCCAAGACCGACCACCACTCCGAGGTGACGCCGGACCACCTTCTGCTGGCTCTCCTTGATCAGCCTGAGGGGCTCGCCGCCCCCATCGTGGCCAGGGTCGGTCTGGAGCCGTCGGTCGTGCGCGCCCGGATGGACGGGGATCTCGCTCGCCTGGCTCAGGCCTACGGCGGCCAGGATCCCCGGCTCAGCACAGCGACACGCGACGTGCTCGACACCGCCGACGGGCTCCGAGGGGACATGGGTGACGAGTACGTGTCGGTGGAGCACTTGTTGTTGGCCATGGCCGACCGAGTGGGAGCCTCCAGAGACGATCTCCTGAGCGCATTGCGTGAGATACGCGGCAGTCACCGGGTCACTTCCCAGAGCCCCGAAGAGACGTTCCAGGCATTGGAGCGGTACGGGCGGGACCTCACCGCGCTGGCCCGTCAGGGGAAGATGGATCCGGTGATCGGCCGGGACGAAGAGGTCCGCCGGGTGATCCAGGTGCTCTCACGGAGAACAAAGAACAACCCGGTCCTCATCGGTGAGCCGGGTGTGGGAAAGACGGCGATTGTCGAGGGGCTGGCTCAACGGATCGTCGAGGGTGACGTGCCCGAGGGACTGCAGGGCAAGCGAGTGATCGGGCTCGATCTGTCCTCGATGGTGGCGGGGGCCAAGTACCGCGGCGAGTTCGAAGAGCGCTTGAAGGCGGTCCTGAAGGAGATCACCGACGCCGAGGGCGAGATCGTCACCTTCATCGACGAGCTGCACACCCTGGTGGGCGCGGGTGGCGGGTCCGAAGGGGCCATGGACGCCGGCAACATGATCAAGCCGATGCTGGCCCGAGGAGAGCTCCGGCTCATCGGCGCCACCACACTGGACGAGTACCGCAAGTACATCGAGAAGGACGCGGCGTTGGAGCGTCGCTTCCAGCAGGTCTACGTGGGCCAGCCGTCGGTGGAGGACACCATCGCCATCCTGCGGGGGCTGAAGGAGCGTTACGAGGTGCATCACGGGGTGCGCATCCAGGACGCGGCCCTCGTGGCGGCGGCTGTCCTCTCCGACCGGTACATCACCGGTCGCTTCCTCCCCGACAAGGCCATCGACCTGGTCGACGAGTCGGCGAGCCGGCTGCGTATCGAGATCGACTCCATGCCCACCGAGCTCGACGTGGTGATCCGCCGGATGCGTCAGCTCGAGATCGAGCGGATGGCGCTGGCCAAGGAGACCGATGCCGTCTCGGCCGAGCGCCTGGCCCGGCTGGACGAAGAGCTGGCCAACCTGAAGGAACAGTCCGACGCCATGACGGCGCACTGGCAGGCCGAGAAGGAGGCCATCGCCTCGATCCAGGCGCTGAAGGGCGAGCTCGAGGCACGCCGAGGCGAAGCGGAGCGCCTGGCCCGGGACGGGAACCTGGCCGAGTCGTCGGAGATCAGCTACGGACAGATCCCCGAACTGGAACGCCAGGTCGAGGAGGCCACCCAGGTACTGGCTGCGCTCCAGGCCACCCAACGCTTTCTGAAGGAAGAGGTCGATGCCGAGGACGTGGCCGAGGTGGTCAGCCGTTGGACCGGGGTACCGGTCTCCCGGCTCCTCGAAGGCGAGGTCGAGAAGTTGGTCCGGATGGAGGACGCCTTGCACGCCCGGGTGGTGGGTCAGGACGAGGCCGTCTCCGCCGTGGCCAACGCCATCCGTCGGAGCCGAGCCGGGCTGTCCGATCCGAACCGCCCCATCGGTTCGTTCCTCTTCCTCGGCCCCACCGGCGTGGGGAAGACGGAGCTGGCGCGGGCGCTCGCCGACTTCCTCTTCGACGACGCCAAGGCCATGGTCCGCATCGACATGAGCGAGTACATGGAACGTCACTCGGTCGCTCGGCTGGTCGGTGCGCCACCGGGCTACGTGGGGTACGAGGAGGGGGGACAGCTCACCGAGGCGGTCCGCCGGCGACCGTACGCCGTCGTCCTGCTCGATGAGATCGAGAAGGCCCATCCGGACGTGTTCAACACGCTCCTCCAAGTCTTAGAAGACGGTCGGTTGACTGATGGGCAGGGTCGTACCGTGTCCTTCACCAACGCCGTGCTGATCATGACCTCCAACCTCGTCGGCGACCCGTCGGACTTCTTCAAGCCGGAGTTCGTGAACCGCATCGACGAGATCGTGCGGTTCCACGTGCTGACCGAAGCGGACCTGGAGCGGATCGTCTCGATACAGCTCGGCGGTCTCCGTACCCGGCTGGCCGAACGCCGGTTGGATCTCACGGTGACGCCTGGTGCCGAGACGTGGCTGGCCCATGCCGGGTTCGACCCGGACTACGGCGCTCGTCCGCTGCGGAGGGTCATCCAGCGACAGGTGGAGGATCCCCTGGCCTTGGCGCTCCTGGAAGGTCGTTACCCGGAGGGATCGACGGTGACCATCGAGGAGAAGGACGGGGATCTCGTCCTCAGCTGATCCTGCGGGTGCTGTACCGAGCTTGGGTGCCCACGACCCTGCCACGACCGGGCACCTTGGTCGTTCGAGTGGCGATGAGTGCCAGGACGGTGACGATCAGGGAGACGAACACGCTGGCCAGCGCCCACACGATCGGTGGGATGTGCCAGGGGCTGACGCCGGTGGCCCGCCGGAAGAGCTGGGTGTTCCTGAAATTCAAGACGCCGATGACGACACCGAAGACCAGGAACAGCGGAGAGGTCCCGGTGAACGCCACGTCCAGCATGGCTCTACTGTAAGGGATCCAGCCTGCCTGTCCGCTAGACCCCGAAGCCGTCCTGACCAGGTGTGAACGTGTCGCCACGGCGGTCAGTCCGGGTGGCGCGAACCTCGTCGCGGGCTACACTTGTGCGTAATCCGCTTTTCGCAACGGAGGAGTGACGCGTGCCCGCAACCGTGGTCGTGGGGACCCAATGGGGCGACGAAGGAAAGGGCAAGCTCACAGACTTGCTCGCCAAAGAGATGGAGCTGGTCGTCCGCTACCAGGGCGGCCACAATGCCGGGCACACCATCGTCGTCGACGGTGAGACGTTCGCCCTCCAACTGGTGCCGAGCGGCATCCTCTACGACCACATCACGCCGGTGATCGGTAACGGCGTGGTGGTGGACCCGACCGTGCTGCTCACAGAGGTCGACACCTTGACGGCGAAGGGGGTGGACACGTCACGGCTCCTGGTCAGCGGCAACGCCCACCTCATCATGCCGTACCACCACGAGCTGGACCGTCTGACCGAGCGGTACCTGGGCAAGAACAGCCTGGGGACCACGAGGCGGGGGATCGGCCCGGCGTACTCCGACAAGGCATCCCGGGTGGGCCTGCGGGTGCAGGATCTCCTCGACCCGAAGATCTTCCGTCAAAAGCTCGACGTGGTTCTGAAGGAGAAGAACGCCATCTTGGCGAAGGTGTACAACCGCCTTCCTCTCGATGCCGACGAGATCACCGCCCACTACCTGGACGAGCTGGCTCCCCGGATCGCACCGATGGTCGCCGATGCCGTCTCGGTCGTCCACGACGCGTTGGACCGCGAGGCCAACGTGCTGCTCGAGGGTGCGCAGGCCACGTTCCTCGACCTCGACCACGGCACCTATCCGTTCGTGACGTCCTCCAACCCGGTGGCCGGCGGTGCCTGCACGGGCGCCGGCGTGGGGCCTCGCCAGATCGACCGGGTGATCGGCATCGCCAAGGCGTATGTCACCCGAGTAGGTACGGGCCCGTTCCCCACCGAGCTGGAAGGGGAGGTGGCAGACATGTTGGTGGACCGGGGTCACGAGTACGGCACCAATACCGGTCGCCGCCGCCGCCCCGGCTGGTTCGATGCAGTCATGCTTCGTCAGGCCGTACGGCTCAACTCGCTCTCCGAAGTGGCGCTCACGAAGCTCGACGTGCTCGACACCTTCGACACGGTGAAGGTGTGTGTGGCGTACGAGGCGAACGGAGAGCGCTTTGCCCATCCGCCGTACCACCAGTCCGTGCTCCACCAGGTCGTTCCGGTCTACGAGGAGCTGCCGGGTTGGAAGGCCGATCTGTCGGCGGTCACCGAGCTCCGTGACCTGCCACAGGAGGCACGGGACTACGTCGGCTTCCTGGCCGAACAGATCGGAGCCCCGGTTCGCCTGGTGGGTGTGGGGCCCGGCCGGGAACAGTTCGTCCGTTTTGCCGCATGACTTTCCGGATGAGTACTGATCTGCTGTGCCGTACGGCCCCTCTTCTGGACCGCCGTACAGCCCACCATCATGCGGTCCAGCACCGCGCAGTCCGTTGCCGCGCAGCTCGCCGTACGGGTGCCGGCGCGCCATGATCGTCTGCGTGGTTGGCTCGGGAGGGCGAGAGCACGCTCTGGCCCAGGTCCTGGGGCGTACAGCCGACGTGGTGGTGACGCCGGGCAACCCGGGGATCACCGGCACCACACCGCAAGGTCATACCTTGACCAGCGTCTCGACGCCCGTGGAGGAGATCGAGGCCGACCTGTACGTCATCGGTCCCGAGGCGCCCTTGGTAGACGGACTGGCTGACCGGCTCCGGGACCGGGGCAAGCTGGTGTTCGGACCCGGTGCGGACGGCGCTCGGTTGGAGGGGTCCAAGGCGTTCATGAAAGAGCTCCTTCACGAGGCAGGTGTACCGACCGCCCGCTTCGGCGCGTTCGACGATGCGGACCAGGCGAAGGCGTTTCTCCGCTCGCTTCCCGGGCCCTGGGTGGTGAAGACCGACGGGTTGGCTGCCGGTAAAGGCGTGCTGGTCACCGGTTCGCTGGCCGAGGCGGACGCCGACATCGAGGCCAAACTGTCCGGATCGTCGTTCGGCGATGCCGGGCGCTCGGTGGTGGTGGAGGAGGGGCTGTCCGGTCTCGAGTGCTCCTTGTTGGTGCTCTGTGACGGTGAGCGGCTGGCAGCGCTGGCCCCGGCTCAGGACTTCAAGCGAGTGGCGGACGGCGACGCCGGACCGAACACCGGTGGCATGGGGGCGTACTCACCAGTGCCGTTCGTCGACGATGCTCTGGTGGAGCGCCTGGTGAACGAGGCGGTCGTACCGCTGGTGGCAGCCCTGCGGGCTCGAGGGATCGAGTACCGCGGTGTGCTCTACGCCGGGCTCATGCTCACTCCGAACGGCCCCAAGGTGCTCGAGTACAACGTGCGGTTCGGAGACCCGGAGACCCAGGTGGTGCTCCCGCGTTACGACGGTGATCTGGCTGCGCTGCTGCTCGAGGTGGCGGACGGGCGCCTGACGACCACACCCCGGTTCGTCGAAGAGGCAGCGGTCTGTGTCGTGCTGGCTTCGCAGGGTTACCCCGATGCCCCCCGGCCCGGTGACCCCATCGAAGGTCTGGATGATGCTGGTCGCGTTGCTGGGACGTCGGTGCTCCACGCCGGGACACGCATCGGAGAGGGAGGTCAGGTACTGACAGCCGGAGGCCGGGTTCTCGGCATCACCGCTCTGGGCGCCACCGTCGACCATGCCAGGAAGCGAGCGTACGAGGCCGTTGCCCACATCCGGTGGCCGGGTATGCACCACCGGACCGACATCGCCATGGGAGTGGAGACAGCTGCGACGGCGGCTGCGATGCCAACCGCCGACAGGACCGCCGGCGATATGACCGCGACTCGTACTGCACAGACTGCACAGGAGGTTGCCGGGTGATACCCCGCTACACGCCAACGGCCATGGCCGTGCTCTTCTCGAACGAGGCGCGGTTTGAGATGTGGCTCGAGGTGGAGCTCCTGGCTGCTGAAGGATGGGCCTCCATCGGTGACATCCCGAACAGCGAGGTGGAGGCGTGCCGGAAGCGAGCGCCGCACGTCGACGAAGGGTTCGTGGCGGCGGTGAACGAACGGGAACAGGTGACCGATCACGATGTCGCCGCGTTCGTGGACGTGGTGCAGCAGGCCATCGGCCAGCCGGAAGGGTCGTGGATCCACTACGGACTGACCTCTTCCGACGTGGTGGACACGGCACTGTGCGCCACGATGACCAAGGCGGCAGACCTGCTGATTGACGCCGCCTCAGGCTTGGTCGCTGCATGCCGACGTCGCGCTGAGGAGCTCATCGACGTTCCGGTCACCGGTCGTACCCACGGTATGCACGCCGAGCCCACCACCTACGGTGCCAAGTTCGCCTTATGGGCCCTCCAGGTAGACCGGGACCGCCAACGGCTGATGACCGCTCGGGAGCGGATGGCGGTGGGCAAACTGTCGGGAGCGGTGGGAACGTTCTCCAACATCGACCCCCGGATCGAAGAGTACGTGTGCAGCTCGCTGGGCCTGACCCCGGTACCTGCCACCCAGGTCATCGCCCGTGACCGGCATGCCGAGTACCTGTGGGCGTGTGCTTCGGTGGGAGCGACCATCGAGGCCATCGCCACCGAGATCCGTCACATGGCCCGGAGCGAGTTGGGTGAGGTCGAAGAGCCGTTCAAGCCGGGACAGAAGGGCAGCTCGGCCATGCCACACAAACGCAACCCGATCCTCTCCGAACGCCTGTGTGGGCTGGCTCGCATCCAGCGTGGCTACCTGTCGGCCGGCCTGGAGGACGTGGCCCTCTGGCACGAGCGTGACATCTCGCACTCGTCGGTGGAGCGGGTCGTGCTCCCTGACGCCAGCGCCCTGGCTCTCTACATGCTGACCAAGGCAACCGGCCTGGTCGACGGCCTGGTCATCCACCCTGAGCGCGCTCTGGCCAACCTGTCTGAGGGCAGCTTCGGGCTGGTGTTCTCCCAGTCGGTGCTGCTGGCCCTGGTGGCCGGTGGTTTGAGCCGAGATGCTGCCTACCGGATCGTGCAGCGTGACGCACGCCGGGCATGGGAAGAGCGCACGCCTTTCCGCCACGTGCTCGACGCTGATCCGGAGGTCACCCTGTCGGATGCCCAGCTGGACGATGCGTTCGATCTGGCTCGTACCCTTCGTCACGTCCACCGATTCACCGATTCACTGAAAGGAGTACCCGAATGACCGAAGCGACCGGGACCCTGCCGCTCATCCAGTCGGGCAAGGTTCGAGAGCTGTACGACGCTGGCGAGGACCGCTTGTTGATGGTGGCCTCGGACCGTATCTCTGCGTTCGACGTGATCATGGCCGAGCCCATCGTGGACAAGGGTCGTGTGCTCACCGCCATGACCGTGTTCTGGCTCGATGAGCTGGCCGACCTGGCTCCGAACCACCTCATCAGCGCGGACGAGGCCGACTTCCCGCCCCATGCCGGGCTCAGCGATCTCGCCGGCCGGTCGATGCTGGTCCGGAAGGCGGACATGCTCAGTATCGAGTGCATTGTCCGTGGATACCTGGCCGGATCGGCGTACAAGGAGTACGAGCGTGAAGGGACGGTGCACGGGATGCCGATGCCCTCTGGGCTGCGTCATGCCGACCGTCTTCCCGAGCCGATCTTCACGCCGTCGACCAAGGCCACCGAGGGGCATGATCTCAACATCGGTATGGCTGAAGCCGCCGATCTCGTGGGGGCTGAAGCCGCCAAAGCCGCCAGCGAGCTCTGTCTGACTGCTTACCGGCGCGCTGCGGTTCGAGCCGAAGAGCGCGGCATCGTGATCTGTGACACCAAGTTCGAGCTTGGGTACATCGACGGCGAGCTGGCCATCTGTGACGAGGTGCTCACCCCGGACTCGTCACGGTTCTGGCCGGCCGACAACTGCGCACCGGGAACCAACCCACCGTCGTTCGACAAGCAGCCGTTGCGAGACTGGCTCGAGGCCCAACCGTGGGACAAGCAACCTCCCCCACCCCCTCTTCCCAGTGAGATCGTCGATGCCACCACCCGTCGCTACACCGACGCCTACGAGCTGATTAGCGGGCTACGATTGGCCGACTGGTACGGTGCCTGAACATGGGTGCAGCGGGGCAGACGCGGTGAACTACTCGGTGTTGGTCGAAGTCCGGCTGCGCCCGGGGATCGCCGATCCGCAAGGGGCCACGATCGAACGGGCGCTCCGCGCCCTCGGGTTCGAGGGGGTGACCGGGGTTCGTGCCGGCAAGGCGTTCCGTTTCGACGTGGAAGCGACCGACGAAGCCGACGCCACCGCTCAGGCGACGGTGGTGGCCGAGCGCTTCTTGGGCAATCCGGTGATCGAGGACTCCACGGTCACGGTGACCGCCCCTGCGGCTGGGAGCTCTTCAGGCGGGACAGATCACCGTCCGTCACCGAGTCCCGGTGATGTCGTACAGCCGGCCGTTCGCTGATGGCCACCACAGTCGGGGTGGTGGTCTTCCCCGGAAGCAACTGTGAGCACGATGTCATTGCCGCCGTCAATCGCCTCGGTGGCTCAGCAGAGCTGGTCTGGCACGGTGAATCGTCGGTTGACGGCTATGACGCCCTGGTCCTTCCGGGCGGTTTCGCTCATGGTGACTATCTCCGTCCTGGTGCTATTGCCAGGTTTTCCCCGGTGATGGAAGCAGTAGGACGCTTTGCCAAGGACGGGGGGCCCGTCCTTGGCATCTGCAACGGATTTCAGGTGCTGACCGAGGCCGGTCTCCTGCCTGGTGCACTCCAGAAGAACAGTGGACTCCGCTTCCTGTGTACCACTGTTGAGGTTCGCGTGGAGACCGATCGGTCCGTGCTCACTACTGGCGTGGATACGGGAACTGTCCTGCGTATACCCATCAACCACTTCGAAGGTAATTACACCTGCAGCCCTGAGACATTGGCCGAACTACGAGCGGAGGACAGGGTAGTCCTCCGCTATGTGGATAACCCCAACGGTTCGATCGACGGGATTGCAGGAGTGTGCAATCCGACCAGAAACGTCGTCGGTCTGATGCCACATCCGGAACGGGCAATCGACGAGCTTTTGGGGTCAGATGACGGGAGCGTTCTGCTCCGTGGGCTGTTGAGCTCCTCGGCGGTCGAACAGGTGGGCACACCCACCGTCTGAGAGGAGTTCTGTCGCTCTGGTCCTGGTCAGGTCAACCCTGGTCAGCTTCGGGTGCGAGCGATCTTGGCCTGTTGGAGCACCGGTGCAGACACGCCGACGGTCCGCCATGCCGAGTAGGTGATGCCCTTACGATCGCCATAAGCTTTGGCGACCTTCGTGAACTCTTTTTCGAGAGCGACGAGGTCCACGGTGTCGTCGGACTGTGACAATTCAGCCTCGAGTTGCTGCTTCTCCTGGACCAGATGAAGCCGGGTCAGGGCATCGGCATCAGCCAACCGGCTGTCGATGGTATTGAGCCGCTTCGTGATGGAGTCTGGTGTCCGCTTACGACCACGGCGAGGTTTGGTCGACTCGAGAGCCTCGAGATAGCGCCGCACCACACGACCCTCTTCACGCCCCTTGGCCAATGCGGCCTTGTGCGTGTCTGACATAGGAGACTTTTTGCGTGTTGTTTTCGCCATGCCTGTAGTTTCTCAGATCTTTCATTGATAGGCAAACGCATATTTTGGTAGCTGCAGCTTGATCCATTGATGTCATTTGTTACATAGTTGGTTTTCAGCAGGTACATTAGGACTTTCCGAGGTGATCGGGATAGGTCATTCGTGAGCTCAATTGGCATTTTGTGCTCATGAATCGACAGTTTCTGCTCTCGGATATTCACAACCGGCAGGGCTACGTTCCCTGATCCGAATGTGGCTGAATGGTCGAACCGTTTCGGCCGGGTACGGTGTGCGAGGTGAACGCCGGAGCTCCTGAGACCACCCCGCCTCTCCATCCGCGCTCTCGGGCTCACCGATAGTGAGCGTGACGTGATCGAGGAGGTGTTGGGTCGCAGTCCCAACCACCTCGAACTGGCGTTGTACGCAGTGATGTGGAGCGAGCACTGCTCTTACAAGTCGTCTCGTATTCACCTGAAACGCCTCCCGACCGAGGGACCGTTGGTCCTGGTGGGACCAGGGGAGAACGCCGGAGTCATCGACGCAGGCGACGGGATCGCCGTGGCTGTCCGCATCGAGAGCCACAACCATCCTTCTGCTATCGAGCCGTACCAGGGCGCGGCCACCGGGGTCGGCGGTATTTTGCGTGACATCTTCACCATGGGTGCCCGTCCCATCGCGGTGATGGACCCCCTGTTCTTCGGGGATCCCGAAGCGGCTCGTCAGCGCTGGCTCATCGAAGGGGTCGTGGCCGGTATCTCGGGGTACGGGAACTCGGTTGGGGTCCCCACCATCGGCGGCGAACTGACCTTCGACCGGTGTTACGCCCAGAACCCGTTGGTCAACGTGCTGTGCCTGGGTGTGCTCCCCATTGAGCGTCTGGTGCTGGGGCAGGCGTCGGGAGTGGGCAACCTGGCCGTGCTGTTGGGGTCTGCGACCGGCAGGGACGGGATCGGTGGCGTGAGCGTGCTGGCCTCTGCCGGTTTCGGTGGTGAAGGAGACGACGAGGCGGCAGCAGCGAAACGTCCGAGCGTCCAGGTCGGGGACCCGTACGAGGAGAAGCGACTGATCGAAGCCTGTCTGGAGCTGCTCGATGCCGGCCTGGTCGTGGGCATCCAGGATCTCGGTGGCGCCGGGCTGGTGTGTGCCACCAGCGAGACGGCGGCTCGGGGAGGGGTGGGCATGGACGTCGACGTATCAGCGGTACCCCGGCGGGAGGAGGGTATGGCCGCCTACGAGGTGATGACCTCGGAGAGCCAGGAGCGGATGTTGGCCATCGTGACGCCCGCCGATCTCCAACGGGTGGAGGAGGTGTGCCGCCGCTGGGAGGTGCGGGCCTCGGTGGTGGGCCGGGTTACCGAGCCGCCGGACGGCGAGCCCGGGACGGCTCCGCATCCTTGACGGTTTCGACGGCGACGTCCTTGGCGATGTGCCGGCGGCATCGCTGAGCGATGACGCCCCGCTCTACGACCGGCCGAGGTCTCGGCCCGCCGATTTGGACAGCCGGTTGGCTGACGACCCGGGTATCGGTTCCTTTCCTGACTGCGGATCCGACCTGCTGGCCCTGCTGGCCGATCCCTCGTGGGTCTACCAGCAGTACGACCATCAGCTCTTCCTCAATACCGTCGAGCGTCCAGGAGGAGATGCCGCAGTCCTGAGGCTGGCGGCGCCGGGCCTTCCGGACTCCCATCGGGGATTGGCCTTGTCCACGGATTCGAACCCACGTTGGTGCTCGCTCGATCCTCGGCAGGGAACGGCGGCCACGGTGGCCGAGTCCGCACTCAACGTCGGCGTCCGCGGGATCTCGCCCGGTAGCGGTGGTGAACTGCTTGAATTTCGGGAACCCCGAGCATCCAGAGATCATGTGGCAGCTCTCGGAGACCATCGACGGTATGCGTGAGGCCTGCCTCGCGCTTGGTGTTCCGGTCGTCGGGGGCAACGTCAGCTTGTACAACGAGAGCGCTGGCGTGGACATCGACCCCACCCCGGTCATCGGGATGGTCGGCCTTATCGAGCAGCTGGCCGAACGGCCTCCCGGCATGCAGTTGGTCGAGGGAGAGACGCTGGTGCTCATCGGTGCCGATAGCGGCGAGTACCCGTCCTTGGGCGGTTCACGGTGGGCTGTCGAGTGTCGGGGGCATCGTGGTGGGGCGCTTCCACCTCTCGACCTGGAGCTGCACCGTCGTCTCGTCGAGTGGGTGAGTGGTCTGGTCGGCGAGATGGTCATGGGTGGTCCCGGCAGCCCCGGCGGCCCCGGTGATTCCGGGGAACGCCTGATCAGCGGGATCCACGACGTGTCCGGAGGCGGGACGGGGGTCGCCGTGGCCGAGATGGCGATCCGTTCGGGTGTCGGGTTCCATATGACCGGCATCGTCGACCACCGCGCCCTGTTCTCCGAGGCACCGTCTCGAGTGGTGGTGTGCACCTCCAATCCTGACGAACTGGTGGCTCGGGCCACCGACGCCCAGCTCGGCACGTGGATCATCGGGAGTGCGGGAGGAGATCGGCTGGTGGTCGACGGGCTGGTTGACGTCTCCCTGGTTACTGCTACTACGGCATGGCGCGACCGTCTGCCGTCGCTCCTCGACGAGCTGGCTCCGGCTTAGCGCGGCCTGTCGGCAGCCCTGCCTGTTGCCTGCTCCCGGTCTCAGCCGCCGGGTCGATCAGCCGCCGGGTCGACGGGCCACCAGCTGGTCGAGCACCCGGTCCGGTACGTTCAAGTCGCCGGTCCCGGTCCCCACGGTGAGGTCGGGCTTGATCGTTCCGTGATGGTCCGATCCTCCGGTGGCCACCAGGTCGAACCGGCCGGCCAGGTCGATCAGATCCTGACGCTGTTTCGGGGAGTAGCGACCGTAGATCGCTTCGATTCCGGAGAAGCCGTGTTCGGCGAGCTCGCCCACGGTCGAGGCCAGCTCGGAAGAGGTCAGACCGAGACTGTACGGGTGGGCAAGGACGGCAACGCCACCTGAGGCCGTAGCCAGTGCAGCGACATCGACCGCGTTGAGGCGGGACTTGTGTACGTATCCAGGTCGTCCATTGGCGAGATAGCTGTCGAACGCCTCTTGGATGGAGCCGACCACGCCGTGACGCACCAGCACCGCAGCGAAGTGAGGACGACCCACACCCTCTTCTCCTCCGGCCTCGTCGATCACCTCCTGATAGGTGATCGGTAGGCCGAGGGACGACAGCCGTTGCGCCAAGGCGACATTGCGCTGGTGCCGGTCCTGACGCAGCCGCACCAGCTCGTCGGTCAACGGGCCGCCATCGTCCTCGACGAAGTAGACCAGGACGTGCATGCCCCCGGTGCCGACTGTGCGACACGAGATCTCGCATCCGGGTATCAACGTCACCCCCAGCTCGTCGGCGCGGCGGCGTGCTGCCGGCAGGCCGGCCAGCGAGTCGTGGTCGGTCAGGGCAACCGCACTGCAACCGGCCTCGGCCGCCAGCTCGGGGATGCGCTGTGGCGGGTCGCTCCCGTCGGACATGGTCGAGTGCGTATGGAGGTCGATCACGCCGGTGAGGCTACCGGTCGGCTCTTCGTCCAGCGTTTCGTGTGCCGATGCCCCCCTCGACCTGGGAGTCCGTACCGCTACGGTCGATGGGTCTCCCCTGGCACTAGTCTGCAGGTATACGGGATCCTGTTATGGGCAACCCGCAGCGACAGCTCAACGACCCCCGGTGACGACGGTGATGAACCGATGATGGAGGCCAAAGAAGCGTGCGGTGTCTTCGGGGTCTATGCCCCGGGCCGCTCTGTCGCACACCTGATCTTCGACGGCCTCTACGCGCTGCAGCACCGGGGCCAGGAGTCGGCCGGCATGGCGCTCAGCGACGGCGATGCCATCACGGTGATGAAGGACATGGGCCTGGTCACGACGGTCTTCGACGAACGGAAGCTCTCGGGGCTCCGGGGGCATCTCGGTATCGGTCATACCCGGTACTCGACTGCCGGCACGAGCTCGTGGCGCAATGCACAACCGGTGTACCGGGGCGTGGGCCGGGCCGGGTTCGGGCTCGCTCACAACGGCAACCTGACCAACACGGTGGCGCTGACCGAGACCGCCGGCATGCTGCCCGGCGTGGTCGCATCGGACAGCGACCTGGTGGCGGAGCTCCTGGCCGATGCATTCCCGACGGAGTCCGGCGCCGACGCCGGTGGCGACCCGGGCGGTGGCGAACTGGTAGCTGCCCTTCGCACCGTGCTGCCGACGGTCGAAGGCGCATTCTCCTTCGTTCTCCTCGATGCCGATCGCCTGATCGGTGTCCGAGATCCCAACGGGTTCCGTCCTCTGTGCCTGGGCCGCTTGGAAGCCACCGGCGAGTACGAGGAAGGGTGGGTGCTCGCATCCGAGACCCCGGCCCTCGACGTGATTGGCGCCACCTTCGTTCGTGAGCTGGAGCCAGGCGAGATGGTGGTCATCGACGGGAAGGAGGTCCGCTCCGAGCCCGTCTTTCCCATCGAACGGTTCAATCCCAAGCTCTGCATCTTCGAGTTCGTCTACTTCGCCCGGCCGGACAGCATGCTCTACGGCAACGAGGTGCACGGGGCCCGCCGTCGCATGGGCCAGCGGTTGGCCACGCAGGCGCCCGTGGAGGCCGACCTGGTGATGGGGGTTCCCGACTCCGGTGTCCCGGCGGCAGAGGGCTACGCCTTGTCGAGCGGGATCCCCTACGGACAGGGACTGGTGAAGAACCGGTACATCGGTCGTACCTTCATCGCTCCCACCCAACAGGAGCGGGCCAACGGTGTACGCCGGAAGCTCAATCCGCTCCGGGAGAACATCGCCGGCAAGCGGCTGATCGTGGTGGACGACTCCATCGTTCGGGGAACCACGACTCGGGCCATGGTGCGCATGCTTCGAGAAGCCGGTGCCGCCCAGGTTCACCTACGCATCTCGTCACCGCCGTTCCGGTGGCCGTGCTACTACGGCATCGACACGCCGGACCGGACCGAGCTGCTGGCGGCGATCAAGACCGTCGAGGAGATCGCCGAGTATCTGGATGTGGACTCGCTCGAGTACCTCACCATCGACAACCTGGTCGAGGCGGTCGATGCTCCAGGAGCCGGGTTCTGTGACGCCTGTCTGACCGGTACCTATCCGGTTCCCGTGTCGGTGACGCTGTCCGGTCGTCCGGCACTGGCCGGTGCCGGTACCCCCGGCGCCTGAGTACCCTGAGCATCCGTATGACAGACGGTCCCGGTCAGTCGGACAGCGGCGCCACCTACGCCGCTTCGGGCGTGGACATCGATGCGGGTGAACGGGCGGTCGATGGCATCCGCTCGCTGGTCAGCTCCACGGCTCGGCCCGAGGTGCTCGGCGGCATCGGCGATTTCGGTGGGCTCTTCGCTCTCGACACCGGTCGCTATCGGCAGCCGGTGCTGGTCGCCGCTACCGACGGGGTCGGGACCAAGGCACTCATCGCTCAGGCGACCGGTCGCTACAGCACCGTGGGCATCGATCTGGTGGCCATGTGCGTCGACGATCTGGTCTGTCAGGGGGCGGAGCCGCTGTTCTTCCTGGACTACATCGCCACCGGCGCCGTCGATCCCGACCAGATGGCTGCGTTGGTTGCCGGGGTGGCCGACGGTTGCCGACAGGTGGGCGCAGCTCTGCTCGGAGGCGAGATGGCCGAGCACCCCGGCGTCATGGAGCCCGGCCAGTTCGATCTGGCCGGCTTTGCCGTGGGCGTGGTGGAACGAGACGAGATCCTGGGTTCGGAGCGGGTGCGGTCGGGCGACGTGCTGATTGGCCTCCCCTCGCCCGGGCTCCGCTCCAACGGGTACACCCTGGCCCGTCACGTGCTGTTGGACCGTGCCGGCCTCGATCTCGACGCGCCTGCGTGGGACGGTGCCCGCACCACTGTCGCTGACGAGCTCCTCGTGCCGTCGGTGCTCTACACCCCGGCGGTTCGGGCGGCGATCGCTGCGGCCGACGTACACGCCGTCGCCCACATCACTGGCGGCGGGATCCCTGGGAACCTTCCCCGCGTGCTTCCGAACGGTCTCCAGGCCGTCGTGGAGAGAGGAACGTGGTCGATCCCTCGGATCTTCGGTGAGATCAAGCAGTTGGGTAACGTCGACGACGACGAGATGGCTCGAGTGTTCAATCTGGGGCTGGGTATGGTGCTGGTGGTTGCTTCCGATGCGGTTGGATCGGCCCTCACTGCCCTGGAACGTGCCGGTATACCGGGGGTGGTCGTGGGCCACGTCGTATCGGGAACCGGTGGCGTGGACCTGATCGGACCGGAGTTGTGGGAGGAGATGAAGTGAGCGATCTCCCTTCGACTCCCTTCGGCGCGCTTCGAGCTCATCTACTGGACCACTCGGTGAAACGCGGTGACTTCGTCCTGAAATCGGGACGACGAAGCAGCTGGTTCATCGACTCGAAGCAGACGGTATGCCGTCCCGAGGCCATGCTGTTGGTGGCTGACGCCGTGCTCTCGGTGGTCCCAGATGACGCTACGGCGATCGGGGGGCTCACCATGGGAGCGGATCCGGTGGCCTTCGTATCAGCCGGCGTGGCTGCCACCCGCGGGCGGCTGCTGCGTACCTTCAGCGTTCGCAAGGAGGCGAAAGACCATGGCGGTGGCGGCCGGATCGCCGGTGCTCTCGATCCCGGTGATCGGGTCGTAGTGACCGAGGACACAGTGACCCGAGGCACCTCGTTGCTGGAGGCTGCCCACGCCGTTCGAGAAGCCGGAGCGGATCCCATACTCCTGGTCGCCGTAGTGGACCGGGGAGGCACGGTGGCGGCGATGGCGGCAGCCGAAGGGATCCCGTTCGAAGCCCTCCTCACCGCGCCGGACCTCGGCTTCGAGTACGAAGGCGGCTGAGAACGAGCGCCAGGAGGCGCCCACTCTCAGTCATCGTTCCGCTTTCGGCGGCTTTACCGCTGGGTCGCTCGGGCCACGGTTGCCGTTTCTAAACGCTCAACCGCTCAGGGGGCGTCGGGCTGGTCTTTGCTGTCAGAAGCGTCCTCAGCCAGCACCTGATAGATCCGACGTCTCGTCTCGGTCAGGATGCCCTGTGCTGCTTTGATCTGCTCGGCGCTTCCAGCCTGTGCCACCTGCATGATGGCGGCGCCCACCTGAAACGTCAGGTTGCGGAGGTCGACCAGACCACGGTCGGCATCCTGGGCGGCATCTTCCCACGGGGCTGGTCCGTCGCCTGCCTCCTTCGCCACCTTCAGCCCTGCAACCGTGAGGTCGAAGACCCGCCGGCCCTCGGCCTTGTCCGCCTTGATCAAACCCTCGTCCTCGAGGGCCTGCAGGGTGGGGTAGACCGAGCCTGGACTGGGGCGCCAGACGCCTCCGCTCCTCTCGGTCAGCTCGGTGATGATCTGATAGCCGTGCATCGGCTCTTCGGCCAGAAGGGCGAGGATGGCGGCCCGGACATCGCCCCGGCCTACTTTCGGGCCCCTGCCGAACATCGGGCCGCCGAAGCCGCCCATGCCTCCGTGCCGTCCGAACCCGGCCCCGGGGTAGCCCCGTCCACGACCCCTTCCTCGTTTCCGTCCGACTGCCTCGGCGAAGAGGTGGTCACGGAGGAAGGCAGGTCCGGGGCCTGAGTGATCGTCGTGGCTGTGTAGTTCATCAAATTGGTGTCGTCCGTGCATTGCTGCGTTCTCCTTGTTGGTTTGTTGTGAGTGAGCGACTGGTGCTGCGTCAGCTCTCGTCTGGGAGGCTTCTTGATGACCGCTCTCGATTAATCACGATATATCGCGATAGTGGCTATGTCAAGAGGCTGAGATTGCCAGAGGCGGCTGGGCTCCGACGTGTCGGAGCACTTCATACCGAAGATCATCGAGGTAACGCAGAACGTCGGGGGTCCGTCTCGTCCTACCAAGGAGGAAGAGAGGCCACCATCCCTTGGTTCCGGAGGAGGGCAGTCGTTGCATGCCCGGTGGATGGGCTCGCACTGGAAGAAGCCACGGCTGTCAACGGCCACGAGAGTCGATAGAACGCCAGAGGCCCCCAGCTCTACCAGCCTTTAAGCCAGGCACCGTGTGTGGTTCCCCGCCCCCCTAACCCCGGACAGGGACCACGCTATCTCTCCGTTGAGTACCTTTCTGTTCACCATCCGAATTTCCGCCCACAACCGGATGAGGCCATGACGTCAACATCGCTGAAGAAGACAGCGCCATCGAAGGGCACACCAGAGTCTCTATGAAACCCGGGGCGAGGCAGAAGCCCCCACCTGCGGACTTCTTGGTGGTCGGGACCGGCGTCGATCCGGTGACCTCACGCTTTTCAGATCGAATCGGGCCAAATTTCGCTCATCCACCGACCTGGGACCATTGGGAAAAGTCTCCTGGTCAAGACCC
Source organism: uncultured Acidimicrobiaceae bacterium (assembly GCA_963812965.1). GTDB lineage: Bacteria > Actinomycetota > Acidimicrobiia > Acidimicrobiales > RAAP-2 > DASXMT01. The sequence goes on along the minus strand of CAWEXG010000001.1, from coordinate 190,442 downwards.
ACAATTGGGCATTGCGAGTGACAGCTACGGACAGCTAAAAACAGCTTCATGCAATCCATTGGGGCACGTATGGGGCACGAAACAGCCGTTGTACAAATAGGTCCCCGTTGGGCCACGAGAGCCAAGCCCCCCTGTGTGCGCCACATACGATGGTGACGAGTTAGTACGTATCACAATTGCGATACAGGAGGTTGCTCATGGCGTCCATCACCATGAGAGAGCTGGCTAACAATACCAAGAACGTTGTCGAAAGCGTTGCCCGGAGCGGTCGTCCGTCCGTTGTCACCCAGCAGGGGCGGCCGATGGTCGCAGTCGTGCCGATCGATCAGGAAGCGCTCGAAGATTGGGTCCTGGCCAACGCTTCCGAGTTCATCGAGTCGATGCGTGAGGCGGACGCAGAGGTAGCACGAGGTGAGCACGGAACACCACTGGACGACGTTCTGGCCGAGCTCGACGCCAAGGACTCCGCTCATCCTGATCAGTGATCCGCGACTGTCTGGTCACGCCCACTGAGATCGTCGTTCTGCACTGACAACAGTGAGCACGCCATCCATTGAGCTCTCCAACCGCGCCCGACGGGACCTGCGTCGTATCGGTCCGGGTCCCCAGCGAGACCGTATCGTCCGTGGCCTCAACGCACTGAGCGGAGCTGCGGCCACTGCAGCCTGAGGTCTGCATTGAGCACACCGGCGCAGCCATGCATCGACACGCGCTCCCTGGTCTAGTTGTCACCTTGGCCGAGCGGTCGTGCGCTGGGAAACTCGACTCGCTCCGGCCCAAGATCCGTGCCTCTGGGACCCCGGTACGGCCACCAGGTTGGCACTGCCGTCTTTGGAACCGGCTCCGGGCCTGCTCGGTCCTCTGGGACCTCCAGGTCCCGACATTCAATTTGGCCTTACCGCAGTAATTTGTTCCGTATTGCACTCGTCTGAAAAGGTCCGCGTAGCGAGATGCGGTGCCCTCACGTAAAAAGGTCCGCGTACGCGTTGGGCTTCACCTCCTTTCATGCCGTTCTGGTTCGTGGTGGTGTGAGTGCTGCGTAGCTGTTGCTGACAGATGATGACATCCCTGCGGAGCTGAGCCGGGTTGAGCTGCTTGTAGAAGTGTTGCAACGCTTTGGACTCGGTCTCGGTGAGGAGCTGAGCAGCGAGGACCCGCCGATAAGGGGTTGTCGGCGTGTCGTAGCGGCGGGTGACCCTGGCTCCGTTACGGGTCTTAGAGACCAACTTGGCCTGCGGGTAGAAAAAGTTGGTCAGAAGACGCAGATGCCGATAGAGCACACGAAGCGCCTCCAGCTGGTCAAGCCGCCCCACCGTCGCCCGTCGGCTTCGCCGCCGCCTCCGGCGGTGCGGTGGCTACCGATAGCCTGAGGTCTGCGTTGAGCACACCGGCGCCGCCATCCATCGACACGCGCTCTCTGGCTGTCAGCCTGGCCAAGCCGTCGGCGCCCTGGGCAGTTCGAGCCGGTTCCGGCCCAAGACCAGTGCCTCCGGGACCCTGGTATATCCGCCGATGATGTGGGTCGTTGGAACCGGCTCCGAGCCACTTCGGTTCCTCGGGGGCCCCAGTTCCCGCGTCAATTTGGCTCTGCCGCATTAAAATTTGTCTTGACAAGATCAAGAACCTGGAGTTAGATGCCATCGCGACCAGTTTGGGAAACAAAGAGTGTGTACCATCTGATCGAGAAGCACGAAACACCAGTTTTTATCAACTAAGCGAAAGCAGGGGGATGTACATGTTCCGGGGACGTCGCAACACAGCAGCAGCCCGCGATGCTTAGCTTGAGAATTTCTCAATCTGGGAAAGTTCTCGCGGGGGGGGGTGGGGGAGTAACTCCCTAAGTTTTTCCCACGCAGAGTCACCAAAATCTCACCTTGCCGGCGGCATCGCCCGCCGGTTTTTCGCGGCCGTAGCCGCAACGCTCCTGGTTATCGGAGTGGTCGCTGGCACCGTGGCCGGGATCGGGGTGGGTGCCGCCAGTGCGGCCACCCCGCTATCAGTGACCACGACCTCGCCACTGCCCTTGGCTCCGCTGAATCTCCCCTACGCCACCACCCTGGCTGCAACTGGTGGGACGGGGAGCTACACCTGGAGCGTTGCCTCGGGCTCCACATTGCCAAACTGGTTGAGCCTGAATTCCGACGACTGGCGTGCTGTCGGGCACACCCACAACGGACGCCACGGCCACGTTTGCCGTTACCGTCACTGACTCGGCCAGCCCAGCCGACACGGCGACCTCGGGACAGCTCACGCTGTACGCCGGCAACGGCGGTGAACAGCCGTTCTCGCTCAACATGACGTCCGGTTCCTGGACGGTGCTCTCCAGCGTGGCGCCTAACCCCTTCCCATCCGGAGGGCCAACTGTTACCCTCAGCGGCCAGGTCGATCCGCTGACCGGAGTGATCACCGGAGCATCGCTGAGCTCTTTGCCACAACAGACGCTCTGCATCACGAATCCGACGGGTTGTACCAACTACATCCAGACAGAAGTCGACCCGGGTACTGCCACTGGGCGAATTGACTCCAATGGCAACGTCACGCTGAACGAAAGCCTCACGTACACCCTCGACGTCACCACGCCGGTCACCGCACAGTGCCAGTCGACGCCGATCAACATGATCTTCACGTCGACGGCCCCCTACAACACCAGCACGGGGGACGTGACGCTCTCGGCGTCGGGATACAACATCCCGAACTTCACCACGTGCCGAACAGCCCTGGCTCGTGCATAGGCATCGTCGAAGGCTCGCTCAACCCGCCCCCGGTCCTCCGTTTCAGGTAGCAGGCAGCACCAACAACAACACCACGCTCAACCTCCAGGGCACCGGTCTTCCCATCCCACCGCCACCAGGCAAGGCCACCACGAACACCTTGACGGCATCGCCCGTTAGCCCGCAGCTGACACAGACACCGGTCACGTTGACCGACACGATCAGCTCGGGTGGCAGCACGGCTACCGACGCCACCGGCGACGTGAACTTCATCGCCAACGGAGCCGTGATCGGCACCGAACCGGTCAGCAACGGCGGTGCCACCTTCACCACCACGGCATTGCCCAGTGCAACGAACCAGCTGACCGCCGTCTACTCCGGGGATATCAACTATGCCGGCAGCACGTCAGCGACCGTCCCCTATACCATCCAAGCACTGCCGTCGGTCACGATGACCCTGCCCACGACGGTTGAGCTGTCGTCGCCGACCCCGACCCCGATGTCGGTCACCGTTACCAACCCAGCGACAGGTGCGGACTGGAGCAACGATCTCTTCCTGCCAGTGAACTTCACGAATACTGGCGGAAATGCGTTCCAGACTCCCGACTTCACGGTTAACTACCAGGACAGCGCCGGGAACTGGTGCCCGATGATACAATCCAATCCCGACAACCCATTTCCGTCTTACTCCTTCAGGCGGTTTCGGCACCCCGCCGTGCGGTACGCAGACAAGCGCGTTCTCACTGGCCCCAGGACAGTCGCTCACCCTCAACCTGCAGATCTCCATCGCCTACGACCCAACGAACGGTACCGGTCCCGGCACGGAACAGGTCAATCCTGTCCTCCGCAACGGGAGCTGCTCGGGCCCGACATCGTGCCAGGGCTCCGACAGCCCGTTCAACTCCATTTTGCCAACGGGCAGCGGGGGGCCGGAAACCAGCGGAACGTTCACCATGACCTACGGGGCACGATCCCCGGTCGCCTGGAACCCGCCCCCCGGCGTACCGACAACACCGGTACCAGAGGGCTACCAGATCCAGCCATGGTACAACGGAGGATATGTCCTCGAGGCTGCATCGGATCCCTACGGCATCATGCCTAACCCGTCAGGGTCGATCACGTATCTCGTTGACGGTGTGCAGGTCGCTACGAGCGACTCGTGTAATGCTCTACCCGGCCTTCCCACAGGCGCTGTCTATCTCTCTACTGCTGGTCTCACTCCGGGGACCCATACCCTCACGATGGAGTACTCCGGTGATCCGGTCTACTCCCCAAGTTCGTACTCGCAGACGTTCACGGTGGCGCCACCAGCTCCTGGCACCTCGTTCACCTGCCACAGCAGCAGTTTCAATGACCCCACAGTCTCCGCCTCGGTCGTGGCTGTGGCCACCGTGCCGAATCCCGTACCAAGCGGTTCGACCGTGCCCGTCAGTGCGCTCGATCTGACGCTGAACATCGACCCGACCGGTGGGCCTTTCGCCGGCTTGCCTATGAACGACGTCGGCATCGGGTTCTCTCCCGGTGGTGGCACGATCACGGCTCCGTCGGTGACCCCGACGAACGTCAACGGCATCACCTCTGCCAGCTGGACCGGGCTTTCTACCACCGTGCCCATCTCCGGCACGCCAGGGACGGTGGTCCCGGTGGGCATCTCGGCCCTGACCTTCGATCAGCTTTATGCAAATACGTACACCTGTACACCAGTCGCTCAGCCGGCCGTTGTCCAGCAAGTCACCGTGTCGGGCACCATACTTACCACGAGCCCAAGCAGTTCGGCTGCTGTCGGTGCACCAGTGACCCTGACTGCCATGGTATTTCCGACGCCTTCGGATCGCCTACGAGATCCCATTGTCGGACAGGTGGACTTCTTCGACGGGACCACCGATCTCGGGACGGTGAGTGTCGGGAGCATTGGGAATCCCGGTGCCGGTATCGCCACCCTCACCACGACATCCCTGACCCCTGGTGACCACACGCTGACGGCAGTGTGGAGCGGCGGTCCCACACCGGCGCAGACGTCTGATCCAGTGGACTTCCAAGTGGGCACAGCTCCAACCATCACTGCCCAGCCGACGAACCAGACAGCCTCGGCCGGGGCAGCCGCCACCTTTACGGCAGCCGCCAGTGGTGACCCGACCCCAACCGTCCAGTGGCAGGTGTCAACGGACGGTGGGAAGACGTTTACCGACATCGCAGGGGCCACGTCTTCGTCGTACACCACCCCAGCAACCACGGCCGCAGATAACGGCAACGAGTACCAAGCCGTGTTCACCAACGGTGCCGGACCCAGTGCCACCACGAACCCAGCCACATTGACGGTCATCGCTGCGTCGACCACCGGGTATCGAGTCGTGGCGTCCAACGGCACGGTCACCACGTTCGGAAACGCCGGGAACTACGGATCGGAGAGCGGAGCCCTCAACGCTCCTATCGTTGGCATGGCAGCAACGCCTGACAACAAGGGCTACTGGCTGGTAGGAGCAGACGGCGGCATCTTCACCTTCGGTGACGCCGGCTACTACGGATCGGAAGGCGGTCAACACCTCAACGCTCCTATCGTGGGCATGGCAGTAACCCCTCATGGCAAGGGCTACTGGCTCGTTGCAGCCGATGGAGGCATCTTCACCTTCGGCGACGCCGCCTTCTACGGATCGGAAGGTGGACAGCACCTGAACCAGCCGGTCGTCGGCATGGCTGCCACCCCCGACGGCAAGGGCTACTGGCTGGTAGCCAGTGATGGTGGCATCTTCACCTTCGGCGACGCCACGTTCCTTGGCTCAGAAGGTGGCCAACACCTGAACGCTCCCGTTGTTGGCATGGCAGCTACGCCTTCGGGCAACGGCTACTGGCTGGTGGCCAAAGATGGAGGTGTCTTCACCTTCGGTGACGCTTCGTTCCAGGGATCTGCCGCCGGACAGTCCAACGCCCCGGTCATCGGCCTCACTCCCACCCCCGGCGGAGGCGGCTACTGGATCGGAGCATCGGACGGCGGCATCTTCACCTTCGGCAACGCCCCGTTCAGCGGATCGGCTGTCGGGACGACAACAGCCCCGATCGTGGGCATCGCACCGTAGGAACTCAAAGAAGGACGTGAAGCCGCTGTCCCTGAGGGCTTGTTCTGCCTCAGGGACAGCGAGCCTCACAGCTGACAAGAACGCCACAGGAACCCAGCTTGGCTTGGGAACCGGCTCACCGTGTGTGGCCCCCCGCCCCCTAACCCCGGACGGGGGGCCACGCAGTTTCTCGTGGAATAGGCCATATGCCAGCATCACTGAAGAAGAGACAGACACCGAAGCGAACACGAACCCGCACCTCTTCGCTCAAGACTGTTGTTGACAACGAGCCGTTCCCCGGTGCTGTCTCACTCCTTGATCCCTCCAGAGCGCTTCGCAGCGGCGGCTGGTTCCACCCGGCCAGCCACGTGTCGAACGTGTCCAGCGGGAACGCCTCATCGACGGCTTTGTCCTCGAAGTCGCTGGTGTCGGCTACGACCAGGCGATGGTGAAAGCGATCTGTCGGCAAGCAGGCGCTTCCTTCAACACCTTCTACGTGTTCTCCGCCGACTCGAAAGAGGAACTGTTCACCGCCGCCTACAACCAAGGCATCGAGCTACTGGTCTCCCACATCAACGAGCAACCCTACGACGAAGCACTCTTTCCTGGCCCGAACGGGTCGAGACCACGCTCAGGGCGTTCTTTGCCGTCCTGGCGAACAATCCCGGCGTTTGCCCAAGCTGGTTGAAGTCGAAGCGCTCCGGGCCGGACCTGCGGCCATGAAACGCGTGGACAACAACGACATGGCATCGTTCACCCTGTTCAGAGACGCAGAAGCGAGAGACCACCTCTGCTTACGACCGCACAGCTCATGCCGCTCGTCATCGGCGGTATCCACGCCCGGCTCTCGTCTTCTATCCGCTCCGGCGCTCTTGCTTCGAGCAAAGCCAGGCGCTTGTCCACGCTCGTCCCCGAAGTGACCGACTTTGTTCTGGCTGCGTTCCAGGAACGACACAGACCACCGACACGATCACGTAGGAAGTTGCGGGCCACGTGAAGTCGTAACGGGGCATGAACGGATTCAGGTCGTCTGGACCCGTGTGTCACTGTCTCCCGCTGGACAGGTCTGACTGGTTGCTTTGCCAGGCGTTCCAATGCTGAGCCGTCTTGCAGTGACCAAAATCGCGGAGGTGCCTGACCCCGAGACAGGCGTCAAGGCCTTCCGCTGCGCTCCAGTCCTCCGGACGGCCGTTGGCCGGCCCTGACTCCCGCCTCGTGGCCAGGAGCAGGGCAGCCATCCAGCATCGACGGACCACCGTCGCTGCTGGCAGCGGTGTGCCGAGATGATGGGTCGGTGCCTCTGGTGCCGGAACCAGCATGTGGACTCGTATCCGGTGGATCGAGGGTGCCGTGTCCACACCAGCCTGGTGCGACCCCCTTGCGGCAAGTAGCCGCCTTCCTGCGGTCATGGACGAGAGCACGAGGAACACGAGATGGATCAAGACAGCACGAACAGTGATGCGCACAACGCCCTGGAAGCGCGGCTGGCACGATTGGAGGTGGCGGTAGCACGGCAGCCCGCAGAGCTTCGGACACGGCGACTGCTCATAGTCGATGAGCACGACATCCCGAGAATCGTCGGTGAGGTGCACAGCGGAGGGATGGCGGAACTACGACTCGACGCCGGTGGTGAAAGCGACGACAACTCGGCATCGGTGTCCGTCTTTGCCACCCCCGGCGACCGGCCATTGGGAGCCGGTTGTGGGAGCGGGCTACAGGTGTGGATAAACAGAAACGCCGTAGACGAGATCACGGCCTGGGCTGAACTGGAGCAGTGAACGGGAGGTGGCGGGGGACCGGTACGGCATCTGTCGTTGGCGGCTCGCCGCCGGTTCCTCCCCATTGGCGAAGATCATGGGGCGGCAGTTCTTGAGGCCGCCAGATGAAGACTGTCCGATCTGCGAGCTGCCCTCGGCAGTTGAACTCGGTGGCGGACGTAGTCCCCCCTTCCTTCTGACCTTCGCAGTTACGCTGGCTGGATCGCCGCTATCTCAGACAGGATCGTCCCCGAGCGCATCTGCCGCGCGGATTCCAGTGCAGTGACGCTTCGCCCATACAGGCGACCGTGGCGTTCCAGAACGGCCAAGTATGAAGAGAGGCCGAGTACCGCGGCGTTGCCGACTGCTGCGAATTCCAACCGAGGCTGAACGCTTCGAAGTTGCCCCTGTGTGTTCGTGTCGACAGCGGCGAAATACTGCAAGATCGCGTACGAAGTCGCATGGACAATTGCAGAATAGAAGCGATAGACAACCTCACCGCTATGGAAGCCAATGTCGTCCAAGAAGCGCCTGACAAGGGTCGTTGCGTTCGTACGCCGTGCGTCTTCAAAGCCGAGCAGTTTATCGTGGTCGTTCCGATCCTCTCGGAGTCCAAGCCGTGCCGCCTCCGCACACAGCTCGACCAATTGAGCGGAGACGTTATCCTCACTGACCGACACCGCTGCTGGTATGTCCCGCCGTGCTGCCCGCTCGGCTAGCTCGCTCTGGCGTACGCTATGGAGACGCTCCGTCAGGGACCGAGCAACGCGCTGACGGGCAGAAAGCTTCGGATCGAGAAGCCACCAGGCCCGAGCTGAAGCCTCGACAATCGAACGTGTCACGACCTGGAAGCCGAACAGTGACAGCTCGTGGTTGGGTGACAGGAGTTGGCTGAGAGACGCGAGGTTGTAACTGGCTGCGAGGATCGTTGTGGCGCCGACCGAGTAAGCGGCCTCTACGGGAACCGAACCCCATTCGGAACTGTCGAGCCGCACCTCGTCGTTATGCAGCATTTCATGCTCAACCTGAGACCCAGGAGCAAAGTCCGTGACCTGTTCGGCCCGGTGCTGTTGAGCGGCAGCAATGGCACCTTCAACCTGGAGGTGGATCAAGGCGTGTAGGTCTTCGGAGGAGAGCGACACTTTGGAAGCCTACGTCTGCACCATTCCTACGCCCGGGCCATTCAGGCTGAGCGGGGCCAAACGGCACGGGTTGGCGGGAGGCTCACAAAAGGGCGGCGTGTTCGTGGACGCACGCAACCAGTTTGTCGAAGACTGGCCGGTCGCCCCAGATGAGCGGGGCGATCTGGGTGTAGCCGGTCGTGAGGGCATCGGTGATCTCGGGGTCGGTGCCGAAAGCGGCGCTGGCGGCGAATCCCCGCTCGGGACGCGGCGTATAGCCCCAGCCGGCGGCCCGGCTTCGCTCGTCGACATCGACCATCATCTCCGTCATGACTCCGTCACGCAGGGCAACCAGGGTCGAGGCGTGGTGTAGGAGCCGGTAGATGTCGTAGAGGTGCCGTGCGCCGCGTCGGAGCGCGTCGAGATCCCTGATGCTGGCTCGATGATGCACGAAGGCCAGCTTCTCGGCCAGGGTACGTTGCGGGGCGAGCACCGTGACCTCGAACGCGTCAAGGTCGACGTAGTCGGACCGTGACCCCGCAGTGACGCTTTCTGCTGCTGCGGCCATGAGCGACTCGACGTGACATTGCTGGTTCGGAGTTGGGCCACCTCGACATCCCATCTCCAGCAACACGCCGGGGGCGAGGAAGTCGACGCTGGCACGAGTCGGGTACGTGTAACGAGCGTTGAGGTAGCCGCGACCCTCCCGCTCACGAACGTGGACGGCTCCGAGTGTGGTGCTGGGTCGGTCAGCCATGGCGCGCAGGAGCTTCTTGCGCTGGTTTCCTTCCAGGGCGGTGACAACGAGCAGGTCGATGTCCTCGGAGAACCGTTCGATGATGGCGAACGCTTTGGAGAGGCTGGTTCCTCCCTTGAACACGAGCGCGTTAGCGCCGTCGATCTAGCGGGTCACAGCCCGGAGCACTTCGGTGGCCCAGTAGTCCTTCTCGATGACACCACCAGTGAGGCCGAAGCGTTCCGCGGTGGCGTCTCGGAGCGCGTCGAAGGCGTCGGGGTCGTTACGCAGTAAAGCGCCGCTCTCGGGGGACATGGTGGTCATGCAGCCAACAGAAGGTGAGCCCGATTGCGTACCCCGGCGTGATGCTCGCTGCGGGCCGTGGCTAGCAGTCGATCCAGATTGATCCGGCCCTCGCTGGCCAGCAGGTCCAGGCGGGCCTGAACGTCGGACCAACCGATGCCAGGGTCGGTGTGGTCTGGGAAGTCCCGCAGGACTTCGAGGGCGGCGATCTCGATGGGCGTAAGATCCCGGCGCTCCAGGTTGGAGCGGGACACGAACCGGACGCCGTTGATGCCCTTGGGCGGTCGGCCCAGCACTGCGATGGTCGGCGTCATGGGGACCTGGGTGCTCAGCCCGAGCGCCTGGGTAGCAGACCAGCCGGCCGGGCCGGCGCCCCGCCCTGCGATGGCCATCGCGGCGGCTAATGGGTCGGGACGGCCCGTGCCGAACCGGGTAGCGGCGGGCTTGGTCCAGTACAGGCCGTGGCGAACTCGGATGATCGGGCCGTCGGGGTCGCTGGCCATCCGTGACAGTGCTGGTCTCCACGGCGCGCGCCGAGCCAGGTACATCCTGGGTTCGGAAGAACGACCTGAGGGGCTGGGTCGCAACCCAGTCACGAACACTGCTGCGGGAAGGCACGTCATCACCTCTTTCGTGAGTAAAGTGTAACACTATCCTCGCGTAACGTACATCGTCACGATGCCAGACAAAGCTCCGACCAGCCACTATCCATCTCGATGGGGCGTGGACCTCGGGTCCATGTCCCCCCCCTCCGACACGATTGTGATCAGGCTCCTATGAATGTCAAGCCGCCTCAATGAGGCGGCTTGGGGGCCTCATCACATTGACATTGAGATCCTCAAAGATCACGGGATAGAGCTGTCGAGCTACATATATCGCTTGAGGCAGCAAATCACCTCCTCCTCTGCCCCTCCGCTACCCGTCGATCCATGTAGGCCCGGGTCTCTTCATCGCGAATCAGCCGACAGAGGACGATTCGGAATAGGGCGCTGTTAGCTCCGCGGTCGCCACTCCGGTTTAGGCGATGCCGCTTTTGGCGACCTGAGGAAGCGTCGAGAGGCGAGACCCCACAGAGGGCAGCGAAGCTGGCCTCTGAGCACAGACGACCTGGAAGAAGTTGGGCGTCCCGGTTCGTCCGCTCGCTCACCAGCCACAAGGGGACGAGCCCCCGATGAGGGCAGTGATGAGTCCGGTGGCCCTGAAGAACCGCACTCAGCAACCCTTGCGACACGCCGAGACGGTAAGAGCGTTAGCCAGGTGGGACTGTCCTGAGCCACTGGGACCCCAATCCATTGGGGCACGTACGGGGCACGGCTGGTGCCGTCGTGGTGGGCAGGGGAGAGTCGTAAGCCCCTGACCAGGAACTTCTTGGTGGTCGGGCGCGGTATCGATCCGCGGACCTCACGCTTTTCAGGCGCGCGCTCTACCAACTGAGCTACCCGACCTCCCCCTCGGCGGACCGAGGTGGCGGACCTGACGGGATTTGAACCCGCGACCTCCGGCTTGACAGGCCGGCGTGCACTCCAAACTGCACCACAGGTCCCCAACCAGCACATGCTGGGGTGTGTTGCACCCCCAACGGGATTCGAACCCGTGTTACCGCCTTGAAAGGGCGGCGTCCTAGGCCGCTAGACGATGGGGGCTCAAACCCGCTCAGGGTCATTGGAGGTTAGCAGAGGGATCGATGGTCTCAGCGGAGAAACAGTCTGGGCCCGCCACTCCCTGACCTGCGCATTGCGGTGTTTGAACCTCTACGAAAATCTGTCCGGGGCCCCGTCTGGGGGGAGCTCGGCGGCGAGTACTTCGATGATCGCCTCCTGGATGACGCTCAGGAGCTGGTAGAGAGCGACCTCCGGCAGGCGGGGATCGTCGTTGTTCGGCTCGATCATGTCCTCGCTCACATCGAGCCGGGTGCCGAGCACGAGCCGGATGGTCTCTACGGCCGCCAACCAGACGTTGAGCTCGTCGAAGCTCAGCGATTCGGCGTCAGCAGTCGAAGCCAACGTCTGGAGCGCGCTGCGATGGTGGTTCTGGAGCACGCCACCGACGAGCTTCCGGTACTCTTGTTCCGCCTCGGCGTGGCCTTCCCCTACGTATGCCGGTGGGTAGAGACGTCGGGTCACCGGGTCGTCAGCGTCGAGGACGGGCAGCAGCTGCTCAGGGACCGACCGGAGCACGGCGCGGACAGCGGGATCGAGCCGAAGGCGGTACCGGCCGTCCTTCTGTAGCCGGATTGGAGAGAGGAATCCCATCATGCGGACTCCATCACACACACTTCGGGACACCTGCTCCGACTGCTCGGCGTCATCCGGAGTGCTCGGTCATCCTGACTGCTCTGCATCAACCCGACTGCTCCATGGTGGCCCACAGGCCGTGTTCGTGGAGTCGGAAGACGTCGAGCTCGGCCCGTTCCCGGGTGCCGGACGAGACCACGGCCCGCCCCTTGTGGTGGACGTCGAGCATGAGCTTGGTCGCCTTCTCCTTCGAGTACCCGAACAGCTTCTGGAGGACGAAGGTGACGAACGACATCAGGTTGATCGGGTCGTTCCAGACGATGACCAACCAGGGCTGGTCGCTGGAGGTCGATTCCTCGCCGACGGGTTGGTCGGTCTCCACCGGGGCCACCTGTACCCCGCTGGCCAGGGATGGACTGACGAGGGACGGGCCAGTAGGGAAAGGACCAGTAGAGGGCGGAGCAGTGAGGGAGGCCACGCTCACACCCCCGCTTCCACCGGGGCTGCCGGCGTGTGCTCGACCGGTGGCGCGTTCACGATCTCGGGGTCGTGACGGGTGACGCCGTGATGGAACCACAAGGTCGCTACCCACACCATCGCAGCGCCAAAGACGTGTATGCCCACGAGTAGCGCCGGCAGATGGGTGAAGTACTGGGTGTAGCCCACGATGCCCTGCGCCGCCATGACCACCAGGAGGATCCGACCCCGATCCTGGACCGCTGCTGGAGCGTTCGATCGCCACAGGAGCCATAACAGCACCAACAGGACTACTGCCGTGCCGAGAACGATCTCGGCGTGGATGCGAGCCATGTCGGATAACGCCAGCGGGATCCGTTTGGCGCCTGGGCCACCGGCGTGAGGTCCGGTGCCGGTGGTTGCCGACCCTGCGGCCAGGACGATGACGATCAGGGCCACGAACACTCGGGACAAGCGCAGCGACGCTTTGCTCACAACCAGGGTTCCCCGACCACCGGCGTGCCCGGCTCGTAAGGCCAGCACCGTGGCCACGGCGAGAAGGGCCATACCCACCATGAAGTGGGTCATCACCACGTACGGGTTGAGCTTCGAGTACACGACGAAGGCACCGATGACGGCTTCGCCGATCACCCCGAGGATCAAGCCCCCAGCCAGCCAGGCCAAGTCCCGGCGTACCGGGGCTCGGCGGAGGGCGGCCACTACGGTGACGCCGCACGCCACGACCAGCAGCACGACCACCATCCGGTTCCCGAACTCGATAACGGGATGGAGCGAGAGGGGGGGCGTGAGGTGGCTCTTCGAGCACGTCGGCCAGTCTGGGCACCCCAGGCCGGAGTCGGACAGTCGTACGGCCGCACCGGTCATGATGTTCAAGACCACCACGACCAGCGTCAATTGACAGAGTCGGAGGAAAGCCCGAGGGCCGATACGTGTGTGCAGCAGGCCCAGCAGAGAGGCAGTCTGGGCTGGCTGCTCCTTGAGGTGGGCATCGTTATGTCGTTGTCGCTGGGCCTCTAACACCGTCCGTCGATGGTATCGGTGGGACCGGTCCCACCGCCTCTCGGGGTTCGCCCTGGCCATATCGCCCAGGCGCTCCAAGCGCTGCACTGTCCGACCCCCACATTGTCCGACCCCGGTGGCACGCCATAGTGTTGACCCTGATGTCGACGCCGGCTGTCGCCTTTTCGGCCAACCGGGCTCGTGGATCCCGCATCGGTGCCTATGTCGCGCTCACCAAGCCGCGCATCATCGAGCTGTTGCTGGTCACCACGCTCCCCACCATGATCGTGGCGAAGCGCGGCCTCCCGTCTGTCTGGCTGATGGTGGCAACCCTGGTTGGCGGGGCCCTGGCTGCCGGAGGGGCGAACGCCATCAACATGGTCGTCGACCGGGACATCGACAAGGTCATGCACCGGACTCGCAACCGACCCCTGGTCACCGGGGCGATGACCCCCCGGGCAGCGCTCGTCTTCGCCATCAGCCTGGAGGTGGTCGCGTTCGTCGAGCTGTGGCTGGCCGTCAACCTGCTGTCGGCGGTCCTGGCCGTCTCCGCCACCCTGTTCTATGTCTTCGTGTACACGTTGTGGCTGAAGAGGACATCGAGCCAGAACATCGTCATCGGTGGGGCGGCAGGCGCCGTTCCAGTGCTGGTGGGCTGGGCGGCGGTCACCAACAGTCTGTCGTGGACACCGGTGGTCCTGTTCGCCATTATCTTCATCTGGACGCCGCCTCACTTCTGGGCGCTGGCCGTCAAGTACAAGGACGACTACGAAGCGGCCCACGTCCCCATGCTCCCGGTGGTGACCACCTTCACCCGGACCGCTCGCCAGATCTTCTTCTATACCGTCCTCCTGGTGGCGACGAGCCTGCTCCTCGCCGGCGTCGGCCATCTGGGACCGCTCTATATCGCCGGTGCAGCGGCGCTGGGCGCTGTGTTCCTGGTCATGGCCCTTCGCCTCTGGCGCCACGCCACACCCAAGGCAGCCATGCGACTGTTCAGCTACTCGATCACCTACCTCACGCTGTTGTTCGTTGTGATGGCGGTGGACGTGTTCGTGCAGCATCGATGAGCGAAGCTGTCGATACCGAGGCGCCACCACCCACCGATGGGACTCCGCCGAGCGGGACGACCCCATCGCCCGACCCGGGAACCCCACCCCGACCTCCTCGACGTTTACGTTCCTTCCTCATCGGGGTGGTGTTGGCCGGCATCCTCGCCGTGCTGCTTTTCGTGGTGCTCCGACCGTCGGCGAATACCGGCGGCAATTCGATGGCAGGTGTGACCGTCGGGGACACGGCGCCGAACTTCACCCTGCCCCGACTGGGCGGGGGCGCCCCGGTGAACCTGTACGCCATCGGTGTCGACCGGCACAAGCCGGTAGTCCTCAACTTCTTCGCGTCGTGGTGCGGCCCGTGCCAGCAGGAGACACCGATGCTGGCCAAGGAGGCCAAGGAGGCTGCTGCGGACGGCTCACCGGTCAAGTTCGTCGGTGTCGACGTCAACGACCTGCCTTCGGCGGCACTGGCCTTCGTGAAGCAGACCGGGATCACCTACCCGGTGGGTGCTGATCGCACGCTGCACGTGACCTCGACGGTCTACGGGTTGAACGGTCAGCCCAACACGTTCTTCATCAACGCCTCGGGCCAGGTGGTGGAGCACAAGCTGGGTGCGCTCACCGCGTCCGAGCTGAAACAGTGGGTCAAGCAGCTAGCAAACAGCTAGCCGGATGATTGCCGGCAGGCTGGTCACTCCCACCGGAAGGTGAGCGACGCCACTACCGGTGCCACCACTGCCCAGGCAGCCAGCACCAACCAGTCCCGACCCGAGACAGGCGCCCCGCTTCCCACTGCGCTGTGGAGGGCGTCGGCCAGGGCAGCGGCAGGGAGGACCTTGGCGATATCGGCCAGCCAATCCGGAAGCTTCGACAGTGGGATGAGCATGCCCCCCAACAGCATCAGGACCACGAAGAGGCCGTTGAGCACGGCCAGATTGACGAGGGCCTTGAGCGTGCCGGCCAGCCATAAGCCGATGCCGCCGAAGGCGATGGTGCCCAGCACCATGACCGCAACGGCCTCGCCACCGCTCCGCCATCCTCCCGCAGGGTTCCACCCGAGCAGCAGCCCCACTACGACCAGCACGACCACCTGCACCAGCTCGATGCCCACCACCCCGATGATCTTCGCCCCCAGCAACCGGGGTCGCCCGAGGGGAGTCGCCCCCAGCCGTTTCAGCACCCCGTAGCCCCGCTCGAAGCCGGTGCCGATACCCAATGCCACCATCGAGGTGGCCATGACGGCAAGGGCCAGAATGCCCGGAACCAGGAAGTCGACGGGGTGTTTGGTCCCAGTCGGCAGGACGTGCACCGCAGAGAAGAACAGCAGGAACAAGACGGGGATGCCCAAGGTGAGGAAGACGGTCTCCCCGTTGGTGAGGACCATGGTCACCTCGGCCCGGAGCTGGGCTGCCAGCGCCCTCATCGCCGCCGCCCACGTCGGCGTTGCCGCCTGCCCGTCTCGGCGTCGGTGGGTGGATCGGAGGTCCCAGAGGAGCCGGTGATGGCCAGGTAGGCCTCTTCCAACGATGAGCCAGTGCGAAGGTTGTCCAGGGTCAGGTCCCGGTCGGCCAACCACTGGGCCACGGCGGCCACCGCTGTCGGCGGTGGTATTGATAATGCCGTTGATGATGCGCTGGCGGCACCGAGGCGGAGCCGGTACTCGCCCGGCCGCTCCTCGTCGACCAGCGCTCCCTCGCCCACCGCTGCCGCCAGTGCGGCGGCGTCGATGCCCGGCTCGGTGGAGAAGCGGATGGAGCCGTCGCCAGAGCCAGCTGCCAGAGCCGCCGGCGTGTCCTCGGCCAGCTTTCGACCGTGGTCGATGATGACCACACGATCGGCCAGTCGCTCGGCTTCGGTCAGCTCGTGGGTGGTGAGGATGACACAGAGCCCCTTCTCCCGGAGGCCGGCGATCACGCTGCGAACAGCCAACCTGCCCTCCGGGTCGACGCCGGCAGTGGGCTCGTCGAGGAAGACGACCGATGGTTTGCCCACCAGGGCCAGGGCCAGAGCCAGCCGTTGCTGCTCGCCACCGGAGAGGCGTCGCCACGGCGTCTTTCGTACGGCGTCGAGGCCCACCAGCCTGAGGAGCGCGTCGGGGTCCTCGGCGTCGTCGTAGTACCGGGCGAACAGGTCGAGCACCTGGGCGGAGCCGAGCGTTGGGTAGACCCCACCTCCTTGCAGCATCACGCCCATCGTCTTGACCAGGGTGGCGTGTTGGCGTTGCGGGTCGAGCCCGAGGACTCGCACGGAGCCGCTCTGCGGCCGGCGATACCCCTCGAGGGTCTCCACGGTGCTGGTCTTGCCGGCGCCGTTAGGGCCGAGCAGGGCCACGATCTCGCCGGCCCGTGCCACGAAGGACAGGTGGTCGACGGCGATGGTGTCGCCGTAGCGGACGACCAACTCGTCGCAGACCACCGCAGGGGGTGGGGACGGCGACGGTGGGGGTGCTGCGGCCGGCGGCCGGTCGATGGCGTGCTCCACGGGCGCTCACGCTACCGTTGTCGCCGACATGATCGATATCCGGCTGGTCAGGGAGGACGTGGGGGCTGCCAAGGCAGCGCTCGCTCGGCGCGGCGTGGATCCGGCCGAGATCGACGCGTTGCTCGATCTCGATGCCTCGGCCCGGCTGGCCGTCGGACGCCGTGACGAGCTGCGGTCGCAGGTGAAGGCGGTCGTCCAAGCAGGTGGGCGCGGCTCGCCGATCTGGAGACCAGGCACAGGCGGACGCGCTGACGGCCGAGAGCAAGAGGGTCGGCGAGGAGGAGCGGGCTGCCGCCGCAGTGGCGGAAGCCAACCAGGAGTCGGTGCGCCAGGCGTTGCTGTACCTCCCCAACTTCCCTGCCGAAGATGCTCCGGACGGCGCTGGCTCGGGAGACAACGTGCCCATCCGCACCTGGCCGGACGCCGCCCCTACCTACACCGATGCCCAGCGGGTACCCCACTGGGAGGTTGGTGCTGTGCTCGGCATCCTGGACATGGAGCGCGGCGCCAAGCTGTCCGGCTCGATGTTCCCGCTGTACCGGGGGTTCGGGGCCCGCTTGGTGCGTGCCTTGACTGCGTTCGCTCTCGACCGTCATGCCGATGCCTACGAGGAGGTCCGGCCACCCACCCTGGTCCGGACCGAGACCATGGTGTCGACCGGTCAGCTCCCTAAGTTCGCCGACGACGCCTACCACCTGGAGCGGGACGACCTGTGGGCCATCCCCACCGCCGAGGCCCCGCTTACCTCGATACGCCGCGGCGAGATCCTCGACGAAGCGGAGCTGCCGGTGCGGTTGACCGCGGCCACGCCGTGCTTCCGACGGGAGTCGGGTGCGGCCGGCCGGGACACACGCGGGCTCCTCCGGGTGCACGAGTTCGACAAGGTGGAGCTGTTTGCCTACGCCACCCCGGAACAGTCACCGGCGATCCACGCCGACATCTTGGAGCGTGCCGAGGGGCTGTTGCGTGAGTTGGGCCTCCAGCACCGAGTCCTCGATCTGTGCGCCGGCGATCTCGGGATCTCGTCGGCCCGCACCTTCGACCTCGAGGTGTACTCGCCGGGATGCGACCAGTGGCTCGAGGTCTCTTCGGTGAGCTGGTTCCGGGACTACCAGGCCCGGCGGGGCAATATCCGGTACCGACCACACGGTGGGGGGCCCCCGACGTTCGTGCACACCTTGAACGGCTCGGCTCTGGCTTGGGCTCGGATCTGGGCAGCGGTGGTGGAGACGGGCAGGCAGAGCGATGGCTCGGTGGTGCTGCCCGAGGTGCTGCACCCGTACCTGCGTGGCCAGGGAGTCATCCCGGCGCCCGATGTGCCGGCGGGCTGAGCCGCTCTACACCTTGGCGGCGTCGAATCGGTAGCCCACCCCACGGATGGTGGTGATCAGCTTGGGGACGGACGGATCCTCTTCGATGTGCGATCGCAGTCGCTTGATGTGCACGTCGAGCGTCTTCGTGTCCCCGTAGTAGTCGGACCCCCAGATGCGGTCGATCAGCACGTCCCGGGTCAGGACCCGACCGAGGTTCTCCATCAGGAGGGACAGCAGTTCGAACTCCTTGCGCCGGAGATGGACGTCCTCCCCCCGCACGAACACCAGATGCCGGTCCGGGTCGATCTGGATTCCTCCGGCCTCGAGGACACCCCGGCCGTTCTCGAGGCTGCTGTCCGACCGGCTGCCACCACCGGCGCTACCCGCAGCATCTCCACCATTGGCGCCACTCCCTACGAGCTGGTCGGAAGCCGGGGTGCGGCGGAGCACCGCCCGCATCCGTGCTACCAGCTCACGAAGTCGGTAGGGCTTGGCCACGTAGTCGTCCGCCCCCACCTCGAGCCCGACGACCGTATCGATCTCGGTGCCCTTGGCCGTCACCATGATGATCGGGACCGACGACCGGGCGCGGATGGACCGGCAGACGTCGATGCCCGACATCTTCGGCAGCATCAAGTCGAGCAGGATCAGGTCGGGCGCCACGGTGTCGAACAGCCGCAGGGCCTCACGGCCGTCGCGGGCGACGGTGACGTCGAATCCCTCGCGGGCCAGGCCAACGACCAAGGCATCGACGAACGACTCTTCGTCTTCTGCCAGCAGTACCTTGGTCTGGGTGGTATCGGGTTCGGTTTTCATGACGAAGTAGTCATTATGAGGCAGTTACGGCGAAGTGGCCATTAGGAGATAGCCGTTACGAGACGAACTCGGGTGGGGTGGGCAGTATCAGCGTGAAGGTCGACCCCTCGCCCTCACGCGAGTCGACCTCGACACGTCCCTGGTGGTTGTTGGCTACGTGGCGAACGATGGAGAGTCCGAGCCCGGTTCCCCCCGTCTCCCGGCTGCGTCCATGGTCGACCCGGTAGAACCGCTCGAAGATCCGTTCGAGATCACGGGCCGGGATGCCGACACCGTTATCGGACACGGAGAGATGGACTTCACCATCGGCCTGGCTCCCGTTCACCCGGATGACGCCGTTCTCATAGGAGAAGGTCACCGCGTTCTCGAGGAGGGAGTGGATGGCTGATACCAACTGGCGCCTGTCGCCGAGCACGTATACCGGGGGATCCGGCTCGTGCAGTTCGATGGTGATCCGCCGTTGCTCGGCGGCCGACTGGACCCGTTCGATCGCTTCTGCCATGACCAGGTTGATGTAGATGGGTTCCCGGGGTGGCGCCTCTTCCGACTCGATCCTGGTCAAGTCGAGGAGATCGTCGATGATCCTGCTGACTCGGAAGGCCTCGGCATGGATCCGGGACGCCAACCGCTGTGCAATCTGAGGATCCGGCTCCACGGTGAGGGTCTCGGCCAGCAGGCCGAGCGCCCCCATGGGCGTCTTGAGCTCGTGGCTCACGTTGGCCACGAAGTCGCGACGGATCTCGTCGAGCCGGCGACGCTCGGAGACGTCGTCGATGATGGCGATCACGCCCAACGGACGGCGTCCGTCGTCGATCAACTGGGTGCTGACGTTCAGCGTCTGACGGGGTGGCCCGTAGAGATCGAGTGTGCGTTCGGCCGAACCGTCGTGCCACGCGTTCTCCAACAGCTCGGTCACCGCCTGGGTGGCCAACGCATCCCCGTGCCGACTGCCCATCAAAGCGACAGCTCGCGTATTGCGGAACGCCATCTCCCCGTCCTCGTCGCAGACGATCACTCCTTGGGGGAGGGTGTCCAGAGCGTGTCGCAGTCGGATGGCACCGGCGCTGGAGTCGGCCACCGCCTCGGCTGCTTCGCCGGTGACCTGCTCCAGATAGTTCAGTACCGGCTCCACGCCCTTCTCGTCGGGGGCATCGACGCCCAAACGAGAGGCCAGCGACGTCAAGCGCTGCTGCAAGCTGCGGCGCCCGGCTCGGCGCCCGAGGCGAGCAGCGATGATCACGGCGACCACGACCACGATCCCGGCACCGATGTACTCGACGATGTGCAGATTCACCACTTCAGCATGGCAGGTCACCACTCCGTACGTGAGTACCTGGGATCGATTGACGGAAACATCATGGAAAAACATGAAACATCTTGAAACAGAAGTCAGCTGACCGTAACCTGGCGACATGACGATCCAGAGCTTCCTCCCCGTAAACGTGACCCTCACGCCGAATACCAGCTCGCTTCCAGGCAGTGACGTGTTGCAGAACCTGATGAACGGCATCGGAGGGTGGGCGTTGGCACTGGCCCTGGTCGGGCTGGTGGTCGGCGCAGCGGCGTGGGCACTCGGGTCTCACAGCCAGAATTACCAGCAGTCCTTCGTGGGGCGGCGGGCTGTCTTGATCTCCGGGCTGGCCGCACTGTTGATCGGTGCTGGGCCCGCCATCGTCAACTTCTTCTTCAGCGCCGGACAGGGTGTGCACTGACGTGCTGGTGGCCTTGAGCCTTCCGACTCTGCCCAGTACCTCGGAGCTACCGACGTCCCTGTCGGGGTTCGGTATCAACAGCGTTCTGGACGGCATGACGACGTGGGTATCGGACGGCGCCGTGTGGCTGTTGGGCCAGATCGGGACCGTCCTGCAAGACACGACGCAGATCGATCTGAGCGCCTCCTGGTTCACGACTCACTTCGCCACCATGGCCGACCTGGCCGGGGTGGTGATCGTCCCGATGCTGTTGCTCGGCATCATCCAGGCCATCCACCGCCAGAGCACGTCGATGCTGCTCCGTTCGATCCTCATCAACGTCCCCGTGGCGTTGGTGCTCACCGGGGTAGCGGTACAGCTGGTGCAGTTGGGTCTGGCGTTGACCGATGCCATGAGCTCTGAAGTGGCTTCCGGAGCAGGTCTCAACACTGGTCAGTTCCTCTCTTCCACAGTGGCAGCGCTGAGCGGCACCGCCGTCACCGACCCGACGGCGCCGGCGTTCTTGGTCTTCGTCGGCGGGCTGGTCGTCGTCTTCGGTGCGTTCCTCCTGTGGGCCGAGCTCTTGGTCAGGACCGCTGCGGTGTATGTCGCCGTGCTGTTCCTACCGCTGGCGTTGGCCAGCCTGACGTGGCCGGCGATCTCCCACTGGTGCCGTCGGCTGGTCGAGGTGCTGGTGGCGTTGATCCTTTCGAAGTTCGTCATCGTTACCGTGCTCAGTCTGGGGGTGGGGGCAGTGGCCGGTGGTTCGGGTAGCCAGAGCACGGCGAACGATGGAGGGTTCTCGTCGGTGCTCGGTGGAGCAGCGCTCCTGTTCCTCGCTGCTCTGTCGCCGTGGGCTTTGCTTCGCTTGTTGCCTCTGGTCGAGTCGACGGCGATCGGCCACCTCGAGGGCGTGGGGCGACGAGGTGCCCAGTCGGTGATGGGTCCGACGAAGAGCTTGGCCACCGCAGCCCTGGGCGCCACTGGTGCTGGCGAGCTGGCCTTGATGGGTGGCTCCCTCGGCAAGCTCTCTCAGGGCGGTTCGGGGGGCGGGTCGGTGTCCTCGGGCGGTTCGAGGAGCGGCTCAGCCCTGGCCTCCGCTTCCTCCGGAACGTCCGGATCAGGTGTGGGCGAGGAGCTCGAGGCGGGGGCAAACGTGCCCTTCTTCGGTACGTCGGTTCCTGCCACCGAGGCGTTCCACGCATCGTCAAGTGCCTCCGGTGGCGACTCCGTCGAAGGCGTATCCGGTGTGCACGATGGCGCTTCATCGGGGCCCGGCACGGGGTCAGTGCCGTTCACTCCTTCGGGCGGTGCGCTTCCTATGGCGTCTGGATCGAGGCGGCTCCACGTTCTCGGGCATGATGACCTCGGACCGCGGTTGCAACGGCAGGGTGCTCCATCAGGAGGCGGCACCGGTCGATCTGGTTCGCCGGGCAGCGGCGACGGTCGATCTGGTTCGCCGGGCAACGGCGACGGTCGATATGGCCTGTGACCGTCAGGAAGAACGGGTTCGCTACCGGTTCGGCCCCTTAGAGCAACGAGGGTTGATCGCCGGTTGGCGGGGTGGCCAGATCGTGGCTGTGGCCAGTGGTCTGGTCCTCGCCATGTTTGCGCTCCGCTCCCATCCCACCGCTCCTGGCGTGCTCGTGGCACTGGTCTTCGTGGGCACGGGAGCGGCCATGGCGTGCTGGCCGGTCCACGGTCGCACCGGCGAACAGTGGTTGCCGATCGTGCTCCGGTGGGCCGTCGACGGCTGCGTCGGTGGGCGGCGTCGACTCGCGGCCATGCCCGGCTCGGGTCACCGAGGCGTCCAGACATCACCCCGAGGCCCGGTTCGTGTCGCCGACCCACCGACCGGCAGCATCGGCCGTCGCTCACGCCCCGTGCCCGGGATCTTCGAGGGTGTCCGGTTGGTGGCGACGCCGTTCGACGCGGGACAAGGTTGGCCGTCTGCAGGGGCGGTCGTTGATGCGAGAGCGCGCACGGTCACCGCCGTCCTGGCCCTCCGCGGTCATGACTTCGCCCTCCTCGGTTTCGGTGAACAGGACCAGCGAGTGGCATCGTGGTCACGGGTGCTGGCTTCCCTGGCGCGGGAGGGGTCGGACGTGCACCGCATCCAGTGGATCGAGTCGTGCCTGCCCGACGACGGTGATGCCGTCCGGGATCACCTCCGACAGCATGCTGTGCTGGGTGCGGACACCCTGCCCGGCTGCTCGTACGCCAACCTGGTCGATGGTTCGACCCCGGTCACTCGTCGGCATCGGGTGCTCGTCGCTGTCTCCGTGCATACCGGGCACTCGGCACGGGCGATCCGTTCGTCCGGTCGGGGTCACCGCGGCGCCTGCGCCGTGTTGCTGCGGGAGCTCGTCTCGCTACAGCGTCAACTCCAGGGGGCCGATGTCACCGTCGACGGGGTGCTCGGACCTGATGCGCTGGCATCGGTGTACCGGGAGGTGTCGTCCGCACTGTCGGACGTCACTGCGCCGACCGGATCGAGCGTCAACGGGGTGGGGAACGTGAGGCCGCTCCCAGTGGAGCCGTCGACGGCGTGGCCGTGGCCGATGGCAGTGGAGGTGTCGTGGGATGCCGTACGCACCGACGGGACGTGGCACGCTACGTACTGGATCGCCGAGTGGCCGCGCGTCGAGGTGACCCCTGACTTCCTGGGTCCGCTGCTCTTCTCGCCGGTTCGCCGGACCATGGCGGTAACCATGGAGCCGATCAGCCCATCGCGCGCAGCGAGACAGGTGGCCAAGGCGAGGACGTCCGACCTGGCCGATGGGGAGTTACGGCGACGCGGCGGTTTCCTGGTCACCGCTCGGCACAAGCGGGAGAGGGAAGGGGTGGAGGAGCGGGACGTCGAGCTGACCGACGGTCATGCCCAGTACCGCTTCTCGGGCTATGTGACCGTGACCACTGCTTCACGGGACGAGCTTCGGGAAGCGTGCTCCGAGATAGAGCAAGCTGCCGGGCAGGCGCGTATGGAGCTGCGCTTGCTCTATGGCGAACAGGACAGGGCACTGGTCTGTACGCTCCCGCTGGGGCGAGGGCTGTCGTGAGGGTCCCGATGCCCCGCGTGCCTGCGCATGTCGCCACCACACGACACCTGGGTGCGGCCTATCCGTTGGTGACCGAGGCCGGGCTTGGTCATGAGGGGGTGCTCATCGGGCGCGACCTCCTCGGTGGCTCGTTCGTGTACGACCCGTTCGCCCTCTACCACCAAGGGGTGGTCACCAACCCCAACATGATCGTGTTCGGACAGATCGGGCGAGGAAAGAGCTCGTTCGTGAAGTCGTACCTGTGGAGGCAAGCCGTCTTCGGACGACGTGCGTGGGTGGTGGATCCGAAGGGCGAGTACGGCCCGTTGGCGGCAGCGTGGGGCGTTCACCCGGTGGCCTTACGGCCGGGTGGCTCGGTGCGACTGAACCCCTTGGACACCGGTGCTCAGAGTGCGACGGGTGAGGTCGTGGACGACGATGCCGTCTGGCGCCAACGCATCGAGCTGACCGCCTCGCTGGCGGTGTCGTGTCTTGCTCGAGATCTGCTCCCCAGAGAACGGGCAGCCATAGACATGGCGTTGACCGAGGCGACCTCTCGGGCGGCCGCTCAGGTAACGGGGGCACCGACGCTGCCCCAGGTGGTGGCTGCTCTCCTGGATCCGAGCGCGGAGGCTGCGCACGAGCTCCGCACCGAGCGGGCGACATTGATGGAGGATGGCCGTGACGTCGCGTTGGAGCTCCGACGCTTAGTGCACGGCGATCTTCGAGGCATGTTCGACGGCCCCACCACCGCTGGTCTTCGACTCGACGCGCCATTGGTCGTGCTCGATCTGGCCGCCGTGTACAACTCGCCAGCGCTGGGCGTGCTCATGGCCTGTGCAACGGCCTGGTTGCAAGGTGCCCTCCGTGCCCACCATCGCCATCAGGTCGTGGTCGTGGTGGACGAAGCGTGGGCCATCTTGTCGAACCTGGGAGTGGCGCGGTGGCTCCAGGCATCGTGGAAGCTGTCACGAGCATACGGCGTGGCCAACATGGCCGTGCTGCACCGGCTCTCCGATCTGCGTGCCGTCGGTGCGTCCGACTCGGAGCAGGTCGGCCTGGCTGAAGGTTTGCTCGCCGACTCGGAGACACGGGTCGTCTACGCCCAGTCGCCCGGTGAGGTGGAGCGGACCGGTGAAGCGCTTGGGCTCACCGAGACGGAGGCAACGCTGGTGACACAGCTCCGCCGGGGCGTCGCCCTCTGGAAGGTGGGCCAGCGCTCCTTTCTCGTCGAGCACCGTCTGTCGAACGAGGAACGGGACATCATCGACACCGATTCCGCCATGTCCGGCTCGGTCCAGACCGATCTGGACGGAGTGGAAGGGCTGGAGGGGCTCGAGGGGCTGGATGGCCATGTTGATCCGGGCAGCCAGGCAGGCCGGGTGTTCCCTCGAACGGTTCGATGACGGCTCACACCATGATGGTCACCGCCCTCGGCATGACCGCGCTTGCTGCTGCCGTGACGCTCGGCCACAACAGGTCTTTTCCCGGCCCCGGTAGGCAGCGGACTCCACATGCTGCCGCCACGGGTTCTCTACGACAAGAGTCCGCCCGACCGGGACGCCGCCGTGTTGGATCGCCGCCACGGGATGGACGCGTCGGCGTACACCGTCAGCGCCGCGCCGACCTCCGCTCCCCGGCTCGATGGGCACGCCCGTCCGATCTCGGCTCGTTGATCTACGGAGGCCGTGGTCGTGGTGTATCCCGACCACTATCCGGGCGTCTCGTCCTCGGCTGCTTCGGGCGATCCACGTTGGTGGCTGAGCCGGCGCAGTCGGTCATCGTTTTCGGACCGACGCAGAGTCGCAAGACGACGGGGTTCGCCATCCCGGCCATCCTCGGCTGGAACGGACCAGTTGTCGCCACCAGCGTCAAGTCTGATCTGGTGCGGGACACCATCGAGTGGCGACAGCGCTGCGGCGACGTGGCGTGCTTCGATCCGAGTGGTTCGACCGGCCTCCCGTCGGTCCGGTGGTCGCCGCTTCCTGCCGCCAGAACCTGGCCTGGGGCTCGTAAGGCCGCCGCCTCGTTGATCGAGGTCGCCAAAGGAACCACCGGGCCGATGGCCGACGGCGACTTCTGGTACGCCACGGCGGCCAAACTTCTCGCCCCGCTCCTGTTTGCCGCGGCCACCGGGGGCCGCTCCATGGCGGACGTAGTCCGGTGGGTCGACACCCAGGAGGAGGAAGAGGTACTGGATCATCTTGCTACCGCCGGGGTGATCGAGGCCATCCAGGCAGCACGGGCGTCGTTCGGCAAAGAGGACCGTCAGCGGAGCTCGGTGTACACGACGGCGGAGACCGTTCTGGAGCCGTTCGCCGAGGTGCCGAGTTCGGATGGCACAGCGGTTTCAGGTAGTGCAGCGTTTCCGGGTGTTCTGGGGACACCGTGTTCCGACCTCGACGCCGGCAGCCTCATTGACGGTGGCGGCACCCTCTACTTGTGCGCACCGGCACACGACCAACGCCGGCTCAGCCCCTTGTTCACTGCAGTGGTTCGTCAAGTTGTGGAGCATGCCTACGAGACCGTGACCCGCCGCGGTCGACCGCTGGACCCTCCGCTCCTCGTCGTTCTCGACGAGGCGGCCAACATTGCTCCCCTCACCGACCTCGACGCCCTGGCGTCCACAGCGGCCGGTCACGGGATGCAGCTGGTGACGATCTGGCAGGATCTTGCCCAGATCACCGCTCGGTACGGCTTGAGAGCGGCGACGGTCGTGAACAACCACCGGGCCAAAGTGTTCCTGTCCGGCATCTCCGACCCGTCGACCCTCGATCACGCCAGCCACCTCATCGGTGATGAAGAGCTCCACCTGCCGGCAACCACATCCGGAGGTCAGGGCGGCCGTACCACGACCCGGTCACCGGCTACTCGTCGGCTGGCTCCTCCTGATGCGCTCCGGCGGATCGATCCTGGACAGGGTGTGCTGGTCTACGGAGGACTTCCACCTGCCCGGATCACCCTGCGTTCCTGGTTCGACGACCCCGTGCTCTCGACCCGAGGTGGCCGTCGGTTTCCCTGCTGATCGAGGGGGTGGGACCGAGGGGAAAGGAGCCGATGTGGGTAGTGGGAGGCGGGATCTCATGGAGCCGAACCTTGATCACCTGATGGCGCGTAGTCTCGGCCATTGTGACACCGCCTTCTTCGAACTCGACCGACCTCTATGACGTCATCCATCGGCGGCGGGACGTGCGCGCCGAGTTCACCGATGGCACGATCCCCACCGACGTGCTCGACCGGGTGCTGCACGCTGCCCACGCCGCTCCCAGCGTGGGGTTGACACAGCCATGGGACTTCGTGCTGGTCCGAGACGAGAAGGTCAGGCGGTCGTTCTGGGAGCACGTGCAGGACGAGCGCCAGGTGTTCGCCAATACGCTCGGGGGCGAGGAGGCGGAGCGATTCGCCGGCATCAAGATCGACGGCATCCTCGAAGCCTCCCTTTCTGTCGTCGTGACCTACGATCCGAAGCGAGGAGCACCGGTCGTCCTCGGTCGCCACGCCATCGCCGATGCCGGTCTGTACTCGGTGTGCCTTGCTATCGAGAACCTGTGGTTGGCGTGTACTGCCGAAGGGTTGGGGATGGGGTGGGTTTCGTTCTACCGAGAGCGTTTCCTCCAAGAGCTCCTGGGCATTCCTGACGGGATCCTTCCGGTTGCGTGGCTCTGCATCGGACCGGTCAGTCACCTCGAGACGGTTCCCGATCTCGAGCGCCACGGATGGCGGAGTCGCCTACCTCTCGAAGACGTACTGCATCACGACCACTGGTGAACCGTCGCCTCGTTCTCGGCGGCTTTGCCGCCTGGCCGTTCGAGCCATGGTCACTGTCTCTCGACTCAGCTTTTCGGCGAAGCAAGTGGGCCTGGACCGTCTGTCCACTGAGCCTCGAGGACGCATAGCGTGTAGCCATGAGCAACGAGACCAACAAGGGTTCACCGGCGACCGCACCGCCGAAGACCGAGCCGAAGTATCCCTTGACCCTGGCCATCGATATCGGGGGTACCGGTCTCAAGGCATCTGTCCTGGACGCCGACGGGGCCATGGTGGCTGATCGAGTGAAGGTGCCCACGACGTACCCACTGCCGCCGGAGAAGCTGGTGTCCACCCTCGCCGACCTGGTGGCGTCCCTCCCTCATGCGCAGCGTGCATCGGCGGGCTTCCCGGGTATGGTCCGGGCCGGAGTCGTCCTATCGGCGCCGCACTTCTCGACCAAACACGGCCCGGGGAGCCAGATCGACGACCACCTGGCCAAGGCCTGGCATGCCTTCGATCTGGCCAGCGCGTTGACCACGGCCCTGGGGTTGCCGACCAAGGTGGCCAACGACGCCGATATCCAGGGTGCGGCGGTAGTCACCGGCCACGGTCTGGAGCTGGTGATCACCTTGGGCACCGGTTTTGGGACGGGCCTTTTCTACGAAGGCAAACTCATGCCCCACCTGGAGATCGCACATCAACCTTTCCGCAAAGGTGAGACGTACAACGAGCAGCTGGGTGAGGCGGCTCGCAAGGAGATCGGTGAGGAACGGTGGAACAAGCGGACGCACAAGGCCATCAAGAACCTGCGGGACCTCACGTTCTTCGACCATCTCTATATCGGCGGGGGAAACTCCCGCCGACTGGTTCGGGACGACCTCGATGACGACGTCACCATCGTGGACAACACCGCCGGTATTCTGGGCGGGATCAAGCTGTGGGAGACTTCACATATCGCGGTAGATCAGGTGAAGGGGTCCAACGGATAGGCAGTTCGGGCGCCTGCCTCAGCCCTGCCACTTCCGCCACCGGCGCTCCACCTCGCTGAGGTCTTTACGCCAGCCTTTCCGCGTCGCTGCTGCCGACGCTTCTTGGACAGACTGCAGCTGCCGGGCGCTCTTGGCCAGCTCGGGGTGGTCCTCGGCCAGGTTCGAGAGCCAGGTCACCGAGACACACGCGTCGTGCAGGTCGCCGAGGCGGCTCTGGAGCGCCTCAGCCGCCCGCGCTGTCTTCCCAGCCGGAGCTCCAGCGATGAGCGCCACTGTTTCGGCCCCGTAGCGGAGTCCTTTCAGGCGGATGCGAAGCTTATGAAGGTGTGCATCGGTGGCCTTCTTCCTGGCGATGCGTCCGGCCCCTCGCACGTCGTGCCATGTTCGTTGCAGCATCGGAGCCAATACCAACTCGGCGGGCTTCGTGGCCTTGACGGTGAACGGCGGGTCGTCTCCCGCTACCTGTATCTGAGTGACGAGGTGATCGTGG
The DNA here is from genome assembly GCA_963812965.1 of uncultured Acidimicrobiaceae bacterium. Taxonomy (GTDB): domain Bacteria; phylum Actinomycetota; class Acidimicrobiia; order Acidimicrobiales; family RAAP-2; genus DASXMT01. The sequence goes on along the minus strand of CAWEXG010000001.1, from coordinate 161,428 downwards.
CGCCCTCCCGAACGGACGTCGTCGACACCGGCGGCGGCAGCGTCGAGTGAGGTATCGATGACGTCGAGGATCGCACTGAGACGCCTGGGATCGATGACATCGGCCCCGTGGGTGTCGAGCAGCGAACGAAGGACGTGGAGATCACGAGTTTCGCCCAGGCGGTCGGCGTACCAGGCCAGCTCTGCTCGGAGCGACGTTCCCCAGTTCGGATCGACGAGAAGGCGGAAGGTCCGGAGGTTGGACCGCATGCGACGTAACGCCACCCTGCTCTGGTGCACCCGCTCGGCTTCGATGCTCGACCCCCAGGACCCACCGACGATGTCGTTGTCGATGAACTTCTGGGCGGAACGGGCCAAGACCTGGTGCAGGACTGCCCCGGCGGTGTGGTCCTCTGGGCGCTCCTCGGCGCTGTCCTCCGAGTTGTCTACGGTGTGGTTGATCACCCGGTGAGCAACCTCCCGTGATCAGTCGTTCCGTGCTCAGCCTATTGGATATCTGCTGAGAGGCCCAGGAGAGAGGCAAGGTGGACCAAAGGGCCGTTCATCTGGGCCTCTGAAGAGCCATCCGACTGTCGTTGGCGTGCCGTCCCTGCTCCGTTGCAACCGTGCCGGGTGGCATCGGAGCCAGTGGGACGAGCACGGTTGCATCGTAGGAAGCGAATGTTGCCGAAAGATCACGATGACGTGACTAGTAGGCGAACAACGCGTACCTTCCCCTGGCGTATCGGTAGGGACGATGGCCGTCGTGAGACAGGATGCAGACGACGTTGGACGTGGTGCTAAGCGGAGACGATGATGGATGAGCCGTGACCGAAGAGGCCCTGGTTGGCGGTGATGCCGACCCGTGCTCCTTCGACCTGGCGACCGGTCGCTTGACCGCGAAGCTGCCATACCAGCTCGCACACTTGGGAGATGGCCTGCGCAGGGATCGCCTCCCCGAAGCACGACAGACCACCGCTGGGATTGACTGGGATCCGTCCACCGATGGTGGTGTCACCGTCACGGAGGAGACGTTCGGCCTCCCCTTCCTTGCACAGCCCGATGTCCTCGTACCAGTCGAGCTCGAGCGCGGAGGAGAGGTCGTAGACCTCGGCGACGTCCACATCGTCAGGGCTGATCCCGGCTTCCTCGTAGGCGGCCAGTGCGACTGAGCGCTTAAAGGTCGGTCCGGTGTTGACAGCAGACACGCCCGAGTCGGTGGCGAAGTTGGGCATCTCGATGATCGTCTGGGGGAACCGCGGGGTCACCGTGGAGACAGCGTCGATGGTCACCAGGCCCTCGGTGCCGGCGTGGCGCTTGGCGAACGCCATGCTGGTGAGAACCAGGGCCGCCCCTCCATCGGAAGTGGCGCAGATCTCCAGAAGGCGTAGGGGATCGGCGACCATGGGCGAGGCCAGAACCTCCTCGGCGGTCACCTCTTTCCGGTACCGGGCGTACGGGTTCTCCAGACCGTGCTTCGCATTCTTCACCTTGACGGCGGCGAAGTCCTCTTCGGTGGCGCCGAACAGCTCCATACGGCGCCGGGCGTAGAGAGCGAAGTAGGTGGGGTTGGTCGCACCCATGAGGTGGAAGCGCAGCCAGTCCGGGTCGTCCTTGCGGTCGCCGCCGACCGGAGCGAAGAACCCCTTCGGGGTGGTGTCGGCGCCGACCACCAGGGCGACGTCGCACAGCCCGGCCAGGATCTGTGCCCGGGCGTTGTTAACCGCTTGGGCGCCCGATGCGCACGCCGCGTACGAGCTCGACACCCGAGCGCCGGTCCAACCCAGGGCCTGGGCGAAGGTGGCCCCGGACACGAACCCCGGGTAGCCGTTCCGGATGGTGTCGGCACCGGATACGTACTGAATGTCGGTCCAGGCCAGCCCGGCGGCGGCCAGTGCGTCTCCGGCGGCGGCCAGCCCGTACTCGACGAAGTTCCGTCCCCACTTGCCCCAGGGATGCATGCCTGCGCCCAGGACGGCGATCCGGTTGTCATCAGGCATGTGAGCTCTCCTCGCCGGCTGGATGATCGACCGGCTGCCACTTCCAGACCAAGTACTCGTGCTCGTCGTCCTCGTACAGGGTGTCGAGCACGATCTCCACCTCGGTGCCGACGGCGAGATCGTCTACGGTCACGCCTGGGACGACCTGCCCCATGACCACCATCTTCTCCGCAGCCAGCTCCACTGCAGCGATGGAGAACGGTTCATACGGATCGGCAGCCTCGTAGGGCTTGGGGGGTTGGTAGCAGGCGTTCGTGTAGGACCAGACCTTGCCCCGGCGGCTCAAAGGGGTCTCGGCGAACTCGGTTCCCGAGCACTCAGGATTACGACAGAAGAACGTCTCTCTCGGAAACGCGAACGTCCCGCAGGTCGTGCACTTGCTTCCGAGGAGAGCAGGTGCCGAATCGTCCAGGGTGAACCAGCCTTCGATGGCCGGCACTCGTGTCTTTGCCGAGGGCATTCATCGAGTGTAACGCCCAGCCATATTGGGATGTCCCGGTTGCGTCGACCCGCCGTCATGTGTTGGCACCACCCAGGGCTGTTATGTACGAGGACCGCCCAGGCCACCACGGGCGCGGGACTCGGCGATGCGGTCTTCATCCCAACCGAGCACGTCGGCCAAGACCTCGTCGGTGTGCTGCCCGACCGTCGGTGCCTTGGTCGGCACGGGGAGCTCTTCCCCGATGAACTTCACCGGAGTGGCAAGCTGATCGGCCCCGAGTTCTTCGGCTCCGAACCAGTGGAACCGATCCTGGAACTGCGGATCGTCGGCGATGGTCTGAGGGGTGTTCACCGGCCCGATGGGCACGTTCACCTTCACCCCGAAGTCGATCCACTCTGCTGCCGTCTTGGTCAGGAAGATGGCCTTCAGTTCCTTGCGCATCTCCGTGTTGTTGCGGGCATGGTCGGCGAATTTCGAGCCCGGCCATTTCTCGAACATGTCGGTACGGTCGACTGCCTCGCAGAAGTTCTTCCAGAAGGCCTGTTCGGATGCCATGAACAAGATGTGCTTGTTGTCCAACGTCTCGTAGACCTGGTACCGGACCCCTTCGATCATCCCGGCGGTTCCCGGTGCCCGGCGTTCGTAATTGTCCGCCTTATTGCCGGTGACCTCTGCCTCGGGCCGTTCGTAAGCTCGCCACGTCTCGCTCCGGTACCAGTCCATGGCTGCGGCCGCGTCGGATTGGGCGATCTCGAGGAACGAGCCTTCGCCGGTCTCTTTGGCCCGGACCACCGCGGCCAGGATGCCCAGCGCCCCGAAGAGCGGTCCGGCGTGGATACCCATCGACGCATGCTCGGGGAGGTAGGCGAAACCTTCGTCGTTCATCTGAGGGGAGACGATGCCGGCCCAGACGTCGTAGGCCACGCCGTGGCTGGGTAGGTCGCGGTATGGACCGGTCATTCCGTAGCCGGAGATCGTGCAGAACACGATCTTCGGGTTGATCTGGCGAAGTTGCTCAAAGCCGACGCCGCGCCGTTCCAACCCACCGGGTCGCATCGCTTCGACTACCACGTCGGCTGTTTTGACCAGCTCCTTGAACGTGGCCACGTCTTCGTCGGCACGGAGATCGAGGACGATACTGCGCTTGCCGCGGTTGATGTGAAGGTGCATCAGGGACACCCCTTCAACGATCGGCCAGGTCATCTCCCTGATGTAGTCACCTGCCGGTGGCTCCACCTTGATGACCTCGGCGCCGAGGTCCACCAACGGCATGGTGATAGCCGCAGGTCCCAGTGCCGAACACTCGATGATTCGGACGCCGTTCAGCGGTGCGGCGGATGGCATAGGGACCTCCTGGAAGGGTGTGATCTGGAGAGATGCGGTGGCTCTCAGTGACCACGGATTGTATCTGACGGTCCGTCAGAATCCTGTGGCCACACGTAACTGGGTGGAGGGGCCATCGTGTGGATCGAATCGAAAGGGTAGGATCGTCCGGCTATTGGAAGTGGGGAGCACGCCGTCGACGCTTGCGTCGGAGAGTGCAGATCACTCCTCGTAGCGCCAGCGCTCGTAGCTCAACGGACTAGAGCATCTGACTACGGATCAGAAGGTTGCAGGTTCGAATCCTGCCGAGCGCGCAAAATCGTGACGGCGTTCTCCCTGGTCAGATGGGGAGAGTTGGCTGCCTTTCGCTTCGACGACCTGGATGGGAGGGTGCTCACCATCGAGCGGGCGGTCTCGGGGGAAGAGGTCCGTCCCACCTCCGGCCCCTCGGAGTGCGGGAGCCTCGAACACGGCGAAAGCCGGCTTGACCTCCCGTCCATCTAAGTAAAGTTTTAGCCAATAACTTTAGTTAAACTGTCCATGAGGAAAGCGCTGTTGCCAAGGAGGCCCTTCATGCGACCAGAAGCGTTCACCTCGCAAGCTCGTGGGGTGGTCCGAAAGACGCCCACCGACTCCTACGCCTTCTTCCCGGAGCCGCTGCCACGACGCCTCGACCTCCCCTCGGAGGTGGTCGTCCTCCTCGACGAGGCAACAGGGGCAGTACACCGACTCGGTGGAGTCGGCCGCCTCATCCCAAACCCGCACCTGCTGATCGGACCCCACCTCAGGCTCGAGGCGGTGCTCAGCTCGCGGATTGAAGGTACGAGGACCGACGTCGGACAACTCCTCCGTTTCGAAGCTGGCGAGGCGCCGAACTTGGATGAGGCAGACGATGCCCGAGAGGTCCAGAACTACATTCACGCCATGGAGCAAGGGCTTCTCCGCGTGCACGATGGATTTCCCGTTTCAATCAGGCTCTTCCGGGAAATGCACGAGATCCTCCTTTCCGGCGTTCGCGGCCAACACCGGCGTCCTGGTGACCTACGGGAGAGCCCTGTCTGGATTGGGGGAACCACACTCGACAACGCTGTGTTCGTACCGCCGCCACAGCACGAGATGGGGATTGCGCTGGACGATCTCGAGCGGTTTCTCCACGAGCACGATCATCCGCTCCTCGTCCAGCTGGCGCTCGCCCACTACCAGTTCGAGGTCATCCACCCCTTTCTCGACGGGAACGGACGGATCGGCCGACTTCTCATCCCGCTGATGCTGGTGCTGCGCGGTGCGCTGTCACAGCCGCTCCTCTACCTTTCCGCATATTTCGAGCAGCACCGTAGCCAGTACTACGACAACCTCCTCATCACGAGCCAAACGGGCGACCTCATGCCGTGGCTCACGTTCTTTCTCCGAGGCGTGCGCCGACAGGCCCGCGATGCCGAGGAGCGAACCGTGCGGCTGGTGGAGCTCCAGCACGACATGCGCAATGCACTCCTCGAAGAAGGAAGGCCGAATTCGGTGGTCCGGCTAGCGGAGTATCTCTTCTCGGTACCGGTGGTCAGCGCCTCCCGAGTCTCACGGATCCTCGACGTGACCCGACCGACAGCCCACTCTGCCATCGAGACGCTCGTGGAGCGCGGCGACCTGCACGAGGTCACGGGAAGGGAGCGCAACCGGATCTACGAGGCCCCGAGGATCTTCGAAGCTGTGTACGGTCCCGTGAACATCCCCGACGAGGACCCGGTACCCCAGGCGCAACTCTCCTTGGGCCTCGACAGTTGACCGGGGTTGGTCCGGCTTCTCCGGCAAGTGGCGAAATCAGTGCGGGCCTCTATGTCGAACCTACGGTATAGACCGAGCATGTGAAAGCGACAGACGGGTGGCCATGAGCGACGCTGACCTTCCAGAATCGGAGGGTCTACTTAGCGAAGTGGAGGAACCGGCCTGGTGAGATCCTGCTCATCGATGGGCTGAGTGGTCTGGCACCGCACCTCGTCGGCGCTTTGCGGACGCTGGCCAACGAGATCCCTTCTTCCGAGTTCGCACTCATCGGGGGCCTGGCGGTCATGACCAGGCTCGGCCGGGTACATCGTGCGACCGACGATCTTGACGCCGCGGCGCAAAGTGTCACGGGCGGCCCGTCCCGTTTTTCGATCCTGGTGGGAGGCGGCGACAGCAGACGGGAACGACGACCTGTGGAAGGTGTCAAGGTCGACTGCATCGATGTCGGGTCTACCCCGGCTACCGATCTTGATCCAAGGGACTTGCCCGACGACGAGTTCGACGGGCCTTCCCGCTAGCGCATGTTCTTGACATCACCGGGTCAGGTCTGCGGCACCGGCTGCCGCTAGGTGCCCATCTGCGCGGTGAGCCGACCGGATTTCACCGCTTGGGCAAGTGCCTCGTAGTCCCTCTCGTTCTGATCGGCGTATTTCGCTGAAAAATCGGCGATCGCCCGGTCGAAAGCCTCGCCTTTACCCACGTACGACGCGATAGCAATCCGATCTCCCCAACGGGCATGGGCGCGAGCAAGAGTTCCCCCGCAGAGCCGGGCGTAGAGCGTGGCCCCGGGCACGAGCAGCTCCTCGACCTCGGCTCCCCCCTTCCAGTCGTGGAGCTGACGTATGTAGTAATCGCGAGTCTCCCCGTCCAGACCCTTGATGCGCTGCCAACCGAGGAAGACATCCGTGGCCCCCTGCATCAGGCGCTGACCAGCCACGACCCGCTGTCCGTGGTTGGCATACTCACTTCGGCCGGCAAAGCGTTCGAGGACCGAAGCCTGCGCCTCTTTCACCTGGAGGATCAGAGGGTCGGTCTCGTCGCGCCCGATCAGCAGGAGGATGTAGCACCGGGTACCGACACTCCCGACTCCGACCACCTTGCGGGCCGCATGGACATAGCGGAACTCCTCGAGCGGGTGATGCTCGACCCCGAGCGTTTGCCGATACGAGGCGAGCAGCTTCTTAACGAGGACGCCGAAGTTCTCCCACTCCGAGCCTGGGAACACCAAGTTCTCGATGGGCACAATGAGCGGAGGGTTGGCGACGAAGCGAAGCTCATCGTCGATCTTGCTGACGCGGCGGGTGAACACCCGTACGCTGTCGCGTGTCCGCGCCTTGGCGATGTGCCCTTTCGCTTTCCTGGCCTCCTTCTTGCTGAGCTGCCCCTTGCGCACCTCCTGGCCGACCTGGTCGAGAAGGCGGCCAACCTCCACATGGTCGTACCAAACCTCTAATGTGCCCGCGGCGGCAGCCTCACGCATGCGCTCCCGGTACGTCCGTACGCTCTCCATGACCACGGCTCTCCGGTCCGAGCGCGAGAATCCTCGGTGCCGACCCATGACCTCAAGGCTGGCAGCAAGGCGTTTCACGTCCCACTCCCACGGCCCGGGGAGTGTCTCGTCGAAGTCGTTGATGTCAAAGAGCATCTGGCGTTCGGGTGTGGCGAACAGACCGAAATTCGAGAGGTGAGCGTCACCACACAGCTGCACGGTGACTCCGGATCGAGGAGTGCGATCGAGGTCGGTGGCCATGACCAACGCAGCTCCCCGATAAAACGTGAACGGCGAGACGAGCATCCGTCCGTAACGGATCGGGATCAGATCCGGCACCCGACTCGCGCCTTGTTGCTCCAACAACGAAATAGGGTCGGGGCGATCCAACGCCGGCTCGAATGATCCATGCGTCGATCTGGGAACTGCGTTGCGTGCGGCTATTCCCCGGGCCACTCGCTCCTCTACCGTGAGACGTTTTCGCCTCCATGACGACGCGAACGAGGGATCTGACTCTGCGTCCGAAGATCCGCGGTCCTTGGGTACTCCTCCGCCCTCGATACTTGTGGGAGTACCCATAGTCCCCCTTTTGGGACAAGGCGCTCTTTGCTCAGAGTGCCGACGTCCAATCCTGGCATCGGCACGTACCCCGGGTCGACTCCTATGGATCGAAGGGCGCACTCGTCCAAATTCGTTGAGACGCTATTAGGATCGGCATTTCAATGCGCAGCGAAGCAGGTAGGCGCTCCTGGCGCTCGATCGTTCTTGCTCCAACTGGCGATGGCGCCACCCGTCGACGCGGCTCGGATGCCTTCCGGCTGGTTGCTGCTGCGCTCATTTTGGTCATCTGCTGGGCGGTGCTGAGCACAGGTCCCAGATACGAGCGTGCGGTACTCGGGTTTCTGACCCCACCACCCGATGGTGTCAAGTGGCTCGTCACCATCGTCTGGGTACTCGGTTCGTTGGGCCTGATCATCGTGGTGGGTGTCGTCGCACTGGTGGCTCGTCGTTCTACCCTGGCGCGGGACGTCGCCGTTGCCGGCCTCGCCGCATGGGGCCTGTCGTATCTGATCGAGGTATCGGTCGGGCCCAACGGTGGCGGTCTGTCCGGTGCATCGTTGGCCCACGTGGATCTGCACTACCCACAACCCCGAGTGGCTGCAGCCGTCGCAGTAGCACTGGCTGTGGTGCCGTACTTGGTTCGCAGGCTCGAACGAGTGGTCCAGATCGTCATCGTGGTGACTGCTGTGGCCACCATTGTCCACGGGTCGGGACTGCTCACCAGTGTGCTGGCCAGTATCGCGTTGGGATGGGGGGTAGTGGCCGCGGTACATCTCGCATTTGGGACGCCGTTGGGTCTCCTGTCCGCCGCCGACGTGGGCGTACTCGTTGAGGAGATGGGTATCGAGGTACCTCTGCTCGAGCCGGTCCATCAGCAGGAGTGGGGAGTCGCCCGCTACACCACTGCCGGTTCAGGGGAGCCCTTTGTCGTGTCTGTCTACGGACGAGACGCTCGAGATGCACAGCTCTTTGCTAAGACGTTCCGATTCGTCTTCTATCGGGATTCGGGTCCCACACTCACCTTTACCCGGCTACAGCAGGTTGAACACGAGGCCTATCTGACCTTGTTGGCGGGCAATCACGGCGCGTGGGTACCCGTCGTGGTCGATGCTGCCCGCGTCGGCCCTAGCCACGACGCAGTATTGGTCACCCGCCCGCCACCGGGGGTCAGTCTGACGTCGTTGACCATCGGGACTTCAGAGCCACACTCTGCAGCCGAGGCAACTGGCGACGGCTCGATAGTCGCACCCAACGCCGAAATCGGTGACCGAGCCCTCGATGCAGTGCTCGGCCAGCTCATGGCGTTACGAGCGGCCCGGATCGCTCACGGCTCCATCGGGACGGACACCATCGTGATCGATGGTGACGAAGCCGGCCTGGTGGACTTCCGGAAAGCGTCCTCGGATGCAACCCAGGAGCAACTCGACCGCGACCTAGGCTGCGCTCTGAGTGCGTTGACTTTGGCAGCCGGGGCTGAGCGGGTCATCAAGTCGACCATCCGTTGCCTTCCCGGCGAGGTCACTGCCGCCGCCCTCCCATTCCTTCAGCGGGCTGCGCTCTCACCTTCGCTCTCCCGACAGTTCCGTGGTCGCAAGGACCTGCTCGACTCCCTGCGCAAGCTCGGAGCCGAAGCAGCCGGAGTAGAGGTGCCGAAGCTGGCCGAGGCGCGACGCATCAGTCCGGTGACGGTGGCTCTGATCATCGGCAGCCTCATCGGAGGCTGGGCCCTGATCGGAGTACTTGTCAACGTCGGTCAGTCCTTCGACACCATCGTCGGTGCCGACTGGGCTTGGGTGGTGGCGGTCTTTATCCTCGCCCAGGCGGTGTATCCCGCTCTGGCGCTCGAAGTGCAGGGCGCGGTGATCGATCCCCTTCCCTACGGCCGAGTTCTCGCCCTCGAGATCGCCGACACATTCGTTGGCCTTGCTGGGGGGACGATGGCCGTGATCGCCACCCGGGTGCGGTTCTTCCAGCAACAGGGGTACAACGCCACACTGGCCGTCAGTTCCGGCGTCCTGATCTCCACGGCCAGTTGGATCGTGAAGGGCGGGCTCTTCATCATCGCACTGCCCTTTGCCATTGACACCCTGCACCTGGAGAATTCGCCGGCTGGCGGTGGCGCCCGCACCGTCTGGTTGATCATCATCGTCGTTCTTGCTGTTGCCGTGCTGGTGGGCGTGATCTTCGCCGTGCCTCGACTACGTCGATTGGCTGGAGACAAGTTGCGGCCCAAGGTGTCGGACGTGACGGCCCAGCTGAAATCCCTGGCCACCCGGCCACAGAAGTTGGCTCAGATCTTCGGCGGCGCCATCATTGCTCAGCTTTGCGTGGTACTTGCCCTCGGTGCTTCACTGCAGGCATTCGGTGACCATCTCTCAATCGCCACGCTCATTGTGGTCATCACCCTGGCCGGCATACTGGGTGGTGCCTCACCGGTTCCCGGTGGTGTGGGTATCGTCGAGGCAGGACTGATTTTGGGGCTGACCTCGGCCGGTATCCCCGAGCCCACCGCGGTGGCCGCTGTGTTCATTCAACGGCTCTTCACTTCCTACCTTCCCCCCATTGCCGGATGGTTCGCCATGATCGCCATGCGGCGCCGGGAGTACTTGTGACGTGTATCGCCCCTCGGTGAGGAGCGGCCTCCTGGGGGTCTTGACTCCTTAACGTCGTTTGTGGCGACGGCGGTTCTTGGTTGGGGTGCTTGGGGGTTCGTCCGGCTGGTGTTCGTCGGACTGCTCCGTGTTGGGGTGAAGGGTCGCCTCGGACGAACCGGGTTCGTTGTGCAGAGGTTTGTCGAACAGGGGAGCCGCTGGTTCGTTCTGGGTATTGACGGCCGGCGGCGGGGCGCTGTTTCGGCGTGTTGGCGTGTCGTCCAGCGAGAACGACTGTGACAGGAACCGAGGCCGGCTCCAGGTAGCTGGGCGAACCATCGCTGTCCCCTTCGCCGGAGTCGGGGCGGCAACCGTGTGCTCGTCGTGATCGCCTTCGAACAGTTGATCGAAGTCCGTCGCGGATGTTCCAGGCGGCGGTGCTGGTGGAACCGAGGCTGGCTCAACAGGTGCCGGCTGTTGTGGGTCTTGCGGTTCGATGGGGGCAGGAGCCTGAGGTGGAGGAGGAAGAACGAGAGGTACCGGAGGAACAGAAGTAACGGAAGGAGGCTCTGAAGAGACAGGAGGAGCAGGAGCCTGAGGATCGGCCGCCGGAGGAGCAGGGTCTGGAGAGACCGGGGGAACAGGCGGAGGAGCGGGAAGAGGCTCTGAGGAGGCAGGGGGAACGGGCAGTGGAGGCGCTGCAACAACAGGAATAGGTGGAGGCGGAGGAGCAGGATCTGGAGGAGTAAGCAGAACAGAGGGAGCGGCAGCGGGGGGAGTAGGGACAGAGAGAGGAGCAGCGTGCTCGGTCACGACGCGCTCTTCTGCTGTGTAGATCGTGTCCGGCCAACCCTGCGATTCCTCGACCGACCGCAGCTCCTCGGCGAACTCGAGCGCAGACGATGGGCGATCGGACGGGTCTTTCGACATGGCCCGCACCAGGAGATCTGACAGGGCGACGGGGACGTCTGCGGCCAGCAGCGGCTGTACCGGCTCGTGGAGGATACGCAGGATGACCGGCGCCGGCCCCTCATCCTCGGAGGAGCGGAAGGGCGTTTTGCCGCTGATGAGCTGGTACAGAGTCGAGGCCAGCTCGTAGACGTCAGTGGCCGGAGACACCTCCCGACCCTCGAGCAGTTCGGGAGCGGCGTGAAACGTCGCGAACCCGATCACGCCGGCGGCGCTCTGCGATGAAGATCGGAGTCTCGCTACCCCGAAGTCCGCGAGCGATGGCTCCCCGTCCTGGGTGGTCAGGATGTTCTGTGGCTTGATGTCACGGTGCAGCATTCCGGCCTGATGGGCGGTCTCGAGAGCGCCGGCGATCTTGATGGCGATGGCCACCGAATCCTCTGGCGGCAGTGGCCCGTGATCATGGATCTGGTCGGAGATCGAACCTCGGTACAGCTCGAGGACGAGCACAGGCCGACCGTCGTCGGTGGTCAGTGTCCGGTACAGGGTCGCGATATTCGGATGGGCGCTCAAGGTCCCAAGGGCGAGCATCTCTCGGCCGAACGACTGCAGGTCGTGTTCCGACACGTTGTGGGCGTTCAAGAGCTTCAACGCCACCAGGCGATCGGTCTCGATCTCCCGGGCACCGAAGACGGTCGAGAACCCGCCGACACCGATCTGTTCGATGTCGGAGAAACCCAGGAACGCTTTGTTCTCGGCGTGCCGGGACCGTCGTCTCAATGCCACGTCAGCTCCCAATTCTGCAGTTGCCGCGTAGAGAATCTTAGGGGCCTGCTGGAGAGACAGGGCGAATGAGGGAGCTGGTCAGCTCCTCATCTGTTCGTGACGTTCGTCAGGTTGTCATCTGACTTTGATGACGTCCGAAGAGGCAGCCTTGTCGTGCCACGCCTGCCGTCGCTTGTCCCACAGTGGGGAGAGGACGTTGATGATGCCTGGGATGACGAAAGCGATGAACAGGATCTCGTAGATGAACCGGCGCAGAAGACCGCGGGCGGGGCCGATGCTGCCGCCGGTGGCGATGTCCCGGGTGGCAATTCCCATGGCCATCTTTCCGATGGTCTGCCCCTTCTGCCCTCCATCCAGGAGCGCGAAGTACCCCAGGCTGATGACGATGGAGATGAGCTCGGCGACGATCGCATGCCCCGTCGACGTATGACCTGAGGTCCCGTTGTTGTTGCCGCCAAAGATGGCCCGAAGGATTGTGAAGACGATGGCCAGGAGGACGCTGTCGATAATGATGGCCACTGCACGTTGCCACCAGTCGGCGAGTGGGCGTCCCAGACTGTCGACGGGAGCGGGCACGTACCCGTAGGGAGCGCCGGCCTGAGGCTGTTGGGCGTAAGGGCTGCCGGCCGGGGGTGCCTGACTGTAGGCAGGAGCGGCTGGGGGCGTCTGGGCGTAAGGAGGCGGCGCGGGAGTAGCCGAGGGTGGAGCCGGGGGACTGTACCCAGGTGGCGGAGGGGGTGGCGCCTGACCGGGAGGTGGCGGAGGAGGTGCCTGGCTGGAGGGTGACTGATCGCTGGGATCTGACGGCGTTTGGTCGGTCATCGCGTATCTCCCGAATCTTTTCTGTAGAAGTAGCCACGAGGGTTCGTGGGGTGAACAACCATGACGGGTCTGTGGACTCGGTCATCGACCGTTCCGCCAGTGATCTTTACACGTCCGGCGAATTTTCTGGGGAATTGCCGTCATGCGGTCTGCAGCATCCGTCTACCGTTGGGTCTCTGGCACAGCGGAAGGCGGAGAAGGGCGTACTGGATTGCACGGACGACGACAACGCCGCGATGCGCAGACCAGGGGATGGCGAGCTTCGACCGCCACTCCGTTGGGCCTCTTGGCCCGTGCCACTGATCGATGAACATCCTCGATGTGGTGATCCTGGTGGTCGTGGTGGTGGCTGCTGTCGAAGGCCTGCGCCTCGGAGCAGTGCTCCTGACCTTGACCTTCGTCGGGTTCTGGCTGGGGATGTACCTCGGCGCGCTGCTGGCCTCGGTCACGGTGCACTGGGTGCATTCGCAGTCGGCTCGTACCGCGGTCGCCTTGGTCACCATGGTGGGGAGCGCTGTTGTGCTGGGAACGGCCGGCAGGATCCTGGGTGGTCGTTCGTTCTATGTCGTGCATCGGGGGAAGCTCGGCCCTGTCGACTCGGTCTTGGGGGTGGTGGTGGCTGTGGTGGCCTCGCTGCTCGCTGTGTGGTTGGTGGCCAGCACGTTGGTCAACAGCTCGTACCTGCGTCTGAACACGGTGATCGCCAACTCCACCATCATCCGGTCCCTGGATGACGTGCTCCCTGCGCCACCCTCGGTGTTCTCCCGGGTGCAGACCTTCCTCTCTCAGGAGGGATTTCCGCCTGTCTTCGCACAGCTGGCACCCGCTTCTGCCGGCCCGGTTCCCTTGCCCGACAACGCCAGTGTCAGCTCGGCGGTGGCTGCCGGAGAGCCGTCCACGGTCAAGATCGTCGGTGACGGTTGTGACCAGATCCAAGAAGGCTCCGGTTTCGTGGTGGCCCCCGGTCTGGTGGTGACCAACGCTCACGTGGTGGCGGGTATCCCACACCCCACCGTCGTGGACAGTGCTGGTTCGCATGCCACCACTGTTGTGCTGTTCGATCCGTCGTTCGATCTGGCCGTGCTGCGGACCCAGGACTTGCCCGAACCACCGCTTCGACTCGACCCGAGCACGGTCCCACGCCTGACCCAGGGGGCAATCCTCGGTTATCCAGGAGGCGGCATATTCGCCTACGGTCCCGCCGGCGTCATGGCGGAGTTCGAGGCCGAGGGGCGGGACATCTATGGGCAGGGGCTCACCGTTCGGGACGTGTACGAGATCCAGGCGGTGGTGCGTCCGGGTAACTCCGGGGGTCCACTGATCATGCCCGACGGCGTCGTGATCGGCATCGTGTTCTCCCGGTCCACCACCGATGCCGACGTGGGCTACGCCTTGACCTCGCCCGGCGTGCTGTCCCGGGTGCAGCAGGCCGAGTCCGTCACCAACGCCGTGAGTACCGGCCCCTGTACCAATTAGCCATCAATCAGCGGGTCTGCGGAGAGGCGGTCTGGGCCCGCCGCACGACACCAGCAGGCCAGCCGGATCGCAGTGTGCGGCAAGTGCTTCTCCATCGGGCTGAACATGGTCTAAACATGGTGCCGTGACGCTCCCGATCGAGGACTACGGCATCATCGGCGACTTGCATACGGCTGCAGTGGTCGGGCGAGACGGCTCCATCGACTGGCTGTGCCTGCCTCGGTTCGATTCGGCGGCGTGCTTCTCGAAGCTTCTGGGGAACGAAGACCACGGCTACTGGAAGATCGCGCCGGAAGGTGCCCACCTGGCCACCCATCGCCGCTATCGGGGGGACTCGCTCGTCCTGGAGTCGGAGTTCGTCATGCCCGAGGGAACAGTCCGGGTCATCGACTGCATGCCGATCCGCCAACAACATCCAGAGGTCGTCCGTCTGGTCGAAGGTGTTCGGGGTCGGGTGGCCATGAAGATGAACCTGACCATCCGGTACGGCTACGGCCAGATCGTCCCCTGGGTTCGCCGCCTCGACGGCACCCTGACCGCGATCGCCGGCCCTGACGGCCTGTCGCTGTGGACGCCGATCCACACCCATGGGGAGGACATGTCGACGGTGGCCGAGTTCACCGTCTCCGAAGGGCAGCAGGTCCCGTTCTCCCTGGCGTGGTTCCCGGCCAGCGAAGAGCCGCCTCGGCCGGTCGAGGCCCTCTACACCATCGAGGACACGGAGACCTGGTGGCACGACTGGGTGAGCCAGTGCACCTACGAGGGTGGCGATCGTGAAGCGGTGGTGCGCTCGCTCATCACCCTGAAGGCGCTGACCTACCAGCCGACCGGCGGGATCGTCGCCGCAGCAACGACGTCCCTCCCCGAGGCCCTCGGGGAGCGCGGAACTGGGACTACCGGTTCTGCTGGCTACGGGATGCCACCCTGACCCTCGAATCGTTGATGCGGGGTGGGTTCTACGAGGAGGCCATGGCCTGGCGCGACTGGCTCATGCGTGCCGTCGCCGGTGATCCTTCGCAGCTGCAGATCATGTACGGCGCCGCCGGCGAGCGCCGGCTCGACGAGTGGGAAGTCGACTGGCTTCCGGGTTACGAGAATTCCTCCCCTGTCCGCATCGGGAACGCCGCATCGGGGCAGTTCCAGCTGGACGTCTACGGCGAGGTCATGTCGGCTCTGTACGAAGCGACTCTGGCGGGAGACTTGTTCCAAGACCCGGCGTGGGATCTCCAGTGTGCCTTGATGAACTTCCTCGAGGACGGCTGGCGGCAGCCCGACGACGGGATCTGGGAGGTCCGAGGTCCTCAACGCCACTTCACCCACTCGAAGGTGATGGCCTGGGTGGCCGTGGACCGGGCTATCAAGAGCGTGGAGCGCGCCAAGTTGGACGGTCCTCTCGACAGATGGCGGGCCATCCGGAAGGAGATCCACGACCAGGTCTGCACCGAGGGCTTCAACGCCAAGAAAGGCTCCTTCACCCAGTACTACGGGTCCGATGCCCTCGACGCCAGCTTGTTGATGATCCCGCTGGTCGGGTTCTTGCCGGCGACAGATCCCCGGGTAAAAGGGACCATCGAGGCGGTGGAGCGGGAGCTGGTCGATGGCGGCTTCGTGTTGCGGTACCGGGCGGCCGAGGCCAGTGACGTCGACGGCCTGAGCGGTCGGGAGGGAGCGTTCCTGGCCTGCTCCTTCTGGTTGGCCGACTGCCTGTCCATGATCGACCGGAAGCATGATGCCCGTGCCCTGTTCGATCGCTTACTGGGTCTTCGCAACGATCTCGGCCTCCTGTCCGAGGAGTACGACCCGGTCGCCGGCCGGCTGGTCGGCAACTTCCCTCAAGCGTTCTCGCACGTGTCGCTGGTGAACTCGGCGTCGAAACTGGCCGGTGAGGTCAAGCCGTTCATGGAGGCAGACGCGATCCTTCAGACTCGTCGAGGCATGACCCGCTCGAAGAGCGGTGCAGGTCGACTGCACCGGCTCGGTCAGCAAGCGCATCGCAAGGTCCGCCGCACGGCAGCCGGTACACCGGCACCCGGTGCGGATGGGACGAGCGGTCGTACTCCCGCACCAGCGAGCGGGTCGACCTCCCCCGGAGGATCGTCGGCGGCCAAGGACGCCGGTTCGTAGGCGCCGGGTCACTGGTATGCGTCCGGTTCGGGTACCCGGCTCGGAGCTTAGAGACTCAGAGAGAGGAAGCACATGAAGGCACTGACCGTCATCCCACTGACCAAGGACTCCGCCCGTCTCGACGATGTCGACGAACCGCCGGAGTCCGATGGCCCGGTGTTGGTTCAGACGCTGGGGGTCGGCATCTGCGGCACCGATATCGAGATTCTCTCCGGCAGCTACGGGTGGCCGCCGGCAGGACGGGAGCGACTGATCCTCGGACACGAATCCCTGGGCAAGGTGCTCGAGGCACCCGACGGGTGCGGGGTCACCAAGGGCGATCTCGTCGTGGGCATCGTTCGCCGTCCCGACCCGGTTCCCTGTGCGAACTGCGCGGTGGACGAGTGGGACTTCTGCCGGAACGGCCAGTACACCGAGCGTGGCATTAAGCAGCACGACGGCTACCTGTCCGAGCGGTACCGGATCCAACCGAAGTTCGTGGTCAAGGTCGATCCCAAGCTCGGCATGCTGGGCGTGCTGCTGGAGCCGACCAGCGTGGTGGCCAAGGCGTGGGAGCAGGTCGACCGTATCGGCGGGCGAGCGCACTGGGACCCGAAGACGGCAGTGGTCACCGGTGCCGGTCCCATCGGGCTGCTGGCGGCACTGCTGGGCGTCCAGCGTGGGATTGACGTACACGTCATCGACCGGATGACCGACGGCCTGAAGCCGGACCTGGTGGCAGAGCTGGGTGGCACGTACCACACCGGCTCCATCGCCGATGCGGTGAAGGACCCCGACGTGGTCATGGAGTGCACTGGGGTGGACTCCCTGGTACTCGACGCCATGCAGCATGTGGGGATCGGGGGCGTGGTGTGTCTGACCGGGGTGTCGTCAGGCGGCCACACCATCTCCATCGACGGCGGCACGCTCAACCGGAACATGGTGCTGGAGAACGAAGCGGTGGTCGGCTCGGTCAACGCCAATCGCCGGCACTATGAGGCTGCCGCGGCAGCGCTGGCCAAGGCCGACCAAGGGTGGTTGTCGAAGCTGGTCAGTCGTCGGGTACCCCTCGACTCCTGGCAGGACGCTCTCGACCGCAAGCCGGATGATGTCAAGGTGGTGATCGAAGTCACGCCGTCGTGAGCGGCGCGCACGCCACTGCCACCAGCCAGTAGGCATCCGCTTGCGACCGTCCCTCCTGCTCTTGGCGGCTTTTCACCGCCGAACCGTTCTCGGTCGCCGAGCTGTTCAGCCGATCACTGAGCAGGAGCGGCGTGGGTGTCGATGATCCCCGCCTTGAGCCGGTTGTACTCCTCGTCGGTGATGTGGCCCTTCGCCTTCAGGTCGGCCAGCTTGGCCAGTTGATCTGCCGGGTTCGCACCACCGGCTGCCTGCCGCACCCAGCTCTCGTAGGCCTGCTCCTGTTGGTCGGCAGCGGCAACCGCATGGGCGCGCATCTTGTTCCCTCGGAAGATGAAGTACACAAGGATGCCGATCAGCGGGATGACCAACACGAAGAGGACCCAGAGGGCCTTGGCCCAGCCCTTCAGGTCGTCGCTCCGGAAGATGTCGACGAACACCGAGATCAACAACCAGATCTCGATCAAGAACAAGAAGAACCACAAGAAGCCGTAGACCAGTTGGCCGTCACCGAATTGCTCTGCAAACATCTGCCCCTCCGTCGTTCGTCGATCCGGGTTGCCCCACTCTACGCACAACCAGTTGCGTGTGCAGTGGTTGGGTGAGCTTGCCGCCCAGGACCCCTTTGTTCCGGGCGCTGGTCCACTGGGTGTCGTGACTCGGCCCCACCTCGCCTCGGCTCCTCTGGAACGTCGGTTGAGGGATCTAGCGAATAGGAGGGGTGGACCCAGACCGCCAGAGGAGCCCAGATCGCCAGCCCGGGAAGTGGATCACAATTGTTCTGGAGAACTGGATCACAATCGTGTGGACCCCCGCCCCCTAACCCCGGACGGGGGCCACACTATCGATCCGTCACGGGGACTGCGCAAAGGGGGCCAAGCACACTCCAAAGGACACGTCCAGTGTGTCCAACGGGAGCGCCTCGTTGACGGATCCGTCCTCAGTTGTACGGTGATCGTTGACGTGGTACCCGAGCACTTCCTCGTGTATCCACTTTCGACGCTGGCCGCTCGCCGACTTCCAGAGCACGACCGTTCCGTCGCCCATGACAGGCATCAGACGGCTGGGTCGGCGATCAGCCAGCGTCGTCTCAGGCCACCGTTTCTGTGACGAGCTCATCGGAGCTTTGATCGTCGAGCTCGTTCGAGTCCGCATCGATCGCACTACCACGCTCTGAACTTTGGGGGAACCTGAGGATTGCCACCCACTCGGCACCCCGCAAGGACCGCTCTTCCGGCGTCAGTCCGTTGCTGATAACTCGGTACATGTTGTGACGGCTGGTCCCGAGCAGCCGGGCTGCCTTACTGGCGCCATATCGACGAGACGCATCTGCCACGGACCGAGACCTGACCTTGGCCAGCTCGGACATCAGCACCCGTGCTTCCTCGATAGCGTGGAGCGCCGCCGTCGACCTCTCGATGGGGTCTTCGATTGCCTCAAGAGCCTGTACTTCTTGTTCTGCTACCAGCATGGTAATCCCCTCCCCGTCTAGGAACGCGGCGCGGAGGTAGTGGGATTTGTCCCACGAATACCCTGAATCTATGAAGAGTTTTCCGGGGAACACCCAGCCGTGTCCCCCGGAAATCCCCGTCTAAATCCCCGTCTACATTCCCCGTCAATATTGGTTCTGCAATGTAACTATGGGCATTGTAAAGCATGCCGATTAAAAAATCTAGATCCCTATTAAGTTTTTTTATCCCGTAGGGGACGGGCTCATAGAACTAAAGATATCCGATATTGAAGAAACCTCTTGTAGAACCAACGGCATCTGGATCGAGGGCGTTCTGCCGGCAGATCACACCCAGCGCCGAGCTCATTCGCACCCACTGACAGAAAGTACCTGCAAGGTGTGGGTAAGAAGCTGAAGATAACTTCTTATGGAACCAAAGACATTTACCGGAAGGAACCTATAGAACCAAAGACATCTACCAGAAAAGGGCTATAGAACCAAAGACATCCATGGAGAAGGCGTCTCTATAGAACCAAAGACATTCACGGAGAAAGTGTCATTCTGGGTAGATGGAACTGGGCGACGGATCCGGTTGCGCCTCAGTGGAGCCGCATCTTCCATGGACTACGAACGCCGAAAGCGTTCACGGGTCGGGGACTCAGTGTGATGACAAGAGGCCGAAGTTGGCCTCGGAGCAACCGAATGCCGACTCCGACCTCTTGGCAACATGACGCAGCGGTCATTATCTGAGCGGAGGAGGTGGGATTCGAACCCACGGTACCCAGGGGGCACAACGGTTTTCGAGACCGTCCGATTCGGCCGCTCTCGCACTCCTCCGGGACGAGAGGCTAGTCGTCGCTCCGGCGAGCGCGAAAGAACTGTGTGAGCAGTGCGGATGCCTCGTCTGCCCGCACCCCTGCTGTGACGGGGAGCTCATAGTTGAGACGAGGATCGGCACACAGGTTGTAGAGCGAACCGCAGGCGCCCGCCTTGGGATCGGCAGCCCCGAACACCAGCCGGCCGACGCGTGCGGCCACCAGCGCGCCGGCGCACATCGGGCACGGCTCCAAGGTGACGACCACGGTCACCTCGTCGAGCCGCCGGGTGCCCAGGGCCGCAGCGGCATCGGCCAGGACCAACAGCTCTGCGTGCGCGGTGGGATCTCCTCGCAGCTCTCGCTCGTTGTGGCGGGCTGCGACGATGCTGCCGTGAACCAGGGCCACTGCACCGACGGGCACGTCTCCGTGGTCGGCAGCGTGCTCGGCCTCCTGGAGGGCAGCGGCCATGGCCGCGCCGTCGTCGAAACCACCCGTGGGGCTGTGGTCCGGCGCCCCGCTGTTCATATGGCAGCTGTGTTCATGGTGGCGGAGGAGGTGGGATTTGAACCCACGGTGAGTTTCCCCACACACGATTTCCAATCGTGCCGATTCGGCCGCTCTCGCACTCCTCCGAGCCGGTGACGCCCGGTAGGGGGCGTGTGCAGCCCGCACAGGCTACTCCGCTGTCCCGGACCGGCTGGGCAGCGGGATGGTGCCGGCGGCCCACTATCCTGTCGACCGCCCCGGCGTTTCGTGCGGTGGCTGGGTCCTGCGCAACGGTCTCCTGTGAATCGAGTCAGGGTCGGAAGGCAGCAGCTCTCAGCAGGTCAGGTCTTGTGCCGCAGTCAACCTGGCCATCGCACGAAACGCCGGGACCCGAGAAGTTCGACGCAGAGCTCAACGCAGGGGGAGCCCGGGCCCGCTGGTCCAACCCGCCTCTCCGCTCAGCCTCTGGGTGACCGGTAGGCTCGGCCGACGTGACCGACGTACCCCCCGCTGCTCCTGAGGACGACATTCCGTACCAGTCGCTCTACCGGCGTTTTCGTCCCAGCAGGTTTGAGGAGGTCCGGGGTCAGGACCACGTCGTCCAAGCCCTGCGGAACGCCGTCCGCACCGATCAGGTGGCTCACGCGTACCTGTTCAGCGGGCCGCGTGGGACGGGGAAGACCTCCACCGCTCGCATCATGGCCAAAGCGTTGAACTGCACGGACGTCCAGGACGGGGAGCCGTGCGGCGTGTGCAGTTCGTGCGTCGAGATCGCCAGGGGCACGTCGCTCGACGTTCACGAGCTCGACGCTGCCTCCAACAACGGCGTCGAGGCCATGCGAGACCTGGTGTCCCGGGCAGCGTTGGGGACGCCAGGGCGCCAGAAGGTCTACATCGTCGACGAAGTGCACATGCTGTCCACCGCAGCGTCCAACGCCCTCCTCAAGACGCTCGAGGAGCCGCCTGGCCATGTGGTGTTCGTCCTCGCCACGACCGACCCGCAGAAGGTGCTCCCCACCATCCGAAGCCGTACCCAGCACTACGAGTTCCGGTTGCTCGGCGCCGAGACGCTCGGTGCGCTGCTGCAGCAGGTCCGGAACGACGCGCAGCTCGACGTGCCCGACCAGGCACTCGACGTCGCCGTCCGCCGTGGCCGTGGCTCGGCCCGGGATGCGCTGTCGGTCCTGGACCAGGTGGCGGCGTCGGACACGGTCGATGACGACCTCCCCGAGCTCGGCGAGATCGTCGAAGCACTGGCCGAGCGTGATGCTGGTCGGGCGGTCGTGGCGGTCGCTCACCTGACCTCCGCCGGCTGGAGCCCGCAGCAGTTGGCGGGAGACCTGGTGGAGCAGTTGCGTCAGGGGTTCTTGGCCATGGTCGCCCCCGAGCTGGTGTCGGTGGCGGGCAACGAACGGGACGTGATCGCCGCGCTGGCCGAGCGCCTGGGTCTTGCCGCTGTGGTGCGGTCCATGGAAGTGCTGGGTCTTGCCCAGGTGGGCATGCGTGATGCGCCTGATCCCCGGGTCAATCTGGAGGTGGCGTTGGTGCGGTTGGCTCACCCGCAGGCGGACCAGTCACCCGAGGCTCTGTTGGCACGGTTAGAACGGCTCGAGCGGGGAGCGACGGCACCAGCGGCATCACCTACTACGACCGCACCCGCACCCGCACCCGCACCCGCACCCGCACCCGCACCCGCACCCGCACCCGCACCCGCACCCGCACCCGCACCCGCACCCGCACCCGCACCCGCACCCGCACCCGCACCCGCACCCGCACCCGCAGGTGCAGGTGCAGCATCCTCGACTCCGGCCCGGAAGACGTTGGGAGCCGTCCGTCGCCAGTCGACGCCGCCGGAGGAGCAGCTTGCTGCCGCTGCGAGCTCTGGACATACGGGTCCTGCACAGCCGACGTCCGGTTCGGAGCCAGAACCCGCGCCTGATGAACCGGTCGGGACCACTCCCGTGGTTGCCGAGAACCCAGAAGTCAAGGAGACCCAGGCCGCTCGCAAGACCCCCTCGTCCCCGGATGCGACGTCATCGACGGCGATGCCAAGCCGTGACGAGCTGGTGGAGGCGTGGGGTGACCACGTGCTCGGGCGACTACGGCCCAAGGCCAAGGCGCTGTTCCAGGCGGGGCGGTTCGTCGGTGTCGAGGGGACCCAGGCGGTGTTCGGGCTTCCCAACGAGACCCATCGGACACGGTGCGAAGAGGTCCGGAGCGACGTGGAAGTTGTGCTGTCCGATCACTTCGGCCGACCGGTGGGGCTCCTGCTGGTTGTCGACGAGGGCCCGGGTGCACAGCGGGCACCGATAGGCAGTCCAGCAGGTACGGACGCGTTCTCGGCTGCTCCTGCCGATCCTTCTGGCTCTGCTGCCTCTTCCTCTGTCCCGTCCGGTTCCCCTGCTCCTTCTGCTGCCGCTGCCGCTGATGCGGGAGCTGACGATCAGGACTTCGCCGCGTTCGACGAATCGGAGCTCGGAGAGGTGGCGACGGTCGACGACTCCGCGCATGCCCGGGTGATGCAGGCGTTTCCCGGAGCGGAAGAGGTGAGCTGAGTGGCTCTCTACTCCGGGCCCCTGCAGTCCCTCATCGATGAGCTGGGCCGGTTGCCCGGCGTGGGGCCGAAGTCGGCGCAGCGGATCGCCTTCTACCTGTTGAAGGTGGCTCCCGAGGACGCCAACCGCCTGGCCGAGTCCATCGTCGCCGTGAAGGAGAAGATCACCCTGTGCACGCGGTGCTTCAACGTGGCCGAAGGCGGGTTGTGCACCATCTGTAGCGACGACAGGCGGGACGTCACGTCGGTCTGTGTGGTGGAGGACCCGAGAGACATCGTGTCCGTGGAGAAGACGGGGGAGTTCGGGGGGCGGTACCACGTTCTGCAAGGGGCGTTGAACCCGATCGAAGGAATCGGACCGGACCAGCTTCGGGTCCGCGAGCTGTTGAGCCGGGTGGAGGAGGAGGGGATCACCGAGGTCATCTTGTGCACCAACCCGAACCTCGAGGGTGAGACGACCGCCATGTACCTGGCCCGCCTGTTGAAGCCCTTGGGCCTCACGGTGACCCGTATCGCCAGCGGATTACCGGTCGGGGGCGATCTCGAGTACGCCGATGAGCTGACGTTGGGCCGAGCGCTCGAAGGTCGGCGGGAAGTCGATGCCTGAGTGATGGTGACGGGGGGTGCGGTCCGGCACCTGTGGGTGCTTCGCCACGCCAAGGCCGTCCCGCACGGCTCCACAGGAGGAGACGACTACGCCCGATCTCTGGTGGCACGAGGGCGTCGTGACGCCCTTGCTCTGGGCACCCGGTTGGCAGCGGGCAGCGGCACGTTCGGGCTGGACGGCTCGGTGGCGCTCCCGGAGATCGTCCTGTGCTCGGCAGCGGCGCGGACCAGCCAGACGGCGGAGCTGGTGGTGGAGGGGTTGGGCGCTGGCGGAGGTACCTTGCCGTCGATCGAGGCCTACCGCTCCTTGTACCAAGCGGGGACCGGGACCGTGGTGCAGTACATCCACGAGCTCGATGACACGGTGACATCGGCGATGGTGGTGGGCCACAACCCGACCATCTACCGGTTGGCATGGGAGCTGCTTCCTGCTCCCTCTGGCGAGGGTGGAGACAGCGCCGTAGCCGGTGATCGTGACCGGCTGCAGGAGCACGGGTTCGCCACGTGCTCCGTGGCAGTCTTGTCGTTCGCCGTCCCGTCGTGGTCCGAGGTGACCGAGGGAAGCGGTTCGTTGGCGGGGGTGTTCAGCCCGCCGTTCTGAACGATCCGATAGGCGTCCCTGGTGTGGCGATGGTGCCTATGCCAGCGAGCGGAGCAGGGCGGCATCGCCCTGGCCACCGCCACCACACAGGCTGACTGCAGCCAGGCCACCGCCCCGACGCTTCAGCTCGTACAAGGCGGTGAGGGCGACACGGGTGCCGGACATGCCCACCGGGTGGCCGAGGGCGATAGCGCCTCCGTTGACGTTGACCTTCTCCTCGGGGATGCCCAGGTCGTCCACGGAAGACAGGCCCACGGCGGCGAACGCCTCGTTGATCTCGAACAGGTCGACATCGCCGAGCGACAGCCCCGTCTTCGCCAACGCCTGGGTGATGGCCCGGGACGGCTGGGTCAGGAGCGACGGATCGGGACCGGCGACCTGGCCGTAGCCGACGAGCTCGCCGAGGGGGGTCACTCCCAGCTCTTCGGCCTTGGCTTTGGACATCACGACCACAGCGGCGCCACCGTCAGAGATCTGCGACGCATTGCCGGCGGTGATGGTGCCTTCCTTTGAGAAGGCGGGACGGAGCTTGCCCAGCGACTCGGGCGTTGTCTCGGGTCGGACTCCCTCGTCGGTGTCGACCACGACCGGGTCGCCCTTCCGCTGGGGGACGCTCACCGGGACGATCTCGTCGGCGAACCGCCCGTCCTTGATGGCGGCGGCGGCCTTCTCGTGCGAGGCGGCGCTGAAAGCGTCCTGTCGCTCCCGGGAGACACCGTCCGCTCCGTTGTACCGCTCGGTGCCGAGTCCCATGGCGCACTGGTCGAAGGCGCAGAACAAGCCGTCGTACATCATCGAGTCGACCAGCGTGCCGTCCCCGAGCCGGTAGCCGGCCCGTGCCCCGGGCAGCAGGTAGGGGGCCTGGGTCATCGACTCCATCCCACCGGCAACGACGATGTCGGCTTCCCCGGCGTTGATCAACAGATCGGCAAGGTAGATGGCGTTGAGGCCGGACAGGCACACCTTGTTGACGGTGGTGGCCGGGACCGTCATGGGAACACCGCCCTTGGCTGCCGCCTGGCGGGCGGTGATCTGTCCCGTCCCGGCCAGGATGACCTGGCCCATGAACACGTAGTCGACCTGCTCGGGCTTTACCCCTGAACGCTCGAGTGCGGCGGCGATGGCGAACCCGCCGAGCTCGGTGGCGGCGAAGCTTCCGAGTGCCCCCGAGAGCTTGCCGATCGGTGTACGAGCACCTGCGACGATGACGGAACCGGGCATTGGAGACCTCCGAGGCCTGATCGAGCGGCGGCCCCCCACGGGCCGGCGGCAACTGGTGGACAACTTGAGCAACTACGTGGAGCGGCTCTCCATTCTATGGACTTCCGGCCCGGCCTGGTTTGGCCCGTGTCGATGTGCTGGTCCGGGCGCTCTCCGGGTCCCGGAGGGGCCGATGGAGGGTTCGCAAGGGTCGGGAAACCCGAAGAGAGGACAGAAGCACGGATGGGGGCAACAGGAGACTGGGAGCTGGCTTCCGGAGCTTGTAGAGATGACGTGCGAGTAACCTGACCGGCCATGCAGGCCATCCTGAACGCTATTGAGGCGGGGGCGTCCGGCGAGGAGATCGCCGCCATCCCGCTCCCCGATACCTACCGAGCGGCGTACGTGCTGCGAGACGAGGTCGGCATGTTCGACGGGGTTGCGTCGGAGGAGAAGGACCCCCGCAAGTCGCTGCACGTGAGCGAGGTCGCCGTGCCCGCTCTCGCTCCGGACGAAGCGTATGTGGCGGTGATGGCCAGCTCCATCAACTTCAACACCGTCTGGACCTCGATCTTCGAGCCTCTCCCTACGTTCGGCTTTCTCGACCGCTTGGGCAAGGAGAGCGAGTGGGGTGCACGACACGCGCTGCCGTATCACGTGGTCGGTTCCGATGCCTCCGGCGTCGTGCTGCGGGTGGGATCTGCCGTCCGCAGCTGGAAGCCGGGTGACCGGGTCACCGTTCACTGCAACTACGTCGACGATCAGGACCCGTCGTCCCACGACGACTCGATGCTCGCCGCCAACCAGCGGATCTGGGGGTTCGAGACCAACTTCGGAGGCTTGGCCGACCTGGCCGTGGTGAAGGCCAACCAGCTCATGCCCAAGCCGAAGCACCTTTCGTGGGAGGAGTCGGCGATCAACGCGCTGTGCAACTCCACCTCGTATCGGATGATCGTCTCGAAGAACGGCGCGGCCATGCAGCAGGGCGACAAGGTGCTGGTGTGGGGAGCATCGGGAGGGCTCGGCTCCTACGCCGTGCAGTACGTCCTGAACGGTGGCGGTACCCCTGTTGGCGTGGTGTCGTCAGAGGAGAAGGTCGCACTCCTGCACGAGCTGGGAGTCGACGCGGTGATCAATCGCAAGGCGGCCGGCTACCGGTTCTGGAAGGACGAGCACACCCAGGACGAGGGCGAGTGGCGCCGGCTGGGCAAGGACATCCGGGGGCTGGTGGGCGAGGACGTGGACCTGGTGTTCGAGCACCCGGGGCGTCAGACCATGGGCGCATCGGTGTTCGTCTGTAAGCGGGGTGGCACCATCGTCACCTGTGCGGCAACCTCGGGCTACATGATCGAGTACGACAACCGACATCTGTGGATGAAGCTCAAGACCATCAAGGGATCCCACTTCGCCAACTACCGGGAGGCGTGGGCCGCCAATCAGCTGGTGTGCGAGGGCAAGATCCTGCCGCCGCTGTCCGCCGTCCATACCTTGGATGACGTTGGCGAAGCGGCCTACCAGGTGCACCACAACCTGCACGAGGGCAAGATCGGCGTGCTGTGCCTGGCACCCGAAGAGGGGCTGGGTATTGACGACCCCTCGTTTCGGGAGAAAGTCGGAGAGGATCGGATCACCCTGTTCAGGAGGCACGAAGCGTGAGCACAGGCCACGACACTGACGGACAGGCGGGAGCATCAGGCGGTGGCACCGCTGCATCTGCGCCTGGTGGCCTGCTGACCGAGATCGATCATGTCGCCATCGCCGTCCACGACCTCGAAGCGGCCATTGCCTACTACGCCGACACCTTCGGAGCCACGGTGGCCCATCGGGAGCGCATCGATTCGGACGGGGTGGAGGAGGCCCTGCTCAAGGTGGCCGACTCGTACATCCAGCTGCTGACTCCTCTCAATGAGTCGTCGCCCGTCGCCAAGTACCTGGAGAAGAAGGGCGAAGGCATCCATCACGTCGGCTACCGGGTCGACAACTGTGCGGTGGCGCTCAAGTCGGTCCAGGACCACGGTGGCCGTGTGATCGACGAGGTACCCCGGCCCGGCTCACGGGGCACGACGGTGGCGTTCGTCCATCCCAAGGGGGCGTTCGGCACGCTCATCGAGCTGGTAGAGGAGTAACGCACCGCTTCACCCGGCGCTTCTTTCTACGGTGCTTCGCACCGTTCGCTTTGAGCGAGCGGCTTCATCTCCCGGCTCGCCTGTCCCGCCGTCTGCGCTGCCTTCGAGCCCTGTCCCACCGCTCGCCCCGCCCACGACCTGCTCGGATGAGGCTCCATCATCCGGTCCGGTAGCCTCTGGCCTCATGGATCATCCGATGACCCAACGGCTGGAAGAGCTTGCCGAGCGCAGGGAGCAGGCCAAGAACGCCGGCTCCCCTCGGGCGATCGAGAAGCACCACGCCAAGGGGAAGATGACCGCCCGGGAGCGTCTCGACTACCTCCTCGACGAAGGATCGTTCCAAGAGCTGGACATGCTTGCTCGTCACCGTGCCCACGGCATGGGGCTGGAGGAGAACCGGCCCTTCACCGACGGGGTGATCACTGGGTTCGGGACCATCGATGGACGCCGAGTGTGCGTCTTCAGCCAGGATTTCACCGTCTTCGGCGGTGCGCTCGGTGAGGTCTTCGCGGAGAAGATCCACAAGGTGATGGACCTGGCGGCTTCGATCGGCGTGCCGATGATCGGGCTGAACGACGGTGCCGGCGCCCGCATCCAGGAGGGGGTGGTCTCGCTCCACTCCTACGGCGGCATCTTCCACCGCAATGCCCAGGCCTCTGGCGTGATCCCCCAGATCAGCGTGATTCTCGGTCCGTGTGCCGGCGGCGCCGTCTACAGCCCGGCCATGACCGACTTCATCTTCATGGTCGAAGGCACCAGCCACATGTTCATCACCGGTCCCGACGTGGTGAAGACGGTGACCGGGGAGGACGTCACCTTGGAGGAGCTGGGTGGCGCCATGAGCCATGCCACCAAATCCGGTGTGGCTGCTTTCGTGGCTCCTGACGAGAAGGCGTGCCTTGACGAGGTGCGGTACTTGTTGTCGTTCCTCCCTTCCAACAACCTGGAGGAGCCTCCGACCGTCGACACCGGTGACGATCCCGATCGGCTCACCCCCGAGCTGATCGACCTCATACCGGCTTCCCCTAACCAGCCGTACGACATGAAGAAGGTCATCGAAGCCGTTGTGGACGATGGCGAGTTCTTCGAAGTCAACCACCACTGGGCCATGAACCTGGTCTGCGGGTACGCCCGGGTCGATGGGCGGGCCATCGGCATCGTGGGCAACCAGCCCCAGATGCTCGCCGGTGTACTCGACATCGATGCGTCCGAGAAGGGCGCTCGCTTCGTGCGAACCTGCGACGCCTTCAACATCCCGCTGGTCACGTTCGTCGACGTGCCCGGCTTCATGCCCGGGACCGATCAGGAGTACGGCGGCATCATCCGCCACGGCGCCAAGCTTCTCTACGCCTACTGCGAGGCGACCGTCCCCCGGGTGCAGATCATCACTCGCAAGGCGTACGGCGGTGCGTACGTGGTCATGAACTCGAAGTCCATCGGCGCCGACCTGGCCTACGCCTGGCCGTCGGCAGAGTTGGCGGTGATGGGGCCCGAGGGCGCCGTCGAGATCGTCTACCGCCGGGACCTGGCCGAGGCCGCCGACCCGGTGGCTCGTCGCAAGGAGCTGGTCGAGGAGTACACCGAGCGGTACGCCAATCCGTATGCAGCCGCCGAGCGGGGCTACGTCGACGACGTGATCGACCCGGCGGAGACGCGCCGAGTGCTGGCGAGGAGCCTCACCCTGCTGACCTCCAAGCGTGAGGAGCTGCCCAAGCGCAAGCACGGGAACATGCCGCTGTGAGGAGCGCGTCGGCAGCTCCGAGCTTGTCGGGATCTCTGGAATCGGTCGCTCCGGAATCTGTTTCTCTGGCACCAGAGGCTTCGGTCAACGGAGCACACCACGGTGGTCTTCTCCCTCGCCCCCCAGTGGAGCCGGCCGTGTTGGCCGTGCTGGCTGCCGCCGTCGACCAGGCGTGGCCCCGGCCGGCAGTGGCGGTTCCCGAGGACGTTCGTGAAGGGCCGGCGTGGCGGTTCAGTGGCCGGTGGTGGACGAAGCCGACCGCTGCTCGCCGGGAGCGGCCCTGGGCCAGGAGTTGAGCACTCAGCGTTTGGCTCGACTGCTGCTTGGCGCTTCGACGGCTGCCTGGCGAGCTACCTCGATCGGGGTGACATCGGCCGGATTGGAGCGACATCGGCTGCTGTGATCGGTGGCCCGCCACCTCAGCCGGCGAGCGACGCCCGATGCTTCTCGGCCAGCGCCACCAGGTCGTCCATGATCTGGCCCAGCTCGAAGTCCTTCGGTGTGTACACCCGGGCGACCCCCCGTTCCGTGAGGATCGCAGCGTCCTCGGGCGGGATGATCCCTCCGACGGTGACCGGGACGTCGATCCCGGCCTCATTGAGACGGTCGATCACTTCTGGTACCAGCTCGAGATGGCTACCCGACAGGATGGAGATCCCGATGACGTCGACGTCTTCGTCCCGGGCCGCAGCGACGATCTGAGCCGGCGTCAACCTGATGCCCTGGTAGATCACCTCGAACCCGGCGTCCCGGGCGGCCACGGCGATCTGCTCGGCTCCGTTGGAGTGTCCGTCGAGCCCGGGCTTGGCCACTAGCAGCTTGGGGGGCCCGCCGGCGTGGTCGGCCATCGCCCTCGACCTGGCCACCACTGCAGCCAGCTCCGTACCTCGACGCCCGACACCGCCGCCGACTCCTGTCGGGGCTCGGTACTCGCCGAACACCTCTCGGAGCGCACCCGCCCACTCGCCGGTCGTCCCTCCGGCATGGGCCAAGGCGATGGTGGGCGGCATCAGGTTCTCACTGCTCTCAGCAGCTCGCCGGAGTCCGTCGAGCGCCAGTAAGACGGCGCCGTTGTCCCGGGCGGCCCGCCACGCCTCCACGTCCTCACGGAGCTCGGTCTCGACTGCGGGGTCGACCTTCAGAATGGCCGTTCCGGCCGAGCCGATACCACCGCCCTCGGCGTCCACCGCCGGTGCCAGGGGTGAGTCCGCCGTCTCGGTGAAGCAGTTCACTCCTACCACCTGCAGCTCGCCCGTCTCGATACGGCGCACACGGTCGGACTGGCTCCTGACCAGCCTGGACTTCAGCTCGTCGATGGCTTCGAACGCGCCGCCGAGGGCGAGGACGTCCTGCAGCTCGGCCCATGAGCGCTCGACCACTTCGGCCGTCTTGGCCTCGATGACCTTGGACCCGTCGAAGATGTCGCCGTACTCGAGCAAGTCCGACTCGAAGGCCAGGATCTGCTGGATCCGCAGGGACCACTGCTGGTCCCAGGGCCGGGGCAGGCCGAGTGCCTCGTTCCACGCCGGCAGCTGCAGCGCCCGAGCTCGAGCCCGCTTGGACAAGGTGACGCCGAGCGCTTCGAGGACGATACGGGGGACGTTGTTCTCCGGCTGCGCCTCGGTGAGCCCCAGCGAGTTCACCTGCACGCCGTAGCGGAAGCGTCGCAGCTTCTCGTCGTCGACCCCGTACCGCTCGGTGGCGATGCGCTCCCACAGCGACGTGAAGGCGCGCATCTTGCAGGTCTCCTCGACGAAGCGCACGCCGGCGTTGACGAAGAACGAGATCCGTCCCACGACCGAGGAGAACTCCCCGTCCGGGATCTGCCCCGACTCCTTGACGGCATCGAGGACGTCGATGGCGTTGGCCAGCGCGTACGCCACCTCCTGTTCGGGGGTGGCCCCGGCTTCCTGGAGGTGGTAGCTGCAGACGTTGATCGGGTTCCACTTCGGCACGGCGCGCACGGTGTAGGCGATGGTGTCGACGGTGAGCCTGCGGCTCGACAGCGGCGGGAAGATGAACGTACCCCGAGACAGGTACTCCTTCATGATGTCGTTCTGGGTGGTGCCCTGGAGCACCCGTGGATCGGCGCCCTGGTCCTCGGCGTTTGCGATGTACAGCCCGAGCAACCACGCCGCCGTGGCGTTGATGGTCATCGAGGTGTTCATGCTCGCCACGGGGATGTGGTCCATGAGCTGTGCCATGTGCCCCAGATGGGCCACCGGCACACCGACCTTGCCGACCTCGCCGGCCGCCTCGGGGGAGTCGGGGTCGTAGCCGATCTGGGTGGGAAGGTCGAAGGCGATGGACAGGCCGGTCTGCCCTTTGGCCAGGTTGGTCCGGTACAGGGCGTTCGAGGCTTTCGCCGTGGAGTGGCCGGAGTACGTGCGCATCACCCACGGCTTGTCCCGCTGAGGCCGGGCAGGAGTAGCGCCGGCAGCTGCAGGCTCTGGCGCCGAGCCCTGTGATCTGGTCGCTGGTCCCACGTCGCTCATCCCTACCATTGTGGCTCGTCTGGGCCTGATGTGGATGAGAAGCCGTACTTCTGTGGCGCTACTTCTGGTAGTTCAGGAACCCCTGGCCCGACTTCCGGCCGAGGAGCTCTGCTGCCACCATGCGTCGCAGCAGCGGGACGGCGGCGTAGTTCGGGTCCTTGAACTCCTGGTAAAGGGCGTCGAGGATGGCCAGCGAGGTATCCAGTCCGACCAGGTCGAGCAGTGCAAACGGCCCCATGGGGAAGCCGCAACCACCCTTCATGGCCGTGTCGATGTCGGCTACCGACGCCACGCCCTGCTCGTACAGTCGGACGGCGTTGTTCAGGTAGGGGAACAGCAGTGCGTTCACGATGAACCCGGCCTGGTCCTTCACCTCGACGGGCGACTTCCCGCACGCCTCGGCGAACTGACGGACAGCACCCAGCGTCTCGTCCGACGCGGTGATCGGACGGACCAGCTCCACCAGCGACATCACAGGAGCGGGGTTGAAGAAGTGCACACCGCACACCTTGTCCGGACGGCCCGTCTGCATCGCCAGCTCGACAACAGGCAAGGTCGACGTGTTGGTGGCCAGGATGGTGGGTTCGCCACAGATCCGGTCGAGCTCGGTGAACAGCTCCTTCTTGACGGCGAGGTCTTCGACCACCGACTCCACGACGAGATCGACGTCTGCCAGGGAGTTGAGGTCGGAGACGGCGGTGACACGAGCCAGCGCGGCATCGCGCTCGTCGGCGGTCTTCTTCCCCTTCTCGACCTGTCGGTTGAGGGACTTCTCCAGCGCGGCGACGGTAGCGTCGGCGCTGCTCTGGTTGCGGGAACGCAGAACCACCTCGAAACCGTTCACTGCAGCGGTCTCTGCGATGCCAGACCCCATGATCCCCGAACCGACGATCCCTACGCGCTGTATAGACATGGGAAGTGATCCTAGAGGTTGACAGAGGACGTGTGCCTTCCCGTCCGGTTTCTGGGACCCCGTCCCTAAGGCGCGACACGACCCGTTACCGGACCGACGCCAGCCACCTACAGTGTCCGCATGCGTGAATCATCTGGTCTCGTGGCGTTGGTGGGTGGCGGCGAATGGCAGCCCGGTTGCGAGTTCGATGCCGAGCTCCTGGCTGCGTCCGGAGGCGACGAGGTGCTGGTGCTCCCGACCGCTTCGGCCTACGAGCACCCCGAGCGTTCGGTAGCCAGGGCGGCCGAGTGGTTCGAAGGATTGGGAGCACGGGTCGAAGGCCTCATGGTGGTGGCCCGTCCCGACGCTGAAGACACTGGGGTTGCCGCTGTCCTCCGCAAGGCCAAGTTCGTCTACTTGAGTGGCGGCTCTCCCATGCACCTCCGTTCGGTGCTCAAGGGCTCGGCGGTCTGGGAGGCGTTGTTGGACGCCTGGCACAGCGGTGCAGTGATCGCTGGGACGGCGGAGGCGGCGATGGCGTTGACCGACCCCATGGTCGATGCCCGAGGTGGCGGGCTCACGCTGGGCCTGGGTCTGCTCACAGCGGTTGGCGGTCGTACCTCACTTCGGCGATACCCATGAGGACGCCCACGGCGAGAAACTCCACCGCTCGGTGGTGTTGGCACCTCCCGGTCTGCCGGTGGCCGGCATCCAGGAGCGCACGGCACTGCTACGCGATCCGGACGGTTCGTGGCGGGTGGCAGGCGCAGGGCGGGTGACCGTCTACGTCGATGGCACCCGCGCCGAGGCAGGACTGGACGCGCTGCCCTAGACGGGTAGATCGAATCACACAGGCAGGGAGCACCACAGCGGCCAGCGGGGTTGGCCCCCCGTTTGTGCGGAGTGAGTCTGGGGTTCGAGCTCCAGGCGAGTGAAGCGGTTCAGGACTCGGTGATGGTGACCGACTCGATGGTCACCTTTTCCGACGGAGTACCCGACCGGCTGCCGACCGATTCGATGTCGGATACCACGTCGAGCCCGCCGACCACTTTGCCGAACAGCGAGTAGCTAGGTGGCAACGCTGCGCCGTCTGGCCCGCTGATGACGAAGAACTGGCTGCCGTTGGTGTGGGGACCGGCGTTGGCCATGGCCAGGGAGCCGATCTCGTACCGTCCGGGCTTCGGGAGCTCGTCCTCGAACCGATAGCCGGGGCCGCCCCGCCCGGTGCCTTCGGGGTCTCCGCCCTGGAGCACGAAGCCCGGAATGATCCGGTGGAAGACGATCCCGTCGAAGTAGTGGTAGCGGGCGAGGAACACGAAGTTGTTGACGGTCTTGGGAGCGGCAATCGGGTCGAGGGCGATGGTCATCGTTCCCTTGGTGGTCACCATCTCCGCCGTGTACTGCTTGGTCGGGTCGATCACCATGGGAGGAGGACCGTCGAACCGCTGGGTCTTCGGGCTCGAGCCGTCTGCTGCCGGAATCTCGGGGGCCATCAGGGCCTCACTTTCGCTGGTGTGTGGTTGTGGGGTCTGGCCTGGGCGCTGTGGTCCGGACGGGAGGACGCCCGGAGATGTCTGAAGGTCACGTCGATGAGATCGTCACCGAGAGCATCCGGTGAATGACCTTGGGCGTCCCGGCCGAACTGCTGGACGGCGCGCCGGCGGCGTTGATCTTCTGGACCACGGGCATTCCCGACGTGACCTGTCCGAACAGCGAGTAGCTGGGAGGGAGGGACTCGCCTTCTGTGCCGGTCACGACGAAGAACTGGCTGCCGTTGGTGTTCGGTCCCGAGTTGGCCATGGCCACCGATCCGATCGGATACTGCGGGGTGGCTTTTGCCGGTAGTTCGTCGGCGAACTGATAGCCGGGCCCGCCGCTACCCGTTCCGGTGGGATCACCGGTCTGGTCCATGAAATTCTGGATGACCCGGTGGAAGATCACGCAGTTGAAGAACTTCTGCTTGGCCAGGAACACGAAGTTGTTAACCGTCTTCGGGGCCTCCTGCGCGTTCAGCGTGATGGTGAAGCTCCCGACGTCGGTCTTGACGTCGGCCGTGTACGTCTTCGAGGTGTCGATGGTCATCGCCGGAGCGGTCTTCCACGACGGCTTGGTCAGTGTGGTGTGCGGGTTGCTCGGACATCCTGCTGCGGCCGAGACCTTGTCCGCCGTCAGCTGGGCTGTCGATGTGACGGCTGTTGTGGTCGTGGTGGACGACGCCGCCTTCTTGGGACTGCCCCCGCGGGTGAGGAGAATGGAGACACCGACGACCACGATGATGATGATGGCGGCAATGAGCGAGCGCCGGAGCAGTTGTTTGCGTTTCTTCGCTTTGGCTGCCGCTGCCCTTCTGGCATCGCGACCGGCTTTTTGACGTTGGCGTTTCTCGGTAGACACGGTCAGTCAGGGTAGTCGTCCGCTAGCATCCACAGGATGCACCGCTCATTTCGTGTGATGTCATTGCCCGTCATGCTTCTGTCCGGAGCCCTCGTTCTGGCTGCGTGCTCGTCGTCGACGCCGTCCTCGTCGTCGACAACAACGACGACACCGTCGCCCACACCAGGGCTGATCGCGGTGGAAGGCCCGATGACCGGGTCGCAGTCGGCCACTGGCATCGATATGTACCGTGGGGCCGAGCTGGCAGTAGACCAGGTGAACGCGGTGGGTGGCGTCGACGGGGTGCATCTCAAGCTGATCCAGGCGGATGATGCCGCTACGGCGTCCACCGGCGTAGCGGTCGCTCACCGGGTCATCAACGAGCACGCCTTCGGCGTGGTGGGCCCGTTCAACTCCTCGGTCGGGGTGGCCAACCTCCCGATCTACCGGAATGCCGGACTCCCGATCGTCCGCCTGACCTCCAGCGTGAAGACCCAGGGCTTCGGTGTCACCACGCAGCCGATGGACAGTCAGGTGGCGCCGGTGGAGGTTCAGGAGATCACCACGGTGCTCAAGGCCACACGACCAGCGGTCATCTACGACAACTCCACCTACACCTCGGGGATCGCCTCTCAGGTCCAGGCCGGCCTCCGTGAAGCCGGCGACCCGGCCGTGGCGACCTCGGCGGTGAGCAGTACCCAGACGAACTACAGCTCGCAGCTCCGGAAGCTCGCCTCCTACCATCCGGATCTGCTGTACATCGCTGCCTACGGTGCCGAAGCAGGGAAGATCGCCTTGGCTGCATCGACCATGAACCTGGGGACGTGCTTCGTGGACCTGGCCGCACAGGGTGCGGACTTCGTGTCTGCGGCCACCACGCCGGTGGCCCAGAAGTGCCTGAACAGCGGCGTTCCTTCAGCTGAACAGTTCACCGGGGCCACCCAGTACGTCAGCGACTACCAGAACATCTTTCATGCCCAGCCCGGTACCTGGGGCACGTTCACCTACGACTCGGTGGAGATGTTGGCTGTCGCCGTGAAGCAGGCCGGAGGATGGCACCAGGCCGCTGTGGCCTCAGACTTGGACCACATCACCGGGTACCAAGGGATCACCGGGTCGATCACCATCGCCCCTGCCACCGGAAACCGGACGGTGAGTCCGGTCGTCATCCTCGATGTCAACAGCTCGGGCAACTACGTCATCGACCCGACGTGGGCCGCCGCTACCGGGTTCCCCCTCCCTCCCAGCTCGTAACCGGGAACACGGCTCTGTCTCTGCCGGTTCGGCGAGAAGCCGGGCCGCAGTAGCCTTGCGGGCCATGTCTCTGGTCGTGCAGAAATTCGGGGGGAGCTCCGTCGCGAATGCCGATCGCATTCGCGCTGTCGCCGACCACATAGCCCGGACCCGCCGGTCCGGGAGCGACGTCGTCGTCGTGGTCAGCGCTATGGGGAAGACCACCGACGACCTGGTTCGACTGGCCGATGACGTGAGTGGCTCCCGACCTCCTCGGGAGCTCGACATGCTCCTCAGCTCGGGTGAGC
The DNA here is from genome assembly GCA_963812965.1 of uncultured Acidimicrobiaceae bacterium. Classification (GTDB taxonomy): domain Bacteria; phylum Actinomycetota; class Acidimicrobiia; order Acidimicrobiales; family RAAP-2; genus DASXMT01. Next base: position 125,146 of record CAWEXG010000001.1, on the reverse strand, counting down.
GCATCTCCATGTCCCTCTTGTGCATGGCCTTGTCGGATCTGGGCATCTCGGCGTTCTCGTACACCGGCAGCCAGGCGGGCATCATCACCGATACCTCCCACACCCGGGCGAAGATCGTGGAGATCAAGGCCGAGCGCCTCCGGGCAACGCTCAAGCAGGGTGCGGTACCGGTGGTGGCCGGCTTCCAGGGGATATCCACGGCACGGGACGTCACCACGCTGGGGCGCGGGGGCTCCGACACGACGGCGGTGGCCTTGGCCGTAGCGTTGGAAGCCGACGCGTGTGAGGTCTACACCGATGTCTCCGGCGTGTTCAGCAGTGACCCCCGTATCGTGCCCGAGGCGAGGAAGCTGACCCGGATCAGCTACGAGGAGATGCTCGAGATCGCAGCCACGGGTGGGAAGGTCCTGGCACTGCGCTCGGTCGAGTTCGCCCGCAATCACCATGTGCCGCTTCACGTGCGATCGAGCTTTACCTGGGAGCCTGGAACCTGGGTCGATGAGGAGGATCTCTCTATGGAACAGACCGTGGTCACCGCCATCACCCATGAGCTGGCCGAGGCCAAGATCACCGTGACCGGTGTTCCCGACCGGCCTGGATTGGCGGCCCGTCTCTTCCGGGGTCTGGCCGACCGGTCGGTGAACGTGGACATGATCGTCCAGAACACCTCGCTTCACGGCACCACCGATATCTCGTTCACCGTCCCCACCTCGGACCTGGCTGTGAGCACCCAGGTGGCGGAGGCGCTCGTTCCCGAGCTCGAGGCCACCGGCGTGATCACCGACGCAGACGTTGCCCGGGTGTCGTTGGTGGGCGCAGGGATGAAGAGCCATCCCGGGGTCACCGCCATCACATTCGAGACTCTCGCTGCCGAAGGCATCAACATCGAGATGATCTCGACCTCTGCCATCAGGATCTCGTGCATGGTCCGGGCCGAGGTGGTGGAAGACGCGGTGCGCGCCCTGCACGCCGCTTTCGAACTGGGGTAGGGACGGCGGGAGCACTGCCCTGGACGGGGTGAATCACGAACAACCGGGTATGGGGTCAGGTCCCCATGCGCTGGAGAGTCCGGGGTTGGGCCCCGGACAGGTGAAGGCAACGCCGTAGGATAATGGCCATGCGAGTCGCCATTGTGGGAGCCACGGGGCAGGTCGGGTCGGTCATGCGGTCGGTCCTCGACGACGCGTGGATTTCCCGTCGACGACGTTCGCTTCTTCGCTTCGGCTCGTTCGGCGGGCCGGCTCCTTCCCTTCCGGGGGAACGACATCGAGGTCGAGGAGGCCGAAACGGCCGACTTCGCCGGAGTCGACATCGCGCTGTTCTCAGGCGGCGGGGCTCTCTCGCGCACGCTGGCCCCTCGGGTGGTGGCGTCCGGAGCAGTGGTGATCGACAACTCGTCGGCGTGGCGAATGGATCCCGACGTCCCTCTGGTGGTCCCCGAGGTCAACAGCGACGCGCTGGCTTCCATCCCCAAAGGCATCGTGGCCAACCCCAACTGCACCACGATGGTGGCCATGCCGGTGCTCAAACCGCTTCACGACGAGGCTGGCCTGCACCGGCTGGTGGTCTCCACCTACCAGGCGGTGTCGGGAGCCGGGTTGTCCGGCGTCGCCGAGCTCGACGAGCAGCTGACCAAATCGATCGACCATGCCGCTGAGCTCACCTTCGACGGCGGAGCCGTCGAGTTCCCACCAGCGTCGATCTTCCCGGCCACCATCGCTCACAACGTGGTGCCCCTGGCCGGAAGCCTGGTCGACGACGGTACGGGGGAGACGGACGAGGAACAGAAGTTCCGCAACGAGAGCCGGAAGATCCTCGGCGTTCCTGATCTGCCGGTGGCTTGTACCTGTGTGCGTGTGCCGGTGTTCACCGGGCACTCGGTGGCGGTCAACGCCGAGTTCGACCGGAAGCTCACTCCGGAACGGGCGACCGAGCTGCTTGCTCGTGCACCGGGCGTGGAGCTGTCCGATATGCCCATGCCGCTGCGGGCGGCGGGTACCGATCCGTCGTTGGTGGGACGGATCAGACGGGACCCGGGTGTCCAGCACGGGCTGACCCTGTTCGTGTGCGGAGACAACCTGCGCAAAGGGGCGGCGCTCAACGCCGTGCAGATCGCCGAGTCGCTGCTCTCGCTCGGAGTCGTCTCCTGATTCTCTTCAGCGCACCGAGGTGCTGGCGGCCAAGGTGGCGACACGCTTGGCCAGGTTGACGGCGTGGTCGCCAAAGCGCTCGTAGAACCTGGCCACCATGGCCAGCTCCACTGCGACAGGGAGGGGCATGGTCCCGGCCACCACTTCGACGGTGAGGCTCACATGGAGATCGTCCATCTCGTCGTCGAGGTCGTCGACCACCGCTGCTGCGGTGGGTAGACGCTCTGCATAGGCATCAGCGGTACTGCGCCACATGTGGCTGGCCACTTCGCCCATCCGCTCCACCAACCCTCGGCTTCGGGCGGAGAGCTCCATGCCCAGACCTCGGGCTGCTCGCCGGGCCACGTGCTCGGCGAGATCGCCATTGCGCTCGAGGTCGGGAAGCATGCGGAGGACGGTGATCAGATAGCGAAGGTCGTCGCGTTCGAGGGACCGATCGTCCAGCAGCTCGAGGGTCATCACCTCGACCTCCCGTTCCATGCGGTCGACGACCTCGTCCTGATCGGCGAGAACCTTGCCTGCTTCCCGGTCGCCGGCGAGGAAGGCATGAGTCGCTCCGGCGACGTTCTCGCCGATCACGGCGAAGAGTTGCAACACCAGACGGTCGATCTGGGCAAGGGCATCGTCCACAGGTCAACCGTACCTCTGTTCATCAGAGCCTCACGAAGGCGGCGCGGCTCCCGTTGTCGTCCAGATCGTCGTCCACGATGATCCTGGGCCCAGATGTCCAGCTGAGGTACCGCCACGACCAGTTGATCATCACCGTGATCTTGTTGCGGAAGCCGATGAGATAGAGGATGTGGAGACCGAGCCACGATAGCCACCCGAGTGTTCCCCGGACGATCCTGCCGCTGGGGAACTGGGTCACTGCCGCCCGCCGCCCGATGGTGGCCATGATCCCCTTATCGTGGTAGTGGAAGGGCTGGGTAGGCCGTCCCTGTACCTGGCGGACGATCTGGACGGCGACGTGTTTCCCGGACTGGATCGCCACTTGGGCTACTTGGGGGCAGATCTTGCTGTCTTCGGAGCCAGAGCCGGAGCCAGAGCCGGAGCCGGAGCCGGAGTCCCATGGGACAGCGGCAGCGTCACCGATGGCGTAGGCGTTGGGATGGTTCGGGAGTGACAGGTCCGGACGTACCACCAGGCGTCCATTGGGTCCGCCAGGTACACCGAGATGTGAGGCGACGCTGCCCTTGACGGTGACGCCACCGGCCCAGACCACGGTCTTGGCTCGAATGGCAGTGCCGTCATCCAGGGTGACGTAGTCGGCGGTGACCTCCCGGACCATCTTTCCCAACCTGAGCTCGACACCCCGCCCCTGGAGGGTGTCCGCTGTGTACTGGCTTGCCGTCTCGGTAAATGGGGTGAGCAGACGGTGAAGACCGTCGACCACGATGATCCGAGCCTGTGCCCGATCGAAGTGGAAGCCGTCGTGGCGTACGGAGACGTCAAGCAACTCCACCAAGGCTCCAGCCACCTCCACGCCGGTCGGGCCACCTCCCACCACGACGAAGGACAGGGCCCCGTTCTCGACGTTGCGCGGGTCGGCATCGACCTCCTCGAGTCGGCGAAGGATGTGGTCCCGGAGGTGTCGAGCGTCGGTCAGGGTGTAGAGCGCGTGTGTGTGCTCAGCGGCTCCGGGAACCCCGAAGTACTGCACCGTGGCCCCACTGGCTACCACGATCGAGTCGAACGGGACGGCCTCGCTGCTGTCCAGCAACACGGCGCGCTCGTCCCAGTCGACGCCGATGACGGTGCCGTACCGGAACGTGACGTTGGTGGTGCGCCCGAAGATGGCCCGGATGGGGTAGGCCACGTCGCCAGGATCGAGGCCGGCAGTGGCCACCTCGTAGAGCAGTGGTTGGAAGGTGTGGAAATTGCGTTGGTCGATCAGGGTCACCTCGACCGGTGTGCCGGCCAGGCTTCGTGCTGCCGAAAGTCCACCGAACCCGGCACCGACGATCACGACACGATGCATGGGACCAGGATGGCACTTCTCCCCGCTCCGGTGTAGAGGGCGGCAGAACCCCGCCCTGTTCTAGGGAGTCCACCATCATGTGTGTCGCATCCCACCGATACGCTGATGACAGTGATCGCTCGGTCGACCAATCCGGTCGGTCAGATGCGTTGGCCTAACGACGACCGTCACCACGAGCACGATCACAAGGCACGATCGTAAGGACAGTGAGCGGCATGAACGTGAGCACGAGGTTCAGCATCACAAGGCCCAGCACGAGGTCCAGACAGAAGGGCGCCTGCTCATGACCGAGGGCTTGGTCATAGGCCTCGTCATCGGTGCTGTTGCCGGTTTGGTCGTCGGGCTGCTGGCTCGTTCCGGGCATGTGGCCCGAACACGGACGGCTGAGGCGCGTCTGGCTGATGCGCTGGTTGCCAACGAGCGGCTTGTTGCCGAGCAGGCGAGCCTGAGACAGGAGGTCTCTGCGGCGATGGCGGAGTCGGCCCGGTTGGCAGCAGAGCTCGACCATGAGCACCGGGTCAACGAGGAACGGGCGGCGGGGTTCGAGGAGACCCGGCAGCAGCTGACTGGCGAGTTTGCCCGGCTGTCCACCGAGGCGCTCCAGAAGAACAACGAGCAGTTCCTGCAGCTGGCCGATACGAAGCTCAACGAGACCCGGCAAGCCGCCGAAGGTGAGCTGAGTAAGCGCCAGGAAGCCATCGAACAGCTGTTGAAGCCCATTGGCGAGCAGTTGGGTAAGTACGACGACGGGAATGCGTCGGTTGGAGGTGGCCCGGGAGAAGGCCTATACGACGTTGACCGAGCAGATGCGGCAACTGTCGACATCCCACGATCACTTGCAGAAGGAGACGCGAAATCTGGTGACCGCTTTACGAGCCCCCCAGACTCGTGGCCGGTGGGGCGAGCTGCAGCTCCGGCGGGTGGTCGAGATGGCCGGCATGATGGAGCGCTGCGACTTCGATGAGCAGGTGACCTCGACGACCGACCAGGGCCGGTTACGACCGGACATGGTGGTGCACCTACCCGGTGGCAAGAACGTGGCTGTCGACGCCAAGGTTCCTCTCCAGGCGTTTCTCGACGCCAACGAGGCGGAAGACGAATCGATGCGCCGTGCCCACCTGGCGAACCATGGGCGCCAACTGCGGGCGCACGTCGATGCCCTGGCGAAGAAGGAGTACTGGAGGCAGGTCGATCCGTCTCCCGAATTCGTGGTGGCCTTCGTGCCCGGAGATCCGCTGCTGACCACGGCCCTGGAGCACGAGCCCGGTCTGATGGAGCACGCAGTGGCCAACCACGTGCTGCTCGCCACGCCGACCTCGCTCATCGCGCTGCTGCGGGCCGTGGCCTACGGCTGGCAACAGGACGCGATGGCCGAGAACGCCCGGGAGATCCAGCAGCTTGGGGCTGAGCTCTATCAACGCCTGTCCGTGCTCGGTGACCATGTGGCCGGTGTGGGCAAGGGCCTCAGTAACGCTGTCACTGCCTACAACAAGGCAGTGGGTTCTCTGGAGGGTAGTGTCCTGGTCACTGCCCGACGGTTCGCAGAGATGGGTGTGATGGGGACGGGAGAGAAGGACATCGCTCCGCCGACCACCGTCGATGCCACCACGAGAGCCTTGCAGTCGGTCGAGCTCGCCGGCCAGCCCGCGCTCGAGCTTCCTGGGTCCGATCCGGCGGAGATGGTTGTTCACCCGGGGGACGTGGGTGATGACAGCTATCGCTGAGCCCGACTGATGACCAAACGTGAGTTGAGAATCCACCACCGCATTTGCGGGAGGGACGTGATGCCGTGGCGCTGAGCACCAAGGTCGTCCCGTTCGGACGCGGGGCAAGTCGTGTCTTGCGTGATGAGATCGCTCAGGTCCAGCGTGACGATCCACTGGCGCCGGTCACCGTGGTGGTTCCCCGGAACGCCGTCGGTCTCGCCACTCGCCGTCTGCTGGCCTCTGGCGATCTCGGCATCCCCGAACCAGCCGGATCCACTGGGCGCGTCGGCGTTGTGAACATCCGGTTTGTCACCCTCCCTCGTCTGGCCGAACAGATCGCCGGGGATACGTTGGCAGCGGCAGGGCGGCTTCCGGCCACATCTGTCGTGTTGCGTGCCGTTGTCCAGTCTGTGCTGTCGAACACCACGGAACCGCTGTTCCGTCCGATCCGGGACCACCCAGCCACCACCCGCGCCCTGGTCGATGCGTACCGCGACCTCGGTGGGGTGTCAGCGGAGTCACTGCGCCGGCTAGCCACCGGGAGCACCCGTGTGGCGACCGTGGTCCAGATGGTGGAAGAGGTCCGAGCCCGACTGGGCAGTGGCTGGTACGACGAGGGGCAGCTCATCGACGCTGTCGCCGAGCACCTGTCAGGGGCTCGGCTGGATGCAGCTCAGTCCCAACCGTCCTTGCCGCCGCCGCCGCCGCCGCAGCAGCAGCCCGGCCCGGCCCGCTCTCAATCGGCTTCGTCTGTTCCGGGCGGGCTCGATGGGACCGATCTCGCCGCCGTTGTAGGCGCCGTCCTCGTGTACCTCCCGCTGAGGCTCTCTTCTGTCGAGGAACGGTTCCTTGTCGCCTTGGCGAACCATGTTCCGGTCACCGTGCTGGTGGGGATGACCGGTGACGATGTGGCTGACGAAACCTCTGGGAACATCGTCGATCGCCTGAGTCCTTCGGACTCCCCGTTCACGGCTGTTGCGGTTGGCAAGCCGCTTGTGGGCACGGCGGTGCGCAGTGCCCCGAGCGCGGACGCCGAAGTGCGGATGGCCGTACGGGAGGTCATGGAGCGCCGGCGTGCCGGTACGCGGTTCGAGCAGATGGCGATTGCACATGGGGGGTCAGCGCTCTACGACCGTCTGGTCAAAGAGACGTTGGCGTCGGCGTCGATCCCATTCAACGGGGTGAGTGTTCGGCCTCTTGCCGCCACTGTTGCCGGTCGTACCCTGCTCGGAATATTCGACCTCGAGGAGCGAGGATGGCACCGCGATGAGGTCATGGCCTGGATCGCCAGTGGCCCCATGCTTCAGCGTGGAAACGAGGTTCCCGCCACGGCATGGGATCTGTTGTCACGCCAAGCCGGTGTCACCAGTGGCCTCGACAATTGGACGCACCACCTCGAAGGTCTCATCGCCGATCATGGTCAGCAGCTGGCGGCGTTGGACGGACCAACCGGTGCGGACGCGCCGGCCACCAGACCCGCTCAGCTCCGGCACGAGATGGCGTACGCCGCTGACCTGCTCGAGTTCGTGAACGGCCTGTCGGAGCGGCTCACCGTCGCCGGAGGGACGTGGGCGCAGTGGGCGAGCTGGGCCACAGCACTATTGGATGCCTATCTCGGCCGCCCCACCGATCGCCGTCCATGGCCCTCTCAGGAGGAAGAGGCGTTGACCGCCATTCGTGTCGCCGTGGACCAGCTCTCGGTTCTCGACCGCCTCGAAGCACCTCCGAACCGTTCGACCTTTCGTCAAGCCATCGTGGCCGAGCTCACTGCGCTGGCGCCGCAGACGTCTCGATTTGGTACGGGCGTACTCGTCGGACCGGTGGGCCTTCTCGTCGGTCTCGATCTCGATGCTGTGTTCATCCTGGGCATGGTCGACGGCATGTTTCCCGTCCGTGCAGGCGACGACCCCCTGGTGCCCGATGCCGCTCGTAGTGCCGCAGGGGCCGACATCCCACTGCGTGGGAGACGGACCGGCGACGACCGTCGGGACTATCTCGCTGCGCTGTCGTCTGCTCCGGTTCGGGTGCTCTCGTTCGCACGGGGCGACCACCGCCGGGGGAGGGAGCAACGGCCGGCTCGATGGCTTCTCGATACGCTCGGGACTCTCGAAGGTCGTGATCGGCGGCTGTTCAGCCGGGAGCTCAACGAGTCGGGTCCCATCCCGGGGTATCGCATGGTTCCGTCTTTCACCGCGGCTGTACGAGCCGCGGGTGAACCCATGTCTCTGGCCGACAGGGATCTTCGGGACCTTCTGGCGTGGCGTGACGCCGGGCACCGCGTCGACTCGCACGTGCTGGCCGAGTCGGACCCAGTACTGGCGTTCGGGTTCGCAGCCCGACTCGATCGTCAGAGCCACCGCTTCACCCGGTTCGATGGACGGATCCACGCCGACATCCCGTCCCCCGTCGATGCCGGAGCCTTGTCGCCTACCAGTCTCGAGACCTATGCAGAGTGTCCACGGCGCTACCTGATGGAACGGCTTCTTCGGATCGAGGAGCACGACCGCCCTGAAAGCATCGTGACGATCGACCCGAGCACGAAGGGAACGATCGTTCACGCCATTCTCGAGCAGTTCATCGCTCCCCAGCTGCGGCTGCCCCGCGATCGACGGATTCAGCCGACGGTGCCGTGGTCGTCAGACGACCACGCTCGGCTCGATGCCATCGCCGGCTCGGTGTTCGTCGAGTACGAGCGTCAGGGGTTGACGGGTCGACCGCTGCTGTGGGGGTTGGACCGGGCCACCATCCTGCGTGAGCTGCACCGATTCCTGATCGAGGACGATCGGTACCGAGCTGCAGGTGGCTTGGTTCCAGAGCAGGTCGAGCTTCGGTTCGGTCCGGGCCATGGCGTGCCGGTAACGGTCGAGCTTCCGGACGGCAGGACCGTCGCCTTCAAGGGGTATGCCGATCGGGTCGACGTGGCGGCAGACGGGTCGATTTCGGTCCTCGACTATAAGACCGGCAGGCTCGTGGGGTTTCGACGAGGTCACGGCAGACCCCGTTGCTCGTGGACGAAAGCTTCAGCTCCCCGTGTACGGACTGGCTGCCCGAAGCCGTCTCGGAGACGTTCCTGTTAGGGCGGCCTACTGGTTCGTCAGCGAACGTGGCGAGTTCAAGCGGTTGGAGTACGACCTCGACAACCAGGTCCAGGGTCGCTTTCGAGACGTCGTGACGGTGCTGGTCGACGGTATCGAGGCCGGGCTGTTCCCGGCCCGGCCCGGCCCGAAGAACGAGCACTGCACGTTCTGCAGCTTCCAGGCGATGTGTCCTGGTGATCGAGAGCTGTCCTGGCAGCGGGTGCGGGACGCTCCGGAGCTGGCCGAGTACGTGCACCTGGCCGAGGGGACGGTTCGAACATCGTGACGGGAGCACCGTGATCAACTCTGCTCTTGTCGACGATGGAGCTGCCGATGATGAAGCAGCCAGACAGGAGATCCTGGAACGGCTCGACATCACCCACTTCGTGGAGGCTGGTGCCGGCACCGGGAAGACGACGGCCCTGGTCGGACGAGTCGTCGCCCTGGTGACCTCAGGCGAGGCCAAGCTCGGGCGTATCGCCGCCATCACGTTCACCGAAGCAGCTGCTGCCGAGCTGCGAGACCGTATCCACGAAGCCCTCGAAGAGGTGGCAGCCGGTACTGAGGACCTGGAACAAAGCGTTCGAGCACGAGCCGCCCTCGACGAGATCGACAGCGCTCCGATCAGCACTCTGCACGGGTTCGCCCAGCGGATCCTGGCCGCTCACCCGTTCGAGGCCGGCCTCCCGCCCACCTTCGAGGTTCTGGACGAAGGTCGATCTGCGGTTGCCTTCGACGACCGGTGGGATGGGTTCGTCGACCGCATCCTCGACGATCCGTCCCTGGAGTCGGCGCTGACCCGTGCGCTGGTGTGCGGGATCGAGCTCCGTCATCTTCGATCGGTGGCCGAGCAGTTCAACGGCAACTGGGACCTGCTCGTCGATGTCGAGAGCGTCCCTGAAGCCCTTTCACCCATCAAGGCCGACGCTGTCCTGCGGCCGCTTGAGGCAGCTCGTGCCGCCACGGAACACTGTTCGACAGCAGACGACCTCCTCTTGGCTCACATCGAAGGGCTTGCCGAGTTCAGCCGCGCCCTGCACGAGGCCTCCTCCGAGCTTCACGTACTCCAGCTGTTGAAGAGCTCGCCACCGTTGCGTTCCAGGAAGGGCCAGAAGGGCAACTGGTCGTGTCCGATCGAGGATGTTCGGGACTTGCTCGAGGCGGCGGAGTCCAACCGGCTGGCCCTCATCGACGACGTGGTGTCGACAGCGCTGTCTCATCTGCTGCCCGCTCTTGCCGACCTGACCCTGGCCGGCGCGCACCAGCGGCGTCGTGAGGGCAGACTCGAGTTCCACGACCTGTTGGTACAAGCTCGAGAGCTGGTCAGGCACAACACCGAGGTCCGTGTCGCCCTGCACGATGAGCTCGAGCGCCTGCTGATCGACGAATTCCAGGACACCGATCCGATCCAGGCGGAGCTGGCGGTCCGTATCGCCAACGGTTCCGCCGATCCCGCCGCAGGTGCCGTGCCCTGGACGCAGCTCACGGTTCCACCCGGACGCCTCTTCTTCGTGGGTGACCCGAAGCAAGCCATCTACCGGTTCCGTCGAGCCGACATGGCGCTGTTCCTCGACGTTCGTCATCGGTACCGGGAGCATCGACTGGGGCTCACCGTGAGCTATCGATCGGTCCCGGGGATCATCGACTGGGTGAATACGGTCTTCTCTACCCTTATCGGCGCAGGGGATGCAGGGGTCCAGCCGGCGTATGAGGCTCTGATCGCTCGCCGGTTGCCCCAAACCGGTCCCATCGGTGAGCTGGCACCGGTCGTGCTGCTCGGAGGCGCGGTCGAGACGCTGTCAAGGCAGCGCCCGCCGACGATCGGCTCGATCAGAGCCGATGAAGCTCGGGACGTCGTTGCTGCCATCCGTCGAATCGGCGATGAGGGTTGGCCGGTCGGTGACGAGGGACGACCGGCGACGTTGGCTGATATCACCGTGCTGATCCCTACCCGGACCGGGCTCCCGATCCTCCAAGAAGCCTTCGAGTCGCACGGTGTGCCGTACCGGCTCGAATCGAGCTCGCTGGTCTACGACACCATCGAGATCCACGAGCTGATGACCGTGCTTCGGGCCATCGACGATCCCACCGATCAGGTCTCGATCACCGCTGCTCTTCGATCACCGTCGTTCGGGTGCGGTGACGACGATCTGCTCAGCTACCGCCGTGCACACGGATCATGGGACTACCGCCAGAAGCCGCCGGAGGCGTTGGGGGCATCCCATCCGGTAGTGGTGGCCATGTCCGGGATGGCGGAGCTGCATGCTCAGCGATGGTGGACGGACGTCAGTGGGCTCGTGGAGCTGGTGATCCGAGACCGAAAGCTTCTGGAACTCGCGCTCGGTGAACGCCGGCCCCGAGATGCCTGGCGCCGGCTCCGGTTCGTCGCTGACCAGGCTCGTCAGTTCACCGACGGCTTCGGTGGGGACCTCCGTCACTACCTGGCGTGGGTGGAGCTCCAACGGCGGGACGACGTCCGGGCGGTCGAGGTCGTGTTGCCCGAATCGGATGACGACGCGGTACGGGTCATGACCATGCACGGTGCCAAGGGCCTCGAATTTCCTGTTGTCATCCTCACCGGGCTCAACCGAACGGCTTCGAGGAGCAGTGACCCCACCGTGCTGTGGGGTCCGGACGGACCCGAGGTAAAACTGTCCAAGAACCTCAAGACCAAGGGGTACACCGCCCTGGCCGAGCGTGAGGCCGTCATGAATCGGGCACAGGACCTGCGCCTGCTCTACGTGGCTGCGACCAGAGCCAGGGACCACCTGGTCGTCTGCCTTCATCACAGTGCCAACTCGAAGTCGTGCCATGCCGTGGATCTGCTGCCGCTCTGTGCGGCCGCTCCCGACCTCTGCCGTACCCTCGACCCGGCTCTGCAACCAGAGCTGGGTCCTCAACCAGAGCCGTCCAGCAGCAGTGACGGGTTCGACCCGACACATGCCGGTGGGTTGTCACTTGCGGGTGGACAAGCACCGGTCGTTGCGAACGACGTGGCGCCCTCCGTCGATGCCGACATGAGTGAACGAGCCGCTTGGGAGGAGCAGCGCGCCCTTCTGGTTGGCCCGGGGGCGCTGCCACGCTCGATCGCTGCGACCACGGTTGCCGCTCTGGCTCGCGATCACGCAGACGTCCACAACGCTTCTGCTGGCGGTAGCGGCCCTCCCGACGACGACGGTCTTCTCGATAACCGACCCGACCTCGACCCGACCGACCCCAGTTTTGCTGACGACGGGACTGACGAAGACCTTCCACCCTGGCGCCGTGGTCGAGCCGGAACGTCGATCGGACGGGCCGTTCACGCTGTGCTCCAGACGATCGACCTGGAGACGGGGGCACACCTCGAGGCGTTGTCCAGGATCCAGGCGGTGGCAGAAGGAGTATCGACACGAGAACGGGACATCGTCGTCCGAGTTCGCTCCGCCCTCGACTCCGAGATCGTGAAGGACGCGGTCGCCGGTGGCCGCTTCTGGCGAGAGCTCTATGTGGGTGCTCCCGTCGGGGATCACACGCTCGAGGGTTTCATCGATCTCCTCGTGGAGGGACCCGACGGCTACACGGTGGTCGACTATAAGACCGATGCCGTGGCCACCGAGGGCGATCTCGATCGCGCCCTGCACCGATATCGCTTACAAGGGGCCGCCTACGCCCTCGCCGTGCAGCAGGCACTCGGTGTGACGGTCACCCGCTGCGTCTTCCTCTTCTTGCGGGCAGACGGAGCAGTGGCCAAGGAAGTGGACCGACTTGGCGACGCCCTCGCCGAGGTGGAGGCACTGCTCACCGAGACGAACGACCCCTGAACCACCCGATTTACCCCCTGAGTCCTTGATCCTCTGTGAACTTTTCCGGTAGTGGTTTCGGTGGGTATCGTGCTTCCTATCTGGAATTTCATGAAATCCTTCTAGCGATCCCAGGGTTTTCGTGGCTCATTCTCAGTGTTTTCCCAGCTTTGTGGGGAATCCTTCATAGAACTGAAATGGTGGGATGCTGCCGGCCATTGGCGGTGTCGCTAAACGAGGGAGGTACGCGGTGAGGATCCTGGTTCTAGGGGGCGATGGCTATCTGGGGTGGCCGACTGCCCTGTACCTGTCACGTCGCGGCCATGACGTTGGCATCGTGGACAACTTTGCTCGTCGTCAGTACGACTTCGAGATGGGAGTCGAGAGCCTGGTCCCGCTCGCCACCATGCAGCACCGAGTTCGTCGATGGAAAGAGTTGTCCGGCCTGACGATCGACACGTTCGTCGGAGACCTGACCGATGCATCCTTCGTGTCGGGAACCCTCGGCTCGTTCGCCCCCGACGCCGTGGTCCACTTCGCCGAACAGCGTTCGGCGCCGTACTCGATGATCGACCGGCAACACGCCACCTACACGCAGGTGAACAACGTGGTCGGCACGCTCAACCTCATCTACGCCATCGCTGAGCAGAACCCGGCCATCCATCTGGTGAAGCTGGGGACGATGGGTGAGTACGGGACGCCCAACATCGACATCGAAGAGGGCTTCATCGAGATCACCCACCGGGGACGGACCGACGTTCTCCCCTTCCCCAAGCAGCCGGGCTCCTTCTACCACCTGTCGAAGGTCCACGACAGCCACAACATCATGTTCGCCTGTCGTATCTGGGGGATCAGGGCCACCGATCTCAACCAGGGGATCGTCTACGGGCAGGAGACCGAAGAGACGGCGCTCCATCCCGACCTGGCCACCCGGTTCGACTACGACGGGGTGTTCGGCACGGTGCTCAACCGGTTCTGCGTCCAGGCCGTCGTCCGGTCATCCGCTCACCGTCTATGGCTCGGGAGGCCAGACACGGGGCATGCTCAACATCCTCGACACGCTGGCATGTGTGGAGCTGGCCATCGACAATCCTGCCGATCCAGGAGAGTTCCGTGTCTTCAACCAGTTCACCGAGTCCTTCTCGGTCGCTGAGATGGCGTCAGCTGGTGGCCAAGGAGTACTCAGGGAACACGACGATCATCGAACCTTCCCGACCCCCGGGTCGAACAGGAGAGCCACTACTACCGTGCCGCGCACACGAAGTTGCTCGATCTCGGTCTCGTACCGCACCTGCTCAACTCCGGCGTGCTGCGGGGGATCCTGGATGTGGCAGAACGCCATAAGGACCGAGTCGACCCTGAGGCGATCCGACCGACCGTCGAGTGGCGAAAGACGTCCAGCGTCTTGCCGACTTCGGGTGTGGGTTCCGGTCAATCCCTCGCCGATGCAGCGAACTCGGCACAGGGCTAGGCGGTAATCCCGGCCAAGGGGCTCGCCGGGGCCTGGTAACGCCACTCGAACACGGGGTGGCGTCCGGGATCTACTACGGCGCCCCGTGCGTGTGAGCCAGCCGGCACTATCGTCTTTCGGATGCCGAGAGCTCGCCGCCGGAGAGCAGCCCGGCGATCCATCGGGAACGTGGTGGCTCTTGTGGTGATCGTGGTGATCATCGGAGTGGTCGTCGTTGCTTCGATCGCCGAGATCAACGCCCAGTCCGCTTCCTATCGTCAGACGGCAAACCGTTCGTTCGGAGCACTGGCTACGCCCATCGCCATCGCCTCCACCCAGACTGGACGCTCCCTGGCTACCACCATGACCCAGGCATCGGTGCCATCGAGCAGCCGGCTGACGTTGCAAGAGCAGCTTGACGAGCTCGTCACGGAGTCGCAGACGCAAGCCAGCGATGCGGCAAGCCTTGCTCCTCCGGCTGCAAACGGCTCGCTCCAACAACGGTTCGCTTATGCGATCGGAGAACGAGCCACGGCAACTGCGGCACTGCGAACCGCGGTCGACGGGTTGTTTCAGATGGCGCCGCTGCCGACGGTGGGTCTGACTGCCACAGAGACGCCTGCCACGCCGCCGCCTCTCACTGCTGCTCAGGCGACCACACGATTTCTCGCAGTGGCATCGCTGATCCAACAGGCGGATAACGACTACGCCGCCGTTCGCCGCTCGTTGGCGCACCTGCCCGGACCGGTTTCCATCCCCCGATCGGTGTGGGTGGTGGGCCAGGCCACAACTGCTCCGCTGGGCCTGATTCAGCTCGGAGCCTCCGTGCCGGTGCTGGCCGCCTCTCCGTCCCTGGCGGTCGTCGACCAAGTGGTGATCACTGCTGTGGGGCTGTCCCCGCCGGCCGTCGTGGCGAGCAGCCCATCGGCGATCGGTGACGGTTGCACCGCTCCTCTCTCCCAGGCCCCAGGCACGGCAGCGACCGTTCTGCCCCCGACCACCACCGTGAGCGCCCAAGTCACGGTGACGAACTGCGGCAACGTGGCCGAACACGACCTCCCGGTCTCGGCGTCGATCGCCCCCGACCCCGGTGGCACACCAGGACCGGTGTCGTCGTCGTCTCACGCAACCGTGTCGCTCACCCCGGGTGCATCGACGACAGTGACACTGGGTGGGCTTCGGGTTGCGAGCAAGGGCCAGTATCTCGTCACACTGTCCGTGGTCCCTCCGGTGGACCAAGCCAACCAAGCGGGGGCCACACAGCAGTTCCTGGTGCAGATCGCCGCATAGGCGGCATCTGCACCCTGCCACGACGGCCGGTTTTGCCTTTGGCAGCCCCTTCGGTTCTTGGCGTAACTTCAGCTACACCCGCATCCTCAGTCCTTGCCGGGACCGAACCGTGGACTCGCCGTGGGCACGGTAAGCCTTGCTTGACGGGGCACTAGGATCACTGATTGAGACGAACAGAAGGGTTTGAGGTCAGTGGCCGAGAGCATCACGATCACCGACAACCGCACCGGCGAATCGCTCGAGATCCCGTTCGAGAACGGTGGGATCTCTGCGGCCGCTTGGTCCAAGCTGCTTCCGGGCACCTGGTTCTACGATCCGGGCCTTGTTTCGACCGCCATGTGCGAGAGCTCGATCACCTATCTCGACGGTGACGCCGGGATCCTTCGCTATCGGGGCTACCCCATCGAGCAGCTGGCCGAGCACTCCACCTATCTCGAAGTGGCGTACCTGCTCCTGAACGGCGAACTGCCAACGCCGGTCCAGTTCGACGAGTGGCGGCACGAGATCACCCACCACACGTTCATCCACGAGAACGTACGGAAGCGCTTCCTCGAGGGGTTCCACTACGACGCTCACCCCATGGGCATGCTGGTATCGGCGGTGGCAGCGCTCTCCACCTTCTATCTCGACGCCAAGGACATCTTCGACCCCGACTCTCGTCATAAGCAGATCGTCCGCCTCATCGCCAAGATGCCGACGCTGGCCGCCGCCGCCCACCGGTTCAGTGTTGGCATGCCGTTCGTGTACCCCGACAACTCCCTCGAGTTCACGTCGAACTTCCTGTCGATGATGTGGAAGACCGCCGAGCCTCGGTTCGAGGGCGACCCCATCCTGGCCAGAGCCCTCGACGTGCTGTTCATCCTCCATGCCGACCACGAGCAGAACTGCTCCACCACGGCCATGCGGGTCGTGGGGTCGTCCCACGCCGACCCGTACTCGGCAACCGCCGCCGCCGCCGCCGCCCTCTACGGTCCCCGTCATGGAGGAGCCAACGAGGCGGTCATCCGCATGTTGACCGAGATCGGGTCCGTCGACAACGTCCAGGACTTCGTGACGTCGGTGAAGAGCGGGACCGGCGGTCGGCTCCAGGGCTTCGGTCATCGGGTGTACAAGAACTACGACCCGAGGGCGACGATCATCAAGAAGATCGCAGGGCAGGTCTTCGAGGTCACCGGGAAGAACCCGCTTCTCGACATCGCACTGAAGCTCGAGGAGATAGCGCTCTCCGACGACTACTTCATCTCTCGCAAGCTCTATCCCAACGTGGACTTCTACTCCGGCCTCATCTACCAGGCCATGGGGTTCCCGCTCGAGATGTTCCCGGTTCTCTTCGCCATTCCCCGTACGACGGGATGGTTGGCCCACTGGCAGGAGCTGCTCGACCAGGACTCGAAGATCATCCGTCCTCGTCAGCTCTACATCGGCACCGACACACGAGAGTACGTACCGATCACCGACCGCTGACCGGGCATCCGCAGGGACGACTGGTCGGACGGTTCAAGTAGCCGGCCGGCCGATGCGCATCAGGCCTTCCTGGGCCATCGACACCACCAGCCTGCCGTCACGGGTGAACATGAAACCCCGAGCCAGTCCGCGCGCACCGTAGGCCGAAGGACTGTCCATGTCGTAGAGCAACCATTCGTCGGCCTGGAACGGTCGATGGAACCACATGCAGTGGTCCAGGCTGGCTCCCATGAAGTCGGGGTCGTCCCAACGAACCTCGTGAGGGGCGAGCATGGTGTCGAAGAGCGACATGTCGGAGGCGTAGGTGGCGATACAGGCATGGAGCAGGGGATCGTCCGCGGGCAACGTGCCGTCGGCGCGGATCCACAGGCGCTGCACCGGCTCCTTCCCGTTGCCGTGGATGAACGGCAGGTCGCCGATGTGACGCTGCTCGATGGGGTGCGGCCGGGCGAACCAGTCCTGGAGTACCTGGCGATAGGGCTCCAGGCGGGTGGACAGCGACTCGAGCTCTTCGGGTGGGGGGACGTCGGGCATCGGGAATTGGTGGGACGGACCCTCTTCGTCGACGTGGAACGACGCCGACAGGTGGAAGATGGCCCGCCCGTGCTGGATGGCCACCACCCGCCGCGTCGTGAACGAACGACCATCTCGGATGCGGTCCACCTCATAGAGGATGGGGACGCTCGGGTCGCCGGGGCGGAGGAAGTAGGCGTGCAGGGAGTGCGGTCTCCCGATGTCGACGGTGCGGCCGGCAGCCATGAGGGACTGGGCGGCAACCTGCCCGCCGAAGACACGCTGACGATCTTCGTTCGGGTTGCGTCCCCGGAAGATGTTGACCTCGATCGGTTCGAGATCCAGCAGGTTGACCAGGAAGTCGAGGGCGTCGCTCACGGCCCCATCCTGCCAGGTGCCTGCCGGTAGCGAGTGGCTTCGGGACGATCTGCACGCCGGCACTACGGTTGCGGCCGTGACCGAGCTGACTTTTCCGGATGGATTCCTGTGGGGGACGGCCACCGCTGCCCATCAGATCGAAGGCGGCAACGTCAACAACGACTGGTGGGTGTTCGAACACGACCCGTCGTCGGGCTGTCTGGCGCCGAGCGGTGACGCCTGCGATTCGTTCCACCGGTATCCGGAGGACATCGCCCTGCTGGCCGAGTTCGGCTTCACCGTGTACCGCTTCTCTCTCGAATGGAGCCGGATCGAGCCGGAGGAGGGCGAGTTCTCCAGGGCGGCCCTCGACCACTATCGGCGTGTGGCCGCCACCTGCCTGGAGCACGGGGTCACTCCCATGATCACCTTCCATCACTTCACCCATCCCCGATGGTTGGCCCACGTTGGGACGTGGGAAGCCCCGAACGCGCCTGACCGCTTTGCCCGGTACTGCGAACGAGCCACCGAGCACCTCGGCGATCTGATCGGACTGGCCGGCACGATGAACGAACCCAACATGGTCGCCACCATGGGCTGGCGGATGGGCCTCTTTCCTCCTGGGGTTCGCGATCACGACCGTCGTGCGTTCGTCAACGACGCCATGATCACCGCCCACCGAAAGGCGGTCGACGCCATCCGCTCCGGCCCCGGTGACTTCCCGGTGGGGCTCACCCTGTCGATGACCGACTTCGAGGTCGTAGACGGTGGGGAAGAGAAGCTCGAGCGGATCCGGCGACCGACCGAGGACGTGTTCCTCGAGGCAACCGGTGGCGACGACTTCATCGGGGTGCAGACGTACACCCGAGCTCGTGTGGGACCTGATGGGACACTTCCTCCTCAAGCGGGTGTCGGCACCACGCAGATGGGTTATGAGTTCTGGCCGCAGGCTCTTGAAGGCACGATCCGAAGAGCCTGGGAGAAGACGGGAGGTCTCCCGGTCATGGTCACCGAGAACGGGGTCGGTACGGATGACGACTCGGCTCGGATCGCTTATGTGACCGAAGCGCTCACCGGCGTGCGGCGGTGCATCGACGACGGCATCGACGTGCGGGGGTATCTGTACTGGAGCTTGCTCGACAACTTCGAGTGGATCCTCGGTTACGACCCCACGTTCGGGCTGATCGCCGTGAATCGGGAGACCTTCGAGCGACACCCGAAGCCGAGTGCGGCGTGGTTGGGCGGCATAGCCCAGGCCAATGGCCTGTCGGTCCCGTGACCGAGATAGTCCAGCTGGACGACGGAAGTCCCCAGAACCTCACGAGTAAGGTTGGACAGGTGAGTTCCCTTTCAATCCGTCTCGTTCACCTGTGGGAAAAGCGCGACACACCCGAGGCCAAGCAGGTCGTCAAGTACACGATGGTGTCGGTGATCTCGACCATCGTCTCCTTCGGCGTCCTGTTCCTCGTCTTCGGTGTGTTCCGTTGGTTCAACGAGATCGGCAGCACGGTCTTCGCCAACGTGGTCGCCACTATCCCGTCCTACTACCTGAACCGCAGCTGGGTATGGGGCAAGAGCGGCAGATCGCACATGATGAAGGAGATCGTCCCGTTCTGGGCCATGTCAGCGGTCGGCATTGTCGTGTCCATCGGCGGTGCCGCCATCGCCCGTCATGTGGGTATCGCCTACCACCTGGACCACTTCGATCAGACGGTGCTGGTGCTGGCGGCCAACGTCATCTCCTTCGGTCTCTTCTGGATCCTGAAGTTCATCTTGTACAACCGGTTGTTCCATGTGCACCCCCTCGAAGAGCTCGATGAGCTCGTCGAGGCAGTCTGAGCACTGTTTCCGTGCCAACGTGGGGCTGGCCCCCACGCTTCGGAGGAGTCCGGGGTTGGGCCCCCGGACGGGCCGGAAAACCACAACTGCCGACGTGGGGTTGGGCCCCCACGCTTCGGAGGAGTCCGGGGTTGGGCCCCCGGACGGGCCGGAAAACTCAGTCCCGGAAGTTGTTGAACTGCAAGGGAATGCCGAAGTCCTCGTCCTTACAGGCCGAGATCACCGCCTGGAGATCGTCGCGCTTCTTCCCGCTCACCCGGAGCTGCTCGCCCTGGGTCTGAGAGCTGACACCTTTGCGGCCCAGCTCCTTGATGAACTTGTTGAGCTTTCTGGCGTGGTCGGGGGAGATGCCTGCTTGGATCCCGATCTTCTGTCGCGCTGCGCCACGTGAGGCTTCCTCGATCTTTCCGGCATCGAACGCCTTGAGCGAGACCGATCGCTTCACCAACTTCTCCTGGAGGACTTGGTAGAGGGCGCGGAGGCGATCCTCGGTGGCGGAATTGAGAACGAGCTCTGAGTCGTGCAGCTCGATGGTTGAGTCGGTGCCCTTGAAGTCGAACCGAGTCGCAGCCTCTCGGTTGGCCTGATCGACGGCGTTGCGGACTTCTTGCATGTCGACCTCGGAGACAATGTCGAAGCTGGGCATGCCGAAACAGTATCCTTCCCGGTCTGCGGGTCGGTACCCAAGTGGCCAAAGGGAGCAGACTGTAAATCTGCCGGTTCTGCCTTCGAAGGTTCGAATCCTTCCCGGCCCACTGCTACGGTCCCGCCAATCGGTTGTCGTGACCGGTCGGCGGGACCGGACCGCACTGTCGGGTCTGTGGCCAGGGCTTTGAGTCGCTCCCACCGATGCCTTTGTCGAAGCTCGGTTCATCGTTACAATACGGTTACGGAACGTTCGGGCCTGGGCATACGCCCTGATCAGTTCTGATGTCCAGCTCGAGCTCGCACTACCCCACTACCTGATCGACAGTCGCACGATCAGCACCGATACTTCGCTGGAGGAGTCAACAGTCGATGTCGTCCGAGGTCCACGTGGTGGAATCCCCCGAAGACGTGAAGGGACCGCTCCCCGCGGTAGTGGGCACGACCGTGGAGACGGTCAAGAGCACGGTCACCCTGGGGAGCCGGCGTCTGATCGAGCTCGTTCGAGGCTCGGATGGCACGACCACCCCGACTGCTCTCGGCAACGACCTCGATGATCAGGGAGAGCCCCGTGGTCTGGTGCTTCGGCCTGCACTGCTGGGGTTCGTAGCGCTGCTGGCCATCAGCATCGGGGCGTCGCTTCCCAGCTCCCCCTTCAAACTCGAGATGCCAGGCACCTGGTTCTTCGGGGTGCCCTCGTCAGGTGGCGCAAGCCATTGGGGTGTCTACTTCGTGTTGGCCGCCGTCTATGGCGGGTTGCTGTTGCTCATGCGGGTGTGGTGGGGCATGACTCGTCTCTACGCTCGCCGTCCCGGAGTGCCGATCCGCCAGATGAAGTGGGTATTCATCCTGTGGTCGCTCCCCATGATGGTGATCGCCCCGTTGTTCAGCAGGGATGTGTTCTCTTACGCGGCGCAGGGTGAGATGGTCAGCCACGGGCTGAACCCGTACCTCTACGGTCCGTTCCAACTCGGCAACAACGCCTACACCGCCCCCGTCGACCCGTTGTGGGGGAACACCCCGGCACCGTACGGTCCTCTTTTTCTACAGATAGACGGGTTCTTCACCCGGATCACCTTCCACAACGAGCTGGCCACGATCGTGCTGTTGAGGCTCTTGTCCCTTGCCGGCGTGGTGCTTATCGCCGTGTGCATTCCCCGCCTGGCCAAGCTCTACCACCGTGATGGCGCCGAGCTCTTCACCCTGGCCGTCCTGAACCCGGTTGTCATCCTCTACCTGATCGGCAGTGCCCACAACGATGCGCTGATGCTTGGGCTCCTGGTGGCAGGGGTCACCGCCGCGAAGGAGAAGCGGCCGGTTCTCGGCATCGTCCTGTGTGCACTGGCGACGGCGATCAAGGCGCCGGCGGCGGTGGGAATTCTCTACATCGGGTGGGGCTGGTTGGGCCCCACCGCGCCCAAGCGGGATCGCATCCGTCCGGTGATCACCGCCGGTCTCATCGGACTGGCCGTCATGGCGTTCTTCTCGTACACCAGCGGTCTGGGTTGGGGTTGGTTGCACAATCTCGACACCCCAGGTGTTGTCAGATCATGGATGGCACCTGCCACCGCTATCGCCTTTGTCGGCACGGACATCGCTCACCTTGTGCACATCGGGGTAGGTGTGACCGGGGTGCTGTCGGTGACCCGCTTCCTGGGGATGCTCGTCGCTGTCATCTCCGGCGTGTGGTTGCTGTGGAACAGCGATCGAATCGGGAGTCTGAAAGCGCTTGGGCTGACGTTGTTGTTGTTCGTGCTCTTGGGGCCGGTCGATCAGCCCTGGTATCTCTCGTGGTCGTTGGTGCTGCTGGTACCTGTTGCCGTCGGCAGGTTGCGTTCGCTGGTCATCGGCTTGTCGATGGTGACGTGCTTCTTAGAGCTACCGGGTGCCGCCCAGCTGTTCAACCTCCTGATCCATGGCGATCCCCTGTCGATCGTCCTGACCCTGCTCTGGCTGTTGGTGGTTCTCACCATTCCTCTGGCCACCTGGGAACGCCGGATGCCGGTTTCGAGCTCTTCCAATTCGTCGAGCCCCACACCGGATCTCCTCACAACACCGGTGGGCGGGTCGTAAGAGGTTCAGCGGACAGGAGATCCAGCGGATGGGCAGGCTGGATCATCAGAGGGTGGGCGGCCCGGGTTGTCTGTCCGGTGGACCCTCCGGACCCTCTCTTAGAGCATCCGCTGAAGGACCCAGACGTCGAGCCACTGGCCGAACTTCCGGCCGATCTCTCGTTCCACGCCCACCAGTTCGAAGCCGCAGGTGGTGTGCAGCCGGATCGAAGCCTCGTTGCCTCCTACGACCCTGGCGATCATGGTGTGGAAGCCGAGCTGGGTGGCCTGGGCCACCAGCTCGTTGAGAACGGCTTTTCCCACGCCCGACAGGCGCCGGGAAGTATCGACGTACACGGAGCTCTCGACTGTTGTGGAGTAGGCCGGTCTGGAACGGAACGGGGAGAGCGAGCCGAACCCCAGTACGGCGTCGTCGACGGCTACAACGGCGGGATGGGCGCCTTGGTGGCGCTCCAACCATACCGTCTGTTCTTTGAGCGTGCGTGGGACCAGGTCGAATGTGGCGGTTGAACCGGTCACCTCGGCGTTGTAGATCGCTCGTATCGCCTCAGCGTCGTTTGGGCCGGCCAGTCGGACGTGCATCGCACCGATGGTAGTGACACTGCCGGCCTGCTGGTTTCCTTCGCTATGATGAAACGTCGCAGCTCGTCGAGCCGCACTGCCCCCTTAGCTCAGTCGGCAGAGCACAGCCATGGTAAGGCTGGTGTCGTCGGTTCGATTCCGACAGGGGGCTCGCCCGTGGCGGCGTAGCTCAGTTGGTCAGAGCACACGGCTCATAATCGTGGGGTCGCCGGTTCGAGTCCGGCCGCCGCTACCACTTCGGGTTAGACAGAGACACAACGAACAGCAGCACAGAGAGCGAGGGATCGGCCGCCAGGTCGGCCCCCCAACCAGAGGAGCGCCACGGTGGCCAAGAACGAGAAGCGTGTACAGGTCACCCTGGCATGCGAGGTGTGCAAGCGCCGTAACTACATCACCACGAAGAACAAGCTGAACGATCGCGAGCGGATCGAGATGAAGAAGTTCTGCCGCTGGGATCGCCAGCATACGGTGCACAAGGAGACCCGCTGAGGGTTGACCAGGAGGGTTGAGAGACCCCCGAGGTCCCAAAGACCCACCAGATGAGCAGCGATGAGGTGCCCGGGAGCGGTTCCGTCGCAGGTGGTAACCTCTCAACCCGCCCCTGCGATCGGCTGGCCGTTCGTGGCACGGCGATCGACAGAGGGCAGTAGCTCAACTGGTAGAGCACCGGTCTCCAAAACCGGCGGTTGGGGGTTCGAGTCCCTCCTGCCCTGCTCACCACTTGCAGCACCCGGTCAGAGGAAACGGCACGTGAACCGAGAAATCAAGCCATGACGGATTATGAGGGAGACGAGCCCGACGGCGAGCTCGCGTCCACAGGAACAGCCACGGAGCAGCGCGAACCGGGCAGGCGGGCACCGTTCCGTCCGGGCCAGTTCTTTCGCGAGGTACGATCAGAGCTACGCCAGGTGGCGTGGCCGAACCGAGCAGAGGTCATCAACTACACAGCGGTGACGCTCGTCACGTTGGTGCTGTTGATCACTCTGATCTTCTTCCTCAACTATGGCTTCTCCAAAGGCGTGTTCTGGCTGTTCACGACGTGATCGGTGTGACTGTGACCCAAGACGAGACAAACACGCCTCCTGAAGGCGACGATGCCGGCGAGATCGCCGTCGTTGTCGACGCGCCGGTCGAGATGGCGGAGCCCGACGATCCGGAGACCGATGACGGCTCTCCTGTCGACCTGGGCGGGGAAGTTGCCGAGGATGACGAGGACGACGAGGACGAAGCGCCCTACGTCGTGAGCCCCTACGACCAGCCTGGTCGTTGGTACGTCGTCCACACCTATGCCGGTTACGAGAACAAGGTGAAGTCGAACCTGCACAGTCGTACCGCCTCCATGAACATGGAAGACCGGATCTATGAGGTCGTCATTCCCATGGAGGACGTTGTCGAGTTCAAGAACGGGAAGAAGGTCGTCGTCCAGAAGAAGGTGTTCCCCGGCTACCTCCTGTGCCGGTGTGAGCTTGATGACGACAGCTGGTCGGTCATTCGCAACACACCTGGTGTCACCGGGTTCGTGGGACCAGGGACGAAGCCGACGCCGCTCTCCCGCCGTGAGGTCGAAGGCATCCTGGAAGTGAAGGTGGAAGGGGTCGAGGCACCCCCCAAGCGCAGCCGTCCACGCCTGGAGCACGAGGTGGGGGAGACGGTTCGGGTCAAGGAAGGCCCGTTCGCCGACTTCTCCGGCCAGATCGCCGAGATCAACGAGGATCAGCTGAAGCTCAAGGTTCTCGTGAACATCTTTGGCCGGGAGACGCCGGTCGAGCTCGAATTCAGCCAGGTCGCCAAGCTGTAGGCCGGGAACAGGTCAGAAAGTTAAGGAGCAGTACCAATGCCACCGAAGAAGCGCGTCGTCGCTGTCGTGAAGATCCAGCTCCCGGCGGGCGGGGCTACCCCCGCACCACCTGTGGGCACTGCGCTCGGGCCCCATGGCGTGCAGACCATGGAGTTCTGTAAGCAGTACAACGCTGCCACCGAGAACCAACGGGGCTCGATCATCCCCGTCGACATCACCATCTACGAGGACCGGACGTTCTCGTTCGTGCTCAAGACCCCTCCGACCGCTGCTCTGCTGCGTCAGGCCGCCGGCCTGGAGAAGGCTGCTGCTCTCGCAGGACGGGAGCAGGCGGGGACGGTCACCGAGGCTCAGATCGAAGAGATCGCTGTCACGAAGCTGCCCGACCTGAACACCAACGACGTGGATGCGGCCAAGCGACAGGTGGCCGGTACGGCCCGATCGATGGGCATTGCTGTCGCCGGTTGAGCACGCTGAGCACGCTGTGAACCGTCCATAGTCGAGACCACCACATTCGAAGCCAACGCATTTCAAGAAGACACGGAGCACTCCCCATGGCGTCCAGAGGAAAGAAGTACAAAGCGAGCATCGCCGAGTTCGACGGTGAGACCCTGTACTCGCCGGTCGAAGCCATCGACCTGGTGAAGGCCACGGCCAAAGCCTCGTTCGACGAGACGATCGAGGTAGCTGTTCGCCTGGGCGTCGATCCCCGCAAGGCCGATCAGATCGTCCGTGGGACCCTGTCCCTTCCCGCCGGTACGGGTCGGAGCACCCGGGTGGTCGTGTTCGCTGCCGGAGAGAAGGCTGCCGACGCCCGGAAGGCAGGGGCAGACGTGGTGGGCGCCGACGATCTGGTGGCCCGGGTGGCCAACGAGGGGTTCCTCGACTTCGACATCGCTATCGCCACGCCAGACCTCATGGGCCAGGTGGGAACGCTGGGTCGGGTGCTCGGCCCTCGAGGCCTGATGCCCAACCCGAAGACCGGCACGGTGACCGACGATATCGAGAAGGCGGTCACCGAGTTCAAGGGTGGCCGGGTCGAGTACCGGACCGACAAGGTGGGCAACGTTCACCTGCGGATCGGCAAGGCGTCGTTCGATCGTGCCCAGCTCCTCGAGAACCTGCATGCGGTGATGGACGAGATCCACCGGGCCAAGCCGGCATCGGCCAAGGGTCGTTACGTCAAGGCCGTCACCGTCTCGTCGACGATGGGACCGGGGATCTCGGTCGATCCTCTTCGTGCCCGCCGTACCGACGAGGAGCTGGCGGCTTCGGCTTAGAGGGCTCTGCCCAACACCAGGTCGCTCCTCTGGTTCACTCCGTTCCCCGACCTGTTCCGCCTGGCCGGTAGGAACGGGACGCGCTAGTGTCTGGCGCCACAACTGAAGTTCTGAACTGCCGTAGACCTCCGGTGTACCCAGAAGTGGTACCGAAGGGACCCTGTCCGGGTCCGCCTGATGAGGCGTTCCGCACGAGTATCTGTACTCGTGTGTCACCACTCGATGGTGTCTGCGGCCCGTATCCGAGCGTGAGCTCTGGAGGGACGACCATGGACAATCCGAGGGCTGACAAGGTTGCGGTGGTGGAAGAGGTCCGCGGACGCCTGGAGGCGTCGGAAGGCGCCCTTCTCACCGAGTACCGCGGCCTGAGCGTGTCCGAGCTGGCCGAACTGCGTCGTGACCTGGCCGAGGCTGGCAGCGAGTACAAGATCTACAAGAACACGTTGGTCCGTCTGGCTGTTGCCGGTGGGCCGAAGGAGTCGATCCAGGATCTCCTGACCGGGCCGACGGCGATTGCGTTCGTCGAGGGCGATGTCAGCGCGGCAGCCAAGGCCCTTCGGGACTTCTCCCGGAACAATCCGAGCCTGGTGGTCAAGGGCGGCATCGTCGGTGACGGTTTCCTGTCGGCTTCCGAGATCACGGTCTTGGCCGATCTGCCGTCGCGCCAGACACTCCTGGCCCAGTTCGCAGGAGCACTGGTGGCGCCGCTGCAGCAGTTCGCCGGGCTGGTCGAGGCGCTGCCTCGCAACCTGGCCTACGGCCTAGCTGCCTTGGTTGCCCAACGAGAGGCGGAAGCGCCTGCGGCAGAGGCGGCAGAGACCACAGCCGAAGCGCCTGCTGCAGAGACCGCAGCCGAAGCCACTACTGAAGCGTCTGCAACCGAGGCGCCTGCCGAAGCACCTGCGGCAGAGACTGCAGCCGAAGCACCTGTCGAAGAGACCGCTCCCGACGAAGCCTCCGAGTAGCCAGTACACCGGCACCCGGCACCGACCCCCTGACGGATTACAGATCCAGCACGTCCCCAGATCGAAGCAAACCCAGATCAAAACAGACAAGGAGCAACAACGATGGCAGGCACCCTGACCAAGGACCAGATTCTGGACGGCATTGCAGCGCTGTCCGTTCTCGAGCTGAGCGAGCTGCTCAAGGAGTTTGAGGATCGCTTCGGCGTCACTGCGGCCGCTCCGGTGGCCGTGGCAGCAGCAGCGCCCGCCGCTGGCGGTGGTGGTGACGCTGGTGGAGGCGAGGACGAGAAGGACGAGTTCGACGTCATCCTCACCAGTGCTGGCGATAAGAAGATCCAGGTCATCAAAGAGGTACGCTCGTTGACCAGCCTCGGCCTCAAGGAGGCCAAGGACCTGGTGGACGGTGCCCCCAAGCCGGTCCTGGAGAAGGCCAACAAGGAAGACGCAGAGAAGGCGAAAGCCCAGCTCGAGGGAGCTGGCGCCACCGTCGAGCTCAAGTAGTCCAGGGAGCACGTCCCGGTCGCCGTATACGGCGGTCGGGGCACGGGCGCCAGCTCATGGGTCGTCGGAGCATCCCGACCAGGGCAGTCCGGCGCCTCGATCCTTGACGGGGGCCGACCGGCCTCCTACCCTGTGGGTGCCTGTTCCAGGGGATATCCTTCCCCGGGGTTGTGGACGTGTGCGCATCCGTATAGGATGTCTAGTTGCCGTGCCCGCTCCTGACGCCTTCTTTGCTTTCACCGGCTGAATGACGCGTGCCTCGGCGCCCCTGCGACCGCTTCGGCGGTTGTTGTCGACCCTTAGCTCACATAGCAGTACCCACACGTCGCCCTGTCCAACATGCAACTGGGAGGAGTAGGCCGTTGCCTGCACGGTCCAACAGCCCGGAACGTTTTTCCTTCGCCAATATTGACGAGGCCCTACCACTACCGGACTTGGTCGCCATCCAGCGTGACTCGTTCCAGTGGTTCTTGGACAAGGGGCTCGCTGAGGCGTTCAACGACATCAGCCCGATCGAGGACTTCACCGGCCAGCTGAGCCTGGAACTGGAGTTCGATCCCACCGATCCCGACCTGCGCCCACCGCCGAAATTCTCGGTGGAGGAGTGCAAGGAGAAGGACAT
Organism: uncultured Acidimicrobiaceae bacterium; assembly: GCA_963812965.1. Taxonomy (GTDB): domain Bacteria; phylum Actinomycetota; class Acidimicrobiia; order Acidimicrobiales; family RAAP-2; genus DASXMT01. The sequence continues at coordinate 97,078 of CAWEXG010000001.1, read as the reverse complement.
GACCTACGCCGCCCCGGTGTTCGTCCGGGCGCGGTTCATGAACGCCAGTACCGGTGAGATCAAGGAACAGACCGTCTTCATGGGGGACTTCCCCGTCATGACGGAAAAGGGCACCTTCATCGTCAACGGCACCGAGCGAGTGGTGGTCAGCCAGCTGGTGCGGTCACCGGGTGTCATCTTCCAGCCCGGGCGTGACGCCAAGACCGTCTTCACCGGGACCATTCACCCGTATCGCGGTGAATGGATCGAGTTCGACGTGGAAGCCAAGCCGTCCAAGGACGTCACGGCCGGCTGTCGGGTCGCTCGCAAGCGCCGGCTGTCACTGTTCGTGTTGCTTCGTGCCCTTGGCTACGAGGACCAGGGCTTCTTGGAGCGGTTCGTCCGCCACTTCGACTTTCTCGAGGGTCAGTGGGAGAAGGAGCAGAGCCTGGCTCCCACTCGGGAAGAGGCCCTTCTCGAGATCTATAAGCGGGCCCGTCCCGGTGAGCCGTTGTCGGTCGAAGCCGCCCGCCAGTACTTCGAGAACGCCTTCTTCAACCCCAAGCGCTACGACCTGACCCGGGTGGGCCGGTACAAGCTGAACCGGAAGCTGGGGCCGGAGATCGAGCGGATCTCGGACATTCTCTCCATCGACCTGGAGCGCCCGTCGCCGACCCAGGGTGTGCTCAGCCCGTCGGAGATCCTGGCTTCAGCCACCTACATGCTCCATCTGGCGTTGCACATGGCCGACGGCGAGTCGGGCTACCGCATCGACGACCAGGACCACTTCGCCAATCGGCGTATCCGGTCGGTGGGCGAGCTCATCCAGAACCAGGTACGAGTCGGCCTGTCCCGTATGGAGCGGGTCGTTCGTGAGCGGATGACAACCCAGGATGTCGAGGCCATCACCCCCCAGACCCTGATCAACATCCGTCCCGTGGTCGCCGCGGTGAAGGAGTTCTTCGGGACCAGCCAGCTCAGCCAGTTCATGGACCAGAACAACCCGCTGTCGGGTCTGGCCCATAAGCGGCGCTTGTCTGCTCTGGGACCTGGTGGTCTCTCCCGTGAGCGGGCAGGGTTCGAGGTACGAGACGTGCACACCTCCCACTACGGCCGGATGTGCCCGATCGAAACCCCTGAGGGCCCGAACATCGGCCTGATCGGTTCGCTCGCCACCTATGCGCGGGTGAACGAGTACGGGTTCATCGAGACTCCGTATCGCAAGGTCGTCGACGGCAAGGTCACCAAAGAGATCACCTACCTGGCCGCGGACGAGGAAGAGGAGCACGTCATCGCCCAGGCCTCGGCTGCGCTGGACGACGACGACCGTTTCTCCGAGGACAAGGTCTTGGTCCGGCGCGGCCCGCAGGGTACCGGGGTCCGGGTCGGCGCGGTGAGCACCTCGTACGGGACCACGTCGGAGATCGACTTTGTGCCTCCGGCTGAGGTCGACCTGATGGACGTGTCACCGAAGCAGATCGTGTCGGTCTCCACTGCCCTCATTCCCTTCGTGGAACACGACGACGCCAACCGGGCGCTCATGGGCGCCAACATGCAGAAGCAGGCTGTCCCGCTTGTGGTGCCCGAGGCGCCGTACATCGGGACCGGTGTGGAAGCCCGCGCCGCACGAGACGCCGGCGACGTGGTGCTGGCGGAAGCGGACGGGACGGTCACCGAGGTCTCGGGTGAGGCCATCACCGTCGAGTACAAGTCGGGAGCGAAGGACCGCAACGGCTCCGAGCTCGGCCGCAAGGTGTACCACCTGGCCAAGTTCCGCCGGTCGAACCAGAACACGGCCATCAACCAGAAGGTCATCGTGGAGGAAGGACAGAAGGTCGGTGCCGGCGACGTGCTGGCTGACGGTCCGTCCACCCACAACGGCGAACTGGCTCTGGGAAAGAACCTCCTGGTGGCGTTCATGCCGTGGGAGGGGTACAACTACGAGGACGCCATCATCCTTTCGGAGCGCCTGGTGAAGGACGACGTGCTCACGTCGATCCACATCGAGGAGCACGAGGTCGATGCCCGGGACACGAAGCTCGGGGCCGAGGAGATCACTCGGGACATCCCCAACCTGTCCGAGGAGATCCTGGCCGATCTGGACGAGCGGGGGATCATCCGCATCGGTGCCGAAGTTGACGCCGGCGACGTCCTGGTGGGCAAGGTGACCCCCAAGGGCGAGACCGAGCAGACGCCGGAAGAGCGCCTGCTGCGGGCTATCTTCGGTGAGAAGGCCCGGGAAGTCCGGGATACCTCGTTGAAGGTCCCCCACGGTGAGTCGGGCAAGGTCATCGACGTGCGGGTGTTCTCTCGGGAGGACTCGCACGAGCTGCCACCCGGGGTCAACCAGCTGGTTCGGGTGTACGTGGCCCAACGGCGCAAGATCTCCGAGGGCGACAAGCTGGCCGGCCGCCACGGGAACAAGGGTGTGATCTCGAAGATCCTGCCCATCGAGGACATGCCCTATCTGGCTGACGGCACGCCGGTGGACATCATCCTCAACCCGCTCGGCGTTCCCAGCCGGATGAACGTCGGTCAGGTGCTCGAGTCTCACCTCGGCTATGCCGCACGGTGGGGTTGGGAGGGTGCCGGCTCGGCATCGTCCCCTCCGTTGCGGGGTACCGAGACCAAGACCCGTCCGCGGACCGATCCGTCGGTGTGGGTATCCACGCCGGTGTTCGACGGTGCGCACTGGGACGAAGAGGCCGACGCTGGGCGCCATCCCACCATCCAGCAGATCTTCGGCCGCCTGAACCCCGACTCGGCCGACGGCGTGGTCCAGGTCGGCACCGACGGCAAGGCCACGCTCTACAACGGCCGGACCGGTGAGGCGTACGACAACGCCATCTCGGTGGGGTACGTCTACATCCTGAAGCTGCACCACCTGGTTGACGACAAGATCCACGCCCGGTCCACCGGCCCGTACTCGATGATCACCCAGCAGCCGTTGGGTGGGAAGGCCCAGTTCGGTGGTCAGCGGTTCGGGGAGATGGAGGTGTGGGCACTGGAGGCATTCGGTGCCGCCTACGCCCTCCAAGAGCTGCTCACCATCAAGTCCGACGACGTGCTCGGTCGGGTCAAGGTGTACGAGGCCATCGTCAAGGGGGAGAACATTCCCGAGCCGGGGATCCCCGAGAGCTTCAAGGTTCTGATCAAGGAGATGCAGTCGCTCTGTCTCGACGTGGAGGTGCTGTCGACCACCGGTGAAGAGATCGAGATGCGCGAGCTCGACGAAGACGTGTTCCGCACGGCCGAGGAGCTGGGTATCGATATCAGCCGCCCCGAGCGTGGGTCGGATGAAGAAGATGCTCGGCGTGCAGCGGAAAGGGGTTTCTGATGTTGGATGTCAACAATTTCGACCAGTTGCGGATCGGTCTGGCCACGGCCGACTCGATTCGCGGATGGTCCAACGGCGAGGTCAAGAAGCCCGAGACCATCAACTACCGAACCCTGCGTCCGGAGAAGGACGGTCTCTTCTGCGAGAAGATCTTCGGTCCGACCAAGGACTGGGAGTGCTACTGCGGGAAGTACAAGCGCGTTCGGTTCCGGGGGATCATCTGCGAGCGGTGCGGCGTCGAGGTCACCCGGTCGAAGGTGCGTCGGGAGCGGATGGGCCACATCGAGCTGGCTGCCCCCGTGGTGCACATCTGGTACCTCCGCGGCACCCGTAGCTGGCTGGCGTACCTCCTCATGGGCACCGAGGCGCGTGAGGAGCTCAAGGCCAAGCAGCTGGAGAAGGTCATCTACTTCGCCGCCAACCTGGTCACCTGGGTCGACGAGGCCAAGCGTCACGAGGACCTGCCCGCGTTGGAGGGAGAGCTCCGGGACGAGCTCACCGATATCGAGCGCAAGCGCGACCTGGCCATCGACGCTCGGTTCAAGGCCCTCGAAGAGGAGCTCGCCGAGCTGGAGTCGTCAGGTGCCAAGGACACCGAGATCAAAGCGCGGCAGCGCAATGTGGAGAAGGAGATCGGGAGTCTTCGGGACCGTTACCAGAGCGAGCTCGAGCTGGCTCAACGGTCGTTCGACGAGTTCAAGAACCTCCACTCCAGGAAGATTCTTGAGGACGAGATGCTCTGGCGTGAGCTGCGCATCCGCTACGAGGACTACTTCGAGGGCGGCATGGGCGCCGAGGCCATCTCCCAGCTCATCGAGCGCATCGACCTGGATGTCGAAGAGGTCAAGCTGCGTGAGATGGTCGAGGCCGCGGACGGCCGTAAGCCCCTCTCCGCCCAGCGTCGCCAGAAGGCCATCAAGCGGCTGAAGATCGTCACCGCCTTCAACCGTCGTGACGACCACGGCCGGCGGGTCAACGACCCTCGGGCCATGATCCTCGAGTCGGTACCGGTCATCCCGCCCGACCTGCGTCCGATGGTCCAGTTGGACGGTGGTCGGTTCGCCACCTCGGACCTCAACGACCTCTATCGCCGGGTGATCAACCGGAACAACCGACTGAAGCGCCTGCTCGATCTGGGCGCGCCCGAGATCATCATCAACAACGAGAAGCGCATGCTCCAAGAGGCCGTCGACGCCCTGTTCGACAACGGCCGCCGCGGCCGCCCGGTCACCGGACCCGGCAACCGCCCGCTGAAGAGCCTGTCCGACATGCTCAAGGGCAAGCAAGGTCGGTTCCGCCAGAACCTGTTGGGCAAGCGCGTCGACTACTCCGGTCGTTCGGTCATCGTCATCGGCCCGACCCTGCAGCTCCACCAGTGCGGACTGCCCAAGCTGATGGCATTGGAGCTCTTCAAGCCGTTCGTCATGAAGCGGCTCGTCGATGCCGAGCTGGCCCAGAACATCAAGTCGGCCAAGCGGATGGTGGAGCGTCGCCGTCCTCAGGTGTGGGACGTGCTCGAGGGCGTCATCAAGGAGCACCCGGTGCTGCTCAACCGGGCACCGACCCTCCACCGCCTGGGTATCCAGGCGTTCGAGCCGGTCCTGGTCGAGGGCAAGGCCATCCAGGTCCATCCGCTGGTGTGCACCGCGTTCAACGCCGACTTCGACGGCGACCAGATGGCAGTGCACCTTCCTCTGTCCGCAGAAGCGCAGGCCGAGGCCCGGGTGCTGATGCTGTCGGCCAACAACATCCTGTCGCCGGCCACCGGACGTCCCATCACCGTTCCTACCCAGGACATGGTGTTCGGTATCTACTACCTGACGCTGGCCGTCGACGGTGAGAAGGGCGAAGGAAAGGTGTTCCGTCACGCCTACGAGGTGGAAGCGGCCTTCGACGCCGGGGATATCCACCTGCAGGCCAAGATCACCATCCGACCCGAAGCAGGCACCCCGTTGGCCGAGTCGATTCAACAGGCCAACGACATGGATGCCGACCACGCTGAAGGCGACCGGGTTGAGCTGGTGACCACCGCCGGCCGGCTGTTCTTCAACTCGGGTCTTCCCGACGGGTACCGCTTCATCAACGACATCGTGGGTAAGCGCAATACGTCGATCGGCTCCATCGTCGAAGAGGTGGCGGCCAACTATCCCAAGCACACCGTGGCCGAGAGCCTTGACCGCATCAAAGCGCTCGGGTTCCGGTATGCGGCCCAGTCCGGCCTCACCATCTCCATCAACGACGTGCGGACCCCTCCGGACAAGCAGACCATCCTGGACCGTTACGAGAAGGAAGCGGAGAAGGCTGAGACGCAGTTCAAGCGGGGCATCATTACCGATGACGAGCGTCGCCAGAAGGAGATCGAGATCTGGACCTCGGCCAACTCCGAGGTGGGTCGGGCCATGGAGAAGTCGCTCTCGAAGATTGCCTTCAACCCGCTCGACATGATGGTCGACTCGGGTGCTCGAGGCAACGCCCAACAGATCCGCCAGATCGCCGGTATGAAGGGCCTGGTCTCGAACCCACGTGGCGAGATGATCCCTCGGCCGATCAAGTCGTCGTTCCGGGAAGGTCTGTCCGTGCTCGAGTACTTCATCTCGACACACGGCGCCCGCAAGGGTCTGGCCGATACCGCCCTCCGAACCGCTGACTCCGGGTACCTGACCCGCCGTCTGGTCGACGTGGCCCAGGAGCTGATCGTCCGTGAGGAGGACTGCGGGAGCACCCGTGGCGTCTGGATCGAGAATGTCGTTCCCGACGAGGCGGGCAAGCGCTCGTACTTGGAGACACGGGCCTACGGTCGTCTGGTGGTCGACCCGGTGACCCTGTCGGACAAGTCCACGATCGGAGTGGGCACGCTCCTGACCGACGAGATCGTCAACCGCCTGCGGGACGACCCGTCCGTCGATCGGATCCGCACCCGCTCGGTGCTGACCTGTGAGGCCGAGCACGGTATCTGTGCCGCCTGCTACGGCCAGTCGCTGGCCACCGGCAAGATGATCGAGCTCGGTGAGGCGGTCGGAGTCATTGCCGCCCAGTCCATTGGTGAGCCGGGGACCCAGCTCACCATGCGGACGTTCCACACTGGTGGCATCGTCGGCGAGGACATCACCCACGGGCTTCCCCGTGTCGTGGAGCTGTTCGAGGCGCGTACCCCGAAAGGGGCGGCCGTGCTCGCTCGCCACTCCGGCGTGGTCCGGGTGGAAGAGGAGGAGAGCGGTCGCCGCATCACGGTGGTGGCCGACGACGGCGCCGAAGAGACGGTGCTGGTTCCCCAACGTGCCCATCTCGAGGTCAACGACGGCCAGGAGGTCGGAGCCGGTGACGCGCTCGTGGAGGGGCCGAAGGACCCGAAGGAGCTCCTCGATGTCAAGGGCATCCGCGAGACCCAGCAGTACCTGGTCGAAGAGGTCCAGAAGGTCTATCGGGACCAAGGTGTGTCGATCCACGACAAGCACATCGAGCTCATCGTGCGTCAGATGCTGCGTCGTGTCCTGGTGGCCGAGCCGGGCGATGCGTCCTTCCTGCCGGGGGAGCGTGTCGACAATCGGACCTATGCCGAGGTCAACCGGCAGCTCGTCCAGGACGGGAAGCGTCCGGCCGAGGGTCGCCCCGAGCTGATGGGGATCACGAAGGCTTCGCTGGCCACCGAGAGCTGGCTGTCGGCGGCCTCCTTCCAGGAGACCACGCGAGTGCTGACCGAAGCGGCTATCGAAGGCAAGTCCGATCAGCTGTTCGGCCTGAAGGAGAACATCATCATCGGCAAGCTGATCCCTGCCGGCTCGGGCATGGAGCGGTATCGGGACATCCGGCTCGACATGCCGGGAGCGGAGGCACTGCCGTTCTGGGCCCTTGGCTCGGAAGGGGACGCCGGGACGGAAGACCTGGCTGCCTGGCTCCGGGACACCGGCGGTGATGCGCCACTGGAGAGCTTCAGTTCCGACATCGATGCCAGCTGGCTCGGGGCGTCGCCCGGGGCCGAGGACGGCGAAGGGTCGGGCAGCGTTGCCGGCGAGACCGTCCTGGGTGGCTCGGACACTGCATCGTCGATCGATGGCGAGGGGGCTGCCGAAGCTGGAGCCTGACCTCATGGGCCCCCGCCTGGCCCTTCGGACGCAGCCGGGCGTGGGGCTGGGGTCCCCACGTCTCTGGGGACGCCGGGGTCGAGGGCGCCGCCGAGGCCCATCCCATACAGTTTGCCCTGTAAGGGCCGTTATCGTAAGATTGCCTGTCTGCATAGTCACCCGTCGGTATTTGGGCGTCGTGGCTTTCTCGCAGTCCGCCCCGCAGTCCAAAACTCAGTAGAGGTAACGCGTGCCCACGATCTCCCAGCTCGTCCGTAAGGGGCGAGCCACCAAGTCGGTCAAGACGAAGACACCCGCGCTCCGGGGGGCACCCCAGCGTCGGGGTGTCTGCACCCGCGTCTACACCCACACCCCGAAGAAGCCGAATTCGGCCCTGCGCAAGGTGGCCCGTGTTCGTCTGACCAGTGGCTTGGAGATCACCGCTTACATCCCCGGTGAGGGTCACAACCTCCAAGAGCACTCGATCGTCCTGGTGCGAGGTGGTCGTGTGAAGGACCTGCCCGGTGTTCGCTACAAGGTGATCCGCGGCACGCTCGACGCATCCGGTGTCCGAGACCGCAACCAGGCTCGCAGCCGTTACGGCGCGAAGAAGGAGTCCTGACGTGCCCCGCAAAGGTCCCGCCGTTCGTCGAGAGCTGATCCCCGATCCGGTCTACCGCTCCGTTCTAGTCACCCAGGTGGTCAACAAGGTCCTGAGCCGCGGCAAGCGCACCTTGGCCGAGCGCATCGTGTACACGGCGCTGGCCGATGTCGAGGAGAAGACCGGGGGCGATCCGGTCGCCGTCCTGAAGAAGGCAGTGGAGAACGTCCGTCCCGAGCTTGAGGTCCGCAGCCGTCGGGTCGGTGGTGCCACCTACCAGGTCCCGGTGGAAGTCCGTCCCCGGCGTGCCACCACCCTGGCCATTCGCTGGTTGGTGGGGTACTCGCAGCAGCGTCGAGAGAAGACGATGGCCGAACGTCTCTCCAACGAGATCCGCGATGCCGCCAACGGTATCGGCACTGCGGTCAAACGTCGTGAGGACCTCCACAAGATGGCCGAGTCCAACAAGGCCTTCGCCCACTATCGCTGGTAGTCGAGTCCGGGATTCTCCGCTCTGCGGGCCATGACCACCTGCCGACCGACACCACACCCACCGAGTACGACCCGAGAGCTGATTCACCATGGCTGAAGCCCCTAATCGCAACCACCCTCTGGCCAAGACCCGCAACATCGGGATCATGGCCCACATCGACGCCGGCAAGACCACGACGACCGAGCGCATCCTGTACTACACCGGGAAGAACTACAAGATCGGCGAGGTCCACGAAGGCGCTGCCACCATGGACTGGATGGTCCAGGAGCAGGAACGGGGTATCACCATCACCTCGGCTGCCACCACCTGTAACTGGCGGGACACGGTCATCAACATCATCGACACCCCCGGCCACGTCGACTTCACCGTCGAGGTGGAGCGCTCTCTCCGGGTCCTCGATGGCGCCGTCGCCGTCTTCGACGCCGTGGCGGGCGTGGAGCCTCAGACCGAGACGGTGTGGCGGCAGGCCAACAAGTACGAAGTACCTCGCATCTGCTTCGTGAACAAGATGGACCGGATCGGCGCCGACTTCAGCCGCTCGGTGGAGATGATCAAGGACCGTCTCGACGCCGTTCCTGCCGTCGTCCAGCTGCCCATCGGGTCCGAGAGCAATTTCCGTGGCGTAGTCGACCTGGTGCACATGCGAGCACTGGTGTGGGACGAAGGCATGGGCGAGGACTGGCAGGTGGAGGAGATCCCTGCCGACATGGCTGCCGAGTCGCAAGACGCGCTGCACCAGCTCATCGACGTCCTGTCCAACCACGACGACACGATCATGGAGAAGTACCTCGGCGAGGAGGAGATCCTTCCCACCGACCTGGAGCGTGCCCTCCGCACGGTGACCCTGGGTAACTTCGCCGTTCCCGTGCTCTGCGGCTCCGCTTTCAAGAACAAGGGCGTCCAGCCCATGTTGGACGCGGTGGTCGACTACCTCCCCAGCCCCCTGGACATCCCGCCGACCGTCGGCCATCTCCCGCGCAAGGAGGACCAGCTGGTTGATCGGCCGTCGGACGACTCGGCCCCGTTCTCCGCCCTGGCTTTCAAGATCATGACCGACCCCTACGTGGGCAAGCTCACCTACATCCGGGTGTACTCGGGCTCCCTGGCCAAGGGGTCGGGCGTCGTCAACTCCACCAAAGACCGGAAGGAGCGGGTGGGCCGCATCCTGCAGATGCACGCCAACCACCGGGAAGACCTCGACTCGGTCTACGCCGGTGACATCGTCGCCGTCGTCGGTCTGAAGCAGACCACCACCGGCGACACGCTCTGCGATCCGAATGAGCAAGTCATCCTGGAGTCGCTGACCTTTCCCGAGCCGGTCATCCACGTGGCCGTGGAGCCCAAGACCAAGGCCGACCAGGACAAACTGTCGAAAGCGCTCTTCTCGTTGTCGGAGGAGGACCCCACGTTCAGAGTCCAGTCCGACGAGGAGACCGGCCAGACGGTCATCTCCGGTATGGGCGAGCTCCACCTCGAGGTCCTGGTTGACCGGATGCTCCGTGAGTTCAACGTGGACGCCAACGTGGGCAAGCCCCAGGTGGCGTACCGTGAGACGGTCCGGAAGACCGTCGAGAAGGTCGAGACCCGCTACGTGCGTCAGACCGGTGGCAAGGGCCAGTACGGGCACGTGGTCATCACCCTGGAGCCGACAGGTCCCGGCGGCGGGTACGAGTTCATCGACAAGATCACCGGCGGCGCTATTCCCAAGGAGTACATCCCCTCGGTCGACGCCGGTATCCAGGAGTCGATCACCTCAGGCGTCCTGGCCGGATACCCCACCGTGGACGTCCGGGTCACCTTGACCTACGGCTCGTACCACGACGTGGACTCATCGGAGATGGCGTTCAAGATCGCCGGCTCCATGGCCGTCAAGAAGGCCGCCAACCTGGCCAGCCCCGTGCTCTTGGAGCCGGTGATGGCGGTCGAGGTGACCACGCCTGAGGAGTACATGGGCGACGTGATCGGCGATCTTTCGTCTCGCCGGGGCAAGGTCGAGGGCATGGAGCAGCGGGGCAACAGCCACATCGTGAAGTCGCAAGTGCCGTTGAGCGATATGTTCGGCTACGCTACTGACCTGCGTTCGCGTACGCAGGGACGAGCTACGTACTCCATGCAGTTCCACGCGTACAGCGAGGTTCCCGAATCGATCGCCAAGGAGATCATCGCCAAGGCGCGCGGGGAGTAGCAGCACAGCAGTACCACTGACACACCAGGAAGGACGGAAGGCATCCGCCTCCGTTGTGGCGGGCCCGAGGGGGTGCCGCCCCGAGACCAGGGAGCATGAGCCAGCCATGGCCAAGCAGAAGTTTGAGCGCACGAAGCCCCACGTCAACGTGGGAACGATGGGACACATCGACCATGGGAAGACCACGCTCACCGCGGCCATTACCAAGGTTCTCCACGACAACGACCCCACCACGTCGTTCACGCCGTTCGACCAGATCGACAAGGCGCCCGAAGAGAAGCAGCGGGGGATCACCATCTCGATCGCCCACGTGGAGTACGAGACGCCGAACCGGCACTATGCCCACGTCGACATGCCCGGGCACGCCGACTACATCAAGAACATGATCACCGGCGCCGCCCAGGTGGACGGAGCCATCCTGGTGGTCTCGGCTGCCGACGGCCCCATGCCCCAGACTCGTGAGCACGTGCTCCTGGCCCGCCAGGTCGGTGTTCCCTACATCGTGGTGGCACTGAACAAGTCGGACACGGTGGACGACGAGGAGCTCCTCGACCTGGTCGAGCTAGAGGTGCGGGAGCTGCTCAACGAGTACGAGTTCCCTGGCGACGACACCCCGATCGTCCGTGTGAGCGCGCTGAAGGCCCTGGAGGGCGATGCCGACGCCGCGGTGAAGATCACGGAGCTCATGGAGGCGGTGGACTCCTACATTCCCGAGCCCGAGCGTGACGTGGAGAAGCCCTTCCTCATGTCCGTCGAGGACGTCATGTCCATCACCGGCCGTGGCACCGTGGTCACCGGCAAGGTGGAGCAGGGCATCCTCAAGGTGGGCGAAGAAGTCGAGATCGTCGGCCTTCGTGACACGCAGAGGACGACGGTCACGGGGATCGAGATGTTCCGCAAGCTCCTCGACGAGGGCCGGGCCGGCGACAACATCGGCGCCCTTCTGCGTGGCACGAAGAAGGAGGAGGTGGAGCGAGGTCAGGTGCTGTGCAAGCCGGGCTCCATCACCCCCCACACGAAGTTCGAAGCCACCGTCTACGTGCTGAACAAGGACGAGGGCGGCCGTCACAAGCCGTTCTTCACCAACTACCGCCCGCAGTTCTACTTCCGGACCACCGACGTGACCGGCACCATCGCCCTGCCCGAGGGCACCGAGATGGTCATGCCTGGCGACAACACGGAGATGACCGTGGAGCTGGGCAAGCCGATCGCCATGGACGAAGGTCTCCGGTTCGCCATCCGAGAGGGTGGTCGCACGGTGGCTTCCGGTCGGGTCACGAAGATCCTCGCCTAGTCCGGCACCGCGCACCACCCGAGAGAGGACGCCCCAGCCCATGGCCGCAGAAGGCCCACGACAGAAGATCAGGATTCGCCTGAAGGCCTACGATCACGAAATTCTCGATCAGTCGACCGAGAAGATCGTCCAAACGGTCATCCGTACCCAGGCGAAGGTGCTGGGTCCCGTTCCCCTTCCCACGGAGAAGCACCGCTACACCGTGATCCGGTCGCCTCACAAGTACAAGGACAGCCGGGAGCACTTCGAGATGCGGGTGCACAAGCGACTGGTCGACATCGTGGAGCACACCCCGAAGACCGTCGACTCACTACAGCGCCTCGATCTTCCTGCTGGGGTGGACATCGAGATCAAGATCCAGACTGTCTAATTGAGCCCAGTGGGCTGGGTCAACATGGCGGTCAAACATGGTGTAGCGTGGGCGACCGGGTCGATTTCGGCCTGACAGTTTTCGAGTACGACGTGTTCGAGCGCCTGCCGGGATATCGGTAGGGACCTCGAGCCCAACAAGGCGAGCGCTCCGCTCGGGTTTTCCGAGCGGAGCGTCTGCATGCAAGCCGGAATCGTCGAATGCACCGGCTGAACCACGGATGTGTAGCTGCCAGGCCTACCCGGCAGCGGTCGAAACAGCAGTTGAGCAGTAGTAATCGGCGCCCGCCGGCGCCGAGCAAGCGCAGACAGTCGAGATGGAGAAGCTCCAGTGGCCACCAAGGCGATCGTGGGCGAAAAGGTCGGAATGACCCAGATATGGGACGATCAGAACCGGGCGATCCCGGTGACGGTGGTGCGCGTGGCACCGGTCCGCGTCGTGCAGATCAAGACGATCGAACGAGAGGGCTACGCGGCCCTCCAGGTGACCTGGGGCCACCGCCGAATTACCACCCTGACCAAGCCGGAGCTGGGCCACTTCGACAAGGCGGGCGTAGATCCGGGTCGCCGTCTCGTGGAGCTACGGGTCGACGACGCCGAGTCCTACGAGGTCGGCCAGCAGCTCACCGCCGATCTGCTCCAGGCCGGCGAGCTGGTGGACGCCATTGCTGTGAGCAAGGGCAAGGGCTTTGCCGGTGGGATGAAGCGACACAACTTCAAGGGCCAGGGTGCCTCGCACGGTAACCACAAGAAGCACCGTTCCCCCGGTTCCATCGGGGCGTGCGCCACGCCGTCTCGTGTGTTCAAGGGAACCAGGATGGCCGGGCGCATGGGCGGCGAACAGGTGACCACGCTGAATCTCGAGGTGGTCCAGGCCGATCCCGAGCGGGAGCTGGTTCTCATCAAGGGTGCAGTTCCCGGCCCCCGTGGCGGCATGGTCGTCCTGCGCGACGCCATCAAAGCCCCGGCCGTCAAGGGAGGGAAGGCATCGTGAGCGCCGCCGAGGCAGGCACCGATGTGATCGATCTCGAATCGGCGTCACCGGCTGCAATCCGCCGGTTCCTGAGGCCTGAGCCGACACGCCGCACGATCACCCGGCGTGGCCAGGACGGGAGCGATCTCGGTCAGGTCGATCTGGATCCGGGCACGTTCGGGATCGTCCCCAACAAGGACGTGCTCCATCAGGTGGTCACTGCTCAACTGGCTGCTGCTCGTGCCGGCACCCAGTCGACGAAGACTCGGGCCGAGGTTCGCGGTGGTGGGGCCAAGCCGTTCCGCCAGAAGGGGACTGGTCGTGCCCGTCAAGGTTCGACCCGTTCGCCCCAGTGGATCGGTGGTGGGGTGGCTCTTGGGCCCAAACCACGGAGCTACGCCCAGAAGACGCCGAAGAAGATGGTGCAGCTCGCCCTCCGCTCGGCACTGTCGGATCGAGCCGCCGGCAACAAGGTGGTCCTGATCGACCAGTGGACGTTCGAGGTTCCGAAGACGAAGGACGCTCTGGCTGCTCTCGCAGACTTGGGCTTGAAGGGGCGGGTGCTCCTCGTCCTGGGTGACGAAGACGGCTATACCGAGCGGTCGTTCGGCAATCTGCCCGACGTGCAGACCATGGTGGTCGGCGAGCTCAACGCTTACGACATTCTCTGCAACGACTGGATCGTTTTTACCGATGCCACGGTGCCAGGTGGCTTCGAGGTCGTCTCGCCTCCCCCGACTGCCTCGACCGACACCGACACCGAAGACGAAGACGAGGCCGAGACCGAAGACGCTGCAACCGCTACCGACGAGCCTGATCCTGATCTAAAGGATGCAGCTGCCGAGACCGAGGAGAGCGGGTCGTGAGAGACGCCCACAACATCCTGCTGCGACCGGTGGTCTCGGAGAAGACCTACGGGTTGATGGATAACAACGTCTACGTCTTCGTCGTCGACCCGACTGCCACCAAGATCGAGGTGCGTCTGGCGGTAGAGCAGGCGTTCGGCGTTCGGGTCACCAAGGTCAACACCCTGAACCGCAAGGGCAAGGCCAAGCGGAACCGCCGGAACAACACCCTCGGCCACCGTGTCGACACGAAGCGAGCCATGGTCACCCTTCAACCGGGTGACAAGATCGACCTGTTCGAGAGCTGAGAGACCGAGACCAACCATGCCCCTCCGTTCACGTAAACCAACCAGCGCCGGCCGTCGGTTCCAGACGGTTTCCGACTTCGCCGAGATCACCCGAGATCGCCCCGAGAAGTCATTGCTTGCGCCCAAGCCTCGTACGGGCGGCCGTAACAGCAATGGCCGTAAGACGGCACGTCACCGCGGTGGCGGTCATAAGCAGCAGTACCGCGTCATCGACTTCAAGCGGGACAAGGACGGGGTTCCGGCCAAGGTTGCAGCTATCGAGTACGACCCCAATCGCAACGCTCGGATCGCGTTGCTCCACTACCACGACGGCGAGAAGCGCTACATCCTGGCTCCGTCTCAGGTGAAGGTGGGGGACAAGCTCCAGTCCGGCCAGGGTGCCGAGATCCGTCCCGGAAACGCTCTGCCCCTCCGTTACATCCCGGTCGGTTCGGTCGTCCACAACGTCGAGCTGCGCCCCGGTGGTGGCGGCAAGCTGGGCCGTGGCGCCGGTATGAGTATTCAACTGGTGGCCAAGGAAGGGGCATTCGCCACCCTCCGGTTGCCGTCGACCGAGATGCGTCGGGTGCCCATCGACTGCCGTGGCACCCTCGGCGTGGTCGGGAACGCCGAGGCCGAGCTGATCAAGATCGGGAAGGCCGGTCGTAACCGCTGGAAGGGCGTCCGTCCCCAGACCCGCGGTGTGGCCATGAACCCCGTCGACCACCCGCTCGGTGGTGGTGAGGGCAAGTCCTCCGGTGGCCGCCATCCGGTCTCGCCGTGGGGTAAGCCCGAGGGCCGGACCCGGCCACGTCACAAGGACTCCGACAAGATGATCGTCCGCAGGCGCCGCACACGCGGTGCCCGCCGGTAGGGAAATAGAGGGAACGCCACGCCATGCCTCGCAGCCTGAAGAAAGGTCCGTTCGTCGACGACCACCTCCTGAAGAAGGTGGACGCCCTCGAACGCGGCCGGGGACAAGAAGGTCGTCAAGACGTGGTCCCGTCGTTCGACGGTCATTCCGGACATGGTGGGCCACACCATCGCTGTTCACGATGGTCGCAAGCACGTGCCGGTCTATGTGACGGAGTCCATGGTCGGCCACAAGCTCGGTGAGTTCTCTCCGACCCGGACCTTCAAGTTCCATGCCGGCCAAGAGCGGGCGGGGAGGCGCTGAGGTGCCGGGATTGAAGACGAACGAGCAGGAGGGGACCCGGGCGATCCTCCGCCATACCCGGATGTCGGCTAC
Organism: uncultured Acidimicrobiaceae bacterium; assembly: GCA_963812965.1. Taxonomy (GTDB): domain Bacteria; phylum Actinomycetota; class Acidimicrobiia; order Acidimicrobiales; family RAAP-2; genus DASXMT01. The sequence goes on along the minus strand of CAWEXG010000001.1, from coordinate 81,405 downwards.
CAAAGCGCGCCAGGTGCTCGACCTGATTCGCGGTCAAGATGTCGACCGCGCCGCCGAGATCCTGTCCCTCGGGGACCGTGAGGCAGCGGTGATCATCGGCAAAGTCCTCGCCTCCGCTGTCGCCAACGCCGTTCATAACGACGGTTTGAACGGCGAAGAGCTGTACGTCTCTGCCTGCTACGCCGACGAAGGCAGCACGCTGAAACGCTGGCGTCCACGGGCTCGTGGCCGAGCCACCCGGATCCGGAAGCGGACCTGCCACGTCACCATCATCGTGAGCCGTCTTCCCGAGGATCGTCTGGCCCGTCGCCGTGCAGGCGAGGCCGCCTCCGGTGGTACTCAGCGCTCCCGACGAGTCGCCAGCTCCCGACGAGTCGCCAGCTCCCGCCGCCGCCAACGCGCCGAAGCAGTGGCAGCCGAACCAGAGAGCTCGGCCACCGCTCCCGACACCGAGGTGGAAGAGGTCACCGATGACACCGACGAGGTCAACGACGTAACGAACGACGACACGGCCGGAGATGTGACCCCGGACGAGTCAGAAGACACAGCCGAGGATGGGGCCGAGGACCCCGATGCCTCGGAAGAGTCCGGTGGCGGGGACCCGGACGAATCAGAAGACACAGAGAAGGGCAAGTAGATGGGCCAGAAGGTCAACCCCTACGGGTTCCGGCTCGGTGTCACCACCGACTGGAAGTCCCGGTGGTTCGAAGAGCGCAACTACCAGAACTGCGTGGTCGAGGATTGGAAGATCCGCGACTACCTGATGTCGCAGTTGGAGTCGGCAGCGGTGAGCCGCATCGAGGTCGAGCGCACCCGTGACCGGCTTCGGGTCGATATCCACACCGCTCGTCCGGGCATCGTGATCGGTCGTCGCGGCTCCGAGGCCGATCGTCTGAAGAAGAAGATCGAGGAGATCACCGGCCTGAACAACCGGATCCAGCTCAACATCCAAGAGATCAAGCAGCCCGAGCTGGACGCTGCGCTCATCGCCCAGGGGATCTGTGACCAGCTGGCCCGTCGAGTCGCCTTCCGCCGGGCGATGAAGCGAGCGATCCAGACAGTCCAGAAGGCCGGTGCCCTCGGTGTCCGGGTCCAGTGCTCGGGACGCCTGGGTGGTTCCGAGATGGCTCGTAAGGAGTCCTACCGTGAGGGCCGGGTGCCGCTGCATACGCTCCGAGCCGACATCGACTACGGCTTCCGTGAGGCCAAGACCACCTTCGGTCGCATCGGCGTCAAGGTGTGGATCTATAAGGGCGACATCCTCCCCTACAAGATCTCCACCGAGGAGAAGATCACCCGTGAGGCCGCCATGGCAGTGGGCGAGACCTCGGGCCAGGGTGGCGCTGCACCTCGTCGTCTGATCACCGCCGGCGGCGGCCGTCGTCGGGCCGAGCAGGGTGCACCGGGCAGCGTCGTGGTCGTTGACGATGCTGCTGAGGTGCCAGAGGTTCCCGAAGGCATGATCGATCGGGACACCGCCGACATCGTGGCGCCTCCGGCAGTCCCCGATGAGCTCGAGCGCATCCTGACCGAGGACGAGGAGATCGAGCGGCGTACCCGCGAACATCACGAGACACCGCACTTCCGTAAGGAGGTGGACTGACATGTTGATGCCCCGCAAGGTGAAGCATCGGAAGCAGCAGCGCGGTCGGATGACCGGCGCCGCCAAAGGTGGCACCATCGGTCAACTTCGGTGACTTCGGTATTCAGGCGCTGGAGCCCGGCTGGCTCACCGCTCGTCAGATCGAGGCATCCCGTATCGCCATGACCCGTCACGTGAAGCGCGGTGGCAAGGTGTGGATCCGAGTGTTCCCGGATCGCCCAGTGACACAGAAGCCGGCTGAGACCCGTATGGGATCGGGTAAGGGCAATCCCGAGCACTGGGTGGCTGTCGTCAAGCCTGGTCGAATCCTCTTTGAGCTGGCCGGTGTGGAGCAGGACCTGGCCAAGGAGGCCATGGAACGCGCCATCCAGAAGCTTCCGTTCAAAGCCAAGTTCGTGGTGCGTCCGGGGACGCACGGTACGCCGGAGGTGCAGGTCTGATGGCGACCGCAGCCGAAATCGCCGAGCTCGACGTCGACGAGCTCGACACCCGTCTCAACGAGACCCGTCGTGAGCTGTTCAACCTCCGTTTCCAACTGGCCACCGGCCAGCTGGACAACAACGCCCGGATGAACCAGGTTCGCAAGGACGTGGCGCGGCTTCTCACCGAGATGCGGGCCCGAGAGATCGCCGAAGCCGAAGGGTTGGCCTTCGAGGACATCCCCGTTCACCAGGCCGCTGCCCGCCAGCGAGCCGAGGACGAGGCGTTGGGGCGGACGAGGGTGCCGGCCGCTGAGCGCAGGGCGGCGGAGCGGGCCGAAGCAGAGGCAGAGGCAGACGAGGAGGCCGGGGCCCAGGCGACGGAAGACGAAGCCGATGGGACAGACGTAGTCGAAGCAGAGGCGGTAGCGGCAGAGACAACCGACGCAGAGGTGACCGGGGCCGACGTGGATGACGAAGACGCCACCGACGAAGATGTGGAGGAAGAGGACTGATGGCCGACGAGCCGACGACCGACGAACGGGCGAACCGCCGAAAGGTCCGCGAAGGCATTGTCGTCTCCGACGGCATGGAGGCCACGGTGGTGGTGTCTGTTGTCGAGCGCGTACGCCACCCCCGGTACGGGAAGACGGTGCAGCGCACCAAGCGTCTCTACGTGCACGACCAGGAGAACACGGCCAAGGTCGGGGACCGGGTGCGTGTGGTGGAGACCCGGCCCCTGTCGAAGCTGAAGCGCTGGCGGCTGGGCGAAGTCCTGGAGCGTGCCCGATGATCCAGCAGGAGTCCCGACTACGGGTGGCCGACAACTCCGGCGCCAAAGAAGTCCTCTGCATCAAGGTGCTCGGTGGCTCGCGTCGCCGTTATGCCTCGATCGGCGACGTCTTCGTGGCCACGGTCAAGGACGCCATCCCCGGCGCGGCGGTGAAGCGAGGTGACGTCGTCAAGTGCGTCGTCGTCCGCACCAAGAAGGAGAAGCGCCGTCCTGACGGCAGCTACATCCGTTTCGACGAGAACGCCGCTGTCCTGATCAACGACCAGCAGCAACCACGCGGGACCCGTATCTTCGGCCCGGTCGGCCGAGAGCTGCGCGACAAGCGTTTCATGCGGATCGTCTCGCTGGCACCGGAGGTGTTGTGATGCGTATTCGCAGAGGAGACAAGGTCCAGGTGCTCTCGGGCAAGGATCGTGGCAAGCGGTCCGAGGTTGTTCGGGTCATCCCGTCAGAGGGTCGGGTCATCGTCGAAGGCGTGCACGTGGCGAAGCGCCATGCCAAACCGACCCGGGCCACCATGCAGGGCGGCGTGATCGACAAGTTCATGCCCGTGTCCGTGTCTTCGGTAGCCATCGTGTGTGGCTCGTGCGGTCCGACCCGGATCGGCATGCGTATCGATGAGCAGGGGCGCAAGGTGCGCATCTGCCGGAAGTGTGGAGCAGATCTGTAATGGCCACTGCTACTGACACGCGGCCCCGGTTGAAGGTCCGCTACGACAACGAGGTCCGGGCACAGCTCAAGGACACCTTGGGCGTGACCAACATCATGGAAGTGCCCCGACTGTCGAAGATCGTCATCAACATGGGCGTCGGTCGTGCCACCCAACAGAAGTCGCTCATCGAAGGTGCCATGTCCGACCTGGAGATCATCACCGGTCAGAAGCCGGTGGTCACCCGGGCCAAGAAGTCGATCGCCGGTTTTAAGCTGCGCGAGGGCCAGGAGATCGGCGCCAAAGTGACACTGCGCGGCGACCGGGCGTGGGAGTTCTTCGACCGCTTGGTGGCCATGGCCATTCCACGTATCCGTGACTTCCGCGGTTTGTCGTCTCGATCATTCGATGGCCACGGCAACTACACCTTCGGCGTGACCGAGCAGCTCATCTTTCCCGAGATCGACTACGACCGCATCGACACCGTCCGAGGCATGGACATCACCATCGCCACCACAGCACGTACCGACGACGAGGGCCGAGCGCTCCTGGCCGCTTTCGGTTTCCCGTTCAAACAGGAGAACCAGTAAACCCATGGCGAAGAAGGCTCTGATCGAGAAGCAACAGCGCACACCCAAGTTCAAGGTCCGCGGGTACACCCGGTGCCGTAGGTGTGGCCGTCCGAAGTCCGTCTACCGCAAGTTCGGCCTGTGCCGGATCTGCCTGCGGGTCATGGTGCACGCCGGCGAGATACCCGGCGTGACCAAGGCCAGCTGGTGAGGGGAGGAGACGACCGATGACCATGACCGACCCCATTGCCGACATGCTCACCCGTATCCGGAACGCCAACACGGCTCACTTCGACACGGTGAAGATGCCCGGATCCAAGCTGAAGGAGTCCCTGGCCGCCATCTTGGTGGATGAGGGCTACATCACCGGGCTTCGAAGTGAGCGACAACACGGAGAAGCCGGGGAAGATGCTCGAGATCACCATGAAGTACGCGCCCGATCGGGCCCGGACGATCTCGGGGATCAAGCGGGTGTCCAAGCCCGGTCTGCGCATCTACGCCCGTGCCGACAAGATGCCCCGCGTGCTCGGAGGCATGGGCGTGGCCGTGGTGTCCACGTCCAAGGGATTGATGACCGATCGTGAAGCGCGCAAACGCCGTATGGGTGGGGAGGTGCTCTGCTATGTCTGGTGACGCACGCCTCTTGCAGGGAGCACGCTGATGTCTCGCATCGGCCGAAGCCCCATTCCCGTGCCGTCCGGCGTGTCCGTCGCCGTGGCAGAGGGCAACCGTGTGACCGTGAAGGGGCCACAGGGCGAGTTGGTGCGTTCGGTTCCCGGTGCCATCACCGTTCGGCAAGACGGTGACGATGTGATCGTGGAACGCCCGGACGACCAGCGGCAGAACCGTGCACTGCACGGTCTGACCCGCAGCCTGGTGGCCAACATGGTCACCGGCGTCACCGCCGGCTACTCGAAGGAGCTGGAGATCGTCGGGGTTGGGTACCGTGCCATCCCCAAGGGCCCTGGCGCCCTGGAGCTGGCCCTCGGGTTCTCCCACCCGGTGCACGTGAGCGCTCCCGATGGCGTGACCTTCGAGGTGCCGAGCGCCACCCGCATCATCGTGAAAGGGATCGACAAGGAGAAGGTCGGCCAGGTCGCCGCAGACATCCGGAAGCTCCGCAAACCTGAGCCTTACAAGGGCAAGGGAGTCCGGTACGTCGGCGAGCGAGTGCTCCGCAAGGCCGGGAAGGCAGCGAAGTAATGGGACGTGCAACCGATCACAAGCTCGAGCTCCGGCGCCGGCGCCACGCACGGGTCCGTCGACGGATCTCGGGAACGGCGCAGCGACCACGACTCGCCGTCTTCCGGTCCAATAAGCACATTGCCGCCCAGCTCATCGACGATCAGACCGGGCACACCCTCGTTGCTGCATCGACGGTCGAGGCCGATCTCCGGTCAAAGCCGGGTAGCAACGTCGACGCGGCCAAGGCCGTAGGCGCATTGGTGGCCACCAGGGCCAAGGCGGCAGGCGTCACGACCGTGGTCTTCGACCGGGGCGGATTCACCTATCACGGACGGGTCGCTGCACTGGCGGACGCCGCCCGTGCAGAAGGACTGGAGTTCTGAGGACATGACCGAACTGCAATACGAAGAGCGCACGATCCGGGTGAACCGGGTGTCCAAGGTGGTCAAGGGTGGTCGTCGGTTCTCCTTCGCTGCCCTCATGGTGGTGGGCGACGGCAACGGTAACGTCGGGCTCGGGTACGGCAAGGCCAAGGAGGCCGGCCTGGCCGTACAGAAGGGCATCGAAGAGGCTCGCAAGAACGTCTTCGAGGTGCCGCTGGCCGGCTCGACCATCACCCACCCGATCATCGGCGAGAGCGGTGCCGGTCGGGTGATGTTGAAGCCGGCGGCTCCCGGTACCGGTGTGATCGCCGGTGGCGCGGCACGAGCCATCTTGGAGATGGCCGGCATTCGCGACATCCTGGCCAAGTCGCTCGGGTCCTCCAACGGGATCAACGTCGCCCATGCCACCATCGCCGGCCTGAAGGGCCTCAAGCGTCCGGACGAGATCGCAGCTCTCCGGGGCAAGCCGGCCGAGGAAGTCGTTCCTGGTGGCGTGCTCCGTGCCTACCGGGAGCGGCGACGTCAGGCAGATCTGTTCACGGAGGTGAGCTGATCATGGCGGCACGAGCATCAGCATCCACCGCCACGACTACCGGGTGGCTACGTGTCACCCAGGTGCGGTCGTCGATCGGCACGAAGCCCAAACATCGGGGTACTCTTCGTGCCCTTGGGTTGCGCGGTATTGGGTACACCAACGTCCTGCCTGATCGGCCCGAAATTCGCGGGATGCTGGCCCGAGTGCCTCACCTGATCGAGGTCACTCCGGCCGGAGAAGACGAGAGGGGTTCCCGATGAAGGTCCATGAGCTACGTCCACCTGCCGGTTCGACCCGTGATCGACGCCGAGTCGGCCGGGGTATCGCCGGTAAGGGTGGGAAGACGGCGGGCCGGGGGACCAAGGGTCAGGCAGCGCGTGGCACCATTCCTGCTGGGTTCGAGGGTGGTCAGCTGCCGTTGATGCAGCGGATCCCGAAGTTGCGCGGTTTCAAGAACCCGTTCCGGGTGGAGTACACCCCGGTCAACGTCGGTGCTCTGTCGCTGGTCGACGGCGACAAGGCTGATCTCGCCGCGTTGGAGGCTGCCGGGCTGATCAGGAAGAATGCCCTGGTCAAGGTGCTCGGCGGGGGCGAACTGACCCGCGCCGTGCAGGTCGAGGCCCACGCTTTCTCGAAATCGGCGGAGGCAGCGATCACCGGAGCCGGTGGCTCGGTGACGGTCGTTCCACTGCCCTTCGGCAACGGTCGCCCGCCCGCCAAGGGCAACGCGCTCACCAACCGGTAGCATCGGCCGACCGAGAGGCGTCGAGGGGCACCCATGCTCACCAGTCTGGCCAACATCTTCAGAATTCCGGACCTTCGGAAGAAGGTCCTGTTCACGCTGATCGTTATCGCCATCTATCAGTTCGGTGCCAACGTTCCGGCGCCGTACATCGACTTCTCGAAGATCCAGCAGCTCACCTCGGCGGCGAAGTCGTCCGGCGTGCTCGGCTTCCTCAACCTCTTCTCCGGTGGCGCGCTGCACCCGCATGGCCGTGTTCGGGCTGGGCATCATGCCCTACATCACCTCGAGCATCATCATCCAGCTCCTGGCCACGGTGATCCCCAAGCTCGAGGAGTGGCGTGATCAAGGGGCGATCGGGCAGAAGAAGCTGACCCAGACCACCCGGTACCTCACGGTGGCCCTGGCGTTGATGCAGTCCACTGGCCTGGTGTACCTGTTCCACAAGGGCGGCGGCGGTCTGCTCGGGTCGAACCAGAACATCGACCTGATCCTCAACTACTCGATCTGGCGTGCCGGGTTCATCATCCTGACCCTGACTGCAGGGACCGCATTCGTGATGTGGCTGGGCGAGCTGATCACCCAGCGGGGCATCGGCCAGGGAATGTCCATCCTCATCTTCGCCAACGTGGTGGCTGGTATCCCCACCGGGTTGAACACGGTCCTCCAGGAGGGGGGCCGTATCAAATTCTCCGTCATCATCCTGGTGTCGCTGGCTCTGCTGGTGCTGATCGTCTTCGTTGACCAGGGCCAGCGCCGGATCCCGGTGACGTTCGCCAAACGTGTGGTGGGGCGGAAGACCTACGGTGGTTCCAACACGTACATCCCGCTGAAGGTCAACCAGGCAGGCGTCATCCCGATCATCTTCGCCAGCTCGGTGCTGTACATCCCGATCCTGCTGTCCAACGTCGTGCCGTCTGCGGGGTTCCGCACGTGGGTGAACCACAACATCACCCCGACCAGCCTCTTCTACATCGCCGTCTACTTCATCCTCATCCTGCTGTTCACGTTCTTCTACGTCTATGTCGCCTTCGATCCTCATCAGCAGGCCGATATCATCCGGAAGCAGGGCGGCTACATTCCAGGTATCAGACCTGGTCAACCGACGGAGCGCTACTTGGCTCATATCCTCAACCGGATCACCTGGCCTGGCGCGCTGTTCCTGGGGGCGGTGGCTGTCGTGCCGTCACTGCTCATGGCTGCATGGAACATCACCAGCTACCCCTTCTACGGAACCACCCTCCTCATCTCTACGGGCGTGGCGTTGGAAACGATGAAGCAGATCGACAGCCAGCTCATGATGCGGAACTACGAGGGCTTTCTCAAGTAAGTGGTACCCGGCGCCAGGCTCGTTGTCCTCGGCAAGCAAGGGGCAGGAAAAGGGACGCAGTGCGTGCGCCTCTCGCATCACTACGTGGTGCCACACGTTTCGACGGGGGACATGCTGCGGGCCGCAGTGAAGCAGGGTACGCCGCTCGGCAAGAAGGTCACGACCCTGATGGACAGTGGCGAGCTCCTGGGTGACGACCTGATCATGGAGATGGTTTCCGAACGGCTGAACGAGAGCGACGTGCGAGCTCGAGGGTTCGTCCTCGACGGGTGCCCCCGTACCACGCAACAGGCCGAGGCCTTGGCCGGGATCCTTGCACCGCTCGACCTCGATCTGACCCTCGACATCGAGGTGTCCACGCCCCAGGTGCTCCGCCGCCTGGCCGCCCGGCGGGTGTGCGTGGACTGCGGAGCCAACTACTCGGTGTCGTCACCACCGTTGATCAACTGGACCTGCGATGTATGCGGTGGCGAGGTCGTCCAGCGGGAGGACGACCGAGAAGAGGCGATCTCTCGCCGGCTCGAGCTCTACGAACGCCAGACCGCTCCGCTCATCGAGTGGTACCGGGCTCGGAACCAGCTGGCTGCGGTCAACGGCTCGGGGTCGCCCGACGCCGTGACTCGTCGGCTGGTCAAGGTGATCGAAGACCATCGGGACAGAAAGGGCGGGAGACCGCCCCGATGAGGTCCAGGTCACACAGGCCCGGATCGGTACAACCCGCACTCCCCGTAGGGTTTGGACTGTGAAGCGCAACGCCGAGGAGCTGGCCAAGATGCGGAAGGCCGGCAAGGTCGTGGCCGAGATGCACGAGGCAACCCGGGCCGCCGTCCGACCCGGCGTGAGCACCGCTGACATCGATCGGGTGGCACGAGATGTCCTCGAGCGTCGGGGGGCGACGTCGAACTTCCTGGGTTATCACGGGTTCCCAGCAGTGATCTGCACCTCCCCCAACTCGATGATCGTCCACGGTATTCCTTCGGAGACGGTGATCCTGTCCGAGGGGGACATCCTGTCGGTGGACTGCGGTGCCATCGTCGAGGGGTACCACGGCGATGCTGCCTACACCGTCGGTGTGGGCGAGATCAGCACCGAGGCAGCCCGGCTTCTGGAGGTGACGGAGCGAAGTCTGTGGGCCGGTCTCGACAGGCTTCGACCCGGGACCCGGCTGCACGAGGTGGGTCGGGCTGTGCAGGAGGTGGCCGAGAAGGCAGGGTTCACCGTGGTGCGGGAGTACGTGGGTCACGCCATCGGCACGGCCATGCACGAGGAGCCCCAGGTGCCGAATTACTGGCCGGGGGCGCCTGGCCCGATGCTGAAGGCGGGCATGGTCTTCGCTGTCGAGCCCATGGTCAACGCCGGTGGTCCGGAGACCGTCCAACTGAGTGACGGGTGGAGCGTCGTGACTGCGGATGGGCAGCTCTCGGCCCATTTCGAGCACACAATTGCCGTGACGGACGACGATCCGGAGGTGTTCACGGTTCCCTGAGCGCCGGCTCGGCAGCGCCCCTGATCAGCTCACAACCGCTCCACTGCCTGCCTGTGCTGCCCGCCATTCCCGCTCTCGGGCGGCACGGTACCCCATCGGACTGGCAAACCGCCGTCAACAGGCTAAACTAGTCATTCGGCTCGCCACCGGTCTGTGGTGGTGTGCCGATCCCGCTCCCGGTAGCGCTCCTCTTGGTGCTCTGCTGACGGCGGTGCAGCGTCACGGTCGGGTCCGTTCGTGCGTTGCAGGCTTGCCCGAGCGGGCGAGTAGATCAGGAGAACAGAGTTTCGAGGAGAATCACCTGCCCAAGCCCAAGGAAGATGCCATCGTGCTGGAGGGAACGGTTGTCGAGCCGCTCCCCAATGCCATGTTCCGTGTCGAGTTGGAGAACGGGCACAAGGTACTGGCGCACAGCTCCGGAAAGATGCGCATGCACCGTATCCGCATCCTCCCCGGGGACCGCGTGCAGGTGGAGATCACCCCGTACGACCTGGCCCGTGGGCGGATCACCTACCGCTATAAGTAGCGATAGGTCCCGGTTCGACGGGGGTAGGGCACCAACATGACCGAATATCAGCGCTTGTGCAGCGTGAGCAGTTTCGTGAGACGAGGATGGGAACATGAAGGTTCGACCCAGTGTCAAGCCGATGTGTGAGAAGTGCAAGGTGATCCGCCGCCACCGGCGGGTCGTCGTCATCTGCGAGAACCCCCGCCATAAGCAGCGGCAGGGCTAGGGCTCTCGGACCAAGAGGCAGAAGGAAGGACAGCGTGGCCCGTATCAGCGGCGTAGACATCCCCCGTGAAAAGCGGTTGGAGATCTCTCTCACCTATATCTTTGGCATCGGCCGGACGACGGCGCAGACGATCTGTGCTGCCACTGACACCAGCCCGGACACCCGCGTGCGTGACCTGACCGACGAGGAGGTCACCCGCCTTCGGACGTTCATCGACGCCAACTACCAGGTCGAGGGTGACCTGCGCCGGGACGTCTCCCAGGACATCAAGCGGAAGATGGAGATCGGTTGCTACCAGGGAGTTCGCCACCGGAAGGGCCTTCCCGTCCATGGCCAGCGGACACACACCAACGCTCGTACTCGTAAGGGACCGAAGAAGACGGTCGCCGGGAAGAAGAAGGTTCGTAAGTAATGGCCAAGCCCACTAAGGCAGCAGGCGCCACCCGTCGGCCCCGGCGCAAAGAGCGCAAGAACATCGCGTTCGGCGTCGCCCACATCAAGAGCTCGTTCAACAACACCATCGTGTCCATCGCCGATCCCGAGGGCAACGTGCTGGCGTGGGCGTCGGCCGGAAACGTCGGGTTCAAGGGGTCTCGCAAGTCGACCCCGTTCGCTGCGCAGCTGGCGGCAGAGTCGTGCGCGAAGAAGGCCATGGAGCACGGTGTTCGTCGTGTCGACGTCCTGGTTCGCGGTCCGGGATCCGGCCGGGAGACGGCCATCCGCTCTCTGGCTGCCGCCGGTATCGAAGTGGCCGGGATCAAGGACGTCACCCCCATCCCGCACAACGGCTGCCGCCCGAAGAAGCGGCGCCGGGTCTGAGGGCCGGGCGAGGATCGAAGGGACCAAAGGAACACATATGGCCAGATACACCGGACCCGTTTGCCGCCTCTGTCGGCGGGAGCGTACCAAGCTCTTCCTGAAGGGAGAGCGCTGTTACTCGATGAAATGCCCTGTATCCGAAGCTGTCACCGATCGTCATAGCCGGGCCTACCCTCCGGGCGAGCACGGCCGTGACCGCATGCGGCAGGGATCGGAGTACCTGGGCCAGCTGCGGGAGAAGCAGAAGGCTCGTCGTATCTACGGTCTCTTGGAGAAGCAGTTCCGGAATCTCTACGGCGAAGCCAGCCGTGCCCCGGGGATCACCGGCGAGAACCTCCTTCGCATGCTCGAGCTCCGCTTGGACAATGTGGCTTTTCGAGCGGGATGGGGAGCCAGCCGTTCCCAGGCTCGCCAGTTCGTCCGTCACGGTCACGTCCTGGTGAACGGGAAGCGGGTCACCATTCCCAGCTATCGGGTGCGCCAGGGCGACGTCATCAGCCTGAAGCAGTCGTCCCGGGAGCTGTTCCCGGTTCGCCGCAACATGGACACACTCGACCGCCAGCTACCACCGTGGTTGGAGACCGAGGGTGACAAGTTCAAGGTAAAGGTGTTCTCGCTTCCCCTGCGGGAGCACATCGACGAGCCGGTCCAAGAGCAGCTCATCGTCGAGCTGTACTCGAAGTAACACCAGTACACGTAGACACAACATCCAGTCACACCCAGTAGCCGTACTTCACATAGCACCAGTACCAGTCAGCACAGCACAAAGTCCTGAGCAACACACTGTCGAGGAGCCACGATCCGCATGCTCATCATCCAGCGACCCACCGTCAACGCCATCGGTGAAGAGGAGGCCAACCGGCAGCGGTTTGCCATCGGTCCTCTCGATCCCGGGTTCGGTCATACGCTCGGCAACTCGCTGCGCCGCACCCTGCTCTCGTCGATCCCCGGTGCCTCGGTCACCCAGGTTCGTTTCGACGAGGCCCTACACGAGTTCACCACCCTTCCTGGGGTGAAGGAGGATGTCACCGACATCTTGTTGAACCTGAAGGACGTGCTGTTGCGGGTGCACAGCGACGAGCCGGTCACCGTCCGGCTCGATAAGCGTGGTGCCGGTGACGTCACTGCCGGCGATCTTCAGGTCACCGCCGACGTCGAGGTGCTCAACCCAGCCCAGCACATCGCCTCGCTGAACAGTAAGGGCCGCCTGGCCGTCGACCTCACCGTGGAGCGGGGCCGGGGTTACTCGTCCGCCGATAAGAACAAGCGCTCGTCGACCATCGGGGTCATCCCGGTGGACGCCATCTTCTCGCCGGTCCGGCGAGTGGCATTCACGGTGGAGCCGGTTCGAGTGGAGCAGTCCACCGACTTCGACAGCCTGGTGCTCGATATCGAGACCGATGGCTCGTTGACCCCCCGTGAGGCCCTGGCCTCGGCCGGCGACACGTTGCGTACCTTGGTCGGCCTGGTCGCCGATCTCGAGGACGAGCCCCTCGGCTTAGAGCTGGGCGAGGTGGGCACGATCGGTAGCGGCTCACCGGATCTCGATCTGCGCATCGAAGACCTGGACCTGACGGAGCGTCCCCGGAACTGCCTGAAGCGAGCTCAGATCAACACCATCGGCGAGCTGGTGGACCGTTCCCTCGACGATCTTCTGAACATCACCAACTTCGGGCAGAAGTCGCTCGATGAGGTGCTCCAGAAGCTCGACGAGCGGGGCCTGTCCCTGCGGGTGAAGGACTGACGCCATGCTCGGAGCTCCGAAGAAAGGCCGTCGTTTCGGCGGCAGCGCTGCTCACCAGAAGGCGATGATGGGAAACTTGGTGGCGTCGTTGATCGCGGCCGAGTCCCTGGTCACCACCGAGGCCAAGGCGAAGGCGCTCCGGCCGGTGGCCGAGAAGTGCATCACTGCCGCAGCCAAGGGGGGCGTCCATCGCCACCGGCAGGTGGTGGCGTTCATCCGGGACAAGGACATGGCCCACAAGCTGTTCGAGGAGATCGGTCCCCGTTACGCGGATCGCCCAGGCGGGTACACCCGCATCTTGAAGCTCGGGAACCGTCAGGGTGACAACGCCCCGATGGCTCGCATCGAACTGGTTTGAGCGCTGGCGGTTCGGGCGCTGGTGGTTTGAGCTCAGCCCTTCCTTCCTCCGGGGTGGGGGTGCCTGACCCCGGAGTTTCCGATGCCGTCGTCCGCTGGCGGTTCCGGATCGCTTACGACGGTTCGGGTTTCCACGGTTTTGCTGCACAAGACGGGCAGCGGACCATTGCTGGTGACCTGTGCGCGGCGATCGGCCGGGTTGTTCGTGTTCCGGTGACGCTGACCTGTGCCGGGCGGACCGACGCCGGTGTGCACGCTCAGGATCAGGTTGTCCACGTGGACGTTCCGGTCGACATTGCCGCCGATCTCGATGCCGACTCACTGGTGCGCTCGTGCAACCGCCAGCTCAGCCCGGCCATCGTGGTACGAGAGGCAGGTCCGGCTCCTGACGGGTTCGACGCTCGACGATCGGCGACGGGCCGGCGCTACCGGTACCTGGTGGTCAACGCCCTGGTCCCCGATCCGCTGCTGGCCGGCGTGGCGTGGCACGTCTCCGATCCGCTCGATCTCCGGGCTATGGCCGCTGCTGCCGACGCCTTGTTGGGCGAGCACGACTTCCGTGCGTTCTGTCGCCGGGTTCCCGGTACCTCCGCTGACGATCCCATCGTTCGTCGGGTGACCGATGCTCGGTGGTCGGCGGCTGCCAATCCGGCTGCTGACCCGACAGCTAACCCAACCACTCTGGCTGGTCCGGCGGCCGGTGCCGTCGATCACGCCGCCAGTGCTGTCGACCGGACCAAGGCCGCATCGTTACCGGCCTCGGCTTCCCTGCTCCCAGCTTCGGGGCGGTTGCTGGCATTCGAGATCGCGGGGAACGCCTTCTGTCATCAGATGGTGCGTTCTGTGGTCGGCACGCTGGTGGACGTGGGCCGGGGTAAGAAGCGCGCATCGGACATGGTGTGGATCCTGCGCTCGGCCGATCGCCAACAGGCGTCGCAGCCGGCTCCGCCCCACGGTCTCTGTTTGATCGCCGTCCGCTACGACTCCTGACCCCGATCGTTGGCGTAGCCAACGGACCCTTGTCAGATTCGCTCAATCGTGCTTCAATACGTATAAGTATCCGTCAGTAAGGCGGTAGCACCTGGTTTTGGTAAGAGACTGAGGTGCCGGCGATGACTTGAGCGCGGGATCTGCGGGCCGGGCGCTTTGGTGGCGATGATCAATTCGGGCGAGGAGTAATTGATGAGCACGTGGGTGGAGAAATTGTCTAGTCGCGCCGTGGCGGTGTTTGCTGCAGCGCTCATGGTGGTACTGGGTCTCGTGGGTTACGGCGCGGTGTTCCCCGGTAGCGCAGCTACCAATGGAGCGGGAGCGGCTATAGCCGCCAAGCCGATCACGTTGACCGCCTCGATGGAATCGACCGGTGATTACTGGCTGGCGTCGGCCGACGGCGGTGTGTTCGGCAACGGCAGCACCCCGTCGTACGGCTCTATGGAAGGGAAGCCGTTGAACAAGCCGGTCGTTGGCATAGTCCCAACCCCGGATAACAAGGGCTACTGGCTGGTCGCTGCCGACGGTGGCGTGTTCACCTTCGGAGACGCCGATTTCTACGGCTCCGAGGGGGGTCAACACCTCAATGCCCCCATCGTCGGTATGGCCGCTACCCCTGACGGTAAGGGCTACTGGCTGGTTGGAGCAGACGGCGGCGTGTTCACCTTCGGCGATGCCGTGTTCTTCACCTCCATGGGTGGCCAGCACTTGAACGCCCCGATCGTCGGTATGGCTGCTACGCCTGATGGCAATGGCTACTGGCTGGTCGCTGCCGACGGCGGCGTCTTCACCTTCGGAGACGCCGGCTTCTACGGATCCATGGGCGATCAACATCTGAACAAGCCGGTGGTTGGCATGGCTGCTACCCCTGACGGTAAGGGCTACTGGTTGGTTGCCGCCGATGGTGGCATCTTCACCTTCGGCGATGCCGGCTTCTACGGGTCTGAGGGGAACCAGAACCTGAATGCCCCAATCGTTGACATGGCTGCTACTTCGGACGGCAACGGTTACTGGTTGGCTGCTAACGACACTGGGGTCTTCAGCCTCGGTGATGCACCCGAACCCGGCTCATACAGCGGAATACCGATCAACCCCCCTGTTGTTGGCATAGCTCCCTGAATTCATTTCGGTTCTGAGGCAACACGCCGGACCCCAGATCTTTCGCGCTACGACGACAGCGATAGCGAACGAGCTCTTGACAAGTCCACTCGATCGTGACTGAATGAACAACAGCCTCTAGTGGTGAGGTAGTAGCACTTCGAAGTTGGCGTGTGTGCGGAACGAAGTGCCTTTGGCGGTGTTGGGGTAAGCGGGTTACGGCGCGGTATTCACCTATGCCCAATTGTTGTTAGAGCCCCCTGAATCGGGTCCCTGAATTTGTCGTCGTCGAGTGGTACGGCGACTGAGTCGAAATGGTGGTCGACAGTGCACGAAACCCTGGTCAGCTAC
The DNA here is from genome assembly GCA_963812965.1 of uncultured Acidimicrobiaceae bacterium. Lineage (GTDB taxonomy): Bacteria > Actinomycetota > Acidimicrobiia > Acidimicrobiales > RAAP-2 > DASXMT01. Next base: position 65,618 of record CAWEXG010000001.1, on the reverse strand, counting down.
GAGCACAACATTCGTCTTCGGACGCTCGACCAGGCCGACATGGCGTTTCTCTACGACCTTTGCACTCGTGATACGAGCTCGACATCATTTCGGTTCCGAGGCAGCACGCCCGACTTTCGGACCTTCGGGAATTCGTTGTGGGAAGGTATACTTGCCCAGTACATCGTGGCAGACCTCAGTACTGGCGAACGACTCGGGCTGGTATGTCTCTACAACGCAAGCATGCGAGACGGATGGGCGTATGTGGGTGCATTTGCCCACGACAACGCCAGATCGTCCGGTCGAGTCATCAAGGCCGTCGATCTCCTCTGCGCATTCGGCTTCGAGCAGTGGCCGTTCCGAAAGCTGTACATCGAGGCGACCGAGGACACATTGGTCCAGTTCGGTCGTCTTCTCGACTCGTACTTCACGAAGTTGGCAACTATCGAAGACCACGCATTCCAGAATGGGCGCTACCAGGCCCTCACCTTCTTCGCTGTTACTCGTGACGAGTGGGAAGAACGTTCTGCTACGCGAGTCGTCGATCGTCAAGCGCGAGAGAGAACCTACGACCCGGGTGCCACCACCGTTTCCAGTCTCTCGGCAGACGAGTTTTGCGATTTCATTGCAACGACGTTGACCCTCATTACTGCCCCTGATCTCGGGGACAGCTTCTCGGATGACCTCGGTCTCGACTCCCTCGATCTCGTAGTTCTCGAGGACGCAATTCTGGACCTCGTGTACCCACGGTCTCTGGAGCTACCCGAAAAGCTGATCGAGGTCAGAGACCTCTACAACTGGTACTGCACCGTTGAGAGCATGCCGGTAGGAAGCATCGCGAAACCACCGTTGTAACAACAGCTCATCTCGCTGGTCTACGAGATCAGTACTGGGTTCGAAGACACCAACCAAGGGGGATCTCATGAAAATGAAGAAGAAGGGCGCCAAAGTCACTGCAGTAGCCGTTATGACAGCGTCGGCTGCAACGATGCCGGGGCTGGCGCTGGGCAGCCAGAGCGCCTACGCCACCTCCCTCCGCACGTTGACGCTGAAGAGCCTCGTCGAACCGAGCTCACCGATAGCTCAGAGCTGTGGGAAGAAGAGCCCAATCCGATCAGATAGTACGACTGGGACCAAGACGAACCCTAAGGGTTCTGTGGTCCTCACAGATGATTCGACTTCACAGGCACTTACCAAATCACTCACGCCGTCGGCGGTCACGACTGCAGCCGATGGCTCTGTGCACTACAGCTATCAGGACCCCGATGGTGAATCGCTCAACTATGTGGTCCCGCCGGCTGGCTTCGACCCCCTTACGGCAACCGATGCCCAACTGGCCGAGTACAACTTCCCATCTCGACCGACCTCTGCAACCGGACTCGAGCAGTGGAACGCAGAGATGGCGAGCTACCAAGGGGTGCCCGCACCCGATTTTCAGTACCAAACCGGATCGACTGCAACGTCCGAGGATGCCTCTGCCACGACACCGAGCGTACGGTCTGACGCGACCGACCAGACCACCGACCTCACAACCGAGAATTGGGCAGGGTGGGCCGATGGGACGGGAGACGCAACGAACGGCCACGACGTTCAGTCGTACAGAGCCGTGAAGGCAACGTTCGTACAGCCGACGATGGGGGACACGTCGTGTCTGGATCCGGTCTTTGGAAGTTGGGTCGGACTTGGATCGTTGTACAACGATCAGGAGACCCTTATTCAAGATGGATCCGTACCCGGTGGTGATGCACCAGAGAGTGGTTGCGGTAGTGCCGATCCGAACTGCGCATGGTACGAATGGGTGGGCCCGGCAGGCAGCATACAAATCGCAACGTTCGACCCAAATCTGATCATTAAGCCCGGTGACTCAGTCACACCCAGTGTCGAGATCACATCTGATAATCCCGGTACCCCCGATCAGACAGTCCTGTTCACTGTTATGGATGACACATCGGGGGAGATGGCGTCTTTCTCCACCACCGTGAACTTGGGTACGGATACGGGGCTGACTTCGGCGGAGTACATCACCGAGAAGATCGGTGCCGAGGGAAGCCCATCGTTGGAAAATTACGGCTCCTACCAGTGGTCGAGTGCGTATGCGTATGACCAATCCGGAAACGACTACGCGATTCAGTCGGGACCAAACCCTACGAAGATAACGATGGAAAACATCTTCGGGACCGGCGATGTCTTGGCTTATGCCGGCAATCTGGACAGCTCTGGATCCGGCTTCACCTCAACGTGGGCGAACTGCAACTAGACCAAACACAGGTTGATCAAGCTTTGACCCAACCGGTGTTGGCACGACTCCACGGTCGGCATTCTCCATCGATCTCAACCAATGCAGTAGACGGTGCGATTGGTTGGCTGAACAGAATTTCTATGTTGAAAAGATAGTCAGAGAAGGGGGACCCATGAAGACGAGGAAGAAGGGTCGCAGAGTAACCACAGCAGCCGTCATGGCAGTGTCGGCCGCGACGATGTCGGGGGTTTCAGTCGGGAGCCAAACCGCCTCAGCCGCCTCTCTCAAGGCTCTGACGCCCAACGACACTGTGGGCCTGAGGTCATCGACGGCCCAGTCGTGTGACAACGAGAGCCCAATCGCGTCGGGCGACGTCCAGAGAGTTGGCAACACCCATGGGGCGGGGACCTCGGCTGCGCGCTTGGACGCTGTGACAGAAACGTCTTCAGAAGCGAGCACAGCGCCGCTCACTGCCTCAACCGTGAGTACCAGCTCTGACGGCTCTACCCACTACAGCTACCGGACTCCGGACGGCGACCAGTTCAGCTACGTCGTTCCCCCAGTGGGGTTCGATCCTCGCACGGCTACCGATGCGCAGCTGGCCGCATACGATTTTCCGCCCCGACCGACCTCTGCTGCCGGCCTTCAGCAGTGGAACGCGGAGATGGCCAAGTACAAAGCCGTGCCGGCACCTGACTTCCAGTACGAAGCGGAGCAGACCAAGACAACGCCAGAGGTCGCCTCAGCGGGGGGCTCCACGCCTCAGAACACGACCGATGCGAGTACTGCCGACACTCCCAATTGGTCTGGATGGATCGATAACGCAGGACTCACCGCCGGCGGACAGTTCAATCAGGAGTTCCAGTCAGTTTCTGGAACGTACGTTCAACCTACGATGCAGGCCACGTCATGTGACGGTGCCGACGAGCTCAGTTGGGTTGGACTGGGAGGGTACAACCAGCTTGCCAACGGCGACTGGCAGCTCGACCAGGACGGCACCCTCCCTTCATCCGGAACCTACTCGCCATGCACCAGTGCTTCCGAGAACTGCGCATGGTACGAGTGGATAGGGAACAGCAGTGGGCTCCCTGTCACACTGTTCGATCCGAACATGAATGTGGACAACGGTGATTCCGTGGTTGCACAGGTGGTGGTGAGGTCACCAACGACAGTTGACTTCACTGTTCTCGATCAGACTTCCGGGGCAATGGCTTCACTCGAAGCGACCGTGCCGTATGTCGATGAGTCGACCGCCGACTTCATCACTGAGACCCCCCAAGAGGGATTCAGCTACTCACCGCTGAAGGATTACGGGTCATACACATGGACAAACGCGGTTGTCACCGATAGCTCCGGGAACTTGGAAACAATTGGCGCGGCCTCCAACCCGACGAAATTGACGATGGTGTCGAAGGAGTCGGGAGACGTTCTGTCGATAGCGAGTGCGCTGAACGGCTCTGGCTCAGGTTTTACATCCACGTGGGAGGCGTGCTCGTAGGGTCGACTGTTCCACTCAGCTCGGGCAGCTGGTGGTCTGCACCCCCGGAAGACCTGTCGGGGTGTACGGATCCGGTGCCGGCTGGTTGGCAAAGCGGTCGGCGATCCAGTGGACCATGTCACCCATCGACGGCTTGATGACCCCGGCGTGGCTCTGGCCGGGGTAGATCCAACGTTGCAACGTCTGGCCGATGCCGCACAGCTGTTGAGCCAGCAACTGGGTTGATGCAACGGGGATCTGTTCGTCGCTGCCGCCTTGGATGATGAGAAGGGGAGCTGGACTCGGCTTCGTGAAGGACGCAGGGTCGTTTTCCACGAGCAGCTTGTGCCAGGCTGACACGTTGAAAGGATCGGTCTTCACCAGTTGTTTGAGTGAGTACTTGTCGAGCGTTTTCTCGAGATAGTTGAAGCATCCCTTCGAGAGCACCGGCAGGAGTTGCGTCGCTTGTTTGGTCAAGACTTCAGACAGGGGCGCTGCTTGATTGCCGTAACCGGCGTTGAAGCCGCCTGCTGCCATGAAGAGGTAGAAGCGGTAGGGGCTCGTGGCCAGGAACTGGTAGATCAACGAGAACTGCGACGGTGGCGCCCCGGCCACGACGCCCTTCATGTGAAGGTCCGGAGCGTAAGACGAGCCGATGTTCGAGACGAACATGGCCGTCTGGCCACCTTCGGAATGCCCCCAGGCCACATAGTTGGTGCTGGCATGAGCTGCACTGAGATGACCGGCGGCCCTGACGATGTCGATGGTGTTGCGAGCGGCGACCTCACCGACCAGGTATGGGAGGATCCCCGGTGTGCCCTCACCCTGGTAGTCGCTGGCCGTCACCTCCCAGCCCTGTTCGAGGAGCTTGTTGACATAGGGAACGGCGGAGGCGGGCTGTAGCGACGGAGCGCACTCGTCGGCCATGCCGTCTGTTCCATGGCCCCAGGTGACCACCGGGTACCCGCCGGCGGGCGGTGGAGTGGTAGGGACGATGACGATCCCGGTGACTGCTACCGGGCGGTTCTGCAACGACTCGGATAGGTACATGACCCGGTAGACGGTGCCATCGATGCCCGTAGACGAGACCTTCTGAGACTTGATGAGTGTTCCCGGTGGTCCCTTGGGCAAGGGGTTGGGCACTGAGTAGAACGAGGGCAGGCCCGTGGGCGCCGGGATGGTGGCTGTCGATGCAGACGCCGATGACGCTGGCAAGAGGCCGCCGGCCGCCAACAGGGCCACGACTGTCGATCCGACCAGAATGCGTGATCGCCAAAGACGGCCCCGTTTTGATCCGTTCAGGCGTTGTGACATCAGCCACCCCCCATCACCTGATTTATTACCTAGTAGTAATGCTAGCCACGTTCGTGCCTCTGTGCTCTTCTGATGGCGTTCAGTGGGTGGCCCTCCTACCATCCCGACGGGCGGCTTGCCGAATAGGGATTTTCGTCGTATCAGCTGGCCCTCCAAGCCCTGGATGCGTCAGCGAGCAGCTACCCTCGCACGAACGGCCGGGACCCCGGTCTTGTTGATGGACAACGACACCTCGGGCCGCCTGACGTCCCGTGGGTATGAAATGCCAGACGGAGCCGTGAATGTGGCGGGGAGCGCGGGTTGCCAACAGATAGGTGACTTTCGAGTACGGAAAAGAGATCGTTTCCGGCCAAGCTCATATCATCTGGCGCTGAGTGGGTACCCACGCCGCGTTCTAGACCCCGTGACAGCAACAACCCAGCTCCGTCTCGCATCGTTTCAGGAACGAGACGGATGATCTGTTGCACGACCGCTCCGTGGACCCCGTCCGATTGCGTTTTAGATAGTAACCTAAGTTATTTTGAAATTAACGTGACGCAGGGGCCTTCGTTACGTTTAACTAACTGTCGGGTGGTATTTTCACACTTCGAGTTGATGTCACGGGGAGGGCAGCGACTTTGCGACGTGGGACTGATGGGGAAGCAGGAATTACTGCTGGGAGCCTCGCGCGGGCCACCACGATAACTCGCGAGCACCGGTTGAAGAAAAGCAAGCGAGTTATCACGGCGCTTGTGACTGCGTCAGCTACAGCTGCTCCGGCAACCGCTCTTGTGGCCCAAAGTGCATCTGCGATCTCGCTCAAACCGTTGGCATCACCAACTCCGTCGAGGGTGCCAACGACTTCGGGCTGTGCTCACCAGAGTCCCGAGGTGCCAAGTGGTGCTCACAGTGGGGAGGGTACGGGTACTGGTACTGGTGCAAAATCCTCAGCTGATCTGACTGCCGCGACCTCGCCCTCTTCTGCAACCCCACTTTCACCGTCCTCAGTCAGTATCGCTGCTGATGGCTCGACTCAGTACAGCTACCACACTGCGACCGGAGCACAGTTCACGTATGTACTGCCGCCTCTTGGCTTCGACCCGCTCACTGCTACCAGCGCACAGTTGGCGGCATACAATTTTCCACCGAGACCCACTTCGGCTTCTGAGCTGCAGTTGTGGACAACAATGATGGAGTTTTACAAGAGCTCGGCGCCAGCTAATTTCAAATCGGCCGCTGGTCAAGCTCAGACTGCAGAAGGTGCAGGAGGAGGGCAACAAGGACCACCGGCCGGATCGTCGCCCGATAGCGAGGCAGGTCCGGCAGAGACGTCCAACTGGTCGGGTTGGATGGATAACAGCAGGCTGAACTCATCGGGCGACTTCGATCAGTTGTTCACCTCGGTAGGGGCAAAATATATCCAACCCGCGCAGGAAGCTACGCCCTGTGGCTACGCGGACTCCGTAACGTGGGTCGGGTTGGGAGGTTGGAACGAAAATTCCTCCGAAGACTTCTCACTCGTCCAAGCTGGCTCGTTCCCGGGTGGCGGAGAAGCTCCTCTCTGCCAAGCTGGTGTTGAGAATTGCGCGTGGTATGAATGGTTAACCAACCATGAGGGTACAGTTCCCATAACGATCTATAACCCCGATATGGCCATTAACAATGGCGACTCCGTCGAGGCCACCGTGGATGAGATTTCCAGCACGCTGGTCGATTTCACTGTTGAGGACTACACCTCTGGTGAAATGGCAAACATCCAAGTAACGGTTCCATTTGTTGACGGGTCGTCCGCTGAGTACATTCAAGAGGCTCCTACGGGTCCACTCGGCCCGGATTATGGCGGACAAGAGCCTTTGAAGGGCTTCTCGACATTCAATTGGTACAACGCGGAAGCATACGACAGTGCAGGGAATCAGTATACGATCGAAGATGGGCCAAACCCAACCAAGATCACCATGATGGATCCCGCTTTTGCTCACGTGCTTGGAACTGCAAGTGGTCTTGGAAGCTCGGGATCTAGCTTTTCTTCTACTTGGGTTTCTTGTTCCTAGTTTTCATTGACAGCTGGTATTGAAACGCTCTCAGAGGTACGTGTTGAATGGATCTTTATAATAGATATTGAGGTGGTCGAAAACATGTCACTCAATACACCAGATACTTTCACAAACCAGGCATACAGTATCCGTTTGCGGACTATTGACCAGTCCGACATTCCGTTCCTCTATGACTTGTGCACCAGAGAGAGCAGTGCGTCCTCGTTTCGCTTCCGGGGTAGCACGCCAGACTTTCGTACATTCAGTAATTCCTTGTGGGAAGGCATTCTTTCCCAGTACGTTGTGGCGGATCTTCATACCGGTGCTCGTCTCGGTCTTGTCTGTCTGTACAACGCCAGCATTCGCGATGGCTGGGCGTATGTCGGTGCATTTACGAGCGATAGCGCGTTGTCATCTGGCCGGGTCGTCAAGGCCGTCGATCTACTCTGCACCTTCGCATTCCAACAGTGGCCGTTTCGGAAACTCTATGTCGAAGCGACCGACGATACGTTGGTACAGTTTGGCCATATTCTCAATACGTATTTCGAAGAGGTTGCTACGATTAATGATCATGTATTTCATGGAGGGCGTTATCAATCTCTCCATTTCTTTGCTGCATCGCGAAGCGTATGGGAGGAGCGAGTATCGGGTCGTCACGCAATTCTTGGGTTGCAGGAGCAGATGTACGACGAAAGTCGGGCTGACGAGAGCGCTTTGACAGAAGATGGATTTTTGGAATTCGTGGCTTCTGTATTGTCACTAAAGGTTCCCCTTGAGCTGGACAACGAACTCGTTGAGGATGTTGGCTTGGACTCACTCGATATCATGGTTCTCGAGGATGCAATTCTTGATCGGTTGTTTCCCAGATCATTACAATTGCCGGAGTATGTAACTACTGTTCGCGATCTGTATCTATGGTATTGCGAGGGTGAGAGCCGGCCGGTTGAAGCCGTGCGGTGAACATGGTCGTCACGGAGCAGTCATTCGAGCTTTGACAGCGGCAATGAATGCAGTACAACGAGACGCGTCGTAGACGAGGTTTCGGATGAAGCTGAGGACGATGTTGTGCGGGGCCGCTGAGCGTAGGGGAACGGTCACGGTCATCGACTCGAGCGGCCGGGCGGCCATGTCATGGGCAGATCTCCACGAAGAGTCGACGCGTGGAGCGGCGTGGTTGTTGCAGCGAGGAATCGGCCGTGGACAGGTGGTCATGCTTGTCGGGAGGACCTCGCTCGACCTCATCATCGCCATCCGGTCCGCCTGGTTGGCGGGTTCGGCTGTCGCTGTTGCCCCTGCCCCGTTACGGGATCACCGCCGAGAGGTGTTCCGTGAGCGCCTCACCGCTCTTCGACAGCACGTATCGGCATCGCTCGTCCTCGGCGACGCGCCGTATCTCTCTGGCTCGATGGGGGAGTCCGGTACTCGGGTCATGGCAATCGACGATTGGAGACGGGAGGTTTCCACGACTGGAACAGTCGATACCGCGGAGCTCTCATCGTCGAGTGATCCGGACGATATAGCGATCGTGCAGTTGACCAGCGGCACGACCGAGACACCCCGTGCAGTGCTGGTGCCGAGGCGATGCTTAGTCGCGAATCACCTGGCCATTGCCAAGGGGTTGCGATTGCAGACGAACGACGTGTTCATGTCGTGGCTGCCACTGTCGCACGATATGGGACTCATCGGCATGCTCGGAGTTCCGATGACCCATGGAGCAGATCTGGTGATCGCAGACCCGGGGGTGTTCATTGGAGAGCCGCACCTGTGGATGGAGTGGTGTTCTGAGTCCGCCGCTACCATCACGTGCGGTCCGAGCTCGATGTACTCGCTGGCAACCAGGTACCTGCATCGGGAACGTTCGACCGTGGATCTGTCGATGCTGAGGTTGGCTGTGAACGGAGCCGAACCTGTTGACGTCGAGGCGTTTCAGGCATTCTTCGACATCGGAAAACAGTATGGGCTCGATCCGAGCGCCGCGTTCCCGGTGTACGGCTTGGCGGAAGCGACCCTCGCTGTGACATTCCCAACTCCCGGTGAAGGACTGACATGGGACGATGTCGACTGGGACAGTATCTGTGACGGCTATGCAACACCGTCGACTGGAGGATCAGGGAACCGGCAACGACTGGCGATCCTCGGTCGACCGCTCGAGGGGATCTCGCTACGAATCGCCAACGACGGGGCTTCGTTGGGGGAGCGTTCGGTTGGAAACGTGCAGATGACTGGTGAGTCGGTCACACCTGGGTATGTATCGCAACGTCCCTTCGACAGTGGAGAAGACGATTGGTTCGACACCGGCGACCTCGGTTACCTCGTCGAGGGGCAGCTGGTCATCTGTGGACGAGAGAAAGACGTCATCATTGTCGGCGGCAGAAATGTGTACCCGGAGATGGTGGAGACTGTCATCGGGAAGGTAGACGGTGTCTGCGATGGTGGGGTGGCTGTATTCGGCGTCAGGGAATCTGGGACCGAACGTCCCGTGGCGATAGTTGAAACTGCGACACAAAGTGGGCAGTTGCAAAGAGCGATCTCAATAGCCGTGTTGGAAGAGTGCGATGTCCGACTGGCCGATGCCCACCTCGTGGGACCGAAGACGGTACCGAAGACAACGTCGGGAAAGATCGCTCGAAGAAAGTGTCGTGAGCTCTACGAGGAAGGTGCTCTATGACAATGGCCATTGAGGCCCCGTCGGTCCTGTTGGTGTGCCCGGCCGGGAAGAACCGGCGGGGGAACCCTTGCCTGCTCGGCAGAGCGAGCCAGCCGTCTGGACCACCGGCTTGCCGACCAGGGGTCTTTCGTCGTATCGTGGGGCTCCGCCAGGTTCGCCCGTAAGCGGTCTGCCAGCGGTGTGCCCTATCCAATCGGGCAGCTGATGAGCAGTGCTGGCGAATCGGCTCCCGGAACGGGGGTCACACCACCGCCCGGCATCACCGAACAAGGATCCTCTGTGCGTACGTTCTCCCCGAAGCCCACTGACATCACCCGTGCCTGGCACCTCGTCGACGCCGACGGGCTGGTGCTCGGCCGCCTGGCCACCGAGGTGGCGTCCATACTCCGCGGCAAGCACAAGCCGATCTTCGCCCCCCATGTCGATACCGGTGATCATGTCGTCGTGGTCAACGCCGCCAAGGTGGTGCTCACGGCGGGCAAAGCTGATTCGAAGTTGTCCTACCGCCACAGCGGCTACCCCGGTGGCCTCACGACGACGACATACTCCACGCTCCTGGCCGATCGTCCCGAAGAAGTGGTGCGGGCCGCGGTGCGGGGCATGCTGCCGAAGAACCGACTGGGTCGCCAGATGTTGGACAAGCTGAAGGTGTATGCCGGCCCCGACCATCCACATGAGGCCCAGGCTCCCGTGCCGTTGGACCTGCCCGGCGCACGCCGGCTCGCTTCCACCCGCGGCGGATCCTGAGCTGACGACCGTACGACTCGACGACTAGGAGCATTTCGTGGCCAACGCCGCCCCTCTCTGCCAGACCACCGGACGCCGCAAGCAAGCGGTGGCCCGAGTTCGGTTCCGTCCGGGCCAGGGAACCATCACCGTCAATAAGCAGAAGTTCGAGGACTACTTCACCTCGGCTACGCACCGAATGATCGTGACTGAGCCACTCCGAGTGACCGACACGTCCGAGTCGTGGAACATCGACGTCACCATCGACGGTGGCGGCGTCTCCGGTCAGGCGGGTGCTTTCCGGCTGGGTATCGCCCGTGCCCTGTGTGCACTCGATCCTGAGTACCGGCGTGTCTTGAAGAAGGCCGGCTTCCTCACCCGTGATGCACGGGAGAAGGAGAGCAAGAAGTACGGCCTGAAGAAGGCTCGCAAGGCGCCTCAGTACTCGAAGCGGTAGTTCAGGTAGCCGGTCACCCCATGGTGCAGGCCCGATTCGGCACCGATGGTGTGCGAGGTGTCGCCAACGCCGACCTCACACCGGAGTTGGTACTCGCTCTTGGTCGCGCTACGGCGCGCGTCCTGCCTGCTGCGGCGTTCGTGGTCGGACGAGACACCCGCCGTTCAGGCCCCCTGCTTCAGGCTGCGCTGGCTGCCGGCCTAGCCGGTGAGGGTGCTGACGTGATCGATGTGGGTGTCCTGCCCACCCCCGGAGTGGCGTGGCTGTCCTCCCAGCGGGATATTCCTGCCGCAGTCGTGTCGGCGTCTCATAACCCCTTTGCTGACAACGGGATCAAGCTCTTCGCCCAGGGGGGTGTGAAACTCACGGTGGAGAAGGAGAAGGAGATCGAGGAGGCCTTGGCCGGCATCCTCGACCCGAACGTTCGTGGGCCGAGAAGTCCGGAAGGATATGGCGTCGGCCTTCTGATACCCGAGCCGAACGCCGCCGACGCCTATGTCGACCATCTCACCCAGGCGCTCGACGGTCGCCGTCTCGACGGCATGCGTCTGGTTGTTGACTGTGCCAACGGTGCCGCCTGCACAGTGGCGGCGACCGTGTTCGAGCGGTTGGGCGCCGAGGTCACCGTGATCGGGTGCGAGCCCGACGGGAGCAACATCAACGCCAGTTGTGGGTCCACCCACCCCGAGGCATTGGCAGCGACGGTCGTGGAACACGGCGCGGATCTGGGCTTGGCCCTTGACGGCGATGCTGATCGGCTTCTAGCCGTGGACAACACGGGGACGTTGGCAAGTGGTGACGAGCTACTGGCCCTGTTCGCACTGGACCTCGCCGCTCGTGGGCGGTTGGCCGGCAACACGGTGGTGGTGACGGTCATGACCAATCTCGGCTTTCGACTGGCGATGGAGAAGCGGGACATCGCTGTGAAGGAGACCCCTGTCGGCGATCGCCACGTGCTGGCCGCTCTGGACAAGGACGGCTTGGCCCTCGGTGGCGAGCAGTCGGGGCATATCGTGTTCCGAGAGCTGGCGACCACCGGCGACGGTCTGCTGACCGGTCTGGTCCTTGCCGATCTGGTGTGCCGGTCGGGAAAGCCGTTGCACCAGCTACTCGACGGTCTGGTCGTCAAAGTCCCACAGGTACTGGTGAACGTTCCCGTGCCCGACACCGAACTGTTGGCCGATGCCGATGCCGTCTGGTCTGCGGTGGCTGAGGAGCAGGAACGATTGGATGGCACCGGCCGAGTAGTGCTCCGGCCCAGTGGTACCGAGCCCCTGGTACGGGTCATGGTCGAAGCGACAGGCGACGGTGTGGCCGAGGAGGTTGCCCAGCGGTTGAGCACGTTGGTCGCTCACGAACTTCAGGCCGCTGCAGCCACACCGGGTTGATCCTGGCCTGGAGCACTAACCTCGTTCCCATGGGTGGCACCGCGGCTATGACCGGCACCCCCGGCGCCAGAAACAGCACGTTTCGGGTAGTGAACGATGCCTCCCTGTCGGCCTCGGTGGTTGGTATCGGGATCGACGCCGTCGACCTGGACCGGTTCCGAGGCATGCTCGCTCGCCGTCCCCGACTCGCCACCCGCCTCTTCACCGAGGGCGAGCGAGCCTACGCGGCGCGAGCCACTGATCCCACCCCTCGTCTGGCTACCCGGTTTGCGGCCAAGGAAGCAACGATGAAGGCACTCGGTGTCGGCCTGGGAGCCTTTCCCTTTGCAGACGTCGAAGTGGTGCGTTCCGGGCTCGACGCTCCGTTCTTAGTGCTGTCCGGGGCGGCCGCAGCGTTGGCTGCCCGAGCCGGCGTCACTCGCTGGCATCTGTCGCTGACCCATACCGATCTGGTGGCGATGGCTTCCGTGGTGGCCGAGACGACCGCACACGCCGACACCCCCGCCGACGAGCGAGCGAAGCAGCACGCCGACACCCCCGAGCCCACTCGGGAGTCGCTGGAGAGCCAGCCCTAACCGTGCGCCCGGTACTCACCGTTGCCGAGATGCAGACTGTCGATGCGGAGGCCCAGACCTCGGTATCACTCGAGACCCTGGTGACCCGAGCTGGAACGGCGGTGGCAACCGTCGCTCTGGAGCTTCTGGGTGGTGCCTACGGACGCCGGGTTGTTGTTGTGGCAGGGAAGGGCAATAACGGTGCTGACGGTCGGGTGGCAGCAGAGCTTCTCCGGCGGCGAGGCGCCAGGGTCGAAGTGGTCGACGCCTCCGGGGCGTCGCCCACGCTCCAGCCGGCGGACCTGGTGATCGACGCTGCTTACGGCACCGGGTTTCGAGGCGAGTACCGGGCGCCGACGGTGCCACTGGGCACGCCGGTGGTGGCTGTCGACATCCCGTCAGGGGTGGACGGGGATTCGGGCGTGGCGTCCGGCTCACCGTCTTCCGCCACGCAGACAGTCACCTTCGCTGCACTGAAGCCGGGGCTACTGCAGGCCGACGGGGTAGAGCTCGCCGGCCGCGTCACCGTGGCCGATATCGGGCTCCGCACGAAGAACGCCCGTGTCCACGTCGTGGAGGACCGGGACATAACGGACCTGCTCCCTCCTCGGAAGCGGGACGACAACAAGTGGACCTCTGCGGTCCTGGTGGTGGCCGGCTCACCGGGCATGACTGGTGCTGCCGGTATGAGCGCCCTGGCCGCGTACCGGGCGGGGGCCGGCATGGTCCGTCTCGGCGTGCCCGGCGCCGACACCGCCCACTCTCCAGCATCCGAGGCGGTGAGCATCTCGTTGCCCGCCACGGGATGGGTCTCCGCTGCGTTGGAACAGGCCGAGCGGTGCAAGGTCGTGGTGGTTGGCCCGGGGATTGGGCGAGACCCGTCGACGGTGGAGCAGGTCCGACATCTGGTGGCGGCATCGCCTGTTCCGGTGGTGGTGGACGCTGACGGGCTCTTCGCCCTGGGCGAGCTGAGCGCTCCGATTCAGACCAACGTCCCGGTCATCCTGACGCCACACGACGGTGAGTACCACCGGTTGATGGGTCGGGCACCTGGCCCGGATCGGATCGAGGCCGCACGTAGGTTGGCCGAGGCATCGGGGGTGGTGGCGCTGGTGAAGGGATCGACCACGGCTGTGGCCGAGCCCGGTGGCCGCGTCGTGCTCGGCTTGACCGGAACCCCGGCACTGGCCACTGCCGGGACGGGTGACGTGCTCTCCGGCGTGATCGGCGCGTTCTCTGCCCGGGGCATGGCACCACTCGACGCAGCAGGGCTGGCGGCTCACGTCCATGGCCGGGCAGCTGGTCGTGGCCTGCTCGAAGGACTGGTGGCAGGGGACCTTCCCGAGTTGGTGGCCGACGTGCTGTCGATGGCCCGGGCAGCACGTCCAGTCCACAGCCCAAACCCCGCCCACAACCCAAACTGTTCGCCTGGCCCAAACCCCGCCCACAGCCCAAACTCCACACTCAGGACATCATGAGCAACTTTCGCTTTCGGCCGGCATGGGCCGACATCGACCTCGATGCCGTTCGTCACAACGTCAAGCTCCTCGCCGGTGTGGCTGCTCCCGCCCAGCTCGGCGCGGTGGTCAAAGCGGACGGCTACGGCCACGGGTCGATCGACGTTGCCCGAGCCGCGCTTCAGGGCGGTGCCACCTGGTTGGCGGTGGCACTGGTGGAAGAGGGGGTGGTGCTGCGGGACGCCGGGATCGAGGCGCCCATCCTGCTGCTGTCCGAGCCGCCGCTCGACGCCATGGACGAAGCGGTTGCACGGTCGCTGGTTCCCACCGTCTACACCGAAGAAGGCACCCAGGCCATCGTCCGGGCTGCGGTCCGTGCGACACCCCGTCTCCCGGTCCCCGTCCCCGTCCATCTGAAGATCGACACGGGCATGCACCGGGTCGGCGCTGATCCGGCACGCGCTGTTCCGCTCGCCGATCTGATCGCTCACGAACCGGGGCTGGCCCTCCAAGGGATGTGGACGCATCTGGCCGTGGCCGATGGGACGAGCGAAGAGGACCGATCCTTCACCAAGGAACAGCTCACCGTGTTTGACCGCGCTCTCGAGGATCTTGCCGGCGCCGGCCACCACCCCCCGTTGGTCCACGCCGCCAATTTCGGCAGGCACGATCGCCCATCCCGATACCCGCCGGGACTTGGTCCGATGCGGCATTGCCATCTACGGCGCGCTGCCTGCGCCCGAGCACGAAGCCATGGTGGCCGAAGCAACCGGCGGCGGAGCGCTGCGCCCTGCTCTCTCGCTCCGGGCTGAGGTGACCTATACGAAAGAGCTTGACCAGGGAGAACGCCCCTCCTACGGCCGTCGGCGTCCCCTCCCGGAACGATCGGTGGTGGCGACGGTGCCCATCGGGTATGCCGACGGGGTACCCCGGCGGCTGTTCGAGACCGGGGGTGAGGTGCTGATCGGTGGGGTCCGCCGACCGCTCGCCGGGATGGTCACCATGGACCAGATCGTCGTCGACGGTGGACCGCCGGGGCCAACCGCACCGAGGGTGGGCGACGAGGTCGTCCTCCTGGGTACGCAAGGGGATGCCACCGTCACCGCCACCGAGTGGGCCGACTTGCTCGGCACGATCAACTACGAAGTGCTGTGCGGCATCGGACCGCGCGTACCCCGTCGGATCACAGGCGACATCGGTACCCGATGAGCCCCTCGCATGACAACCGGCCGAAGCCGAACATGAGCTCGTCGAGCGTGCGTGGCATCGGTCCTCGACGGTCACGGCGGATGCTGGCAGCCGGAGCAGCCGTCACCGCTGCCGCCGTCGCTGGTGGGGTGTTCGCAGCACAACGCCACATCACTCGACAATGGCGGGCGACCGAGGAGGCACTCGCCGCCGCCGGCCTGGTGCTGAGCGACGATCTCGTGCATCACGAGGTTCCCACCAGCGACGGCGGAACGGTCCATGCGGTGGAGATCGGTGAGGGTCCTCCGATCGTCCTGGTGCACGGGGTGACCCACTCGGTCGCCGTCTGGGTTCGCCAGCTCGCTGCGTTGACCGATCGTCACCGGGTGATCGCCATCGATCTCCGAGGGCACGGGGGTTCGGTTGCGGGCGACAACGACTACTCGTTCGACCGTCTGGCTGACGACGTTCTCGACGTCCTCGATGCGCTGTCCGTGCGGGATGCGGTGCTGGTTGGTCACTCCATGGGCGGCATGGTCTCGTTGGCCGCTGTCCTCCGGACCGCCATCCCCCGGGACCCTGGCCGCCAGTCCAACCGCCACCCCAACCGCAAGTCCGGCAGCGTGTCCGGCCTGGTGCTGGTAGGGACAACGGCCGGACCGGTCACCCGTGCGTCGATGTCACCCCTCCTGACCGGGATGCTCACCTCGCTGGCTCGGCGGAGCCTGATCTCCGCCGAACGACACGGACGCGGGCTGTTCCCTGGTGAGGATCTGGCTTCCTGGTCGACACGGCTGTCTTTCGGGTCCAAGCCAACGCCACTCGACCTGGAGCTGACCCGGTCGATGATCACGACCATGTCCCCGGCAACCATGGCCGAGCTCCTGGTCTCGTTGATGGGATTCGACGTGCGCTCGGAACTGCACCGGATCGAGTTGCCCACCCGAGTTGTGGCCGGCTCCCGTGATCTACTCCTTCCTCCCGTTCACTCCCGCCGGCTGGCAGCGGGGATTCCCGGTGCCGAGCTTCAGATGCTCGGAGGCTGTGGGCACATGGTGATGCTGGAACGCGCCGACGAGCTGAACATGATCGTGGACGAGCTCTCGGCGGAGGTGCAGGTGGGGACCGCTACGACCTGAGCCAAGGCCGGGATGACGGTGACCGTGACGCCGATCACCTCGGCGGCGGTACGATTCCCTGGTGGCCGAGCCGAATGGACTGGCCGACCTCGCCCGGGAGGCGTCAACCTGCACCCGGTGCGTCCTGTCGGAGACCCGTACCCAGGTGGTGTTCGGGGTGGGGTCGTCGCGCGCCGACCTGATGTTCGTGGGGGAAGGTCCGGGGCGGGACGAGGACCTTCAGGGGGAGCCGTTCGTGGGGCGGTCCGGGAAGCTACTCGACAAATTGATGGCCGAGGAGTTGGGCATCGACCGGAGCGCTTGCTACATCGCCAACGTGGTCAAGTGTCGGCCGCCCGACAACCGAGATCCTCGACCACCGGAGATCGACGCCTGTCGGCCGTATCTGAACGCACAGCTCGACCTCATCGAGCCGAAGGTGGTTGTCACCTTGGGGAACTTCGCCATGAAACTGTTGCTCGAGACGAACGACGGTATCCGGTCGGTTCGAGGACGCTCGTATCCGTTCCGCCATGGCCATCTGGTGCCGACGTACCATCCTGCTGCAGCGCTGCGGTCCGGCGGTGCCGTGGTGGCCGAGATGCGCGCCGACCTCATTCGGGCCAAGCGACTTCTCGGCTGGACATCTTGACCAACCGGGTTCACGAGACAGTGCTCGTCACCCGTACCGGTAGCGTCGACGAGACCCGTTCACTGGCGGCAGCCGTGGCGAGCTGCAGTACGCCCGGTGACGTCGTGCTGCTGGCCGGAGATCTCGGTGCGGGTAAGACGGTATTCGCCCAGGGGTTTGGCCAAGCTCTCGGAGTGACCGAGGCCATCACCAGCCCGACCTTCGCGCTGGTACGCCACTACGAGTGCAGCGGCGGTCCGATCCGGACCTTGCTCCATGCCGACGTCTACCGTCTCGACCACATCAGAGAGATCGTCGATCTCGGACTGGGTGAGCTGGTGGAGGACGAAGGAGTTGCGGTGGTGGAGTGGGGAGATGTGGCCGAACCGGTTCTCGGGAACGGATCGCTCGCCATTCGGATCGATACAGCCTGGACAGATACAGCCTGGTCGGAGACGATCGGGACAGACACAGCCGGTGTTGACGAGGACGAGCGTTCCCTGGTTCTTCGCTCGATCGGTGACCGTTGGTCGGACCGGTGGGCCGACCTCGCCGCCGCCGTACGACCGTGGGTGGTAACGCAGTGACCGTCCCAGCCGACACAGTGATCGTGCTGGCCATCGAGTCCGCCACCGATCTGGTTGGGGTCGCTCTCGACGGTGACATCCCTGCACAGCCGCCGTTCGCCGCTGTCGGTGGACGGCGGCACGCCGAGACCCTGGCCCCGGCGATCGAGAGCCTGTGCCGAGATGCGGGCGTGGACCTCTCCTCGATCTCCGCTATCGCTGTGGACACCGGCCCTGGCCTGTTCACCGGGCTCCGGGTCGGCGTGGCCACAGCCAAGGCGTTGGGGCAGGCCTTGGATATCGGGCTGGTGGGAGTGAGCAGCCTTGACGTCCTGAGCGCCGCCGCCATGGCTCGTCTGGTTTCCGGACCCGTGCGCCAGGTCGTTGCCGTAGTCGACGCCAGACGAGGCGAGGTGTTCGCCGCCCGCTACCGGTTCGACGGCACCGGCAGCACCAGCGGCACCGGCAGCACCGACAGCTCCGCTGGCACTGACGGTTTGAGCATCGACCCGGCCGAGCATCGTCTGTCGTCACCGGCGTTGTACGACCCAGAGGTCTTGGTCGATGAGCTGTTGGCCGAGGGTGACAGCGCCGGCCCCCTGGTGGTGGTGGGCGATGGGGCCGCCCGTTACCAGGCACTGTTCGACCGTCTCCCGGGCCGCCTCTCCGCTGCGCCTCTTCACGGAGGGGACCTCCTGGGGCCGCCACCCGAAGCGCTTGCCCGGCTGGCACTTCTGCGTTTGCGAGGGGGCGCGGCGACCGCTGCGCCGGTGGACGTCACCCCGGAGTACCTGCGGGAGGCCGACGCCACCATCAACTGGGAGCAACGACTCCCGCCGACCCAGACCAGACCGCCTGTCCAACCCAGGTCAGCAGTCGACGTCTCCGGGCACGTTCGATGAGCGCGACATCGGCTACCTGTTATGAGGTGGCGCTGGCGCCCATGCGCACCCGAGACCTGCGAGCAGTGCTGGTCATCGAGGAGGCGGTGTACGTTCGTCCCTGGTCGCACCGGCTCTTCGCCGACGAGCTGGCCCAGCGGAAGTCGCGGATCTATCGGGTCGGCCGGGTTGGCCGGACGCTCGTCGGTTTCGCCGGGCTCATGCTGGTGGACGAGGACGCCCATGTGAACAACATCGCCGTCGCTCCAGCCTGGCATGGGCGGTCCATCGGCACCGTGCTCCTCCTCGATGTCGTTCGCTCCGCCATCGCCCATGGATCCCGGCATCTCACACTCGAGGTTCGGGTGGGTAACGAACCCGCACTTGCTCTCTACCGGCGGTTCGGGCTGGCTCCCGTCGGCCTCCGGCCCAACTACTACGTCGAGACCGGCGAGGATGCGCTGGTGATGTGGGCCCGTGACATCGATTCTGATGGCTACGCCGCCCGGTTGGCGTCGATCGAAGCTGAACTTCCCCCCAGCCTGAAAGTGCACTGGTGATGGCCGACCACGTCCCTGTCGGTCGCACGACGATCAGCCGCGTCCTGGGCATCGAGACGTCGTGCGACGAGACGGCGGCTGCGGTCGTGGACAACGGTGCGACTGTGGTCTCCTCGGTGGTGAGCAGCCAGATCGACCTGCACGCACGGTTCGGGGGAGTGGTACCCGAGCTGGCTGGACGTGCCCACGTGGAGCTGCTCACCCCGGTGCTGTCCGAGGCGCTCACCACGGCGGGATCGGACACGTCGGGCACCGGGATCGATGCTGTGGCCGTGACCTACGGCCCCGGTCTCATCGGGTCCCTCCTGGTCGGGGTGGCCGAAGCGAAGGCGCTGGCCCTGGCGTGGGACGTGCCGTTCGTCGGCGTGAACCACCTCGAGGCGCACCTGTTCGCTTCGTTGTTGGAGCAGCCCGACTTAGGTTGGCCGCTGGTCGTGCTCCTGGTCTCGGGTGGTCACACGTTGTTGGTCGAGGTGTCCGCTCCCGGTGTGTACCGCCTTTTAGGGGGAACGATCGACGACGCCGCCGGTGAGGCGTTCGACAAGGTGGCCCGCTTCCTCGGCCTCGGCTATCCGGGAGGGCCGGCCATCGACCGGGCGGCGGAGGAGGGGGACCCCGGTGCGTTCGCCTTCCCTCGGGCGTTGCTGCACGAGGGGTACGACTTCTCGTTCAGCGGGTTGAAGACCTCGGTGGTCAACACGGTCCGGAAGCACCCGGACGCGTCGACCGAGGACGTGGCAGCGTCGTTCCGGCTGGCGGTGGTGGACGTCCTGGTGGTCAAGGCTCGCCGGGCTGCAGCGGATGTCGGAGCCAAGGCGTTGTGCCTAGCCGGTGGAGTGGCGGCCAATGCGCTGCTCCGCCAGCGTGTCGAGGCGGTATGCGCGGAGGATGGCATCGGCGCGTTTCTGCCCAGCAGGGCGATGTGCACCGACAACGCGGCCATGGTGGCTGCCGCCGGCTGGTGGCGCCTGAACCACGACGGCCCGAGTCCACTCTCGCTCGGCGCCGATCCCAACCTGCGCCTCGTCCCAACGTCCTGACTCCATCAACGACCTGTGCAGTGTCTTCGTGACCGCCCTACCCTGGGCCGCCCCGACCACCTGTGGAGCGATCTCCAGTCCGTCCCCGACCAGGGTCCCCGCCTGACCAGGGTCCCCGACCAGGGTTCCCCAGCCCGTTCCCAACCAGGTCCCCGCCCCGACTGACCCTGCGTGATCTGCCCCTGACCAGCCCCGACTGATCCCCGGTTGCCCCGGACCGAGAGGGTCGCTATCGTTAGCACTCGCAACGTTGGAGTGCTAATCCGTGCCACAGGAGGCCCGATCACATGAGTCTGCATCCCCTAGACGACCGCATCGTCGTTCGCCCCGGTGAGTCGGAGGAGACCACGGCATCCGGCCTGGTGATCCCTGATACCGCCAAGGAGAAGCCCCAGCAGGGTGAAGTCCTGGCCGTGGGTCCGGGCCGTCGTGCCGAGAGCACCGGCGAGCTCATTCCCCTCGACATCGCCACCGGCGACACCGTCGTGTACTCGAAGTACGGAGGCACCGAGATCACCGCCGACGGAGAGGACCTGCTGATCCTCTCCAGCCGTGACGTCCTGGCGAAAGTGAGCAAGTAATGCCGAAGATCCTCAAGTTCGACGAGGCTGCACGCCGCGGTCTCGAGGCGGGTGTGAACAAGCTCGCCGACACCGTCAAGGTCACCCTTGGGCCGAAAGGTCGCAACGTGGTGATCGAGAAGAAGTTCGGTGCTCCCACCATCACCAACGACGGTGTGTCCATCGCCCGTGAGGTGGAGCTCGAAGACGCCTTCGAGAACATGGGCGCCCAGTTGGTGAAGGAAGTGGCGACCAAGACCAACGACGTCGCTGGTGACGGCACCACCACCGCCACCGTCTTGGCTCAGGCTCTCATCCGTGAAGGCCTTCGCAACGTGGCTGCCGGAGCGAACCCACTGGGGCTGCGCAAAGGTATCGACAAAGCGGTCCAGGCGGCGGTCGAGTCCATCAAGACCCAGTCGAAGGAGATCGACTCGAAGACGGAGATCGCACAGATCGCTGCCATCTCCGCTGCCGACGGTGCCATCGGTGATGTGCTCGCCGACGCCATCGACAGGGTGGGCAAGGACGGCACCGTGACCGTCGAGGAGTCCAACACCTTCGGCATCGAGCTCGAGTTCACCGAAGGTATGCAGTTCGACAAGGGCTACCTGTCCCCGTACTTCGTGACCGATAACGAACGCCAGGAAGCCGTGCTCGACGAGCCGCTGATCCTCTTCGCCAACCAGAAGATCAGTGCCGTGCACGATCTGGTTCCCGTTCTGGAGAAGGTCATGCAGGGCGGTAAGCCACTGCTGATCATCGCCGAGGATGTTGAAGGCGAGGCCCTCGCCACCCTGGTCGTCAACAAGATCCGTGGCACGTTCACCTCGGTGGCCGTCAAGGCCCCCGGGTTCGGTGAGCGTCGCAAGTCGACCTTGCAGGACATCGCCGTGCTCACCGGTGGCCAGGTGATCTCTGAGGAGATCGGGCTGAAGTTGGAGACCACCACCATCGACCTGTTGGGAAGTCCGCGTCGGGTCATCGTGACCAAGGACGACACCACCATCGTCGACGGTGCCGGCAGTGAGGAAGAGGTGAAGGGTCGTATCGCCCAGATCAAGCGGGAGATCGACGACACCGACTCCGACTGGGATCGGGAGAAGCTCCAGGAGCGTCTGGCCAAGCTGGCCGGCGGCGTTGCCGTCGTCAAGGTCGGGGCTGCCACCGAGGTGGAGTTGAAAGAGAAGAAGCACCGTATCGAGGATGCTCTCTCCGCCACCCGCGCCGCCGTCGAAGAAGGCATCGTGGCCGGTGGAGGAACAGCGCTGATCCGTTCCCGCGCCGCCGTGAACAAGATGGCTGATTCGCTTCAGGGCGACGAGGCAACCGGCGCATCGATCGTGGCCAAGGCACTGGCCGAGCCACTGCGGTGCATCGCCAACAACGCCGGTCTCGAGGGTTCCGTCATGGTCCGCCAGGTCGAGTCGGAGAGCGGTTCAACCGGCCTCAACGCCGCCACCGGCGAGTTCGAGGACCTGGTCAAGGTGGGTGTCATCGACCCCGCCAAGGTGACGCGCTCTGCCTTGCAGAATGCGGCCTCCATTGCCGGACTACTGCTGACCACCGAGGCACTCGTTGCCGACAAGCCCGAGAAGGCCGATCCTGCAGCCGCAGCGGCAGCTGCTGCTGCCATGGGCGGCGGCATGGGTGGCATGGGCGGCATGATGTAAAACCACCGATCGCACGTGCGATCGGAGATGGTGTGACACTGGCCGGGCCCTTCAGGGTCCGGCCAGTGTTGTTCAGCGACGACGTTCAGCTGTTCTGGGCAGGTACGTAGTGGCGATTGCCCGACGTGTCCACCCAGACCCGCATGACGCGGTTGGTCGACGGGTCGTGGAAGACCTCGTCGGTCGGCGTCCAACCCGGCTGCGGTCGGTCCGACTCGCCATGACGGCGGATGAAGATGCTGTAGACGAGGATTCCCACGACCACCAGCGCCACGAGCGCCCAGATCACGTCCATCGAGACCGCCTCCCGATCGCTGTTTCGGTCATCCTGGTCACCGTCTCGATCGCAACCGGAGAGCGGTCACTCTCGGGGCCCGACGACCACTGCGGTGCCGTAAGCCACGATCTCGGTCAGCCCCTGCCCGACCTCGGACGAGTCGAAGCGCATGGAGACGATGGCGTTGGCTCCCAGAACCCCGGCGTTCTCGATCATCCGGTCCATAGCGTGGCGTCGGCTGTCCTCGACGAGCCGGGTGTACTGCTTCACTTCTCCGCCAGCCATGGACTTGAAGCCGGCAGCGAGGCCCTTGGCCACGCCCATCGAGCGGACGACTACTCCGAAGACCATGCCCAGGTTTCGCTCGATACGCCACTCGGGGAATTCCAACGTGGTGGTGATGGGGAACTGGGGTACTGCAGCTGAAGGTGCTGTCTGCGGCTCTTGTGCGGCCACGGTGACCTCCTGTTCGGTGTGATAGACGGCCATATGGTACCCGTCCATCGAGACAGCACCTGTTCGTTGCAGCTCTCGCGCTTGGTTCCCAAACTGCCCCGAGCGTGGGCGGTAGAACCACCGATATGGTGCGGTTACGACCTAGCCTGACGGGACCGATGGCACCACCTACTCCCAAGCCGCGTCCGCCCCGCCAGGTGATCCCTCGGCCACCCAGCAGCCGACCCGGTGGCCAGCCGCCATGGGCCGATCTCGGGGAGTCCGATCGCCGGCTACTCGGCCTCAACCGAGTGCGTGACGCCATTGCCACCGCTGCTGCCGCCGGATCGAACGATCTTCGCCCCACCCCGCAAGCGGACCGATCACCGACTGGATTCCGGATCGACGGCAAACCGGCAGCAGGGGTCCTGGTGCCCTTGTACGAGGTCGACGGTGAGACCCGAGTGATCCTCACCGTACGGTCGAGCAGCTTGAGCTCGCACCGGGCCGAGGTGGCTTTTCCGGGGGGGCGCCTCGATCCCGGGGAAAGCGCCGTCGATGCCGCCCTTCGAGAGTCACACGAAGAGATCGGGCTCGATCCGGAGACCGTGTTCGTGCTCGGCACGCTCTCGACGCTTCCGACGGCGTCTTCCAACACGCTGATGACTCCGGTGGTGGGGATCTTGTCGGAGCGCCCGCTCCTCGTGGCCAACACGGACGAGGTATCCAGGATTTTCGATGTCGCGCTGGCCGAGCTCCTCGTCGACGGCGTGTTCCACGAGGAACGATGGCGCGTGTCCGGAAGCGGGAAGTACGCCGGTACGGAGTTCCGGGTGTGGTTCTTCGAGATCTGTGGCGAGATGATCTGGGGAGCAACGGCCCGGGTCCTGATGGAGTTGCTCCGCATGGTCTTGGGTCTCGACGGTCTATCCGGGTTCTGAGCCTCGTCCCGGAAGTCGATGTTTGGGGTCCCGCTGACCGGCTCCACCCCAGCTCAGCTCCTCTGGAACCCCATGTGCCGCCAGAAAAGATCACATCGCGAATGATTGACAAGATCAAGAACCTGGAGTTAGATGCCATCGCGACCAGTTTGGGAAACAAAGAGTGTGTACCATCTGATCGAGACAGCACGAAACACTAGATTTACCAACACAGTTTCACTAACTACAGCGAAAGCAGGGGGATGTACATGTTCCGGGGACGTCGCAACACAGCAGTAACCCGCGATTTCCAGGCTGAGAATTCTCAATCTGGGAAAGTTCTCGCGGGGGGGGGTGGGGGAGTAACTCCCTAAGTTTTTCCCACGCAGAGTCACGTAATGCTCACTTCACCGGCGGCTTGGCCCGCCGGTTTTTCGCGGCCGTAGCGGCAACGCTCCTGGTCGTGGGAGTGATAGTCGGCTCGGTGGCCGGGATTGGGGTGGGTGCCGCCAGTGCGGCTACCCCGCTATCAGTGACCACGACCTCGCCACTGCCCTTGGCCCCGCTCAATACCCCCTACAGCACCACCCTGGCTGCAACTGGTGGGACCGGGACCTACACCTGGAGCGTTGCCTCAGGCTCTACGTTGCCCAGCTGGCTGAGCCTGAATCCATCGACCGGTGTGCTGTCAGGCACGCCGACGGCCAATGCCACCGCCACGTTTGCGGTCACCGTCACCGACTCGGCCAGCCCTGCTGACACGGCGACCTCGGGGCAGCTCACGCTCTATGTCGGCAATGGCGGCACCGAACCGTTCTCGCTCAACATGACGTCTGGTTCCTGGACGGTGCTGTCGACACCGTCGGGGACCTCGCAGCCCTTCCCGCCCCAGACGACCACGACGCTCACCGGCACGGTCGACCCGCTGACCGGTGTCATCACCGATGCAACGCTGAGCTTGCCCGTCCAGGACGGTGTATGCAGCAAGGCGGCTGGGGGATGTACCAACTACCTCATGACCGAGGCAGACCCGGGCACGGCCACCGGTCGATCAACTCGAACGGTGACATCACCCTCAACGACAGCCTCTCCTACGAGCTCGACGTCGCCGTGCCGGTCAATCGAGAGTGCCTGTCGACCCCGATCAACATGGTCTTCCAGTCGACTGCGCCCTATGACACCACCACCGGCGACGTGACGCTCTCGGCCGCCAACTACACCATCCCGGACTTCGGCGGTGTGCCAGACGGGAACCCGATGAGGCTACCAACTCCTGTGGCATAGCCCAGGGTGCCCCAGGCTCGATAGGCCTCAACGATGGTGAATACCCCTGACGGGGTAGCAGGCAGCACCAATAACAACACGACCCTCAACCTCCAGGGCACTGGTCTTCCCATCCCACCCCCACCAGCGAAGCCCACGACGAACTCCCTGTCGGCGTCGCCTGTCAGCCCACAGCTCACAACCACGCCCGTCACGTTGACCGACACGATCAGCTCAGATGGCAGCACGGCCACCGCTGCCACGGGAGTAGTCAACTTCCTGGCCAACGGCGTCGTCGTCGGTACCGTAGCCAGTGAGCAACGGTGTCGCCACCTTTACCACAACGCCCTTGCCGAACCAGACGAACCAACTCACGGCGGTGCTACTCCGGCGACCTCACCTACGCCAGCAGCACGTCGGCACCGGTGCCGTATACCATCCAGCCGCTGCCGTCGGTCACGATGAGTCTGCCGACGACGGTTGAGCTGTCGTCTCCCACCCCAACCCCGATGTCGGTGACGGTGACCAACCCAGCGACGGGTGCGGACTGGAGCAACGATCTACTTCCTGCAATTCAGGATTCGGGCCCACGGCCCAGCACTGAGACACCACGCTCGACTACCAGGACAGTGCCGGGAACTGGTGCCCGCTCACTCCCTACAGCGTATCCCGGGTACAACTTCAGCGGTTTCGGCACCCCGCCATGCGGCACGGAAGCCAGCTCGTTCTCACTGGCTCCAGGACAGTCGCTCACCCTCAACCTGCAGGTATCCATCGCCTACGACCCGACAACGATACCGGTCCCGGCGCCGGAATGCGTCAATCCGGTCCTCTACAACGGGAGCTGCTCGAGCCCGACGAACTGCACCGAATCCAATAGCCCATTCAACTCCATTTTGCCGACGAGCAGCGGTGCGCCTGAGACCAGCGGAACGTTCACCATGACCTACGGTGCACGATCGCCGGTGAGCTTCAGCAACACTGAGTATTCCCACGATGCCGGTACCCGAGGGGTACACGATCACCTCCAAGCTCTATGTGAGCAGCCTGCGTCAAATCCCTACGGCACCATGCCAGTTCCGACAGGCACACTGACGTACTTGGTCGACGGAACGGTGGTGGGTATCGAGTCGGCCGATAGCGATGTTCGAGTCTTCCTACTTCACCACAGCAGGATTGATCCCCGGTACCCACACGCTCACCGTCGAGTACTCCGGTGACCCGGTCTACTCTCCGAGTTACATACTCCCAGACGTTCACCGTGGCGCCACCGGCTCCAGGTACATCGTTCGTCTGTGGGGTCACAGTGCGGCCTACCCAACGACTCAATGCGTCAGTGGTGGCCGTGGCCAACGTGCCAAGCCTGGCACCAAGCGGATCGACGCGTGCCGGTCAGTGCTCTCGATCTGACGCTGAACATCGACCCGGCTTGCTTAACGTGAACACCGAATCCGTCTTGACGCACGCCACCATCGGGCTCTCTCCGGGTGGCGGCACGATCACGCCTCCGTCGGTGACAACGACGAGTCGCCAATGGGACCGTCTCGGCGAGCTGGACAGGACTGTCTACCACGGTGCCGATCTCCGGTACGCCCGGGACGGCGGTCAATCCGTGGGCATCTCCGTCTGACCTTTACCTACGACCGATAGCGCAGTCGTTCGTTTGTAAGCCGGCCGATCCGACGGCACCGGCCGTCGTGCAACAGGTCACCGTGTCGGGCACCACGCTGACAACGAGCCCAAGTGGTTCGGCCGCTGTCGGTGCACCAGTGACCCTGACCGCCACGGTGTAATCCGGCCCCTTCGGACTTCGAGGAC
Source organism: uncultured Acidimicrobiaceae bacterium (assembly GCA_963812965.1). Lineage (GTDB taxonomy): Bacteria > Actinomycetota > Acidimicrobiia > Acidimicrobiales > RAAP-2 > DASXMT01. The sequence goes on along the minus strand of CAWEXG010000001.1, from coordinate 38,417 downwards.
GATCCGATTGTGGGACAGGTGGACTTCTTCGACGGGACCACCGACATCGGAACGGTCAGTGTCGCAAGTGTCGGCAACCCCGGTGGCAACCCCGGTATCGCCACCCTCACCACAACCTCCCTGGCGCCCGGTGACCACACGCTGACGGCGGTGTGGAGCGGTGGTCCCACACCAACCCAAACATCGCATCCGGTCAACTTCCAGGTCGGCACAGCACCGACAGTCACCACCCAACCCACCAACCAGACCACCAGTGCCGGTGCGACCACAACGTTCACCGCAGCCGCCACTGGGAGCCCGACACCAACCGTCCAATGGCAGGTGTCCAGCGATGGAGGATCGACATGGTCCAACATCAGTGGTGCCACGTCTGACTCCTACACCACACCAGCCACCACAGCGTCTGACAACGGCAACCAGTACCAGGCCGTCTTCAGTAACGGTGCAGGACCAGCTGCCACTACCAACCCAGCCACTCTCACGGTGCTGGCACCGTCGACCACCGGCTACCGCCTGGTGGCTTCCAACGGTGCAGTGTCCACCTTCGGCAACGCCGGGAACTACGGCTCTGAGGCCGGACAATCGCTCAACGCACCGATTGTCGGCATGGCAGCAACCCCTGACAACAAGGGCTACTGGCTGGTCGGCGCTGACGGCGGCATCTTCACCTTCGGCGATGCCGGCTACTACGGCTCGGAAGGTGGCCAGCACCTGAACCAGCCCATCGTCGGCATGGCAGCAACGCCTGATGGCAAGGGCTACTGGCTGGTGGCAGCCGACGGCGGCATCTTCACCTTCGGCGACGCCGCCTTCTACGGCTCCGAGGGTGGCCAGCACCTGAACGCCCCAGTGGTCGGCATGGCCGTTACTCCTGACGGAGGTGGCTACTGGCTGGTGGCTTCCGACGGCGGCATCTTCACCTTTGGGGACGCCACCTTCAACGGCTCAGAGGGTGGACAGTCGCTGAACGCCCCAGTCGTCGGCATGGCAGCTACGCCCGATGGGCAACGGCTACTGGCTGGTCGCCAAGGACGGAGGTGTCTTCACCTTTGGCGACGCCACCTTCAATGGCTCGGCATCTGGTCAGTCCAACGCCCCGGTGGTCGGCATCGTGCCAACCTCGAACGGCGGTGGCTACTGGTTAGGCGCTCAAGACGGCGGCATCTTCACCTTCGGCAATGCCCCGTTCAACGGCTCGGGAGCGAGCAGCTTCACCGCCCCGGTGGTCGCTATTGCACCGTAAGGAGCGTCAGAACCAAGAAGGACGTGCGGTTCGTTGTTCCTGGGTGCTTGTTTCTTGCCCCAGGGACAGCGGGCCGGACGGCCAGTAACGCCAAGAGAACGCCGGCTGTTCCCCAGCTCGACCAGCCTGGGAACCGGCTCACGAGTGTGTGGTCCCCCGCCCCCTAACCCCGGACGGGGGGCCACGCAACCCTTCTGTGCAGCCTCTTGCTCTTGGAGCTGGCGCCCGGTCAGCTCGCCTTCACGTACTGGCGTAGGGCTTGGCGGATCGCCTCCGAGACGCTGATGTGCTGCTCGGACGCTCGCAACAACAGGTCCCGCTTCAGCTCGGGATCGAGGCGAACGGACTCGACCGACGAAGGTGCTGATCCCATCGACGGCCGACCGCCGGTGCGACGGCGCAGCAGATCGTCGACCTGTAGCCACGTTCGGCCTCGTCGGCCATCGCCTCGACCATCTCGTCGGTGATAGGGGTCCCGTCTGTTTTCGTTCCATGAGTCTTTGGCATGATCACCACCTTTCGGGCAGGAGACGCTTGTACTGCGCGGTCATGGGCATGGCATGGATCACGGCAGGACCTTGGGGTCGGTCCATGACAACAAGCTCCAGAAGATTCCCCGCCCGGTCAGGTCCAAGGACCAGATAGCGGATCGGATCGTCGGTAACCTCCTCGATGACCACAGCATTGCTGAGCACGTGCTGGATGTCTTCTTCCTCGACGCTATGGCGGAACGCCGAAGGAAGAACCTCCACATAGGAAGTGTACTACGAAACTAGAGGGCGGCGGCTGTGCGGTAAACGGGTCAACTCCGTTGTCATGTTCAGAGCCGATCAGCAGGCTCTCCGGTATCAGTCTTCGTAGGCCAGGACTACGCCGACCAGCGGCTCGGGCCCGTTTCGGGTGATCAGCTCGCCCACTCTGCCGGCGAGCGTGATCAGAGAAGCGCAGGTCTACATGGAAACGGTAGCGGGCAGGCAGACGGTCGACAGCTTCAACTCGCGACCAGTCGATGGCAGTAATGGCCCCGGCCGTGATGTTGACGACAGCGTGCCCTGGTCACCAGGCTTGTTCACAAATCTCTATTGACAAGATCAAGAACCTGGAGTTAGATGCCATCGCGACCAGTTTGGGAAACGAAGAGTGTGTACCATCGGGTCGAGACAGCACGAAACACCAGATTTACCAACACAGTTTCACTAACGACAGCGAAAGCAGGGGGATGTACATGTTCCGGGGACGTCGCAGCACAGCAACAACCCACGATTTCCAGGCTGAGAATTCTCAATCTGGGAAAGTTCTCGCGGGGGGGGGGTGGGGAGTAACTCCCTAAGTTTTTCCCACGCAGAGTCACGTAATTCTCACTTCACCGGCGGCTATGCCCGCCGGTTTTTCGCGGCCGTAGCGGCAACGCTCCTGGTCATTGGCGTGGTAGCTGGCACCGTGGCTGGAATTGGCGTGACCGCCGCCAGTGCAGCCACCCCGCTGTCAGTGACCACGACCTCGCCACTGCCTTTGGCACCCGCTGAACACCCCGTACTCGGTCACCTTGGCCGCCACTGGTGGCACCGGGTGCTGACACCTGGAGCGTTGCCTCAGGCTCCACGTTGCCCAGCTGGCTGAGCCTGGATTCGTCGACTGGTGTGCTGTCGGGCACACCTACGACGGACGCCACTGCCACCTTTGCGGTGACCGTCACCGACTCGGCCAGCCCTGCTGACACGGCAACCTCGGGTCAGCTCACGCTCTACGCCGGGAACGGCGGCACGGAACCGTTCTCGCTCAACATGACCTCGGGCTCCTGGACGGTGCTGTCGACACCACCCGGGGCCTCGCAGCCCTTCCCGGCCCAGACCACCACCACGCTCACCGGCACCGTGGCTCCGCTGACCGGTGTCATCACCGATGCAACGCTGAGCCTGCCGGTCCAGTACGGCGTGTGCAGCAAGGCGGCCGGGGGATGTACCAACTACTTCATGGATGAGGTCAACCCTGGCACGGCTACCGGCTCGATCAACTCCAATGGCGACATCACGCTGAACGACAGCCTCTCCTACGAGCTCGACGTCACCCGCCGGTCGCCGCTACAGTGCCTGTCGACCCCGATCAACATGGTCTTCCAGTCCACTGCGCCCTACAACACCAGCACTGGCGACGTGACGCTCTCGGCGTCCAACTACAACATCCCCGACTTCGCCGGTGCGCCAGACGGGACCCAATGAGGTCCCGACTCCTGTGGCGTAGCCCAGGGTGGCCAGCTCTGCGGTGGCTCAATGCCACCTACCAGGGGGTCGCAGGCAGCACCAACAACAACACGACGCTCAACCTCCAGGGCACCGGTCTTCCCATCCCGCCACCACCGGGCAAAACCACCACGAACGTGCTGTCGGCCAGCCCTGCCAGCCCGCAGCTCGACGGCGAACGTCGGTGACGTTGACCGACACGATCAGCTCGGGTGGGAGCACGGCCGCCGATGCCACGGGCAACGTCAACTTCGTGGCCAACGGTGTGTGATCGGCACCGAGCCGGTGAGCAACGGTGGTGCCACCTTCACCACGAACAACTTGCCGAGCCAGACGAACCAACTGACGGCGGTCTACTCCGGGGACTTCAACTACTCCGGCAGCACCTCGCCAGCGGTGCCATACACGATCCAGCCGCTGCCGTCGGTCACGTTGAACCTGCCCACACGGTGGAGCTGTCGTCGCCGACCCCGACCCCGATGTCGGTCACCTTCACCAATCCAGGGACGGGTGCGGACTGGAGCAACGATCTCTACCTGCAGCTGAAGATTCCAGAATGGGGCCAATCTTTCCGACATCATCGTCAACTACCAGGACAGCGCGGGGAACTGGTGCCCGCTCATTGCAACGACGGCAGCCAAAGCTACTACTTCAGCGGCTTCGGCACCGCGCCGTGCGGCACGAGACACCCGCGTTCTCGCTGGCCCCAGGGCAGTCGCTCACCCTCAACCTGCAGCTGTCCATCGCCTACGACCCGACGAACGGTACCGGTCCCGGCTCACAATAGGTCAAGGCGATCCTCTGGAACGGGAACTGCTCGGACCCAACGGACCCAGGCGACACGTGCAACAATCCGACAGCCCGTTCAACTCCATCGCCCCGACGCAGAGCGGCGCTCCCAGGCCGTTGGCACGTTACCATGACCTACGGCGCACGGTCTGCCGGTGACGCTTAGCAGCACTACTTCCCACGACACCGGTGCCCGAGGGGTACGCAGATTGCGCCCAACGTCCGATCCTCACGGCTGCGTCGAATCCCTACCGGCATCATGCCATCTCCGACAGGGACACTGACGTACCTAGTCGACGGAACGACGGTGGGTACGAGCACTGCGAATAACGCCCGCCGGCTCTACTACTTCAGTACCGTATGGATTGATCCCCGGTACCCACACGCTCACCCTCGAGTACTCCGGTGACCCGGTCTACTCCCCGAGTTCGTACTCCCAGACGTTCACCGTGGCGCCCACCAGCTCCTGGCACGCTCGTTCGTCTGTCAGACCACCCAGTGCTCGTTCAATCCAACGCTCAATGCGTCGGTGGTGGCCGTGGCCACAGTGCCGAGCCTGGCACCGAGCGGATCGACCGTGCCCGTCAGTGCGTCTCGATCTGACGCTGAACATCGACCCGGCTGGCGGACCTACGACCTCGCGCCTGTGAGCAACGCCACCATCGGGCTCTCTCCGGGTGGTGTCACGATCACGCCACCTGCGGCGACTCCGACGAACGCCAACGGCATCACCTCGGTGAGCTGGACCGGACTTTCTGCCACAGTGCCCATCTCCGGTACACCGGGCTCGGTCGTACCCGTTGCAGTATCCATTCCTGAGCTTCACTGGGGGTCAAGTGGGACTCCTCCCTACGCCTGTAACCCGGCCGACCCGACGGCACCGGCCGTCGTACAACAGGTCGACGTGTCGGGCACCACGCTGACGACGAGTCCGACTGGTTCAGCCGCTGTCGGTGCACCAGTGACGCTGACTGCCACGGTAAACCCGGCGCCGTCGGACTATCCCAATGGCTGCATCGTGGGACAGGTGGACTTCTTCGACGGAACCACCGATATCGGGACCGTAGTCTCCCGTGCCAAGTCTCGTGTGGCAACCCTGATGCCGGCATCGCCACCCTCACCACAAACTCCCTGGCTCCCGGTGACCACACGCTGACGGCGGTGTGGAGCGGCGGTGTGACACCAATCCAAACCTCTGCTCCGGTCAACTTCCAGGTCGGCACCGCTCCAGTCGGTTGACACCCAACCCACCAACCAGACGACCAGTGCAGGTGCAACCACAACGTTCACCACCAGCCGCAACCGGTGAGTCCGACCCCCACCGTCCAGTGGCAGGTCTCCACGCAACGGAGGATCGACATGGTCCAACATCAGTGGTGCCACCTCTGACTCCTACACCACACCAGCCACCACAGCGTCTGACAACGGCAATCAGTACCAGGCCGTCTTCAGTAACGCTGCAGGACCAGCTGTCACTACTAATCCAGCCACCCTCACGGTGCTGGCACCGTCAACCACCGGCTACCGCCTGGTGGCCTCCAAAGGAGCCGTGTCCTACCTTCGGAAATGCCGGCGAACTACGGCTCAGAAGCTGGTCAGCCATTGAATGCCCCCATTGTCGGCATGGCAGCAACCCCTGACAACAAGGGCTACTGGCTGGTTGGAGCTGATGGAGGCATCTTCACCTTCGGTGACGCCGGCTACTACGGCTCAGAAGGTGGCCAACACTTAAACCAACCCATCGTGGGCATGGCAGCTACCCCTGATGGCAAGGGCTACTGGTTAGTTGCAGCAGATGGAGGCATCTTCACCTTCGGTGACGCCAGCTACTACGGCTCAGAAGGTGGCCAACACTTAAACGCACCAGTTGTTGGTATGGCAGCTACCCCTGACGGCAAGGGCTACTGGCTCGTAGCCAGTGACGGAGGCATCTTCACCTTCGGAGACGCCAGCTTCCTCGGTTCTGAAGGAGGACAGTCACTCAACGCACCAGTGGTGGGCATGTCAGCAACGCCGGATGGCAATGGTTACTGGCTGGTAGCCAAAGACGGAGGCATCTTCACCTTCGGCGAGGCCACCTTCAGTGGATCTGCATCTGGTCAGTCCAACGCACCTGTTATTGGCATCACACCGACTTCCAACGGTGGGGGCTACTGGCTAGGTGCACAGGACGGAGGCATCTTCACCTTCGGCAACGCTCCGTTCAACGGATCAGGGGTGGGTAGCTTCAGCGCTCCGGTTGTTGGGATTGCGCCGTAAGGGAGGCCGTCACGCAGAACGAGGACGTGTGGCCGCTGTTCCTGGAAGTCGTTTCTTGTCTCCAGGGACAGCGGGCCAGACGGCCAGCAACGCCAGTAGAAGAACACCGACAGGAATATCAATAGATCGCCACAGGAACCCAGCTCTACCAGTCTGGGAACCGGCCAACAGTGTGTGGTCCCCCGCCCCCTAACCCCGGACGGGGGGCCACGCAGTCTCTGCTGACTTGCCCGGCGGGGGCACCACCCAGCAGAGTGGATTTGCTCGCGATATCACTTCGAGGCTGAGCCACCGAGGCAACGACGATCGGGCCGTCTGGTGGTACAACCTCGAGGAGCTGTTCGGTCCTATCTCCCGATGAGCTGGCGAGCCCCGGGTCTATCAGCTCGTCGGTCCTTGTTACTGGTGGGACTACTGGCGGGCAGGCAACTGTTGGACGGCCCAGCGGTTGCCATCGGGGTCGCTGAAGAAGACGAACGAACCCCAAGGAAACTCCTGAATCTCGCTGACATCCATCCCCCGGCCAACCAGTTCCGTACGGGCAGCCTTGATGTCGGAGACGACCAGCTGCAGGCCCTGCACCGATCCCGGTGGCATGTCCACGATCCCTTCCCCGAAGGCGATGGAGCATGCTGACCCGGGAGGTGTCAGCTGCACGAAGCGAAGCTCGTCGCTTACCTGGTGGTCATGGTCTGCATTGAACCCAGCTCTCTCGGTGTAAAAAGCCTTCGCTCTGTCGACGTCCGAGACCGGGATAGCGACCAGTTCGAGTTTCCAGTCCATGGTCGATCTCCTTCTGTCGTTGATGAAGGGAGGATTGCAGAACGACACGATCTGTTCCAACCTTGACGACCCTATACCTCACCCTTTACCGCCTTCCCTGTTCCGACTGCCGACTTGGAAGGTCATGACACCGATCGCCCCAGCTTCGACGACGGGACCCGGCATATCAGTGGAGCGTGGATGACCAGCCAGGCGGTATCGAGCCAGCCTGGCCTTCTGCCGTACATCTACGTCGAGCAGATCGAGGCACACGGTGAGGAAGAGGACGGAGGCCGCACTATGCCTGGTTGGCCAGCTCCACGAGCATCTCGTCGTCCCCGGGGAGGCCGACGAGGGCCACGCCGATTGGTGCGCCGTCGACCTGAGCGAGGGGGAGGGACACCACCGGTGCACCAGCCAGCCCCGCCGGCGCAGTCAGCGTCAGGGTTCGTATCCGCAGGTCGTCCTTCACCTGCCCTGCCAGGTCGAGCGCCGGGGCCGGACCGCTCGTCGCCGGCTGAACGAGGATCCCGTCTTCGCCCACCGCCTCTGCCAGAGCGTGCAGCACCTCGGCGAGGACCGGACGAGCTCGCTCTGCTGCTCTCTCGTCGGCGGTGGCTGCCTCGGCGAACCGGTCGGCGATCCCCGAGCCGAAGGTCGGTCGGCGATCCGAGATCCACACTCCATGGGACTGCCACGCTTCCACCTGCTGTAGGGCCCGGAACGCGTCGCGCCACGTTGTGAGCTCACCCGGTTCGGCCAGGGGACGTTCGGTCACCGTCAACCCCAACCGCTGGGCCAGCTCAGTCGCCACCCTCACGATTTCGGTGCTTGCCGGATCGTCAGCCTGGTCCAGGAGATCGGTAGCCACCACCAACCTCCGGATCGACCGCGGCGTCTGTCGTGATGGCCGGGTGGCTGCCCCGGCGACGAGCGCATGCCAGCCGCTTCTCAAGGTGGCGCCGTCGACGGCCAGCAGCCCCACTGTGTCGAAGCTCGGCGCCAGGGGCACGACCCCCCGGATGTCGATCCGACCGTGGGTGGGGCGGAGCCCGTAGATGCCGCAGTACGACGCCGGCACACGCACCGAGCCGCCGGTGTCGGTCCCCAGAGCCAAGCGTGCAACGCCGCCGGCTACCGCCGCGGCCGAGCCGCTCGAAGATCCCCCTGGCACCCGACCTGGCGCCGCCGAGTTGACCGGCGTGCCGTAGTGGGCGTTGGTCCCCGAGAGGCTGTACGCCAGTTCGTCGGTTACCGTCTTGCCCCACAGGTCGGCCCCGGCGTCGAGCAGGGCGGTCACCGCCGGAGCATGCGCCGACGCCACCGGCGCATCGGCCAGCCAGTCGGGGTTGCCCGCTCCGGTTCGGGTACCGGCCACGTCGAACAGGTCCTTGACCACGAAGCGTGTCCCGGTCAGGACCCCACCGGGTGAGCCTTGAGCCAGGAGCTCAGGTCCTACGACGAAGGCACCGAGCGGGTCGGTCGCCTGACGGCCCCCCGTCCGGGTCAGCGTCTCTTCGGGGTCTGGATCAGGGGTGTCATCCATGCCATAAACATGATGGCGCGTGTTATCAAGATGGTTGACCCCGGTTGTCATCTCGGGGCTCTGTGAAGAGATAGTCCGGGCCCGCCGTGAGTCAGGTGATGTCGCGGCGGGTCATCACCAGTGAGCCGATGAGGGCGAAGACGACCCCGTAGCCGAGCAGCATCAGACCCCCACCCCACCATGGCAACAGGCCTGTACTGGCGGTGCGAGCGGTGTGGTTGGCCAGTGCCGCAGCGGAGCTCTCGGGAAGCCACCGGCCGAGCCCTGCGTGCAACGCGTCGAGCAGAGCTCCGATCAGTGTCTCACCGAGCAGGAACCAACCCAAGGTGGCGATGAGCGCAGCGACCTGGTTGGTCAACCACGATCCGACCCCCACCCCGAGGATGGCGTACAGGATCATGACGCCGAGCAGGCCTGGAACCACGGCGGGGAATTGATCGAGAAAGCTCGAGACCGAGCCGTGGCGGATCGACAGCACGATGGATCCCGCCCCCAACGTGATACCGACGAGGATCACCGTCAGCACAATGCTCAGGATCACAGCGGTGATCAGCTTGGACGCTACGAACCGTCCACGGTGGGGCGTGATCAGGAAGGCGTCGGTCACCGTCTTGTGACGGAACTCGGTGGTGATGCACAGCACGCCCAGCAGCAGGATGAACAGATCACCGCTCAAACCAGCCGAGGCCAGGTTCCGGAGTTGGTCCACGGTGTGCGGCGTGTACCACGTCGCGCCGTTGTGGTTTCCGGAGCCGTTCGATGAGCTCCCGGTGAGGAAGGAGAGGAGGATAGACAGACCGGTGAAGAGCACCGCCAGCCCGAGCAGGATCCACGGAACCGCGGTGGTGCGCAGCTTCAACCACTCCGAACGCACGAGCCTGATCATGACGGGACCTCCTGTGCGACACCCGATATCGGCGCATCGATACCCGGTGTCGGCGCATCGAACCCCGATGTGAGGCTGAGAAACACCTCTTCGAGACCCCCGCCCTCTTGGCGGAGGTCGTACACGATGATCTGGTGCTCCGCCAGGACCGGTCCGAGCCACTCCGGCGAGGCTCCGTCGATCACGACTACGTCGGAAGCCGCCCACTGGGCGCCGACCTGTTGGGCGGTCAAGACGTCGACCAACCGCTGCGCCTCTGGTGTGCGCACCCGCATGCCCCCGCCGCCGTGAGCTCGCTGGGACAGCTCGGCCAGCGTGGTCTGGAGCACCAGCTTGCCGTGGGAGATGATGACCACGTCGTCGACAGTCTCTTCCATCTCGGACAGCAGGTGCGAGGAGACCAGCACGGCCCTGCCGGTCGAGGCCTGGTGCCGGATGAACGTCCGGAGCCACTGGATGCCCTGGGGGTCGAGCCCGTTGGACGGCTCGTCCAGGATGAGCACGTCGGGATCGCCCAGGATGGCAGTGGCCAGCTCCAACCGCTGGCGCATGCCCATCGAGAACCCGCCGACTCGCTTGGTCGCCACCTCGCTCAGCCCTACCAGCGCCAAGGCCTCATCCACCCGGGTGTAGGGAATGCCACTGGCCAACGCCACCATCCTGAGGTGGTGACGGGCACGCCGGGCCGGATGAAAGCTGGTGGCCTCGAGTACGGCACCGACATGGTGGACAGGGTTCTCCAGGTTCCGGTAGGGCGTGCCGTCGAACGTCGCCGAACCGTGAGTGGCCGACACCAACCCCAGCAGCATCCGCAAGGTGGTCGTCTTCCCGGCACCGTTCGGCCCGAGAAATCCGGTCACACGACCGGCGGCGACTTCGAAGCTGAGGTCGTCGACGGCGACCACGTCCTTGAACCGCTTGGTCAATCCGGTGACTTCGATGGCCGAGGGCATGCCAGACGGTAGCCCAGGAGCTATGCCGGGGTTGTCACCGGTTGCTCATCGCCCCTTCAACGCCGGACCGGTGTCCCCTCGGACCACAGAGCCGTCGCCGGACAGTGTTCCCGGCACCAGCCGCCATCCCGGCGGTCAGACGTTGGCGTACAGATCGGCGGGTAGCAACAGCTCGACGGCGATGACCAGCTCGTCGTGGACACGATCCATGTTGCTCCACCCGGTGATCCAGCCGACGAGGGCGGAGTACCACACGTGGCCGAGAATCCGAGCCCGGTCGCCGAGGTCAGGAGGGTGGGGCTCGCCGATGGCCCTGGTGATGATGCCTTCCATGAGCACGGAGATCTGTTGCTGGCACTCGACAGCAGCCGGGTCGGGGGAAGCGACCGCGGTGAACACCGCTGCCACCAGCTTCGGTTGGCGCCCCATCGCCCGGAGCGCCCGGTCGAGGATGTCGACGACTCGGACGGCAGCGGTGTCCCCTTGGGCCGGCTGTTGGGCCAGCCGGGCATCGAGCTGCCCTATCCAGCTGACGAGAGCGGCGGCCAGCAGGTGGTCCTTGCTGGTGAAGTACCGGTAGACGGTGCCCATGGCCACGTCGGCCCTGGCGGCAACGTCCCGCATCTGGACCGCTTCGTACCCTCCGTCGAGGCCGAGTCCCATGGCAGCGTCGATGACTCGTTGACGCCGTGCCTGTTGGGCACGAGTCAAGGTACGGGGCACCGGGCGGCTTGTCACGGAGCATCACCCTACTCGCCTGGGGTTTTTCGATCCGTTGACCACCTTCTTCGTTCTGGAAGGCGATCGAGACATGACCAGGTGTGTCTTCCTGTCTCGGTGCACCTCGTGCCATGTCAGTACGATGGTTCTCGCATGTCCGGGGACCAGGAGCTCATCGCCACCACCGACGGTCGCGTGCCCGGACGTCGGGGACGGGCAACGCGGCAACGCCTCCTCGAGTGCACCACCGAGCTGTTGGTGGCTACACCGTGGCGCTCCATCAAGGTCATCGACATCGCCCGTCAGGCAGGGACATCACCAGCCACCTTCTACCAGTACTTCGAGAACGTCGAAGCTGCCATCACCGTGCTGGCCGAGGAGCTGGTGGAGGGAGTGGGCGAGCTGGCCGAGGCCGTCGATGGCGACTGGTCGGAGGAAGCCAGCTGGGCGACGGCCGTGGCTGCGGTCGAAGCGTTCATGGACTATTGGGAGCGGAACCGGGCGGTGTTCCGGGTGGTGGAGCTGACCACCGTCGAGGGTGATCATCGGTTCCAAGGACTGCGGGTCCGTGTGTTGAACGCGGTGACGGTGACACTGGCCAAGGTGATCGCCACCTCGGGTATGTCCGCAGGCGGGTCAGGGGTGGCGTCACCCGCGGGTGCGGACCCGATGGCCACGGCCGGGACGCTGATCGCCATGTTGGCCCAGGTGGCCGGGCACCGCTACGGCTTCGAGTTCTGGGGTATCCGCACCGCGTCGCTGGTCGACAGTCAGGCCCGGCTGCTGCACTGGGCGGTGACCGGCCGTCCGGCCCCGGCCGGCGTCGAGGTGCGAGGGGCCAGTGGGCCACGGCCGCGCACGGGGCCTGTGGTGGGAGGGGGTGCCGCTTCGGCGCGCACCGCCCAGGTGAAACAGCCACGTATTGCCGAGGTGAAGAAGCTCAGGGGTTAACCCGGGGGCGGTGGGCTCTGCTGTACGGGGTCCCAGAGGAGCCGATGAAGGTGGGTCGACGGGGAATGACAGAGATTCAGACGAAGGCGCGGACGACGGCCCGGTAGTTCTGGGTGTCTGCCGACGGGGGTGGTCCGGCCGGGGGTGTGGCAGGAGGGGCGACGGGCGCCCATCGGCGTCCGAGACGTTCCCGAAGGTTGGTCGGTTCGGGCGGTCCCGGTGGCATCCACGGCGGGGTCGGTTCGGGCCGGGGCGGAGGCCCGACCACCACCTCGACTCGGGAGAACCCTGCCGCCACGGCGAGGGACCGGATGGCTCCGATGGTGGGCACGTACCAGTTGCCGAAGTCCACGCCGACGGAGCTGTCGTCGTGGAACTGCATCAGACTTTGGTCGTCGAAACCGTGGAGGTGGACTGCCTCGGTCTCGATGACTGCCACCGATCCGGTCACTCGGCGGAGCCGTTCCATGGCGGTCAGCGGTTCTTGCATGTGGTAGAGCACGCCCAGGTAGAGGACGACATCGAAGGTCCCGAGCTCATCGAGGTCGGTAGTCATGAAGTCGGCGACGATCGGCTCGACCTTGCTGTTGAGCGTCTTGTGGGCGAACTCGAACCCCCGCCGACCCGGCAGGTCGTCACGCCAGAAGTCGGTGGTGTCCCTGGTGTGGTCGGGGAGCACCCCCTTGGCGATGCACTCGTTCCAGTAGTCACCCCGCGCCCGAAGTCGACCCCCCATGCGTAGTGGTCCAGGGCGACGACACGGCTGGCATGACGACGTTCGGCCTCGAACGAGTAGTACCCGTCCCATGCGCCGATGTCGAGCACGGTGCGCCCGGTGACATCGGGAAGCTGGTCAGCTCGGACGGTCTGCTCGGACATCCCCTTGGTCACGACACCGTTGCCGAGGTCGATCGAGTGGAACCACAAGAGGTTGTTCACCTCGGTCTGGAAGTCGCTCTGGCTGGTCATCGCCTGAAGACATTAGTGGTCCGTCGCCGAAATGAGATGGGTTTTCGCGTTTCGGCGACGGAGGACAGCCTGCGCTCCCGATCTGTCGATGGGGCGCGGCGGAGGTCGTGCTGGCAGCGGGGAGCACTACTCGCTCAGACCGGGCAGTATGTACGAGGTCGCGATGGCAGGTGCCAGCGATGAGCTCTGCATGCGATTCGAGTCTGCACTGGTAGGGATACATCGCTACGAGGAAGGGGAAGCCACCATGGGCAAACTCATCGTGACCGAGTTCGTAACGCTGGACGGGGTCGCACAGGCGCCTGGAGGGCCCGACGAGGATCTCGACGACGGCTTCACGCACGGCGGATGGCAGGCGCCATTCAGGGACGACGAGTCCGGCGGGGTCGTGTTCGAGCAAGCGAGGAGCATGGACGCCCTGCTCCTCGGCCGACTGACCTACGAGATCTTCGCCAACTACTGGCCGGCAGCTCCGCAGGAGATCCCGTTCACCGGCCTGCTCAACGGTGTTCCCAAGTACGTCGTCAGCCGTACGCTCGCTGAACCTTTGGCCTGGCAGGGCTCAACCCTTGTTGGCGAACCCCTCGCCGAGGAGATCACCCTCCTGAAGGAGCGCCACCCCGAAGTCCACGTCATTGGCAGTCTCAACCTCGTGCAGTCGCTCCTCCGCCTCGGCCTCGTCGATCGGCTCAACCTGTGGTTGCACCCGGTGATGCTTGGCAGTGGGAAGCGGGTGTTCGCCGACGGGACCGTGCCCACCGCGCTGCGCCTGACCGAATCGGTCGCCTACCCCAAGGGCACGGTCCATCTCACCTATGAGACTGCCGGAGCGCCCACCTACGGCAACCTTGCTGTCGAAGAGTAGGACCCACAACGTCTAGCCGGAGATGGCTCGTGACATTGCTGCCGCAGGAGATCGGGGCTCAGGGAACACTGCGCCAGAACTGCCGATCTGCGGTGAGAGCACCCCTTCTTTGGCGCCATCCGCGACGCGCACCTCACTCCCGAGGGGAACGAGATGCATGACGCTGACATATGTTCGTAATACAACGTCATACGATGTGCTACACTTGCTGAGTGGCGGCAGTAGTGGGATTGCTATGGGACGAGTTCAACCAGGAGCACATCGCTCGGCACGAGATCTCAACGGTCGACGTCGAGGATGTGGTGTTGGGAGCAGGGAAGGTTCTGGTGTTCGTTTCCGATGACCACCGGCCGGGGAGACGAGAGTTTTACGGAACGACGAGGAAGGGAAAACCGGTTCTGGTGGTGACCGAACCACCGACAGCGACCGGGTTTGCCTATGTGGTCACGGCTCGACCGATGACGACGAAGGAGTGGCGAATGGTAGAGGAGGCGATGGGACATGGCTGAGATCGATCGGATGGCTGAGGATCGCGCGTCCTACGACCGGGACATGTCTGACCACATCGTGAAGGGAACGGTGCTGGCTCGGGATGTGAGGATCGACGACGAGCCGAAGTCTGCCTTCGCACTGCGGCTCCCGGGTACGACCATCGATACCTTGCGCACTCTGGCGACAGCTCGAGGTACGACGGTGAGCGAGATGGTGCGTGGTTGGATCAACGACCGCCTGGCCGTTGCGGCATCACAACCATCCGGTATGGACCAGACCGTCTGGGACGCCGCTACCCGCGCCGCGCTCGATGTTGTGCCCCGGATCGCTGCCGAGACGGCAGCAAGACTTGCCGAGGCCAGCTGACCGGATAGGCAAGCATGTCGAACGTCGGTCTTGGAGCTCAGGCCTTCGAAACCGACGTGACAGCAGCGCTGTCTCTGCGACGGCGACCGTCAGGAGGCTGGATCAGCCAGCCGGGTCAGCCGGCCCAGATGATGGACTGCATCTCCGAGTACGCCTCGAGGCCGTAGTCACCGCCGTCACGACCGACGCCGCTCATCTTGAACCCACCGAACGGAGCGTCCATGTTGCGCTGGGCCGTGTTGATGCCGACGTGGCCGGCCCGGAGCTGCTTGGCCACCCGGAACGCACGCGCTGTGTCACCGGAGAACACGTAGTCGTAGAGACCGAACTCGCTGTCGTTGGCGATGGCCACGCCCTCGTCGTCGTCGTCGAAGGGGATGACGACCACCACGGGGCCGAAGATCTCTTCGCGTGCCACGGTGATGTCGTTGCTGCCGGTGATCAGGGTCGGCTCCACGTAGTAGCCGGTGGGCAGATGTTCGGGACGGTTCCCGCCCACGACCACCTCGCCTTCCTTTCGTCCGGTCTCGATGTGGTCGAGGATCCGCTGCTGCTGGACGGCAGAGATCACCGGGCCGACGATCGTGTCCTTCTCGGTGGGGTCCCCGACCTTTAAGTGGCCGGCGAACATCGACAGCCCTTGGACCACCTGCTCGTAGATGCTCCGGTGGACCACGGCGCGGGTCGGCGCCGTGCAGATCTGTCCGGAGTGGAAGGCCCAAGTAGAGCCGATGGCGGTGATGGCCGTCTTCAGGTCGGCGTCCTCGAACAGCACGGCGGCACCCTTGCCACCGAGCTCCAACAGCAGGCGCTTCATCGTCTTCCCGCCGGACTGGGCGATGCGTTGGCCCACGGCGGTGGAGCCGGTGAAGGAGATCATGTCGACGTCGGACGTCTCGGTGAGCACGGAGGCCGGCTCCGGTCCCTGCGAGTTGATGATGTTGACGACTCCTGGCGGGAAGCCGACCTCGTCGAGTATCCGAGCAAGCTCGATGACGGCCAAGGGATCCTGGGGGGCAGGCTTCATGATCACGGTGTTACCCATGGCCAGGGCAGGGGCGACCTTCCCGGCCATGTTGGTCAGCGGGAAGTTGTACGAGGCGATGGCAGCGACCACACCCACCGGTTGGCGGTAGGCGAGCGCACTGACCAAGCCGCCTGGCGCCAGCGGGGTGGCCGAGGTGGCGATGGGCGGCAGCATGTGCTCCTGCACGTGGCGGATGTCTCGTGAGTAGCGCTCGAACCGGTCGGCACTGATGGGAACCTGCATGCGCGAGCCGACCGAGGCGGTGGCGCCGGTCTCGGCGATCACCAGCGGGACGAGGGCGTCGTTCTTGGCCCGAAGCGCCGCCGACGCCTTCTTCAGCAGTGCCAGCCGTTCTTCGACCGGAGTGGCGGACCACCCGGGAAAGGCCTTAGCAGCGGCAGCGGCAGCGGCTTTGGCGTCGTCGGCCGAGGCGTTGGGGGCCTGGCCCACCACCTGCTCGGTGGCAGGGTTGATCACGTCGTAGGTGCCGTCCCCGGCGTCGACCCACTTCCCGCCGATCAGCAGCTGGTGCTCGTCCTTGGTGACCTGATCGCTCATGCCTGCTCGCTTCCTTGTTGTGTTGGGGTCGTTCGATGGGTCCGGGTTGTTCGGACCCGGGTCCCTCCGGCCTCGATGGGCTGCCGGCTCGACGGGTACCGGTCGGTGACGGAGATCTGTTTCTGACGCGCCGTCGGCATTGTAGGCCGGGGTGACCGGAATGTTCGATGTGGCCTACCGGGTGCCACCCACCTCGCTACCGATCCTGCTGACCAGGAACCCTCAGCCCGCTGTTGCCAGCGACGGGTCGACGGTCACCGTGTCCCGACCTGACCGCAACAGCGTGCCGGGCAGGTTGCCGGTGGGCTTGCCGTCGACGATGGTCTCCACCCCGTTGACCAGGACGCGGACCACGCCGTTGGCATCGGCGATGAGCCGGGGGCTCCCCCCGGGCAGGTCGGCCACCAGCGTGGCCGGCTCGGAGCCGACGGTCTCCGGGTCGAAGACGAACACGTCGGCGCGCATGCCTTCGGCGATCCGACCCCGGTCGGCCAGCCCGAACAGCTCTGCCGGCGCTTCGGTCATCAGCTGGATCGCCCGCTCCACCGACACCAGCTTCCGCTTCCGCAGCGAGTCGCCCAGGAACGAGGTGGGGTAGTTCGACCCGCACATCCGATCCAGATGGGCACCGGCGTCCGATCCGCCGACCATGGCCCGGTCGTCGTTCCACACGTCCACCCGTAACTGCCACGAGGCGTCGTCGCCGTCGGAGGCCTTGGGCCACAGCACCGTCCGCAAGTCGTCGGCGATGACCAAATCAAGGAGGGCGTCGAAGGGCTCCTTGCCCTGCTCTTCTGCGATAGAGCCGACGTCCCTCCAGCTGAGGCCGTCGTTGGTCTCCGAGAAGGTGTCGCCGATGATGTAGTTGGCCCAGTGGGAGAGGCGGCGGAAGACGCCGGCGTCCTTCGAGTGAGCCAGCTCGTCCAGGTGGGCGCGGACCTCCGGGTCACGCAGCTTCTCGATCCGCTCCTCCAACGGCAAGCCCATGACGTCGCCCCATCCGGGGATGAGGAACAACGCACAGTGGGTGCGGAAGCTCATGTTCATCGGGACCAGGGTGGGCATGGTCAGGGCCACGATCCTGCCCCCCGCCTCGGCGGCCTTCGACGACGCCTCCAGCTGGCGCTCCACCTTCTCCGGTGAGCGCGAGTCGATGGTCAGCAGGTTCCAGTTCAAGGGCCGGCGCGCCGTGGTGGACATGTCGACCATCAGGTCGATCTCCTCGTCCGAGAACGCGTCGAGGCAGCCGTTGGTGATGTACTCCAAGGTGGTGCCCGGGTGATCCCGCACGACTTCACAGAAGGCCAGCATCTCCCGCCGGTCGGCGTTCCGTGACGAGATCGGGTTGCCGTCACCGTCCGAGTGGGTCCGGGACTGCGAGGACGAGAACCCGAGCCCGCCGGCTTCGATCGACTCGGCCAGGAGGGTGCTCATGGCCGCCACCTCTTCGTCGTTGGCCACCTCCGAGGCGCGGTCGGCGCCCATGACCCAGCGCCGGATGGCGCAGTGGCCCACCAGGAACCCGGCGTTCACGCCCAGGTTCCCCTCCAGCCGGCCCAGGTAGTCGGCGAAGCTGGTCCAGTTCCACGGGACGCCGTTCTCCAGAGCGACCAGTGGCATGCCCTCCACCTTGGCCATCATCCGGCGGATGTAGTCGTGGTCCTCGGACTTGATCGGGGCGAGGGTGAAGCCACAGTTGCCACCGATCACCGTGGTGACGCCGTGGAGGTTGGAGGGGGATGCGGTCGGGTCCCAGAACAGCTGGGCGTCGTAGTGGGTGTGGGGGTCGATGATGCCCGGGGCCACGATGAGGCCCTCGGCGTCGAGTTCGGTGGCGCCCTGCTCAGTGATCTCGCCTACGGCCACGATGACGCCGTCGCTGATCCCGACGTCGGCTTTTCGGGCCGGTGTTCCCGTCCCGTCGATCACCTGGCCGTTGCGGATCACATAGTCGAGCATGATGGGCCTCTTCTCCTTCGGCTACTTCGTTCGGTCTGCCGGCCTCTTCCTGCCGGACTCGGTTCCTCTGGCACGGCATACAGTCGTGGCCCAAACGCCCCGGACCTGCGCCGGTGCGCCGCCGCGCTGTGGGTCCCGTGCCAGAACTGACAGACCGTCAGCTTAGAGGCCCGACAGAGAGGCAGTCCAGGGCTCGCCGTTCTCTCTGGCCTGCGCATCGGGTGCCGTCACCGTCGGGTGTGCGAGCCGAGCCACCGCTGCTAATTTCGATCCATCGTCGACTGGTTGCGGGACTCTCTGTTGCCGGTGATCGTGATCCTCATCGGTGCAGGCCTGCTCGCCCGACTGGCGCACTGGCTGGGGGCTCGACACCGAGCCGGCATCGATAACTACGTGCGCGAGTTGCTGTCGGCGGGCAGCGTGGCCGGCGAAGGCAACAAGCGCTCACGGGCGGTGAGCGAGGCCATCGAGTGGACGGTGGTGGCGCTCACCTACTTCGTCGCCGTCATCGTCAGCATCGACCGGTTGGGGATCCCCCTCACCACGTTGGTGGCTCCGGCTACTGTCGCCGGTGTCGCCATCGGCTTCGGCGCCCAGCAGGTGGTCGGGGACCTGTTGGCCGGGTTCTTCCTCTTCGCCGAGCACCAATTCGGGTTCGGCGACGTGATCCGTCTCTCGCAGCCGGGCCAGACCGTGGGGGTCACCGGCACGGTGGAGGAGCTCACCCTGCGGGTCACCAAGATCCGCACGGCCCAGGGCGAGCTCATCGTCGTTCCCAACAGCGCACTGCGCCAGGTGACCAACCTCTCCAAGGACTGGTCGCGCGCCGTCATCGACCTACCGGTGCCGGTGACCGAGGATCTGGAACAAGTGACGGCGATCCTCCGCACCGTCATGTCCGACATGGCCGCGGACAACAGCTGGAAGGACGTGCTGCTGGGCGACCCGATCGTCGCCGGGGTGGAGACCATCGAGGTCGGCTACGTGCTGCTCCGGCTGATCGTCCGGACCCTGCCCGGGCAGCAGTTCGACGTGGCACGGGAGCTCCGGCTGCGGGTGGCCATCGCCCTCCGTGACGCCGGGGTCAGCTCGCCGCCGCTCGCCGGTGAGACCACGATGGCGCCATGAGCGACCAGAGCGACCAGAGCGGTCAGGACGACCAGACCGACCAGAACGTGCCGACGAGCAGCTTCGGCTTCTCCTTCACCCAACGGGGACGTGAACGAGCCAGGCGACGGGGCCTACGGGGCTTCATGGGTCGCCCCGTCACCAAGGCACTCCGGGTACGCCGCTCGACGGTCCTGATGGTCGTGGCCTTTCTGGGGTTCGGGGCCCTCACCCTCGAGTACCCGCCGAAGTCGACGACCACACCGAAGGACGGCTCCGGTACCTTCGTGATCCCCGGCGTCACGCCCAGCTCTACCACGACCACCACGTCGCCCTCGGGTCGGTAGTGGCTGTTTCGGATTGGTAGGAGCCGTCGGTGTCGCCTCAGGCTGTTGGCGTCGCCTCAGACGTCGCCTCAGACGTCGCCTCAGACGTCGACCAGGGGGATGACCTCGGCGCCGAACGCAGCGATCTGGTCGCACAGCTCGTTGTGTGACCTGGCCGGGAACCGCACCTGTACCTGGCCGACCCCGGCGGCAGCGAACGTGCGGACGTACTCGGCAATCTCCGCACCGCTACCGCTGACGGTCCCTTTGGGAAGGGTGAGCCCAGCTGGAGGCGTGCCGACGTAGATGAAGTCGGCGATGCCCCCGATATCCAGCGGGGCGCCCTGGCGCTCCTGCTCCCGGAGCTCCCGCAACTGGGCCAGCAGTTCGGTGTTGGGCCCGAGCGACTGGGGGAGCCACCCGTCGGCGAAGCGAGCCACCCGCCGTAACGCGGCGCGGCTCGACCCACCGGCCCAGATCGGAGGCCGGGGAAGCTGGATGGGACGAGGCTTCAGTCCCAGCCCCGATGCTGTCCAGCGGGGGCCGGGGAGCTCGGGGAACTCGTTGACCAGGGCGTTGGCCAGGCCGGTCATCGCCTCGTCCGTGGCGGGCCCACGCTCGTCGAAGGCCGGTCCGAGCTGGTCGAACTCCTCGGAGACGTGCCCGGCGCCCACCCCACAGATCACCCGGCCGCCGGACAGGACGTCGAGGGTGGCGAACTCCTTGGCGGCCCGGAGCGGATGACGGAGGGCGAGGACGTAGATGTGGGAGAGCAGTCGCACGTTGGTGGTGATGCCGGCCAGCCACCCGAGGGTGGCGACGGTGTCGTACCACGTCGTGCCCATGGCTCCGGCCAGGCGCTCTGGGATCAGGGTGTGATCGCAGACGCCGATATAGAAGAACCCGGCTTCGTCCGCTGCCACGGCCACCTGGGCCAGCTCGTCCGGACCGGCTTCGATCTCCCACGGCTGCACGTAGATGGTGCTCTGGGACTGGACCGGAAGCTGCATCCCGTACTCGGTCTTCCCCGGCGTGAGCACGGTGACCACGTCGGCGGGTTGTGCGGTCATGACCCTCCCCTTAATTGTAATTGGCCCGCTCGGGGGCCCGACCCCGAGCTCCTCCAGTGGGCGGGGTCCCCAACCCCACCCCTGGCCGTGGTGATCTCACTGTTGTCCGGCCGTGGTGGCCAGGGTGTCGGCGAGCTGCTCGGCCAGGGTGTCGGCGAGCTGCTCGGCCAGGGTGTCGGCGGTGCCGAACTGGGTGGCCAGCACGCGTGCTCGCTTATAAGCCAGGTGGGCGGGGACCTCCCAGGTGAAGCCCATCCCACCGTGTACCTGGATGCACGACCTGCCGTTGGTCACCGCTGCCTCGTCAGCCAGCAGCTTGGCTCCGGCAGCGGCGCTCTCCGCGTCCCCCACGTCGGGTTGGTCGACGGTGACCGCTGCAGCGTGCACGGCGGCGCGCGCCACCTCCACCCGCACCACCATGTCTGCACACAGGTGCTTCACGGCCTGGAAGCCGCCGATGGGGCGCCCGAACTGCTGGCGGTGCTTCGCGTACTCGACGGCCAGCTCGGTGCTCCACGCCGCCGAGCCGATCTGGAGAGCGGCGGTGAGCACGCCGCCGTCCCGGCGCCACCGCCGGACGACGTCGTTGCCGGCAATCGGGTCGCCGGGTGGCAACGAGGTCACCGACCACAGCGGGGTGAGCGGGTCCATGGGGCGTTCGACCGGTGTGGAGTTCAGCGAGGGGATGTCGATGGAAGCGATGCCGTCGTCCGAGATGGCGAGGAGCACGTCGAGATCGCCCAGGTTCTCGATGAGCACCGGGGCGACTGATTGGGTGGCTGTTGCCGGGCGCTCGACCAGTCCGACCACCACCGAGCCGTCGGCGGCACCGTCGATGAGCCCGGCGGCCAGGTGGGAGGCCACGAGCGGACCGGGCACCAGGGCACGGCCCAGCTCCTCGAAGACGAGCGATGCTTCCGCCAGCCCCAGGCCGACCCCGCCGTTCTCTTCGGCCAGGCACAGGTTGAACACGCCGGTCTCGCCCAGTTCGGCCCACCCCTGGCGGTCGACCACAGTGGGAGTGAGCTCCCTACTGCGGATCGTCTCGAGTCCGAAGCGCCCCTCGCACAGGCGACGGACGCCTTCGGCCAGGTCGGTCTGGAACTCGGTCAGCTCGAAGTCCACGTCGTGCTCCCGTCCGCTACGCGCCGGCGCCGGCCGGCGCAGGGGTGCCCGTTGCGGGGGCGGTCGAGGGCTTGGCCTGTGAGGAGGGCTCCTTGGGCAGCCCGAGGATCCGCTCGCCCACGATGTTCCGCTGGATCTGCGACGTCCCGGCGGCGATGGTCAAAGAGATGCCCCGGAGCCAGTCCTCCACCATGGTCTCGGCGGGAAGCGGTCCGAGCCCGTCGAGCCCCTCGAGGTCGTCTGCCGCCAGACCTGCCCGTTCCAGCAGCGAGAGGGAGAGCTCGCCCAGCTTCTGGCGGGTCTCGGTATACGCCAGCTTGAACACGGTGCCGCCGATTCCGGGCACGCCGGTCCGGGCTGCCTGGGACACGTTGCGCTTGGTCAGTGCCCACAGCGCATCGAGCTCGGCCTGGAGGTGCCCAACCTGCCGCCGGGTGCCGGCGTCTGTCCAGGCGCCGGTGCGTTGGGCCAGCGCAACCGACGATCGCAGCAGTTCGAACGCCTCCAACAGGTCGCCGACGAACGCCGTGCCCCGTTCGAAGCTGAGCGTGACCATGGTCACCCGCCAGCCATCGTTCTCGTCCCCTACCCGGTTGGCCACCGGGATGCGCACCTCGTTCAGGAACAGCTCGGCGAACTCGGTGCTCCCGGCGATCGTCGTCAGGGGACGGATCTCCACACCGGGTGTGTTCATGGGCAGGATCAGCCAGGTGATGCCCTTGTGCCGGCTGTCCTCGGCACCGGTCCGAACCAGGAGCTCGCAGTAGTCGGCCACCTCGGCATGGGACGTCCAGATCTTCGACCCGGTGACCACGTACTCGTCGCCGTCACGGACGGCCCGACACCGCAACGAGGCCAGGTCGCTCCCGGCGTCGGGTTCGGAGAACCCCTGGCACCAGACGTCGTCCCCCTTCAAGATGGCGGGGAGGTGGGTGGCCCGCTGGGCCGGGGACCCCTCGGCGATGATGGTGGGTCCGGCGTGCAGGAGGCCGACGAAGTTCACGCCGACGTAGGGAGCGTGGGCCTGCTCCAGCTCCTCTTTGAAGATGAGCTGCTCCACCGGCGATGCGTCACGTCCACCGCCTTCGGCCGGCCAGTCCACTCCGGCATAGCCGGCGTCGAAGAGCAGGCGTTGCCAGTGGGTGTCATAGGTCCTGCGCCCGGGCCAGTCGAGTGGCGACGGCTTGGGCGGTAGCTGTGGCAGGACCTCGGCCAACCAGGCGCGGAGCTCGGCTCGAAACGCCTGCTCGGCTTCGGTGTAGCGCAGGTTCATGGGAAGGGCGGTCTCAGGTACGCAGTCGGCGGCTCAAGGCCACCAGCTCACGACAGGTCGAGTTGGAACAGCTTGATGGCGTTGCCGCGGACGATCTTGTACCGCTGTTCGTCGGTGAGGTCCTTCATCTGCTTCTCGGCGATCTGGCGGGTGTTGGGCCACGTCGAGTCGGAGTGGGGGTAGTCCGACTCGTAGGTGATGTTGTCCTCGCCGATCTCATCCACCGAGCGCAGCCCGTGGGCATCGTCGAAGAAGCAGCCGTAGACCTGACGACGGAAGTAGGTCGACGGGGGCTCGGGTACCTTGTCGCCCACGCCACCCCAGCCGCGGTTCTCCTCCCATACCTTGTCCGCCCGCTCCAGGATGTAGGGGATCCAACCGATCTGACCCTCGGAGTAGGCCAGCTTCAGGGTGGGGAACCGGACCAGCACGCCGGAGAACAGGTAGTCGACCAGCGAGAAGGTGGCGTTGGTGTGGGTCAGGGTGGAGCCGACCGCCGGGGGGGCGTCAGCTGAGGTCGACGGCATCTTCGACGAGGACCCGATGTGCATGTTGACCACGGTGCCCGTCTCGGAGCATGCCTGGAAGAACGGGTCCCAGTAGTTGTCCGGGTCGTGCACCGACGGCAGGCCGAGGTAGGGCGGGATCTCGCTGAAGCACACGGCGCGGACACCGCGCTCGGCGTTGCGACGGACCTCGTCGGCAGCCAGGTTGGCGTCCCACAGAGGGATGAGGCACAAGGGGATGAGCCGACCGCCCGACTCAGCGCACCATTCGTCGACCATCCAGTCGTTGTAGGCCTTGACGCACAGGAGAGCGAGCTCCTTATCGCTGGCCTCGGTGAACGTCTGGCCGCAGAACCGGGGGAACGTGGGGAAGCACAGCGACGCTTCGAGGTGGTTGATGTCCATGTCCTCAAGGCGCGGCTTCACCTCGTAGGAGCCCGGTCGCATGTCCTCGTAGGTGATCCCCTTGATGGTGATCTCGTCCCGGGGCACGCCGACGGACGAGTCGAGGCGCAGCAGGGGCCGCTTCAGGTCCTCGTAGTACCACCAGTCGGTGGGGACACCCTCCGATCCGGGCGCCACCGTCAGCTTGCCACCGACGAAGGTGATCTCCCCCATAGGGGCGCGGACGATGCGTGGACCGATGTCCTGATACTTGGACGGAAGGCGATCCGTCCAGACGTTGGCGGGTTCGATGACGTGGTCATCGACGGAGATGATCATGGGCAGCTCAGCCATGGGCCGAGTGTACCGCTACTCCTGACGATGTGTCAGGTGGGGAATTGCGCGCAGAGCGTGCAGTCAGACCATGGCCACGCCGCCGTTCGGGCGCATCACCTGGCCGGTCATGAACCGGCTGGCGTCCGAGGCCAGGAACAGGACCGAGGCGGCGATGTCCTCTGGCTCGCCGATGGACCGGAGCGGGGTATGCCTGCGCATCGGGCCCAGCACCGTCTCCTGCATCTCCTCGTCAACGGTCCCGTCGGGGCGTACGAAGTAGCGGCTGGTCATGCCGGTCAGCACGAAGCCGGGTGCCACCGCGTTGACCCGGACACCCCGCTTCCCGATCTCCAGCGCCAGCGTCTTGGTCATCTGGACCACGCCGGCCTTACAGATGGCGTAGCTGACGATGTTGGGGGAGGGGATGTCGGCGGCTGCGGACGAGAAGTTGATGATGCTGCCGCCCGCCTCCTGGGCCGCCATGATCCGTCCGGCGGCTTGGCACCCGAAGAACACGCCCTTCAGGTTAACGCTCATGATCCGGTCGAGGTCGGCCTCCTGCGTGTCGAGGAACGGTCCCTCCACCATGATGCCGGCGACGTTGCACCACACGTGGATACCGCCATGGTCGGCAGCCACCCGGTCGGCCAGCGCCTCCACCTCGGTTCGGACCGAGACGTCGAGGGTGACGCCCTTCGCCTTGCCACCCTTTGCCGTGATGGTGTCGGCCGTCTCGTCCGCCGTCGATCCGTGGATGTCGGCGCACACCACGGTGGCACCCGCTCCGGCGAGTGCCAACGCGCTGGCCCGACCGATGCCGCTGCCGGCGCCGGTGATCACCGCCACCTTCCCGTCGACCCGGAACGCGTCGATGAGTGTCGTTGCATCGGTCAGAGAAGTCACGCGTGGTGCCTTTCGGTAGGTGTCGTGTGCCCGCGTTCGGCGACGACCGAGGCCAGCACGTTGCTGCGATGCTGGGCAGCGTCACCCCACGACGACGCCAGTGCCCAGGCACGCTTGAGGAACAGGTGAAGATCGCACTCCCATGTGTAGCCGATGGCACCGTGCACCTGGAGCGACACCCGGGCCGCCTCGGCGGCGGCGTCCGAGGCGTACGCCTTGGCCACGGACGCGGCCCGGCCGGCGTCCGGCTCGCCCTCGGCCAACGCCCAGGCGGCGCCGTAGGTGACGGGTCGGGCGAACTCGAGCTTCACCTGCGCGCCGGCCAGGAGGTGTTTCACCGCTTGGAAGCTGCCGATGGGCTTGCCGAACTGGGTGCGGTCCTTCGCGTACTCGGCGGCGATGGCGATCATCCGATCGGCCAGCCCCACCAACTCGGCGGCGGTCGACACCGCCGCCCGTGTGGCCAGCTGGTCGAGTGCCCGGTCGGCGTCGTCTCCGGCAACCAGCACGGTGGCAGAAGAGGGCTCCCACGTCACCGTGCCGAGCCTGCGGGTGGGGTCGAGGGAGCCGACGGGGGTGACCTGTACGGCGTCAGCGGTGACGACGTGGATCTCCGGTCCGTTGTCGCCGCCACCGTGCTCCAGGATGTAGACGTCGGCCCCGTATGCGCCGGCCAGTGCGGGCATGCCCGATGAGCTGATGGGTGCGGTGCCGGTGGGGGTAGTACCGATAGAGGTAGTGCCGATGGCGGCAGCGGCGTTGCCCGACGCGATCTGGTCGAGCCAGTGTCGTGCGACCTCGCCGGGTCCCGCTGCGCCTCCGGATCCGGCTAGCAGCGGAGCAGCCAGTGCGGTGGTCTCGAGGAGGGGCTCGGGGAGCGCTGCTCGACCTGCCTCTTCGAGGAGGAGGACCAGGTCAAGCTCGGACAGCCCGAGGCCGCCGTGCGCCTCGGGGACGGTGAGGCCGACGACACCCATCTCGGCCAGTGCCTTCCATCGGGTGGTGCGAACGGTTGGCGGAGCCAAGGGCGCGCCGGACGTTCCAGAGGAGCCGATCGGTGTGGTGTCCCGGCTGTCGGTCCCCTGGGCTTCGTCGTAGGCGGCGCGGAGGTCGGCGGGCGTGCACTCGTTGTCGAGGAACTGGCGCACGGCGTCCCGGAACTCGGTCTGCTGTTCGGTGAATGCGAATCGCATGGTGGGCGGTGGTTCCTGTCTGTACCTGTCGTGTCGTGTCGTGCTGTGCGTTGTCGTGGCGTCCCGGCGGGCGGGCTCAGCCTCGTGGCAGTCCGAGCATCCGCTCGGCCACCACGTTGCGCTGGATCTCGTTGGTGCCGGCGTAGATCGGTCCGGCCAGGGCGAAGAGGAAGCCGTCGAGCCAGGGGTTGGGCGTCGCACCGCCGTGGAGCTCCGCGTCTGGCCCGAGCAGCGCCAGCGCCGCCCGGTGAATGGCCAGGTCGGTCTCCGACCAGTGGATCTTGTTGGCGCTGGCCTCGGGACCGACCGAGCCCCCGTTGAGGACCCGGGTGGCGGTCCACAGGGTGTTCAGCCGGTAGGCCTCGGCGTCCGTCCAGGCGCGGGCCACGTCGTCGGCGACCCGAGCCGCCCCGTCCGGATCGACCGCCAGCCGCTCGGTGTACAGGTCGACCAGCCGGCCCGCTGCCTCGGTGTACCGAGCCGGGCTGCGAAGGCTCAGTCCCCGCTCCGACCCGGCGGTGGCCATGGCCACGTTCCAGCCCTTGCCCACACCGCCGAGCACCTGGGCGTCGGGCACGAACACGTCCTCGAAGAAGAGCTCGGCGAACCCGGTCTCGCCGTCGATCTGGGGGATGGGTCGCACGGTGACGCCCGGCGTGCTCATGTCGACGAGGAAGTAGGTCAGGCCCCGATGGCGCTCGGCCTCAGGATCGGTGCGGAAGAGGCCGAAGCACCAGTGTGCGAACGCCCCCCGGGACGCCCACGTCTTCTGTCCATTGAGGAGCCAGCCGTCGTCCCCGGGGGCCCGCTGCGCCCGGCTGCGGATCCCGGCCAGGTCGCTCCCGGCGTCGGGCTCGGACCAGCCCTGGCACCAGATCTCCTGCCCGGAGGCCATCGTGGGGAGGAACCTGTCCTTCTGGTCGTCCGTCCCGAACTCGAACATGGTGGGAGCGAGGAGAAAGATGCCGTTCTGGCTGACCCGCAAGGGCGCCTGGGCCCGCCAGTACTCCTCCTCGAAGATCAACCACTCGAGGATGCCGACGTCCCGTCCGCCGTACGCCTCCGGCCAACTCACCACCGACCAGCGGTCGTCGAACATGCGCTGTTCCCACTGCTGGTGGGACTTGAAGCCCTCGGCGGTGTCCAGCGAGGGGAGCGAACCGGGTGGCGGCGTGTTGGCGGTGAGCCAGGTCCGGGCTTCGGCCCGGAATTTCTCCTGGTCGGCGGTGAACCGCAGATTCATGGGCTGTTCCATAGAGCGGTAGCAACCTGACACACCGTCACGTTTTCGGCAACCGGGCCTGCGGGCCCGATGGGCTGCAGTGGGTCTGCCACAATGGAAACCATGGTGAACGCCGTCATTGTCGATGCTGTCCGCACCCCTGTGGGGAAGAAGAACGGCCGGTTGTCGGGCTGGCACGCGGTGGACCTGGCCGCGCAACCGCTGAAGGCGCTGGTGGAGCGGAACGATCTGGACCCGGCCCTGATCGAGGACGTCGTCATGGGCTGCACCATGACGGTGGGCGAGCAGGCCATGAACATCGGGCGCAATGCCGCCCTGGCCGCCGGGTTCCCCGACACCGTGCCGGGGACGACCGTCGACCGGCAGTGTGGCTCGGCGCAGCAGGCAGTGCACTTCGCCGCTCAGGCTGTCATGTCGGGGGCGATGGACATCGCCATCGGCGCCGGCGTGGAGTCGATGAGCCGAGTGCCGATCGGCTCCACCACCGATCCCGGGCCTGGAGAGGCCTACGGCCCCACGGTGCACGAGCGTTTCGACTTCATCCATCAGGGCATGTCCGCTGAGGAGATCGCCAAACGGTGGCACATCAGCCGGGATGCCATGGACCGGTTCGCACTCGAGTCGCACGAGCGTGCGGTGCGGGCTATCGACGAGGGGCGGTTCGAGAACGAGATCGTGCCTCTCGCCACCCGCCGGGCGGACGAGAGCGGTGCGGTGGGCGATCACGCCAACGAGGGCGACCTCACGTTCGACGAGGGGGTCCGACGCGGCTCGAACCTAGAGAAGCTGGCCTCGTTGCCGCCGGCCTTTATCGAGAATGGTCTGGTTACGGCGGCGTCGTCCTCGCAGATCTCGGACGGGGCAGCGGCGGTTCTCGTCATGAGTGAGGAGCGGGCCAAGCAGTTGGGCTTGCGCCCCCGGGCCCGGTTCCACACCTTTGCCGTGGCCGCCAACGATCCCGTCATCATGCTGACGGCGCCGATCCCGGCGACGACGTTGGTGTTGGAGAAGTCGAAGCTCAGCCTGGACGACATCGACCTCATCGAGATCAACGAGGCGTTCGCGTCGGTCGTCCTGGCATGGGAGAAGGAGCACCACCCGGACATGGCCAAGGTCAACGTCAACGGTGGCGCCATCGCCATCGGTCATCCCACCGGGTGCTCGGGCGCTCGGCTCATGGCCACGCTGCTCAACGAGATGGAGCGCACGGGTGCTCGCTACGGGTTGCAGACCATGTGCGAGGGTGGCGGCCAGGCCAACGCCACGATTATCGAGCGGCTGGGGTAAAGCCGGAGAGCCGGGGGCTTTGCTGAGCCTGTCAGTCGGCTTGGGTGGGTACCGGCTGCTTTTGCTTCGGTTTCGTGGCGGGCGCGTACTTGAAGGCGTAGCGGTCGACGACGTAGCCGCCACCCGGGACACACGCGATCAACAGGATGGCAAGGGTGGTCATCCAGCTCCATTTGACCTTGAAGCGGGCGACGAGGACCAGCACGATGTACGCGGTAAAGACGGTGCCGTGCATCGAGCCGACGATCGCAGCGGGCAACGACCCGTGTCCGGTCACCTGGATGACGACCGCGATCAGCAACAGGATGTACAGCGTCGCCTCGACGTATGCCATGTAGCGGACGGCCTTGACGATTCCTGTCACCATGCTGTCAGGCACGCTACTCGGCGTTGTGGTGTCGAAATAATCGCTCTGGGCTTCCCGTCACGCCGTCTCGTGCCCTCTTCGTACCCCTCCGCATGCCCGTTGTGGTCCTGACCACCTGGACGCTCCTGTCCGGTGATATACCGACATCGATGACTACCGATCCGGGGAGTGAGGTGGGGGCCGACCACGGAGCGGTGCCGGGTGCAGACTCAGGTGTGCCGCCGCAGCCGGACCCGTCGGGTTGGTACCTGGCGTCGGACGGTCGGTGGTACCAGCACACTCCTCAACCGGCCCAGGCGCCTCAGGCCCAACCCGCTCAGCCGTCGTCGTACCCGACGTACCCACAGGGTGTACAGCCGAGCCAGCCGCCGCTCGGTCAGCCGGGCCAGCCGCCGCTCGGCCAGCCGGGCCAGTACCCCCAGGCTCCCTATCCGCAGTACCCCCAAATGCAGTATCCCCAGACCCAGTACCCACCACCGTCGGGGTACTCCGGGTACCTGCCCCCTGCTGGGTATGGCTACGTCGCCACCCCAGGTCGTCGGAACAACGGCTTGGCCATCGCCTCGATCGTCTGCGCTGCTGGAGGGATCTTCTTCCTGGGGGTCCCTTCCATTCTCGGGATCATCTTCGGCTTCGTGGCCCGATCACAGATCCGGAAGTCGAACGGTATGCAGACCGGCGACGGTCTGGCACTGGCCGGGATCATCGTCGGCTTCTGCGTGGTGGCCATCGGCGTACTGATCGTCGTGCTCGCCATCATCGGTGCCAACGGCGGTTGTGCGATCAACGGCGGTACCGGTACCTGCGGTAGTTAAGCGGTTCCCGTACCCGTACTGCCGAACCGGTTGAGCACGGCGGTCGCTTCGTCGACGATCCGACCGATCAGCTCTGCCACCGTCGGCAGCTCCTCGATGGTGCCGACCACTTGACCGGTGGGCAGCACCCCCACGTCGGTGCGGCCGTCCACCAACGCCGCCTTGGTCATCATCGGGGCGTTGGCCGCCATGATCACCTGCGACCACGACAGCTCGTTGCCTTTCTTCATGGCGATGCCTTCGCGCACCAGGTCGGTGAGGGTCGTCTTCGTCTCACGCCGGAACGCATGGGCGTTGGCCAGCGCTCTCGGCAGGTTCCGTACCCACCCGGCTCGCTCCAGATGGTCCACCAGCTTGGTGCGGATCACCCGCTGCGGCGCTCCGTCGATCGTCGTGGACACCACCGTGCCGGTGACCGGCGTCCCCAGGTACACCTGCTTGACGGTGTCGGGGACCCGGCTCTCCTGAGACAGGAGGAACCTGGTCCCCATGGCGATCCCTGCCGCTCCGTACGACAGGGCGGCCACCAGCCCGCGGCCGTCGAAGAACCCGCCGGCGGCGATCACCGCCACCCGGTCCCCGACGGCGTCGACCACCGCTGGGGTCAGCAGCGAGGTGGGCACGGTGCCGGTATGGCCACCGCCCTCGCCACCCTGGGCGATCACGGCGTCGACACCCCAGCCGGCCACCTTCTCGGCATGGCGCTTCGCCCCGATGGTCGGCATGACCACCAACCCAGCGTCCTTGCACCGTGTCACCAGCTCGGGGTTGGGGGCTTGGGCGAAGCTGGCCACCCGCACGCCGTTCTTGATCATCAGCGCCACCCGGTCGGCCACGTCGGCGACGTCGGTGCGCATGTTGACCCCGAACGGGCGATCGGTGCGGGACCGGACCTCGGCGATGGCGTCGACCAGCTCGTCGTAGGTCATGGTGGCCGAGGCCAGGATGCCGAGAGCTCCTGCTTCGGCGCTGGCGGCGACCAGGCGGGGACCTGCCACCCAGCCCATCCCGGTCTGGACGATGGGGTACTCCACGCCCACCAGCTCGCAGAACGGGGTGTGCAGAGCCGGATGGACCGGTGGACGAGCCGGTTGGGTGGGGTGCTCGCTCACCCCTTCACCTCGCGGTCTCGCAGACTCCTGGGGTCGAGCACGTCGCGGATCAAGGCCAGCTCTTCTGGAGTGGGCAGGCGCGTCTCCGGCACGACAGCGGGGATCTGGAGCTCGAAGCCGGTGGCGGTCACGATCTCTTCCACCTCGACCCCGGGATGGACGGACCGCAGCCGCATCACGTGGTCGGGCGTCTCGAAGTCGAACACGCCGAGGTTGGAGATCACGTAGCGGATCTCGTGGAACTTCGTCGCTGCCGGACCGGCGGTAGCCGCCCGTTCGTAGCCCACGCCCGACACCACGTCGACCTGCTCCACGAACGAGCGGGTCGAGTGGTTGGGCACCCAGTAGCTGGTGGGGTGGTTGACGGTATTGCCGGGAGCGCCGCGTACCCCGACCAGCTGGGCTTTCGGCTTGGCCCACTCGCCGATGGCGCTGATGTTCTGGTTCCCGGTCCTGTCGATCTGGGAGGCCATCATGATCAGGTTGCGTCGTCCCGACCAGACGACGTCGAACACCTTCCGGTACGGCATGTGGGACTCGAGGACCAGCTCCCCGGGCTTGGTCCCCAACGGGGGAGCACCTTCCATGAGGGCGGCGTCGCCGTCGGTGAGCACCAGGTCGGGTGTGAAGGTGCGCTTGGCCAACCGTGCTCCCAATGCCGGGGCTGTCCCGAACGCACTGGCCATCACCTCGCCGTCGCCGCGGAAGACCTCGGCACAAGCGACGATGCAGTACTCCGCTCTGGTCACTCCGCCGTCGATGGCACCTTCGTCAACGGTGCCGGACTCGCTCACTTCGCACCTCCAGTGCTCGGGGCTGCCACAGCCTTTCCTGTCGCTGCACCTGATGTCGCAGCCTTCTCGGCCACTGCACCTGATGTCGCAGCCTTCTCGGCTGCTCTGGCCTCGGCGAGCTCGACCGCCGCCTGCTTCACCTGGGTCTGGTACTCGCCCTCGTCCACTTCGAGGTAACGACGGACTGAACGCCGCCCACGCCGTCGGCGTCACCGGCGGCGGCCACGTACGCCTTTTGGAACGCCTCGTCCCGGGAGTAGTCGGGGACGCACGCCGTGAAGTGGGCGCCTCCTGGCGTTTCCACCACACCGTCGGTCAACAGCCTGCTGATACTCATGGTCTGGATCGGCCCGTGCGAGGCGAACTCCTCGGTCGCCACCAACTGCTCGGTGGTGACGAACCGCCGGTCGGCAGCCCCGAGGAACAGCTCGTCGAAGAACGGGTCGGGTCCGAGGATCTGCCCACTGCCCGAGGCGTCCGCCCGGTTCACGTGGACCAGCGCGGCATCGAGCCGGAGAGCGGGCATGGCCACCAGCTCCTCACCGTCGTCGTACGGAGAGGTGACAGTGCGCAGCGAGGGGTTGACCCGGAGCACGTCGGAGCCGAGTCCAGACCTGGTGGGCAGGAACGGCACCCGGTGTGATGCCGCCAGCAATCCCAGGTAGAACATGCCCTCGTCCACCTCCATGGCATCGACGGCACCGGTCTGGCGAGCTACCCGGAAGTGAGGATCGGTTGGGATGGAGTCGAGGGTCACGAATCCGAAGATCACCTTCTTGACCTTGCCGGCTGCACACAGGAGGCCGACATCGGGACCGCCGTAGCTGACCACGGTGAGATCGGTGAGGTTCGACCGCAGGAGTGCCCGGACGGCGGCCATCGGCTTCCGGCGGGAACCCCAGCCTCCGATGCCGATGGTCATGCCGCTGCGGAGCTCGCCGACGAGGTCGTCGAGTGAGAGTCGTTTGTCTGCCATGGCGACCTTCCTACTTCGAGGTGTCGGCGTCGCGCTTCTCCACGAACGCCGACCGTTGCTCGTCGGCCACGCCGGCGACGTGTAGCTCGTAGGTGAAGCCCTGCTCCATCCGGTAGCTCCGCTTCACATCGACCGGGTCGATGGCGTTGAGCGACTCCTTGGCCCGCCGGATGATGGTCGGGCTCTTCGACGCGATGTCGGCGGCCACCTCGTAGGCGGCGTCCACCAGCTCGGCGGCGGGGACGACCCGGAGAACGGAGCCGTAGTGATGTAGCTCGGCGGCGGTAGCCGGCTCGGCCGTGTAGACCATCGACCGCATGCGGTGCTGCGGCACCAGCCGGGAGAGATGGGTGGCAGCCCCGAGCGCCCCCCGATCCACCTCGGGCAGCCCGAACGTGGCGTCGTCGGCGGCCACGACGATGTCGGCGTTGCCGCAGATCCCGACCCCGCCACCCAGACAGAAGCCATGGACGGCGGCGATGACCGGGATCTCGCACTCGTACATGGCGGCGAACGCAGCGAAGCAGCCCCGGTTGGCGCCGATCAGGGCGTCGTCACCCTTGGCCTGGATCTCCTTGATGTCGACCCCGGCGCAGAAGCCGCGACCTTCGGCCCGGACGATCACGACTCGGTTATCCGGTACCCGCCCTGCTGCCAGCACGGCGTCGGCCAGGCCGAACCATCCGGCCACGTCCAGGGCGTTGACCGGCGGGTGGTTGATGACCACCTCGGCGATACCGGGTTGTTTCTGATAGGTCTCGATTGGCATGACTGCTCCGGGCGGTAGACGGCGTGGCACGTCGGTACGGCGTCGTTGCGCAGTAGAACCGTCGCATCGCGTGCCGTGGTGTCGTGTAATGGCATCGTGTGGTTGCACAAGTGTGCTGTGATTACGGCGTCTGAACTGTAACAGTCACTACGCAGGAGGAAGCTGTGGCGATCTTCGATTTCGACGGGAGTGTCGTCATCGTGACCGGTGGTGCCCGGGGCATCGGACGAGGGATCACCGAGGCGTTTCTCGGCGCTGGTGCCCAGGTCGTGGTGTGCGGACGCAACCAGCCGAGCGACGAGGATCTCCCCAGCGCCCCCGGGCCGGACGGAGCGACCAGGACGGCATCGTTCGTGACCGCTGACGTTCGTGATCCCGAACAGGCAGCAGCGGTGGTCACCGCCGTTGCCAGCCGGTTCGGCCAGCTCAGTGTCCTCGTCAACAACGCCGGGGGCTCCCCTCACGCCGATGCCGCCACCGCCTCGCCCCGGTTCTTCCGCTCGATCGTGGCCCTCAACCTGCTGGCACCTCTCTACTGCGGTCAAGCCGCCAACGCCGTCATGCAGGATCAGGAGCACGGGGGCTCCATCATCAACATCGGCTCGGTCAGCGGCCTGCGGCCTTCGCCGGGCACGGCTGCTTACGGAGCGGCCAAGGCGGGACTGGTCAACCTGACCCAGTCGTTGGCCATGGAGTGGGCGCCGAAGGTACGGGTCAACTGCGTCAGTGCCGGGCTGGTTGCCACCGAGGCGGCTGACGACCACTACGGAGGGGCGGAAGGCATGGCCCGGGTGGCAGCGACGGTGCCGCTGGGTCGGTTCGGGACCCCGGACGACATCGCTTCTCTGTGCCTCTTCGTCTCGTCGCCGATGGCCGGGTTCGTCACCGGGGCCAACCTGGTGGCCCACGGCGGGGGGGAGCCGCCACCGTTCTTGGCAGCGGCAGGACGCCCATGAGGACTGCCCAGAGCGACACCCAGAGCGACACCCAGAGCGACACCCAGAGCGACACCCAGAGCGCCGCCCACGACTGGGTAAGAGCAGGATGACGACCCGTCGAGTGGCCGTGGCGGCTAT
This sequence comes from uncultured Acidimicrobiaceae bacterium, assembly GCA_963812965.1. Classification (GTDB taxonomy): domain Bacteria; phylum Actinomycetota; class Acidimicrobiia; order Acidimicrobiales; family RAAP-2; genus DASXMT01. The sequence goes on along the minus strand of CAWEXG010000001.1, from coordinate 3,170 downwards.
TTCCCTGTATACCGGCGGCCGTGAAACTCGCCGTTAACACAGAGACCCGTCCTGGCGAGGCTCGGGTGGCGATCGTTCCCGAGGTGGCCGGCAAGTTGGCCGCCACCGGGATCGAGGTAGTGGTCCAAGCCGGTGCCGGTGCTGCTGCCCGTTTCCCCGACGCTGCGTACCAAGCGGCAGGGGCCACCGTCGCCGCCGATGCTGCCAGTGCTGTCCAGGGAGCTTCGATCGTGGCTCGGGTGCAACCTCCGACCGTCGACGAGATCGCCCAGCTGCCCGACGGGGTATCGGTGATCAGCATGTTGCAGCCACTGTCCGCGCCCGACGTCGTCCAGGCGCTGGTAGGTAAGAAGGCCACTGTCTACAGCCTCGACCTGCTTCCCCGGATCAGCCGCGGCGCAGTCGATGGACGCCCTGTCCTCGCAGGCCACGGTCAGCGGGTACCGGGCCGGGCTGTCGGCAGCCGAGCACCTGGCCAAGTTCTTTCCCATGTTCATGACGGCAGCGGGCACGGTGCCTCCCGCCAAGGTGTTGGTGATGGGCGCCGGCGTGGCCGGGCTCCAGGCCATCGCCACCGCTCGCCGGCTGGGTGCGGTAGTCCGGGCCTACGACGTGCGCGCCGCCGCCAAGGAAGAGGTTCAGAGCCTGGGCGCCACGTTCGTGGAGCTGGCGCTGGAGACCCAGGAAGGCACCGGCGGGTACGCCAAGGAGCAGTCGGCCGAGTACCTGGCCAAACAGCAGGAGCTTCTGGCCACCGAAGTGGCCAACGCCGACGTTGTCATCACCACCGCTCAGATCCCCGGTCGGAAGGCGCCGGTGTTGGTGACCGAGGCCATGGTCCAGGGCATGGCTAACGGCTCGGTGATCGTGGACATGGCTGCCGACTCCGGTGGCAACTGTGAGCTCTCGGTGCCCGGCGAGGACGTGGTGACGGGGAACGGGGTGACGGTGGTGGGCTTGACCAACCCCCCGGCATCGATGCCGACGCATGCCAGCTTCCTGTACTCCCGGAACATCGCCAACTTCCTGGGCTTACTGGTGACCGATGGCGAGCTGGCCCCCGACTTCGACGACGAGATCGTGGCGGGCACGTGCGTGGTGCGGGCAGGCGAGGTCGTCCACGGGCCGACCGCCGAGGCGTTGGGATTGCCGGGGACGGGGGCAGGAGAGACGGAGAAGGGGGCTGCATCGTGAGCAACACCGGAATCATCGAGTTCGTGACGATCTTCGTACTGGCGGCGTTCGTCGGCAACGAAGTCATCTCGAAGGTGCCGAGCGTGCTGCACACCCCGCTCATGTCGGGGAGTAACGCCATCCACGGCATCATCCTGGTGGGGACCATGCTGGTGATGGGCAACGCACATGGTGCGGCCCAGCTGACCTTAGGGTTCCTAGCCGTGCTGCTGGCCACCCTCAACGTGGTGGGCGGCTTCGTCGTGACCGACCGCATGTTGGAGATGTTCAAGGTCAAGCCGTCGGAGCGGGCGGCGGCAGCGTCGTCGGGTCAAACGTCAGGCCAGAGCCCGAAGGGTGAGTCGGCCTCTGGAGATGCGACGTCATGACGCTTGGGACCTGGACCGATCTGGTCTACCTGCTGACGGCCATCGGCTTCATCCTGGCCCTGAAGGGGCTGAGCTCACCCAAGGGGGCCCGGAAGGGGAACCTGCTCGGTGCGGCGGCAGCGACGGTGGCCGTCGGCTTCACGTTTACCAACCCTGCGCTCCGCAGTAGCGACAAGAACCTGATCCTGGTCATCGTGGCCATGGTTGTGGGGGCGGCGATCGCCGTGCCTGCTGCCCGCAAGGTGAAGATGACGGCGATGCCCCAGATGGTGGCCATCTTCAACGGTGTGGGTGGCGGTGCTGCTGCTCTGGTGTCGTTGACCGTGTTCCTCATCGAGTCGCCGGGGAAGCCCGCCGTCTACCGGATCGCCGAGGTGCTCTTCGGCGTGCTAGTCGGCTGCGTGTCGTTCGCCGGGAGCGCGATCGCCTTTGCCAAACTCCAAGAGCTGATGACCGGTCGGCCGATCACCTATCCGGCTCAGCAGATCATCAACGCCGTGTTCGGTGTGGCCATCGTCGGGATCGCCGTGGCCACGCTGGTCACCGGGTCCACGCCGCTGTTGATCGTCATGGTGGTGCTGTCGCTGGTCCTGGGCGTGATCTTCGTGCTGCCCATCGGTGGGGCCGACGTGCCGGTGCTGATCTCGCTGCTCAACTCGTTCACCGGTCTGGCGGTGGCCGCGTCCGGCTTCACGTTGAACTCGAACCTGCTGATCATCGCCGGGACGCTGGTGGGGGCATCGGGCATCCTGTTGACCCGCATGATGAGCTCGGCCATGGGCCGTTCGTTGCCCAACATCCTCTTCAGCGCCTTCGGCTCGGTGGTCACCGCCACCGGTGGTGCGGATGGAGCGGGAGCGGATGCCCGACCGGTGAAGTCGGGGACGGCCGAGGACATCGGCGTGCTGCTGGCCTACGCCCGCAAGGTGGTCATCGTGCCCGGGTACGGGCTGGCTGTGGCCCAGGCCCAGCACACGGCGTCGGGAGCTGGCCGACGCGCTCGTTAGAGAAGGGGGTCGAGGTCACCTACGCCATCCACCCGGTGGCCGGCCGCATGCCAGGCCACATGAACGTACTCCTGGCCGAGGCCAACGTGCCCTACGACCAGTTGAAGGAGATGGACGAGGCCAACCCGGAGATGTCGACCACCGACGTTGCGCTGGTGGTGGGCGCCAACGACACGGTGAACCCTGCGGCCAAGAACACGCCGGGGAGCCCCATCTACGGCATGCCGATCGTCAATGTCGACCAGGCGAAGAACGTCATCTTCCTGAAGCGATCGATGCGACCCGGGTTCGCCGGTATCGACAACGAGCTGCTGTACGACCCGAAGACGACCATGCTCTTCGGCGATGCGAAGGACACGCTGACCAAGCTGGTGTCGGCGGTCAAAGAGTCGTAGCGGAGGGTTGGTCCGGGCTGGTTGGGTCGCTTTCGGCTGGGCCTTGTTGTGGGTGGGGCTGGCGTGACCACCGGTGTGGTTCGGTGCGGCTTCGTGTCCCCAGTCGGCCTCGGTTGCGGCCATTCGGCGACGAAGGCAGGGCGGCTAGTGTTGACAGGCACTTCGGGGGTGTAGCTCAGCTGGTAGAGCGCTACGTTCGCAATGTA